>NZ_NGVR01000002.1 GCF_002777965.1 Proteus columbae | reverse complement strand
GCTCATCGCCGGTCAGTGGATGCGCATTATAGGGAGATCTCGGATTAGCGCAAGTGTTTATTTCAATTTTTTTTCTGTTCGCTTTTTTTTTCAACAAAACGAAGAAAAACGCTCTATTTTTACGCTGATAGCGTGAAATCCGAACAGCTTTATCCAACTGACTCACGTAAGATAGAAGATAAATTATGGTATAGGTAATCTTTATTATGCAATTTAACGAGCAACGTTCAGCTTCTCAAAAAAATCTTTCTTATATAGTTGCTGAAAAACTGGGTAAACAAATCCTTTCGGGACATTATGAACCTGAATCTTTACTACCTGGAGAAATAGAACTAGCAGAAATACTCTCCGTCAGCAGAACGGTTATCCGTGAAGCAATCAAAATGCTCGCTGCGAAAGGTATGCTTTTACCTCGACCAAGAATAGGTACTCGTGTTACTCCAATGCAAAATTGGAATCTATTAGATAATGATCTTCTTAATTGGTGGATAGACAGTGGTGAATTTAATAAGGTCAGCCATTATTTCCATCACGTTCGTTTAGCAATAGAACCTCAAGCTTGTTATTTAGCTGCATTTAATGCAACCGAAAGCCAAAAGCAGTCTCTTGCATTATTTGGTAAAGAAATGCAGTTGCTTGATGAGAATTTTGATAGGCAACATTGGCTAGATATCGATACTCAATTTCACTATCTTATTTATCAAGCAAGTGGCAATCCATTCTTTGCCTCTTTCGGCTCATTATTTCTTTCTGCTTATAAAAAGTATTTCGATCTTATTGTGGGTAATGAAACCGTTCAACCAGAAACACATAACCAAATTGTTCAGGCAATTATTGATAAGGATGGAAATAAAGCGCGTGATCTCTGTTTAATCTTATTAACGAGTGATTGAATAGTTTTAATACAAATTTTGTAGGTTTTCTGTTTATAATGAAGCGATAATCAAAATATAGAACAAAGACGGTATATGCTTCATGTTGAAATCCGCCAAAAATATGTCTGGGTTGCCTTGGATTGCTGCAATGGCTTTTTTTATGCAGGCTCTCGATGCAACCATTCTTAATACGGCATTACCAGACATAGCAAAAAGCCTTAATCACTCTCCTCTCGCCATGCAATCGGCTGTTATCAGCTACACCTTAACTGTTGCATTATTAATCCCCGTCAGTGGATGGCTAGCTGATAGATTTGGAACGCGTAAAATTTTTATTATTGCGGTTTCTTTATTTTCAGGTGGTTCTTTATTATGTGCACTTTCTCCTAACCTTACTTTTCTTGTTATTTCACGGATTATCCAAGGTATAGGTGGCGCAATGATGATGCCGGTTGCACGCCTTGCTTTATTAAGAGCTTATCCACGCAGCGAATTACTGCCCATTCTCAATTTTGTCACAATGCCAGGATTAGTAGGTCCCATAGCAGGACCTCTTTTAGGGGGGGTATTAGTTACTTATGCTTCTTGGCATTGGATATTTATTATAAATATTCCTATTGGCCTATTAGGTATTTTCTATGCCATAAAACATATGCCTAATTTCACTATGCCAAAACGTAAATTTGATTTACTTGGCTTTATTTTCTTTGGTTTTGGCTTAGTCATGCTTTCTGTTAGCCTTGATCTTTTTGGTGATAAAAATATCTCTCGATATATTCCTATTGCCATTATTTTAGGTGGATTTTCTTTACTTGGGTTATACATCAATCATGCAAGACGCCACCAGCAACCACTAATTCCTCTCAATATATTTAAAACGCGCACTTTCTCTGTCGGTATTGCGGGAAATATTGCAACAAGATTAGGCACTGGATGTATTCCTTTCTTAATGCCACTTATGTTGCAAGTGGGTTTTGGCTACCCTGCTATTATTTCAGGAATGATGATGGCACCAATGGCGTTAGGTTCTATTTTAGCCAAATCATTTGTCACAAAGATCTTAGTGAAATTTAGCTATCGCCGAACGCTCTTTGCTATCACCATTATTATTGGTTTGATGATAGCTCAGTTCTCTCTTCAATCTCCAGATATGTCTATTTATTATCTTGTTATCCCACTCTTTTTATTAGGTGTGGTCATGTCGATACAATTTACGTCTATGAATACAATTTCATTGGCTGACTTAACAGATAACAATGCTAGCTCAGGAAATAGTGTTTTGGCTGTCACCCAACAATTGGCAATTAGTTTTGGTATTGCAGTGAGTGCATCTATTTTAGGATATTTTGATACAGAGAATGTGGGCACTACGGTTGATAACTTCCATTATACTTTTATTACTGTTGGTATCATTACACTGCTTTCTTCCTTTGTATTTTTACTCCTTGATAAACATGATGGCGATAATCTAACTAATAAAAAGAAAAAATCCTGATAGCATTATTCAAACTAAAAAAGAGAGCATAAGCTCTCTTTTTCTTTATATATAAATAGAAAAATACATTACAAGGATGAAGCCAAAAAAGTATCTACCTCATGACGCCATGGTACTGATGGTTGAGCTCCTGCTCGAGTAACAGCAATGGCAGCCGCCGCATGAGCAAACTTAATCGCTGGCATCATAGATTGTCCTTCTAATAAAGCAGTGATTAGTGCGCCATTAAATGTATCGCCTGCTGCAATAGTATCAACAGCTTTCACTTTAAATGCAGGAACAATACAACCTTTACTATTTTTCTCACTCACCCAAACTCCACGGCTTCCTAATGTAATAAGAACCGTTTTAATACCTTTATGATGCAGAACATCTGCTGCTTGCTGAGCACTTTCATCATCTATCACTTTAATTCCAGTCAGATATTCAGTCTCGGTTTCGTTCGGAGTAATAATATCAACAAGAGATAACAGCTCATCAGGTAATGCTTGAGCTGGTGCGGGATTTAGTATTACTTGCACATTTTCTTGTTTAGCGATTTCAGCCGCTTTCAATACTGAATCAAGTGGCGATTCTAATTGCATTAACAGAGCATCAGCTTCTTTTATAATATTCCCATGGCGCTGAACATAACTTGTATCTAATCGTCCATTAGCACCAGCATGAATACCTATAACATTTTCACCCTGTTGATTAACGAAAATAAGCGCAACACCTGTTGCCACATCATCAATTAACTCAATGCTATTGGTATCAATGTTGTCTGTTATCAATTGAGCTTTGGCTTTTTTACCAATATCGTCATTCCCTAAACAAGCAAGAAAGGAAATATTAGCACCACAACGCCCAGCAGCAACCGCCTGATTAGCACCTTTACCGCCAAATACCATTTGGAATTGGTTACCTGAAATGGTTTCACCAGGAAGCGGAAAATGGGCAACATTAAGAATATGATCTGCATTAACACTACCTAAAATCACAAGTTTCTTCGCTTCCATGATTTTTCCTTACTCTCAGTAATAAATTCTAGATGTATTGCATAAATGACATTCAATATTTTAAACCGATCATCTCAGCAACATTAATGAAAAAACGTGATCACCATCGAAACGTTTCGCTAGTAAAACAAAAAAGAACCAAAAATAAGCAGTAGGAAGCTGAATCGATTTTTGTTATAAACAAATTGTGTGCTAATAGAATGTTTGACTATATGTCAGCAATCCTTTTCTGATATTTTCAGGATGATGACGAAAATAAGTACCCATTANCTAGTAAAACAAAAAAGAACCAAAAATAAGCAGTAGGAAGCTGAATCGATTTTTGTTATAAACAAATTGTGTGCTAATAGAATGTTTGACTATATGTCAGCAATCCTTTTCTGATATTTTCAGGATGATGACGAAAATAAGTACCCATTATTAGGAGTGTTTATGCAACTTGCAGAGCGGATTTCACAACTTAGCCAATATCTTGAAACTGGGCTTTATGAGCGACAGTCAACTATCCGTCTTTGTCTACTTGCAGCACTGAGTGGTGAGAGTGTTTTCTTACTNTCCTTTTCTGATATTTTCAGGATGATGACGAAAATAAGTACCCATTATTAGGAGTGTTTATGCAACTTGCAGAGCGGATTTCACAACTTAGCCAATATCTTGAAACTGGGCTTTATGAGCGACAGTCAGCTATCCGTCTTTGTCTACTTGCAGCACTGAGTGGTGAGAGTGTTTTCTTACTTGGCCCCCCAGGTATTGCTAAAAGCTTAATAGCCAGAAGAATGAAAGAAGCCTTTAAAGAGGCAAAAGCTTTTGAATACCTAATGACGCGTTTTTCAACACCCGAAGAAATTTTTGGCCCTTTATCTATTCAAGCCTTAAAAGATGAAGGTAAATATCAGCGTTTGGTTGAGGGATATTTACCTGATGCTGAAGTTGTATTTCTTGATGAAATATGGAAAGCAGGACCCGCTATTCTTAATACGTTATTAACAGCAATTAATGAGCGTAAATTTAGAAATGGAGATGCTGAAGTCGCTATTCCAATGCGTTTATTAGTATCCGCCTCTAATGAGTTACCTGATTCAGACAGTAGTCTTGAAGCATTATATGACCGAATGCTTATTCGTATTTGGTTGACAAAAGTTCAGGATAAGAAAAACTTTCGTGCATTACTTATTAATAAAGAAGTAGGCTCTTTTCATATTCCAGAACATATCCAAATTACAGCAGAAGAGTTTTCACGTTGGCAATCAGAATTAGAAAAGGTCACTTTAGATGACCACTTATTTGATTTAATTTATCAACTTCGTGAGTCTTTAGATAAAAGTGATGCCGCACCTTATGTTTCAGATAGACGTTGGAAAAAAGCGGTACGCCTTTTACAAGCCAGTGCCTTTTTTAATGGTCGTAGTACTATTTCACCATTAGATCTTATTTTATTAAAAGATTGTCTGTGGCATGACCAAGCATCATTTGCATTATTAGATAAGTTATTACAAAACCTTTTAACAGAACAAGCTTACCACCAGCTAGAGTTGATTAGAAAAACAGAAAGCTTATGGGCTGAGTGGATGCAATCGACAAGAAGTAAACAAGATCAACAAGCTTTTCGTTTTGAAAAACAAAGTGGAATGTTTGGACGAAACGCACATTTTAGCCTATCAGATAAAATGCAGGCTGATAAATTCACCCTGTTTTTACACATCCCTCTGCATATTCATAGTATTCAGGTTAACTTTATTACTATCGAGCAAAAAGCATTAGAAAACTTTTTGGCTAAAGGAGATGAGTTATTAGCACGTTTAAATGGTATTGGTTTCCCACAATCAATTAATGCACAAATACGCCAAGATGGCGTATTAGAAATTCTCGATGTGAGTCGTCGAACAACATCTCTTTATCAACAAAAAGAGACAACACCAGCTGTTCCTATTGAAGATAACAAAGAGTGGCAAGATAAATTAAAAGATCTGACTCAAGAAATTTATGGTGAGCAGGAAAAATTTAATCATCATCAACCAAATTTATTTATTGATAATGATTGGCTTATTTCCATCGAACAAAGTTTTGTTCAGCTTAATGAAAAATTATCGCAATTAAAAAGCCAAATAAAGTAATGATATTATGCTGACACTTTCAACATTAGATATGCTTTTAGCCATAAATGAAGGGCAGCTTATTGAGGAAGTTATTATTGCTGTACTTGCATCGCCTCAATTAGCGGTATTTTTTGAAAAGCACCCAAGACTCAAAAAAGCCTTACTTAAAGATATCCATCAATGGAAAAAAAGCTTACAGCAAAGAGTAAAAGAGACATTAGTACCTACAATAATTACTGATGAATTCGCTCTTTATCAACAAACACAGTCATTAGGTAACGCTATATTTAATCAGCAAGTAGAGCAAATACAGGCTGAATTAAACAAACTAGACTCCTCTTTTACTGAAGAAGCATCACAACTGATTAAAGCCCATAAGCCTTTTTCACCAGCTCAACAAGCTTTGTTTATTCAACACTGGCGGATCAGTTTAATTTTCCAAGTTACTGCATTACACAAAGCCCTATTTGACCAAGAACAAGAGCAACTCCTTGCGGAGCTTCAGGAGCGTTTAGCGCTAAGTGGAAGCTTAAGTAATACATTCTCAGAAAATGAGCGTGCAGCAGGGCGTTTATGGGATATGAGTAAAGGCGTTTTAACAAAAACCCCTTTCGATGAGAAAATTATTCAACGTTATAGCGACTTTCTCGATCAACAACCTGAATTACATAAACTCGCAAGTTTGCTAGGTCGTAGCAAAACAGCTAAATCACTCCCTGAAGAGAGTGTTATTTTTGAACCTGTAACTATTGTTGAAAAAGCACCAGATACAACGCCAGAACAAGTCAATGGAATAGGGCTCAGTGATGATATCTTACGCTTACTTCCCACAGAGCTTGCCTTGTTAGGTATTAATGAAATCGAATATGAGTTTTATCGAAAGCTGGTGGAAAAACAGCTCAATACCTATCGATTACAAGGAGATAATTGGCAAGAGCGCACAGTGTTGCGTCCAGTAACTCATCATCATGATGAAGAAAGACCAAGAGGGCCTTTTATTGTATGTATTGATACATCAGGTTCGATGGGGGGATTTAACGAACAGTGTGCTAAAGCTTTTGGACTTGCATTAATGAAAATAGCACTAGCTGATAATCGTTCATGTCATGTGATGTTATTTTCGACTGAAACTGTACATTACCAATTATCATCGTCTAATGGCCTGCAAGATCTTATCAAGTTTTTGAATCAGTCATTTAGAGGGGGCACAGACTTAAGTGCATGTTTAGATACTGTCGCAGAAAAACTAAATAGCCCAGCATGGAAAGATGCTGATGCTGTTGTTATTTCTGACTTTGTCGCCCAAAGGTTACCCGAAAACCTAATCAACAAAATCAAAAAAAGCCAACAGCAACAGCACAATCGCTTCCATGCGGTTACCCTATCCAATTACGGTAAACCCAGTATCATGAAAATCTTTGACCATATATGGCGTTTTGATACTGGATTAAAAAGTCGTTTACTTCGACGCTGGCGTCAATAATTACAGCATATCGGCGAAAGCTAAACGGGTATCTTTTTCCCATACACCGCATTGTACTTGTCCAATGTGCTCTTTTTGTAGCAGTAACATTACTAAACGAGATTGGCCAATACCACCGCCGATAGTTTGTGGCATATCGCCTTGCATTAATGCTTTATGCCAATCTAGCTCAAGACGCTTAGTATCATCTGTTAATGTTAACTGACGCATTAATGTTTCAGGATCGACACGGATACCCATTGATGACAATTCAAACGCATCTTGTAGAACAGGGTTCCAGACAAGAATGTCACCGTTTAAACCTTCAAATCCATCTTCGTTTGGTGTCGTCCAGTCATCATAATCAGGCGCTCTTACATCATGAGCTTCACCGCTTGATAATTTGCCACCAATACCAATCAAGAAAACAGCGCCATATTCTTTTGCAATCGCTTTTTCACGGCCTTTAGCATCAAGGTCAGGATAACGACGCAGTAACTCTTCAGTGTGGATAAATTGAATTTGATCTGGCAGGAACGGTACCAGACCAAATTCTTCGCTGACGGCTTTTTCAGTTTCTTTTATTGCCTGATAAATTTTACCCACTGTCTGCTTAAGATAAGGAACTGTACGCTCTTTATCTTCCATCACTTTTTCCCAATCCCACTGATCAACATAAACCGAGTGGATCTGAGTTAAGCGATCTTCGTCTGGTCGCAAGGCTTTCATATGAGTATAAAGACCTTGACCAGAACTAAATCCAAAACGACCTAATGTTTTACGTTTCCATTTAGCTAATGAATGGACAACCTCAAAAGTAGAATCTGGTAAAGATTTGACTTTAACTTGTACTGCCTTCTCATGACCAGATAAGTTATCTTGAGTTCCATCACCAAGGCGACTTAAGATCGGTCCTTGAACTTCAATCAGTCCTAATTCTTTTTCCAGCAGTCGTGAAAAATAAGATTTAACAAAGCTAATTTGCTGTTGAGTCTGGATGAATGATTTTTCCATTTTTGTATTCCTAGTGGTGATGTCGTGTTTCGCTGATATAGATTAAGCAACAAAATGGGTACTAAATTCAATATACTTCATTAAAAATAGCCTTGCTTGTTTTAAATCGTTAAAAATAACGCTATAAAAATGTATTATCGTTAAAAACAGAGGGGATTTATGGACAATATTTATCAGATCGATAATCTCGATCGTGACATACTTCACGCATTAATGGCGAATGCGAGAACACCTTACGCTGAATTAGCAAAAAAATTCGAAGTGAGCCCTGGCACAATTCATGTTCGAGTAGAGAAAATGAAGCAGGCTGGAATTATTACAGGCACTCGAGTTGATATTAGTGAAAAGCAACTTGGTTTTGATGTCTGCTGTTTTATTGGCATTATTCTTAAGAGTGCAAAAGACTACCACACTGCATTAGATAAATTAGATAAGTTAGATGAAGTTGTAGAAGTGTACTATACAACAGGGCAATACAGTATTTTTACAAAGGTTATGTGTAAAAGTATAGAAGCTTTACAAGACGTACTTATCAACAAAATCCAGACAATTGATGAAATTCAATCAACAGAAACCCTGATCTCACTGCAAAACCCGATAATAAGGACGATCAAGCCATAAGGGTAAATTCTTATTTTTTTTTATAACCACATTATCCACAGGTAGATCCCAAGTGATTCACAGCGTACAATAGCGCGTCTTAAACATAAGGAGATCATTAATGAAAAAAGTCACTCTTATTAGTGGCAGTACCATGGGTAGTGCTGAATATGTCGCAGAACACCTTGCAGAGATCTTATCTGGTGAAGGATTTGAGACAGATCTGCACCATGGACCTTCTCTTAATGATCTTCCAAATGAAGGGATCTGGCTGGTGGTCACATCAACGCATGGTGCAGGTGATATTCCTGATAACCTACTCCCTTTTGCTAATGAAATATCGGCTGATTCCGTTGATCTTAGTAATGTCACCTTTGGTGCGATCGGCATAGGAAGTAGTGAATATGACACTTTCTGCGGTGCGATCAGAACATTGGATCAAAAATTGGTGGAAAAAGGGGCTACTCGCCTTGGCGATCGTCTCGAAATTGATATTCAAAAGTACGACATTCCGGAAGATCCAGCAGAAGAATGGATAGCTTCTTGGAAAAATTTACTTTAAATTGCACAAAAAAACAGCAAACGAATGTGGATAACTCTGCTTAAAAGCAGGGGTTAACCCGTAGTTATCCATTGTATAAGGCTATATCAAGAAATGACCTGTGTATAAGTCGTCATTTTGATCCCAGCTTATCAGCAGATAGATCACGGATCATTCACAGTATATGATCCTTTACACTTTTATGATCTTTAAATAGAAAATCCACTTATCCACAGAGGATCGCTTCCTTAATAAAAGATCTAATAAAGAGATCTTTAAATAAAAAGATCTTTAAATAATTACCTGCGGATCTGCTCGCTTGTATCTGTCAAAAAGTTGAGTAGAATTCGTTTTCCCAATGCAACACATTCAGCATTCGTAACATTTAAGGTTCACACATGTTTTATCCAGAACACTTTGACGTCATTGTCATCGGTGGTGGTCACGCCGGTACAGAAGCCGCTATGGCTGCAGCTCGTATGGGGCGTCAAACCCTATTACTGACCCACAATATTGATACTTTGGGCCAAATGTCTTGTAACCCAGCTATTGGTGGGATTGGTAAAGGGCATCTGGTAAAAGAGATCGATGCCATGGGTGGATTAATGGCAACTGCTATTGACCACGCAGGGATCCAATTCAGAACCCTTAACGCAAGTAAGGGGCCAGCTGTAAGAGCAACAAGAGCACAAGCTGACCGTGTTCTTTATCGCCAAGCTGTTCGTACTACACTTGAAAATCAACCTAATTTAATGATCTTCCAACAACCTGTTGAAGATCTCATTGTTGAAAACGACCAAGTAACAGGTGCTGTTACTCGCATGGGCTTAAAATTCCGTGCTAAGTCTGTTGTTCTAACCGTAGGTACTTTCCTTGATGGAAAAATCCATATTGGCTTAGAAAATTACAGTGGTGGTCGTGCTGGTGATCCACCATCAGTTTCGTTATCACACAGATTACGCGAATTACCTCTACGTGTAGGTCGTTTAAAAACAGGTACACCACCTCGTATTGATGCTAGAACTATTGATTTTAGCCAATTAGCTGTTCAGTTGGGTGATACTCCAATGCCTGTTTTCTCGTTTTTAGGTAATGTGGATCAGCATCCTGAACAAATGCCTTGCCATATCACATACACAAACGAAAAAACGCACGATGTTATTCGTAATAACCTCGATCGTAGCCCAATGTATGCTGGTGTCATCGAAGGAATAGGCCCTCGTTATTGCCCATCTATTGAAGATAAGGTAATGAGATTTGCTGATCGTAATTCACATCAGATCTTTTTAGAGCCTGAAGGTTTAACAAGTAACGAAATTTACCCAAATGGTATCTCAACAAGCTTACCTTTTGATGTTCAAATGCAAATCGTAAATTCCATGAAAGGTATGGAAAATGCGAAGATCATTAGACCTGGTTACGCCATTGAATATGACTTCTTCGATCCTAGAGATCTAAAACAAACCCTAGAAAGCAAATTTATCAATGGGTTATTCTTTGCTGGACAAATTAACGGCACAACTGGTTATGAAGAAGCTGCGGCTCAAGGTATGCTTGCAGGGCTTAATGCGGCACGTTATGCCTTCGATCAAGAAGGTTGGTTCCCTCGTCGTGATCAAGCATACATAGGTGTGTTAGTTGACGATCTTTGTACCCTTGGTACAAAAGAACCATACCGTATGTTTACTTCTCGTGCTGAATATCGCTTGATGTTACGTGAAGATAATGCAGATTTACGTTTAACCGAGATTGGTCGTGAATTAGGTATGGTTGACGATACTCGTTGGGCACAATTTAGCGAAAAAGTTGAGCTTGTTGAAAAAGAGCGTCAGCGTTTAAGAAATATTTGGGTTCATCCTCAAGCAGATAATCTTTCAGAAATCAATGAATTACTGAATACACCATTATCTAAAGAAGCAAATGGTGAAGATTTATTACGTCGCCCTGAAATGACTTACGACATACTAAAAAATATCACTCGTTTTGCACCAGGTATTGATGATTCAAAACCTCAAGCAGCAGAACAAGTTGAGATCCAAGTTAAGTACGAAGGTTATATTAGTCGCCAGCAAGAAGAGATCGAAAAACAACTGCGCAATGAAAATGCCGCATTACCGATTGATCTGGATTATAAACAAGTTAGCGGATTATCTAACGAAGTTATTGCGAAACTTAACGATCACAAACCAACATCGATCGGACAAGCATCACGGATCTCAGGTGTCACACCAGCTGCTATTTCCATTTTATTAGTTTGGTTGAAAAAACAAGGCCTATTACGCAGGAGCGCATCATGAGTGACTTACTTAATCGGCTAAAAAAGCTGGCTAAGCAAGCCAATATTGAGCTTACAGATATTCAAGCTGAAAAACTCACGGGTTATGTTGCTATGCTTGATAAATGGAATAAAGCTTACAACCTCACATCAGTGAGAGATCCACAGCAAATGCTTATCCGTCATATTTTGGATAGCATTGTTGTGAGCCAATATCTTGAAGGTGAAAGATTTATTGATGTGGGTACAGGGCCTGGATTACCCGGTATTCCACTGGCAATAATGCGTCCCGATCACCAGTTTGTCTTATTGGATAGCTTAGGTAAACGCGTTCGCTTTATGAAGCAAGTTCAGCACGAACTAGGACTTAATAATATAGAGCCAGTTCAATACCGCGTTGAAGAATACCAAACAGAGAAGCCTTTTGATGGTGTTATCAGCCGAGCATTTGCCTCTATGAACGATATGCTCTCTTGGTGCTCTCATTTAGTGACTGAAGAACACGGTCGTTTTTATGCATTGAAAGGACAAATTCATCAAGAAGAGTTAGATGAACTTGCTGATAATGGATTAAAAATGCCAGAAAAAGTGATTAGCTTATCTATACCTGAATTGAATGAACAAAGACATTTGGTGATTATTTAATCAAATACCTTGTGTCTCATTGATCCTTTTTTCATTTTTTGTGCTCTGGCGATAATATTTACAATGTTATCGCCATTTGATTTATGTGGATTTATGGCAAGCATTAAAATTCACTTTAATAAAACAATAAATTAACAATTTATTATCTTTTGCTTTAATTCCCTTTGTAACCTTCATTTTTCTCTTTTTATTTCCAAAATAAATTAATAATTCTGTGCATTATAAAAATATTGAATTTATTTAATTGAAAATCGGTTAATTATTTTTCAATTGCCACTAAATTGTTCATAAAAGAGCGTTTATTTGTTAACTCTGTTATATAATTTATGAAATAAACTTTATTTATACTTTTGTATTTGTGATGCCTGTCACGCTATTTATTTTCTTCAGCACTATTATTTTTACTCTTTTTGTTCTTAATCATTTTTCATAAATGGAACCTTGGTAAGAAATTTAAATTAATCTTCACTTTTTCGCTACTTATTGATTGAATTCATTGCCACGCCCCGTATAATTTGCTCGTTTTTGTCACTTGACACTTTATAGCAAAGACAGTTTGATACATCATTCAGTAATACCTTTTACGATAGCTAGTCTGGAGAATACAAACGTCATGTCTGTCTCCCTCTACAACGGGAAAGTTGCACTGAAACTGTTATTTTTGCAGTTTATGACTTTTGTTATTCTCAGTGCGGGTTTCTACTTAAAGAGTACAGACTGGAGTTTTTCGGCTTTTTTAGGCGGATTGGCATGTTGGTTACCCAATATTGCTTTTCTTTTGTTAATGCGCTTACAAAAAGTCAACGAAGAAGAAGCTCCAGTTCGCATAAACTGGCTTTTTGCTTTCAGTGAAGGGTTGAAGGTTATATTATCAATAACCTTGCTGATTGTTGCTTTAGGAGTGTTTAAAGCGGCATTTGCACCACTGGTCATGACCTACTTAGCGGTGCTTGTTATGCAGGTCGTTGCACCAGCCGTCATTAACGGTTAGCGTTTTTAACAACAAAAGGGTAATTGGCATCATGTCTGCATCAGGAGAAGCATTAACCACTAGAGACTACATAGGTCACCACCTGAATAACCTTCAGTTGGACCTGCGTACTTTCGAGTTGGTCAATCCCCATGCTGAAAATGCGCCATCATTCTGGGTGTTAAATATTGACTCACTTTTCTTTTCAGTACTAATGGGAGCTCTATTCCTATGGCTGTTTAGAAAAGTAGCAGTAAGAGCAACCAGTGGCGTACCGGGAAAATTCCAGACTGCAGTAGAAATGATCATCGGTTTCGTTGATAGCAGCGTCCGTGATATGTATCACGGAAAGAGCAAGGTCATTGCACCTTTGGCATTGACTGTGTTCGTTTGGGTGCTGTTAATGAATGCCCTGGATTTATTACCAATCGACTTCATCCCTTATATCGGTGAACACATCTTTGGGTTACCAGCGTTACGCATCGTTCCGACTGCGGACGTGAGTATTACTCTATCGATGGCAATTGGTGTATTTATCCTGATCCTTTTCTATAGCATTAAGATGAAAGGCATAAAAGGGTTTACAAAAGAGCTGACTTTACAGCCTTTTAATCACCCAATTTTTATTCCTGTCAACTTAATCTTGGAAGGGGTAAGCCTGCTATCAAAACCTGTTTCCCTCGGTCTTCGACTGTTTGGTAACATGTATGCAGGTGAACTGATCTTTATTCTTATTGCTGGTCTGTTACCGTGGTGGTCACAGTGGTTATTAAGCCTTCCTTGGGCAATATTCCACATACTGATTATTACGTTACAAGCATTTATTTTCATGGTTCTAACGATTGTCTATCTGTCGATGGCATCTGAAGAACATTAATTATTAACTCTTTGAAGAAATAACTGAAACAAACTGGAGACTGTCATGGAAAACCTGAGTATGGATCTGCTGTACATGGCTGCCGCTATTATGATGGGTTTAGCTGCAATCGGTGCTGCAATCGGTATCGGAATCCTCGGAGGCAAATTTTTAGAAGGTGCTGCTCGTCAGCCTGATCTGATCCCTCTTCTGCGTACACAGTTCTTTATCGTTATGGGTCTGGTTGACGCCATCCCTATGATTGCTGTGGGTCTGGGCCTTTACGTGATGTTTGCTGTTGCCTAATGATGGCAATGAGCAGTAAAAGCATCAAGTTAGTTAATAACCAAGAAAGAGGTATTGTGCTGTGAATTTAAATGCAACAATCCTCGGCCAGGCCGTCGCATTTGTCCTGTTTGTTTTGTTCTGTATGAAATTCGTATGGCCACCAATTATGGCGGCCATTGAAAAACGTCAAAAAGAAATTGCTGACGGTTTATCATCTGCAGAACGTGCTAAAAAGGACTTAGATTTAGCGAAAGCCGATGCAGGCGATCAGCTAGCGAAAGCAAAAGCAGAAGCTCAAGCAATCATTGAATCCGCGAATAAACAACGCACTCAAATGATTGAAGATGCTAAAGCAGAAGCAGAGCAAGAACGTAGTAAGATCGTTGCACAAGCTCAATCCGAACTGGATGCAGAGCGTAAACGTGCTCGTGAAGAACTTCGTAAACAAGTCGCAATGCTGGCTATCGCAGGTGCCGAGAAAATTATTGAACGTTCCGTGGATGAAGCTGCTAATAGCGACATCGTTGATAAACTGGTCGCTGAACTGTAAGGAGGGAGGGGCATGTCTGAAATAGCAACGGTAGCTCGCCCCTACGCCAAAGCAGCTTTTGACTTTGCTGTGGAAAACCAGGCTGTCGATAAATGGCAGGTTATGCTGGCGTTCACCGCTGAAGTAGCACGCAATGAGCAGGTAACCGAATTACTTTCTGGTTCTTTAGCATCAGAAAAACTGGCTGACATCTTTGTCGACCTTTGTGGCGAACAATTAGATGGTCATGCTCAGAATTTAATTCGTGTTATGGCTGATAATGGCCGTTTATCAACGTTGCCTGAAGTATTGAGCCAATTTATTCAATTGCGCGCAGTACTAGAGTCAACGGTTGACGTTGAAGTAACTTCTGCCATTGAGCTAACTAAACAGCAGCTAGCTAACATTTCTGCAGCGATGGAAAAACGTCTATCACGCAAAGTGAAGCTGAATTGCAAAATTGATAAGTCTGTTATCGCAGGCATGATTATACGCGCCGGTGACCTCGTCATCGATGGCAGTATTCGTGGCCGTTTAGAGCGATTAACGGACGTCTTGCAGTCTTAAGGGGACTGGAGCATATGCAACTGAATTCCACTGAAATCAGCGAACTGATCAAGCAGCGCATTGCTCAGTTCAATGTAGTGAGTGAAGCTCACAATGAAGGTACGATTGTATCCGTTAGTGACGGTATCATTCGTATCCACGGTTTAGCCGAAGTTATGCAGGGTGAGATGATCGCACTGCCGGGTAACCGTTTCGCTATCGCACTGAACTTAGAGCGTGACTCTGTTGGTGCGGTTGTGATGGGTCCTTATGCTGACTTAGCAGAAGGCATGAAAGTTAAATGTACAGGTCGTATTCTGGAAGTACCTGTTGGGCGTGGTCTGCTTGGCCGTGTGGTAAACACACTGGGTGAGCCGATTGATGGTAAAGGTGCAGTAGAGCATGATGGATTCTCACCTGTTGAGATGATTGCTCCTGGTGTTATCGACCGTCAATCAGTTGATCAGCCTGTACAAACAGGTTACAAATCCGTCGATGCCATGATCCCAATTGGTCGTGGTCAGCGTGAATTGATCATCGGTGACCGTCAAACAGGTAAAACTGCTCTGGCTGTCGATGCTATCATCAACCAACGCGACTCTGGCATTAAATGTATTTATGTCGCTATCGGTCAGAAAGCCTCTACTATTTCGAACGTTGTTCGTAAATTAGAAGAACATGGCGCGTTAGAAAACACCATTGTTGTTGTTGCTTCTGCATCAGAATCAGCAGCGCTGCAATACCTAGCTCCTTATTCAGGTTGCGCAATGGGTGAATACTTCCGTGACCGTGGTGAAGATGCCCTGATTATTTATGATGACCTGTCTAAACAGGCTGTTGCATACCGTCAAATTTCACTGTTACTTCGTCGTCCACCTGGACGTGAAGCATACCCTGGTGACGTTTTCTATCTGCACTCCCGTTTACTTGAGCGTGCTGCTCGCGTTAATGCTGAGTACGTAGAAGCATTCACTAATGGTGAAGTTAAAGGTAAAACCGGCTCTCTGACTGCGTTACCTATTATCGAAACGCAAGCAGGGGACGTTTCTGCATTCGTTCCTACGAACGTAATCTCTATTACCGATGGTCAGATCTTCTTAGAATCTAACCTGTTTAACGCAGGTATCCGTCCAGCTGTTAACCCAGGGATCTCCGTATCTCGTGTTGGTGGTGCAGCTCAGACTAAGATCATGAAGAAACTTTCTGGTGGTATCCGTACTGCACTTGCGCAGTATCGTGAGCTGGCAGCATTCTCACAGTTCGCTTCCGATCTGGACGATGCTACCCGTAAACAATTGAACCACGGTCAGAAAGTGACTGAATTGCTGAAACAGAAACAGTACGAACCAATGTCTGTCGCACAACAGTCTTTATCACTGTTTGCAGCAGAACGTGGTTATCTGGAAGATGTTGAAATTTCAAAAGTTGTGCCATTTGAAGCGGCTTTATTAGCTTATGCCTCTCGTGAACATGCTGATTTATTGAAAGAAATCAACCAGACTGGTACTTATAACGAAGAAATCGAAGCGAAGCTGAAAGGCGTGCTAGAAAACTTCAAAGCGACTCAGTCCTGGTAATAACTATTCGGCCTAATAGTTAAACATTAGGCCGTCTGGTTCATGAGGAGAAGCAGAAATGGCCGGCGCAAAAGAGATACGTTCGAAGATCGCCAGTGTGCAAAACACACAGAAGATCACTAAAGCGATGGAGATGGTCGCCGCGTCGAAAATGCGTAAAACGCAGGAACGCATGGCAGCCAGCCGTCCTTATGCAGAAACCATGCGCAGTGTGATTGGTCACCTTGCGTTAGGGAATCTGGAATACAAACATCCATACCTCGAAGAGCGTGAAGTTAAACGTGTCGGGTACCTGGTTGTTTCGACCGACCGTGGTTTGTGTGGTGGTTTGAACATTAACTTGTTCAAAAAACTGCTGGCAGACATGAAAGAGTGGTCTGAAAAAGGTGTGCAGGTAGATTTAGCACTAATCGGTTCTAAAGCCGCTTCATTCTTTGGCTCAGTAGGCGGGAATGTTGTTGGTCAAGTAACGGGTATGGGTGATGATCCAAAACTGTCAGACCTTATCGGTCCAGTCAATATCATGTTGCAGGCTTATGACGAAGGTCGTTTAGATAAACTGTATGTGGTGGCAAATAAGTTCATCAATACCATGGCTCAAGAGCCTAAAATTCTTCAGGTTTTACCATTACCTCCAGGTGATGATGAAGAGCTGAAAGAAAAATCTTGGGATTATCTGTACGAACCTGATCCTAAGGCGTTACTGGATACTTTACTGCGTCGTTATATCGAATCGCAAGTTTACCAGAGCGTCGTAGAGAACTTAGCGAGTGAGCAGGCCGCCCGAATGGTCGCGATGAAAGCCGCTACAGATAACGGTGGTAACCTGATTAAAGAACTGCAATTGGTGTACAACAAAGCACGCCAAGCAAGCATTACTCAGGAACTTACAGAAATTGTGTCTGGTGCAGCCGCGGTATAACAGCTAGGTTTACGAATTACGTAGAGGATTCAAGATGGCTACTGGAAAGATTGTCCAGGTAATCGGCGCCGTAGTGGACGCCGAGTTCCCTCAGGATAGCGTCCCTAAAGTATACGACGCTCTTGAGGTTATGAATGGTAAAGAAAAACTGGTGCTGGAAGTTCAGCAACAGTTAGGCGGTGGTATCGTTCGTTGTATCGCAATGGGTACATCAGACGGTTTAAGCCGTGGCTTGAAAGTTGAAAACTTAGGCCACCCAATTGAAGTACCAGTAGGTAAAGCAACACTGGGACGTATCATGAACGTTCTGGGTACACCTATCGATATGAAAGGTGATATTGCAACTGAAGAACGTTGGTCTATCCACCGTGAAGCACCAACCTACGAAGAGTTATCAAACTCACAAGAACTGCTTGAAACCGGTATCAAAGTAATGGACTTAATCTGTCCATTTGCTAAAGGTGGTAAAGTTGGTCTGTTTGGTGGTGCGGGTGTTGGTAAAACAGTTAACATGATGGAATTGATCCGTAACATCGCGATCGAGCACTCAGGTTACTCTGTATTTGCTGGTGTAGGTGAGCGTACTCGTGAGGGTAACGACTTCTATCATGAAATGACAGATTCTAACGTTCTTGACAAAGTATCGTTAGTTTATGGTCAGATGAATGAGCCACCAGGAAACCGTCTGCGTGTTGCACTGACTGGCCTGACTATGGCTGAGAAATTCCGTGACGAAGGTCGTGACGTACTGTTATTCGTAGATAACATCTATCGTTATACCTTAGCCGGTACTGAAGTATCAGCACTGTTAGGTCGTATGCCATCAGCGGTAGGTTACCAACCAACATTGGCTGAAGAGATGGGTGTTCTGCAAGAACGTATCACTTCAACCAAAACAGGTTCAATCACCTCTGTACAAGCTGTATACGTACCTGCGGATGACTTAACTGACCCATCACCAGCAACAACGTTTGCTCACTTAGATGCGACAGTTGTACTGAGCCGTCAAATTGCTTCTTTAGGTATCTACCCTGCGGTTGACCCACTGGATTCAACCAGTCGTCAGTTAGACCCACTGGTAGTTGGCCAAGAGCACTATGATGTGGCTCGTGGTGTTCAGTCTATCCTGCAACGTTATCAGGAACTGAAAGACATCATCGCTATCTTAGGTATGGATGAACTGTCAGAAGAAGATAAACTGGTTGTTGCGCGTGCGCGTAAGATCCAGCGCTTCCTATCTCAGCCATTCTTCGTTGCTGAAGTATTTACCGGTTCACCAGGTAAGTTCGTTTCCCTGAAAGACACTATTCGTGGCTTTAAAGGTATTCTGAACGGTGATTATGACCACCTGCCAGAGCAGGCGTTCTACATGGTTGGTACTATCGAAGAAGCAGTAGAAAAAGCTAAGAAGCTTTAATACGGCTGACGGGAGGTTGATATGGCCGATACATCGTTCCACCTGAAAGTTGTCAGCGCTGAAAAGCAGTTATATGACGGCGAAGTCAAACGAATTCAGGTAACTGGTAGCGAAGGTGAGCTCGGTATTTATCCGCAGCATACCCCGTTATTAACTGCCATAAAACCGGGCATGGTACGTGTCGTAAAAACATCGGGCGAAGAAGAGGTTATCTACCTTTCAGGTGGTATTCTCGAAGTTCAGCCGACAGGCGTCATTGTACTGGCAGATACAGCTATCCGTGGTCGTGATTTGGATGAAGCGAAAGCGTTGGAATCTAAGCGTAAAGCTGAAGAACACATTCAATCCTCTCATGGTGATGTTGATTATGCTCAAGCATCAGCAGAATTAGCCAAAGCGATTGCAAAACTACGTGTAATCGAATTGACTCGACGTTGATGTAAATAGGCAGTCCATGAATAAAAAAGCCAGTTGGTTCTTCACTAACTGGCTTTTTTGCGTCATGAAATATTTTGTGTGACGAAATATGTAGTATTATTTGGCATAAACAGGTTTACTTGCCATTCTTTACGGGAGTTATCGGGTTAATTATGTCTAATTCAGCTAAAAGCGTTGTTATTCTTGCTGCGGGAAAAGGCACCCGCATGTATTCACAGTTACCTAAAGTTCTTCATAAACTTGCGGGTAAATCCATGGTTCAACATGTGATTGATACTGCCAAATCATTAGGCGCTCAACAAACACACCTTGTCTATGGGCATGGTGGTGAACTAATGAAAGAAAAATTAGGTTCACAACCTGTTAATTGGGTGCTACAAGCAGAGCAACTAGGAACAGGTCACGCAATGCAACAAGCTGCGCCTTTCTTTGCTGATGATGAAGATATCCTGATGCTGTACGGTGATGTTCCACTTATCACCAAAGAAACGTTAGAGCGTTTAATTGAAGTCAAACCAGAAGGCGGTATTGGTTTATTAACGGTTATTTTAGATAACCCAACCGGCTATGGTCGCATTGTTCGTGAAAATGGCGAAGTGACAGGTATTATCGAACAAAAAGATGCGTCTGAAGAACAACTCAAAATTACTGAAATCAACACTGGTATTTTAGTGGCAAACGGTGGTGATTTAAAACGTTGGTTAGGTAAGCTCAATAATAACAATGCACAAAAAGAGTATTACATTACTGATATTATCGCGTTAGCGTATAAAGAAGGTCGTAAAATTGAAACGGCTCATCCTCGTCGTCATAGTGAAATGGAAGGCGTGAATAACCGTTTACAACTGGCTGCATTAGAACGTATTTACCAAACAGAACAGGCTGAACGCTTATTATTAGAAGGCGTTATGTTGCTTGATCCTGCTCGTTTTGATTTACGTGGTACATTAACCCACGGTAAAGACGTCGTGATTGATACCAACGTGATTATTGAAGGTGATGTCACTTTAGGCAACAACGTTGAAATTGGTACAGGATGTGTCCTGAAAAACTGTGTGATTGGTGATAATTCTATTATTAGCCCATATACGGTGATCGAGGATGCAAACTTAGCACAAGAGTGTACGGTTGGGCCATTTGCACGCCTTCGCCCAGGTAGTGAATTAGCGGATAAAGCTCACGTTGGCAACTTTGTTGAGATGAAAAAAGCAAGCTTAGGTGTTGGCTCCAAAGCAGGTCATCTGACTTACTTAGGCGATACTGAAGTAGGCGCTAATGTTAATATCGGTGCAGGTACTATTACTTGTAACTACGATGGTGCGAATAAATTCAAAACAGTGATTGGTGATGATGTCTTTATTGGTTCAGATACCCAGTTAGTGGCACCAGTTACTGTTGCTAATGGTGCAACAATTGGCGCAGGAACAACACTCACTAAAAACGTGAATGAAAACGAATTAGTGATCAGTCGAGTTAAGCAAACTCATATCAGTGGATGGAAACGTCCAGTGAAGAAAAAACAATAATTTTAAGAAAAGGGCGTATATTTAATTAGCGCCCTTTTCTTGTACGCTATTATTCTAAAAACAAAAAATATCCCCGCTTTCTACAATGGCTTGGGGAACAAACCAATCAGGTATAAGACATCCAAGTGCGAATAAACGCACAGTTTTAGGAATAACACAATGTGTGGAATAGTAGGTGCAGTTGCACAACGCGATATCGCTGAAATCTTAATTGAAGGCTTACGTCGTTTAGAATACCGCGGTTATGATTCTGCGGGTTTAGCGGTTGTGGATAATGACTGTAAAATGACACGTCTGCGCGAAGCTGGCAAAGTACAAATGCTGGCAGAAGAGGCAGAAAAAACACAAGTGATTGGTGGTACAGGTATTGCTCATACACGTTGGGCAACACATGGTGAACCTTGTGAAGATAATGCGCATCCTCATGTATCGGGTACGATCGCAGTTGTACATAATGGCATTATCGAAAACTACCAAGAACTGAAAGCAGAATTAATTAAAAAAGGGTATCAGTTTGCTTCACAAACTGACACTGAAGTGATTGCTCACCTTGTTAACTGGGAACAGCGCCAAGGTGGTACATTACGTGAAGTTGTACAACGCGTTATTCCTCAATTACGTGGTGCTTACGGTACGGTTATTATGGATAGTCGTACACCTGAGCTATTAGTCGCTGCTCGCTCTGGTAGCCCGCTGGTGGTAGGTCTTGGCGTAGGTGAAAACTTCCTTGCTTCTGACCAATTAGCTCTATTACCCGTTACCCGCCGTTTTATCTACCTTGAAGAAGGGGATATTGTCGAGGTTACTCGTCGCCATGTTCATATTTTTGATGTGAATGGTGAGGAAGTTGTTCGCGATACGATTGAATCTAACGTTCAATACGATGCAGGTGATAAAGGTGTATATCGTCACTACATGCAAAAAGAGATCTACGAACAACCTCTTGCAATTAAAAATACGCTTGAAGGTCGTTTACAAGCGGAAGGTATCAATCTTAGTGAATTAGGTCCTAAAGCTGAAGGGATCTTATCTCAAGTAGAACATATCCAAATCGTTGCTTGTGGTACATCTTATAATGCAGGGATGGTTTCTCGTTACTGGTTTGAATCTTTAGCGGGTATTCCTTGCGATGTTGAAATTGCATCAGAATATCGTTATCGCAAACCCGCGACTCGTCGTAACAGTTTACTTATTACTTTATCTCAATCAGGTGAAACGGCGGATACATTAGCGGCTCTGCGTTTATCTAAAGAGTTAGGTTATCTATCATCACTGGCAATTTGTAACGTGGCTGGCTCTTCTTTGGTACGTGAATCTGAATTTGTCTTGATGACTAAAGCGGGTGCTGAAATCGGCGTTGCATCAACCAAAGCATTTACAACACAGTTAACCGTTCTATTAATGCTGGTGGCATATATGGGACGTATTAAAGGTGTCGCAGCATTAGAGCACGACGTTTCAACAGCATTACACGCTTTACCAAGCCGCATTGAAAGCATGTTATCGAAAGATAAAGTGATTGAAGCGTTAGCTGAAGACTTCTCAGAAAAAAGCCATGCTTTATTCTTAGGTCGCGGCGACCAATACCCGATTGCGGTAGAAGGTGCATTAAAGCTAAAAGAGATCTCTTATATTCATGCTGAAGCTTATGCCGCAGGTGAATTAAAACATGGTCCATTAGCATTAATTGATGCGGATATGCCAGTTATCATCATTGCGCCAAATAATGAGTTATTAGAGAAATTAAAATCTAATATTGAAGAAGTACGTGCGCGTGGTGGCTTGCTGTATGTGTTTGCGGATCAAGATGCGGGCTTTGAAGAAAACGAAACGATGAAGTTAATTTCTTTGCCTCATGTTGAAGAGCTTATCGCCCCTATTTTCTATACCGTACCATTACAGTTGCTATCTTATCATGTAGCCTTAATTAAAGGCACAGATGTAGACCAACCTCGTAACTTAGCAAAATCGGTTACAGTTGAATAAATAAAGTCAAAGTTAACTTTATTCTAAAAGAACCAGTCATGCTGTAAAAAGCAGGCTGGTTTTTTTATGCTTAGAAAATAAAACTCTGCCTGCAAATTGATAACAGGCAGAGGAAAATAGCACAATCGGAGAGATCTATTGCTATTAAAACAACACTACAGTAAGAACAAAACTAAGTAAGAAAAGAACTAGTTGTAAGACTTAAACAGGGATTGGTTACCTGATTTATCAAAGGCTATCACTTGGTAAGGCTCTTTGTAATCACCTGCATACATACCTAAACTACCCGCAGGCATTCCTGCAACTGCGATACCTGATTTAGATTTATCCACTAAGTCGATATTTTTTAAGCTATCAACAGGGATATGTCCGACTAAATCTTTACCTTGATAAGTCGCAAAGTGGCAACTTAATAAATTATTTGGTACGCCAGCTTGTTGATATTTTTCCATTAATTGTGTTTCTGAAATAATATTCACTTTGACGTTAAAGCCTGCTTCTTTCACACCATCAGCCCATAAAGTACAGCATCCACAACTCTCTGTTTTATAAACCTCAACAACATTATGATTAGAAGCATAAGCTGTACTTGTAAAAGCAGAGATTGCAATGATAGAAGGCAGTAATAATTTTTTCATTGTTCATTCCTTTCATTAAGTTGATAGACGAAACAATAATCTTTCCCCCTACTGGAAGGTCAATTTAATTAAGGTATAAACGCGTAGAGTTTTGTAAAAAAATATTTATAGAAAACAAAGGTATAAATAATACTTTGCTTATCCTTTTTTGATGTTTTTCGAGAATATGACTTGATATAAGAAGAAAAAAAGCCTGCATAGCAGGCTTAAAATGGAGAAAACAGGGTAAACGTAGAGTAGTTAGGATGTAAACGACTATGAGGGTATCTCATGAGTTAAATCACCTCTTGCGAAGAGTGATTGTGCTTTAACTGGTAATGACTATAAACCTAAACTTAACTTGAGGTTAAAGCGGAGAAATTTGTGCAAAGGATCCAATTTTATTGATTAAACTAAAATATAAAAAAATGAAAAATAAAAAGCTAATATATTTCAATATATTAGCTTTTATAATAAACAGACTGAGTTTAATTTAAATACAAATTATTTGATGATAATTATTTGATAATAGTAATTTGTTTTACATCGATTTCAGTACTTGTCCATTCTTTATCTACTTTACCTTCAATTCTGACGGTATTATCTGGGGTAACGGTTTGTCCACGCCATCTTTTATTATCAATGTCTACATTGATGCCACCAGTGCTGTCTTCAAAAACATACAGTTCATCACCAATTTTTTTCGTAATTTTGCCCGTTAAAATAACCCAAGTGTCATCAGAAAGATCTTTGGCTTTAGCAACCGTGGTTTCACTAATAGAAGGGCCTTTAAATCCACCTTGTTCTGTTGGTGCTTGAATAGAGCCTTGAAAACCACCTTGTTGTGTTGTATTTGCTTGAGATGCAAAAGCCAACGTACTACCAATTAATAATACCAGTATTTTTTTCATAACAAGCTCTCTTATAGGTTAATAATGCAACTAATTGTTGTGTTAGATTTTATTTCATCTGTATGTATAAAACCGCATATTAAGGTAAATTTCAGTATTAATATATCAGTTGATTAAGACTTCCCTTCAAATTATAGCCCTTTATTTTTATTTGTATTTTTTATTGAGATAAGTATCTATCACTAAATACTTCTTTTCTTTAAGTTAAATTCACTGGTTATTTCCCCTTAGTCTCTGCGTGGACGGTTATTCAAAAATATACCCTTTGGGATCATTGTTTTTAGATGTATTACCTCTTATCATCCAGCGCCTTCAAATTTTTTTTAATTTTCCCCTATTATTTTTAGAGGTTTTAGGTTTTATGACTAACGAACGCATTGCCAATCCGGGTCCATTAGGTTTAATGGGTTTTGGTATGACAACGATTTTGTTGAACATACATAATGCCGGTTTTTTCCCAGTAGTCTCAGTCATTATGAGTATGGGAATTTTTTATGGTGGAATAGCACAAGTTATTGCTGGAATTTTTGAGTTCAAAAAAGGCAATACTTTTGGAGCCACTGCATTTACCTCTTATGGCTTTTTTTGGGTAACATTGGTAGGAATTTGGTTATTACCCGTGATGGGTTTAAGTGAACCCACAACACCTCTCTTTTTGGGTGTATTTTTAGCGCTATGGGGAATTTTTACCTTTTTCATGTTTATTGGCACGTTAAAAGCCAATAGAGCACTCCAGTTTGTCTTTTTAAGTCTGACCATTTTATTTGCATTATTGGCGATAGGAAATATCACAGGTAACGCACTGATTTTAAAAATTGCAGGTTTTGAAGGTATTATTTGTGGTGCCAGTGCTTTTTATCTTGCAATGGCTGAAGTATTAAATGAGATGTATGGCAGAACAATACTGCCAATTGGTCACAAGTAACCGCTTTATAAAGAAGTGGCTATTTAGCCACTTCTACTACTTGGCTTTTACGGCGCATTAATTTTCTTGCACACCATGCATAAAGCAATCCTGCAACAACACCTGAAATATGTGATTCTGTTGATACACCTAATTGTCCCGGAATTAATCCATAGGCCATTGATCCGTAATAGAATAGAACAAAGAGTGCAATTACAATATCGATAATTTTATGTCGAGTAAAAGCGTGAGCAATAAGTAAAGACCATAATCCAAAAATCCACCCACTTGCACCAACGTGAATAGCATTTCGTCCAAAAATCCAAACTAATAAACCGCTTACGATAATAATAAATATACTAGATAGCACATATTCTCGTAGAGATTGTGTCATGGATAAAAAGCTAAGAATAAGAAGCGGGAGTAGATTACTAAATAGATGAGACCAAGATCCATGAATGAAAGGCGCGATAAAAATACCAATTAAACCTTCACCCGTTCTTGGAATAATCCCCCACTGAAAAAGAGATATGGGTAATAGTGAGTTAATAAGTTGAAGTAAGACTAATATGACAGTTAACCCACCAAGAAAGGTGAGCCTTTTTTTAAACCAAACCTTATCCATAACGTAGCCTTAATAATGTGATGACGTTGATAAAACGCTATAACTATAAATAGAAGAGCCTTTAATAAAAAAGAAGAAAGGCTCTTTTTTATTTATTAGTCTAATAAATTAAGGCAAGCAGCTCCACGAGCGCCACCTGCATCACCATGACGTGCTTTTTCTATTGCTGGAATTTGTGCATTTCCATAGACACAGTGTGAGAGATATTCAGGTAATTGGTCATACAGTGCATTAAATTGCGATAATCCGCCACCAACAACAATTAAATGTGGATCAAGTACAGTAAGAATATTACTTAGATAAATCGCTAACACTTTCATATAACGATCAACGTGCTTTTCTGTTTTCTTATCTCCAGCATAGTATTGCTCAACAATATCAACGGCTCTTTTGGGAGTATGATTGAAGGCTTTATACATACGTTCAAAACCACGGCCAGATAAATAAGTTTCAAAACATGCTTTCTTGCCACAACCACAGATAATTTTTGGCATTGTTTCGCCAATTACGTTATCTGCTTCTACATTTAAGTTCATGTGGCCAATTTCACCAGCAATGCCGTTTTTACCGGAAAGTACTTTGCCATCAATAACAAAACCACCACCAACGCCTGTACCTAAAATAAGTCCAAGTACAGAAGGATGATGACGAAATTCGGGATCCCATGCTTCCGATAAGGCAAAGCAGTTAGCATCATTTTCAACTTTAACAGGTCTATTGAGTATATGTGCAAGATCATGAACCATAGGTTTGTATTTAGCTGCTGGAACATTAGTGGTAAATACCGTTCCTTCTTTTGCATTCACAATACCAGGAATACCAACCCCTACTTTTCCTTTACATCCTAATTCAATATCAGCTTCTAAAGTCAGTTCCTTAAAAACATTCAATAGCGCCTGATAATCATTTTTAGGTGTAGGTACACGTTTTTGCCATACTTGAGTCAGATCTTTATCAAAAACGGCAAGCTCAATTTTTGTGCCGCCCATATCAAAACCATAATACATATCAGTCTCTTAATTATTCTGTAAATATTATTTATAGCAACGACAAGGTAGTCGTTACGTGGCCATTTCTATTTCAGTCAATACTTAAGTTATCTCTACTGCTTATATACACTAGGTTAAAGAAGAACAGTGATTGGTGACAGTTGAGTTTTCTTTATCTATTGATTACTACTTTCAATCAAAACACTACGTACTTTCATTAGAGCAAAGCCTAATAAATTTAATCCATTCCAAAGAAGAGGGTTGTTAATCTCATTGTCTTGCTCACTTAAACCGACTCCCCATATTTTATCAACAGGGCTTGCCTCAACAAGCACACGATTGCCTGTTGAAATCAGAAATTTACCGAGTTCTTCATTTTGGGAAAACTTAGCGATATTGGCACGAATAACAATATCCATACGGTGTTGTTCCCAAATACCTTGGTCAAATCCTTTTACTTCTCTGCCTAATGCTTTTGCAGAGCCTGGATTAGATGCAGTAATAATGCGCTTTCTGACTTCTATATCATTAAATAATTTCGCTTTTTCAGCCATCATATAGTGTTCAGCACTGGCATAACGAACATCATCTAATATAAAAGGTGCTGGATACCATTGGCTAAAGCAACTTTTTGCGATGTCATTACCTTTACTTTTGTGCCCCCAAAAGTAGATGTATTTTATTTTCTTTCCTGCACGAAATTCTTTTTTTAATTGTTCTAAATCCATCTTTTTTCCCGTTATGTTGAACACTCCTAATTCACTTAATAAAGATAGCATAGAAGTAAAGAAGGATAGAGTGCCTTTTTGCTATTCTGCTTATAGGTGAAGCGATTCCGCTATTTTTAAATTATCCTTATTAAATTAATCTTAATTAGATTTGTTTTTGCTGAATGATAAAAAAAATAGAGCTTAGATTACTAGGATTACTCTTAAAAAAATTGAGCTAAAGAGCTTCTTTATTTATATAATTACACAAAAAGATAATCTTAAAATGATATTGCCTACTTAGTATAAAGGTGTAGTTAATTAAGTATTTTTAATATTAAAAGGTGTAATTATCGGTATTTATACTGATTATTGGTATTTATAACTAATAAAATACTTATTATGTAATTAATTTAATAGCTTAGATAAAATGATGTACTTGTTTTCACTGTTACATTTATTATTTGAACTAAGTCACGCTTGTGCATTTGTTAAGCTAAATTAACAATATCATTTTATAGATAAAATATTACTTAAGTTAATTATTCTGGAATACAGGTTATTCTTAGCGGTATTTACTATAAGTAAATAATAAAGCCAATCATAGATTGATAATCTATTTTTGTCTTTTATTTTGATGTTTTTTTCTAAAACTTAACCGATGCTGATGTATTTTATTTTTTCTTAATAAAATAGAGCGATCGTAATATGATAAAAAGCAATAAACACACCTTTTAGGTGTAAAAAAGGAACCTATTTTGATGATGATCAATATGAATAAATAATCCTTTCTATTTTTAGTTATTATTTTTTTAGTCTTTTTTGGAATGGAAAAAAGGTAGTTTATTAAAATTGATCTTGATGGTTTCTTTGATTTTTAGAAGAAATAATATCAATAAATAATTATTTTAGAATTTTATTTTTATAAAATTTATACAAATTGTTATTAGTTAACTCTAGTTATTATCTGGTTTTTAAACCTGTTTTTTTAGGTAAAAAAGACGCTATTTTTGATAGTAATAATAAATTTTAGGTTAAGTAAAAATACCCATTTTTATAAAGTAAAAATGAGTACCGTTTTACTTTTTACACTTTTTTTGATGTTGTCTTTTTCATTAAAATAATTATACAATTTAATTTAAATAATCATTACTTCTAATTGGATGATGCTTATTTGTAATTAAATAGATCATTATTTATAAGATTATTTTACCCTACATAGTTGATGTTCATTAATTGATGATTTAATGAAGGTTTAAATATGAATTTATAAAGATATATTTTTAACTTATTGTGAAAATTATCTATAAGGTTCTCTCTTCCTTATTTTGGATGAGCATCAAGTTATTGAACAAGGTTTAGAGTACTGTTATTAAAGGGGTCACACTATGTATGATGATATTAGTAACTTAAAAGATAAGTTTCAGGAAGATGCCTTTGCTTTTCAAGAGTTTTCTTCCTCTACAACACAAGATATTGATAATAAAATAGAACCAGTAGTTATAAATAAAGAAGATAATAATAAAATTAGTAATTTAAGTAATAATACGTTTTCTGAAACTTCACTTGTAGTGAAAAACGAACCAAAACAGCCTGTTACTTCATCGTCTATCCCTTCTTATCACCAGGACGCTTTAGTTGTTAAAGCAAAGAAAGACAATTTAATTAAGAGTAAGCAAAATTTGTTAGCAGATAATAAAATATTTGATAGCAAAGAAACTGATAGAGTTCATGCTCATGAAAATTTATCACTAAAGGATATATTGTCATTTATTGCCTCTGTCTAATCCAAATAAGCAAAACTCTTTGTATAAACAAATAATATTGACTGGTGTCAATCTTTAGCCATTGTTATTTTATTTTTTAAGATAGGTTTATTTCTTTTCGATGTTTATTAATGTCGATAGGGTGCCTTTGTCTTAAGAAAAGATCTATGGCGATGACAAAGGTATGGGTTTATGAATAAAATATTTAAAACATTAATTACGGCTTTTCTATTGATAACAATGTTTTCACTTATTGTTATGCCAATGAGTGCCGAACAACAATATATATTCGGTATTATCAATATATTGCTATTATTTGTTATCGGTTTTAAAAAATCAAAAAAACGATTACTAACAATGGTTTTTATTTCATTGTTGATGTCAACACGTTATCTCTACTGGCGTGCAACAAATACCTTAAATTTTAATACAACTATCGAGGCTGTATTAGGTAGTGGTTTATTTATGGCTGAGATTTATTCTTGGATAATATTAGTCCTAGGATATTTCCAAACGTCATGGCCATTAAATAGAAAAATAGCACCTTTACCTAAAAATGTTTCTCAATGGCCTACTGTTGATATTTATATTCCAACATATAACGAGAGCTTGGATGTTGTACGTGATACCGTCCTCGCGGCACAAGCTATCGATTATCCACAAGATAAAATGAAAGTTTATATATTGGATGATGGTAGTCGTGATGAATTTAAACAATTCGCTGGTGACGTTGGTGTAACTTACATTGAACGTGAAGTTCATGATCATGCCAAAGCAGGTAACTTAAATCATGCGATGGGATTAACAGACGGTGAACTAATCTGCGTTTTTGACTGTGACCACATCTCAACACGTATTTTCTTGCAAGCAACAGTAGGAAGCTTCCTTGAAGATCCAAAACTAGCGCTGATCCAAACACCACACTATTTCTACTCGCCAGACCCATTTGAGCGTAACTTAAGTGCGGCTAAAGATGCACCGCATGAAGGCGCACTTTTCTATGGCCCTGTTCAACGTGGTAATGATAACTGGAATGCGACATTCTTCTGTGGTTCATGTGCTGTTATGCGTCGTAGTGCGCTTGAAGAAATCGGGGGTATTGCGGTTGAAACGGTAACTGAAGATGCACACACTGCGCTTAAATTACAACGTTTAGGTTGGAACTCTGCATTTATTGATATTCCTTTAGCAGCGGGCCTTGCAACAGAACGTTTAGCATTACATGTTAACCAACGTATTCGTTGGGCTAGAGGAATGACACAGATATTCCGTGTTGATAATCCAATGTTGGGTCGTGGTTTAACATTCCCTCAGCGTTTATGTTATCTCAATGCCATGCTCCACTTTCAGTACGGTTTGCCTCGTATCATCTTCTTGACTGCACCGTTACTGTTTATGTTATTTAACCTTAATATTATCGCTTCATCCGCAAGCATGATATTCGCCTATGCATTACCACACTTAATCATGTCGGTTTATGTAAACTCGAAAAATATCGGTAAATACCGTTACTCTTTTTGGGGTGAAATATATGAAACCGTCATGGCATTTAGTTTGGTTCTACCTACCTTACTGAGCTTAGTTTCACCAAAATTAGGTAAATTTAACGTAACAGATAAAGGTGATTTGCTTGATAAAAGCTATATGGATTACCTCACTGTGCGTCCATTAATTATCACTGCACTTCTTCTTATCACTGGGATTTCATGGGTTGTTGTTCGCTACCTATTAAATGACTTCCAAGGTATTGACCCACTGGTTATTGTTTTAAACCTAGCTTGGGCGACTTACAGTTTATTTATCATTCTTGCCTCTATTGCAGTAGGTAAAGAGACGCGACAAATTCGTAAAAATACTCGAATCAACGCATCTCTACCGATTACGTTACATTTTGATGATGGCGCTGAATTAACAACTACCACTGAAGATATTTCAATGGGTGGTATTCGCATTGCCGTGAATAAAATGTCTGAACTTCGCCAACGTAATGTCACTTCAATCACCCTGAATGTACAACGAGATGAAGTTACCGTTCCTGTTGATATGGTGAGTTTAGAAAGCAATCAACTACGTCTTGAATTCTTACCTATTGATTTAAATCTTCGCCGTAAATTGGTGCGCATTGTCTTTGGTCGTGCTGATGCATGGATCCATCAGGCAGATTATAAAGACAAGCCATTTAAAGAATTGGCAGGTATTACACGTTGTATTTTAGAACTGTTCTTTGGTCGTCGCCAAAAAGTGAAAGCACCAGCAATAAGAACGAAAGCAAAAGCTTCACTCTCTGTGCAATCTATTAACGGGGATGACTAAGCATGAAAAAGAAACTGACATTAATGCTAAGCCTGACGGCGATAGCGATCGCAAGTATTAATCTTTCTCAAGCTGATACCGGAATGTTAGAGCTAGGAGGGGAGTTTTTACCTGACCCGACTTCTTATACACATTCGCCAGTGCAACAAAATGCGAATAACCCGATCCAACTTGAAGATGGCGTATTGTCTGAAGCGCGTAATATTGAAGAGCAATTAACATTGGCACAGATGGGAAGTCCATCACCTATCGTGTTATCAGGAAGAAAATTACTTTCTGGTGTGACTTTTAATATGGCGAACGATTTATTTATTGATAACGCCACATTAACGATGAAAGTGAAAGCGTCTCAAGGATTAGTTCAATCTGATCAAACACTTCACTTAATGCTAAATGGTCAACCTATGGGATTTCTACCTTTAGAAGACGGTGGGCAAGAGCATGAATATGTTTTAGAAATCCCTGAAATGATGTTGACGAATGTGAATAACCTCAGCTTTCGTCTAGCCAATCGTGATGCATTGGATGAAAACCAATGTATTCCTCCACTGGCTGAAGGATTAAGTCTGGTTATTTCACCGGATTCATCATTAGATTATCGAGGTCGCTGGATTAATGGCGGGTATAGTCTGGAACGATTGCCCCTACCGTTCTTTGATCCTGACAGAATGACAGCGACCTCGTTACCTATCATATTGTCAGATAAACCTGACCATGCCGAGGTAACAACAGCAGCCATTGCTGCATCATGGTTTGGTAGTTTTAGCCATGATATTAAGCAAGTTGATTTACCCGTTTTAATGAATCAGTTACCTGAAAGTGATGGTATTTTAGTTGGCTATTCAGGACAGACTATTGCGGGTATTACATTACCTTCAGGAAATAGTGGGCAATTAACCATTGTTGATAACCCGGTCGATCCTGTTTTCAAATTATTACTGATCAGCGGTGATAATGAGAAATCTCTTCGTCAAGCTGTATGGGCGTTAAACAACGGTAAATTGCCACAAAACGATCACTTAATGGTGCCTTCTCAAACGCTTGCAATGAGTACGGATTACGATGCACCTCGTTGGTTAAATACCAATAAACCTGTTTCGTTAAGCCAAATTGCCAATGGTAGTGATGATTTCTCACGCCAAGGTATTAACCATGCACCGAATCAGTTTTCGTTTCGTGTCTCTCCCGATCTCTTTTGGTGGGATGGTGATGCACTGCCTTTAGATTTGAAATATGTTTTCCCTCATTCGGATAAACTAAATAGTCGTCGTTCTTCATTAATTGTCTCTTTGAATAACCAATTCTTAGGTGCATTGTATCCGGCGCGTTCAGAACCTTTAGGTATGTTAAGACAATGGCTGGGAATGGAGAGCGAACAGCAAAATAGCACGCTCTATTTAAATCCTCGTCAGATCTATAGCCAGAATCAGTTGCAGTTTTATTTTGATTTACGTGAGCCAGAAGATTCTCCGTGTATTTTAACGGATGGCAGTAGCTTAATTAGCCAAATTGATCCGCAATCAACGTTGCAATTTAAAAATACTTGGCACTACTCCAGAATGCCGAACTTGGCTTATTTTTCAGGAGCGTCATTCCCATTTAGTCGCCGTGCGGATTTTTCACAAACCACATTGCTATTACCTGAAAATCCAACAATAGAAGAGCTTTATACCTTAGTGAACCTAATGGCGAGATCAGGTTATGCCACAGGTACACCGGTTTCTCATGCTTCGGTTTTCTTAGGTGCTAAAGAACTTGAGAAAAATAACCTCTCTCAACACGATGTGCTAGCGATTGGCTCATTAAATAGTGAGGGATTTCTACCTGCTCGTTTTTCACAACAAACGTTCTCATTTTTAAATAAAAACGTCGAAATCAAACCACAATCATTGATTGATAAGGCAAAAGGTTGGATTGCTGGCGATTATTTATCTCAAAGTGGTGATGCTGCAAGTTACTTATCTTCAGTGAAAGATTGGCGCGGCATGATGAGTTTTATCTCACCTTGGGCAAGCGACAGGGTTGTCGTATTGGTTACAGCTAAAGGTAATGATTCGATAAAAACCATTATCAATGACTTAAATTTAGCCCAAATAAACGCGGCCATTAAAGGCGATATCACTCTTATTAGTGGTAAAGACACCGTAAAAAGTTTCCATTTAGGCGAACACTTTTCGCAAGGTGATTTACCTTTCTTACAACAATTCCTTTGGTATAGCTCTAGACACGTATATTTGCTGGGTCTTTTAGCTGTTGGTTTTTGTGCGCTGACGGGCTTCGTGACTTATTACTGGTTACAACGTCGTTCAACTCGTCGTTTACATCAGATATCACAGCATCGTTCAGACAAATAAGGGGGGATATAAGATGAAAAATCACGCACTTAATATCATCGTTAAAGTCATCTATGCAGGTTGCATTCTAGGGGCTTCAAGCCAAGTACAAGCAACCGCAGTTGAGGCAAATGCAGCAGCAACTGATCCAAATATTGTCAGTTCTCTTATTGAACAAGCTAATTATTGGCACGGTAGAGCACACGATGAACGAGCAGTAGAAGCACTGCAAAAAGTCCTAATTATGGAAAGCAATAATCAGGACGCGCTGTATTTAATGGCATTCTTTACTGCGCAACAAGGTAATGAACAACAAGCAACCTATTGGCGAGAAAAACTTGCGCAAATTGCACCGCAAGATCCACGAATTGAAGGATTAAAAAACATCCGATCATCACAATTTAGTGAACAACAATTAGGATATGCCAGAGAGTTAGCAAAAAAAGGGCAACATGAAGAAGCAATAAAAGCGTATCAACGTTTATTTGTTAGCAGTGAGCCACCTGAAACATTGGCGTTAGAATATTATCAAACCATGGCAGGTGTGCCCGCTATGTTGCCTCAAGCCATTACAGGATTAAAGCAACGTGCTGCATTAATGCCAGATAATAAAGAAACGCAAAGAGCATTAGGATTAACGCTAACTTATAACGAAGAGACTCGCCGTGAAGGGATAACTATTTTAGGTAATATTTCTGGTGATGAGTCAGCCAAAAAAGGTATGCGTCAAGCCCTGTTATGGTTGAATGTTCGCCCTGATGATGAAGTGTTATATAAAACCTATTTGCAAGCAAACCCGAACGATAAAGCGGTTGTAGAGCATTTCCAAGGCGCTATTCAAGGTAATGCACGACAAGCGGGTTATACCGCATTAAATAAAGGTAAATTGAAAGAAGCCGAAGGTTATTTCAAACAAGCTTTATCAGCAGATAAAAATGATGCACAAGCCTTAGCGGGTTTAGGTTATATCGCATTACGTTCAGGTGATTTAACCACAGGTCAGCGTTTATTAAACCAAGCTGCGCAATCAGGTGGCGAACAAGGCAGTAAATGGAAGCAACAAGCGGAAGATGCGGGTTTTTATGCGCAATTACGCAGCGCACAACAACGCGCTAAACAAGGAAATATTCAACAAGCTATTGATCAATTAGCACCATTAACAGGTGCTTCAGGTGAAAAAGGGGTGTCTGCCAACTTATTACAAGCTGACTTATTACGTAAGCAAGGTAATTTACCGGCTGCTCACCAATTGCTGTCAGGACTTTATCAGCAAAATATCCGTAATGAAAAAGTGATTTCTGCTTATTACTATTTATTAGTTCAGGAAGGACAGAATACGAAAGCAGAACAATTACTGGCTCAACAATCTGCCTCTTTGCGTCAAAAACTTACTGCGAATACAGATCCTTCTGAGAAATTACGCCGTGAAGCGCAAAAAGCGTTAGAGAATGGTAATCGTGTTCAAGCAAGACAATTGCTTTTACAAGCTCAGCGTAAAAACCCGCAAAATAACTGGGTTTACCTTGATTTAGCACGCCTCATGGCTGCTGATGGTGACAGTGCTGGCGCAAAAAATATCATCTCACAACTACAAAACCGTAGAACAAGAGATTCTGATTATGTGGCATCGCTGTTTTATGTTGAGCAAAAAGAGTGGGATAAAGTTTTTAACTTGTTAAGTAGCCATAATCAACAAACTGAAGCTGAAAAAGAGTTATTACAGCGTGCTCGTTTTTATCGTCAACTTGCGCAAGCTGATCATTATCGTCAGGCAGGAAACCTTGTTGCAATGCGTAATATTTTACGTCCATTAATTAATCAAGTCGCTGATTATCCAAATGATGTGGGCGAATTAGCAGAGAAATTGGTTAACAGTGGATTAAATGATGAAGCGTTGCAATTAGTTGAAAGTGATATTGCAAAAGGCACTAAAGGTTCGGTAGGTAACTACGCAGGTCATATCAATGTTCTCAATGAGTTAGGTCATTATACACAGGCATCTAGCTTGATTAATGATCCTGCTTTACAACAAGAAACACCGATTGTTGAGAAAAAACGTTTAGAAGTTGCCACTAAAGTTGCGCAAGCAGATAGCTTACGTGAAAAAGGTGAAATTAAAGCCACTTATGACACGTTAGTGGTTGCTTTAAAAGCGTCACCAAATGATCCCGATTTATTAATGGCATTAAGTCGTGTTTATTTAGCGCAATCAATGCCTGAACAATCAAACAAAATTCTTTCTTATTTAGAAAAAGAGCAAGGAAAAGATAGCAAATTAATCCAAGCTCAAATCGAAGTGGCATTAGCACAAAAAGATGGAAGAAAAGCACAACAGTTATTACAGCAAATTCCTTCATCTTCACAACCCGCGTATCTATTACAAGCTGCACAAATTGCGCAATTAAATGGTGAGAATCGCAAAGCATTAACGTTACTGCGTAGTGCGCAATGGCAAAATAGTGATAGCACATTAAAAACCTCAGCTGGTCAATTAAGTGCATTAGAGGGGAGTGATAATCCTGCTATTGCGGGTTCTATCTATGAACGTAAAGAGATGGCATCGGTTCAGCGTTCTATTCGTGAACTAGAAGAGAAAGTTTCACCTTGGGTGCAAGGTGGTGTGGCTATACGTCATCGTAATGGTGATAAAGGATTATCTAACGTCACTGAAATTTCAGCACCAATCAGTATTTCGAGTGTACCTGGTGAAGAGTTCCGTTGGGAATTTAGTGTTAACCCAGTTTCGATGACAAGTGGTTCAGTTTCAGGAGAAAGAGCTAACCGTTTTGGTTCGGGTCAACTTCAACATGCTGAACGCTTTGCTAAAAATAGCGATAACCATGATGAGAAAAACAAAATTAATGCCGATGAAGCCGGTAGTCAACGTGCTTCTGGTGTTGAATTAGGACTGCGTTTATCAGACAAGGATGTCAGCTTTGATGTTGGCTCAACGCCATTAGGTAAAGATACGGCAACGGTTGTTGGTGGCATCACATATTCACCTCAAATTAGCCAGAATGGGCAATTAACACTGACAGCAGAGCGCAGAGCCATAAAAGATAGTCTACTTTCTTATATGGGGCGTACTGACCCAATGACAGGCGAAAGTTGGGGTCGTGTAACACGTAACGGCGCTAAAGTTCAATATGCTTGGGATGATGGAAAAATTGGGGCTTATGCTGGCGGTGGTTACTATAACTACGAAGGTAAAAGTGTTGCGAGTAATGATGAAGTGAAAGCGTGGGTTGGCTCTTATGCTAAGTTCTATAAAGATGATCAACAAGAAGTAAAAGCAGGTGTACATGTTGATTATATGAACTTTAGAAATAACCAAAACTATTTCTCATTAGGACACGGTGGTTACTTTAGCCCACAAGATTATGTGTCTGTTTCATTGCCTGTTGCTTATACCCGCCGTTTTGAAAACGGTGAAGTCTCATTAAATGGTGCAATAGGGATACAAAGTTACAAACAAAAAGGCAGTGATTATTTCCCAACACATGGTTATATGCAAAACGCATTAAATAAAAAGAATGCGAGCGATCCTCGTATTAAATCTCAGTACGAAGAAGAAGACGAAACAAATTTCACTTACAGATTAGGTTTAGACGCGAAATATTATTTAAACAAAGAAACCGAGTTAGGTGTCAGCTTATCGCATGATACATCGGGTGATTATGCTGAAGATAATATGTGGTTACACTTAAAATATACCCCAGACTTCCTGTCTAAATAATTAAGGAGACAAATAATGAATAAGCATGACAGTGATATCTTACAATTACCTTTTGAAAGTGGCTGGCAAGATCTAACTCAATTATTATTTTTTCAAATTTTAAATGACAATGATATTTCTACTGCTGGAAATAAATTAAGGAATATAGGTAAAGATATTGCCTTACGTTATCCTTTACCCGAAAGCGAAAATATTCAATTACTTGAATCACATATTAATCGCGTATTAACGTTATTTAAATGGGGTTTTGTCACTATATCTCCTGCAATGAGCGAACTTTTACTGGTGCATTGTGCATGGCCTCATTTTACACAAAGCCAAGATGATGCTCAGTGGCGTGTTGCAAGTGCGGGGATTTTAGAAGGGTTATATGAAGGTTGGTTAACAAACCAAGGTGGTAATGCCAAAATGCAAGTACATCGCCAACCTACTGATGCAAAAGATGTCTTTATTTTCCGCTATGCGCATAACTCATCAGCCGAATAATAATATATATGCTTTATTGATGAGCATAGGAGGTCAAAAATGAATGAAATGATATTTAATGATGATAATTCTAAATGCTTATTAATAAAGCAATTTACTAATAATGTTTTCATGATGTTAGTAACAGATATTAATGGCATCATTATTTATGCAAATGAAAAGTATTGTGAATTCAATAATGTTCATTTTGAAAATATAAAAGGTAAAAAATACAGCTTATTTAACTTAATTGACGAGAATCAAATCAATTGTTGTGTAAATGGTAATAATGATAATAAAGGAGTATATCGATTAGAAGCCAAAAGAAATAACGATGCACAACAAGATATATGGGAAGATATTAGTATTATTCCTGTGTTTGATGAAAGTAATTTAATTTCTCATTATGTATTTATTAGCTTAGATATTACTGATAAGGTAGAGCTAAGAAATGAGTTATTTAATAAAAGCTATATTGATTCATTAACTGGAATATCTAATCGATTAAGTATCGTCGAAAAAATTGAAAATGAACGATTAAATATTTTACAGCCCTCTTCATTTTGCCTTGGTATTATAGATTGCGATAAATTCAAATCTATTAATGATCAATTTGGGCATCATGCAGGCGATAAAGTATTGTGTGAAATATCTAAACGGTTGTCACAATTAGAAAACAGTGAAGTCTATTGTGGGCGACTTGGTGGCGATGAGTTTGCTGTGCTTTTCCCTAAAGGATTACGTTCTTGTTCTGTGATTTTGTTAGAAATAATAGAATCACTTTGGAAATCAATGGAAAAGCCCATCAATATTAATTCGGACTTTATGTTAACTCCTTCAATTAGTTTAGGTATTGCTGAATATCCTAAAGACGGAAAAACATTATCTGAATTATTAAAATCTGCAGATGAAACACTTTATTCCATAAAAGAAATGGGTGGTAATAAATATGGGTTTTATTCTGGGTTTTAAATAGAAAGTTATTTTTAATAAAGATATATATAAATAACGTTATCTCTTTTTAACGAAGAGGGAGGTAACTGTTTTTAAAATATATCTAGCATTCCTGATGAAATATAAGAGTAAATTTAAAATAATACTAAATATTAGTTTTAGATAAATATCTATTAGAGGATTTTATTATGATGAAAGCGGTTATCCCTGTTGCTGGATTAGGTACTCGTATGTTACCTGCAACGAAATCAATTCCTAAAGAAATGCTACCTATTGTTGATCGCCCTTTAATTCAATATATTGTTGAAGAGTGTGCTCAGGCAGGCGTTGAGGAAATTATTTTAGTTACTCACTCTTCTAAAAATTCAATTGCGGATCACTTTGATACCAGCTTTGAATTAGAAAATATGCTGGAACAGCGTATTAAAAATAAATTATTAGAAGAAGTGCGTTCAATTTGTCCTGAAAATGTCAAAATTGTCCAAATTCGCCAAGGCCATGCTTTAGGTTTAGGCCATGCAATTTGCTGTGCACGTCCAGTTATTGGTAATAATCCATTTATTGTTTTACTGCCTGATGTTTTATTAAATGCACATTATTGCGATCCTCAACATGATAATTTATCAGCAATGATAAAACGTTTTGAAAAAACAGAACGTAGCCAAATTATGGTTGAACCTGTGCCAATGAGCCAAGTGCAACAATATGGTGTTGTAGATTGTGAAGGTGTTTTCTGTCCTCAAGGTAATTGGGCTCCTATTCGTCGTATCGTGGAAAAACCAAATCCTGAAGATGCACCTTCTAACCTTTCTGTTGTTGGTCGTTATGTTTTCTCTGAAGCTATCTGGGAATTATTAGATGGTCTACCTGCTGGTGTTGGTGGTGAAATTCAATTAACAGATGCGATTGATTTATTATTGAAAAAAGAAGTCGCTGAAGCGTATACCTTAGTGGGTAAATCACATGACTGTGGTAATAAGCTAGGATATATGAAAGCCTTTGTTGAATATGGCCTCCATAATTCTGCGTTAAAAGAAGAATTTTCTTCTTGGATGCAGGACTTTTGTGAAAAAACATTGTTACCCAAAACAGAAGCCATAGAAGAAGATGAAGTAAGTGAAGCACAAAAGATAGTTGCTATCTTTTGAGTTTATATTGAAATAATATGCAATATGCCGACCGAGATAAGATGGCGGTCGGCAATAGCAGGAGAGAAAGGCAATGTCTTTTAGGCACTTATCTCGTTGTCATTATATATTTTCTACCTTTTTTATTTTAGGTTTGTTGCTTATGGTTTCTCCTTCAATACAGGCAGCAGATACTCAAGTAGGATGGCAGCAGTTTAAAGAGCGCTATATTCAGGATGATGGGCGAGTTATAGACAGCGCTAACAAAAATATTTCACACTCTGAAGGTCAAGGCTATGGCATGTTAATGGCTGTGATGAGTGATGATCATGAAACATTTAATAAGTTATGGCGCTGGACAGCCACATCTCTTTATCGTGGCGATTTAGGTTTATTTAAATGGCGTTATGAGCCAGAAAATAGTGAACATACCCCTGATCCTAATAATGCAACAGATGGTGATATCTTAATTGCGTGGGCATTATTAAAAGCCGGTGAGAAATGGAATGATGAAAGTTATCTTTCAGCTTCTGATTCTATTCAACACGCTATTTTGGAACATACTTTAGTTAAGACAAAAAACTATACTGTACTTTTACCGGGTATTAATGGCTTTAAAACACCAGAAGAAATTATTATTAACCCATCCTATTTTATTTTCCCTGCATGGAAAGATTTTTATCGCACAAGTAAAGATGTTCGATGGAAAGCGTTAATTAATGATAGCCAATCTTTACTTAGAAACATGCGGTTTGGTGAGTATCAATTACCAACAGACTGGGTAAGTTTGTTTCCGGATGGAAAGATAGAGCCTAGTGAAAAATGGCCTGCACGATTTAGCTTTGATGCAATACGTATCCCGCTTTATTTAGCTTGGGCACATGATGAATTAGCATTACAACCCTTTGTGCAGTATTGGCAGCAATTTGATCGTTATAAAACTCCTGCTTGGGTAAGTATTGATGCTCAAGAGCGTGCTGAATATAACCTTACTCCCGGTATGATGGCAGTAAGAGATTTAACGATGAAAACACCTATTGAAGATGTTGATTTAAGTAAAGATACAGATTATTACTCTTCGGCTTTACACTTATTAGCGGCATTTGCTCAAAACGGGCAATAAGTATATTTAGTTAATTTGAATAATAGATAGCTTAAATTCCTTTTAATACAAAGAGGCATTAAGTTATCTGTTTTTTATATCGATAGTACTAAAAAGATAATTCTATAAATTATTTATACTTATTCGATTTTAATAAGTTAATTGTAATTCTCTATCTCTATTTGTTTATAACGTTATGTTATTTAAATAATAAATAAACTTTAATCTATGATCTAAGAATAATTTATTTAATGATATTTATGCTAAAGTTACCTCAATAACTTGATAATGTTATTAATATGATTTCTCATCAACAATAGAGGTGGATAAATGAAAGTTTCAGCACGCAATCAGTTAGTCGGTAAAGTTGTTGATATTATTGAAGGTGCAGTAAATAGCGAAGTGATTTTATCTTTAGCTCACGGCGAGAAACTAGCAACTATTATCACCAAAGAAAGTTGTGAAAGCTTAAACATTAAAAAAGACGGTGAAGCTATTGCCATTATTAAAGCGCCATGGGTTGTTTTGGCATTGCCTGATTGCGGTTTAAATTTCTCTGCACGTAACCAATTTGTAGGTAAAGTGACTCAAATCGTACAAGGTGCGGTGAACTCTACTGTGCATTTAGAAACAGCTAAAGGTTTAGAACTGACTGCTGTTATTACAAATGAAAGCTTACAAGAGATGAAGCTGGCAAAAGGCAGTGATGTTTTAGCGCTAGTGAAAGCATCAAGTGTGATTGTTGCAACGCGCAAATAATTGTATGTTTATTTTTTGAAATAAAGAAAGAGGCTAAATATTTAGCCTCTTTCTTTTTGATATTACTTATCTTTTGGGATTTATTATCCCGATCATCTTTTATTTAAGTAATAAAAATTAATTATCTGTACCACCAGCGACTTTCAGTTTGTCATAGATATAATTTTTATAACTGTTAACTAATTTCTCATCTTCACAGTCATTTAATTTACCTTCACATAAGTGGCGCATTTGAATGTTTGCTTTGTAGAAAGGGGATAATGGCAAACGAGCGCGCTCTAAGAGCATACCACCTAAGAAGCTAATATCAGTTAATTCACCCGTTGTTATTGGCGCACCTTGAGATAGGTTGTCTCTTAAGGTGAACTGAGTAATATACGCAGGGTTATTAAAAGGTGACTGATAATTTTTTAGCTCAATATTGGGTTGGTGATCACCAAAATAGAGAAACATCGTCGGTTTTTCTCTTTGTGCAACAAAATTAGAGAAATCTTTAATTGCTGGATCACTGGTGATAATTTTCTCCATATAGTGGCTAAATTTACCCGGTGCATTACTGCTTTCTGTATGACCTGTAATTTGGTACTGATCTCTGTGTGATTCATCATAAGGGCCATGCTCATACATGGTTAATGAGAATATAAACAGTGGCTTGTCAGTACGTTTTTTCAGTACCTCTTCAACGTAACCCAGCATATCTACCGTTGATATTTTCCAGAGATTTTCTTCTAATGTTCCCGGATAGCCAAGCTCTTGAGGTTGAATGATTTCATCAATTCCCATTTTTTCATAAGCGTAACCTGCATGGTAAGCACTACGATTAAACGGAGTGAGCAAAACCGTGTAATAACCTTCGGCTTTTAGTTGGCGGAATAAACTCTCATTAAGATTATCGACAACAAAATAGAATACGGAGTTTTTACGTGCACCAAAATCATCCGTATTTAACCCTGTTAATACAGAAAATTCAGAAAGCCAAGTACCACCACCAAAGGTTTGTACACGTAAAGGGCTTTGCGCACTGACATCTTCATCTTTTTGGAACATAAATAAATCAGGTAGTGCAATATCTGTATCAAATTGATAAATATGAGGATTAACTGTCGATTCTTGTAATAAAATGACAATGTCTGGTTTTATGTCTGTCTGTGTTTCTGGCAATACAGTTTTGTTCGCTTGTTCAAGGAAATAATCTGCATTTTCATTGAAATAAGGAGGGTGATAAGCCGTTTGGTAGCCAGACATTATTAAATTAGTGACAGTACCTCGTCCTCCTGGAAGTGTACCTTCCCATTCAGCTTGCCATTTTTCTACGGTGAAATGGATAGTGGTAAACCCAATGACCATTAAGAATAAGCTACTTATACGCAAAGCTGGGCGTGATTTTTTGGAAAAATGCCAAGCAATAGACATATTGATAAAAAGCCATATTAGCATCGCAACTAATGCAACGCCGGCTTCCCAATAATGGCCTAATGTCCCTAAATTAGAGCTATCAAAAGCTAAATCAAAGTCAGAGAACATTAATGTTTCTTTGTAATAATGGACTTTGAGTTGATTAATAAACTTAGTTATCAGGAAAAGTGTGCCAGTGGTAATAACCGAAAATAAGACACGAGCTGATAAAATAAAGCAAAGAGAAAAAAGAATAAAATAAGCACCGACTGAAAGAAGTGCAGTATAAATAAACGTTGCTTTCTCAAAAACAATAAAGAGTGAGGCAATAAGAATAAGTGCAAGATAAGCACTTCCTAATATTTTTTTCATATCTCTTCCGAGTATAGTGATAAAGAATAAAGGGGATATTTTACAAATATTGTAGGCGATAACCTTAAATAGGCTAAATAACTTTATTTAGCCTAAGTTAACATCTGGATTTAGAATAACCCTTTGTCTCGTAAAATATGAAGATCTTTTTTGCGGCGAGTAAAACCAGTGCGGTCAAAATACTCTAAGATTTGTACGGCTAATTTACGTCCAACAGATAACTCATCACGGAAATCCGCAGCGGTGACACTGCCATTACTTTCATTATATTTCACAATGATAGACGCAAATTTTTCTATTGATTGGTGTGTATAGTAGCGGTCAGCAATAATCGGAATAATTAAACCTAATTGTGCCGCTTTACGTAATAATGAGCGGATCACTTTTTCATCATTTTTCATTTCGTTGGCTAGATCACGTACCCACCAAGGTTCGGATTGCTCAAAATAGATTTTTGCATTTTGCCATAGCGCATCTTGTTCTGGAGAAAAAGCAAGACCATGGGTTGGAAGATGAAGCCAACCACGACTTTGGCTAATAGCACCTTCTTTACGTAATTGATCAATTAAGTAATAGACTAATTCATCATGATAAGTAGGTAGTGCCATCCGTTTTAAACGAGAACGACCCACGCCCATTTGATCATTATGTTGTTGGTGATATTCCTCAAGTGTATCGAGCAATTTCTGTTTTGCGTTATAAGCATTCTCTTTAGAAAGAATAACGCCAGCAATGCTCACTAGGTCAAAGGTTTCTAATAATTGAGCCAGCGCACTTTCAGTTAATTGTTGAGCCCAAGAAAACTGACTTAAAGATAGCTCACCTTTTGGTAAACATAACGCTAAATTGGCACTGACGCTGTCTGCACTATTAAGTTGGTGTAACCAAGTTAAGAATTCGGCTTGTCGTTTACCTCTACGAGGCGAATGCAAATATAATACTTTCGCTGCGGCTAAGGTGCGTTGAGCACTGATATCACGCAAGATAAGTCTGTCGTTATCCACCAGCCAAAGAGGTTCATCAAGAATAAGCTCCGCTAACTGTGGTGTTTCACTAGCATCATTTAAAAGAGCAACGCGACCCGTAATATGACGTGTACCATGGTGAATATGTACAGGTTGCCAATGTTTTAAAGGTTCATCCGCAATTAAACTGACTAATATTTTATGAGACTGATAATTAGGCGCTTGAGAAAGCAACCAGTCACCACGAGAGACGTTTTCTTTACTGACATCACCTGTGATGTTAATTGCGATACGATGACCTGCACCCGCATGTTCTACGGGCTGATTCTGTGCATGTAAGGCTCTTATTCTTACCGGTTTATCTGCGCCTGTTAGCCAATAGGTATCGCCAACAGAAATTTGCCCCGCAAGCGCAGTTCCTGTGACAACTAATCCTGCACCTTTAATGCTAAAAACACGGTCTATTGCTAAACGAAAACGCTTATGCCATTGAGGGTGTTGTTGTTCTTGCTGGTGCAGACCAACAAGATAGTGGCGAAGCTCTGCAATCCCTTCCCCTGATGGGGCTGAGGTGACAAAAAAGTCAGGTTTTTGCCAGCCTAAATTGGCTAACATATCCGTTGTTTGAGAACGAACTTCTTCAATTCGTTCTTGGGTAACACGATCTGCTTTGGTGAGAATAACGGTAACTTGAGGACAGCCAGCAAGACGTAAAATAGAAATATGTTCGATGGTTTGTGCCATAACACCATCATCACAAGCCACAATTAATAGCGCATGGGAGATCCCTCCGACACCTGAGAGCATATTGGAAAGGAATTTCTCATGACCGGGAACATCTACAAAACCAATTGAAGTTCCATCGTCTTGACGCCAATAGGCATAACCCAAATCAATGGTCATGCCTCGTTTTTTCTCTTCAGGTAAATGGGTAGTATCTACCCCAGTAATAGCCTGTATAAGTGTGGTTTTTCCGTGGTCTACGTGACCTGCTGTCGCAAAAATCATAGTAAAAGTGCCTGTATTAATGCATTTTCATCCTCAAGACAGCGCAGATCAAGCCACAGGCGACCATCAGTAATTCGACCAATAATCGGCTTTTCTAAATTACGCCAATGCGCAGCTAACGCATCTAACTGGCTACCTTTTCCATCTTTGGCTTCAAAGGTAAGTGCTGCACTCGGTAAACTTTCAATAGGTAACGAACCGCTGCCTATTTGAGAAGCACATGAGGATATCGTGATATGGTAATTATCCCCATAATATGCCTGAAAATGAGGCAATAACCGTTGCGCCATGTCATTAATTTCTGTTTGTGTCCGAGTTAACAAACGTAATGTCGGAATTTCAACAGCCATTTTTTCAGGTTGCTGATAAAGGCGTAAGGTGGCACCTAAAGCAGCTAATGTCATTTTATCAACACGCAATGCACGCTTTAAAGGATGGCGTTGAATAGCCTCAATCCACACTTTTTTACCTAAGATTATCCCCGCTTGTGGGCCACCTAATAATTTATCACCCGAGAAGGTCACAAGGTCGATCCCTTGTTGCAGATAATCTTGAGGCATTGGCTCTGAAGGTAAACCTAATGCGGCTAAATTAGTCATTGAACCACTGCCTAAATCGATAGCGGTCGGTAAGTTCATCTCTTTACCAAGAGCGGCAAGTTCATCGCCATGTACTTCGGCAGTAAAGCCTTGAATACAATAGTTGCTAGTATGAACTTTCATTAGCAAACCAGTATTCTCATTAATGGCGTTACGATAATCTTTAAGGTGAGTACGGTTTGTTGTTCCCACTTCTTTGAGTGTACAGCCTGCTTGTGTCATCACATCGGGAATACGAAAAGCGCCGCCAATCTCAACTAATTCGCCACGAGAAACAACAACCTCTTTATTGGGTGCAACAGTTGCGAGCATCAGTAAAACGGCAGCTGCGTTGTTATTAACGATACAGGCATCTTCTGCCCCCGTTAGTTCACATAACAAATCAGCGATAGCACGATCACGGTGTCCTCTTGCAGCACCATCAAGAGAATACTCTAAGGTTGCTGGTGAACGCATAACTTGGCTAACCGCTTCAATGGCAGATTCTGCCATTAATGCACGCCCTAGATTAGTGTGTAAAACGGTACCTGTTAAATTGAAAACAGGTTTAATCGAGGATTTTCGTTGTAATGTAATGCGATTTTTTAATTCATTCGCCCAATGGTTATGCCATTGTGGTAATTCGTTTTCTTGACGAATAATGATACGCGCTTCTTCTTGTAACTTTCGTAAATGCTCTGCAATAAATGTCTGACCATAAGAAGCCACTAGGGCTTGAATGTCGGCTTGGTGCAGTAACTTATCAATAGACGGTAGTTGGCTGTAAAGTGAGCGCATATCATTTGTCATGCTAATACCTAATTATTATTCATTTGGGAACAGGAATGGATTAATGCTACTACGAGCAAAGCCTTCTTCTTCCATTTTTGCATCAAGAACAATAGACGCTAAATCGTCAGCGATAGCATCCACATTGGCATCTTTTTCTTGATATAAAATTTTCAGATAGCTTCCACAATCACCACAACTTTCTGCTTTCACTGGGGCATTTTCGCTATCTAAAGACCAGTAATTTAATTTACCTGTTAATTCACAGTTGGTGCATTTAATGCGTACAACATGCCACTGAGTTTCACATAAATTACAGTGTAAATAGCGTAAACCTTGTGTTGTGCCGATTTGTACCATGCTTGCCACAGGCATACTGTTACAAACTGGGCAGAATTGGCGATTTTCACCATATTCTGTTTTCGCCTTACCGGGAATATTCGCTGCTAATTGTGCCCAGTAAAGAGATAATGCAGCCCAAATAAAGACAGATTTATCTGCTGAGACTTTTGAATATTCGTCATTGAGCAATGCCGTTGCCATCTCTTCTAATTCAGTTTCAGAAGCTTTAGAGAGATTTTCTAAGGTGATAGTGGCACTTTCAGGCACAACGGGACGTAATTCAGCAATAATTGAGGCTAATAAAGTATGCCAATGTTTACTGCGTTTGAATGTTTTTCTATCTAAAGGCGCGACACCGACTTGCTGTGTAAGGAGTGGGGCAAGATCAACGACTAATGGATTGTCATGAAGTGCTTTTTCTTGAGCCTTGACAATTTCTGCCGCAAATTCAAGGTAGTCTGCGAAAGGATTATCTTTTGCTAGTGTTTGGAAACGTTCAGCACGACGTTGATAAAGGTTTTTCAGATTCGGGAATAATACGGGTGGAATAAAACTAATCCCTTTTTCTGATTGCTCTTTGCCTAATTGCTCTTTAGGAACGATGCGAATACTCATAACGTTCTATCTTCCTATTATCATAAATTTTATAGTGAATACCCACAGGGTTTGGCTTCAGAATAAATCAAAAGCAAACATGAAGCCATGACAGTGGGTAATAATAGCGTGATTTTATTGTTTTTTTTACGTCTTAAATGCGGGCGTAAACTAAATAAAAAACGGAGGCTAATCAAGCCTCCGTTTGTTCAGAAATACACTTTAAGGCATTATTTCTGTGACTGCTTTTCGGCTTCTTTTTTCTCTTCTTCGAGAATTTCACGATACCAACGAGGGTGGTGCTTTTTAGCCCAACCGCGAGTTACCCAGCCTTCAATCATGCTACGAATTGAACCTTTTACCCAGAATGCCGCATAAGCGTGAACAAATACGGTGATTATCAGTAAGATTGCTGATAATGAGTGAACTAATAAGGCAATTCTAATAACTGGGATCGAGAAATACTCAGCGAAATAAGGACGCCAAATAATAATGCCACTGACAGTAAGTAAGATAAGGCTGATACTTAACATCCAGTAAATGCCTTTCTGACCTAAATTGTAGTGACCGATATCGCCAGCTTCTTCATTTTGTAGCACTTTATGAATATTTTTAGCCCAGACTAAGTCATCTTTATCGATAAAGTTATACTTCAAGTATCTGAAGAACATAAAGATAAAGAGAATTGCCATAGCACTACCCACAAATGGGTGTAACAGACGCGACAATTCTGGTGTTCCTAAAATATTCATGAACCAGTTCAGAGATGGGAAGAAGAAACCCAATCCGCTGATTGCTGTGAACAGAAAGACAATCACAACGACCCAGTGGTTTATACGCTCTGATGCGGTATGGCGAAGAATTTTATCACCTTTCTTCTTCATCATTTCTGCTCCTCCTTATTCACAGAGGTCTGTGTTTTAGAAGATGCTTCCATCTCTTTGAGTGCTTCTTCTTCATCTTCTTCAGTTGTACGGTTTGGACCGACACCTAAATAGTGGAAAATAGCGCCCGCGAAGGTTGCGGCAAAACCAACAGCAGCCAATGGTTTCCAGATGCCTTTCCAGAATTTAACCGTTGAGCTAATTTCTGGGTTTTCAGGTAAACCATGATACAGGTTTGGTTTGTCAGCATGATGGAGAACATACATTACGTGTGTACCACCCACACCTTGTGGATCGTAAAGACCCGCGTTGTCATAGCCACGAGTTTGCAGCTCTGCAACACGTTCACCAGCAAGATTGAGCATCGCTTCTTTCGAACCAAAATGAATCGCGCCTGTTGGGCACGTTTTCACACATGCAGGCTCTTGACCTACTTCTACACGGTCAACACATAACGTACATTTGTAAGCACGGTTATCTTCTTCATTAATGCGAGGCACGTTAAAAGGACAACCGGCGATACAATAACCACAACCAATGCAGTGTTCTGATTGGAAATCAACAATACCGTTAGCATATTGAATGATTGCGCCTTCTGCTGGGCATGCTTTTAAACAGCCCGGATCAGCACAGTGCATACAACCATCTTTACGAATTAACCATTCCAGCTTGCCGTTCTCTTCAACTTCAGAGAAACGCATCACTGTCCATGATTTTGCCGTTAGGTCAGTTGGGTTATCGTAAACACCTACGTTAGTGCCAATTTTATCGCGAATATCGTTCCATTCAGAACAAGCAACCTGACAGGCTTTACAGCCGATACAGGTTGTTACGTCGATAAGTTTTGCCACTTCTTCCTTGTAATCCCGCACCTGAGGCGCGGGAGTGAGGGAATTGGTAGCAGAGCGACGAATAATGTCTTGGGATTGCAGTGACATAATTTATCTCCTTACACCTTTTCCACATTAACAAGGAACGCTTTAAACTCAGGCGTTTGTGTATTCGCATCACCAACGAATGGCGTTAACGTATTCGCAATAAAGCCTTTCACTGCAACACCTTCAAAGCCCCAGTGAATAGGAATACCAATGGTATCCACTTTGCGCCCATCAACATCAAGGGTTTTAATACGTTTAGTGACCACTGCTTTCGCTTTGATATAACCACGTTTTGAGCTGACTTTAACGGTATCGCCTTGAACAATGCCTTTTTCTGCGGCTAAACGTTCACCAATTTCAATAAATTGTTGTGGCTGAATAATCGCATTTAAGCGCGCGTGTTTAGTCCAGAAGTGGAAATGTTCTGTCAGACGATAAGTTGTACCGACATATGGGAAATCTTCTGCTTTACCCATATCTTTCCAGTCATCTTTAAAGACACGCGCTGCTGGGTTTGAAACCACATTTGGATGCAGTGGGTTAGTACCCAATGGTGTTTCAATTGGCTCATAGTGTTCAGGGAATGGGCCTTCTGCCATCTTATCGATAGCAAACAGACGTCCCATACCTTCCGGCTGCATAATAAATGGACCAACATCAGAACCCGGTGCAGCGTTGCTATAGTCAGGTACATCAATACCCGTCCATTTGCTGCCATCCCATTCGATTAACTTACGTTTAGGATCCCATGGTTGACCTTGTGGGTCTGCCGATGCGCGGTTATAAATAATGCGACGGTTAAGAGGCCATGCCCATGCCCAACCTAATGTATTCCCTAATCCTGATGGATCGGAGTTATCACGGTTAGCCATTTGGTTACCTTTCTCTGTCCAGCTACCTGCGAAGATCCAACAGCCACTTGCTGTTGTACCATCATCACGTAACTGAGCGAACGAGCTAAGCAGTTGACCTTTTTTCAGAATGATATTGCCATCAGCGTCTTTTAAATCAACTAATGCTCTACCATTACTTTCTTGTGCAACTTCTGCGGATGTTGGATTATCAGGATCAAAGTAATCCCAAGTCATATTCAACACCTGTTCTGGCATCGCACCGCCTTCTTCTTTGTAGAGTTGGCGTAAACGATGGAAAATACCAGATAAAATCTCAGCATCAGGGATAGCAACACCAGGGGCATCACCACCTTTCCAGTGCCACTGTAACCAGCGACCAGAGTTAACGATAGAACCGTCTTCTTCTGCGAAACAGGTTGTTGGCAGACGGAAAACTTCAGTCTGAATATCTGCTGTTTTAACGTCGTTCTCTTCACCGTGGTTCTGCCAGAAACACGAGGTTTCAGTATTTAGCGGATCCATAGTGATAAGGAATTTCAGTTTTGATAATGAACGAACAACTTTGTTCTTATTCGGGAATGATGCAACTGGGTTAAAGCCTTGGCAGATATAGCCGTTGACTTCACCTTTATCCATCATGTCGAAGTATTGTAGAACGTCGTAAGGTTTATCCCACTTAGGTAGCAGCGAGAAGCCCCAATCATTATCACGTTGAGCATTATCACCATAGAATGTCTTCATCATACTAACGAAGAATTTAGGATAATTGCCCCAGTAGTTAACTTGCCCCGGTACTGTCGCTTTTGGCGTATTTGCAGCTAAGTAGGTTTCTAATGAAGTCTGCTTTTCAGAAGGCAGAGTCATATAGCCTGGTAAGCTTTGAGATAATAGACCGAGGTCAGTTAAGCCTTGAATATTAGAGTGACCACGTAGTGCGTTAACACCGCCACCAGCCATACCCATATTACCTAACAGTAATTGGATCATTGCCATGGTACGAATGTTTTGAGCACCAACGGTATGTTGAGTCCAGCCTAATGCATACAGGAAAGATGCTGTTTTATCTTTCGCTGCTGTTTCAGCAATATATTCACAGACTTTTAAGAAATCATCTTTTGGTGTACCACAAATCTGAGTAACCACATCAGGCGTGTAACGGCTAACGTGTTGTTTTAACAGATTCCAGACACAACGAGGATGTTGTAATGTGGTGTCGCGTTTTGCGAAACCATTTTCATCCATCTCGTAGTTCCAAGTGGTTTTATCGTATTTACGTTTTTCTGCATCATATCCGCTGAATAAACCATCATCAAAATGATAGTCTTCACGGACAATCAAGCTAGCATTGGTATAAGCCTCAACGTATTCTTTTTGATATTTCTTATTTTCGAGCAGATATAAGATAACGCCCGATAAGAACGTAATATCAGTACCAGAACGGATAGGCGTATAGAAATCCGCAACAGCCGCAGTACGGGTGAAGCGAGGATCAATAACAATGAGCTTGGCGTTATTATGGATTTTAGCTTCCATCGCCCAGCGGAATCCCACAGGGTGTGCTTCTGCCGCATTACCGCCCATAACGACGATAAGGTTGGCATTTTTCATATCAACCCAGTGGTTGGTCATCGCACCGCGACCAAATGTTGGAGCAAGACTTGCTACCGTTGGTCCGTGTCAGACACGCGCTTGGTTATCGACAGCCAGCATCCCAAGAGCTCTTGAGAATTTCTGAGTTAAAAACCCAGTTTCATTGCTTGCTGCAGAGGCGCAAAGCATACCCGTTGTTAACCAACGGTTGACTTCTACACCTTCTTTATTGAATTTCTGGAAGTTGGCATCGCGGTCTTTTTTGATTAAGCGCGCAATACGATCAAACGTTTCTTCCCATGAGAGTTTTACCCATTTATCCGAGCCGGGTGCTCGGTATTCTGGGTGTTTTAAGCGACCTTCACTGTGGATGAAATCCACAAGACCAGCACCTTTAGGGCATAATGCACCGCGGTTTACTGGATGGTCTGAGTCACCTTCAATATGGAATATTGTTTCTTTTGCGTTTTTCGCGCCATCGCCCAGACTATACATTAATAGTCCACAACCGACAGAACAGTACGTACAGGTATTGCGGGTTTCGCGGGCTCTCAGTAATTTATACTGACGTGAGCCTGCTAGCGCAACTGCTGGTGCAAAACCGAGCGCCGCCGCTGTAGTACCTGCCATACCGCCAGCACAGATCTTAAAGAACTGTCTTCTGCTGACCTGCATGGGGTCTCTCCTCATCATACATTGCTTTTACTGACTCTAATTTTCTTCACGAAAATGGAGCTGATTGTTTTTTTATTCCTATTATCCTTAATAGGATCAGGTTCATTGCCTGATAGGTAGTGTAAAATCGTTTTACCCGTATTGTTATTATGTATTAATAAATTTAGGAATTCATCTTATGGATGAAACAAAATCGACAAAATTGTTAACTAAACGTGTAATCGTTGGCGTAGATCAAACAATTGTGCAACACAAGGGATCTCTAAACAGACAAGAAGACGATTATATTGCACTCGAAGTTCCTGTTGCATTAGTGTACAACGGAATTTCTCACGTCGTTATGATGGCAAGCCCTAAAAATTTAGAATTGTTTGCTGTCGGATTTTCTTTATCCGAAGGCATTATAGAATCATCTAATGAAATTCGCAGTATCGAAATTGTGGAAAGTTGTAACGGGGGCATTGAAGTTCAAGTTGAATTATCAAGCCGACGCTTTATGGGATTAAAAGAGCGACGCCGCAATATGACTGGTCGTACTGGTTGTGGTATTTGTGGAACTGAACAACTAGAAGAGATTTTTCGACCTATTACACCGTTACCTTTTACACAAACATTTTCACTTTCAAATCTTGATAAAGCCTTAGAGCAGATGACAACCGTTCAAGAAATCGGAGAGCTAACGGGTTGTACACATGCTGCTGTTTGGTTGTCGCCAGAAGGTGAAATGCAAGGAGGATGTGAAGACGTTGGTCGTCATGTTGCGCTTGATAAGCTTTTAGGTATGAAAGCACAAGAAAAGTGGAATGAAGGCGCGGTATTAGTTTCAAGCCGAGCAAGCTATGAAATGGTACAAAAAGCCGCTATGTGTGGTGCGGAAATTTTATTTGCTGTTTCTGCTGCAACCTCTTTAGCTGTTGAAGTTGCTAATAAATACAATGTTACGCTGGTGGGTTTTTGTCGTCGCGGAAGAGCTACGGTATTTACTCATCCGCAACGACTGACTAATTGACTAAGTAAAATGAAATTTTTAAAAATAGGTGCCATCGTTTCGTGTAACGATTGATACCTATTTCATTTTCTCTTTTAGGGCCACAATGCACCTAATTTATAATCCCACTCTTTAGGTTTGATGGGGATACGCCCTGCATTTGGGGTAAAGGTCATTTCACTAAAGATAAGCTTATTTTCAGACATTAAAAAATCAACTCGACAATAATTAAAGTCATTTGCCATTTTAGCGGCTAATTGCAACATATTTTCAAATTGAGTTGGTTTTTCAACAAGTTCTGGTGTGTTCGGATCTTCTAATGTGATGGGTTGTAACTGCCAATTTGTATCGTACACATTTATATACTCATTCCCTTTGGTATCAGAAATATCAATTTCAGCATAATGAGGCTGACCATTGAAGCAGTGAAGACGACAAGTTGTTGGTATCATTGGTTTTTTTGTATCAAACAAATCAATATATTCTTCACAGATAATTCGAGCTTTGATGTTTTTATAGTGCCATTCACGAGTGACAGGATAGAGATTACGTTTTAAATGAAATTGAAGCTTTTTCTTTGCTTTTTCAAAATCAAAAGTTGCTTTATCAAGGCAGATGATTGTACTACCACTATCATGATTACATTTGAGTACAAAACGTGAAGGAAGTTGAGTGATATCGATTTCATCAGGATGAGAATAAGTGTTAATGATAGGAACCAGATAGTGTGGACCAATCTTTTCTATTACATAATCTCTTACTTTGATTTTATCTGCTAAGCGCGTATAAATTGGATTTCTATCGAATAGCATACGTGCATTTATTTTTTCATTAAGTGACGTCGGTATTTTAAAGTTTGGTTGATAGCCTAAGTTACGAATAAACTTATTCTTTAAATACACACGATCAGGCAATGCGATAGTTCGAAATTGTTTGAAGTAATATTCTATGATTTTCATAAGCTAATGATTATTTTAAATAGATAAGTGAAATAAAAACTAACTTTTCTTTGAATTAAATTTCTATATAAAATAAAGAAATAATTAAATTAAATAGAAATTAAGAGAATAATGTCAGTTATTGATATTATTATATTTTTTATTTATATAAACTCAGAAAGTATTAATTTTGGTTAATATTCAAAGTGCTTATTTTAATAAAATAAAAAACGAAGACATTAAGAGAGCGTTAACAAAAAGGAGTATTGATTAAGAGTATATTAATTTGATGACCATTTAGTTATATGAATTGGTTTATCCCAATTATTAAAGCGTAATCCTTTACCTGTTCTATTTCCGTGAGCATCTAATATCTCATAGTACTCTTCAACGATTTGGCTACGGCCACGTTGCCATTCATTGGTTGTTGCAAAAGGATCAATTAAATAGATATCACCAACAACAGTATATAATTCACCTAAATAGCGAATTTTCTTCGTACTACTATTTGAATAGTGGGAAAACATGATTTGGTAGGTTTTATAGTGTTCTGGCTGACCATAAGGGCCATATTTCATTGCAATATAACGAATACCTTGATGATCAGAATGGCTTGCACCACCCGGAACAGGCATATCTGGTGTGATATTAAAAAGAGTATATCGAGAGGTGGCAGCCGGTTGTCTTAATGCTTGTCGATAACTTTGTGTATTTAATCCAGATGCTGTCCATGTTCTATCCACTAAGCCATCTCCTGCCAAACAGGAAACAGATAATCCTAATAATGAAAGAATTATAAATAGGGACTTAGCAGACATAAATACTCCTTAATTGCCATTATGATGCCAAAAAATAAGGTATTTGTTCCGTGAAACAGAGATGTATAACCCTGTTATTTCTTGCTGTTATCTTATTTCATTCCAAAAGGTTATCAAAAATAGAGAATAATTGATTATTAATGCATTTTTTTGGTTATTAATTTTATTTATTTATTTTATGTTAGAATAATAATAAAGGAAAATAATGTAGGATTAATAATTAATTATGGATACCCGTTTATTGAATGCTTTTGTTGTTTTAGCTGAAACAGAACATTTTGGTGAAGCCTCATCAAGGCTTTGTATTAGCCAACCGGCACTCACTAAACAGATAAAAACGCTAGAATCTCAATTAGGTATCACTCTTTTTCAACGTGGGCGTCATGGTGCAAAATTAACACCTGAAGGGCAGTATTTACTGAGTCAGTCTCGGTCAGTTTTAAGAGAAGCCCGAGTTCTAGAAAAACAGGCTCGTCAATTAAGTGAACCCCAAAAAGCAGAACTTTATGCAGGGTTTGGTTTGTCCTCATTAAATTTTATTACACCATTATTGGCAAAATTTAATCGCGCTCATCCTGATATTACCGTTCATGTTGATGATATGCCTTCTAATACAATGGAAGATAAATTGCTTTTAGGTGAGCTTGATCTTGCGTTTTCACGTTTACCCGTTACTGCGCCATTAAAAGGCATTTCATTAGCACAAGAGCGATTGATGTTAGCAATCCCTACGCAAACGATTATGGTGTTAGAATCGGATGATGATCCATTACACTACTTTAATACGCTTGGGCTTATTCAGTTGGTGCCTGAAAAAGGAAAAAAACTGTACCAACAAATCCATGATTTTTTGCAACATCATCAAATCAAACCTCGTGTATTACAACAATCGCAAGATATTCAAACGCAGTTAGCGTTAGTTGCTGCTGGATTAGGAATGGCATTGGTACCTAAAAATGCAGAACTTATTTGTGACAAACAAAAAGTCACTTTATTGCCACTGTCTGGTTTGTATACACAATGGGAAATAGGTGTTATTTGGAATAATAATATTCAGAATAAAGATCGTGATATTTTTATAAAAATAATTTCCGAGGAAATAAATAAAAAATAATGAATGAAAAAGGTTTTTGATTTTAGAAATGATTATATTTCTAATATATAACTTATAATAAAGCTAAAACATCTAATAAATATTAATTAGTTTTAAAAGAAATAAAGATAAATAATTGCGAGTTTGTTCACAAAAATAAACATGAAATATTTATTGATTTTTTATGTATTTAAATAAAAAATTAAGTTAAATCATTTAATTAATTTAATTCTCATAATATAAATAAGGTTAATTAAAATCTCTGTAATTAAAATGTGTTATTTACAATGAAAGCGATTTATTTAATATTACCTACGTCCAACACAGCAAGCTTTATATCCGTAAGTGAAGCTGTAAAGATAAAATATAAATACTTCTGTAAGTGGCTACTTGTTATTTATAATAAGTAGCCACACCCTCAAACTAATAATAAGGAAGTTATTATGAAAAAACATAATAAATTAGTCTGCGCACTATTTGTATTAATGGGTACTCATGCTGTACAAGCAGAAATTCATTCTAATCAAAGCGGGCCATTAAGCACCATGAGTGTAGGTCCGAGTGATGCTATACAACGTGGTCATAGTCAAATACCCGGTGGAGAGCCAGGTGTTGGTATTAGTACAGTAGGAGGTGGAAAAAAAATTGGTTTTGCTTCGTTAACATCGCCAATGATGGGTGGTAATGCAGATAGCCATGGCGTTTATACAGTTCAATCTAATCGCCAACATAGTGATATGGGGGTTTTTCATTTTGCTAAAATCACGGATGCCAATGTCTATTTTGGTGATTGGGCAAAAACAACATCAGCAACGGATGCAACACACCAAACCTATTATGTGGGTAAAGATGTCACAACCACATTACCAACAGATAGCGCAACTTATACTGTAACGGGTATTAGCCAATACAGTGGTAGTAACCTATTTTCAGGTACATTTGATGTTGATTTTTCTCAAAAGAAAATCGAAGGTTCATTGGCGAATAGTCAACGTACTGTTGAGTTAGAAAGTGGAAATCTTTATACCGCAAATAACCAAGTGACGTTTTCGGCAGATGCGAAGGAAGGCACAACATCAGGGGTTGTTGAAGGTGCCTTTTTTGGTGAAAGTGCTGAAGCGTTAGCGGGTATTGTGGTGTTTAGTTCGGATCACACAAAAGATATCGGTTTTGGTGGTACGAAAAATAGCAGTGAAAGCGAAGAAACGACAGCAAGCACGGATGCTTCTTAATCGTTTAAATGTAGCATTATAATTATATTTGGTAAAACAATCGGTTAATTCTTTAAATGTGGTATTAGTGGTCATTAAGCTAATTTTTAGCAACAGATAATCAGGTATAGGGTTATCTGTTTTTTTTTATCAAAAATAAGCCGATCTTAAGGAATAGAACGGTTTTTATTATAAGGATATACCATGCGTTATTATCAAAAACGAATGGAATTGTTTTTTATTATCAGTGCGTTATTTTTTCCATTAAAAATAAACGCCAAAGAAAATAATTCTGTTTTGACCTCTTATTCTTCACCTCAACACCAAGTTGCTCAAATAGGTCAACAACTTTATCGCGCTTTGCAACAACAGCAGTGGAAAAAGGCTGAAGAATTATTACTGAACTATCAACAATTACCTTTACATGAAACACTATTAATTGATTATGCTAAAGCGCTTTTAGCCCAAACAAAGGGCGATTTTTTACAAGCTGAGTTTTATTATCAGCAACAACTTAAGCAAAAAGCCGATTTTATCCCAGCGCAAACAGGCTTAATTCAGCTTTATTTTCATTTGCGAGAATATAAAAAAGCACAGCAACAACTTAATCAATTGAGCAATGTTGTTGATTTATCTAAAAATATTACCCAATCTATTGAGTTTTATAAGGTTAAATTAGCCTCTTATTTTCAAGGCCAACGTTTTTATCAATTTAGCTTCTTTTATAATAATAATATTAACCATGCACCTGATTTAGCTGAACAAATTGTCTCTCAATCTACCCAAAGCAAAATGACGCTAAGAGGGGCAAAACCCATTGCATCAACAGGTCTTACTCATTATTTTTCTTTTTATCAGCCTTTTATCATTCATTCTCACCATACTTTTTCTTCTTATGCTTATGCTCGATATATAGATTATCACTCTCACCGTAGCGCTAACTTTTTTGCATTATATACACAACTAGGTTATCGCTATCAAAAACCTCAATATCAATGGTTAATAACACCCTATTACGAAATAAAAAAAGCACAGACTCAATATGAATATCAAGCATGGGGAAGTGAAACAAAAATTTCTTATTTGATTAATAAAAATCAAACTATTAATTTAAGTTTTGATTATAAAATAAAGAAATATCAAGAAGAGTTAAATAATTTAAATAGTCAGCGACTTAGTTATAGTGCTAACCATGACTATTATTTTAATAATAAAATACACTTAGTTAATCAATTAAATTATCAGTTGGGGCGAAAAAAAAACACTTTATTAAATTATCAGCAGTATGGTATAAAAACTGGCGTTTATTATCCATTGTCAGTGAATTGGCATATATCTTTTTTTTTACAATATCAATTTAAACACTTTAATAACTATAATCCTTTATTAAAAAAGAGAAGAAAAGATAATAGCTTTGTTTTTACAACCAATATTAAAAATAAATCCCCTTTTGTTTTAGGGTTTTACCCCGCAATAGAATTACGTTATACCCGAAGATTAAGCAATGTGGATTGGTTATATCAGTATCAGCAACATGAAGTGTTATTTAAATTAGAAAAACAATTTTAATTAAATAAGTTACTTCCTTTATTAATTGAATAGGTAAAACAATGCATATAATGCTTTTTAGAAAGCGGAAAATTGTTTCAATCTTCGTTTCTCTCTCGCTATTTTCCCCTTGCTTTTATCTGCAAGCCAAAGAAGATAAAACCGATCTTGGTCATATTCAGATTTCAGATAATAAAGAAAAAGATAAACAAGGTTATTCACAAGTTTATGAGAAAGATGTCTCTAATGTTTATTTAGGCAAAGAGTTATTAGAGCGTTATCAAGGTGTTTCTCCGGCAGATTTACTAAAAAGCGCCATTGGGGTTTATAGTGGTGAAGCGCGTAATGGTGGGGCGCTTGATCCGAATATTCGGGGTATTCAAGGACAAGGTCGTATCCCGGTTACTGTGGATGGTACAGAGCAAGCAATTACTGTTTATCGTGGTTATAGTGGTGCCTCTAATCGTAACTATATTGATTCTAACCTCATTAGTAGTATCTATATTGAAAAAGGTCCTTCATTAACACCAGATATGAAAACAGGTATTGGTGGCGGTATTGCAATAAAAACACTAGATATTCGTGATATTGTGCCTATTGGTGACTCTTTTGGAATTAATTTTAAAGGGGATATTAGTAATAACGCTACACGGTATAAAGAAGTTTATTTAGATATGCTTGAAGATTATCGAAAATATTCTCAATTTCATCATAAAGGAACAAAAATTAGTGATCCTGCTTTAGAAATCACGCCTCAAAAAGATAAAGATTGGCGTTTTCATGATCATTCATTTCGTCTAGGCGTTGGGTTTGAAAAAGAAAATTTTAATTTATTATTTGCTTATGCATTGCGAGAAAAAGGAAATTATTTAGCAGGAAAAAGAAATACAAAAGCTTATCTCGAAACCGATAATATGAAATCAATTCATTCTAATGATTATAAAGTAAGGTTAACACCTTATGTTCCTTTTATTGCTCATATTTATCGTCCTGGTAATGAAGTTCCTAATACCTCTAGTCGTAATCGTTCCTTTTTAGTAAAAGGAACATTATTTCCTGAATCAACACATCGTTTTTCAATTAACTATCGATACACAGACTTACTGTTTGGCGATATTATGCCTCTACGTTTAAGTTGGGCTCGTTACGAAAAAAACTTAGTAAATCAATGGCCATTAGCAACGATTAATCAACAGGCGGGAATATTAACTTATCAGTGGAAGCCAGAAGATAAGAAAGCTGATTTACTGTTACGGCTATGGGGTAACTTAACATCTGGACATACCAATACTCGTGGTGGTGAACCAAGGGTGCCCAAGAATATCGATTATGGTGATATGTTTGTATCTAAATTGGATCTAAAAACAGATATTCGCTTTATTGATACTTCTTCTCTGTACCAAGAAAATAACCGTTACGGTATTGATTTATCTTCGATATTTAAATTATCACCTCAATTTTCTATTTCATTTTCCAGTCATTATCAATTTGAAAAATTAGATAGTGATGAATTGGAATTACCTGCAGGTTTTGATTTTGTTACCTCAGGGCGCGCAGGGCAACGTCATGAAATTAATTTAGCCCTTTCCACAGATTGGAAACCTCTTTCTTGGTTAGCTATTACTGCGGGAGGGAAATATCACTATTATCATTTAACAGACACTTTTTTAAATAATAAGCGGAAAAATAAAGTAAAGGGTTATGAGAAATCTCCCTCAATAAGAGGCTTTATTCTTCCTTATCGACGCACATTAACCGCTGAGGAATATTTATTATATAGAGCAATTCATCGGATTGATGTGGAGACGTTACCTGAAGAGCTTAAAAATTACCGACGTTATACAGAAATGGATAAAAAAGTACGTGATTTTCAACGATCTAAAATTGTTTATCCTGAATATGAAAATTTATTACCTGAAATAAAAGAAAAGATTATTAATAATAATGAAGTTAAAAGAATTCAGATTGATATGATGCAAGATGATTTTCTTCATGATGAACAAGGAAATCTCAACATAAAATCTTCTCAAAAACGCCCTATGACCACGGAATATACGGTGTGGACTTATGACAAAAATGGTGAATTACCTAAAAGTAACAATATGTTCTTAAATGGTCATCTTAATATCAATGAAAAAGTGTCCGATCCAATTACCGGTAAACTAGTTAATAAATATGAAATGGGTGTGACAAATCCAATCCCTATTTATTTAGAAGATAGCCAAGATGTCTTTGCACCAGAGCCAAGTTATCAACATGGAGCATTTTCACCTCTAGTTTCTGCGACGGTGTATGCCAACGAGATATTACGTTTTTATGGACGTTATACTGAGCAACTGCGTTTACCTAATTTATTTGAAGATACTAGCGGATTTTCAGGCTCTAAAGCCCGTTATTACGGTTTTAAATTAAAACCAGAACGAGCCAAAAGTACAGAGTTTGGGATTGTGTTTGATTTTACCGATTGGCTTAATGTAGAGCGCCATGCTGACGTTAAAATTAATTATTTTTATACCAATATCGAAAATGTGTTTGATAGAGATGCGAATTGGCAGATTAGGCAATTTGAAAAGCAAAAATTAGAAGGGCTGGAAGTTCAAGCTCGTTTTGATAACGGTTTTATTTTTATGGATACCGCTCTCGTTTATAGTCATAAAAATAAGGTATGCGATAAAAATGCCTTTAGTAACTATGATCCCTTTGGTTTCTTGGGTATTAAAGAGTGTATGACAGGAGGGTATCCTGGTGGTTTTTTACGTACCTCTATTCAGCCTAAATATTCAGTTAATTTACATTTAGGGACTCGTTGGTTAGATAATAAATTAGAAGTTGGCAGTCGTTGGCTCTATTCATCAGAAGTGGAAAATAAAGATGAAAAATGGCTAAAAGAAAAGTTACCAAGAGAAATGTATGGTCAAAATAATAACCCGATGCGTTGGGCAAAAGTCTTTACCGTTGATGCCTATATTAACTATCAATATAGCCCTAATTTATCTTTTGAAATAACGGGCAGTAATTTATTAAACGAATATTACATTGATCCATTAACGCGATCAGGTATGCCTGCACCGGGAAGAACGTTCCGATTAGGTGTTACTGCACAATTTTAATTAAAAGAGAGTAAGGAGCTTTTATTTATGTTGGCACTTTCTGTCAGGCATCCGTTTAATATTTATTATTGGCTAATAGGGATATCGTTAGTTTATATCGCCATATTAAGTTGGGTGTTACGTTCACTTTCTATGACAGAAAGTGCGCACCATATTCATCAGCAACAAGAAAATACATTATCCGTTTACCAAGTCGTATTTTCACCGCCCCAACAATCTACAGTCGTGCCTGAGCCTATTGAAAAAATTGAGCCTCAAGATACTACCATGGTTTTACCGAGTGCAGAAAAAGGGGAGTTTGTTGAAGCACCAAAGAAAACACTTGAAAAACCTAAAGAAAAACCTATCCCCATAAAACCAATCACATCAGTGAAAAAGCCAGTGGTACAAAAAAAAGTAGAGCCGATAAAACAGCGTGATTTAGAAAGCCAAATAGCGCAAACAACATCAGAAGCATCGGCAGAAAGCTTAACGCAACATACTGCAAGCTCGTTAGCAGGAAGAAGCCATGCATTAAGCGAGAAAGGAATAGGACAAGGTGAATCTGACAATCACTATATTAGTTCGCTGCGTCGAGAAATAGAGCGACATAAACGTTATCCATCACAAGCACGGCGCATGCAACATGAAGGTCAGGTAGTGGTGAGTTTTTCACTAACATCAGAAGGTGCGATTTCAAGGGTTGAGATAGAAAGTACTTCGGGTATTTCGTCTCTTGATAATGCAGCTATTGCTGCGGTTAAACGTGTAAAACCCATTGGTCCTAAACCCGAAAGCTTATTGAATCCTTTAGTTGTTTCATTAGATTTTCAATTAAATTAATGTCATAAACAAAACACCTAAGTATATTGAATGCTTAGGTGTTTTTTGTCATGAGTATTGATATGTATTGAAAATTGTAGGTTAAGCGGTTTTCGGCCATTTATTGGCAACCCAAAGCCCACTCATTTTCATCGAATAACCAAATAAAACACCAACGATTAATGAAGGGATGGTTTGAGAGAGATCCCCTTGTGCTGCAAATATTGTACATGCCCCAATAAATGTGCCGGGGATATAAGCAAGTAATGCACTTTTGGCTTGAATACACATAACAAAGGCAATAACACCTGTGACAGCATAGCCAAAAATAGAAATATCACTAAATACTTGGCTACCATAAATAATCGCCAATGCCCAAATTACGCCACTCATAATGGTAGCCATAGTAACAGCTAATCCTTTAATACCTTCTTTAGGATAAGCAAAATAGGCAGTACAACCTAAGAAGCCTGCCCAGCTTAATAAGTCAAATTGATTAGCAACAAATGCCCAAATGGCAGAAAGAATGCCTGTTGTCAGCGCAGTAAAATAAAGCGTTCTCACGATAGACTCTTAAATATAAGGGGGATATTTACCCAGTTAACTAAAAACGAAGTTTAGCATTGTTATTAGTTGATTTTCTATATTTAGATCATTAAGAAACGCAATGATATGAGAGTTAAATACTATTTTTTTTATTAAATATTTAGAAGTTAAAAAGTAATCGATTGCGCCATTCAATTTACGATTAAATATAAAAGAGTAGGATAAAGTGTTTTATATTTATTATTAATGGATTGATTGAAAACTAGTGTTTAATAATATAAAGAGTAAAAAAGAATAAGTAATTTATTTTACTTTTTTTGAAAAAGAATTTATTACCTAAGTGCAATCATACATATTCAATGTTTACCTGCTATAACCGTTAAATCTAAAATTACACGGTATAGCAGGTAATGGTGAGGTATTACTTCCCAATACAGAAACTAGAGAAAATACGACCTAATAAATCATCTGAGGTAAATTCACCAGTGATTTCACTTAATGCTTGCTGAGCCAGTCTTAACTCTTCTGCCAATAATTCACCTGATTTTGCATAAACCAATTGCTCATGGCCTTGCTGTAAATGTTCTGCTGCGGTATTTAATGCCTGTAAATGACGGCGACGCGCTAAGAAACCACCTTCAGTATTACTATTAAAACCCATCGCTTCTTTTAGGTGTGAGCGAAGTAATTCGATACCCATACCATCACGAGCAGATAAGCGGATCATCGGGTAATTACCTTGAGCCGTGATCTCGACATTCTCACCCGTTAAATCTGATTTATTACGAATAACAGTAACAGGCAAGGTATTTGGTAAACGAGCCATAAATTCAGGCCAGATATCTTCAGGTGTTGTTGCATCGGTTGTGGTGCTATCAACCATAAATAGCACTCTGTCTGCTTGCTCAATCTCTTTCCAAGCACGTTCAATACCAATGCGTTCTACTTCATCACTGGCTTCACGTAAGCCTGCCGTATCGATAATATGCAAAGGCATGCCATCAATATGAATATGTTCACGCAATACATCACGCGTTGTACCGGCAATATCCGTAACAATCGCCGCTTCTCTGCCTGCTAATGCATTCAATAAGCTTGATTTACCCGCATTAGGGCGACCTGCGATAACCACTTTCATGCCTTCGCGTAGTAAGCTGCCTTGGCGCGCTTGAGCTCGAACATCATCTAATTCTTCAATAACAGCGTTAAGCTTTCCTTCAATGATGCCATCAGAAAGAAAATCAATCTCTTCATCCGGGAAATCAATCGCAGCTTCTACATAAATACGCAGATGTGTCAGTGATTCCACCATCTCGTTAATATGAGAGGAAAATGCACCTTGCAGTGAGTTAATTGCAGAGCGAGCTGCTTGTTCTGAGCTGGCATCAATTAAATCGGCAATGGCTTCGGCTTGTGCTAAGTCGAGTTTGTCGTTTAAGAATGCGCGTTCAGAAAATTCACCAGGATTAGCAATACGCACACCGGGAATTTGTAAGATACGTTTTAGTAATAAATCTAGGATAACGGGGCCGCCATGGCCTTGTAGCTCTAGAACATCTTCACCCGTAAATGAGTTCGGATTTGGGAAGAAAAGGGCGATACCCTGATCAAGCACGGAGTTATCATCATTGCGAAAAGGCAGATAATCGGCATAACGAGGTTTAGGTAATTTACCTAAGACAGTTTGTGCCACAAGTGCCGCTTTGGGGCCAGAAACGCGTAGGATACCAACACCGCCTCTTCCCGGAGGTGTGGCCTGAGCGACGATAGTATCAGTGCTATGCATGGTGTACTCGCTTAATCAGAATAATCATATCAATATAAAAAACAGAAGGCGGTCATTGTAGACCGCCTTCGCTATTTTATGTCACTTTCCTTTGAATGTAACCAAGGAAGAGGTTTTTCCTCATGTGACCTTATTTTTTGTCTCTACTGTGTAAACCACGTTTTTCCAGACCGCGGTAAATTAACTGCTGCTGGATAATGGTCACTAAGTTACTGACGATATAGTACAGAACCAGACCTGATGGGAACCACAGGAAGAATACGGTAAACACAACCGGCATAAAGGTCATGATTTTTTGTTGCATCGGATCAGTCACTGCTGTAGGAGACAGTTTCTGAATGATGAACATTGTCACACCCATTAATAATGGCAGGATGTAGTACGGATCTTGTGCCGATAAGTCTTGGATCCATAACATGAATGGCGCATGACGTAATTCAACAGAGCCCATCAGCATGTAATACAATGCAAGGAAGATTGGCATCTGGATAATCAGTGGTAAACAGCCACCCAGAGGGTTCACTTTCTCTTGTTTGTATAACGCCATCATTTCTTGGCTCATACGTTGTTTGTCATCACCAATACGTTCACGCAGTGCAGCCAGTTTTGGTTGCAGTAAACGCATTTTCGCCATGGAAGTGTATTGCGCTTTAGTCAGCGGATACATGATACCACGAACGATAAAGGTGATCATGATGATGGAGAAGCCCCAGTTACCGATAAAGCTGTGAAGGAATTTCAGCAGTTTAAACAGTGGCTGAGAGATAAACCATAACCAACCGTAGTCTACAGATAGGTCTAAATGTGGCGCAATGGCTGACATTTCTGACTGAATTTCAGGGCCAACCCATAATGTTGAGCTGATATCAGCACTGCTATTTGGTGCAATTGTCACCGGTGCTGATTTATAACCAATCAGAGCAATAGATTTGTTTTCTAAAGTGATAGAGTAGAAGCTATTGTTCTGACTCTCTTTAGAAGGAACCCATGCTGTTGCAAAGTACTGTTGTAACATTGCAACCCAACCATTATTGGTGGTTATAGATAAGTTTTTATCTTCGATATCACCAAAGCTATATTTTTTATAGTTGGTTTCATCTGATGAGTATGCCGCACCACGATAAGTGTGTAGCGCAAAGTTGCTGCTACCTGTATCACGGCTTTCTGGCAATTTAACAGATTGTTTTAACTGACCGTAGAAGTTCATGGTCAACGTTTTATCTGTTGTATTCTCAATTTTGTAATCAATACCGATATCGTACTGACCTTTCTTCAGAATGAAGGTTTTGACGAATTTTACGCCTTCTTCATTTACGAAAGTCATCGGCACGCGCAATTCATCTTGGTTTTCACCAAGTACGAATTCGTTTTTATCAGCACTATAAACTGGGCGTGATTTCTGATCTGGACCATCTGGGCCGATTAAGCCACTTTGAGCCTGATACAGGAATTGTGGTGTAGTTTCCAGTAAACGGAAAGGTGTTGTCGAATTAAGCTCGGCGGGATAGGCTAACAAATCAGCCTCATCGATAGTACCGCCCTGAGTATTGATACGGATATCAAGTACGTCAGTTTTTACGGTAATCAATTTTGCCTGCTCATTGCTGTTACCAGTTACAGCAAGACTATCACTGCTTGGCACGTCCGCTTGTTGCGAGACCTGAGCGGTAGTGGTGGTGTTTTGTGAAACTTTATCACCCTCCCACTGCTGCCAGATCAGGAAAGAAACGAACAGCAAAGCGATGAATAGAAGATTGCGTTGCGAATCCATCGTTAATTTTCTCTGTTATCGTCGTTTTTTCTAGGTGGGACAGGATCATCACCACCTTCGTGTAAAGGGTGGCATTTTAATATGCGTTTCACTGTTAACCAACTACCTTTTATCATTCCAAACCTGCGCAATGCCTCAATTCCGTAATTAGAGCACGTAGGATTAAAACGACAACGAGGCCCCAACAGAGGACTAATCCCCAGTTGATAGCCCCTAATCAGCAAGATCAGGACTTTTGAGCCAAGCGACAATGACGACGCCATAATTTACCCAACACTTCCGTCAATTGATGGTTATCAAGTTCAGCAACCCCTTTTCTTACTAATAGCACAAAATCCATCGGCGGTAATTCATGCTGATGTAAACGAAAGTATTCACGGGCTAATCGTTTAATACGATTGCGCTCATGAGCACGTTTAACGTTTTTCTTTGCGATTGTTAGACCGATGCGGGGATGCCCCAGCTCATTCTGGCGACCCAAAATAGTAACTTCTGGTGAACTCGCACGTTGTGGTTGCTGGAAAACAAAATTGAAATGCTTGGGAGTTAACAAACGTAACTCCCTTGGAAAAGCGAGCTTAACCACGGAATGGTTAGCTTTTATTATTTCGAAGAAACGGTCAGACGAGCGCGGCCTTTCGCACGACGGCGAGCCAGAACCTGACGACCATTTTTAGTGGCCATACGAGCGCGGAAGCCGTGGTTACGGTTGCGCTTCAGTACAGACGGTTGAAAAGTGCGTTTCATGGCGATTTCTACCTACTTAATATAATTACTGATTCAGCAAATGCGTTGACAGACAGGCGTGCAATAAACAAACAAACCGGTACTTCAATCGCAGCATCAATGATGGAAAGATGCGGGATTGTAATAAAATCACTCAAATGCGTCAATGAAGATGACGCTTTAAGTACCGATTTTTGTCGTCTTTTTTAGCAAACCCGATAATCAATCCTGACTTATGCGCAACGAGTACGCTTATTAGCGGCCTAAAAAAGGTCTTAATAAGTGACTTTGTTGGTACAAGCACGCAGGGTGCAAGATTATACGGACTCATGGTGAAAGCGCAAGGATCTTTAGTGGATCAAATGAGAGATATTTGATCACTTACTATAAGAAAGGGATATTTATGCGAAGAGAAAGTTATCCCCAATTGCTATTTATAGGACGACTCAAGTACACTAGAACGCCTTTGCATATTTCATTTGGTGAATTATCGTAAATCAGCAAGCCTGTGGATAAAAACCATAAAAACTGTGCAAAAGAAAGAGGATCTTCGTTTCATTTTGCGATATGATCCCCCGTCACGATCAGAATAGCCAGTCTGCGATCGTGAGTCACGATGTAAAAAAATCGTTGTCACCAAGAGTTGTTCCTTATTAAGAATTGAAGAGGAACGGTGTTGTGCACTTTGTATTTAGGCGCACAGTGTTTAACTGCATTTTTCCTGTTTATTTTTTAGTCTTGTTTTTTTAGGGGAGTCCGCCGTGTCACTTTCGCTTTGGCAGCATTGTCTTGCCCGATTGCAGGATGAGTTACCTGCCACTGAATTTAGTATGTGGATACGTCCCTTGCAGGCAGAACTAAGCGATAATACGCTGGCGCTGTATGCACCTAATCGTTTTGTCTTAGATTGGGTGAGAGAAAAATACATTAATAATATCAACGCATTATTAGTGGATTTTTGTGGCTCTGAAGTCCCTTCTTTACGTTTTGAAGTTGGTAATAAACCAGCATCAGCACGTACTACGGAAAGTATCCCTAAAGCGGTTGTACATCCAACAGTGAATACAGCTCCAACACATAGTCAGCCTGTTCGCCCTAGTTGGGATAATCAACCTGCATCTCAACTACCTGAACTCAATTATCGTTCTAACGTTAACCCTAAACATAAGTTTGATAACTTCGTTGAAGGTAAATCAAACCAGTTAGCAAGAGCGGCAGCAAGACAAGTTGCTGATAATCCTGGTGGAGCTTATAACCCACTCTTTTTATATGGTGGAACAGGGCTTGGTAAAACGCACTTGTTACACGCTGTGGGTAACAGCATTATGGAACGTAAAGCGAATGCAAAAGTCGTGTATATGCATTCTGAACGTTTCGTACAAGATATGGTAAAAGCATTACAAAATAATGCGATAGAAGACTTTAAACGCTATTACCGTTCTGTGGATGCACTATTAATTGATGATATTCAATTTTTCGCTAATAAAGAGCGTTCACAAGAAGAATTTTTTCATACCTTTAACGCATTGTTAGAGGGTAATCAGCAAATTATTTTAACGTCAGACCGTTATCCTAAAGAGATAAATGGTGTTGAAGACAGATTAAAATCACGCTTTGGTTGGGGATTAACGGTTGCTATTGAGCCACCTGAACTTGAAACCCGAGTGGCGATTTTGATGAAAAAAGCGGATGAAAACCAAATTCAGTTACCTGACGAAGTGGCCTTTTTTATTGCTAAAAGACTTCGTTCTAACGTCCGTGAGCTTGAAGGTGCATTAAACCGAGTGATTGCTAACGCAAACTTTACAGGTCGCGCGATTACTATCGACTTTGTACGTGAAGCATTACGTGATCTGCTCGCCTTGCAGGAAAAATTAGTCACTATTGATAATATTCAAAAAACGGTTGCTGAATATTATAAAATTAAAGTCGCTGATTTGCTGTCAAAGCGGAGATCCCGATCGGTTGCCCGTCCGAGGCAAATGGCAATGGCGCTGGCGAAGGAATTAACAAACCACAGCTTGCCTGAAATCGGGGATGCCTTTGGTGGTCGTGATCATACAACAGTCCTTCATGCATGCCGAAAAATAGAGCAATTGCGTGAAGAAAGTCATGACATCAAAGAAGATTTTTCTAACTTAATCAGAACATTATCATCCTAGCGCTATGAAATTTATCATTGAACGTGAACAGCTTCTTAAGCCGCTACAACAAGTAAGTGGCCCTTTAGGTGGTCGTCCAACATTACCTATTTTAGGTAACTTATTGCTTAAGGTAACTGAAAATACCTTATCGCTAACTGGAACTGACCTTGAAATGGAGATGGTGGCAAGAGTTAATCTTAGCCAATCTCATGAAATTGGCGCCACAACTGTTCCTGCGCGTAAGTTTTTTGATATTTGGCGTGGGTTACCAGAAGGTGCTGAAATTAGTGTTGAGCTTGATGGTGATCGCCTATTAGTGCGTTCAGGTCGTAGCCGTTTCTCCTTATCAACATTACCTGCATCTGATTTTCCTAATTTAGATGACTGGCAAAGTGAAGTTGAATTTACTTTGCCTCAAGCAACATTAAAACGTCTGATTGAGTCCACTCAATTTTCAATGGCGCATCAAGATGTGCGTTATTATCTCAACGGTATGTTGTTTGAAACTGAAAATACAGAGTTACGCACAGTTGCAACAGATGGACACCGTTTAGCGGTATGTTCAATGGATATTGGACAATCTTTGCCTGGGCATTCTGTTATTGTTCCTCGTAAAGGTGTCATTGAATTGATGCGTTTACTTGATGGTGGTGGTGAAAGCTCACTGCAATTGCAAATCGGTAGTAACAATATACGTGCGCATGTGGGTGATTTTATTTTCACCTCGAAGTTGGTTGATGGTCGTTTCCCTGACTATCGTCGCGTATTACCGAAAAACCCAACGAAAACAGTGACTGCGGGTTGTGATATTCTTAAACAGGCATTTTCTCGTGCTGCAATTTTATCCAATGAAAAATTCCGTGGTGTGCGTATAAACCTCACCAACGGCCAATTGAAAATTACAGCCAATAACCCTGAACAAGAAGAAGCAGAAGAAATTGTAGATGTTCAATATCAAGGTGAAGAAATGGAGATTGGCTTTAATGTCAGTTATCTCCTTGATGTACTTAATACATTGAAATGTGAAGAAGTTAAGCTTCTGCTAACAGATGCTGTTTCAAGTGTTCAAGTGGAAAACGTAGCAAGTTCTGCGGCTGCTTATGTTGTTATGCCAATGCGTTTATAATAGTCACTAACATGATTTTATCCCGTTTATTGATCCGTCATTTTAGAAACATTGAACAGGCGGATCTGCCATTAGCGGATGGCTTTAATTTCCTTGTTGGACCTAACGGGAGTGGTAAAACAAGTATACTTGAAGCGATTTACACGTTAGGCCACGGACGCGCATTTCGTAGCTCTCAAGCTAATCGCGTGATCCAGCATGATGAAAATGAATTTATTCTTCATGGGCGCTTAAGTGGGCTAAATGAAGAGAGCCGTGGCTATGCGATTGGATTAAGTAAAGATCGCGAAGGCAATAGTACGGTTCGTATTGATGGCAGCGATGGTCATAAAATTGCAGAGTTAGCAAAATTGTTACCTATGCAATTAATAACACCTGAAGGCTTTACACTACTAAATGGTGGGCCTAAATATCGTCGTGCTTTTATTGATTGGGGTTGTTTTCATAATGAACCTCGATTTTTTGCTGCATGGTCAGATTTAAAACGTGTATTAAAACAACGTAATGCAGCACTGAGGCAAGCAACGTCTTATCGACAACTGATGCCTTGGGATAAAGAACTTATCTCATTAACAGAACAGATAAGTGAATGGCGAGCTCAATATACCGAAGATATCGCTAAAGATATTGAAGAAACGTGTCGTCTGTTTTTGCCTGAGTTTTCGTTGAAAGTTAGCTTTCAACGGGGATGGGATAAAGAAACAGATTATGGTGAGTTGCTAGCACGTCAATTTGAACGTGATAAAATGTTAGCGTATACCTCACTTGGTGCTCATAAAGCGGATTTACGTATTAGAGCAAACGGCACGCCAGTAGAAGATATGTTGTCACGAGGCCAGCTAAAGTTGTTGATGTGTGCTTTGAGGCTGGCACAAGGTGAATATTTCACTCGTAAGAATGGGCAAAGATGCCTGTATCTGCTCGATGATTTTGCTTCCGAATTAGATGCGAGTCGGCGTCAGTTGTTAGCCGAGCGTCTAAAGTCTACGCAAGCTCAAGTGTTTGTCAGTGCGATAACACAAGGGCAAGTGAAAGATATGCTAGATGTAAATAGCAGGCTATTTAGCGTAGAACGTGGCAAAATAGAGGTTAAACCATAGGAATAAAGCGAGAAACGTTGATGTCGAATACATATGACTCCTCAAGTATCAAAGTATTAAAAGGGCTGGATGCGGTGCGTAAGCGCCCGGGGATGTATATCGGGGATACAGATGATGGAACCGGTCTGCATCACATGGTCTTCGAGGTGGTCGACAACGCAATCGACGAAGCCCTCGCGGGTTTCTGTGATGAGATAATTGTCACTATCCATTCAGATAACTCCGTCTCTGTTCGAGATGATGGTCGTGGAATTCCAACCGGCATTCACCCAGAAGAGGGTGTCTCAGCGGCAGAGGTTATTATGACCGTTCTGCATGCGGGGGGTAAATTCGATGATAACTCCTATAAAGTCTCTGGTGGGCTTCATGGTGTAGGGGTTTCTGTTGTTAATGCGTTGTCTGAAAAACTTGAACTGACAATCCATCGTGATGGAAATATCCATCAACAAATTTATCGTCATGGTGTGCCTGATGATCGCTTAAAAGTGATTGGCGATACTGAAAAATCAGGGACATTTGTTCGCTTCTGGCCAAGTCTTGAAACCTTTAAAGGTGAGACTGAATTCCAGTATGAGATCCTAGCAAAACGTCTTCGTGAATTATCATTCTTAAACTCAGGTGTTTCTATCCGTTTAATTGATAAACGTGATAACCGTGAAGATCATTTTCACTATGAAGGCGGTATTAAAGCATTCGTTGAATACTTAAGCCGTAATAAAACGCCAATTCACCAAAATGTATTCTATTTCTCAACAGAAAAAGACGGTATTGGTGTTGAGATTTCGATGTTATGGAATGATGGTTTCCAAGAAAATGTTTACTGCTTTACCAATAATATTCCACAACGTGATGGCGGTACTCACTTAGTTGGTTTCCGTACGGCAATGACACGTACGTTAAACAACTATATGGATAAAGAAGGGTTTAATAAGAAATCGAAAATCAGTGCAACGGGTGATGATGCTCGTGAAGGTTTGATTGCGGTTATCTCTGTTAAAGTACCTGATCCTAAATTCTCATCACAAACAAAAGATAAACTGGTCTCTTCAGAAGTGAAAACAGCAGTAGAAACATTGATGAATGAGAAGCTGGTGGAATATCTACTCGAAAATCCAAATGATGCGAAAATTGTTGTCGGTAAAATTATTGATGCTGCTCGTGCTCGTGAAGCCGCGCGTAAAGCACGAGAGATGACACGTCGTAAAGGCGCATTAGATTTAGGTGGCTTACCGGGTAAATTAGCGGACTGTTCTGAACGTGATCCTGCTTTCTCTGAACTGTATTTAGTGGAAGGGGACTCTGCGGGTGGCTCTGCAAAACAAGGGCGTAACCGTAAAACACAGGCTATTCTTCCGTTAAAAGGTAAAATCCTCAACGTTGAGAAAGCGCGTTTTGATAAAATGTTAGCTTCTCAAGAAGTTGCAACATTAATCACTGCGTTAGGTTGTGGTATTGGTCGTGATGAATATAACCCAGATAAACTGCGTTATCACAGCATTATCATCATGACGGATGCGGACGTCGATGGTTCTCACATTCGTACTCTGCTACTGACATTCTTCTATCGTCAAATGCCAGAAATTATCGAACGTGGTCATATCTTTATTGCTCAGCCGCCACTTTACAAAGTGAAGAAAGGTAAACAAGAGCAATACATCAAAGATGATGACGCAATGGATGAGTATCTGATGTCGATCGCGCTTGATGGCGCAGCACTTTATGTGAGCGAGCACGCACCTGCAATGCACGGTGAGCAACTTGAAAAACTGGTTGTTGATTACCATGCCGCGCACAAGATTATTCGCCGTATGGAGCGTATCTATCCGCTTAGCATGTTAAACAGCTTGGTGTATCACTCAACGCTGACAGAAGATGCGTTATCTGATAAAGCTAAAGTTGAAGAGTGGATGAGTGGCTTGGTTAACCGCTTAAACGAAGCGGAAGATCAAGGCAGTACTTATAGTTACACCATTGCTCAAAACGATGAAAATCGTCTGTTCGAACCTGTGTTACGTATTCGTACTTATGGTGTGGATACAGACTACAAATTGGATTATGACTTTATCCACAGTAGCGAATATCAACGTATTACACATTTAGGTGACATTATCGGTAACCTAATTGAAGATGGTGCGTTTATTGAGCGCGGTGAGCGTCGTCAGCCAATTTCAAGCTTTGAAGAAGCACTTGAGTGGTTAACAAAAGAATCACGTCGTGGTCTTGCTGTACAGCGTTATAAAGGTCTTGGTGAAATGAACCCAGAGCAATTATGGGAAACGACTATGAACCCAGATACACGCCGTATGATGCAAGTTACCGTAAAAGATGCGATCGCAACCGATGAATTATTTACCACCTTAATGGGTGATGCGGTTGAACCACGTCGTGCCTTTATCGAAGAGAATGCGCTGAAAGCAGCAAATATTGATATCTAGTTTTAGATTAGATGAGATAAAAAAGCGGAGCTGTGAAAACGGCCCCGCTTTTTTTTAGCTACAACAATCGCGCTATCCGCGTTGTCCGGCTAAACGGCACAGCATTTCTGTCACTAAATAGCTCTTTTCAAATGAGCTAACAGGTAAAAATTCAAAACGAGAGTGGAAATTCAGTGCACCAGTGAAATAATTTGGTGTCAGTAATCCACGAGCTGAAAGGGCTGAGCCATCTGTACCGCCTCGCATTGGGATCACATTAGGTTGAATATCTAATTGTTTTAATGCTTCAAAAATCAGTTCGATAGCGGTGCGATCTTCCCCAATCGAATCACTGATATTGCTATACACATCGACAATCTTATAATCGATTTGGGCGCGAGGATGGCGAGCGCGTATTAACTCAACAGATTGTGCAATGTATTGCTTACGGGCTTCATAGCTTTTTTTATCGAAATCACGGATTGCCATTTTGATAACAGCATTATCAGGATTTGCGATTAAATCAGTAACGTAAAAATAACCTTCACGATGCTCAGTATGCTCTGGTGTATCAAAGCGGTCAAAACAGCCAATGAAATCATGAGCAACACGAATAGGGTTTAACAATACGTTTTTTGCAGACATAGGGTGTGCAGTAACACCTTTTACAGACACGTTAATTGATGCTGCATTAAAGGTTTCATACACAACTTCTCCTAATGCACAGCAATCAATGGTGTAAGCAAAATCGACGTTGAAGCGAGATAAATCCATCAGTTTAGAACCGCGTAATCCAATCTCTTCATCAGGTACAAACGCAACATAGATATCGCCACAATCAAAATCAGCATGTTGAAGTTTATCCATCAACTCCATAACAACGGTGATTGCTGCTTTATTATCAGCACCTAATACACTGGTACCATCACTGAAGATAATCTCTTCACCAATATAAGGCTCGGCTTCAGGGTGTTCTTGAGCTTTAAACCAGACATCCTTTTCTTTATTTAAGCAGAGATCTTTCCCTTCATAATGCAGTGTTTGTGGGTGAATATCAGGTGAAATTCCCACATCAACAGTATCAAGGTGGGCAACAAACCCAACTTTAGGGGCATTGGGTTTAGTACCTGGTCTCATTGCATATAAAATGGCATGAGAATCGATATAAATATCTTTTAGCCCATAAGTTTCCAACTCTTTAGCCAGTAACTTTGCTAACTCAAGTTGCCCTTGTGTACTGGGTACTACAGAAGCAGACGCATCACTTTGGCTTTCAATTGCCAGATAACGGAAGAAACGCTGTTCTAACTTTTGACCTAAGGTGTTCATTATAATGTTGTTCCTAATACAGTTGTTTTTATAAGTGCGAGTTATGATGCTGGTTGCCATGTATATCCACTGTCAAAGCCGAGAGGAATATCGAGCCCCCAGAAAATAAACAGTGTAGTTGTTAATACAATAAGCAAACCAATAGTGAAAGGGATCATCATTGAGCACAATGTACCGATACCCGCCCCTTTATAGTATTTTTGGCAATACATCAAAATCAGTGGGTAGAATGGGAACATTGGTGTACTCACATTCATTGCGGAATCACTGACACGGAATGCAGCTTGCGTTAATTCAGGTGAAATTCCGACAGCCATTAACATTGGCACTAATACCGGTGCAATAACAGCCCATTTTGATGTTGCTGAGGTGATCATGATATTTAAAATCGCAGTCAGCAAAATTACACCTAATACCGTCATACCTGAAGGCATATTAAGCGTACGCAGTAACTCTGCACCCGATAATGCTAATAAAGTCCCTAAATTTGAGTGTTGGAATGAGTAAAGGAACTGAGCCGCAAAAAAGGCAAAAACGATAAATGGGATCAGCGATTTAGTGATATTTTCCATTGCTTTGACAATATCTTTTGTGGAAGCAAAAGACTTGGTCATATAGCCATAAATTAAACCGGGTACAGAAAAGAAGATAAACAGTAAAGGCACCACAATTTGCATAATTGGAGCTTTAGGGCTGGTTAAACTGCCTTCTGGTGAACGTAATGGTGATGTTTCTGGTAATAACAGTGCAAATAAACCAATTCCCATCAGCACAACTGACCAACCTGCAAAACGGAATGCTCGTTTTTCTATTGGTGTGATTTCACCTAACTCTGCATCTTTGGTATCAATACCAGAAGAGACAGGGCAGTTTTTATTTAGCCAAGGCTCTACAATTTTTTCAGTGATATACCAACAAGTTAAAATAACGCCAAATGTTCCACCTAGGCTAAAAAAGTAGTTACATAAAACGTTAACGCTATATCCCGGAGCCATAATTTGCGCCGCTTCTTGAGTAAAGCTTTGCATGATTGGATCGATAATTGACGGTGTATAACTTGCTGTAAATCCACCCGCTAAACCTGCAAATGAGGCAGCGATACCCGCTAAAGGATGACGACCACTGGCATAGAACATCATTGCAGAGACTGGCATAAGAATAACGTAAGCGGAGTCGGAAGCTAAGTGCGCAACAATACCAACAAAAACAACCGTTGGTGTCAGCATTTTAGGGGAGATAAACGAAAGCATTTTTTTTAAAGCCGTTTTAATAAAACCGCTGCTTTCTGCAATACCAATTCCTAATGTTGCAACAATCGTTATTCCAAGTGGAGGAAAGCTAATGAAATTTTTTACCGCACTTGTCACAAATAATATGATTTCTTCATACTGAAACATATTAATAACGGCGATTTTCTCTTTAGTCACTGGGTGAAAATAATCAAAATGTACAAAAGAGAGGAAAAATGAAAATATCCAGCAGATCACTAAGGCGTAAACGAACAACATCGTAACATCAGGCATGATATTACCAATGCGCTCGACTCGGTTTAAAAAACCTTTTTTATTGGGTTGTGTTTGTGTTGTCATATTTATAATGCATCTTTTTATTAAAGTAATAAAAATCACCTTAAATAAATGACAATGCAAAGTAAATTTATTTTTAAATAATAAGTAGTTACCGTAGTTTTCACGAAAGACAGAGAAAAGGAATAATATATTAGAAATTATTATATTTAGATTTTTGTCGTCATTACTTTTCAGTTGTTAAAAAATACTTTATTTATTTTTACACTCTGTTTTGAATAAAAACAGGTGGATTATGCTGAATGATCAGCCTGAATTCTTTAGAGTTATTTTTGAAATTATTGTAAAAAATGTATTTTATAAAGAGCTATAAAATTAAAAATAAATAAAATATGAAAAATTAAAAAATAGTTTATGAGAAAAGAAAGGGCGGGAAAATAAAAAATGAAACTAATAACTATTGAGAATAAGAATATCAACCATTTCTATTTTCTAGAAGTAGTCGATATTCTAAATAATTAATATTAACGCAGAATATTCAGCATACGACGTAAAGGCTCTGCAGCACCCCATAACAGTTGGTCACCCACCGTAAAGGCTGAAATAAATTCAGGGCCCATATTCAGTTTACGAATACGGCCTACTGGTGTGCTCAATGTACCCGTGACTGCGGCGGGTGTTAATTCACGCATCGTTAATTCACGATCATTAGGAATGACTTTTACCCAATCATTGTGGCTTGCGAGCAATTGTTCAATCTCTGCAACGGGTAAATCTTTTTTCAGTTTTAAGGTGAATGCTTGGCTATGGCAACGTAACGCACCAATACGAACGCAAAGGCCATCCACAGGAATGATGTTTGAACCTGTATTTAGGATCTTGTTAGTTTCAGCTTGTCCTTTCCACTCTTCACGGCTTTGACCATTTTCTAATTGTTTATCAATCCAAGGGATCAAGCTACCCGCAAGCGGAACACCAAATTGCTCAGTTGGCATTGTACCGCTACGTGTAAAGTTAGTGACTTTTCGTTCAATATCTAAGATTGCAGAAGCTGGGTTTTCTAGCTCTTTAACCACTTGATTATGTAAAGAGCCCATCTGTGACAGTAACTCTCTCATATGGCGAGCACCAGCCCCAGAAGCCGCCTGATAAGTAGATACGCTTGCCCATTCCACTAAATTGTTAGCAAATAGACCACCTAATGACATCAGCATTAAACTGACGGTGCAGTTACCACCGACAAAGGCTTTAATACCTTTATTTAAGCTGTCTTGAATATGCTGTCCATTAACAGGATCGAGAATAATTACTGCATCATCATTCATACGCAGTGCTGATGCGGCATCAATCCAGTAACCTTGCCAACCGGCTTGGCGCAGTTTTGGATAGATTTCATTGGTGTAATCACCACCTTGGCAACTAATGATAATATCGAGTGATGCTAAGGTATCAATGTCATAAGCATCTTGCAGAGTGCTACGGTGATTACCATAAGCAGGTGCTGCTTCACCTAATTGAGATGTGGTGAAGAAAACAGGGTTTATCCCATCAAAATCACGTTCTTCAACCATTCTTTGCATTAAAACGGAGCCGACCATACCACGCCAGCCCACAAAACCAACATTTTTCATTGTAATTACCCTGTCTTTATCTGTAGGAATAGTGAGAGACCTCACACTAACCTGACAAAATATAGAGATAGGTGCAAGTTAATTTATTGATTATTTACCAAAGAATTAGAAGTGTTTCTTATAGTCTGCGTAGAGTTAACAAAAGAAAGCCACAGAACGAACAAATATCAATGAGTTGTTAAAAAAGAAAATGAACCAAACATAAAAGTGTAAGAATATTCTGCTATATCTTATTTTCTTTTTTAGGATAAATAAAAACATATTCTTATTTAAGAAAATAGAGTAAAAATAGAAAAATGTAAAATAGTGTAATATATAAGAAAAACGTATTTACTTAGAGATGACTCCAAGCTTTATACTGAAAGTCATTATTCAATAGATGATGTATTTTCATAAATAAAAATAATGATGAATGTTCTTCATTTAATCTAATTTTTATTTTACCTTAATTAAAAGGCACTAGGAGGCGAAGATGGATATATCCACATTCATTCCATTATCTACATACTACTCATATTTAAAACGGTTTGTGATCTCACCAACCACGATGGGTACTATCGCGCCTTCATCCCGTTGGTTATGTTATGAAATGTTGGATAAACTCAATTGGCAACAGGATCTTCAAGTTGCTGAGTTAGGTGCTGGTACAGGTGTTATTACTCAACAGATTTTAAAAAGAATGTCAGAAAATTCATCATTAGATGTTTTTGAAATAGAACCTAGTTTTGCGACAGAATTAGATAAAATTAATGATAGCCGATTAAGGGTTTATGCCGCATCGGCAGAAAAATTAAATAGTCATTATAATATGATTATTTCAGGGCTACCTTTTTTATCTATTCCTAAAAAAACAGGTTTAAGAGTTTTAAAACGAGTGCATAAAGAGTTATTAAAAACTCAAGGGTGTTTTGTATTATTTCAATATACAACTCGATATGAAAAAACGTTATCTCGTTATTTTCATTTAGAAAAAAAATTAGTTATGCTGAATGTTCCTCCAGCTTGGGTTTATTATTGTACGCCAAAAAATAAAATAGGGTAAATACAAAGCTTGCTCGACGTTTGTATTGTAAATAAAAATTAAGAATAGATGTTATTTATTTAGATAATGCTTGAGCAAGCAAAATAATACTCTTTTCAATTTCCATAGGATCATGAGCAGCATATCCTAATAATACGCCTTGTTTCGGATAAGTTTGAATGCAGTAACGAGATAAAGGCTGTATAGCTAATCCAATTTCTCGTGATTTTTTCACAATATATTCTTCTGTATAGTCAGCTAGTAGCCAGCAGACAATGTGGATCCCAGAGTCTGTCGGTTCAACACAGAAAACATGAGATAAATGTGTTTTTATGGCATTAGTTAATACTTGATAGCGTTCATAGCAGGCTTTTCGTATTCGCCTAACATGGCGTGCATAATGTCCTTGAGAAATAAACAGCGCTAATGTTGCTTGCTCTAAAAAGCCAGAATGTGAATCGGTGTAGTATTTAGCGGCTTTAAATGCATCAACTAAAGGTAAAGGAACCACTAAAAAGCCTAAACGAAACCCGGGATACATCATTTTTGAAAATGTACCGGCATAAATAACGCGCTGGTATTTATCTAAACCTTGTAGAGATTGAATAGGTTTAGAGTGATAGCGAAATTCGCTATTGTAGTCATCTTCGAAGATCCACACATTATTGGATGATGCCCACTCTAATAACGCAATACGGCGTGAAAGTGAGAGGGTATTACCTAAAGGAAATTGGTGTGAAGGTGTTGTAAAAACAAGTTTTGCTTCAGGACACTGCTCTATTCCTTGAGAAACATTCATTCCATCAATATCTGAACTTATTGGGTGTGATTTTATACCATAAGATGTGAAGATCCCTCGTGCGCTGTCATAACCAGGATCATCTAACCAAACGGCATCACCCTCTTTTAATAATACTCTGGTAGTGAGATTAATCGCTTGCTGTGTTCCATTTACAATAATAATTTGTTCCGGTTGGCAATAAAGGCCACGAGTTGATTGCATATATTGGCATATCATCTCTTTTAATGGTGTATAGCCTGTTGGCGAATTAAATGTTGCGAGTGCTTTTTTTGATTGTCGCCAAACTCGCCCTAATAATCTTCCCCAAAGTTCATGTGGAAAAAGATCTACACACCCAACACCAACATGAAACATCGGATTACTATTGATATTCGGTTGCGACTGTTGCCAAAACGCTTGTGCTTTTTGCATATTGGGATTTAGCGTTTCTAATGGACTTTCAATTGACGGTGAAGAAGTCGAGTGGGTTGTTTTGATCCACTTATCCGAAATAATGGCATCAGGGATTGTGCTTGCAACAAAAGTACCTGCACCGCGTCGAGTAAATAGATAACCTTCATCAATTAAACGTTCAAATCCTGCTATAACAGAATTACGAGAAATCGACATCATTTCAGCTAAAGTACGGCTTGATGGTAGACGACTACCAGATGTTAAGCGCCCATCTAAAATAGCTTTTCTAATTGCGTGATAAACCTGAGAACCAATAGGTCCTTCCTCTAAAACAAGGTTAGGGAAATACGCCGTTTTTTTCTGCTTCATAAAGTGGATCCTATAAAAACACAAAAAGTGTACCTTATTGAGAACCAAAATTAAACGTACCATGACCATGATTAAAGGCAGGTGATACCTTTTTATAGCATTTATAAAAGTAGAAGGAAGTGAAGAGATGAGCACAACACCAATAACTGTTTCAATTCAGTTTGTTGAACAAGAGCATTATGCTCAATGGTTGCCACATTGGTTAAGTTATCAAGCATTTTATAAAGTTGAATTATCAGAAGAGACAACATTAAAAACATGGGCACGTTTTTTTGATGAAAAAGAGCCTGTTTATTGTGCTGTAGCAATGGAAGGTGAAAAGGTATTGGGTTTTGTTCATTATCTTTTTCATCGTTCAACATGGGCTGAAAGTGATTTTTGTTATTTAGAAGATTTATTTGTTTCACCAGATACTCGTGGACGCCACGTAGGTAAGCAACTTATTGAGTTTGTTAATCAACAAGCAAAACAGCGTGATTGTGCTCGTTTATATTGGCATACACAGGAAACCAATTTACGCGGTCAACGTTTATATAACTGGGTGGCAGAAAAACCGGGTGTAATTGAATACCGTATGGCGCTGTAAAAGAGCGTTAGATAGGGCAGATAGGGTATAAAAGAGATGGCAAAACTTACCATCTCTTTTCTGAGTTAGGGTTATTTATTAGATTTAATTTGGGTTAATTAAACTCTTGTTGGCAATAGAACTCATTGCCAACTTTTTTTGCTTCTTCACAAGCTTGTTTCATTAATTCGTCAGCTTTTTGCTTATTTGGTTCGATAATATGATATTGACCAGAGAACATAAAAGAGGCCATTGCTTGAGCAAATCCTTCAAAAGTCATTTCATTGGCTTTTGCAAACCACATATTCGCTTTCTCAGTATCTACAGGAACATTACCAACCCCGCTATAAAGAACACCTAACCAAATCGGAGCATAAACAAGTTCTGGTTGATGAGTTGCTGCGGCTTCTTCTAATAATGCAATTGCTTTTTTGTAATCTGTTTCACCCGATAAAGGTGCTATCAGAGCTGTTGCTAGACTTATTTTTCCTCTTATGCTTCCTTTATTTGCTGCAACTGTTGCTAATTTTCTTGCATCAACATAATGGTTTTTAAAATAAGGGTCAGTATTAAATAAATAGAGATCAGCAAGTAGTGCGTAGGCATCGGCATAATCATTTTTTATGGCTTCATTGGCCCATAGTTGTGCATTAAAAAGATTTTTTTCTACGCCGGTTCCCATTAAATACATTTCGGCCAATCGATACTGAGCTTGCGCATTATGGTTTAGTGCTTCTGTGCGGATTTGTTCAAACTCTCTTTTTTCTTGTTCTTCAAAATTAGCATGCACAGAAAAAGAGAAGAAAAGGGCCATTAAACTGATAAAGGTCGAAATAGATTTAATAAATGTCATGTAGAGTACCGTTTGTAATGATTTTGAAAATCTTACCAATAATAATGGTATAAAAGCAGTTTATTTCTTCGACTTAATCAAATAAATAACAATATTGGGAGAGCGATAATGGCGATTGACCTTAGCAATCTTGTCACTGAAAGTAGAAATTATAACAGTGAAAATATAGACACACTTTCAACATTAGATATGCTAAAAGTCATTAATAATGAAGATAAAAAAGTGCCATTAGCAGTTGAGAAAGCGCTACCTGAAATTGTTCAATTAGTTGATAAAGTTGCAATTGCTTTTTCTCAAGGTGGCCGCCTTATTTATTGCGGAGCAGGTACATCGGGACGATTAGGGATTTTAGATGCCAGTGAATGTCCTCCAACTTATGGTACACCTCATGAAATGGTGATTGGTTTAATTGCTGGTGGACATAAGGCTATTTTACAAGCTGTCGAGAATGCAGAAGATGATATCCAGTTAGGTGAACACGATTTACGCACACTTAATTTCAACGAGAAAGATATTTTAGTGGGTATCGCTGCAAGTGGCAGAACCCCTTATGTCATTGGCGCTTTAAATTATGCAAAATCATTAGGTGCTACAACAGGCGCAATTAGCTGTAATCCTGAAAGCCCTATTGCACAAATTGCGGATATCGCTATTACACCGATTGTGGGAGCAGAGGTGGTCACAGGATCATCACGAATGAAAGCAGGCACTGCACAAAAGCTTATCTTAAATATGATAACCACAGGTGCGATGATAAAAATTGGTAAGGTATTTGGTAATTTAATGGTGGATGTTGAAGCCACCAACGCCAAGTTGGTTGAGCGTCAAATTCGTATTGTAATGCAAGCCACAGAGTGTGAAAGAGCAATCGCTGAAGAAGCGCTATCGCAATGTCAGCGTCACTGTAAAACGGCGATTTTGATGATCTTAGCGGGTGTAGATGCACCTCAAGCCACGCAGATGTTGAACCAAAATAAAGGGTTTATTCGAAAGGCGTTGGGTGAGTGATTAAATAGTTTTAGTCTTTATCACTTAATTTTCTTAGGTATTGTGCTAACTGTTGGCTATTTTTAGCTCCAGTGGCTGCATCAACGGTTAAATTTTCCAATACATCATCAATATCTATTATTTTTATACCATTGCGATAAAGAAAAACCATAGTGACAAAAAATGCAGTTCGTTTATTACCATCATTAAAAATATGGCCTCGAGAAATGGCGATCCAATAGGTTGCAGCTAGCTCATAAATATCTGTTATTCCTTCATAATGAGTACGATTTTGTACTCTGTAAATAAGTGCTTCGGCTCTTCCTGGCTCTGGCATTCCTGCAACACCAGGAAGTTGTTTTAAGATCTTATCATGAAAAGCAATGACTTCTTTTGCACTTACCCAATTCATCGGTTTGTTAATGCCTTTATTGTATGCCCATGACGTTGCATTATTATATCGAATTCAGCATCCAGTTTTGCGTTTTGGTATGCTTCAAATTCAACCTTACTAATAACTACAGCTGATGTGCCATCTCTGCGAGTTATTTCTACAGGCTCACCATGAATAGCGGTGTCTAAAACTTCAGAAATATGAGCCCGAGCTTGAGTAGAGGTATAAGTATGCATAATATTTTCTCACATTATTTAATGTATATTTGAATTGTACATTTCAGGTGTACAATTTTCAATTTATAAAAATGAAGCTAACTAAAATTAGAAAATTGTTATAACAAAAAAGCCAGCAAATACAAGGTATTGGCTGGCTTAATGATAGGCTGTAAACAGCTAAGAAATCTTACTCGATATTTTGGATCTGCTCACGCATTTGTTCAATTAAAACTTTTAATTCAATGGCTGAATTGGTGACTTCAGTATTAATTGATTTTGATGCTAATGTATTGGATTCACGGTTAAATTCTTGCATCATAAAATCAAGGCGGCGACCTACCGCTTCTTTTTTAACGAGGATTTTGCGCGTTTCTTTAACGTGAGCCTCTAATCTATCCAGCTCTTCAGCAACGTCTAAGCGTTGTGCTAACATCACAAGTTCTTGCTCTAAACGATTATTATCAATTTGAACCTGCGCTTCTTCTAATTTGCTGGTTAAGCGTTCACGTTGCCATTGTAAGATTTCTGGCATTTGAGCTCTTACTTTGACGACTTCTGCGCTAACCGCATCTAAACGTTGTTCGATAAGTGCTTTGAGGGCTTGCCCTTCGGCTTCACGACTAGCAATAAAGGCATCGATTGCTAGATCTAATTCAGCTAAAAGCTCTGTGCCAATCGCATCTAAGTCTTGCTCTTGTGCTGAAATCACACCCGGCCAACGTAAAATATCAAAAGGGCTGATAGTGCCTTCATGGCTATGACTTTTTACCCAATTGGCAGAAACAATCAGTTGTTTCGCTAGATTTTCATCAAGATTAAGTTCGCCTTGAAAGCGAGCATTAAGATCAAAACGTAGGTTACATTCAATCTTACCGCGCGTTAAGCGATTACGTAGACGTTCACGAATAACAGGCTCTAAACTACGTAATTGCTCAGGTAAACGAATATAAGTTTCAAGATAACGTTGGTTTACGGAACGCAGTTCCCATGCAGCGCTACCCCAGTCTTTTTTAATGTCTCGGCGAGCAAAAGCGGTCATGCTACGGATCATAATAGGGTCTCAATAATGTAAAAGATGATACGATTATAACCCTATGCATCAATACAAGGATAGGCATAAGCCATTTTAGGTCGTATAATGCGCCCCCAATATGTCAGAGAAAGCGGAGATAACACCATGCGTCCAGCAGACAGACAAGCAAACCAAGTACGTCCTATTACCATTACTCGCCACTATACAAAACATGCTGAAGGTTCTGTATTAGTCGAATTTGGTGATACTAAAGTCTTGTGTAATGCCACTGTAGAAGACGGTGTACCTCGTTTTCTTAAAGGACAAGGGCAAGGATGGGTGACTGCAGAATACGGCATGCTTCCTCGCGCAACGAATAGCCGTAATGCACGTGAAGCGGCTCGTGGTAAACAAACGGGTCGTACTATGGAGATCCAACGTTTAATCGCTCGCTCATTACGTGCCGCTGTTGATTTAAAAGCATTAGGTGAATTTACCATCACTGTCGATTGTGATGTTATTCAAGCAGATGGTGGTACGCGTACTGCGTCTATCTCTGGTGCTTGCGTCGCGTTAGTCGATGCATTAAATAAAATGGTTGAAGAAGGCAAACTGAAAAAGAGCCCTCTTAAATCAATGGTAGCCGCTGTATCTGTGGGTATTGTTGATGGTGAACCATTATGCGATCTTGAATATGTTGAAGATTCGGCAGCAGAAACAGATATGAATGTGGTGATGATCGATGATGGACGTATGATTGAGGTTCAAGGTACGGCCGAAGGTGCACCATTTAGTCATGAAGAATTGCTTGCTCTACTTGCCCTTGCAAAGGGGGGATTAGAGAAGATATTTGAAGCGCAAAAAGAGGCGCTTAAGCAATAAATTTTATATTTAAGGCGACTGAGAAGTCGCCTTTTTTATGCCTAAAATTTGTCATCAAGTAACGTAGAGAGGAGAAAGAAATGAAAGCCTACCAACGCCGCTTTATCGAACTAGCATTAGCAAAAAATGTCCTGAAATTTGGTGAGTTCACACTGAAATCAGGAAGGGTGAGTCCTTACTTTTTCAATGCTGGTTTATTTAATACTGGGCGTGATTTGGCTTTACTGGGGCAGTTCTATGCGCAAACATTATTAGATAATAATGTTTCTTGTGATGTATTGTTTGGACCCGCTTACAAAGGGATACCTATTGCAACGACAACGGCAGTCGCATTGGTTGAACATCATGATATCGATATCCCTTACTGTTTTAATCGCAAAGAGGCTAAAGATCATGGTGAAGGAGGAACATTAGTAGGAAGTCCATTAAATGGTAATGTTGTGATTGTCGATGATGTCATTACAGCAGGCACTGCAATTCGTGAATCAATGGAAATCATCAAACAGCATGATGCAACGCTTTCTGCGGTGTTATTAAGTTTGGATAGACAAGAGAAAGGGCGAGAAGAACTTTCTGCAATACAAGAGTTAAAACGTGACTATCAATGCCAAGTGTATTCGATTATTACTTTGGATGATTTAATTAGCTACCTAAGTGAGAGCGAGACTCTGTCTGAGCATTTACCTGCGGTTAAAGCTTATCGTGAGCGCTATGGTGTGAATTAATAAAGTTAATACGCGATAAGCGAGTTGGTCGATTATAGATAAAAAAAAGCCCTCGCCCAATTATGGGCGGGGTGAGTAGTACAATGAATCTTCTGCGATAATTATCACAGATATTGAAATATAAAAAGGGCTTTTACAGCAGGGGCAAAGCAAGTCGCTAATGCCACAGTGTAGGAACTGCACGAGTGCCATTCCTGATAAATACATTTAGGTAACTGTGTACCAGAGGACGCATGTTAACACAAATAAGAAAAAAACGGCATATCTGTAAATTTCAAATTGTTGAGTTAAATCACGAGTCCATCATTTCATTGTAACTGTGCCAAAATTAATGGCCAACGGGCTTCAAATTCTTGAGTGGGTTGATAGCGAAATTCTGTGCGTACAAAGCGCGCTAGCATCCCTTCACAAAAAGCGAGTAGTTGTGAGGCAAGTAACGCTTCATCATGCAAGAAAGCACTACCTTCACGAATTTTACGCTCTTTAATCACTTGTCGTAGTTGAACCTCAATGCGTTCATAAAGTTGGTTTATTCGTCCTTGCAATCTGTCTTGTTCAAACATTAATGCATGACCAGTCAAAATACGAGATAGCCCTGGGTTTTTCTCAGCAAAACCGAGAATCAAGATAAGAATTAAGCGAATTCTTGCAACAGCGTCTTTTTCGTCTTTTAAAATCAAATTAATACGGGAGACTAAGCTATCTTCGATAAACTCAATTAAGCTATCAAACATTTTGGTTTTACTTGGAAAATGTCGATAGAGCGCGGCTTCAGATACGCCAACAGTTGCGGCAAGCTTCGCCGTTGTGATGCGCTGACTGCCGTCACTTGATTCCAACATTTGGGCAAGTGACTGTAAGATTTCATCCCGTCTATTTCTTTTCTTTTTGGTTTCTTTTTCTTCTGCCATGACTGATAAGGCCCCTGCTAAAAGCAAAACAAATCAGTAAACCTTTGCACTAAGGTTTTTAGTGCAAAGGGAGTGATATCGTCATTGATATAATTAATGCAAGACGTCTTTATTATTGGCGGCCGGAGTGACCAAAGCCACCGCTACCACGTTCCGTTGCGGTAAAATCTTCAACAATATTAAATTCAGCTTGAACTACGGGCACGATGATCATTTGAGCAATACGTTCACCCGGTTCGATGGTGAATGCTGTTTGACCACGATTCCAAACTGATACCATTAATTGACCTTGGTAGTCAGAATCAATCAGCCCAACTAAGTTACCCAATACAACGCCGTGTTTATGACCTAAACCTGAACGAGGAAGCACCATTGCTGCTAATCCTTCATCGGCAATATGTACAGCAAGACCTGTAGGTAATAATTCGGTTTGCCCCGGTTCAAGAACCAATGGTGCATCAAGGCAAGCGCGTAAATCTAAACCAGCAGAGCCTGTTGTGGCATAAGCAGGGAGTGGATATTCTTGACCAATACGTGCATCAAGGATTTTAACATCAATTTTTTTCATCATAATGTTTGGCTATCTCGTCAAGTAGGCGATGGCTAAGTTGCGCTTTACTACTGTGTGGTAAGCGCGTTTCTCCATTAGCCCAAATAAGGTGTAATGCATTATTGTCACTGTTAAAGCCTTGATTTTCTGCTGAAACATCATTGGCACAGATTAAATTGAGCTGCTTTTGTTCTCGTTTTTTGCGGGCATATTCTTCCACATTCTGGGTTTCGGCTGCAAATCCAACAACAAAAGGACGGTGTTCAACCATTTTTCCGACACTCGCGACAATGTCGGGGTTTTTTACCATAGTGATGGTGACTTCATCACCTTGTTTTTTTATTTTTTCAGTCGCGATAAGTTTAGCGCGGTAATCTGCAACAGCCGCACAACCAATAAAAATATCTTGTGAAGGTGCGATTAACATCACTTGTTCATACATTTCTTGTGCGCTTTCAACGTCAATACGTTTAACACAAGCGGGTGTCGGTAATGTGACAGGCCCTGCGATAAGCGTGACATCAGCTCCACGTAATGCGGCTGCTTGTGCAATTGCAAATCCCATTTTTCCTGAGCTATGATTACTGATAAAACGCACTGGATCTAAGGCTTCACGAGTAGGTCCTGCGGTTATCGTGATTTTTTTACCCGCAAAATCTTGTGACTGTAAAGCAAGTTGTTTTTCAGCTAATGAAACGAGTGCTAGAGGATCTAACATTCGGCCCGGCCCTACATCACCACAAGCTTGACTACCAGCGTCAGGCCCCCAAATTAAACAGCCACGTTGCTCTAAAGCAGATAAATTTTCTTGTGTAATTGTGGCTCTGTACATTTGTTGATTCATTGCAGGCGCAATAGCAATAGGTGCGCTACTCGCTAAACAGAGTGTGGTGAGTAAATCATTTGCCATACCCACTCGTAAACGTGCAATAAGATCGGCAGTGGCGGGGGCAAGTAGAATTAAATCAGCCCATTTGCCTAATTCAATATGTCCCATAGCGGCCTCTGCGGCAGGATCAAGTAAATCATCCGCAACAGGAAAACCAGAAACCGCTTGTAGTGACAAAGGTGTCACAAATGCATGAGCTGCAGGTGTCATTACAACTCGCACAATTGCGCCTTTATCACGTAAACGGCGTACAAGTTCTGGTGCTTTATAGGCCGCGATACCACCACTGATACCAAGAATAATCTTTTTGTCGTGAAGTGTAGTCATGATGAAATGCCTAAGTACATAAATAATTGTCCGTAATTTTACCACAAGGTAATCGTGAATTCGGAATTCTATGTAACTTCATGTTTTATAGGTTAAATTTTTGCGATGCATCTCGCATAAATTTTAGGTGTGTCTTTTTTATACAAGATTAGCAGTTTATAGTAAATTAACTGTATAAAACAACAGTTGTTTTGCGATTAGCATTTAATGATGAATAATGCTTCACCTAAATCCTAATGCTTATGTGAATAAATAAAATAGATCATTAATACCACGCCTTTACTTATTAAGGAGTCCATGGATGGAAAATCAATCGGTTAGTGAGCTTTTACCTAGAGAAAAACTATTACTTTATGGCGTGGAATCACTCACAGATATTGAGTTATTGGCGATCTTTTTACGTACCGGTACTTATGAAAAATCTGTATTAGAGTTGGCTGCTTTTTTACTTAAAGAGTGTGGTTCTCTTTATCACGTTATTAATGCTGATTATGAAACATTAGGGCGTTTTAAAGGCGTTGGTGTGGGAAAGTTTACCCAGTTGCAAGCTATCAATGAAATGGCACAGCGTTTTTCCACAACACAATTTATGTATAAAAATGTACTTTCTTCTTCTGAAGATACGAAGTATTACTTACAAAAATTACTTCATTGGCGAGAGCGAGAAGTGTTTGTGGTGTTGTTTCTTGATAGTCAAAATCAATTGATTACATATGAAGAGATGTTCAAAGGCACAATTAATCGTGTTGAAGTGCATCCGAGAGAAATTGTCCGTCAATCGATAAAAAAGAATGCAACATCTATCATTCTTGCTCATAATCATCCTTCTGGTCATTCAGAACCAAGCCTTGCAGATAAACAGTTGACTGAAAAAATTTTTACCGCTTGTCAGTTGGTTGGTGTAAATGTACTCGATCACCTTGTGATAGGGCATGATAGCTGTGTTTCTTTTGCAGAACGTGGTTGGCTATAGCAAATATTTTTGCAATTATTGTCAATCTTTATTTGTACGGGTCTTGAGCGTTGAGGCCATTGGGCGTATACTACGCCACCTTTGAGGATCTTGGGTTTGGCGAGAAGAGCCTATCTCAGCAAGTTTTTTCTGAGGTGTTAACACAGTTTTTCAATCGTTAAAAGTTGCTGAGATGGGCTCCAAAGCCTGACGAGGCGGTCAAACCTGATATTAAAGCTCGAGCTGATTAGATTTTTGGAGAATAGACATGTCCCGAGTCTGCCAAGTTACCGGCAAGCGTCCTGTGAGTGGAAACAACCGCTCTCACGCATTAAACGCGACTAAACGCCGTTTTCTGCCAAACCTGCACTCTCACCGTTTCTGGGTTGAGTCTGAGAAACGTTTCGTAACTCTGCGTGTATCTGCTAAAGGTATGCGTGTGATTGATAAGAAAGGCATCGAATCTGTATTAGCAGATTTACGTGCCCGTGGTGAGAAGTTCTAAGGAGCTGAAAAATGGCTAAAGGTATTCGCGAGAAAATTAAACTCGTTTCTTCTGCTGGTACAGGTCACTTCTATACCACTACGAAGAACAAACGCACTATGCCAGAAAAACTGGAAATGAAAAAATTCGATCCAGTTGTTCGTCAACATGTGCTTTATAAAGAAGCTAAAATTAAATAATTTTAGTTTTCTTAAAAAACCCGACCTTAGTGTCGGGTTTTTTGTTATCTGGAGCCTGCTAAGTATAACAAAGTAAAGCTATTGTGATCTTCGCTTGCTCTTTAGTTATACTATGGCTCTTTTGAGTCATCAGGTGAATGGATTGCGGATGAGTAAGTCAGCACTATCAATATTACATACAGAATCATCTTGTGGGTGGGGTGGTCAGGAAATTCGTATACTGACGGAATCTCAAGGGATGATCCGCAGAGGGCACCGAGTTGCATTAGTGTGCTGTCCTACATCCAAAATTGCTAAAGCAGCACCTGATTATGGTATTGAGGTTTTCACATTACCCATTGAGAAAAAACGCGGTTCAGCATTAAAAGCACTTCGCCAATGGTTGAAATTACATCATCATCAATTTGATGTTATCAATACTCATAGTTCAACTGATGCATGGTTAGTTGCCGCTTCTTGTGCCACATTACGCCATTCACCCGTTGTTGTTCGAACTCGTCATGTTTCTACTGATGTTTCACGTTCATTACCAACACGATGGCTTTATCTTTCATCCAGTGCCCATATTGTGACAACGGGTGAAAAATTACGCCAGACACTCCATCAGCATAATAAATTTCCATTAGAAAAAATGACATCAGTTCCTACGGGCATTGATTTACAACGTTTCTTCCTGCAAGACAAACAACAAGCTAGAGAGAAAATTGGAATCCCGAATAAACCGACATTAGGTATTGTTGCGACTATGCGGGTGTGGAAAGGGCATAAATATTTAGTAGAAGCATGGAAATCATTGCATCAGCAGTTTCCTAGTTGGCAATTAATTTTTGTTGGTGATGGACCTCAACGTAAAAATTTAGAACCGATGGTGAAAGAGGCGGGATTAGAACAAAGTATTTTCTTTCTTGGTAATCGTAATGATGTGCCTGATTGTTTAAACGCAATGGATCTCTTTGCGTTACCGTCTTTTGGTAATGAAGGCGTACCGCAAGGTATTATGCAAGCAATGGCATGTGGTTTACCTGTGGTTTCTACAACAGTGGGAGCTATTAGCGAAGCTGTGATAGATGGTAAAACTGGTTTCACATTGGCACCACAGGAGCAAGAGACACTGACAAACCATTTAGCTAAATTAATGAGCTCAGATGAATTGCGTGAACAGATGGGAAAAGCAGCGCTTGAACATGCCGTTTCACGATTTGGTTTAGATAATATGTTAGATAAGATGGAAAGGATCTTTATTCAGGCAATCAATGATAAAAATAAATCAGTATGATTAATGTTGATAATAAAGTCGTGAAACGATTATCTCTATTATCAACTTGGTGTATTCATCTTATTGATGAATATTTGTAATACTTTTTAGTGTATAGTCTGAGAAGTAAATGTATCATTTAAGCCAAATAAAGAGCATATGGATCCAAAAAATATATTGGTTATAGCGGTAGCGCGTTTTGGTGATACATTACTTATCACTCCTGTTATTCATGCCCTAAAACAGCGTTGGCCTAATGCTCATATTCATGTATTTGCACATAAACGTAGTGCATGCATTCTTGAGCATAACCCTGATATTGATAGTATTAGACATTTTTCTAAAAGAAATGCTGTTTGGTCTGGTTGGTTACCTCATAAGCCTTATGATTTGGCTTTGGTATACGGTAGTGATCGTGAATTGGTGAACTATGCTCGTCGCCAATCTCATCATACCGTTGCTTTTGCTGACATTTCTCAGCAGCAAGGCAATGTAACTTGGGTTGCTCGCCCCAAGTCACCGATAGTTGCACAAAAAGAACGTGCTTTATTAATTAATGCATTAGGGATTTATCCGAGTTGTTGGCAATTGCGTTACTTTATCAGTGAGGAAGAAGCAGCTTTTGCGCAACAGTTTTTAAAAGATAATTCATTAATTAATAAGAATATTATTGGCTTTCAACTGCAAAGTTTTCCGGCTAAAGCCTATAGAGATTGGCCTGTGGAAAATTTTCTGCAATTAGCAAAACAGATTATTACCCATGACGAGAGTACGTACTTTTTGCTATTAGGTAGTAAGGAAAGTGAACAATTATCCATTGATTTAGCTAAAAAAATAGGTGAACAGCATTGTTTAGCCTTAGCGGGTCAAGTTTCAATGCGACAAAATGCGGCAATTATGGCGAATTTATCGCTTTATGTTGGGGTAGATACAGGACCTACACATTTAGCTGGGGCTTTAGATATCCCAATGGTGGCGTTATATCATAGTTATCATCCAGGGTGTTATTTAGCGCCATTACAGCATTCTTGTTGCCAGGTTATCCAACATCCAACGTCGTTGGAAAATGCCCGTCGTGAAGATAATATGGCTGATATATCAGTCGAAAAAGTGTGGGATGCAGTGCGTAATATCATTGATGGAATGAAGGTGAAAAAGTAATCCATGAAGATCGGTATAATTGATGTCACAATCACCATGTCTTATGGCGGGATCCAAACAGCCGTTTGGGAACTGGCTAAGCAATTGCATGATGCTGGGCATGAAGTTCATCTTTATGGTGGCAATGGCAATATCCGACATAATCTGGCAGGACGCCAAATACAAATACATACTTACCCTTATACACCGCGAGATAAAGTTATTGATCTTGGTGGGCGTTTTCGCCGTATTGTCGAGCGCTACACTTTTGCTCGACACGCTAAAAAAGATGTTATCAGTCAAAATTTTGATTGGGTTATTTTAACGAAGCCTTTTGATTTTTTTTGGCCTTCTATGATGCCTAAATCATCCTCAACTCGCTTTTGCTATATGAGTGGGGGAACAAGTTTTTTTAAAGGCGATCGCAAATTAGGTAAAAAGATTTCAGCATGGGTAGCATGTAGCCATTTTAATGCTTGGCAAATTCAACATCATTTTAAGCAATTCCCTAGTGTAATTTATAATGGTGTGGATATTGAAAAATTTAAACCTATGACTACCTCGTTACGTGAGCAATTAGGGATCGCTGGGTCTACTTTTTTACTCTCATTTGCTGGACGATTAGTCGGTTGGAAAGGCTTGAGTGTCGCAATCGATGCTATAGAGCAGTTAAAAGGTGAAGATGTTAAGCTCTTGATTATCGGTGTTGGTGATGATCTTGAGCGATTAAAAAAGAAAGCTATTTCTAAAGGTATTGCAGAACAAGTTATTTTTCATCAACCCGTTGAACATAATCAATTACCAGAGTTTTATGCAGCAAGTGACGCTGGTATTTTCCCAAGCACAGGAGATGAAGCCTTCGGTATTACGATTGCAGAAGCAATGGCATGTGCTAAACCCGTGATTGCCAGTCATATTGGTGGTATTCCTGAAGTTGTGGGCAATGAAGGTACTGCTGGACTCTTAGTCGCCCCTGGTAATGCAGACGAAATTGTGATGGCAATTAATCATCTTCGCCAATTACCCGATAGAGGAAAAGCAATGGGCGAGAACGCACGTTTACGTATAGCAACACGTTATACTTGGCAACATTCTGCGCAACGTTTATTACAGGCATTGGCGTCATAATAATGAAGATTGCCTATCTTGATCCTTACCCGGTTCCTGACTTACGAGTTGCTTCCTTGCAAATCTTGCAAAATGTCGATGCTTTTGCCAGAGCGGGCGCACATGTCACTTTAGTCACACCAAAAGGGCAATATCGGGATAGCGATATATTGGGTCGTTCAATTCATGCTAATGCAAGTTTAGTTTCCTTAAGAGATATTCGACGTAAATGGTATTTTCCATTTAATTCACAAAAACTTTTCTCATTACAGATAGCTCGCTGGATTAAGCAAAATAACGTTGATGCGTTGTTTACCCGTAATTTAAAACTGGCTTGTTATCTTTGTGAAAATTATCCAGAAATCCCTCTCTTTTTTGAAAGTCATGAAATATTTGCGCAATCTTTTGCAGAGTCTCATTCATTTGAGAAAAAAAAGAATCGTGTGAAATATCATAAGCTATTAAAAATGGAGAAGTTGGTTTACAGCCAAGCGACAGGTATTTTTGTTCTTACTTCATTACTCAGAGATGATATTGTGTCGCAGTATCAAATTACTACACCAATAACCGTTGTGCCAGATGGCGTGGATTTACATGCAGTAGCGGATAGTCAGATAGCTGCCCCTAAATTAAATCAACCTATTACAGAAGTGCTCTATTTGGGAAGTTTGCATAAATGGAAAGGTATTCCCACCATGATGCGAGCAATGAAATACCTTGATAATGCACGATTGAATATCGCAGGGGGAACGCCTGAGCAAATTGGAGGATTAACCTTATTAGCACAAGAAATGGACGTAAAAGATAAGGTCAATTTCTTGGGATTTATTGATCCGAAAAAACGCTTTGAAGCGATTGCTCAGCACGATATCTGTGTACTTCCACTTACGTTAACCAGTATCGGAAGTCGTTATACTTCGCCACTCAAGTTATTTGAGTATATGGCGATGAAAAAACCAGTGGTAATTTCAGATTTTCCTTCAATTCGTGATGTTGTAGATGAAAAAGCGGTAAGTTTTGCAGATAGTGGCGATGCACAAAGTTTTGCAAAACAGATAATACAATTAAGAGATAATCCACAGCGCGCAAGTGAAAAAACAGCTCATGCCCGCTCATTAGTTGAAAATTATTACAACTGGGATAAACGGGCTGAGGTTATTTTAAAGACAATAGAGACGTTAATTCAGTGATCTATTGCTGTTTATCTGATGGTGTTGCTGATTGATTATTGAGTAAAGCGTGTCGCAACGCTAGCATTAACCCCACCAAAATACCCACCTGATTAATATAGGCATTTTCAAATAATCCCCGCAGTACATAAACGCCTAAAAATGACATCAATAACACTAAAGCCGCTTGGCGAATAATCCCTTGGTTTTTTCTTATTAGTTGAATCCCTTGGGCAATAATCGAAGAACAAAAATAGAGAATGCCCATCAACCCTAAAATACCGCCTGCAAACCAGAAGGCTAAAAAGATATTATGAGGACCAATAGATTTTTTAAATATCCATTCTGGATGTTCTTTAACGCGCTCATTATAGACATTATGGTAAAGCTGATTGCCATAACCATAGCCTTTTATCGGTTGTTCTAAAATAAGTTCTAAAGCTGCACCTTGAGTACCATTATCAAATCGTAATCCACTATTGGTTTGAGTTAATTTATATTGAAGTAATTTGCTGACAACAGGATTTGTTGGTAAATTCGTCGCCCCAATAAATAATAGGGCACAGGCTAATGCACTTATTATCATAAGTAACCATTGACGGTTAATGACTAATATAAGCAGTGCGCTTATTGCTAATGCCACCCATGCACCACGGGCTAAGGTACCTAATATAATAAAAATAAAAGACAAGCTAACAACAGCTAACAATAGCCAATTAATAATGGAGTTTTGTTTTTTTAAGGCCCATAAAGCCAATATAATGGGAAAGAAAAAAAGAAGAGCGTAAGATATTTCCCTATGAATTAACTGGCTTTTTATTGTAAAAGGCCAAATACCTTTCTGATACTCCAAATAATACTGCACCAACTCTTTCGCCATTATCACCAATAACCCAATCGCAAAAGCGACCATCACCATCTTAGCAATATCGGCAGGCTTTTCTTTATATAATACAATCGGGAAAGTTACCGCAAAAAGCAGTAAGCCATTTAAAATGGGCTTATTTACTTCTTTAATACTAATACTGGGCTCGACAGAAATTAAGATGGAATAACCAATAGTCAGCAATAAAAACAACAGCGAGAATGACAGATTATTTTTAAAGATTTTACAGATAGTCTTAAAATCACGCACCAGATACCACAGTGCTGTTGCACCGATCAATCCCATCACAATATTTTTATAACGGGTGATATCCGGTAAGTAGATCAATATAATGTAAAGCCCAATAATGGATAAATTCCACAGGGATTTTTTACTATAGTCTTTAAACACCATCATAATAATCTGCCATCATCCTTTATACTGTTTATAGGATGGCGATCATACAATAAAAATGTGTTTATCGCTGTATCTCTTATCTGATAATCATGGAGCCATCTGTGCCTGAATTACCGGAAGTCGAAACCAGTCGCCGAGGTATTGAGCCTCATCTTGTAGGTAATGTGTTGCACTACGCCATTGTGCGCAACAGTAAATTACGCTGGCCTGTCTCAGAAAAGATAAAAACCTTATTGGATGAGCCTATTTTAAGTGTAAAGCGACGTGCTAAATATTTGCTAATCGAGCTTAATACAGGGTGGATCATTATCCATTTGGGGATGTCAGGAAGTGTGCGTATTTTACTAGAGGAACAGCCTGAAGAGAAACATGATCATATCGATTTGATTTTTCGTGATGGCAAGGTACTGCGTTATACCGATCCACGACGCTTCGGTGCTTGGCTATGGTGCGAAGATTTAGCCACAAGCTCTGTATTAGCGCATTTAGGACCAGAGCCACTTTCAGATGAATTTAATGCTGAATATCTTTATCAACAATCTAAAAATAAAAAAACAGCCATAAAACCATGGTTAATGGATAATAAATTAGTGGTTGGTGTAGGCAATATTTATGCCAATGAGGCGCTATTTTCATCGGGTATTATGCCTGATAGAAAAGCCAATAGCCTAACACAAGAAGAGTGTACGGTGCTGGTAACTGCGATTAAGCGAGTATTAACGCGCTCGATTGAGCAAGGTGGCACAACACTAAAAGATTTCCTGCAATCAGACGGTAAGCCCGGTTATTTTGCGCAAGAGTTATTTGTTTATGGGCGCAAAGATAAGCCTTGTTTAATTTGTGGTCAACCGATAGAAAGTATCAAACAAGGGCAACGTAGCACATTTTTCTGCCGACATTGCCAACATGGATAAGATTAAATTTTACCTAATTTCTTCAGCATCGCTGTGGTGACAGCTTCAGGTAAAAACGTAGAAACATCACCGTCATGGCGCGCCACATCTTTAATTAAAGATGAAGAGACAAATGAAAGATTTTGAGAGGGCAGTAAAAACACACTATCAAGATCGGGCGCAAAGTGGCGGTTCATATTGGCGAGTTGCCATTCATACTCAAAATCAGAAACAGAGCGGACACCGCGAATTAAAATGGTAGCTTGTTGTTGTTTAGCAAAATTAGCCATTAGTTCACTAAAGCCCACCACTTCAACATTAGGTAAATGGTTGGTTACTTCTCTGGCTAAATCAACGCGTTCTTCGAGGGTAAACATCGGGTTTTTACGTGCGCTATCGGCAATTGCTAATAAAACCGTATCAAACATACCCGCAGCACGGGTTAAAATATCAATATGGCCATAAGTGATAGGATCGAAGGTTCCGGGGTAGATCGCTTTATTTTTCATGGTTTAGAGTCTTCTGGCTAAGTTCCCATAAAGAGGCGTATTTATTAAAGGTATACTGTGCATTAACAAATGCCAATATCAACCCCTGTTTTCCGTCAAGAAAACCCATTCTTAACAACCATGTCTTAAAAAAAGCACCGGCAGTATGGCTTAAGATAGAGCCATAACTCGTTGTTTTACCGCGTTGATGGCGATCTTTTGCCCATTCGGAAGCATATTTTAGTTGTTTTTGCTGGAATTCCATTAAATCGCGGCAGGTAAGATGCAAGAGATCACCTTGCAATGTTTTGATTGTTGCACCTTGTGTTTCTAACGACTCATGAACCAAATTATTGTTATATTGATAACGTTCACGAGCATATAAACGTGTCACTTTATCGGGATACCAACCACTGTGTTTCATAAATCGCCCCATAAATAAGTTACGGCGAGCGCAGTTATAAACCACATTTTCTTCGGGTTGTTGCAATATCGCGAGGATACTGTTTTTGAGTTCAGGAGTAACGCGTTCATCACTATCTATCATAAAAATATAATCACCAGTGGCATATTGCTGTGCCAGTTGGCGCTGTTTACCAAATCCAGGCCAATCACTGTTGACAAAGACTTTAGCCCCTTTTTCTGTTGCAATATGACAGGTGTTATCTTGGCTACCTGAGTCTAATACAATGATTTCATCAGCCCATTGTACTGAGTCTAAGCACTCGCCAATGACATCAGCGGCATTTTTACTGATCATCACTACAGAAAGGCGCTTACTTTGGCTCATTAGTGACTCCGAGGGGGAAGATAAGGTGAGAGTAAGGTCAACAAGCGCAATAAGGCACCTTGATTCTCATGAAGTACTTCAACGGCATGGCGACCATAATAACGACGATAATCTTCATCATTAAGCAATGAGGCAATAGCTGTCGCCATTGATTCACTGTCTGTAACCGTAATTAATCCTTCAGCTTGGTCAAGCTTGGCGCAGATATTTTTAAAGTTAAAAGTATGAGGGCCCATAATAACTGGGATAGCGTGAGCTGCGGCTTCTAAAGGATTATGGCCACCACGCTCGACTAAACTCCCGCCAACAAAGGCTAAATCTGCAATACCATAGAGCAACATTAGCTCGCCCATTGTATCACCAATAACTACTTGAGTTTGTGCATCAGGCACAGCATCGGTGCTTCGTAGGGTATATTTTAATCCTGCTTCACGCGTTAATTGTTCGGCTTTAGGAAAACGCTCTGGGTGACGAGGGACTAAAATTAACAAGAGCTGAGGAAATTGTGTCAGTAGTTTTTTATGTGTTTCTAAAATAATGGTTTCTTCGCCCTCATGGGTGCTTGTTGCTATCCAAACAGGGCGATGAGCAGCCCATTGACGGCGTAAAGCAACGGCTCGGGCGGCTAATTCTGGGGTGACAGAAATATCAAATTTTAGGCTACCCGTTACATGTAGATGCGAACGTTTGAGTCCTAATTCGATAAAACGCTCACCATCTTCCTGATTTTGAGCGGCAATTAAGGTGATCTTTTGGAGCATCGTTTTGACAAAACTGCCTAATTTCTGGTAACCCGCGGCAGAGCGTTCAGATAAACGGGCATTGGCAATAATCAACGGGATTTTTCGTTGATGAAGTTTTGAAATCAGGTTAGGCCATAACTCTGTTTCCATAATGATCACCAATTTCGGGTCAACTGTTTTAAGAAAACGATTAACTGAACCGGGTAAATCATAAGGAAGATAGACATGGTAAACATCATCACCAAACGCAGAACGAACTCGTTCTGAGCCAGTCGGTGTCATGGTAGTGACGGTAATGGGTAAATCAGGATAGTGATGACGAAGGGCGCGAACAAGTGGCACTGCGGCGAGTGTTTCACCGACAGATACGGAATGCAATAATATCCCTTGAGGCACGACTTTGCCTTTGCAAAAGCCATAGCGTTCTCCCCACCGTTTACGGTAGGCGGGTGCTTTACGGCTACGTAATAAAAGACGTAACCAAATCAGAGGTTGAATAAGGTAAAGAAGTACCTGATATAAACGCAACAACATGCTATCAAATTCACTTATCTAGACGAACGCTTATAGTATCACACTGTGTGGGAGAAAGTGTGTAAAACAAGTAAGCGCGGATTAGGGAATTAAAGCGATATACTGCTTTAAAATATGGTTTAGTTCAAATTTTGCATAGAATGATGGCAATATTTGAGGTGGTGAATAATATGCAAGGCGAAGTTTTTCTGCGAGAGAGTCACTATCCATTGTAGAAAGGTAATCAGAAAGTTCGTCTGTCATAATTTCGCTGACCCCACCAGGGCATCGGGTACTGACGATAGGCACACCACATATTAATGCTTCAATTAATACAGTAGGAAGCCCTTCACTATCAGAGCTTAATGCAACCACTTTAGCGCCTTTGATTACAGGGAGAGGGGTTGGGGTAAATCCCGCAAGGGTGACTTTCTCCATTAAGTTAAGTTGTTTAATTTGAGCTTCTAATCGCTGTTTAACGGTAGGAGTGCCTTCACCTAGTATAATAAGTTGGCAAGGTAAATCAGCTTTAGCAAAAGCCTCAATTAATCTGTCTTGTCTTTTTACTTCATGTAATCGACCCACATGCAAGATATAATCTTGTTCAGCAAAGGGATTAGAAAGGGTGGCCTTTTGCTGTATTTCTTCAATATTAAATGGGTTATAAATAGTTTTTAGTTGTTCAGCATGAATACCAATGGCATTGATTAGATCATCTTTTACCGCATTAGAAACACAAACGAGATTTTTATCTCGATAAACTCGTTGGATTTTTATTTTTTTCAGCCAATATGAAAATCCCGATTTATTGCCAAGATAAGATTGAGAATAAATGCCGTGAATACAGTACCAAACATTGCAGCTTTTTAGTTGTTTGGATCGGCAAACAATACGGTCTGTTTTATGTAAGTTAGAAAGAACAAGCGCAGGGCGTCCTTTTTTAGCAAAAAGTTGAGTGAGTACATTATCAAGCGATTTTGCTCTACGCGATATTTCAGTTAATTTTCTAAAAATCCCACGATAGTTATCATGATCAACAATATAATCAATAAAATCAGGTAGTTCATACGCTAATTTATTATGTAAGGATAGCAATGTGACTTGATATCCTGCTTGATGAAAACCATTAGCTAGCCTGAGCGTGACATTTTCAGCACCACCGCCCGGTAATCCATCAATAATAAAAAGTATATGTTGTTGACTCACAAGGATAATATCCGTTTATAAAGTGAAATAAGCTCGCCTGATAATCGTTGTGGCGTATAGGGAAGGATAGTCTCTCTCGCCACTTGCGACATTGCAGTCCACGCTGTATTTTTTGGGATCTGTATAATTGCATCAGTTAATGCTGAAATATCTAACGCATCACAAACAAATCCATTTTTACCATTTTGAATAAATTCAGCACCACCACAAGTTGTTGAAGTGATCACTGGTAAACCGCACGATAATGCCTCAAGAATAACATTAGGGAAAGGATCGTAAAGAGTAGGAAGAAGCAATGCATCTGCCATTTGATAAAAATCGAGAGTTTTTTTCTGCATACCTAAAAAGAAAATACGTTGCTCACAACCTAATTGTGTCGCGAGTTGTTCATATTTACGCTGATTTTTATCACTTCCAACAACTAACAATATAGCTGATGTCTTTGCTATTGCTGAAATAGCAGCAGCTAATCCTTTGCGTTCAAAACCAGATCCCACATAAATAAAACAAGGTACATCTTGTGGAATATCATATTGAGTCTTTAATCTCTGTTTTTGAGACTTCGTCGCAGGTACGAAAACATTATGGTCAATTGCATTATAAATGACAGTTATTTTATCGGCAGAGACACCAAAATCCTCAATAATTTCATTTTTTACCATCTGTGAATTACAGATAACTTGTTTTAAAGCAGGATCAGCATACATCTGCTTTTCTGCATTCATAACATAGCGATGGTATCTATCATAAAATAACCAACGACCTTTCCAATTCGGCAATATTCTTTGACGTTGTAATAGCCATCGGCGATGCACACCATCGCCAGCACGAAAAATATCACAACCTGCGATACGTTCATGACTTTGAACAATATCAAAATGATGTTCTTGCCAACACGCTCTGACTGCTTTAGCGAAACCCGATTCTCGGCTAATTCTGCCTAATTTTCGAGGGTTACATAAGTGAATATGCCAATCTGGGTTAGTTTCACCTTGCCATTCTCGCGTGATCACATTGAGTTCAAGATCATCGTTTGATAATGCATCTAATGCGCGGGCAATAAAGCGCTCAGCACCACCATCAGGGCGATACTTTTGTCGAACAATGGCGAGTCGTAATGGGTGATTCATTAAGATAAGTGCCTTATAGCTGTGTTGTAAACCACATCAACAGGAATGGCGGAAAGATAACGTTGTTGGGTGTCTGTTTTTATATGGTCTGGATGTGGAATATCGTCATAATTGCCTGCCCATATTGTTTCACCTACCGCTTGCCAAGGATGCCAATGTTCAAGTTTAGAAGGGCCAAAAAGAGCAACTAAAGGCGTTTTTAATGCAGCAGCCATATGCATTGCAACAGAATCGACACCGATAAAAAGTTTCGCATTATCAATTAATACAGCAAGTTGAGATAAAGATGTTTGCCCAGCTAAAACCGTTATCATTTTTTTGTTTGGGCAGTGTGCCAAAATAGTTTGTATCATCTCTAATTCTTTTGCTTCTGGGCCCGAAGTTAAAACTACGGAATAATGATTTTGCTGAAGCTTTGTAATTAAAGTCGCCATTTTATCTTCATCCCAGCATTTGAAAAACCAGCGAGAGGTTGGTTGTATAACGATATAGTTTTTAGGGAGATGATATTTTTTAATAGTTTCAGTTAACCACTGTTTATCTGCTTCGCTATAAGCCATCATAACATCTGAAATGATAGGGATATTTAGTGGAGCAAGGATACTCAGATTTTGTTCAACAGTGTGTAACTGTCCATGATCTGCCGTAGAGACAATAATATTGTGGCATTTTTGCCAAAACTGACTGTTTTTGCGCTTTTCAAATTCAAAACCTAAGCGCACTTGTGCTTTAGTGACTAAAGCAAAAATTGCAGCTTTCCACTGATCAGCTAAATTAACAACTAAATCATATTGCTGTTTTTGTAATGCTCGGCCAAGCTCCCACTCTTTTTTTAATCGAGTCAATTTACCTTGATGTTTCCAATTACGATCAAGATAAAAAATATTATTGATGAATGGGTTGTGTTCAAGCATAGGTAATGTTTCTTTGTATAATAAAACATCAATCGTTGCATTAGGATAAGCTGATTTTAATGAGCATATAACGGGCGTTGTTAATAACATATCTCCATGATGTTGGAGTTTAATAACCAGTATTCTATTAAATGATTGATTTATATTAGTCATAATTACTTTAGCTTTAGTGAGATACTCTAATTGTAAACAAAACAGTCAAAAGCATCCATAAAACCTAATTTATATTGATTGAATTGATGTTTTACACTGCATGCCATAGTATTAAATATAAATTTATTAGCCTATTATCCATTAATTGGCAGGGTATGCATGAAAAAACCAGCATTTATTATCACATTAGATACTGAAGGCGATAATCTTTGGGAAAATGAACGTGATATCACTACACAAAATACGCATTTTTTACCCCGTTTTCAGCAACTTTGTGAGCGCTTTCATTTTAAGCCAGTTTGGCTAACAAACTATGAAATGGTAATGGATGATGCTTATATTGAGTTTGCTCGTGATGTTCTTGCACGTAATACGGGGGAAATTGGTATGCACTTACATGCTTGGAATAGCCCACCAATAACACCTTTAACAGATGACGATTTACGTTATCAGCCTTATTTAATTGAATACCCTAAAGCACAAATGCGAGAAAAAATCGCATTAATGACTGACTTACTTGAAGATAAACTACAAACCAAGATGTTAAGTCATCGAGCTGGTCGTTGGGCATTTAATGAAATTTATGCACAGCTTTTAGTTGAGTTCGGTTATCAAGTTGATTGCTCTGTAACGCCTAAAGTGGATTGGCGTTTTACCAAAGGTGATCCGGCACAATCTGGTGGTACTAATTACACAGATTTTCCAAGTCATGCTTATTTTATGGATCTAGATAATATCACTAAAGAAGGTAATTCTACGTTGCTAGAAGTGCCAATGAGTATTCAATATAAGCACTCGCCTTTAATGAATAAAGTTAAACAAGGCTATGATAAATTAAGAGGTAAACAGCGAGCGCCTTCAGTAAATTGGCTTCGCCCTAAAGGTGGCAATGCACAGCAGATGATTGAAGTGGCAGAAAAATCTTTAGCTCAAGGCCACTCTCATATTGAGTTTATGTTGCACTCGTCTGAATTTATGCCGGGTGGTAGTCCAACATTCCGCACAGAAAAAGATATTGAAGGGCTATATAACGATTTAGAAACGCTATTTAGTTTCTTAAAAGATAAAGTACAGGGCATGACGTTGGCTGAGTATTATCAAAGTAAGGTACAGGCAAAATAAGATGAAGTTGAAAAAACTAAAATGGGTACATAACTTCTTAAATATCTATAACCCACTTTTTGGCAAGATGAAAAAAACGGATACGTTTTCATCAGATATTCAATTTAACAGTATTCTTATTTTTTCAACGACTGCGCTTGGGGATTTTATGTTTAATACCCCAGCGATAAGAGCGATCCGTGCGCATTATCCAGATGCTCATATCACATTAGTTTCGAGTGAGAAAAACCGGTCATTAGTAGAGAATTATGACCAAATAGACAGTGTGATTTATTGGGATAATAAAATAAAAAACTTACTTCCTATTGCCTTACAGGCGAAAAAATATAAGCCTGAATTAGCCGTAATTTTACATTCTCACCTCCCTTATGATGTTCTATTCGCAGTAATGGCAGGTTGCCAATATATTTTACGTAATACTTTTCATGAACTTCCTAAGTGGTTTACAAAATGGATTGTTGCTGATCATAACACCACACCAGTACATCTTGTTCAAAGTAAATTAGATCTCATCAGTCATTTAGGTATCACAAATGTAAGCACTGATATGGAGTTGCCTTGTAAGATAAAGTTATTACCAAAAACAGAATATAAAGTAATCGGTTTTCAGATGGGAACGTCAACGCCAGAACGGAGATGGGCTATCTCTCATTTTGTCGAGTTAGCTCAAAAATTAATTAACAGTGATAATTCATTGATAATTAAATTAATTGGCGCTCCTCATGAGCAAAGTTTATCTGATGAATTTTTCAAATTACTTCCTGTTAATTATCACAAAAATATAGAGAACTTAGTAGGTAAAACGTCATTACCTGACTTATTAAGCCATATCAATATGATGGACGTATTAGTGACAGGTGATACAGGGCCTTTACATCTAGCGATTACATTAAAGCGACCAACTGTGAGTTTATTTGTCACCGCAAATCCTTGTTCTACAGGTCCTTACCAAGATCTTGAACTACATACAGTGATTAAGAAAGAGCCTCTCTTTTGTGAAGCTCCGGAGTTGATTATGGATGTAATTACTGTTGATGAAGTCTTTAATGCAGTCAATAAAACCCTAAAAGGCTAATGATCTTTAGGGTCTATAAGACTAAATATCAAGAAGGTCGAATATTTGCTGTGGCTTTATCTCCCCAATATCCCCATCATCCGCTTTTACAGACGTTTGGTCTTTACCATAGCCGCCGATTAATCCGGGATCGGTAGGACCAAATAAGGTGATATTAGGTTTATCTAATGCTGCGGTTAAGTGGCTTAAACCGGTATCCACAGACACTACACTCTTCGCACCAGCAATCACTTGAGCAACATCGGCGAGTGACATTTTTGGTAGCACATCAACATAGTCAAAATCTTTGGCTAGGCGAATAGCGCGCTGATGTTCATGCTCTGCGCCCCAAGGCAACTTAATACGTAATCCAGAATCTGCGAGTAGGGCGATTAAGTCTCGCCAATGGGATTCTGGCCAATGTTTCTCATCGCGTGTTGTTGCGTGCAAGAATACCAAATAAGGGCGTTCATCAAAGGATGGAAGTGAGAGAAAATGCTGTGCAATTCCATAATCACCCTGAGATTGTGGGATTGGATAACCTAAACTCAGTGCAAATAGTTGGCGAATACGTTCAACGGCATGCATTTTTTTGCTGACATCATGGCGAACATTATAAAAAAGACTCGCTAAAGGTTCGCGGGCACTTTGACGGGAATAGCCGTGTTTAGTGCCTTTGGCGTATCGAGTGACTAAAAATGCACTTTTTAGTAAACCTTGTGCATCAATAACCGCATCATAATGATGCGCTTTAATTGCTTGCCGAAATTGTGCGCGTTCAGCGCGAATAGGCGCACTAAACCAGTTTTTACGCCAACGGCGTATTGCCACAGGAATAACGGTATCAACAGCTTGATGCCAGCTTGGGATCTGTGCAAAACCCTCTTCGACTACCCAATCAAAGCGGATATCAGGATATGCAGCTATGGCATCAGTTAATGCTGGTAATGTATGTAACACATCGCCCATGGAAGAGGTTTTAACGATTAATACCCGCTTCACGCTGATGGCTCCGTTGACAGTAAATGTTCAAGCTCCGCAAAGACTTGCTCTGGCTGAATATCAATTAAGCTTTGATGATAACCTTGTTCAGCATCCCCTTTACGGACTTTGTGATAACCCGTAATTAAACGGATCACGCGCGCTTTGTGGGATAATGGTGGCGTAAAATCAGGACTGCTTGGACCGTAAAGGGCGACTAGCGGGCGCTCTAAGGCGGCTGCCACATGCATTAAACCAGAGTCATTACTGACAACGGCTTTACAAGATGCAATTAGATTCACTGCTTGTTCAAGGCTGGTTTCGCCAGCAAGATTAAAACAGGCTTCACGGGCTTCTGGCGTTAAGGCTTGCTTTATCTCTTCACCGGCTTCTTTATCTTTTTGAGAGCCAAAAAGGAAAATCTGATAACCTTGCTCAGCAATTAACTTCTGCGCTAAAGCTGCATAATGATAATGAGGCCAGCGTTTTGCAGGGCCAAATTCGGCTCCGGGGCAAAAACCAATCGCAGGGCGCTGTGTAGATAATGAAAATTGAGTCAATGTGGTAGATATATCACGTTCTGTGACAGATAACTTAGGCCAAAGTAGAGGTTGAGGTAAATCTGTCGCCTTTTTTACTTTTTGCTTGTCATAAGCCAGAGCGACATAGCGTTCAACCATTAACGGAAAGGCGTCTTTATCTAGAGGGCGTAAATCATTTAATAAGCCGTAACGCATTTCTCCACGCCAGCCTGTACGCTTAGGAATATCTGCAAAGAAAGGAACTAATGCAGATTTTAACGAGTTAGGTAATACATAAGCGTGCGTGTAACCATTCTCTCTTAATTGCTTTCCTAAACGACGTCGTTCACCAAGCGCTAACGCACCATGGCCTAACGGCATTGGAATGGCATTATCAACTTCTGGCATTTTTTCGAGTAATGGACGGCACCATGCAGGTGCCATCACATCAATCGTTGCCGCAGGATGTAATGCTTTCAATGTACGATAAAGACTTTGAGACATCATCATGTCCCCGACCCATGAAGGCCCTACCACAAAGATTTTCATAAACAGCGATTACTTACCTTGATTTAACCATTGCATATAAAGCTCGACGCCTTCGGCAACCGTTTTAAATGGTGCGGTATAACCTGCTTTACGTAAGTTTGTGAGATCTGCTTGTGTAAAGGCTTGATAGCGACCTTTCAATTTTTCTGGAAATTCAATATGTTCGATAGAGAGATCTTTATCTTTATGGTGTGCAATCACTGCGTCTGCAACCGCTTGGAATGATTCAGCACGACCTGTACCACAGTTAAAAATTCCCGAGACATTATTACGCCAGAACCATAAATTAACCGCAGCAACATCACCTACATAAATAAAGTCGCGTTGGAAGGTTTCGCTTCCTTCAAATAACTTAGGATTTTGTCCAGCATTTACTTGGTTATTTAAATGGAATGCAACACTTGCCATACCACCTTTATGTCCTTCACGAGGGCCATAAACATTAAAATAACGGAAGCCACAAATCATCGAATCTGCTTCAGGTAAAATTTGGCGCACATATTCATCGAATAAGAATTTTGAATAACCGTAAACATTTAAAGGCGCTTCGTATTTTCTATCTTCGATAAAATTATCAGTACGACCACCATAAGTGGCAGCAGAAGAGGCATATAAGAAAGGAATTTGGCGCTCAAGGCAAAAATGAAGTAGCTCTTTAGAATATTGATAGTTGTTATCCATCATGTATTTGCCATCCCACTCAGTGGTAGATGAGCAAGCACCTTCATGGAAAACCGCATCGATATCGCCGAAATCATCACCCGCAACAACGCTCGCAATAAAATCTTCTTTATCCATGTAATCGGTAATATTCAGATCGACCAAATTCACGAACTTGGTGCCATCTTTAAGGTTATCAACAACTAAAATATCCGTATAACCTTCATCATTTAATGCTTTAACAATATTGCTGCCGATAAAACCTGCACCGCCCGTGACGATAATCATGTGGCTACCCCTTCATATAAAAATCTAAAAATTAGCTCTAGGTCTATAATAACACTGAACAGCGTTAACGGTAGTATTCATCACGGAACAACAGGCTGAAATTCTCGAAAAACACAGTGTGTATTAGTGATCTTAATTACACAAATAACATTATTTATTTACATTTGTCGTTTTTAATAGAACAAAGGAATAGAATAAGAAACAATAACGACTACATTATAATCAAAAATGTATGTTACCTCTTTTCGCCCTGTAGTCTTAGGAGAAAGTATGTCTACCCACTCTTTCTATCAACAAATTAATCAACAACTCGAACAAACTCGTCAAGATGGCCTCTTTAAAAATGAGCGCATCATCACCTCTTCACAAAGCGCAGATATCGCCGTTGCTGACGGAAGCCATGTTATTAACTTTTGTGCTAATAACTATTTAGGTTTGGCTAATCATCCCAAACTGATTGAAGCAGCAAAAACAGGTATGGATAGCCACGGTTTTGGTATGGCATCTGTGCGTTTTATTTGTGGTACTCAAGATTCACATGAAACATTAGAAAATAAAATTGCTGAATTTTTAGGTATGGAAGATGCCATTTTGTATTCATCTTGCTTTGATGCGAATGGTGGATTATTTGAAACATTAATGGGGCCTGAAGACGCAATTATTTCTGATGCCTTAAACCATGCTTCTATTATTGATGGTGTGCGCTTATGTAAAGCAAAACGCTATCGTTACGCGAATAACGATATGGCAGAACTACGTGTACAACTTGAAAAAGCCAAAGCTGAGAATGCGCGCCATATTATGATTGCGACAGATGGCGTGTTTTCTATGGATGGTGTGATTGCCGATCTCAAATCTATCTGTGATTTAGCGGATGAATTTGGTGCTTTAGTCATGGTCGATGATTCGCATGCCGTGGGGTTTGTCGGCGCTCAAGGCCGTGGTACCCATGAATATTGTGATGTGATGGACAGAGTTGACATTATCACGGGTACTTTAGGCAAAGCATTAGGCGGCGCATCGGGTGGTTATACTGCGGCACGTAAAGAAGTGGTTGAATGGTTACGCCAACGTTCTCGTCCTTATTTATTCTCTAACTCGTTAGCGCCTGCGATTGTTTCAGCTTCTATTGCAGTCTTAGATATGTTGAAAACCGGTGATGAAATACGTGCTCGTTTATGGCGTAACGCTACGCTTTTCCGTGAAAAAATGAGTGAGGCAGGCTTTACATTGGCGGGTGCTGATCACGCTATTATTCCGGTGATGCTAGGTGACGCTAAATTAGCACAAGAGTTTGCTACTCGCTTACTTGATGAAGGAATTTATGTCACAGGATTCTTCTATCCTGTTGTACCACAAGGCCAAGCACGTATTCGTACACAAATGTCGGCTGCACATACCACAGAGCAAATTGAACGTGCTGTTGCAGCATTTATCAAAATCGGTAAGCAACTTAATGTGATTGCATAAGGTTACTCTATGAAAGCACTGTCAAAATTAAAAGCACAAGAAGGTATTTGGATGACCGATGTTCCGGTACCTGAGCTTGGTCATAACGATGTAATGATCAAAATTCGTAAAACAGCAATTTGTGGCACAGATGTTCATATTTATAACTGGGATGAATGGTCACAAAAAACCATTCCTGTTCCTATGGTTGTCGGACATGAATATATCGGCGAAATTGTTGCGATAGGGCAAGAAGTGAAAGGCTTTAATATTGGTGATCGCGTTTCTGGTGAAGGGCATATCACTTGTGGTCATTGCCGTAATTGCCGCGGTGGTCGTACTCATTTGTGCCGTAATACCATTGGTGTGGGTGTAAATCGCCCTGGTTGTTTTGCTGAATATCTGGTTATCCCTGCCTTTAACGCATTTAAAATTCCAGACAATATTCCTGATGAATTAGCGGCTATTTTTGATCCCTTTGGGAATGCCGTACATACAGCGTTATCTTTTGATTTAGTGGGTGAGGATGTGTTGGTTTCCGGCGCTGGTCCTATTGGGATCATGGCAGCTGCAATTTGTAAGCATGTGGGAGCACGTCATGTGGTGATCACCGATGTTAATGAATATCGCCTTGATCTCGCGAAAAAGATGGGTGTTACCAGAGCGGTGAATGTCAGCAAAGAAAACCTGATAGATGTGATGAAAGAGTTAGGCATGACAGAAGGTTTTGATGTGGGATTAGAAATGTCAGGGGCGCCTCCAGCGTTTCGTACCATGCTTAATACGATGAATCATGGTGGTCGTATTGCGCTGTTAGGTATTCCACCTTCTGATATGGCAATTGATTGGGGACAAGTTATCTTTAAGGGACTGTTTATTAAAGGTATCTATGGACGTGAGATGTTTGAAACATGGTACAAAATGGCGGCGCTTATCCAATCAGGCCTTGATCTCTCACCGATTATTACTCATCAATTTTCTATTGATGAATTCCAAAAAGGCTTTGATATCATGCGTTCTGGTCAATCGGGCAAAGTGATTTTAGATTGGCAGTGATAGGTGATAATTAAGCAAAAAAAGAGCCTTTTAAGGCTCTTTTTTGTTGCATTATTTTTCAACTTCGCCGATTTCGTTCGGAGTAGGTGTATTCGGTATTTTCTTTTTTTCTGATGAGCTAAATCCGCTTGATAAGGTATTAATCAGTGTGCTTTTTTTCATCGAAATAATCGCTTCTTGTGCGGGTTTTAACCATGACGCAGGTTTTGGCTCTTTCGGTTGTTCTGTTGGTGGTTCGATTTTGGGCGGTTTTGGTTGTTCGGGCTTTTCTTGTTGTGGTTTTAACAAGCTACTTGGTGCCACAAGTTGAATATCAGCAGGTAATAAAGGCAGTTGTTGCTGTAATGCTCTAACAGTAGAAGGGTGAGGGTGTCCAATCGCAATTGCAGAACCGTTTTTACGCGCTAAAGCAATTGCGCGTGCTAACTGTTGGCGAGTTTCAGCTTCGGTTTGTACGTTATCGAGAAAAACATGGCGCCGTAAAGAGGGAACACCAGCAGCTTTAGCCGCAATCGCAGCTTGTGTATTACCAATGGTCACGCTATCTAAAAAATAGAGGTTTGAGTGATTAAGAGCTTTGATCACTCTATCCATCGCTTGTCTATCGGATGTCATTGCACTACCCATATGGTTATTCATACCGACAGCAAAAGGAACATTACTAATAGCGTGCTGAATAATACGGTTAATTTCAGCCTGATCCATAGATGGTTTTAGGGTATCGCGCTCTAGCGGTTGTTTGCTAATGGGTGCCATTGGCATATGGATCAGAATTTCACGCCCTTGTGCATGCGCTTTAGTCGCCACTTCTTTACCGTGAGGAGAATCAGGTAAAATGGCGATAGAAACCGCAGTAGGAAGTTGTAAAACTTGATTATCTTCTTTTTTTCGATAACCAAAATCATCAATCACAATGGCTAATTTGGCTGCAAATGCAGGAGTGCTCACAACCAGACTTAGCAACATTAAACTAAGTAAAAAAGAGTGCTTGCGTTGTAATGTGCCAAGTAATTTCAAATCTACCTCCCAAGCCAAGGAACAGGGTTTACCGCTTTTCCTTGACGTCTAATTTCAAAATAGAGTGCTGAACGCTCTTGTCCACCACTATTACCGACTAAAGCAATAGGTTGGCCTGCTTTTACTTGCTGGCCGACATTCACTAAAGCACTTTGGTTATATCCATAAAGGCTCATATCACCTTTACCGTGTTCAACCACAACGACTAAACCATAACCTTGAAGCCAGTCAGCTAATAAAACTCGCCCATCAGCAATGGCTTTTACTTCTGTGCCTTGTGCTGCGGGTATTACAATACCTTTCCAACGTAATTCACCAGAGCCAGAAATAGATTCACCAAAACGGTGTAATAAAGAACCTCTAATAGGCCAAATTGCCTGACCTGCGGGTTTACCTAAACCGCCTGTACGTGACATTAATGATTGCTCTTCGGCTGTTGGTTTATAGGTTGAACCGCGCTGTTGGGCTTCTCGCTGCTTGGCTGCAATACGAGCGGCTTCTCGGGCTTCACGCTCTGCGCGTGCTTTCGCTTCACGTTCAGCTTGAGCTATCTTATTTCTTAACTGTGCTTCATTAGCCCGCATGGTGGCTAAGTTTTTCTGATCTGCTTTTAAGGTGGATTCAAGTTGGGTTAACGTTTTTTGTCGAGCTGCTAATGCATTATCCAGCTTTTGTTTTTCTTGCTGTTGTTTCGTTAAGACTTGTTTTTGCTCGTTCTGTTTTGCTTGCTGCGCTGTTTTTTCGGCTTCAAGTTCTTTTGAGGTTTGAGCAAGCTCTGCCATTGTTTCTTTACGTGCATCATTAATATAGCTGTAATACGCTAAAATACGTTCTTCACGCTGACCTTCTTCACCACGAAATAAGAGCTCAATACCTTGGTGTTTACCTTGACGATAAGCCGCATCCATTTGACGTGCTAATAATGCTTGCTGTGACTGATACTGTTTTTGTAAGCGTGTGATATTTGCGGTAATAGTTTTTATCTCTTTACCCAATGTTTGTAAGCGATTTTGAGTTTCATGCACAGAGCGGCCAGCACTAGAAATTTGAGTTTCTTGCGTCTTTAATTGATTAAGAAGGGCTGTACGTTGTCTTTGCTGTTCTTGAACCTGTTTTTCTTTTTCAGCAATTGTGGTTTGTAGATCTTTTAGCTGATTACGATTATCCGTTAATGAGTTAGCAAAAACAGGAGTGGCTGAAAAGAGTGCTGTGCTAATAAGCAACGTGATTAACGGTAAAGAAAATACACGATAAGGCTGATGTGTTTTTTTTTGAAGATCCATTTTCTCTGCCATCTGACCAACGTACCTTTCATAACAGTTTGTAAGATTATTTCATGTCACAAAACAACTGACCAGCTAACACGAAATAAAGCCGAAATTTCAGATAATACCTAACAGGTAATCTATTCAATTAATAAGAGATTATAAAGCAATAATAGAGGGAGAGAGGAAAAAAGAGGCAATCCGTGTGACAGCGCAATAAAATATTGCGCTGTCCAAGATAGAGATTAATCGACGATAGTACCCCACAGGTCATATTCGTCAGCATGTTCAATAAGAACACGCACGATTTGCCCCGGCTCTACATCGAATTGTTCATTGAGGTAAACAGCACCATCAATTTCAGGAGCATCCGCCATGCTACGGCCAATTGCGCCTTCTTCATCGACTTCATCAATCATAACTAGCAATACTTTGCCGATTTTTTCTTGCAGGCGTTCTGTCGAAATTTGTTGTTGTAACTGCATAAAGCGATGATAGCGTTCTTCTTTTACTTCTTCAGGTACTTGATCAGCTAATTCATTGGCTTTCGCACCATCAACAGGGCTGTATTTAAAGCAACCAACTCTGTCTAAACGTGCTTCGGTGAGGAAATCCAATAACATTTGGAAATCTTCTTCAGTTTCACCCGGGAACCCAACAATAAAGGTAGAACGTAAGGTTAATTCAGGGCAAATTTCACGCCAGCGTTTTACGCGCTCTAAGGTACGTTCAACAGAGCCTGGGCGTTTCATCAGTTTTAAAACTTTAGGGCTTGCATGCTGTAATGGAATATCTAAGTAAGGCAAAATTTTGCCTTCAGCCATTAAAGGAATAACATCATCAACATGTGGGTATGGATAAACATAGTGTAAACGAACCCAAATCCCTAATTTTGCTAATTGTTCACATAAACTGACCATACTGGTTTTGACAGGCATTCCATCCCAAAAACCCGTTTGATGTTTAGTATCAACACCGTAAGCAGAAGTATCTTGAGAGATAACCAGTAACTCTTTTACGCCTGCATTGACTAATCTTTTGGCCTCGCCTAATACTTCACCAATGGGACGACTGTCTAAATCACCACGCATAGATGGGATAATGCAGAATGTACAACGGTGATTACAGCCTTCAGAAATTTTTAAATAGGCGTAATGGCGCGGTGTTAATTTGACACCTTGTTCAGGAACAAGGCTGAGAAAAGGATTGTGATCAGGTTTTGGGACATAGTGATGAATATGAGATAAAACTTGCTCATAACTATGAGGCCCTGTGATTTCGAGTACTTTGGGGTGCACTTCACGAATTTGGTTCTCTTTTGCACCTAAACAGCCAGTAACAATCACTTTACCGTTTTCATCGAGTGCTTCACCAATCGCTTCTAGCGATTCTTGTACTGCGCTGTCAATAAACCCACAGGTGTTGACGATGACTAAATCAGCATCATTATAGGTAGGAACAACTTGATAACCTTCTGTGCGCAGTTCGGTTAGGATACGTTCAGAGTCCACTAAATTTTTAGGACAACCTAATGAAACGAATCCAATTTTAGGCACTTGATTTGTTTGCGACATGCTCGTGTTCTCAATACTTTTAAATAAATAACAGATAGTTGTTGTATCTCAGACAGGTATAAATCTTACGTAAAATGGGTGATTTTATACGTAAATAGCCATTATAAGGGATGCTGATTTATTAATAGCTTGCCTGAAGAGGGATCCTGTAGAGTAAAAAGGCAAAGTCTTTTCAATTCATCATTTTTCACGGAACCGACGCTAATGGTACATAAATCCGTCAATAAAAAAAATGATTGTTGAGAAACTTTCCGCAAAAATAGAAAGAGAAACGCAGGAATAGGCTGTAATTGCGCCATGACAAAGGTATACTTTGGCTCTTTGATACTATTTTTAACCAACGAGAGTGATTGCATCCTATGCTGCAAGAAGTAATGCAATTTTTCAACCGGCACACCCTGTTAAGTTTTGTCTGGGTCGCGTTGCTGGTGGCGGTCATTGTATTGACCTTTAAAGGGCTTTTTTCTAAGACGAAAAATATTTCCCGTACAGAAGCGATTTCTTTGATAAACAAAGAGAATGCGGTGTGTGTTGATATCCGTAGCCGTGATGAGTTCCGTAAAGGGCACATCATTGATTCTATCAATTTAACGCCTTCTGAAATCAAAAATAATAATATTGCTGAGCTGGAGAAATATAAATCACAGCCAGTTATTGTTGTGTCACCATCAGGTATTGAAGGTGCAAAACCTGCAGAAAACCTAATTAAACTCGGTTTTGAAAAAGTCTTTATCTTAAAAGATGGTCTTTCAGGCTGGAGTGGTGAGAATTTACCACTGGCTAAAGGTAAAAAGTAACGAGCGGGCAGATTGAGTTCTATACTTACTGCTATTCAATTAATAAGGATATAAAAAGGTAAGATTATTATGTCAGAACAGCAAAACCAAGAGATGACTTTTCAAATTCAACGTATCTATACAAAAGATATCTCTTTTGAAGCGCCTAATGCCCCACAAGTTTTCCAAAAAGAGTGGCAACCAGAAGTTAAATTAGATCTGGATACTTCTTCTAATACTTTAGCTGAAAACGTCTATGAAGTTATTCTGCGCGTTACTGTTACCGCAACAATGGATAACGAAACTGCATTCCTGTGTGAAGTTCAACAAGCAGGTATCTTTACCGTTGAAGGTATCGAAGGCACTCAATTAGCACATTGCTTAGGCGCATATTGCCCTAACGTTCTGTTCCCTTATGCTCGTGAATGTATCACTAACTTAGTCAGCCGTGGTACTTTCCCACAACTGAACTTAGCACCAGTTAACTTTGATGCGTTGTTTATGAACTATTTACAACAGCAACAAACTGATGCAGCTAATGAAGGGGCTGAAGAAGCTTAATGAACGCTTCTATGACAGTTATCGGTGCCGGTTCATACGGCACCGCTTTAGCGATTACCTTGGCGCGCAATGGGCATGATGTTGTGCTTTGGGGGCACGACCCTGAGCATGTTTCTGCGTTACAACAAGCACGCTGTAATCAGGCATTTCTGCCCGATGTTTCTTTTCCTGATAGTTTATACATGGAAGCTTCTTTGCAAAAAGCGATTGAAGCCAGCCGTAATATTCTGGTTGTGATCCCAAGTCATGTTTTTGGTGAGGTATTACAACAAATCAACCCCTTTTTACGTCAGGATGCACGTGTTGTTTGGGCGACAAAAGGACTTGAGGCTCATACTGGTCGCTTGTTGCAAGATGTAGCGCGTGAAGTATTAGGTAATGAAATCCCGTTAGCAGTTATATCCGGTCCTACTTTTGCTAAAGAACTTGCTGCGGGATTACCTACTGCAATTTCTGTGGCATCAACGGACAATACCTTCTCTGAAGAGCTACAGCAGCTTTTTCATTGTGGCAAAAGCTTCCGTGTTTATAAAAACCCTGACTTTATTGGTGTTCAACTGGGTGGTGCGGTAAAAAACGTGATTGCTATTGGCGCGGGTATGTCTGATGGTATGGGCTTTGGCGCTAATGCACGTACAGCGCTTATTACCCGTGGTCTTGCTGAGATGAGCCGCCTAGGTAAGGCTTTAGGTGCTGATGCCGCAACCTTTATGGGAATGGCAGGGTTAGGTGATTTAGTCTTAACCTGTACAGATAACCAATCTCGTAATCGTCGATTCGGTATGATGCTAGGTCAAGGTTTAGATGTTGATACGGCCCAAGAGAAAATCGGGCAGGTAGTCGAAGGTTATCGCAATACCAAAGAAGTTCGTGCATTAGCAGAACAAGTCGGTGTTGAAATGCCTATCACGGAGCAGATCTACCAAATTTTATATCAGCATAAAGACGCCAAAGAAGCGGCATTATCTTTATTAGGCCGTGCAACGAAAGATGAGATAGACAGCAATCTTTTCTAAGTCTATTTTAGACAATTGCTTGTTTTGATGTATTAGCTTAAGGCATTGGCTTAAGGTGTTAGATCAAAATATCGATTTAAGATATCTGTTTCGGTTTTAAACATAAGAAGCCTAAGTATCTACTTAGGCTTCAATGTAAAAAGAATGAGAGTGAGTATGTCGCTAGAAGAACTAAAAAAAGTCTGGGATCATATTAAAAATGAAGCAAAATGTTTGGCAGATTGCGAGCCGATTTTGGCAAGCTTCTTCCATGCGACATTACTCAAGCATGAAAATTTAGGCAGTGCCTTAAGTTATATGTTGGCAAACAAGCTAGCAACTCAAACTATGCCTGCGATTGCAGTACGTGAAATTGTTGAAGAAGCATATCGTAGTGATGCTTCTATGATTGAATGTGCAGCTTATGATATTTCTGCCGTTCGTTTACGTGACCCCGCAGTTGATAAATACTCCACACCCCTGCTTTATTTAAAAGGTTTCCATGCATTGCAAGCTTATCGTATTGCTCATTGGCTATGGAACCAAGATCGTAAAGCACTTGCTATTTACCTACAAAATCAAATATCTGTTACTTTTGGTGTCGATATTCATCCAGCAGCCCGCATTGGACACGGTATTATGCTCGATCATGCAACGGGTATTGTGATTGGTGAGACCGCTATCGTAGAGAATGATGTTTCTATTTTACAATCTGTGACTTTAGGCGGAACAGGTAAAACCTGTGGCGATCGCCATCCTAAAGTACGCGAAGGTGTAATGATTGGTGCGGGTGCTAAAATACTTGGCAATATCGAGATTGGTCGTGGTGCTAAAATTGGTGCAGGATCTGTGGTATTACATGAAGTTCCTGCACATACCACGGTTGCTGGTGTTCCCGCTCGCATTGTGGGGAAACCGACGAGCGACAAACCTTCACTCGATATGGATCAACACTTTAATGGTGTGGTGCCTGGTTTTGAATGTGGTGATGGGATTTAATGGCATTAACAGAAGTTACACTTTCTGAACTTAAGGCTTGTTTACACGCTGAATATATCGGTGATAACAAGCCTTTTAGTTGGATAAGACTTTTTCACCGCGTATTTTTCTGCCAACGTTCACGTTATCTTTTTTGGTGGCGTGTTGCACAATTCTTTTATTTCTCTAACAATCGCTTCATTAAAAAATTAGGCACTCGCATTGGTGCTAACAATAATCGTAAGTATTGCAACGATATCTCACTAAGAACTCGTATAGGAAAAGGTCTTTCATTACCTCATCCCATAGGGATTGTACTGACTAATTACTGTCAGTTAGGTGAAAATGTGACTTTAATGCAAGGCGTAACAATTGGTGTAAAAGAGAAGAATGGTAAAGCGGATATTCGAGTTGGTAATAACGTTTATATTGGCTGTAACTCATCGATTATTGGCGGAGAGATTGAGATAGGCGATAATGCGGTAATTGGTGCTCACGCATTAGTATTAAAGGATGTGGGAGAAGGGTGTCGCTATATTACAAAAGTCGTTGCCGAAATAAAACAACCCTCAATGTAATAAATTAAAATGGTAGTCATTTAAAATTAAAAAAGCGCTTGCTCATTATTTATGATCAGCGCTTTTTACATTTCAGTCTCTTAACAATGCACCAGGATAACCTAGTTGACGCCATGCCTCGAAAACTACAACGGCAACTGTATTTGACAGGTTCATACTACGGCTATCGGCAAGCATTGGAACTCTGATTTTCTGTTGTGTTGGCATATTATCCAACACATAAGGCGGTAAACCGCGAGTTTCAGGCCCAAACAGGAGATAATCTCCATCTTGATAGCTCACATTACTATGTGCTGGTGTCCCTTTTGTCGTTAACGCAAATACACGCGCACCTGTCGGCGATTGTGCATTATCAGGATTTAAACCTTCACTTTCTAAAAAAGCATAGTAATCGTGATGCTGTTTAATATCAGCAAACTCACGATAATCAAGCCCTGCACGGCGTAGGCGTTTATCATCCCAAGTGAAACCCAGTGGTTGGATCAAATGAAGATGAAAGCCTGTGTTAGCACACAGGCGAATAATATTACCCGTATTCGGTGGAATTTCGGGTTCAAATAAGACGATATTGAGCATATGAAATCGATTTAATCGTTACCAAAGAGGTCACGAGTATAAACTTTTTCTTCAACATCGTTTAGCACTGATGACATTCTATTAGTAATAATGACATCAGACATAGCTTTGAACTCATTTAAATCACGGATCAATCTTGAATTAAAGAAAGTATCTTCTTTCATTTCTGGTTCATAAATCACCACTTCAATGCCTTTGGCTTTGATTCGTTTCATAATGCCTTGGATTGAAGATGAGCGGAAATTATCGGAGCCAGATTTCATAATTAAACGATAAACACCCACGATTTTGGGTGATTTTGCGATAATAGAGTCTGCAATAAAGTCTTTACGTGTGCGGTTAGCTTCAACGATTGCACTAATAATATTATTAGGTACAGAGTCGTAGTTTGCTAACAGCTGCTTTGTATCTTTTGGTAAGCAGTAACCACCGTAACCGAATGATGGATTATTATAATGATTACCAATACGCGGATCTAAGCAGACACCTTCAATGATTTGTCTTGAGTTCAGTCCATAAGATTCGGCATAGCTGTCTAGCTCATTAAAGTAAGCAACACGCAGTGCGAGATAAGTATTAGCAAATAATTTAATCGCTTCCGCTTCTGTGGAATCAGTAAAAAGAACATCAATATCTTTCTTTAATGCGCCTTGTTGTAAAAGGTCAGCAAATTTTTGTGCTCTTTCTGATTGCTCGCCAATCACAATACGAGAAGGGTATAAGTTATCGTAAAGCGCACGACCTTCACGTAAGAATTCAGGAGAAAAAATAATATTATTGGTATTATATTTCTCTCTCATTTCTTTGGTAAAACCAACAGGAATTGTTGATTTAATAATCATTGTGGTATTGGGATTATATTCTAAAACATCACGGATCACAGACTCTACAGAAGAGGTGTTGAAATAGTTTGTTTTAGGATCGTAATCGGTTGGCGTTGCAATGATAACAAAATCCGCATCTTTATAAGCGAATTCTTTATCTAATGTTGCTGTAAAGTCGAGCTCTTTGGTTGCTAAAAACTCTTCAATTTCTTTATCTGTAATTGGAGAGATTTTTTTATTCAGTAATTCAACTTTTTCTTTATTGATATCTAACGCAACAACTTTGTTGTTTTGGGAAAGAAGTATTCCGTTAGATAGACCGACATAGCCGGTTCCGGATATGGTGATTTTCATAAATAGACCTTTAAGATTAACCTAATTTTATAGGTATATTATAAATAGTAAGTGGATCTATTAAATTAAGAATTTTTTAGCATAATTAGGATCAAAAGGACCTTCTTTTACTTCTAGCATTAATGCTTGTGGGGAAATACATTTAATACTATGTACTTCATTTGGTTCTAAGTTAACAATGGAGATGTCAGTATTTTCTCCTGCTAAAAAATTTTCTATTATTGAACCCATATGATCATACAAAGTAATTTCGACTTTTCCTTCTAAAATAACAAACATTTCCCATTGATGAGACAATTCGTGATAATGTGGTTCAACATAGCTACCTTTCACTAAAGCAATCAGTAGACGTTGTACTTTGTCTTCATGGGATTTATGTAATAATAAATGGGAACGTAGCCTTTCTGATTTCTCTGCTTCGTTATATAAGTTATCTAATGATACTTTATCTATATATTTCATTCTAATAACCTTAGCCTAGTTACAATTGTTTCTGCTATTGAGGTAACAGAAAATTCTTTACATAATAAGGCATAGGCGTCATTTCCACATTTTTTTCGTAGTTCTATATCAAGGTAGAGTTTTTTAGCTGATTCAAATAAATTATCGTCTTCACCATTTATATGAATAAAGCCTGCCATTTCTTTATTTACTAGTTCTTGTAAGTCGTTTCCTTCATTAACACTACCTAATATAGGAATATGATTAGCCATATATCCTAGTAATTTTCCTGGGAAATTATGTGCAGAATGATGAGAAGCTAATGAGAATAAACCAATATCAATTTCTTTAAGAATTAATTTAAATTCTTCTTGGTTAACTGAAGGTAAATAACTAAAATTATTTAAATCCCATTTTTTAGCTAATGCCTTGATTAATTCAACTTCATCGCCTTGCCCAATAAAAAGAAAATGAGCATCAGGATATATATTCATTTTCTTTACTAGTCGCATCAAATTACCCATATCTTGGGCATGACCAATATTTCCACCATAAAAGAAAATAGTTTTATTTTGTAAGTTTAAAGATTCACGTATTGAAATATATTTACTACTTTCAATAGTTATTGGAGAAGTATTTGCCCAATTCCTTAATATTTCACATTTAAAATCTTTATTTTTCTCATAATTATAAAAATAGTCTAGATTCTTTTGAGACATTAATCCTATTATTGATGCTTGTTTATAGGAGTAACGTTCAAAAAAACGAAAGTATTGTTCGATTAATGAACCTTGTTTTAAAATACCTGCATCAACAATCCATTGGGGAAATAAATCCCTTAATATTAAATAGGCAGGACACTGACATTTTTTCTTTAGTTTATTAACTAAATTTCCCCAAAATATGGAGGGAGAATAGTAAATTATTCCATCAAAGGAATTTTTATTAACTAAAGGTTTGATTGCTTTCCAAGCATTATAAGAAAGTAGTGACTCATTAATTGCTCTAGGTATTTTTTTTATATCTTTAATTGGGCCATTTTTAAAACGCCAAACCGAAATACCATCTAAATTATCAATGTATAAACGAGTTGATTGATCTTTGTTTGGCGTAATAATTGTAATATGGTGCCCGAGGGATTGTAGCTCTAATGCTAATTCATGAAACATCTTTGCCCCAACTCGAGTACTGTGGGGCAAATAGTCATCAATGATTAAAGCAAGCTGTAGTTTTACTTTTTCCATATTACTCGATTAACATAATCTGTATAGCTAATGATAGTCCTTAGTACTTTTTCAGATACATTTGGTGCAATATAATCATTAACTTTATTAATTAGACGTAAATTTCCTCTTGGTTGGTTCTCAAGTATGGATATAGCTTGTAAAATTCTTTCTGTATTCATTCCTGTGAACATCACTGCACCCTCTTCAAAACCTTCGGGTCTTTCCTGAGCCTCTCTTATATTAATGGCAGGAAAGTTTAAAATTGAAGATTCTTCAGTAATAGTTCCACTATCACTTAAGACAACTTTAGCTTTAGTTTGTAGATGTACATAATCAGAAAAACCTAAAGGCTTCATTAAATGAACTAATGGATTAAATGATAGTTTTAATTCTTCTATTTTTTTTCTTGTTCTTGGGTGTGTGGATATAATAATTGGGAAACTGTATTTTTTTGCGAGAGAATCTAAAGTATCAACAAAGTTTTTTATATTTTCTTTTGAATCAACGTTTTCCTCTCTATGCATACTGACTAAGAAATATTGTCCTGCAGATAAATTTAGATTTTTTAATATATTAGATGATGCAATTTTATCTTTGTAGAATTCTAATACTTCATCCATAGGGCTGCCTGTTTTTACTATTAAATCAGGGCTAATTCCTTCTCGAAGTAAATATTCTCTTGCAATATCGCTGTAAGGAAGATTAACATCAGAAATATGATCAACTATTTTTCTGTTGATTTCTTCAGGAACCCGAAGATCAAAACAACGATTACCTGCCTCCATATGAAAAATGGGAATTTTCTTTCTTTTGGCTGAAATTGCAGAAAGGGCGCTATTTGTATCACCTAATATTAGTATTGCATCAGGTTTAAGTTCAGCAAACACTTTATCAGACTTACTGATTACTTGAGCCATAGTTTCAGCGGCAGATGAACCCGCACATTCAAGAAAAATATTTGGAGCTCTGATTTCTAGGTCATCAAAGAATATTTGATTTAATTCATAATCATAATTTTGACCTGTATGAATAAGAATATGTTCACAATAGTTATCTAATTTATTTATTATACGCGATAATCTAATTATCTCTGGGCGTGTACCTACTATCGTTGCAATCTTTAATTTTTTCACTTTTTATACCTTTTATTGTAATCTTCATACATGTCTTTGATTAATTCATTCCATGATGGTGGAGTAAAATTAATCTTATCACGTAAAAGCGTTGAATTAAGCGAGCGGTCTATAACAAGATCTTCCGATGGATTTATAATAATATCTTTATGATAAATAGCCGCAATATCTGATAATAGTGTATATTTGTCAATTGGTTCACTTGATAAATGGTATAAACCATTTAAATTTTTATTCGGTATTATTTTTTCAGCTAACAACTTTGCTATATAACATGTCGGAAAACCAGAAAAAATAGCTTTAGTATATCCATTTACTTGATCTTTCTGATTTAAAAACCAATTTACTAAGCTAACGCTTGAAGATAATTCGTGGCCTATAATTGATGTTCGTAAAGTTAAATGTTTTCCATAAGCGACCTCACCTAGGTATTTGGTTCTACCATAAAGATCGGTTGCTGTAGGGATATCAGTTTGTTGATAATTACCTGATTTTCCGTCAAAAACACAGTCTGTGGAAAAATGAATTAACTTTGCTTGATATTTGTCACAAATATGGGCTAATTCGTGAGGTAATAAAGCATTTACTTTTATCGCTTGGATATATTGTTTAGAAATACTATGTTGTTTTATTAATCCAATGCAGTTAATGACAATATCTGGTTTATTTTTTTGAAATAAATTTTCAAGAGAGGCTAAATTAGAAATGTCAATATCTTCTATAATTTTATTTTTGAATTCAGAAAAATAATTTCCTTTATTTTTTATATTTCTAACTGTACCGAAAACATTAAAACCTTTATATTCAGATAAGTTGGAGAAAATACTATAACCCAGCATGCCACTGGCACCTAAAATATAAATATTTAACATTTAAACACCTTCGGGAACAATAATATTTCCAGATTCAATTTCTCTTATGAAATCAAGTTTTCTAAGAAGTTCTTTCATACCTTTAACATCTAAACGTTGAGTATTATGTGAATTATAATCTTCAATAGTGGCTAAATTTCTTTCACCTTTTTCAAAGTATTTTGAATAATTCAAGTCCCGATTGTCAGCAGGAATTCGATAATAGTTACCTTGCTCTTGAGCAACAAACATTTCTTCTCGGCTGCATAAAGCTTCGAATTGTTTTTCACCGTGGCGAGTACCAATGATATTAACTTTGTGATCTGGTTTTTCTGTTATTTCTAACAACGCATTAACTAGAGTATTAATTGTCGCTGCAGGTGCTTTTTGTACGAAAATATCACCATTTTGACCATTTTTAAATGCATGTAACACGAGATCTACAGCATCATCTAATGTCATCATAAAACGGGTCATTTCTGGATTAGTGATAGTAATTGGTTCATTGTTGACGATTTGTCGAATAAATAACGGAATAACGGATCCTCTGGATGCCATCACATTTCCATATCTAGTACAGCAAATTGTGGTATTGGTGTGTTCCAAATTTCTACTTTTAGCAACAATGACTTTTTCCATCATTGCTTTTGATATACCCATTGCATTTATTGGATAAACGGCTTTATCTGTACTTAAACAAACGATACGTTTAACTCCGAATGTGATTGCAGCTTCTAATACATTCTCTGTTCCTAATACATTAGTCTTTACTGCTTCTAGTGGATAGAATTCACAGGATGGTACTTGTTTTAATGCTGCTGCATGATATACGTAATCTACGCCACGCATGGCATTAGCAACACTTTGATAATCTCTAACATCACCAATATAGAATTTCAACTTATCTGATTTAAATAATTTTCGCATATCATCTTGTTTTTTTTCATCACGAGAAAATATACGAATTTCTTTTATATCTGTATTCAAAAAACGACGTAATACAGCATTACCAAAAGAGCCAGTACCACCTGTGATTAAAAGTACTTTATTTTTGAACATTAAATTATTCCTTTTATTCTTTAATTAATTTTTCTATTAATATTAAAAAATTATTATTAGAATTTAATTTTTTTTCTATTTCATTTTCACTTGAATCATGAATATTTAAATTATTTTCTATAAAATTTTTTATCTCTGATGCCCAATCTACTTTATTGTATGGGCAACAGAATGTGACTTTATCATAGTCTTTTAAAACTTCTTTAGCATAAGGAAGTCTAGATGCAATGATATTCTTATTTAGAAGAGATGCCTCTTTTAAAGGTAAACCATAGGTTTCTAGAGTGCTAGGGAATAAAATAATACTAGATAATCTATAATAATAAAAAACTTTTTCTCTAGAAATCTTTCCTATAAATAAAAAATACTCTTCTAGAGGTGTATTTATTATATCTTTTGCTAAGTTATGTTCCTTATCTATTGTGAATATTATTTTAATGCTATGTTTTTTAAGATAGTCTATTCCAATATTTTTAATTGAATCAATTATTATTTTATGATTTTTATATTCATGTCCATAGGCAGGATAAAATAATATATTATGATGTTTTATATCTTCTTCATCAAAAATATTATCTTCATTATATAAAATATTTACCTTAGGTTCGATAATGAATGTTTTTTCTTTAGGCAGATTAAACTTTGAATGAACTGACTCCTTCATCCATTCTGCTTGTACTATGAGATAGTTTAAGTAATTTATATTCATTCTAAAAAAAAGAAGGTAAAAATTTTTGTATAGCCATAATTTTCTTGATGACTTTTTGAATGGGGAAAATTTAATTTCACTAAAGGGGATTGCTTGGTGGTAATATACTATTTGTTTTATATTTGTTCTGATGGGGATATTTTGAAAATTAATACAGAGAGAATATTTTTTTTCATTAATTATTGGATATTTATAAAAATCATAAAAAATTCTCTTTATCCAGGATGAGATATCTAAAATAATATAATTTACATTATCTTTTTTGGGGAGCTCATTTATAACAGATGAATGAATGAAAATATCATATAAATAAACATCATTTAATTCTTGGATAAAATCTTTTAAGATAGATAAAGCACCAGCTTCCTTAGCTGTAGTTGCAAGAATAAGTATTTTTTTCTTCATATTAGTTAGTTAACCAAAAGTTACGGATATTTTCCTCAATATCATTAGGCGGAAAATCAAGAAGAAATTGTATAACAATATTATTTTCTAATGAATAAAATGAACCCATAGGACCACTCATAAAACTAAATAAAGTTGCATATAAATATAAAAAAATAATAAGCAATAATGTAGATTTAAAAATTATATCCTTTAAAAAGTAAATATAATTTAGAAATAAAATGAATGGGAATGGAGATAAATAAATCCTTAATCTTTGAGATAATAATGGGAATTGAAATGCTAACAGTTCAACTAGAAGTAATAAGAATGATAACATCCAAAAATTTATATATACGCTGTTTGTTAATATTTTTTTATTAATTAAATCTACATGTTTATTAAAACATACAAAATATAAAAATATTATTCTTATAAATAGAGAGTAAATATTAGGTTGAACTGCATAAGTAAGATAGAAATAAATCTTTTTAATTATGAAGTTATCTCCTAGTAGTAATAGATAGTGAAAGTTGTGAATTAATAGTAAAGATAAGAATACAAATAAAATAGATATTTTTACAAGTTGCTTTCTTTTTATAAATTGAAGTTTTATGAATAATATAAGAATATATGAAGAGTGGAATAAAAAACCAAAAATTATATTTTTGTAGCTAATTTTTGATTTGTTCATTAATATACCAAGAAATAAAATAGATGTGGCTATTAATTGACGAAGAGGATCGTTTATAAATGGGAAGAGGAATATAAGTATAAATGTAATTGCGGTTGTTGGATAAAGGCAATATTTTTTTATTAGTGCAAATAACGATGTTAAAAAAATAAATTTAATAGCAAAAACAAATACCCAAAAGTTTATATTTATATAACTAAAGAACTTAGATAGCCAAGAAAATCCAATTTCATAATTTTCATAATTTGAAATGTTTTCATATAATGAATAGTATTCAATCCAATCAACACCTAATTTATATGATAGTCCAATATGAAAATATATAAGTATAGTCGCTATAACAAAATAGAATATATTTTTTTTATTGAAAAATTCCAAAGTAGAAATAACTAATAATATTAATGAAAGATATAATATGTTCATATTATTTGTTTTTTATAAAAAAGAAATAAGATATTAGTAATAATGATAGACTAATAATCTCAGTTATTAAAATAGCAATACTACTTCCTATCGCACCGTAATTTTCACTTAAAGGTATTGTATATATAATATGGAAAAATAAAGTAATAGTAGGAATGATAGCATAAATTTTATTCATTCCATGTGGAAGTAATATAAAATTTGATATTATTACTGATAATGGGATTAATATTATCATTGGTGACATTAATTGAATAATAAGCTTCATTTCAATAAAAGTATTACCCAATAATATTGGAGCTAGATATGGCATTAATAAAAAAAATAATAAAGATGTTATACTGCAAAATGAAATTTGGTATATAATTATTTTTTTTATAAATAAATTATATTTTTTCTTACTTTCAGATAATAGAATATTGACTCTAGGGTAAATTGCTTGACCTAAAATTAGAAATATTCCAATACACGCTATTCTTAATTTATCTGTTGCAGTAAATATTCCCACTTGATCATAATTGCTTACTAAGCTTAAAATGATCGGAGTGCTTAGTGTGTAAAGACTGATTGATATACTACCCCAGAAAATAATAGAAGATTTTTTTAATATTGATAATACTAGGCTAAAATTAATTTTTTCTATTTTAATATAAGGTAGATTTTTGTGTAAGTAAAAATAATTGATTATTAGTGGAAGTAAATAAGACCAACTTAGTATTATTCCAGCTATATATATATCATTTTTATCTTTAACATAGAAAAATAGTAATGGTAGAGTAATAATTTTACTAACTACAGAACAAATTGATATAAATGATATTTTCTCTAATCCCTGATATAACCATAATGGAAAGAAAATTGCGTAAATCAATTGTGGCAACATAACATAAATTAATGACTCAATATCATTAAATAATTGAAAGCCTCTAATAAGAATTAATAGTATTAAAATAGAAATACTTGCTATTATTATCTTTGAATAGATTGTTGCTGAATATATTCTTTGTATTTTTAATTTGTTATTTCTACTCTTGGCAATGTCTTTTGTTGTACTAAAATTAAATCCAAAATCTATGAATAGCATCAAATATAAAATTATATTTAATGCTGTACTTATCATTCCATATTCATAGAATCCTAATTTTCTTGTTAAGTATGGTAATGATATTAAGGGAATAAGATAATTTATGCCTTGCATGCCAAGAAGGAATAAGGAATTTTTTATTAGATTATTCATGTGAATTTTTATATTTTAATTTCTTTAATAATTTCATGATTAGGAAGTAATTTTTTTTATTAAAAATACCTAAAAAATAAAGTGTTAATAATAATTTCTTTTTTATTGAAATATTTTTTAGAAAAAAATTTCTTGTATTTATTGTTTTCTCGTGGAGTTTAATATATGGTGAAAAGATAACAATTAAATTATATAAATGATTTAATTGGAAGATGTCAATATCTTTTTTGTATCTTTCATTTAATTTGCTTGTAAATATCTCTTCAACGAATTTATGCGCATTATAATGATCTCTAAATTTTTCATTAGTAAGATTCGCGGTAGTACTCAAATTATGTCTAACTTGGTTATAGACTTTATCATTAATAACTTTGATTTTTTTAGTTTTTGTTATTATTCTGGATAGAATGATGAAATCTTCACTTACTTTTAAATTTGATACTAAGTATTCTTCATCTAAAATCTTTTTTTTAAATAATATTGGCCATAAAGAGGTTGGTAGTTTTCCTCTTAGATAACTAGATATTATATTTTTTTTAATCTCATATTTAGTGTTAGATAATATTTCATTATGATTGTTTACATAATTTGCTTGACCAATAATTAAGTCGTAATCTTTATATGAAATTAAAATTTCTATACAGTCATTATTAATATAATCATCACTATCTAAAAATAGTATATATGATGAATTAGATATATCTAAGCCAAGTTTTCTTGCGTTTGATACACCCACATTATCTATGTTTTTATAGATAATTCTATTATCCATAGAAACATAATATTGACATAACTCATCTGTATTATCTTGGCTACCATCATTTATTATAATTATTTCAATATTCTTATAAGTTTGGTTAATGCATGATTTTATGCATCTTTCTATCCATTTTTCTGCATTATATGCTGGAATTATTATGGATACTGAAGTTTGATTTTTCACTTCGGATTCTCGTAATTAAACAAAGCTACCGCACTGGGTTTACGGCCCCCAGAGCGCCAAAATTTATCTCGAAAAGCTCCTATCTGATTGTAATATAAGAGCTTTATTATATAAGCATATTTTAACAATATGCAAAAAACCGCCCTGAGAGTAGACTCTTCAAACCAGACGGTCAAGTAATAGCTGGGTATTTTAGCATTGATTGAGGATATATAAATACTGGAATAGCCGTCGATTCAGCCAGATCATTCTGAATTGCATCAACAAACGTTAATGAAAAGAATATGCCACCTATTCTTCAATAGGTGGCAGGATATTTTGATACAACAATTTAATTACTCTATTAAGCGGTTGGTGATTTATTACCCGCACCCGCTCTCGGCAACCAAATCTCAACCCTTAATCCACCTAATGGGCTGTCATCGGCTTTAACATGACCTCTATGTTGGCTTACAGCAGTTTCAACAATTGCTAATCCCAAGCCAGTACCACCTGATTCGCGATCTCTTGCTTCATCTGTTCGGTAGAAAGGTCGGAAGATATGCTCTCTGTCTTCTGGGCTAACACCTGGGCCATCATCATCAACAATAATCGTGATACCTTGGTTCTGTTCAGTAAAGGCAACTTCAATACGAGAATTTGAATAACGCAGAGCATTACGAACTATATTTTCAAATGCACTAGCCAGAGAATATGGATTGCAGTAAATAGGCCATGATCCCGGAGGTGTTGTCACTTGTAGTGTTTTATTACTTTGTTCGGCCTCAAATTTAGCGTTATCTAAAATATCATCCCACAATTCATTGGCTTTTACTGTCTCGCGTAATAACTCGTTTTTATGTTGATTACGAGAAAGAACCAGTAAGTCATTAATCATGCCATCAAGGCGCTGAGTTTCAGTTTCAATACGCTCTAGCTCCTTACTTTCCCCACTACGACGACGTAATAATGCGCTTGCTAATTGTAAGCGTGTTAATGGGGTACGTAGTTCATGAGAAATATCAGAGATCAGACGTTGTTGTGCTTCAACCATACGTTCAAGAGCACTTATCATCTGATTAAAACTCGTACCCGCTGCTAAAAACTCTTGAGGCCCAGTCTCTAGCTCGGGGTGAGGGCGTAGGTTACCTTTAGCTACATCGTCAGCTGCATTTTTAAGCTGTCTTGCGGGTTTAGCCAAACTCCAAGAAAGCCATACTAATAACGGTGTACTGATAAGCATGGTGAATATGAGTAGCAATAAAGGTTTATCAAATAATAAGTTTATAAAGTCAGATTGGGGGCTACTTGATGGGCGCACAAGATAAAGCTGGTAGTGATCTTCACCATCTCTTACAGAAAAGGGCCCTAACATCTCAGAACGACCATACTTTTTCTTTTTAGGGTGATCGGCGTTATCAGATTGGCCAATAAAGTTTCTGACAACCTGCATCTCATTGCGTTGAGCGCCAATAATACGCCCCTCACTGGTGACGATAATTAAACGTTGACCAGGAGGCGCCCATTTATCAATAGCACGAATTAATCGACGCCACCAAAGGAGATCGTTGGCGGGATCTTGCGCTAATTCCGCTTCGATATGTTGTTCTAGCATAACGCCTTGACGGTATTCACTCTCCAAAAGAGGGGTAAGCTGGCGCGAGTCCAGCTTTGGAACCATCATAACTAGCACGAGAACTAAGGCTAGCGTCAGCCAGAAAATTGCGAAAATGCGCGCTGACAGACTATTTATCATAAAGAATATTTATCAAGTTATTGAAACCATCAGATAACCGCGGCCACGTAAAGTTTTAAACCAAGGTTGTCCATCTGTTCTTTCTGGTAATTTACGGCGTAAATTAGAAATATGCATATCAATCGCTCTGTCAAACGGTGTTAAGCGCTTGCCAAGTACTTCTTGGCTTAGATGTTCACGAGATACGACTTGTCCTAAATGCTGAGCAAGTAAATAAAGCAAAGTAAACTCAGTTCCTGTTAACTCTAGCGGCTCATTATCAAAACTTGCTTCTTGTCGGCCAGGATTAAGTTGTAATTTATCAACCTGTAATGTTGGAGATGTATTGCTATCAGTCTGTTTTTGTTCGCTCCAGTTAGAACGACGTAAAATAGCTCTGATACGAGCAACTAGCTCTCTATCATTAAATGGTTTTGGTAAATAATCATCAGCACCTAGCTCTAGGCCAAGTACTCGGTCAAGATCACTGCCTCTTGCCGTTAACATAATGACAGGGGTCTGGAAATTTTGGCGTAACTCTTTGAGTGTCTCAATCCCGTTTTTACGTGGCATCATAATATCCAGTAATAACAAGTCGATAGAAGCATCCAAAAGTTTAAGTGCTTGTTCGCCATCAGAGGCGATTACAACATTAAAGCCTTCCATTTCAAGCAGTTCTTTCAATAGCGATGTTAATTCGCGATCGTCATCCACTAATAAGATTTTATGCATTCGTCAATTCCTCCAAGAGAAAAATACGATAATAAATAGCGCGAATCTATGACTTTACGTTCTTTTACACGCTCTGACGCTAGTTTGCAGCCGCAACGGTATAGTAATCCACATAGCAAAGAATTACACATATGAATTATACACATTGAAGTCATATTAATTAGGTCGGTATTAATTTACCGAATTAGGAGTGAAGCAATGCGTAAAGTAGCAGTAGTTGCACTAGCATCAATGTTTTTAGCAGCTCCGACGATGGTATTAGCTGAAACCACAAATACCAATCCGCCTACTGAGCAACAGTATTCCAATGGTAATTATCACTGTGATTATGGCTATGGTATGCATGGTGACCGTGATTATCGAGGCCACCGCGGACAACGTGGTCACATGATGAATAACGGTGGACATATGATGGATCGTGGTTATGCCGAATCACGTATGTTTAACGGTATCACATTAACAGAGCAACAACGTACACAAATGCGCGATTTAATGCGCCAGCATCATCAAGACAGATATAACGGAGATTTCCGTCAGCGTCATGAGAATATGCATAAATTAGTCACAGCTGAGAAATTTGATGAAGCAGCTGTAAGAGCACAAATGCAAGATATGGATAAACAAGCAATTGAGCGCCACGTTGAAATGGCGAAAGTCCATAATCAAATGTATCAGCTGTTAACCCCTGAACAGAAAGCGCAGTTGGAAAAGAATTACCAACAGCAAATGTCATCTTTTGACCAACAAGGTCAACAGAATCAGTAATGAAGTAAGAGTGTAGTAAAGTAGTACCTAGTTAGAGAGTAAGTAGCAACAACGAAGTTTTTTCCTTGCCATAGACACCATCCCTGTCTTTTGCAGCCCCTCTGGAGAGGGGCTTTTTTTTATTGAGTAACTCTATTTAAAATTACAAGATAAGAAATTTCAAAAGTGCCTTATATTTTATCTGAGTATTTTTCATTATTTTAGTAGTTCTTTTATAAAGAGAGTTACTGCTATTTGGGGGCTAAATATTTCTCTGATGCAGCTATTATTTGTTCAACAATATTATTGTCTTCATATGTTTTCGCATTAGAAACGAAAATCTGTTGAGAATTTTCATAGCCGGGTCCCCACAATTTATTGTTGTGGATAGCATCTTTATATATTGCTACTAGAGGGCGTCGGAATGTTGCAGAAATATGCACAATAGAGGTATCGGGTGATATAACAAGATCTGCTTTTGAGATCAATGCAATAGTGTGTTGTAGTGATTTTGGTATATATATTTTTGCATGGTTAAAAGCATTATCTGGTATTACTTTTTTATGATCTAAAATAATAATATTAATCTCATTATAGAGGGAATTTAATTTTTCATCTATTTCTTTTGCCTGAGCTAAAGATAAACAACGGTCATCACTACCAGCAAATATGTTTACTATAATATTTTTGGCATTTTTAGGTAGTGTAAATAAATAACTCTCTATTTCTTCATCTACATTATTGGGATAGCAAATATCATAGTCTATGCTTTCCTCATTAATATTGAATTCTGATAATAATAATTCATATGATTTTTTTATATGATCTAAATTATAATCAAAATAAATTGATTTACTATAATGTTTTAACCAACTTTTCTTATTAAAACTAATAACATTTTTTGCTGAAATTTCTTTTAAAAGCCGAGGTCTATGTATAGGAACATTAAACATAGATGGATCTATGATTAGATCATAATTATTTTCATTTAGTTTTCTCACAACATCTTTACTAACATTGTGATTATGTTTCTTCATAAAATCATTCAGAGTTATATTATTGGCAATATATATTTTTCTTATATTCTTATTGTAATTTAATATTGAGTCATTTGTTGATGTAACTAAAATATCAATTATATAGCCGTATTGAGATAGTATCTTTATTATTGCAGTATCTACAATAACATCACCTATTTTTCCTTCATTACGCAAAATTAGTATTGTTTTTACTGACTTGAAATCAATAGTTGTTTTTTTAGGTTTATCCCAAAGGATTTTTTCTATGAACAGGTTGAAATAATAGCGAATATCTTTCATCACATAATTTCGTTTTCTATTCCAAGCTCTTAATGTTGCAAATTTTTTTTTCTTCATAAAAATACAGCTAATAATAGATATTGTTAATGTATATAGACATGGTTGCATGCAACGGTAACACATAACAATAAATGATTGTATAGTATTTTAATATGTAGCTTTAATTCTCATTTAATATATTGATTTAATTGAATTAAATTGGTTGCGTTAGTTGGGGGATAATTAGGATAGTATAGAGATATCATAAAAATAATATTTCTATACTATATGTAAGCTACAACAATGCCTCTGGGGATTCAGGTAAAATCTGTCCACCATCAACGATAATTGTCTGGCCTGTAATATATTTTGCTTCATTCGATGCAAAAAATGCGGCGGCGTAGCCGATATCTTCTGGCTCACCTAAAGTATGCGTTGGGATAGACGCTTTCATTTGATTTAAATATGCTTCACCTTGCGCCTGTAAGCCTTCAGTGAGGATATTTCCCGGCATTACGGCGTTAATTGTAATACCGTGACGTGCATATTCTAGTGCTGCACTACGCATAAAGCCCAATTGTCCTGCTTTACTTGCACCATAATGGCTCCAGCCTGGGTAACCTGTAATAGCGCCCGTAATGGATGACGTAATAATCACGCGACCTTGTTTTTGTTTTTCCATCACACGAAGTGCAGCTTTCACTAAGAAAAACATGCCTTTGAGATTAACGGTGTGCATTTTATCCCAGTCAGCTTCTGTCATCTCTTTAATTGTCGCTTGAGGGAAAATACCAGTATTGGAACAAAGAATATCGAGTTTGCCATACTCTTTTACAACATCATCAATCACTTTTTCACAGGCGGATTGATGAGTGACATCAAGGTGCATAAACTCAACATCTAATTCTTGCTTTGTTTTATTACCTGCAACATCATCAATATCCGCAATGATAACCTTAGCACCACTATTTTTCAGGGCAATGACAATACCTTTACCAATGCCTTTTGCGCCACCTGAAACCAAAGCGATTTTACCCGTTAAGTCGAACATAAAACCTCCTATTAAGTGTGAGTTCCACTGTATCAGCCTAGATTGAAAAGCGGTAAATCAACCAGAGAACTTTGTTGTTGGTCACAAATGTACCCTAGATCATTTTTTTTGTTGAAAGAATGACATCACAAAATAGAGAGATAAACGGTAGATAGAATATCACACCAGAGAAAACTGAATATTTATCAAAATATGCCGATGCTATTTTTAGCATAAATAGCGTTTTTTTGAGATGAATGCAAAAAGGCAGTAAAGTGTCTGTATAAAAAGTGTTAACTTATTAGTGAAACATATTTGAGATAGGCTAGTCTAAACTTTATACAAGCTATCTGATTAGTTTAATGCGCATCAAGTTTATGAAAAAAAATGTACGATAATGATGAACTGGTAAAAAATATGCGTACAATGGTATTGTTGAATCAATTCAGCATTTGCAATGTCGGAAAATTACACCAGATAAGCCGGTATTGAAATAAAAAGTTATTCCAACAATTTTGCAATAATTACATCGAATAAGAATCAGAGGTAATCATGGTCAATAGGATCAAAAGAATTGGGGTTTTAACAAGTGGTGGTGATGCACCAGGTATGAATGCCGCGATCCGTGGTGTTGTTCGTGCCGCACTAAGCGAAGGTTTAGAGGTTTATGGGATTATGGATGGCTATATGGGGCTATACGAAAATCGCATGAAAAAACTCGACCGTTTTAGCGTGTCAGACATGATCAACCGTGGTGGTACATTCCTTGGTTCTGCTCGTTTCCCTGAATTCCGTGAAGACAATGTGCGTGCTGTTGCCATCGAAAACATGAAACAAAATGAGCTTGATGCCTTAGTCGTTATTGGTGGTGATGGTTCTTATCTAGGTGCAAAAAAATTAACGGAAGCAGGTTTTCCATGTATCGGTTTACCGGGCACAATCGATAATGATGTTGCTGGTACTGACTACACCATTGGTTATTTCACTGCATTAGAAACGGCTGTTGAAGCAATTGACCGATTACGTGATACCTCAACTTCTCACAAACGTATCTCTATCGTAGAAGTGATGGGGCGTTACTGTGGTGACTTAACACTGTCTGCGGCAATCGCTGGGGGCTGTGAATTTGTTGTTCTGCCTGAAGCTGAATTACCATTTAACCGTGATGAACTACTGGCAGAAATCAAAGCAGGTATTGAACGTGGTAAACGCCATGCAATCGTCGCAATTACAGAACACGTTTGTGATGTACATGAATTAGCTCGTTTTATTGAAGCTGAAACTAAACATGAAACGCGCGCAACGGTATTAGGTCATATTCAACGTGGTGGTTCTCCAGTCGCTTACGACCGTATTCTTGCTTCTCGCATGGGTGCTTATTCTGTACAACTGCTATTAGAAGGTTATGGCGGTCGTTGTGTCGGTATTCAAAACGAAAAACTGGTTCACCATGATATTATTGATGCGGTTATGAATATGAAACGTGTCTTTAAAGCTGACTGGTATGAAACAGCGAAAAAACTGTATTAATTAATAGATTTCCGTAATACCAGAGCCTTTCTGAGTTCTATCCTTATTCGTGAACTGCTCTGATACATTTTCCTTGTGTCAGAGTAGCTTCTCGAGTGAAAACATTTCATTTAGCGATTTCTATCCTCCTTTATTTCTTCTTATCCCCTTTATATTGATAGCTATATTCCTGTTGTGTATATCCATCGGCTTTTTGTTATTTCATCGTTATAAAACTTTCTGTCAGCCTAGTTAAATACTTAACGATAGGGGTGGATAGATATGTTTAAACAATGGGGCTTATTATCAACGGCTTTAGCGACATTACTTTTTTCCAATATTTTATGGGCTAAAGATATTCAATTATTGAATGTCTCTTATGATCCAACGAGAGAACTTTATCAACAGTATAATCAAGCATTTAGTCAATATTGGGAGCGGAAAACGGGAGATAAAGTCACCATTCGCCAATCACATGGTGGTTCAGGAAAGCAAGCGACATCAGTTATCAATGGTATTGAGGCAGATGTTGTCACATTGGCACTTGCCTATGATATTGATGCAATCGCACAGCGTGGAAGTATCAATAAGCAATGGATAACACGATTACCTGATAACTCAGCCCCTTATACTTCAACAATTGTTTTTCTGGTGAGAAAAGGAAATCCTAAGCAAATAGACGATTGGGATTCATTAATCAAACCTGGTGTTTCAATTATTACACCTAATCCCAAAACTTCTGGAGGTGCAAGATGGAACTATCTTGCGGCATGGGGCTATGGATTAAAAGCTAATCATCAAGATAGTGAAAAAGCTAAAGCCTTCGTTAAAGCACTTTATCAGCAAGTTGAAGTATTAGATTCAGGTGCGAGAGGTGCAACAAATACATTTGTTGAGCGAGGTATTGGCGATGTGTTGATTGCATGGGAAAACGAAGCTTTACTAGCGATTAATGAATTAGGAACAGATAAATTTGAGATAGTCACACCATCAGTATCTATTCTTGCAGAGCCTACTGTGTCGGTAGTCGATAAGGTTGTCGATAAACGAGGAACCCGAGAAATTGCCACAGCATACTTAGACTATCTTTACTCGCCTGAGGGACAAGAGATCGCTGCAAAAAATTATTATCGCCCCAGAGATAAAGCAATAGCAGAAAAATACCAAAGCAGTTTTCCAAAACTAGAACTATTTACACTTAATGATGTTTTTGGTGATTGGCAATCTGCTCAGAAAATACATTTTGCGACAGGGGGGATATTTGATGAAATTAGTCGTCGTTAATTAAGTAAAGGTGAGAAAAACAAAAAAATCACCTTCTGCTTTATATTCAGTAAGGTGATTTTCTCTATTTTTTATCGATTAACGGCATAGGCCAGAAAGATAAAAATTATTTTTTCGCTTTAGCTTGTGCTGCTGCTTTAACGATAACGGCAAATGCGTCAGCTTTCAGTGAAGCGCCACCCACTAATGCACCATCGATGTCTGGTTGGCCAAACAGTTCTGCTGCATTTTTATCGTTAACAGAGCCACCGTATTGAATAATAACTTGTTCAGCGATAGCCGCATCTTTCTTCGCAATATGATCACGAATAAATTTATGAACAGCTTGAGCTTGTGCTGGAGTTGCAGATTTACCTGTACCGATAGCCCAGATTGGTTCATAAGCGATAACAGCATCTTTAAATGCAGCTGCACCGTGTGCATTTAACACAGCATCGATTTGGCGAGCACATACTTCTTGTGTTTTGCCAGCTTCGTTTTCTGCTTCAGTTTCACCAATACATAATACTGGTGTTAAACCTAACTCTTTTAACACGCCGAATTTTTGAGCGATAAACTCGTCAGATTCTTTATGATAAGTACGACGTTCAGAGTGACCAATGATAACGTATTTAACATCAACGTTTTTCAGCATTTCTGCTGAAGTTTCACCAGTGAAAGCACCTGATAAGTTAACACCTGTATCTTGAGCACCTAATGCAATACGGCTTCCACCAATTTCATGGCGTGCTTGGCATAGGTAAACTGCTGGTGGTGCGATAGCAACATCACAACCCGCAACACCGCTAACTTCTTTACGTAATGCAGCAATTAATTCATGAACCATATGAATGCTGCCGTTGAGTTTCCAGTTACCCATGACTAATGGATGGCGCATAACTTTTCCTCCAACCGAGTGGTTTAAATTTAGTTTGCTAATAAACATGAATTCTGTTGATACACAACAGTATAGAGAACTCTGAATAGAATAGCTTTGTTTTTTATCACGGAATAGCTGAAACGATCTTGCTGTTTAAAGAAAGCTTAATCGGTTCAATAGCAAAGGTCGTTAATTGTTCACCTTCATGGGCAATAATATAGCGAATAGCACCCACATCGTGGCTAATATAATCAGAAGTTTGATTTTTAAATGCGAATAAGTTGAGAGCCTCTTGAATTTGCTCTTGGGTTATTGATGAGTCAAATTGAGCGACCAAAGTGATAATGTATTGCGTTGTGATCTCGCGATTTATCTTTTCTAATTCAGGTGAATCAGGGGAGTGGATCAGCGTAAGTTGCAAACTTTTTATTTTTTCGCTACCACGTTCTAATATTGCAGATGAATAGAGATAAGGCGTGATACGCGTTGCGGCTCTGACAAGAGGGATCGCAATATCGTGATTAGTGATAATTTTATATTCATTAAGCGATAATAACGGATTTTGTTGATTGAATTTCGCTCTTAGCTGCGGAATAGTTATCTCAAAAACAGGGGCATCTTGTTTAAGATAGGCAATTTCATCTTTAACGGGCTGTTTTTGTGCGACAGACATCTCTGTTGCAAAAACAGAAGTTGGCAAACAAAGAGCAATACTTATGATTATCAGGTATAACGTAGAAAGTGTGTTTGCTTTTATCATCTGTCCTCCGTTTGTCTGTGCTGTTATTGGCTAGTCTGTATTATTTGATACCAAATGGACAGTGTAATTCACAAATTAAGTAAATTATTGAGAATTTATGACCTTACAACATTGGGCATTTTCATTCAAAGGGCGAATTGGACGTCGTGATTTCTGGGCTGGTTTAGGTGCTTGTTTTGCTCTTTTTTTAGGCCTGTTTATTATCAATGATATAATTTATCCATTACCCGCCATTGTGACGTGGATATTGATTTTCTTTATTTTTTATCCATTGTGCGCAGTTTTTACCAAAAGACTTCATGACAGAAATAAAAGAGGAATATGGCTTTTATTACTCTTACTCGCCGTGATGTTAGGATTAGCCGATACCAGTAGTTTAGAACCCTTTTGGCAATGGGCGATAGGTCGTTTTCTTCCTTCTTTTATTGGAATGATTATGTTGCTTGATTGCGGCGTATTTGTCGGTAATGACGGTGAAAACTATTTTGGTAAACAGACTGAGCAAGTGGACTATCGTCGCTGGCGTTAATTCATATTATTAAAATCAAATAAATAAGGGTGAGATAAATAAGCTCACCCTTATTTTTGCCTGATTACCAATATTGCTCACTGGTGATATGTCCGGGTTTTCGTCGTAAGTGCTTACGCATTTCCCGTTGTTCTTTTAAGAGTTGTTGAGTGTCTCTGACCATTTGAGGATTACCACACAACATAATATGACTCTCTTCTGGGCCGATGGTTAAGCCAACCGTTTTTTCTAAAGCACCACTTTCAATGAGTGCAGGAATACGTCCTGTTAATGAGCCAATATGATTTTCACGGCTGACAACGGTTTGAATGCGTAATTTCCCTTGATAACGTTCAACGAGTTTTTCCATTAAAGGTAAATAGCTTAAGTCATTAGCATATCGAACAGCGTGGACAAGAACGATATTTTCAAATCGAGAAAGATCTTCACCTAATTGTAAAATAGAGAGGAAAGGGCCAATTGCAGTGCCTGTCGAAAGCATCCAAAGTGTATTCGCGGTGGGTACTTCTTCTAATACAAAAAAGCCACTGGCTTGCTCAGTGACTAGTACTTCATCACCGACTTCTAGTGCGCTTAATTTAGAGCTTAATTTTCCATCGGGCACCGTCACCAAATAGAACTCTAAATTGGGATCATCTGGTGCGTTTACATAAGAGTAGGCTCGTTGTACTCGCTCGCCATCAATATCTAGCGCTAATTTTGCAAATTGCCCGGCTGTAAACTTATCAATAGGAGCATTGACGACGAGACTCATTAACGCATCAGTCCAGTGATGAACTTGAGTAACTTTTCCATTCACCCAATTAGCCATAGAGATTATCTCCTTTTGATAAATATGCTTATGTTGCTTATTTATTCTAAATAGGAAGCGGTTTTTTATTTATCAAGATGGTGTGGTGATGTGATTCATCTAAGATTTTGTCAATAAATGACACAATATGTACATTTATATTGACAGCTATGGTGTATTTCTCTGACATTAATCTTTATACAAAAATTGCTGGCTATCTCGCAAATTTCTCCAAATTTGTTAACTTAGTCTCATTCTGAAAAGGCATGCATTTTGCGGAGTTTATTTTTATAAATTCTCTGTAGTGTGCGCCTGTCCGTTAATTTATTTATCTGAAATTCTTGAGCAAAGAAAAGAAATGAGAAAGTTAGAGCATGCAAATCTATTATTATTGATAATTGCACTGGTTGCTGTGGGTCAAATGACTCAAACGATTTATGTTCCTGTTATTGCTGATATGGCCGTTTATTTTGGTGAACCAACTGGGGCGGTACAGCAAGTAATGGGTGCTTATCTTTTTTCTTATGGTTTTTCACAGCTAATTTATGGACCCATTTCCGACAAAGTAGGGCGCCGTCCTGTTATTTTAGTCGGCATGACGATTTTTTGTTTATCAACACTGGTGGCGATTTTCTCGCAAAATTTAACCACACTGGTTATTGCAAGTACCTTACAGGGGATGGGAACGGGTGTTGCAGGTGTAATGACACGTACTCAACCTCGTGATTTATATACAGGAACGGCATTACGTTACGCCAATAGTTTGTTAAATATGGGGGTTTTAGTTAGCCCATTATTAGCGCCGATGATTGGTGGTGTTGTCGCTCACTTCTTTGGCTGGCATGCGTGTTATATCTTCTTATTATTATTGGGAAGTAGCGTTCTTTTTTGTATGTATCGTTGGATGCCAGAAACGCGACCCGTACAAGTTGAAAAACGTAAAATGTTGTCATCATTTTATTTATTGCTTTCAAATAGTACCTTCAGTGCATTTCTGATTATGCTGATTTGTGCATTATCCGGTATTGCTGTTTTTGAAGCATCAAGCGGTGTGTTAATGGGTGGAGTATTAGGATTAAATAGTATTACCATCAGTATATTATTTATTTTACCAATCCCTGCTGCATTCTTTGGGGCTTGGTATGCTGGCCGTGAAGGTAAAACCTTTGTACAACTGATGTGGCACTCTGTTTTTTGTTGTTTATCTGCGGGTATCTTAATGTGGCTTCCCGGTTGGCTAAATATTATTAATATCTGGACATTACTGGTACCGGCGGCACTGTTTTTCTTTGGTGCGGGTATGCTATTTCCGTTGGCAACGACAGGTGCAATGGAACCATTCCCTTATTTAGCCGGCTCAGCAGGTGCGCTGGTGGGTGGTTTACAAAATGTAGGATCTGGTGTGGCAACATGGTTTTCTGCTTTACTGCCACAGCATAACCAATTTAGTTTAGGTATGATTATGTTTGCTATGTCAGTAGTAATTATGCTTTGTTGGCTTCCTTTGGCGCATCGTTTTAGTCATGAAGAACATACTATTTAGTTGACTGATGCAGTGACTGAAACAGCAGTGACTGAAATAAAAAATGCCGAGATAAAAATCTCGGCATTTGGTTTTGTAGCCTAGGCTACTTCTCTCTCAAACTGTTTTACTGTAATTAACCGCGATCTTCCCACTCTTGAGCACGAGCGACAGCTTTTTTCCAGCCATTGTAGCGATAGTTACGCTCAGTGGTTTCGATGCCAGGGCGGAATTCCTTATCAATAGCGGCTTTGTTTTTCACTTCTTCTAAATCATTCCAGAAACCGATAGCAAGACCTGCAAGGAATGCTGCACCTAATGCGGTACTTTCACGAACAACAGGGCGTTCTACGCGAGTACCCAAAATATCGGATTGGAACTGCATTAAGAAGTTGTTGGCAACAGCACCACCATCAACACGCAGTGATTGTAAACGCGCACCTGAATCGGCTTGCATTGCATCTAGCACATCGCGTGTTTGATAAGCGATAGATTCTAAGGTTGCACGAATAATGTGATTACGGTTAGCACCTCGGGTTAAGCCAAAAATAGCACCACGGGCATACGGATCCCAATATGGCGCGCCTAAACCTGTAAATGCAGGAACAACATAGACGCCATTAGTATCATTAACTTTAGTTGCGAAGTATTCAGAGTCAGTAGCTTCATCAATGAGTTTTAGCTCATCACGTAGCCATTGAATGGAAGCACCACCAACGAATACCGCTCCTTCTAGGGCGTAGTTTACTTCACCACGAGGGCCACAACAGATTGTTGTTAACAAACCATGATTAGAACGAACCGCTTCTTCACCTGTGTTCATCAGTAAGAAGCAACCAGTACCATAGGTATTTTTCGCCATACCGCTTTGTACACAAAGTTGACCATAAAGTGCAGCTTGTTGGTCACCCGCCATACCTGCGATAGGAATACGTGTACCCCCTTTACCACCAATGTTTGTTTGGCCATAAACTTCTGAAGATGGCACCACTTTTGGTAGCATATTGCGAGGAATATCCAGCAGATCGAGGATTTTTTGATCCCAATCTAAAGAGTGGATATTAAATAACATGGTACGCGAGGCGTTAGTGAAGTCGGTAACGTGAACGCGACCTTGTGTCATTTTCCAAACTAACCAAGTATCAACAGTACCGAATAATAATTCGCCTTTTTCTGCTTTTTCACGAGCACCTTCGACGTTGTCGAGGATCCATTTTAATTTTGTACCAGAGAAATAAGGGTCAACCATTAAACCCGTGTTTTGACGGATATATTCTTCAACACCTTCTTTATCTTTTAAGCGAGTACAGAAATCCGCAGTACGACGGCATTGCCATACAATTGCGTTATAAACAGGTTTACCCGTTTCTTTATCCCATACAATGGTGGTTTCACGTTGGTTTGTGATACCAATACCTGCAACGTGGTCAGATGGAATATCTGCTTTTGCTAATACTTCAACTAAGGTTGCACTTTGTGTTGCCCAAATTTCCATTGGATCGTGCTCAACCCAGCCTGGCTTAGGATAGATTTGGGTGAATTCACGTTGTGAAATACTGACGATATTGGCATCGTGGTCAATGACTACGGCGCGTGAACTGGTTGTACCCTGATCCAGCGCAACAATGTATTTTTTCTCGGTATTCGATGTATTTGTTTCTGTTGTCATGTTAGTAACCTGTTCTGATAATCAACAATATTGCTCTTAATTTTACTTATCATCTTCAATTTTGCAGGTATCGCAAGGTAAGTGACGGCCAATTAATTTACGGTAAGCCAATGCACCTAAGATACCACCGATAAATGGAGCAATCATTGGAACTAAGAAATAAGGGATATCACGTCCACCAGTCAGTGCAATATCACCCCAGCCAGCAAAGTACGCAACCAGTTTTGGACCAAAGTCACGAGCTGGGTTTAAGGCGAATCCGGTTAATGGGCCAAATGCACCACCGATTACGGCAATTAAGATACCAATTAATAAAGGTGCTAATGGGCCTTTAGGTACACCGTTACCATCATCAGTTAAGGCTAAGATTAAGCCAACAAGAATAACGGCAATGATAACTTCGACAACAAAGGCATGTGCAACGGAAATTTGAGCTGCGGGATAAGTAGAAAATACACCGGCAGTGAAGAGACTTTCTTGTGAGCCTCTGACAATGCCATTAACTTGTTCGTAATCGATAAAAACACTGTAGTACATAAAGTACACAATGGCCGCGGCAAAGAAGCCACCTAACATTTGTGCAATAATATAAGGAACGACTTTTCTGCGTTCAAAGCAAGCAAATAGCCAAAACGCAACGGTAACAGCAGGGTTCAGGTGAGCACCAGAGGTGCCAGCGGTAAGATAAACGGCTAAGGCAACACCCAGCCCCCAGATAATACTTATCTCCCACAATCCTAGCTCTGCACCTGCAATACGTACCGCAGCAACACAACCAAGACCAAAGAAGACTAGCAACGCAGTTCCGATAAATTCAGAAATGCATTGACCCATAAGAGAGGTTTTCGTCTGGCTCATATATTCTATCCTGAAAGAGGGTTATTTATTGTTAGTATTCTTTTCGAATTGAAAAGATAACTGTAAATTTATCGTTAATGAGCGTAAACGAGAATAAGCGAAATTGAAATTTGTGTGTCTCATCAAGAAAATGAGTGAAAACGCTCTTAATTAGTGACTTGATCGACATTTGTAATGTGATCTGACCAGTGTTTTTGATAAATTGAAAAAAGAATGTAATTCCTCGGAAGATGCTAGACAGTTGTTGATAGGCTACTTACAATCGGAAGTATCGATTATATGGGGGATTACAGTATGTCATTTGAAGTTTTCGAGAAGTTAGAATCAAAAGTACAACAAGCAATTGATACCATCACGTTATTACAGATGGAAATCGAAGAGCTAAAAGAAAAAAATGATGCGCTGAACCAAGAAGTTCAAGAAGCGAAAGGATCACGCGAAGCTCTTGTTCGTGAAAATGAAGAATTGAAACAAGAGCAATCAAGCTGGCAAGAGCGTTTACGCGCGCTGTTAGGCAAAATGGAAGACGTTCAATAATTGTCTTTTTTTGCTTAAAGCCTAAAAAACAAAAGCCACCGTTAGGTGGCTTTTAAGTATTGAAATAGTAAGAACGCAGATAAAAAGTAACAATTACTCTTCAATCAAATCTTCATCTAAGCCTAATGGCTCTTCAGATAAAATGATCCCAGTGTTATCAGCATAAAGATAATCACCAGAGAAGAAGGTAACACCACCGAAGTTAACACGGATATCACTCTCACCAATGCCTTCACTTTGGCAACCCGCAGGAATAGCAGCCATTGCTTGAATACCTAAATCAAGCTCTGATAATGCATCAACTTGACGTACGGCGCCGTAAACGACAATGCCTTCCCATTCATTAGAAACAGCAAGTCGTGCTAGTTCAGCATCAACTAAGGCTTTTCGTACAGAGCCACCGCCATCGACCAAAAGAATACGGCCTTTGCCATTTTCTTCGAGTAAGTCATAAAGCAGGCCATTATCTTCAAAACATTTAACGGTGATGATTTGCCCGTTAAAGGCACTTTGACCACCAAAGTTTGAGAAAAGCGGTTCTACGACATTGATATCTTCTTGATAGATATCACAGAGTTCAGAAGTATCATATTTCATAGGAGATTACGTCAGGTTGCCACAGGAAAGTCCAGTATATCCCTTAACAGGGGCGGTTGGCAAAAGACTCACTGAAAATTCAGTGAGTCAAATCAACAATCGAGTGAAATTATTCTAAAACTAAACCTAAAGAGAAAAGAACGTTAGTTAACAATGCTGCTTTTACCATGTGCTCGAGTAGTGGACGCATCGCCTCACCTGAGTGATCGGCATTCACACGTTTGATATGCAGTAAAAGCATAGGGGTGGCGAGTAAAAATAACCACGCTGTCCAGCGATGCATATAAAGTAGAGTGAAGATAATGAAGCAGGCAATAGAAAGAAAAATAACACATGTATGGTAAGTTCGTGAGCCAGCAGGGCCTAAGCGAACAGCTAATGTATTTTTACCTGCCTGAATATCACTTTCTAAATCGCGCATATTATTAATGTTTAGAACAGCGACAGAAAGTAAACCACAGGCTGTGGCAGGAAGGAGGGTAACAATATCAAAAGTGTTGGATTGTAAGTAATAAGTTCCGATGACACTTAACCAGCCAAAGAAAATTAAAACAGAGATATCGCCCAGTCCCATATAACCATAAGGGCGCTTACCCACGGTATAAGTAATCGCGGCAACAATAGCGAGTAAACCCATCACTAAGAAGCCAATAGCGTCTTCTGGCTTTTTACAGGCGACAATAATCAGTGCAATACCACAGATACAGGAAATAATAACATTTAGGATCAGCGCTTTTTTCATTTGAGCGGCTGTTATTATGCCTTTTTGCATTCCACGAAGTGGCCCTAAACGCTCTTCAGTATCTGTTCCTTTTACGGCATCACCATAGTCATTGGCAAGGTTTGATAGGATCTGTAATGTTCCCGCTGTCAATATAGCAAGCAGTGCAATAGGTAGCTCAAAATGCCCCATCCAATACGCTAATGCGGAACCAGTCACAATGGCAATTAACCCTAAAGGCAGTGTTTTGGGTCGTAAACTTTCAAGCCAGGCTTGAGTCCGGCTAGTGGAATTTAGAGAGCTCATGCTGAAATTCGATACTCATGTTCGTTGTTATTATAAAAATAAGAATGGGAGGCAAGCCTCCCACGTAAATATTGCTGATAAGGATCGCACAAGTTGATTATAAAATAAATCGACTCAGATCTTCATCTGCGACAAGCTCATCCAGATGCTGTTTCACATATTCTGCATCAATCAATACTGATTGACCTTGACGTTCACTTGCATCGTAGGAAATTTCTTCCATTAAACGCTCTAAAACAGTATGCAAACGACGTGCACCAATATTTTCAGTGGTTTCGTTTACGCGCCATGCTGATTCAGCAATTTTGCGAATACCGTCTTCGGTGAAGCTAATAGACACACCTTCGGTTGCCATTAATGCTTCATACTGTTTTGTTAACGATGCATTAGGTTCAGTTAGAATACGCTCAAAATCTTCTGCTGTCAGCGCTTGAAGTTCAACACGAATTGGCAGACGTCCTTGTAATTCAGGAATTAAATCAGAAGGACTTGAAACTTGGAAAGCACCTGATGCAATAAACAGAATATGGTCTGTTTTTACCATACCGTGTTTTGTTGAAACTGTACAACCTTCAACCAGTGGTAGGAGGTCACGTTGTACACCTTCGCGAGAAACGTCAGGACCAGAACTTTGTCCACCACGTTTACAGATTTTATCTACTTCATCAATAAAGACGATACCGTGTTGTTCTACCGCATCAATAGCTTGCTGTTTAAGCTCTTCAGGATTAACTAATTTAGCGGCTTCTTCTTCAACAATAAGTTTAAACGCATCTTTGATTTTCATCTTGCGTGCTTTTTGTTTCTGACCCGCTAAATTTTGGAACATAGATTGTAATTGATTAGTCATCTCTTCCATTCCTGGAGGAGCCATAATTTCAACACCCATTGGTGTTGCAGATAACTCAATTTCAATCTCTTTATCGTCTAATTGACCTTCACGTAATTTTTTACGGAAAGATTGACGTGCTGCTGAAGGTTCTGCTGCTTGCTCTGTTACGCCCCAGTTATTTTTTGCTGGTGGAATAAGTACATCAAGGATACGTTCTTCAGCCATTTCCTCAGCACGGAAACGATTTTTATCGATAGCTTGGCTACGTACCATTTTGACCGCAGAGTCGGTTAAGTCACGGATAATAGAATCGACTTCTTTACCCACATAACCCACTTCGGTGAATTTAGTTGCTTCAACTTTGATGAAAGGTGCATTTGCCAATTTTGCTAAACGGCGTGCAATTTCAGTTTTACCGACACCTGTCGGTCCAATCATCAGAATATTTTTAGGTGTTACTTCATGACGCAGCGCTTCATCAAGCTGCATACGACGCCAGCGGTTACGTAGGGCAATCGCCACAGCACGTTTCGCTTTATCTTGACCAATAATAAATCTATCGAGTTCGCTGGCAATTTCGCGAGGAGTCATTTCAGACATGCTCTCTAATCCTTACTCTTTTGAAGAGAGTTCTTCAAAGTTGACATTATGGTTAGTGTAAATACAGATATCTCCAGCGATGCTAAGTGCTTTTTCAGCAATTTCTCGTGCAGAAAGTTCAGTATTTTCTAGCATAGCTCTAGCCGCTGCTTGTGCATAAGGGCCACCAGAACCGATAGCAATTAAATCGTTTTCTGGTTGAACCACATCGCCATTACCTGTGATGATAAGAGATGTATTTTCATCTGCAACAGCAAGCAACGCTTCTAATTTGCGTAGCATTCTGTCTGTGCGCCAATCTTTAGCAAGTTCTACCGCAGCTTTAGTTAAATGCCCTTGGTGAAGTTCTAATTTGCGTTCAAACAGTTCAAAAAGAGTAAAAGCATCAGCAGTGCCGCCAGCAAATCCCGCAATGACTTTGTCGTTATAAAGACGGCGTACTTTGCGAACATTGCCTTTCATGACGGTATTACCCATCGTCGCCTGTCCATCACCACCGATTACAACTTGGCCCTTACGGCGAACACTTACGATTGTAGTCATGAGTCAGCCCCTGGTTTAATCAATAAAAAAATGAGACGGGAAGTGCCTTTATTTAAGATAAAGCACGGCCCGTTGTGTGAATTAGAATTATAGGTGGGGGAGAAAATTTATTTTTCAACCCCCAGAAGAGCGAAGAATACAACCTGATACGCCAGCTCCAGCCGCTTGTCTACTCACGGAGTTAGCTTGTTCTTTACTGTAAGGACCTGATAAGACGCGGATCCAACCATCATTCCCTTTCGTTACTCGGCTTTCAACACCAGAAAAAGCTAGTGTTGCTCTTACTGATTCAGCTTGTTCGGTATTTTTAAATGAGCCGCATTGCACTAAAAAGTTTGCTTCAGTAACAGCAGGTTTAGGCGGTGTAACAATTGCAGGTGTAGGTGCTTGCGGTTGCTGAGTTTGTATAGGCTGTTGTACAACAGAAGGCGTTGTTGTTGCAGGCGGTGGTGTTACAACCACTTGTGAGCGCGGTACTTCACCATTGTAAGGCACTTCTGGCAGTTGAACGGCAGGCTGACGCTTATCCGCTTCAATTTGTTGTAAAAAACGTAACTGCTCAGGCGAAAGTGTTGCTTTCGGATTAATCTGGCTACCCGATGAAGGATATTCAGGCTGTAAAGGTGTACCTACCTGACGATTTTCCAATTCTTTAATATATTGCCAACGCTCTTGCGGTTTTGGCGGTAGGCTATTCGCTGGATGTTGCCCAGTGACGGTTGGCGTTGTTTCTACGGCTTCTTTTTTATTATGTGTAATAAAATAGAGGCCGCCGATAAACAGCGCCACAATAGCGATTGCCGCGATAAGCGTCGTTAAAGGCAGCCCTTTAGCAGCCTTTTTGCTTTTACTTTTCGTTGTCTTTTTACGACGAGCAGATGTCTGCCCTCGTCCCACATAGTCTCGTTGTGCCACAGTTCGATTCGCTGATAATTAAAGGAATAGGTATCACAAACGATATGTTACTTAACATAGTGTGTTTTGCCTAGCTTTTAAGCCGACATACACTCTCTCTTATAATTAGCTCACAATCTAATAAGCGAGAGCCGGGTGCAACAGGTCTACCTTGTAGTTGGTCAAGTAATAACAACATAGATTCACGACCAATTTGATAACGAGGTTGTTCCATTGTTGTCAGAGCAGGTTCGCTATAACGTGTGATATCAAGATTATCAAAACCAATCACAGAGAGATCTTTAGGTAGCTCTAATCCTAATTTTTTCGCCTGCCACATAACGCCGATTGCCATAATATCACTATGACAGAACACGGCTGTCGGTGGCTCAGGTAAAGAAATCAGCTTTTTCAGACTTTCTGCACCGCTTTCATGGGTAAAATCACCACGAATAATATAATCTTCACGCAAAGGTACGCCTGTTCTACGCATAGCTTGAATATAACCTTGTAAGCGATAACGACATAAAGGCATATCTTCAGGGCCTGTAATACACGCAATCCGCTTATGACCCATTTGCTGTAAATAGTGTGTTGCTCTAAAAGATGCTGTGAGATTATCAATATGCACGGTAGGTAATTCGAGTTCAGGCGCAAACTCATTTGCCATGATCATCGGCGGTAAATTTTTCTGTTCTTCTTTGGAAACATCAAAAGGGATGTGTGAGCCAAGAAGTAACATACCGTCAATTTGTTTGGTGATAATGAGATTAATAAAGGCATTTTCATGTTTTTGCTGATGCTTACAATCACCAATTAACACGAGATAACCATGTTGTGCAGCGGTTTCTTCGATGCCACACACAACATCAGTAAAAAACGGATCGCTGATGTTAGGTACGATCACAAGGATCGTTTTTGACTCGTTACGCTTAAGGTTTTTTGACAGGTTATGTGGGTAATAGCCCACATCAAGAACAGCCTGTTCAACTTTCTGACGGGTTTGTGAGGATACTTTTTCCGGATTCATTAAAGTACGTGACACAGTCGCTGTGGACACGCCGGCTGCAAGGGCAACATCTTTCATTGTTGCTTGCGTATTATCTTTATTATTCTGTTGCAAACCCCATACCTCCCTTTTGGATGGTTTAGTTAAACGATTGCTTTTTTATTGCAAAAAAACCGCCAATATTCAAAAAAGGATTTTATCGACGGTTTTTAATTCAAGAAATATTCTAAATTGTTATTCTACCCGCTTTTTAAATAGATACTGTTACCTAGTTTGCATAAAAAGTGTGATACCAATCGTTTTTATGAGGTAGTTCGCAAATTTGATAAATAGTCTTGGGTTGTAACGAGTCTCTGTACGATATTGTATCTTCAACAGAAGGCTGACCAAAATATATTCAATTGAGGTAGAAAAGATCCTTAACAATCTGTTGGGTCAACATCAATATTCCATTTCACCTTTTTACTCTCAGGCAAAGCGATAATCTGAGGATAAGTGATAGACATTAATTTTTGTAAATAACCCCGCGAAGGATGTTGGAGCAATAATTGCCAGCGATAATTTCCACCCCGTTTAGCTTGAATAGCAGGAACTGGCCCCATTACCCATAAGTTAGCATCTCGCATTGGGTGTTGTTCAAAAAACTGTTTGAGCTGTCGTAAGAACTGAGGCGCACGCTGATTATTGTGATCTTCAGAGCGGACCATAATATGGCTAGAATAAGGCGGTAAAAAAGTCGCTTGTCGCTCCTGCAAAGCTTCTTTAGTGAAAGCGTCATAACCTTTTTCTAATAGTGTCAGCAACAGAGGGTGATCAGGCTGGTGAGTTTGTAAATACACTGCGCCTTGTTTACCCGCACGACCCGCACGACCTGATACTTGTATATAAAGCTGAGCAAAGCGTTCGGCTGCACGAAAGTCGCTGGAGAACAGAGCGCCATCCACATCAAGTAAAGCCACTAAGGTGACATCAGGAAAGTGATGCCCTTTGGCTAACATCTGTGTACCGATGAGAATACGTGAGCCACCTTGATAAATATCTTCCAGTTGTTGCTCTAAAGCCCCTTTGCGACTTGTTGTATCTTTATCAATTCGCGTCACTGGTGTATCAGGAAATAATTCACCAATACCTTGCTCAAGTTGTTCGGTTCCTAATCCTACGGGCATTAAATTCGTTGAGCCACATTGTGGGCATTGTGCTGGAATTCGTCGCTGACTATCACATTGATGGCAACGTAACATGCCATGTTTTTGGTGGATCGTATAATAGTGATCACAGCGAGGGCATTCTGCTATCCAACCACATTCATGACATAACAATGCCGGCGAAAATCCTCGGCGATTTAAAAAGAGCATCACTTGGTTACCCGCATTAAGGTGCTCTTTTATTGCTTTAATCAGAATTGGAGACAGCCCTGTTGTCAGCGGTTGTCCTTTTAAATCAATTAAATGTTCTGTTGCGGGTTTTGCATTACCCGCACGTTGAGTCAGGGTGAGTTGCTGATATTTCTTTTGCTCAACATTAAAACTGGTTTCAATTGATGGGGTTGCGGTTCCCATCACGATAGGAATATTTTCTTGTTTTGCACGGAAAACGGCGAGATCACGAGCATGATAACGCCAACCATCTTGCTGTTTATAAGAGCCATCATGCTCTTCATCAATAATGATAATACCAAGATGCTGAAAAGGGGTTAGAAGTGCCGATCGTGTACCGATAATAATGGCATTATCACCTCGTTTTGCTCGTAACCAAACGGCTAAGCGTTCAGTATCATTTAATCCTGAATGAAGTACATCTACAGGAGCATTAAAGCGAGCTTTAAAACGACGAATTGTTTGAGGTGTTAAGCCAATTTCAGGCACCAGTACGAGTGCTTGTTTACCTTGTGCGAGAATTTTTTCTAAAACACTCAAATAAACTTCAGTTTTACCTGAACCTGTAATGCCCAATAATAACCAAGGTGAGAATTGATCGGCCTGTGCTGTGATTGCACCGACTGCAATAGCCTGTTCTGTGTTTAATTTAAAACGTTCGCCTTGAACCGCAAGATCATTATGCCAGTGTATAGGAGCTGGTTGAATAGGGCGAAGATCTGCAAACTCTTTCTTTTTTAAGTTATTGAGTGTCGCAGTCGTTATCTCAAATTCATCAAGTTGATGGCGATATAAAGGTGTACGGCGAAGGGCTGCTAATGCTTGTTGCTGTTTTTTCGCACCTTTTAAACTATTGAGGTCGAGATTAACCCCCTCTTTAGTGGCATACCATTGCCATAATGGTGTGAATTCTGCGGGTTTTCCTTGTCGTAATAAAATCGGCATAGCATGAAATAGCACTTCTCCTAAAGGATAGTGATAATAAGCCGATGCCCAATTTAACATATCCCACAAAACGCCCGGAAAGAGTGTTTCGCTATCAAGGATCTCATCAATTGGCTTTAGCTTTTCGATAGGAAACTCACTGTGTGTACTGAGCCCTTTGACAATACCAAGAGAACGGCGTTTATTACCAAAAGGCACGATCACCCGGCTACCGATAACAGGCGCATTGATCCCTTCTGGTAACAGATAATCAAAAGAGGAGAATAGTGGTACAGGTAAAATCACCTGAACTATGGTCATATCAGGGTTTCCGAGATTTTTAGCGAAAAGATGACGTTAAGAATATCACAAAAAGTGTGCAGATTTCATTGCGCGTTTAGTGGATATTCTGTATGATCCGCCCCCTTTGGTAGATAAATTACCAAACACTTAATTTCAATCAACACGACGTGTGGTGTTCGGCTGTGGGCTGAATGGCGACACGGCCTTAGTAGAGGTTTTCCATGCAAAAAGATATCCATCCTAAATACGAAGAAATTACTGCATCTTGTTCTTGCGGTAACGTTATGAAAATCAACTCCACTGCAGGTCATAACCTGAATCTGGACGTTTGTGACAAATGCCACCCATTCTATACTGGTAAACAACGTGATGTTGCTACTGGTGGTCGTGTTGATCTGTTCAACAAACGCTTCAAAATTCCAGGCAGCAAATAAGATATTTGTTGTCACAAGATGTCAGCCTAGTCTGGCATCTTGCAGACAGTTCGGAATTGAAAAAAAGCCCAAAGTTTTTTGCTTTGGGCTTTTTTTATGGGCAACGTTTTCTCTTTTTAGATAATAGCTGTTGATAGTGACAAGCCAAATCACAACTGTTAGATTATCTATTCATCTGTCTATTCATCTATCTATTCATAAAGTAATTAAGGTCATGACAATGCGCTCTGAAGTGATACGAAAAATACTACGCCATGGCCCTGAGTCTGCAAGGCAACTTACTGATATTATGAATATTAGCCAGCCAACTTTGTCACGGGCATTACATGCATTGGGTGATGATATTGTTCGAATTGGCTCAGGCTCTTCTATTCAATATGCTTTACGTGATGGTTTCCGTGGGTTTAATTCTGTACCCATTTATCGCATAAATGAAGAAGGTAAAGTTAAGCCACTAGGTAAATTGACTCCAGTTTATCCTGAAGGCTTTGTTATGGAGCGAATAGATAATGCAAGTCTGTATAGTGAAGGTTTGCCGTGGTGGTTATTGGATATGCGCCCCCAAGGATATCTAGGGAGAGCTTATGCTTGCGCTTATTCGGCTGAACTTGGTTTACCCGACAATCCAGAGCATTGGTCTGATACCGATATAATTAGAGCCCTACTTGCTCATGGGCATGATGCAGTGGGAAATCTTCTAATAGGGGAACAAGCAAGAAACCAATTTTTGAGTATGCAGACACCGAAACCAGTTGATCGCGCTAAAACTTATCCCACACTAGCACGAGCCGTGAGTTCGGGAGAGGATCCTGGTTCATCCGCTGGTGGGGAGCAACCCAAATTCTGCACCTATACAGAGAAAGGTCATGTTATCGTAAAATTTACGGCACCTGACGATAACACTGTTAGTGAGCGTTGGCGTGATCTGCTTCAAGCTGAGCATCTGGCATTAAAAGTACTTGGAGTTGAAACAGAGGTATTTGATTTTGAAGGGCAACGCTTCCTCGAAATCCCACGATTTGATCGTGTAGGCCCACTAGGCCGTATAGGGCTTTTCTCTTTACAAGCACTAGATGCTGAGTTTATAGGACGGGCAAGAGAGCCTTGGCCCGTGTTAGTTAATGAGCTAATTAAGCAAAAACATGTTCATCCTGATACTGCGATTAGCACAGCACGCCGCTGGGCATTTGGTATGTTAATTGGAAATACTGACATGCATCATGGCAACTTATCGTTTATCAGTAGCCATGGTCGTCCATATGCGCTTTCACCTGCCTACGATATTTTACCAATGGGGTTTGCACCTAAGTCTGGGGGGGAAATAGTCAATACGCTGCGCCCAGTAATATTACTTGATGGGATCAGTGGTGAAATTTGGCGGGAATGCTTAGAGTTAGCTGAACAGTTTTATACTTTAGTTGATAGCTGTAATTATTTTTCCGATAATTTTTCTCCATGCCTTAAAGCGTTACGTAGTCATCTTGATGAAGCAAGTTCGCGTATATCTCGCCTAGAGTAATGGTAAATAGACTTAATTTAGACGTGACAGACTCAAATGAATTTAATCTAAGAGGATGTATTGCTGAGTTTTATGCCTGTAGTTGATGGGAAAATCTTTGATATATATTTAAAGAACCCCCCTCTCGTTAAAATCAAGGGGGTTGTCATTAATCTGAAGCCCAAAGTTTTTGCTTTGGGCTTTTTTTGTTCGTGTTAATCAAGCAATAAGTCAAAAACTGACGCTGATTAATACTCCCAAGTATCGGGATCAACCCCGCGCTGGCGCATTATTTCTTTTGCCTCTTCAGGGATTTCATCGTTACGTTCTTTACGTAAGTCTTCATCATTTGGGAGAGGCTGTCCGGTAAATGCGTGCAAAAATGCTTCACACAATAATTCACTATTGGTTGCATGTTTTAGGTTATTAACCTGACGGCGAGTGCGTTCATCAGTCAAAATTTTTAGCACTTTCAATGGAATTGAAACTGTAATTTTTTTAACTTGCTCACTCTTTTTGCCATGCTCAGCGTAAGGGCTGATATATTCACCGTTCCATTCAGCCATGGATTACCTTAATTAATATCATTTAGTTGAAGTCAGAATAGGGTTAACCCACATTCTGATGGGCAATACCAGTTTATCATGACTTTTCTAAAACCACCGACTCTTCTGGCTGAAGGTGAGAGAAAAAGTAACAGTCACTGGCGATATTCTCAATTTGGGTATTATTCCATTACTTAATCTATCCGTAAAGGAGTTTAGATGTCTAGATGTGTTGACGTCTTGGTGTCTAATTGGATATGCTGTTGTAAACTTCTCCACTTATCGCTGTGACAAGGTGCCTGTATGACGAAGAAAACAGCAACAATTGCTATCCATAATGGGCTAAATGAAGACACTCAATTTGGTTGTGTCGTACCGCCTATCTATCTTTCTAGTACCTATAATTTTTTAGAATTTAATCAGCCCCGTGATCATGATTATTCTCGTCGAGGCAATCCAACACGCGATATGGTGCAAAAGGCATTAGCCGAGCTAGAAGGTGGAGTGGGGGCAGTTGTCACTAGCAGCGGAATGTCAGCCATTCATTTAATTTGTACGGTTTTTCTAAAACCTGGCGATGTGATTGTTGCGCCTCATGATTGCTATGGGGGAAGCTATCGTCTTTTTAACAGCCAACAAGAGCGTGGTGCTTACAGTGTGATTTTTGTTGATCAAAATGATGATATTGCACTTCAGCAGGCTTTGGCGCATCAGCCTAAAATTGTTTTTATCGAAACACCAAGTAATCCTCTTTTAAGAATAACGGATATTCAAAAAATCAGTGAACTTGCTCATCAACAAGGTGCTTTAGTGGTTGCTGATAACACCTTTATGAGCCCTGTCTTGCAAAAGCCGTTAGCATTAGGCGCTGATATTGTTGTGCATTCATGCACAAAATATCTCAATGGACATTCAGATATTGTTGCTGGTGTTGTTATCTGTCAGTGTCAGAAACAACTTGAGGAGCTAAGCTGGTGGGCGAATAATATTGGCGTCACATCTGGCGCATTTGATAGCTATTTATTATTACGAGGTATAAGAACATTAGTACCTCGAATTCGACTTCAGCAAGAAAATGCACAGGCATTAGTGGCGTTTTTACAAGCACAGCCATTAGTCGAAAAACTGTATTACCCCGCACTGGAAAATCATGTTGGTCATAAAATAGCCAAAAAACAGCAACAAGGTTTCGGTGCAATGTTAAGTTTTGAGTTAAAAGGAGGATTGGATGTGATTAAACTCTTTTTATCTCAATTAACACTCTTTACACTGGCAGAATCTTTAGGTGGAGTAGAAACCTTAATCTGTCATCCTGCCACCATGACACATGCAGGTATGTCAGAAGAAGCGAAAAAAACAGCAGGGATCAGCCCCTCATTACTTCGTATCTCAGTGGGTATTGAAGATAGCCAGGATTTAATCAATGATTTGCAAAGTGCGTTTGATGCAGCAACTAAAAGGTAACCATGGATCATGAGCGTAGTGGCGATTAAACAACAGGCGGAGCCGATTTGCCGGCAGTTACATAAATTCGGTGGTAGCAGTCTTGCGGACATAAAATGTTATCAACGTGTCGTGAATATCATGACGAACTATAGCCAACCTAATGACCTAATGGTGGTTTCTGCGGCAGGCTCTACAACGAATCAGTTGATTAGTTGGCTAAAACTTAGCCAAAGTGATCGTATTTCGGCCCATCAAGTTCAGCAAACTTTGCGCCGCTACCAGTTATCTTTAATAGAAGGGCTGCTTTCAAAAGAGAATGCAGAATTACTTTCTCAAGCTTTTATTGCTGATCTTGAACGCTTAAGTTATTTGTTGGATAAACCAATTACAGACGCAACTTATGCAGAAGTTGTCGGCCACGGTGAAATTTGGTCTGCAAGGTTAATGGCGAATTTGCTTACAGAGCAAGGTTTACCAAGTGTGTGGTTAGATGCGCGTGAGTTCTTGTGTGCTGAAAGAGCGGCTCAGCCACAAGTAAACGAAACGTTATCTCGCCCATTACTACAATCACTATTAGCAAAACATCCTGAAAGCCGTTTTGTTGTCACTGGTTTTATTAGTCGCAATCAACAAGGTGAAACGGTTTTATTAGGTCGTAACGGTAGTGACTACTCTGCAACACAAGTGGGTGCTTTAGCTGATGTCGGAAAAGTCACAATTTGGAGTGATGTTGCGGGTGTTTATAGTGCAGATCCTCGTAAAGTAAAAGATGCTTGTTTATTACCCTTATTGCGTTTAGATGAAGCGAGTGAATTGGCTCGATTAGCTGCCCCAGTTTTACATACGCGTACACTTCAACCCGTTTCAGGCAGTAATATTGATTTACAACTTCGTTGTAGCTATCAACCCGAACAGGGTTCAACTCGTATAGAACGTGTTTTGGCATCAGGAACGGGTGCTAAAATCGTTACTAGTCATGATGATGTTTGTTTGATTGAGCTCCAACTCTCATCTCATCAAAATTTTGAACAAGTAGCGAAAGAAGTTGATGAGTTACTTAAACGTGCTCAAATACGTCCTTTAGCAACAGGTGTAGACAGTGATAGTCAACTTTTACAACTTTGCTATACCAGTGAAGTAGCTAACAGTGCATTAGATGTATTACAAGATGCAGTTTTACCGGGTAAATTACATTTACGAGAAGGCTTCTCATTAGTGGCTTTAGTGGGAGCAGGTGTCTGTAAAAATCCATTACATTGTCATCGTTTTTATCAACAACTTAAAGACCAACCAGTTGAATTTATTTGGCATGCTGAAGATAACATCAGTTTAGTTGCGGTGTTACGTAATTATACTGAGCACTTACTGCAAGGTTTGCATCAAACATTATTTAGAGCTGAAAAACAGATTGGCTTAGTGCTGTTTGGTAAAGGGAATATTGGTTCACGTTGGTTAGAATTGTTTGCTCGTGAACAAGAGCCTTTATCAGCGCGTAGTGATTTTGAGTTTATTTTAGCGGGTGTTGTTGATAGCCGTCGTAGTTTACTTGATTATCAAGGTATTAATCCAAGTCGTGCATTGGCTTTCTTTGATGAAGAAGCCACAGAACATAATGAAGAGTCTCTTTATCTTTGGATGAGAGCTCATCCTTATGATGATTTAGTGGTTGTTGATATTACTGCCAATGAGTCTCTTGCTGCTTCTTATGAAGATTTTGCAAGCTACGGTTTTCATGTTATCAGTGCAAATAAAATTGCTGGTTCGGCTTCAAGTTTACGCTATCGTGCCACAAGAGATGCTTTTTCTAAAACAGGTCGCCATTGGTTATATAACGCCACTGTGGGTGCGGGTTTACCAATTAATCATACGGTGCGTGATCTGCGTGAAAGTGGTGACACTATTTTATCAATTAGCGGTATTTTCTCTGGCACGCTTTCTTGGTTATTCTTGCAATTTGATGGCACAGTTCCTTTCAGTGAGTTGGTGGAACAAGCTTGGCAACAAGGATTAACAGAGCCTGATCCGCGAATTGATTTATCAGGGCAAGATGTGATGCGTAAACTGGTTATTCTTGCTCGTGAAGCAGGTTATGACATTGAGCCGGAGCAGGTTCGCGTTGAATCTTTAGTGCCAGTGCAAGCTGAAACGGGATCCTTAGAAGAATTTTTTGATAACAGTGCGCTGATTAATGAACAAATGGCACAGCGATTAGCCGCCGCAAATGAGATGGACATGGTATTACGTTATATCGCTCGTTTTGATGCTAATGGTAAAGCAAAAGTTGGGGTTGAAGCAGTGAGAAAAGAACATCCTCTTGCTTCACTGTTACCGGGGGATAATTTATTTGCGATTGAAAGCCGTTGGTATCGTGATAATCCGCTTGTGATCAGAGGGCCGGGCGCTGGCAGAGATGTGACCGCAGGCGCAATTCAGTCAGATTTAAACCGCCTTTCTCAGTTACTGTAATTTAATTTTTTCTCTTTTATAAAGATTATCAGCAGGTTATTTTTTGCTGATAATCTTTTGTCATATTTGTGTCATATCACCCAATTTTTTTAATTTCTTTGGCTATACTTAACTTATCTCTAGTCACAAAGGAGCGATTGATGTCAAAAGTAGTAAGACAGATTGTCCCACTAAGAAATGAAATGACGGAGGTGAACCATCAAGCTAAAGAGAACTTTTGTCAGTAGCTCATGATGTGAAATTTAAGCGTCTTGAGTGGAAGTTGAAGTACAGTTACAACGTGTTTAAACGTTATTAAGAGTACAATTCGATTTACCACCTGTTTTATAACAGACAACTTAACTTACTGAAAAAACAATTCGTTATTCTTAATTTAAAGCGCTGATATTCAGCGCTTTATTCGTTTTTATCTTATGAAAATTTTAATCGGAAATTTTAATCTAGTAAAAATGTAAAAAAGAAGAAAAATAAGGAGTGAAATAGAAACGGAAGTTATAGCCCATCGATAAAATAAGTTAAAAATCAAAAAACAGACCAGACAATTTATCAATATTAAAAAAATCATCTAAATTTCTCGCCAGATAAATTTTCACGTATCCCTCCCTTTTTAGTAAAAAACTCTTCACTGTAGATAAGAAACGAAAAAATGTCCTTATTCTCGATAAAATTGAGCTAGAACAGCATGAATATTAGCCATTCTAATAAGACTAAAGCCGTAATTAAATTTCAGAAAAATCCCCCAAACCGATTATTTTCTGATATGAATAGTAGGCTAAGTAAAAAAAGCAGTGTGGCTTATCACAAAAATCAAAATAAAGTCACATCAGAAATGAAAGTTAATTACACAACTGGGAGGACATGACTTTTCTAATAGGAAGAAGCATGTTGTTACCGCCACAAAGACAAGGTCAGGAGTCTTATGAATCAACAATATTCTGCTATGCGTAGCAATGTCAGTATGCTTGGCAAGCTACTTGGAGAAACGATAAAAGAAGCACTCGGTGAAGAAATTTTAGATAAGGTTGAATCTATTCGAAAATTATCTAAATCGTCACGAGCGGGTAATGAAGTTCAGCGGCAAAAACTGTTGTTGACGTTACAAAATCTCTCTAATGATGAATTATTGCCTGTTGCTAGAGCATTCAATCAATTCTTAAACCTGACGAACGTGGCAGAACAATACCATAGCATTTCGCCTCACGGTGAAGCGGCTAGTAATCCTGTGGCATTGGCAAAACTGATCACCCGACTAAAAGATAAGAATTTTACCGACCAGCAATTAAAAGAAGCAGTAGAGCAAATCTCTATTGAGCTGGTATTAACAGCACACCCAACCGAAATTGCACGTCGCACACTTATTCATAAGCTGGTTGAAGTAAATACCTGTTTATCTCAACTTGACCACGATGATTTAGCGGATTACGAGCGTACTAATATTATGCGCCGTCTGCGCCAATTAGTAGCCCAATCATGGCACACTGATGAAATTAGAAAAATTCGCCCAACACCTATTGATGAAGCGAAATGGGGTTTTGCGGTTGTTGAAAATAGCTTATGGGAAGGTGTTCCTGCTTTTTTACGTGAATTTAATGAGCAGCTTAAAGAATCCATTGATTACAACTTACCAGTAGAAGCTTCTCCTATTCGTTTTACCTCATGGATGGGGGGAGATCGTGATGGCAACCCAAATGTGACGGCTGAAATCACACGCCATGCGTTACTATTAAGCCGTTGGAAAGCCGCTGATTTATTCTTAAATGATATTCAAGTCCTTGTTTCAGAACTTTCAATGACAGAAAGTACACCTGAACTGCGTGAATTAGCGGGAGGTGCTGAAGTTGCAGAGCCTTATCGTGAAATAGCTAAACAATTGCGTACACGTTTACAAGTGACTCGCGATTATTTAGAGCAACGCATTAAAGGATTACAGTCGTTACCACCAGAAGGCTTATTGATTGATAATGAAGAACTTTGGGAGCCGTTATACGCATGTTATCAATCGCTGACTCAATGTGGTATGCGTATTATTGCCAATGGACAACTGTTAGATACATTACGCCGTATTCGTTGTTTTGGCTTACAACTGGTGAAACTGGATATTCGCCAAGAAAGTACCAATCACACTGAAGCACTCTCTGAATTGACTCAATATTTAGAGCTTGGTGATTATGCCAATTGGTCTGAAGAGCAAAAACAAACGTTCTTACTTGAAGAGTTAAATTCTAAACGCCCACTGATCCCGACAAATTGGCAACCAAGTGCAGCAACTCAAGAAGTATTTGAGACTTGTCGTGTCATTGCACAATCACCTAAAGATTCTATCGCCTCTTATGTGATATCAATGGCAAAAGTGCCTTCTGATGTATTAGCTGTAAAACTATTACTGAAAGAAGCTGGTGCAAATATTCGATTACCTGTTGCTCCTTTATTTGAAACGCTTGAAGATTTAAATAATGCTGAAAGCGTAATGACCCGTTTGTTTGATATTCCTTGGTATCGCGATTTAATCGATGACAAACAAATGGTGATGATTGGTTATTCAGACTCTGCAAAAGATGCGGGTGTGATGGCGGCATCATGGGCGCAATATCGTGCTCAAGATGCATTAATCAAACTTTGTGAAAAATCAGGTGTGACATTAACACTATTCCATGGACGTGGCGGTACGATTGGTCGTGGTGGTGCGCCAGCACATGCAGCATTACTTTCTCAACCACCAGGAAGTTTAAAAGGGGGTCTGCGTGTGACGGAACAAGGCGAAATGATCCGCTTTAAGTTCGGATTACCACAAGTCACAATCAGTAGCCTTGCTCATTATGCCGGTGCAATCTTAGAAGCAAATTTATTGCCACCGCCAGAGCCAAAAGCGCCTTGGATTGAGGTAATGGATTCCTTATCTGACGTTTCTTGCGCAATGTATCGTGACTATGTGCGAGGGCAAGAAGACTTTGTTCCTTACTTTAGAGCAGCAACGCCAGAAGGAGAGTTGGGTAAATTACCATTAGGTTCGCGTCCTGCAAAACGTCGTCCTACAGGTGGTGTTGAAACCTTGCGTGCTATTCCGTGGATCTTCGCATGGACTCAAAACCGCTTAATGTTACCTGCTTGGTTGGGGGCTGGTGCCGCTTTACAACATGAAATTGATGCTGGAAAACAAGTAGTATTAGACGATATGTGTGAGAACTGGCCGTTCTTTAATACACGTATTGCGATGTTGGAAATGGTGTACGCCAAAGCGGATTTATGGTTAGCGGAATATTACGATCAACGTTTAGTTGAAGAGCGTTTATGGCCACTTGGGTCTAAATTACGTCAGCAACTTTCTGATGATATTAAGAGTGTCTTGGCAATATCAAAAGATGAACACTTAATGGCGGATTTACCATGGGTTGCTGAATCTATTGCACTACGTAATGTGTATACCGATCCATTAAACGTACTTCAGGCTGAGTTGTTACAGCGTTCTCGCACACATAGTGAGTCGGATCCTCGAATTGAACAGGCACTAATGGTCACTATTGCAGGTATTGCTGCGGGTATGCGTAATACAGGCTAGAGTCATCAGTATTTAGAAATAAAAACAGCGCTTAATAACAGCGCTGTTTTTTTGTTTTTAATCTCTTATCTCTGATATTGGTTTTATTTTTTTGCTTCTTCATAAGCCTCAATGGCTCTTATTCGTGCTTTAGCGTGATCCACAATCGGTAAAGGGTAATCGAGAGAATTATTGGTTTTTGCTGCCCATTCGTGAGGTGTATGAATATATCTGCTCGGCACATTGGCGAGTTCAGGAAGCCAATGGCGGATAAATTCACCATCAGGATCGAATTTACGACCTTGGGTGGTAGGATTAAAAATTCGAAAATAAGGTACGGCATCAGTTCCTGTTGATGCAGCCCACTGCCAACCCCCATTATTTGATGCGAAATCACCATCAATGAGTTGTGACATAAAATAACGCTCACCCCAACGCCAATCAATTAATAAATCTTTGATAAGAAAGCTTGCCGTAAGCATACGTAAGCGGTTATGCATCCAACCTGTTTGGTTAAGCTGTCGCATCGCAGCATCAATAATAGGGAAACCCGTTGAGCCTTGAGTCCAAGCATTAAATTCATCTTGGTTGTTACGCCAATTAATTTTCTCTGTCCAAAGTTGAAAGGCAGTGTGTTTGCATAAATTGGGATTTGCCACAATTAAGTGTTGGTAAAATTCTCGCCAAATAAGTTCATTAAACCAAACAAATGCGCCTGATGTACTGTTTTCTAAAAAATCAGGTTCAGTTTGGTAAAGGCGATTAAAGCATTGGCGAATAGACAGTAATCCCATTGAAAGATAAGGAGACAATCGGCTTGTGCCATCAACGGCAGGAATATCTCGCCATTTTGCATAATGTGGCACGCTTTCATAACAGAACTGTTTTAAGCGTTTAAGCGCCTCTTCTTCTGTAGAGACAAAAGAGAGCGAGCTTGTATTTTCAAGTGAAAATAGCGGTGCTTTTAAAGGTGATACTGCTTTTTGATGTGTTCTGATCTCTGGGATAGGTAACGAAGCGTTATTTTGTGAAAAAAAGAGTCGCAAAAATGCATTTCTAAAGGGAGTAAAAACTTTATACATTTCCCCTTGTTGGGTGACTACATTACCCGGTGGAATAAATACATTGTCATGATAAGCATAAACGGTTGTCTTATTCTTCAGTAATTCAGTGATTTTTTTATCACGGCGTTGTTCATTAAGGGCATATTGGTGATTGAAAAAAAACGCAGTGACGTGATGTTGTTGGCAATACTCAGCCACTTTATCGGCCGCATTTGAATAAGTATCGCTTATCACAACGGTCAGTGGAATATTGAGTTTTGCTAGTGAGATTGAAAGATCCAGCAACGCATTATGAATGAACGCCTGACATGACAAAGCCATATTGTGAGCTTTCCATTGTTCAGGCGTTACGGTGAAAATAGCATGCACCTGTGCTTGTTTATCTTGGCAAGCGTGAAAGAGTGCCTTGTGATCTGTCACTCTTAAATCATTACGAAACCAAACTAAATGAACAGGGGACGGGTGCATGTAACCTCTCTTAATCTAATTTAGGATGTTGATCGATAAGTGCTTGGCGTTTTTTCTGTAATGCCTCAATTTCAGCTTCAATATCTTCAACACGTTGCTCGATATTATCATAATGCTCAGACAGAATTTCTTTTGCCTCTGATTTATCTGATGCCGCAGGTGTTGCACCTCGTAAAGGTTTATTGGCGGTTTCAATCATTTTAATTCCTGTGATCAAACCAACAACGGCGACAATCATCAGATAATAAGCAGGCATATATAAGTCACCAGTTGCTTCAACTAACCATGCTGCTGCTGTTGGTGTTGCACCTGCCACTAATACAGAAATATTAAATGCGATAGCTAATGCACTATAACGAATATGCGTTGGGAATATGGCAGGTAAAATAGACGCCATTACCCCAGTAAAACAGTTAAGTAGAACCGCAAGAATTAATAATCCTAAGAAAATTAAACCGATTTCATCACTGTTAATCATCATAAACGCAGGGTAAGCAAGAATAAACAACCCAATACTACCGCCGATAACAAATGGTTTACGGCCAATTTTATCGCTCAATAATCCAATGACGGGTTGTACAAACAACATCCCTATCATAATCGCGATGATGATCAGTACACCGTGATCTGCCGAATAATTTAAGTTATGAGATAAATAACTCGGCATATACGTTAATAACATATAGTAGGTCACGTTAGTGGCAATCACTAAACCGACACATACCGTTAAGCTTTTCCAATATTTTGATGCGATTTCACGTAATGAAACACGCGGTGGATTTTCGATAGATTTACGGTCATCGCTGTTCATTTCATCAACATGCTGTTGGAATGCAGGCGTTTCTTCTAAAGCATGACGTAAATATAAGCCTATAAGACCTAATGGTAATGCTAAGAAGAACGGGATACGCCATCCCCACTCATGAAATGCTGTTTCTCCTAGGATAGTAGAAATAAGTACAACAACACCTGCCCCCATAACAAAACCAGCAATAGAACCAAAGTCTAACCAGCTTCCCATAAATCCACGTTTACGGTCTGGTGAGTATTCAGCAACGAAAATCGCCGCTCCTGAATATTCACCACCGATAGAGAAACCTTGTGCTAATTTAGCGAGTAATAGTAAAACGGGTGCCCAAATACCAATGGTTTCATACGCAGGGATAAGACCGATGGCAAACGTACTGAGTGCCATAATAATGATAGTGACAGATAACACTTTCTGACGACCAAATTTATCCCCTAGCATCCCAAATACAATGCCACCTAATGGTCTAACAAGGAAAGGCACTGAGAATGTGGCAAGAGCTGCAATCATCTGCACACCGGGTGATGCACCAGGGAAGAACACTTGACCTAAGACATATGCAAGGAAGCCGTAGACACCAAAGTCAAACCATTCCATGGCATTACCTAACGCCGCCGCAGTAATAGCTTTCTTAAGTTTACTATCATCAATAATAGTTATATCATTGATTTGTAGTGGTTTATTTCTTTTTTTCTTCATTTTCATATTAAGTAACCTTTATTAAGGTATTTGTGATTTTTTGTTTATCAATTAATTAAAAGAAATGAAGTGACTATTTGTTAGCGAGAAGAGTGAGTGATAAAAATTCACTAAAAAACAGCTTACTTCTACCAAGTTTAAATAGTGGTATTAAGCTAATAGATAAGAGAATATTTATTAAGTATAGATGAGATTGAATAAGATATTAGAAAGTTTTCTTTGTCGTTTTGATATAACAAAACAGAGCCTCTATGTATTAAAATGTGATCAATATCATAACGTAATTCTGCTTTTGTGTAAAATTGTAGGCATTACTAATGGTTAATTTGCGTTAGGTCAATTGAAAATCTCACGTGGGAAAATAAAAAAACAAACTTATTTTTTATTTTAATAACAATATGTTATGTCTATTGCCTATTTCTTTTTGATATAGGCTAACGTATTTGTATGAGCATTGTGCATAATGCAAGGTCTGATAGATAAATAACAAATAATAACGCCTTATTTTACTTAATTATTCGAGAGAATAATCAAGATGAAAATGTGGATAATAGAATAGATCTCGCTATTCTTATTATAAGATTATATCAAGGTAGTTATGGGATATGACTACCGAGATATTAAAGGTCGCCAAGCGTTACCTATATTTAGAATAACAATTTATAAATTTAATAATTAACCGCGCATTTGTGCAGATTAACCCAGGTACCTCTATGAACATTAATCAACTGAAAAGCTTTGTTGAAGTCGTGAAAAATAATTTCAACATTACTAATGCGGCTGAAAAACTTTATACCTCACAACCGACAATCAGTAAGCAACTAAAAATATTAGAAGATGAATTAAGTGTGTCGCTGTTTGTGCGTAAAAATAATAATTTATTAGCATTAAGTCCGATGGGTAAAGAGGTCCATAAAATTGCTTGTGATATTCTTGGGCAAGTTGACCGAATTAAAAGCATTGTGGCTGAAGAAGATCGTAATAAAAAAGTCGATTTACATATTGCGACAACGCATACGCAAATTCGTTATTCATTGCCGAATGTGATTGACCACTTTCGTCGCTATTACCCCAATATTTCTCTACACTTTCATCAAGGCGCACCGGCTCAATTAGCAGAGATGGTTAAAAATGGCGATGTCGATTTTGCGATTGCCACAGAATCTATGCACCTTTATGAAGATCTCATTACCTTACCTTGTTATCGCTGGACTCGTAGTTTATTAGTCCCTTATGACCATCCTCTTGCTTTATTGAAAGACGATGAGCAGGTTACTATTGAGCAGATGGCAGAGTATCCGTTGATTACTTATGTTTTTGGTTTTACAAGAGGATCTAAATTAGACAAGGTATTTTATAAAAATAATCTTAAGCCAAAAGTGGCTTTAACCGCGACGGATACAGAGATTATTAAATACTATGTTAAGCGACATTTAGGCATCGGTGTTATTGCGGCAGCTTCTTATGATGAGACTGAAGATGGTGGCGCATTAAAATGTCTTAATATCGATCATTTAGTGCAACCGAGTTATACCCATATCTGTGTCAGTAAACATACTCATATGAAAGATTATATGCATGAGTTTATTTCTCTTTATGCGCCACATATTGATAGAAATATTATTCAGATGCCAGAGCAGTGGGAAACTCAATGGCACAGTAAAGAGATATACCAAGGATTACCTGATTTACGCTCAGTAAATGTGAATAATAGCGTTGCAGAATAGACATCAGAATAAAAAAGCCCGTTCTTGCGGGGGCAATGAACGGGCTTAGGCAGAACAAGAGAAAGATTAGCGAGTCAGAATATTTACAAAAATCTGAGCACCCACTAATAAACAATCATCATCAACAAAATAAGGATTAGCGTGTAGGTAGTTATTAATCCCTTTCGCTTGATTACCACTTCCTAAGAAGAACATGGCACCGACTTTACCTTTTGTGGCGTTAACCATATAGCTAAAGTCTTCACTGCCTGTCATTGGTTTACCATTCGATTCAATATTCTCTTCTGGTAAGAATTTACGCATCGCATCTAATAAACGCTGATGTGCAGTTGGGTGATTCACAACCGCTGGGTATCCGCTATAGCTTAATGTAGTTTTAAATCCACCAGCTGTACTGCGTGCAACGATTTCATCAAAACTTGCTTTTAGTACTTGGTCGGTATTTTCATCCATAGAACGGATAGTACCGCGAGCTTGTACGTGATCAGCTAATGCATTAGGGATTGTTCCCCCATTGATCATGCCACAACCAAATACCGCAGGGCTAAATGGATCTGTTTTTTTCGCAACCACATAATCCATATAATCAATTAAGCGAGTCGCTTCACGAATGGCATCTAAACCTTTGTGCGGTGTTGAACCATGTGCAGAAACACCATAAACATCTAATGTCCATGCAGAGCCATAAGATGACATCACGCCATCATTAAAGCGAACACAACCTGTTTCGATAGCGGCATCATTATGAAGTGCGTATGTTTCATCAACGCCTTCCATACAACCCATTTCCACCATTTTTTCAGCGCCAGGTACACGCATATCTTCTTCCGCCATTTGGAAAATAAAGCGGACGTTTGACGTCATTTCTTCTTTATTTTCGGCAAGATATTTAGCACTGGTTAATGCCATGGTCATATGGGTATCGTGACCACAGTTATGCGCACAACCTTGGTGAATTGAGCTGTGTTCGTTATTGGTTAAGTCTGGCATTTCTAATCCGTCCATATCAGCACGGATAGCAATTAATGGAAATTCAGAATTAACAATTAAGTCTGCTGTGAAACCAGTATATCCATCAAAAGTTTTAATTTGATAACCAAAACTTTCCATTAATTCACGACAGTATTTAGATGTTTTATATTCTTCACCTGATAGCTCAGGTATTTTGTGCAGGTCTTGTCGTGTTTTTTTACTAAAGTCATTTAATTGAAAGAGTTTTTCACTGACATTATAAATATTATTCATTAGATAACTCCCTGGATAGTAAATCCAATTTGCGCGACGATTGATGCTCCAAAGAAACAACAAGTTGAAACAATCATGAAAATAAGAATAACCTTCCATGACATTTTCTTAAGTTCTTCTAATTGACCACCAACAGATAAACCCGCAAATGCTAATAAAGGAACACAACAAGATAAGAAAGAAACTTTACCAATAGAACTAATAAAGAAATCTCTTACCGGAGTTTCGGGTAAACAAATAAGTATCCCGATAATTGTTGCATAAGCAAATGTGGGTAAAGATGAAGGTAAATAATGTTTTGCAACGAGTGAAATAAATACCACTAATGACATAGCAATAAAGCTATCCCACATTGCATAAAGAGCGATCCCTGATGTTAACGTCTGAGTAAACATTGCCAGTAAAATAGCAACGAATACAAATTTCATATCAATAATTATATTTTTCATGCAGTTTTGCCTCTGGTGAAAATTTTATAAATTTTTTCTGAAAGAGGTAAACCTAAATAGGTTAATGACAGTGCGCCTAGTGCTGAAGATAATAAGTTAGATGCAGCGGCAACACTTAATACTTGCTGTGCTAAAGCTTCATCAAGACCATTAATTAATGCACCTGATGCAGCACTTAACATTGAACCTGAACCTACGCCAGAGCCTGCTGCAAGAGCAAGTGGATGTAATCCAGTTAATGGTGCAATACTACCTAATACGCTAAACCATAAAGTACCGATAACAGAACCACATAAATAAATGGCTAATACACCAATATATTCTTGAGAGCCTGTACCAAATTTACCTTGAATAACAGCGATAGACGGTTCACGGCTAATAGATGAACAAGCACCAATTGCACGACGACCAAATCCAAATTTAATGGCTAATGGAACCGCAATTAATACTGGTAATAAGTTACCGAGTTCCTGAACAAATAAAGGAATACCGACACTTAAAATCATTTTAATATTAGGAACAATCATTCCTGCATATTGCGTACCTAAAATAAGCAGGCTGAAACCTACCATTTTACCGCAGAAGCCTTCTTCTTTTTCTGTGAATAATTTACCCCATACTTTAATTTTTTTACGGGTAAATCCAGCAGATATACACATACCAATAATTACAGCAAATAGCATTGGTAAAATAGGTATTACCGCAATGCCAATCTTAATTTCTTTTTTACCAATGACATATTGTGAAATAAAAATTAAGAAAAGGACTGCCAGAATACTAATAAAGAAAACCTTTATCGGACTTCTACTTTTGTCCATCCGTTAATCTCCGTTGAAAAATAATCAGGCTTTATTCTAGAGGACAAAAAGCAAAAGGTAGCGTGACCAATGTCATGTTTATTTCATACCTCTTTTTCATGGTGCATGAAATAATACAATGGTGATAAATTTATTAACAAATGGGGGGAAGTTAAATTTTTTAATAAAGACAGTGAGTAAGGCTGAAATGAGTCAGCTTAATTGTTAATAAAAATGTGAAGAGAAAAATCATTATTAAAAATAATTTTAATTATTAAAATAATCCTATAAGAAGGCGTTGTCTATAATTTAATAAATAATAATACGTTATTAATGAGATATATTCTTATTTGGTGCGGTTATTATAAATTTAATGAATGTATTTGGAAGTGATATTTTATTTTTTGTATTTTTGGTGGCTGATTTTATCTCCACCGTGACATTATAGTGATTGGTGTTATTCTTTATATTTGAGTTAGTAAGATAATTTTCTCTGCAAGCTGATGAGGAAGAGAAACAGAATATGAGAAGGAGATAAGTGTCGCTCGCAGAGGCGTAATTCACCCAAAACAGAGGAAAAACATCACCATGAGTAAGCAAACAGTTGCAACCTATATTGCTAAAGTACTCCATAATGCAGGTGTAAAACGTATTTGGGGCGTAACAGGCGATTCTCTCAATGGATTAAGTGATAGCTTGCGAAAGATGGGAACGATTGAGTGGATGGGAACCCGCCATGAAGAAGTCGCGGCGTTTGCCGCAGGAGCAGAAGCGGCAGTTAATGGTCAATTAGCGGTTTGCGCTGGCTCTTGTGGGCCAGGAAATTTACATCTTATCAATGGGCTTTTTGATTGCCATCGTAATCATGTTCCTGTGTTAGCTATTGCTGCGCATATTCCTTCCGCTGAAATTGGTAGCAATTATTTTCAAGAAACACATCCTCAAGAACTTTTCCGCGAATGCAGCCATTACTGTGAATTAGTCTCAAACCCAGAGCAGATCCCTCAAGTGCTTGCTATTGCAATGCGAACCGCTATTTTGAAAAAAGGGGTTGCAGTAGTTGTTTTACCAGGAGATGTTGCACTAAAACCAGCCCCAGAAGATGCCTCAGAGAATTGGTATCCTTTACAACAACCGCTTATCATGCCAAACCGTTTTGAAATTGAAAAACTGTCTGATGCACTCAATAATGCAAAAAATATCACCTTAATGTGTGGTGCTGGTTGTGCGCTTGCGCATGATGAAGTGATTAAACTTGCTCAAACCTTAAAAGCGCCGATTGTTCATGCATTGCGTGGTAAAGAGTATATTGAGTGGGATAATCCCTACAGTGTAGGAATGACCGGATTAATCGGGTTTTCATCGGGTTATCATGCGATGGAAAATGCCGATACAGTTGTTTTATTAGGAACACAATTCCCTTATCGTGCATTTTATCCATCAAAAGCCAATATTATTCAAATCGATATTAATCCTAGTAGTCTCGGTTCGCATTGTCATGTTGATATGGCGATGATTGGCGATATTAAAGCTACACTAAATGCGATACAGCCTCGTTTAAAAGAGAAAACAGACACGACTCATCTTGATGCTTCATTAAAACATTATGCGAAAGCACGACAAGATCTGGATGCACTTGCACAACCTAGTGAGCGTGAACTTATTCATCCACAATATTTAGCGCGTCGATTAAGTGAACTTGCAAATGATGATGCTATTTTTACCTGTGATGTAGGAACGCCAACAGTGTGGGCAGCGCGTTATGTTGGAATGAATGGAAAACGTCGTTTGCTGGGATCGTTTAATCATGGCTCTATGGCAAATGCGATGGCTCAAGCCATTGGTGCACAGGCGTTAGATAGAAAGCGCCAAGTTGTGGCAATGTGTGGTGATGGTGGATTTACCATGTTAATGGGTGATTTTATCTCATTAGCTCAAATGAATTTACCCGTCAAAGTGATTATTTTTAATAACAGTGTATTAGGCTTTGTCGCGATGGAGATGAAAGCGGGTGGTTATTTAACTGATGGTACGGATTTACATAATCCAGATTTTGCCGCTATTGCGAATGCATCTGGTATCAAGGGTATTCGAGTAGAAAAAGGTGAAGATCTCGATAATGCGCTAAAAGAGGCTTTTGAACATGATGGTCCTGTGATTGTGGATGTGGTAACCGCAAAACAAGAGCTTTCAATGCCTCCTGAAGTGAAGTTTGAACAAGCAAAAGGGTTTAGCCTGTATATGATGAAAGCGATTATTAATGGTCGAGGCGATGAAATTGTTCAACTCGCCAAAACAAATTGGTTACGCTAGCTATTAAGTCAGACTGAAGATAAATAACCCTATCAACATCAATCGATAGGGTTATTTTTTTATTATAGGGTTTTCTCTGTTAAACAGAAGTTTTCAATTAATTGCCCCATTAATTCACGAGTCGGCTCAATAAATGCCATATCAATAAATTCATCAGGTTGATGTGCTTGTTCAATAGAACCTGGGCCTAAAACTAAAGTAGGGCAGAGATCTTGAATAAACGGCGCTTCAGTACAGTAATTCACGGTTTGCGCTTTCTCACCTAATAGTTTTTCGATCACGGCAACCATTTTATGATCGGTTGGGCACTCATAACCCGGAATAGGATCGTGTAACGCTTCAACGCTTAAACGACCCGGCCAACGTGCTTTGACTGGCGCTAATGTTTCGTGAAGTAAATCATCCAAGTCTTGCAGCGTTAATCCCGGTAATGGGCGAATATCCATATGCAATTCACAGCAAGCACAAATTCTATTTGCTGCATCACCGCCATTAATATAACCAAAGTTCATTGTTGGATAAGGGATAACAAACGCGGGGTTGTTATAGCGAGTTTTTAACGTATCGCGCAGTGTACTCAGGTGAGTAATCGATTCATGCATCAGTTCTATTGCATTCACCCCTTTTTCTGGATCACTAGAATGCCCTGATTGCCCTGTAATACGTATTGCATTCGATAAATGTCCTTTATGAGCACGAATAGGTTTTAGCGATGTAGGTTCGCCAATAATGGCAAAATCAGGGCGAATTGCTGTATGAGCGGCAAAATAACGTGCCCCTACCATAGAGGTTTCTTCATCTGCGGTGGCAAGAATATAGAGAGGGTGAGCTAGCGTCTTAGTATTTACATCCCGCAATGCATCGAGAATAAAGGCAAAAAAGCCTTTCATATCGGCAGTACCTAAGCCGTATAACTTATTTTCTTTCTCTGTCAGTGTAAAAGGATCTTGCGTCCAACGGCCTTCATCAAACGGTACTGTGTCAGTGTGACCACAGAGTAATAACCCACCTTTACCTGATCCTAATGTTGCCAAAAGGTTAAATTTACCGCGCGTTTCGGGCACGGGTTGGATCTCAATTGAAAAACCTAATGTTTCCAGCCAATTAGCAAGTAAATTAATCAGTGCTTCGTTGCTTTGGTCGTTTTTAGCATCTGTTGCACTGATCGAAGGTGTTGCAATTAATTGACGATAAATCTCAATAAATGTAGGTAATTTAATATTCACTGTTGACAGCCTTTCTTCATAATAGTATCAATATTCATGCACTTTTTTTGAATAAAAATACATTAATCGGTTTGTGTTCATAGTACAAGGTAAGAATGACATGTTAAATACTCTGATTGTAGGAGCAAGTGGTTACACTGGCGCTGAATTAGCCGCCTATCTTCAGCAGCATCCTCATGTGAATTTGAGCAGACTGATGGTATCAGCTCAAAGTGCAGATGCAGGAAAGTGCTTTTCTGAACTTCATCCACAATATCGTGGTTTAGTGGATCTCCCACTCGAACCAATGGTTGATGTTGCTAAAGCTGCTGAAAATATTGATATCGTTTTTCTAGCAACAGCTCATGAAGTTAGCCATGACATCGCCCCTGTCTTTTTAGAGCAAGGTTGTGTGGTATTCGACTTGTCTGGTGCTTATCGAGTACAAAACAAGCATTTTTATCAACAATACTATGGATTTGAGCATAAGAATACTGATTGGTTATCACAGGCAGTTTATGGGCTGGCTGAATGGAATGCTGACATTATTAGTCAGGCGCAATTAATTGCGGTGCCAGGTTGTTATCCAACAGTCTCTCAGTTGTCACTAAAACCGTTAGTGGAAGCGGGACTTTTAGATACAGCACAGTGGCCTGTGATTAATGCGACTAGCGGTGTGAGTGGTGCAGGTAGAAAAGCCTCTTTAACCAGCAGCTTTTGTGAAGTGAGTTTGCAACCTTATGGTGTGTTTACGCATCGTCATCAACCTGAAATTGCAACACATCTGGGTATTGATGTGATTTTTACACCTCATTTAGGCAATTTTGCCAGAGGGATCTTAGCCACTATCACCTGTAAGTTAAAAGCAGGTGTGACACAAGAAGATGTAAGACAAGTCTTTGAAGATGCTTATCAAGATAAACCATTAGTGCGTGTTTATGAAAAAGGATTACCTGCATTAAAAGCCGTTGTAGGAACCGCATTTTGTGATATCGGATTTGCTCAACAAGGTGAACATCTGATTGTGGTCGGTGTTGAAGATAACTTGTTGAAAGGGGCTGCTGCACAAGCGGTGCAATGTATGAACATTCGGTTTGGTTTCGCTGAAACCGAATCACTTATTTAAATAATGAGTAGGGAAGTTTCATGGAACCATTAATTATCAAACTGGGTGGTGTGCTCCTTGATAATGAAGAAGCGTTAACGCGGTTTTTCACTGCATTACAACAGTATCGTTCAACGCATTTTCGTCCGTTAGTCATCGTACATGGTGGTGGCTGTTTAGTGGATGAGTTGATGGGTAAATTGCAATTACCTGTGGTGAAAAAGCAGGGGCTTCGTGTCACACCCGCTGATCAGATAGACATCATCACAGGGGCACTTGCCGGAAGCGCCAATAAAACCTTGTTATCGTGGGCAACTAAGTTTGGGCTTAATGGTGTGGGGCTTTCTTTGGGTGATGGACAATTATCTAAAGTTACTCAAATCAATGAAGAGTTAGGCCATGTAGGAAATGCAAACCCCGGCTCTCCTGATTTACTCAATTTATTATTGGGGGCTGGCTATCTACCTATTATCAGTTCTATTGGTATGACTGAAAAAGGTGAGCTGATGAATGTGAATGCTGACCAAGCGGCAACGGCTATTGCTGAAACATTAGGCGCTGATTTAGTTCTACTTTCCGATGTTAGTGGCATTTTAGATGGTAAAGGCCAGAAGATTGCCGAGATGTCAGCAGAAAAAGCACAGGTATTAATCGACCAAGGCATTATCACTGACGGCATGATAGTGAAAGTTAACGCGGCATTAGAAGCGGCTAAAACACTAGGCCGGCCTGTTGAAATTGCAAGTTGGCGTCATGCCGAAAAACTGACAGCACTATTTAATGGTGTTGCAGTTGGAACCCGGATTTTAGCTTAAAAATCACTCTAGAAATATTATCGCTGTTTACTCGTTGGCAGAATTTAAACAAATTGGGAATTGAAGGTTATCACTATGACTAAAGGCATAAAAAAAATCGTACTGGCATACTCTGGTGGATTGGATACTTCGGCAATCATTCCGTGGCTAAAAGAACATTATGATAATTGTGAAGTTGTTGCATTTGTCGCTGATGTGGGACAAAGCCGTGATGATTTAGTGGGTGTTGAGCAAAAGGCGTTAGCATCAGGCGCTTCTGAATGTCATATCATCGATTTACGCGAAGAATTTATCAAAGACTACGTTTACCCAGTATTAAAAACAGGTGCGTTATATGAAGGCAGCTACTTATTAGGTACTTCAATGGCACGTCCTGTTATTGCTAAAGCACAGGTCGAACTAGCCTTAAAATTAGGCGCTGATGCTGTTGCTCATGGCGCAACGGGTAAAGGTAACGATCAGGTTCGTTTTGAAAGTACTTATGCGGCACTTGCTCCGCAACTTAAAGTGGTCGCGCCTTGGAGAGAGTGGGATTTGCGTTCTCGTGAAGCGTTACTGGATTATCTGAAAGTTCGTAATATTCCAACCACAGCAACGCTTGAGAAAATTTATAGCCGTGACGAAAACGCATGGCATATCTCAACAGAAGGTGGCGTATTAGAAAGCCCGTGGAATGCTTCAAACGAAGATTGTTGGGCATGGACGGTTGATCCGAAGAAAGCACCAGAAACACCAGAACTCGTTACTGTCACTGTAAAAGCAGGTGAAGTTGTTGCCGTCAACGGTAAAACACAATCACCTTTTGAATGTTTAGACACCCTAAATGCACTGGGCGTTAAACATGGTATCGGACGTATTGATATTGTTGAAAACCGTTTAGTGGGAATGAAATCTCGTGGCTGCTATGAAACTCCGGGGGGCACGATCATGATGGCGGCTCTGCGTGGTGTTGAGCAACTTGTGCTTGATAGAGATGCTTTTAAATGGCGTCAGCAATTAGGTTTAGAGATGTCTTATGTGGCGTATGACGGTCGTTGGTTCACGCCAATTCGTGCTTCACTGCAAGCCGCTGCAGAATCACTGGCAAATGATGTTAATGGTGAAGTGGTTTTAGAGCTTTATAAAGGTCATGTTAATGCTATCCAGAAGAAATCAGATAACAGTCTGTATTCTGAAGAATTTGCGACCTTTGGTGAAGATGAAGTTTACGATCACAGCCATGCTGAAGGGTTTATTCGTTTATATTCTTTACCATCACGTATTCGTGCATTGAGCAAGAAATAAGGTTAGACAATAGAGTGATGCTATATATAGAAGGCATCACTCTCACTCTTTTATTACACAGAATAAATACAGGAAGCGATTATGGCACTCTGGGGTGGACGTTTTAGTCAGGAAGCTGATCAACGGTTTAAACAATTCAATGATTCACTGCGGTTTGATTTTCGACTGGCACAACAGGATATCTTTGGCTCAGTTGCTTGGTCTAAAGCGTTAGTCACAGTTGGCGTATTGTCGCAAGATGAACAAGCTCAACTTGAGCAAGCTTTAAATGAATTATCCGAAGAAGTAACAGCAAACCCGCAGTCTATTTTGCAAAGTGATGCAGAAGACATTCATAGCTGGGTTGAAAGTAAACTTATTGCCAAAGTGGGTGATTTAGGTAAAAAATTACATACGGGTCGTAGCCGTAATGATCAGGTCGCAACAGACTTAAAATTATGGTGTAAAGAAGAAGTTATTCATCTTCGCCAAGCCATTGTTGAGCTACAAAAAGCCTTAGTTATCACCGCAGAACAAAATCAAAATGCGGTGATGCCAGGTTATACCCATTTACAGCGTGCTCAGCCAGTCACTTTTGCACATTGGTGTTTAGCATACAATGAAATGCTAGCCAGAGACGAAAGTCGCCTAGCAGATGCGTTAAAACGTTTGGATGTTAGTCCATTGGGATGTGGTGCGCTAGCAGGTACGGCTTATGATATCGATCGTGAACAATTAGCAGGATGGCTGGGATTTGCGAGTGCAACCAATAATAGTTTAGATAGTGTATCCGATCGTGATCATGTCTTAGAGCTATTATCCTCTGCGGCTATTGGTATGGTGCATTTATCGCGTTTTGCAGAAGATCTTATTTTCTTTAATAGTGGTGAAGCGGGTTTTATTGAATTATCAGACAAAGTGACTTCTGGTTCATCATTAATGCCACAAAAGAAAAACCCAGATGCACTTGAGCTTATCCGCGGGAAATGTGGACGAGTGCAAGGTGCATTAACTGGCATGATGATGACCTTAAAAGGTCTGCCTCTCGCTTACAATAAAGATATGCAAGAAGATAAAGAAGGGCTGTTTGACGCTATCGATACATGGTCTGATTGTTTGCACATGGCAACGCTTGTTCTTGATGGGCTTCAAATCCGTCGCTCTCGTTGTGAAGAAGCCGCGAAACAAGGTTATGCTAACGCCACTGAACTTGCTGATTATCTTGTTGCTAAAGGTGTGCCATTTCGTGAAGCTCACCATATTGTGGGTGAAGTGGTGGTTTGCGCCATTGAGCAAGGTAAAGCGATTGAAGAACTCTCTCTTTCTGAATTACAGATGTTTAATAGTAAAATTATGATTGATGTGTACGATATTTTATCGCTTCAATCTTGTTTAGATAAACGTCTTGCAAAAGGTGGTGTTTCTCAAAAACAGGTCGCTTATGCGATAGTAAAAGCCAAATCAGTTTTAAATATGGATAAATAAGCAAAGAGCTTATTTAAGACAACTTACTGTTATTCAAAAAGAACAGGGTGAATTTCACTCTGTTCTTTTATTTTAAATTGCCGATAATATCTATATTCATTTTGAATTCTTTATAGTATGAAGTAATTCGTTTTTTGAGTTGTTTATTTAGAAAATATCGAAAAAGAGAGACAGAATAACATTCGACTGATAGAAAAATTTATCAGTTACTATATTATCTATAGACATTAACTATCAGCAATAAATGTAGGATCTGCAATGAATATCCGTGACTTGGAATATCTGGTGGCTCTAGCTGAGCATAAACATTTTCGTCGTGCGGCAGATTCTTGCCATGTGAGTCAGCCAACATTAAGTGGTCAAATTCGTAAACTTGAAGATGAACTCGGTGTAATGTTACTTGAAAGAACGAGCCGTAAGGTTTTGTTTACTCAACAAGGCTTATTGCTGGTGGATCAAGCGAAAACCGTTTTACGTGAAGTCAAAGTGCTACAAGAAATGGCTTCATTGCAAGGCGAAAGTATGGCAGGACCTTTACATATTGGGCTTATCCCTACTGTTGGCCCTTATTTATTGCCTCATATCATTCCTGAATTACATAAAAACTATCCTAAGTTAGAGATGTATCTTCATGAAGCACAAACTCATAGCTTATTAGCTCAATTAGATAGCGGAAAACTCGATTGTGCCATTTTGGCAATGGTAAAAGAGAGTGCACCGTTTATTGAAGTACCTCTATTTGAAGAGCCAATGAAATTAGCAATTTATGAAGGACACCCATGGCATGAACGTGGATCTGTGCCAATGGGCGACTTAGCGGGTCAGCGTTTATTAATGTTAGAAGATGGGCACTGTTTACGTGATCAAGCGTTAGGGTTCTGCTTCCAAGCAGGTGCAAAAGAAGACACTCACTTTAGAGCAACGAGCTTAGAAACATTGCGTAATATGGTCGCTGCCGGTAGTGGAATAACCTTATTACCTGATTTATCGGTACCTCAAGAACAAAAACGTGATGGGGTTTGTTATCTAGAATGTACTGATCCCAATCCATCACGTTCTATTATTTTGGTTTATCGTCCCGGATCGCCTTTGCGTAATCGTTATGAACAGTTAGCAGAGACAATCCGTGAACATATGACCGTATTTTATGCAGAAAAACAAAACGCATTAAAATAAGCGGTTTAAACCATTAAGTGCGGCAACACGATAGGCTTCTGCCATTGTTGGATAGTTGAAGGTAGTATTAACGAAATACTCGATAGTATTGCCTTCACCTTTTTGCTCCATAATCGCTTGACCGATATGAATAATTTCAGCGGCACGCTCACCGAAGCAGTGAATACCTAAAATTTGTTTGGTTTCACGGTGAAAGAGAATTTTCAAACTCCCTACATTCATACCTGCAATTTGTGCTCTTGCCAGATGTTTAAATTGAGAACGTCCCACTTCATAAGGAATTTTCATTGCAGTGAGTTGTTGCTCTGTTTTACCAACAGAACTAATTTCAGGAATGGTGTAGATCCCGGTTGGAATATCTTCAATTAAATGTGTTTCTGATTTTCCAGTTGTAATTGCTAAAGCTGCAATTCGGCCTTGATCATAAGCAGCTGAAGCTAAACTTGGATAACCAATGACATCACCAACTGCATAAATGTGCTCACAACTGGTTTGGTAATGTGCATTAACAGAAACTTGCCCACGACTGTCTGTTTTAATACCAACGTTTTCTAAGCCCAGAGTGTCAGTATTTCCTGTTCGACCATTCGCATAAAGTAGACAATCTGCTTTGACTTTTTTACCTGATTTTAGATGTACAATAACACCATCATCGACACCCTCAATGCTTTCATATTCTTCATTATGACGAATAACAATGCCGTTATTCCAGAAGTGATAAGAAAGGGCATCAGACATCTCTTGATCAAGGAAAGACAATAGATGATCACGAGTATTAATTAAATCTACTTTTACTCTTAATCCTCTAAATATAGAGGCATATTCACAACCAATGACACCAGCACCATAAATAATGACATGGTGAGGCTCATGCTCTAAATCGAGAATAGTGTCACTGTTATAAATGCGAGAATGAGAGAAATTGACATCTGGCGGGCAATATGGGCGTGAGCCTGTTGCAATAATAAAACTATCAGCTGAAAGAATATCGCAAGTACCATCAGGATAACGTACGCTGATCCGGTGCTCATCAATAAATGCAGCTTCACCCGAATACATCGTACAATTATTACGCTCGTAAAAACCTTGACGCATTTTAGTCTGCTGATTAATTACGGTACTGGCTTGGCGAAGTATTTGAGAGAAAGAAGAGTTAATAAGACGAGATTGGTCGCTGTAAAGCGGGTTTTGATTAAATTCGATAATACGACTTACTGCATGACGTAGGGCTTTTGAAGGAATAGTTCCCCAGTGAGTACAGCCCCCACCGACTTTGTTATAACGTTCTATAACAGCGACGCGCTTTCCTTGTTTAACAAGCCCCATGGCCGCGCCTTCACCACCAGGACCTGAACCGATCACAATTGCATCGAAATGAGAATGTTGCATAGGAAGAGACCTGTTTTATACAAACCGACAACGCTATATTAACATTACAATGAATAATAGCCCAACGGACATTAAGGGCATTAGTCACACTTTGTTGAGTTTTTATGAGAATGTGTCTTGATAGATGATTGTACGCACTGCTTTTTTAACAAAGTTTGATATATTGAGTATAAACCAAATTAGGATTATCAGGATTTCTGTGAGTAATAATATTGGCATTAGAGCTAAACAAAAAGAAAAAACCCGTCGCTCTTTAATTGAAGCTGCTTTTAGCCAACTCAGTGCCGAGCGTAGCTTTACAAGTCTAAGTTTACGAGAAGTGGCTAGAGAAGCTGGCATTGCACCCACCTCATTTTATCGTCATTTTAAAGATGTTGATGAACTTGGGCTTACCATGGTTGATGAAAGTGGATTGATGTTACGTCAATTGATGCGCCAAGCTCGTCAACGCATTGCAAAAGGTGGCAGTGTTATCAGAACATCAGTAGCAACTTTTATGGAATTCATTGGTAATAATCCTAATGCGTTTCGATTATTACTTCGTGAACGTTCAGGGACTTCAGCTGAGTTTCGTGCGGCTGTCGCACGAGAGATCCAACATTTTATTGCAGAACTGGCAGACTATCTTGAGCAAGAGAGCCATATGCCACGTTATTTTACAGAAATGCAATCTGAAGCAATGGTCACTATTGTATTTAGTGCAGGCGCAGAAGCACTGGATATCGATATTGAAAAGCGTCAACAATTAGAAGAAAGATTAGTTATACAACTGCGAATGATTGCTAAAGGTGCCTATTATTGGTATCGACGTGAGCAAGAAACGCACATACCTCTACAAGATAACCCAGAGATAAAGAAAAAAACGCATCAGAAAGGAGACAAATGATGGAACAAAATCGCTGTGAAAAAAGCACGCTATTACTTGCCACAGTCATTGGTGTCGCTTTACATGGTACTTATTCAAGTCTTTTTAACCCGTTTATTGAGTCGTGGTCAGTTTTCCCACTCATCAGTTTAATCTTGGCAGTTTACTGTTTATATCAGCGCTATTTAAATCAACCCATGACTGATGGTATGCCTAAGCTGATTTTTTCATTCTTTTTATTAGGCTTATTTGGTTATAACGCTTACACCAGAACCGTTAACCCTGAATGGGGTTCAAATTTCTTCTCTTCAGTTTGTATCGTTATCGTTGCGTTGTGGATTTATCGCCAGTTCAAACAGCGTCAACGCCTACGTATACAGGCAGAAGAAGCTGAAAAAGCATCACAAGCAGAACAGTACTAGTCTGTACTTATCTCTTTGTTGTAAACACAGCGAAATTTTGACACCAGCAAGTTATCTTGCTGGTGTTTTTGTTTTTATGCGGGTTATTGAAGCATTTTTAACTATAACAAACAAAATAAGAGGTTATCTTTTTTCTAATAACACACCACATTCCATATGATGGGTATAAGGGAATTGATCAAACAATGCTAATTTGCTGATTTTATGTGTTTTAATTAGAGTTTCTAGATTTTCGCATAGTGTTTCTGGATTACAAGAAATGTATAAAATGCTAGGGTAAGTTTTAACCAACTCTACAGTTTTCTCATCTAAACCACTACGAGGTGGGTCAACAAAAATGGTTTCACACTGGTAATCTTTTAAATTAATCCCTTCTAAACGTTTAAATTCTCTTACACCATTCATAGCTTGCGTAAAATCTTCCGCTGACATACGAATAATTTTTACATTATCAATGTGATTCATTGCAATATTGTATTGCGCTGCATGCACAGACGGCTTTGCAATTTCTGTTGCGAGTACTCGTTCAAAATTACGTGCAAGCGCTAATGAAAAGTTACCGTTACCGCAATACAGTTCAAGAAGATCGCCTTTTGCATTCTCCGTTGCCATTAATGCCCATTCCAACATCTTAATATTGACCTGTGCATTAGGTTGCGTGAAGCTATTTTCAACTTGGCGATAAATCATCTCTTTACCCGCGACAGGTAGTACTTCATCAATAAAATCGTTATCAAGCATAATTTTCGTTTTATATGCACGACCAATTAATTGAACATCAAAACCTTGAGCAATTAATGATTGGCGTAATGCCATTGCTTCTTGTTGCCAGATTTCATCAATTTTCTTGTGATAAAGCAGGGAGACAATAATTTTATTACTCAACGTAGAAAGATAATCAATTTGAAACAGTTTCTTTCTGAGTGTCGGTTTGTCTTTTATTTCTGCCAACAAGGCAACCATCATTTTATTAATAAGTTGGCTGGCAACCGGAAATTGGTCAACACGAATGCGCTGCTTAGTCTCTTGGTCAAACATAATATGATAGAGAGAATCTTCTTCATGCCAGATACGGAATTCCGCACGCATACGATAATGCTGTTCTGGTGATGAAAAAACCTCTGCTTCAGGCGCATTAAAAGGAGCCATCATTGTTTGTAGACGTTGTGTTTTTTCATTCAGTTGAGACTGATATGTTTGCGTTGGTAATGAATTCTGCATGGTATCTCGCCTTTTTTTGGCAGTAATAAAGTTAAGCGAGCGAAATTGTAGAGATCCTCATGAAGATGTCCAGTATTCTTCATGTTCAATTTCTGGACTCAGTGGATTTGAAATCGTAGCATAGTTATTCGGTCTCCTAATAGGAGTGAAAAGGGAATCTGGTGCAAAGCCAGAACTGACGCGCAGCGGTAATAGGCTCAAGGATAATAAAAGACACTGCAAAGCACTTATATAAGTGCAGTGGGAAGTCATTATCTTAAAGATATAAATTTGTTTCTTTAACCTAAAGTCCGAAGACCTGCCGAAGACCTGTCGCATCTTAAATTAAATACGCGCTTTATTTAATTTTGGCGGCATCCTGCTACTTATTTTGTTGGATGCAGATTATTCATGAATAATAAAAATGTTTTTTTCATTTCGAGTGTGGCTTTGAGTGTTATGGCGGGCAGTTTTAATGTATTTGCAAATAACAGCGATACGTTAAGCGTGACAGCAAATCGTTTTCAAGAACCCTCATCTTCTATTTTAGCGCCAATTACGGTTGTTGAACGTGAACAAATTGATCGTTGGCAGAGTAATAGTGTTATTGATGTATTACGCAGAATGCCGGGTATTGATGTGGGGCAAAACGGAGGAATAGGACAGATGAGCTCTATTTATGTTCGTGGAGCTGAATCTCGTCATGTTCTTATTTTAGTGGATGGTGTGCGTTTAAATCAGGCTAATGTGTCTGGTAGCTCTGATATTAGCCAAATTCCCCTTTCTCTTGTTCAACGTATTGAATATATAAGAGGGCCTCGTTCTTCTATTTATGGTTCAGATGCGATTGGTGGCGTGATTAATATCCTCACAGAAAGAAAAACGGAAGGAGGAACACTTAACGCCACAATGGGTTCTCATGGCTATCAAGAATATGATGGCTCTGTAAAACAGAAAGTCGGGGATAGAACGACATTAACCGCAGCAGGCAGTTATCTCTATACCAAAGGTTATGATGTAGAAGCGAATGGAAATACTGCTGGACATCCACAACCTGATCGCGATGGCTTTATGAATAAGTCACTATGGTTAGGGGTTAATCACGATATTAACGATGATGTTTCTTTATATGCACGTGCTTATGGTTTTGATAATCGCACGGCTTATGATGCTTATTATGACAGTTATAACGATATCTTAACGGATACAAGAGCACTATTTAGTCGCACCTATGATGGCGGCGTGAAGTTCCACCGTGATAACTACTCTTCTTCTTTAAATACTAGCTATAACTACACCAAAGATTATGACTATGATCCTCGTTATGGTCGCTATGGTAAAGGAAGCCGTTTTACCAATTCTGAACAATATAATGTGCAGTGGGGAAATCACCTTTTGTTAGGGAATGGCAGTATTGGTGGTGGTGTTGATTGGCAACGTCAATCTATTAAAGCCGGCTCTAATGGATTTCCTAATAAAGAACACTTCGACAATACGGGCTTATATCTAACAGGACAACAAAAGCTAGGTGAGATTATCGCTGAAGCTTCAGTGCGTTCTGATAAACACTCGGAATATGGCTGGCACACGACTTGGCAAACTAACCTAGGTTGGGAATTTGTTGAGGGTTATCGTGTGATTGGTGGTTATGGTACGGCATTTAAAGCACCCACATTGACGCAACTTTATAGTGAGTGGGGAAGTAATCCAGACTTACAACCTGAAAAGAGTAAGCAGTGGGAAGGGGGTCTTGAAGGATTAACAGGGCCTTTAGAGTGGCGATTAACTGCGTATCGTAATGATGTGAATTCTTTGATCCAAGGTGAATCGAGTTACCCATACCGTAATTACAATGTTGGTAAGGCCTTAATTAAAGGTGTGGAATTTACGGGTGAAATGGATACGTGGATTTTTCATCACACCTTTAACCTTCAATATATAGATGCAAGAAATAAAGAAACGCATCAACGTCTTGATCGTCGTGCTCGTCAACAACTGAAATATCAACTTGATTGGCAAGTCGAGAAACTCGATATGGGGGTAACTTACCAATATATCGGTCAACGGACAGATAAAGATTATGGGACTTATGAGAATGTTTCTTTAGGTGGTGTGAGTATTTGGGATTTAACTGCTTCATATCCTATTACATCACATCTCTCAATTCGTGGTAGAATAGCCAACCTGTTTGATAAAGATTATGAGACAGCTTATGGCTATCGCACGCCAGGACGTGAATACTTCCTTACAGGAAGCTACAACTTCTGATGCACAACTTACCGCTAACCCTACTGTATTGGTTTTCGATTCAGGGGTTGGCGGTTTATCTGTTTATCGTGAGATCCGTGAAAAACTACCGGATGCTCACTATATCTATGTTTTCGATAATGAAGCTTTCCCCTATGGTGAGAAATCACAAGACTTTATTATTGACCGTGTTGTTCAAATAGTTAGCGCGGTTGCTGAAAAACATGATCTCGCCACCATTGTTATTGCGTGTAATACAGCAAGCACAGTGAGCCTCCCTGCTTTACGTGCCAAATTTACTGATATTCCTATTGTAGGCGTTGTGCCAGCTATTAAACCGGCAGCTAAATTAACGTGTAATGGCGTGGTTGGATTATTAGCAACAAGAGCAACAGTTAAACGTCCTTATACCCATGAACTTATTGAACGCTTTGCGACTGATTGCAAGGTTCACTCTTTAGGTTCTGCTGAGCTGGTGGAATTAGCTGAGAGAAAACTTCATGGTGAAGCCGTTTCTTTGGATGAGCTTCGTAAAATCCTTACACCTTGGCTAAAAATGAAAGAGCCACCTGATACTGTGGTATTAGGTTGTACTCATTTCCCTTTATTAGCTGATGAACTTCTTTCTGTTTTACCTGATGGCACACGAATTATCGATTCTGGTGCTGCAATTGCACGAAGAACTGCGTGGTTGGTCGTAAATCAAGCGAAAATAAAAGGTTCAAATGAGATTAGCTTCGCTTATTGTTTAAAAGAAGATGAGAATAGCGAATTATTAAAACCTGTTTTAGCGGGTTTTGGCTTTGAATCGCTCAGAAAACTGGCGCTTTAAGTGCAATTTGATTGAAAATTCAACGGTCAGTAAAAAAACTCAAAAAAAGTGTTGCCAGCTTCACAAAACTCCCTATAATGCGCCCTCGTTGTCACGGCAAACCACGCTAAGTGAGTTAGCCAAGAGAACGAAGAAAAAAAGTGAAAAGCCTTGAAAATAAACGCTTGACACTGAATGAGGAAGATGTAGAATGCACCTCCTCG
>NZ_NGVR01000031.1 GCF_002777965.1 Proteus columbae | reverse complement strand
CTTTGGCACTGGCGGTAAATATACCCGAGCTATTCAAGCGGTTACCGCATTTACACAAGGTATGATGGGTAACAATATTGTAGCTGCAATTGCTGATGGTTCAGCACCTTATCTTGCCAATGAAGTGAAAAACCAAATTCAGGGTAGCAGTGTTGAAAATGATATTCAGCGCACGATAGCGCATGGTTTTGTGAATGCGGGTCTTGCACTGGCAAAAGGTGAAAATGTGGCAGCACAAGCCACGGGTGCGATGACAGGCGAAACGGTGGGTATTTTATCGCAATCTNTTTGTGAATGCGGGTCTTGCACTGGCAAAAGGTGAAAATGTGGCAGCACAAGCCACGGGTGCGATGACAGGCGAAACGGTGGGTATTTTATCGCAATCTCTTTATGGCAAAACCCCCGAAGAACTGACTGAGACTGAAAAGCAAAATATAAGTGCATGGGCAACGTTAGCTTCAGGCATTGCTGGCGGTTTAATCAGCGATAATAGCGCAGGTGTTGCCAATGCCGCCCAAGCTGGGAAAGTGGTGGTTGAGAATAATTTCTTACATTCTGAACAAATTATTAGTTTTGTCGATACTCACGCGAAAGCTAAGACCCCAGAAGAGAGAAAACAGTTACAACAAGATATTGATAAACTAGACAAGAAACTTCAGGCACAAGCAGAAGGATGGGGCATATCAACCAATGATATGAAGAGCGCTTTAAATAGCTTGAAAACATTGGAAGGTTTGCCAGATTGTAATGCACAATGCCAAGATATGGTGAAAGATTCAATATCTAAACTTGAACCAGCATTAGAAAATAGAATTGCTAAACATTCATCACAAACAGAGAACCTTAAAGAGCTAACGGGTATTTTAGCTACGGTGATTGTACTGAATGAAAGTGGATTGATTGATGGGCGAGCCACTACATCAGGAGGTGGGAAAGGGATATCTAGCAGTATAGGTTCTTTTAAGATTGATAATGCTGTAAAAAGTGGCGGGCAAAAAGGGAAAGAAACTAATTCGATAATTAATCAACCCAATATAACAGTAATCTCACCAGAAATAGAAACCAAGATACTTACGGGACAAAGAGTTGGAAACTCAAATAAATTAATTGGGGGACACTCGCCTTCAGTGAGTAATGAAAATCTAAATTATGCTGTAGAAACAATAAAATTGAATCCAGACGGTACAAGAGTTGTGAAGTTTACTACTCAGTTTCCAGATGGGAACTTATCAAAAATTAAGACAAGTACACTTTTTCCAGAGAATTGGTCAGATAAAAGCATTATTGATTCTGTCAATAAAATTGGTAACTCCTCCGCTATTGGACAAAGAAGCTCAACAGGTGAAACGTTGCATCGTGGTATAATTAATGGTGTAGAAATTGATGTGATTAAAAAAGGAAATCAAGTTACAGCTGGGTATCCTGTTGGTGGAAAACCGACTCCTGGCTTTAATCCAATCGATTGAGGCATGTACATGTATAAAGAATTTGATTTATGTATTACTGATTTTAGTAATGATAATGAACCTGGAGATTATTGGTATGATTGCGCTGTTGTTGAATCTGCTAAAATTTTAAATAAATTCAATGAGCCAGACTGGGTATGCCTATTTAATGAGTTAGCGCATAAATCTATATTTTGGAAAACTAGATTGGTTGAATGTTTGGGGGATTTAAAAAATAGTCATGAGCTAAATATCATTTTATCACTCATTGATACTGATGATTATGATTTATTTATCAGTTGTGTCGACTCGTTAAGATCTATGGATATACGCGGTTTATCTGAAGATGATTTGGGTAAGATTAAAGATAAAATATACCATCTTGAGCAAAATGCTTCTTTACCAGTGAAAAGTATTTTAGAAAACTTTTCACGTAAGTTTAATAGTAAATAATCCCTGTTTTACACAGGGATCTCTCTTCACTGTCTACTTACTCCCTTCTGTCAACCAGATAATCAACTGTCCGGCTTGGCGAGTAAGAGTATAGTGAGTTCTCACCTAAAATCATAATTCTTTCAATTGTTTACCAATAATGGCCAGTTGTGGTACAGGAGGGATCGGCTTTACTGTGGGTAAATCTGCATTTGAGCAACTCAATAATAGTAATGCAGTGACTCAAAAAGGCAGTGTAATTGGTAGTACTGATGGCAGTATCCACATCAGTTCAGGGGATAATCTCACTATTGATGGCAGTGAAATGATAGCCAAAAAAGAGATATCTCTTACAGGGGATTCTGTTGACATTTTGTCCACCGAAAACAGTTACACCGAACTAAGCAAAACCAAAACTAAGCAGAGTGGTTTTACCGTTGCACTAAGTGGTACCGCAGGAAGTGCAATTAATGGTGCTATTGCGGGATACAAAGCAGCCAAAGAAACGGATGATAGCCAAATTAGTACTTTGCAGAGTATTAAAGCAGGGCTTTCGGGTGCTCAGGCAGCAGGTGCAATTGCATTAGATAATGCGCAATCTGGTACTGATAATGAAAGTACAACATTAATTGGCGCTAATGTTGCTTATGGTAAAAGTTCCTCTGAATCTGAACGTGTACAGCAACAAAATATTGCCCAAGGCAGTAGCTTAAGTGCAGGTGAAAACTTCTCTATTACCGCAACAGGAAAAGAGCAAGGCGATATCACCATTACAGGCAGTGAGCTACAGGCGGGGGGTGATCTTACCTTAAGTGCCACGCGAGATATCACATTACAATCAGCACAAAATCAAGAGTCGATAGACAGTAAAAACAGCAGTAAAAGCGCGTCTGTGGGTGTTGGCGTAACCGTGGGCTCGGGGGGAGTTGGGGTTAATATTAATGCCAATGGTAGTCGAGCGAAAGGATTTGAAGATGGCTACCATACTTATTACACCAATAGCACATTAAATGCAGGGCAAACTCTCACATTACAAAGCGGTCAAGATACAACCTTAAAAGGCGTTCAAGCGCAAGGTGATAAAGTTATTGCTAAGGTGGGCGGTGATTTACATCTTGAAAGCCAGCAAGCGATTGATGATTACAAATCGAAACAATCGAGTGAAAGTGCAGGTGGTAGTGTCAATGTAATGGGCACACCCGGAGGTTCGGCAAATATTTCGTTTAGCCGCGATAAAATGGACAGCAAATACCGTTCAGTGGAAGAACAAACAGGCTTATTTGCA
>NZ_NGVR01000001.1:488-1668 GCF_002777965.1 Proteus columbae | reverse complement strand
GATTTTAAACTCAATGTGATTAATTTTTATCTCGAAGGCAATAGCTTTCTATCAACGGCTAAGCATTTTTCTATTGATACTTCTCAGGTTCGTCACTGGTGCTCCGCTTATCAATTGCATGGTATTGAGGGAATTAAACCTCGAAAATCCAAAGCAATCTATTCTCTTGAGCTAAAAATGCATATATTGTCTCACATGGCAAAACATTCGCTTTCTACCAGAGAAACCGCCGCTCTTTTTAATATTCCAACCTTTACAACTCTATGGGAATGGAAAAATATTATCGATATTCATGGTATTAAAGCATTAGCTCCCAAGAAAAAAGGAAGACCTACATTGACTAAAAAGAAAACAGAATTACCTAAAAATGACAAAGATAAATCGCTTAAAGAACTTTTAAAGGAACTCGAGTATTTACGTGCTGAGAATGCTTGCTTAAAAAAGTTACAAGAATTGCAGGAAATAAAACGACGGTAAAACAACGTGTTGCCGTCGTTAATCAACTAAAAATGGTTTATCCTATTTTGGTTTTATTACGTGCGCTTTCTTTATCAAAAAGTACGTTTTATTACCATCAAAAAAACAGTCATGATTCAAAAGATAAATTATTAAAAGATAAAATAAAGGCTATTTATCATCAACATAAAGGTCGATATGGTTATCGAAGGATCACGGCTGTACTGCGAAATGAAGTTGTTATTAATCATAAAAANATCAACATAAAGGTCGATATGGTTATCGAAGGATCACGGCTGTACTGCGAAATGAAGTTGTTATTAATCATAAAAAAGTACAGCGGTTAATGCAGGTTCAGGGACTAAAATCTATTGTAAGACCTAAAAAATATCGTTCTTATAAAGGCCAATTAGGTCGAATTGCTGATAATCATCTCGAAAGAAATTTTAATGCCAGCAAGCCCAACNAAGTACAGCGGTTAATGCAGGTTCAGGGACTAAAATCTATTGTAAGACCTAAAAAATATCGTTCTTATAAAGGCCAATTAGGCCGAATTGCTGATAATCATCTCAAAAGAAATTTTCATGCCAGCAAGCCCAATGAAAAATGGGTTACTGATGTCACCGAATTTAAGGTAAAAGGTGAAAAGCTTTATCTTTCGCCTATTCTTGACTTATTTAATCAAGAAATTGTTTCCTACCAAATAGCTAGACGTCCTCATTAC
>NZ_NGVR01000001.1:0-480 GCF_002777965.1 Proteus columbae | reverse complement strand
GAAAAATGGGTTACTGATGTCACCGAATTTAAGGTAAAAGGTGAAAAGCTTTATCTTTCGCCTATTCTTGACTTATTTAATCAAGAAATTGTTTCCTACCAAATAGCTAGACGTCCTCATTACAACATGATTGAACAGATGCTTACCCAAGCCTTTTCGAAATTGACTCAGGGAGGTGAGCTTATACTGCACTCAGATCAAGGATGGCAATACCAAATGAGTCGATATCACAATAGCCTTAAGAAACAAGGTATTACTCAAAGTATGTCACGAAAAGGAAATTGTTTAGACAATGCAGTAATAGAGAATTTTTTTGGCATATTAAAAACAGAATGTTTTTATACAAAGCAATTTAGAGATTTGGATGAACTAGAAGAAGAACTTCATGAATATATCAAGTATTACAATACGGAACGGATCAAGATAAAATTAAAAGGACTGAGTCCAGTTCAATACCGAACTCAGTCTTTACCTAACTAA
>NZ_NGVR01000014.1 GCF_002777965.1 Proteus columbae | reverse complement strand
GACAATCACCAAACCTGACGGTAGCACTGACACCGTTGAACACACGCTGACGGCAGATGAAGTGACCGCGGGTAAAGCGGATGTCACTATTCCGGCAGATAAAGCAACTCCAGACGGTAACTACTCTGTTACGGCTGAAATCACTGATCCAGCGGGTAATACCAGCGGAAAAGGCCAGCCAACTGATTTTACAGTCGATACTCAAATTCCAGGCGACACTGATGGTGACGGCGTGGTAGATACTACTCCGGTGGTGACCATTCCAGAAGCGGCTAATGGTGTAAATGCCGACGAGTTGAAAGACGGCGTACAAACCGAAGTAACCGTGCCAGCAGGTAGCGCGGAAGGGGATAAACTCACCCTGACAATCACCAAACCAGACGGTACCACCGAGACGGTTGAGCACACACTGACGGCAGATGAAGTAACCGCAGGTAAAGCGGATGTCACTATTCCAGCAGATAAAGTGACGGCAGACGGTAACTATTCGGTCACTGCAGAAATCACCGATCCTGCGGGTAATACCAGCGGAAAAGGTCAGCCAACCGACTTTACTGTCGATACTCAAATCCCGGGCGACACCGACGGTGACGGTGTGGTAGATACAACTCCGGTGGTGACTATTCCAGAAGCCGCTAATGGTGTAAATGCCGATGAGCTAAAAGACGGTGTACAAACCGAAGTGACAGTGCCAAAAGGCAGTGAAGCCGGTGACACCCTGACGCTGACGATCACCAAACCAGACGGTACCACCGAGACGGTTGAGCATACACTGACGGCAGATGAAGTGACCGCGGGTAAAGCGGATGTCACTATTCCAGCAGATAAAGCAACTCCAGACGGTAATTATTCTGTTAAAGCAGAAATCACCGATCCTGCGGGCAACACAAGCGGTGAGGGTAAAGCAACAGACTTTACTGTCGATACGGTTGCACCATCGGCACCGGTATTAAATGCAGAAGATAATGGTTCTGTTTCCGTTGAACTGCCGGGGGATGCCAATAAAGGTGATTCTGTTGAAATTACCTTTGAGGATGAAAATGGTGATAAACAGACTGTAACAATGGAGAAAGGGGATAATGGCTGGACATCTAGCGATCCTAATTTGATCCCAGACAGTCAGGGTAATAACACTACTATTCCATCGGATAATGTAAAAGATAACAGTGAAGTGACCGCAGTTGCTAAAGATCCAAGTGGTAATGAAAGTGATCCGGCAACAGCAACATCTAAAACAGATGTGTTACCGACAGTGAGTATCAGTGTTGATACAACATCAACGGATAGCAAAGGGGATAAGATTAGTGCAGATGCCTCTGTTTCTGGTGAAGTAACTGAAGTTCCTGCAACCGTTGAAGACACAGATGGTACTACTGGATTAGTGTATACCGTTGCTCTGGATTTTGTTGCAACGCAAGATGTGACCGTAACAATCACCTTAACAAATGGTGCGGGTCATGCCAGTGCGCCAGATTATTCAACGCTTGCAGGCTCTCAGCACGACGGAAAAATAACGTTGCATGGTGACACAGGCAAAGTAACGTATGATGGTGCATCAACAGTAACGGTTGTTATTCCTGCTGGATCTAAGAGCGTGTCATTTATGGTTGATCCAACAATGGAAGCTAACAAGAATGCATTTGATGCAGAGGGTATGGAGAAAGTTGTTGCAACCATTACAGGAACATCAGATAACGCCACTGCTGTGACAGATACAGTAAATAACGCTGGCTCTTCTGCTACTGGTGTTATTTATGATGGTAACCCGATTTCATTACGTAATCTGGATGGTGATTTTACGCTGAAATATTCGTTATCCTCATCTAAAGCGGGAACAAACGATTTTGGATATACCATCGGTGCTAACAGCGGTGATGCTGATCCTATGTTAACAACTGATTATAACGATACAATTTATGTTGGTTATTATCAGGATGGTAGTGAAACTTCATCATACAGCAATGTGGCTAACTCTTCAGACAATGGACCTGATGGTTCAAAAACAGATGGTAATCAAAGTATTACAACTGTTGATTTAGGGGCTGGCGATGACCTGATGGTGATCCGCGGTAATATGTTAACCAATACCCGTGTCTATGCTGGTGAAGGTAACGATACTTTTACTATGGATGGTATGAATACGGCGTTGCGTGTTATGTATGCTGGCAGTTATCTCTTTATGGAGTCCGGTGATGACACCGTTACGATTAAACGTACAGGGGTAAAAAATGCTGGACAAATCTATCTAGGATCGGGCAGTGATACATATATTCAGGGGGATGCTAATTCTCAAAATAATACCGAATTATCTGGTTTATTAGATCTGGGTAGTGGTACTCAAGCTAAGTCAAATCTGCCAAAAGAGTATCTTTCTGTTTATCAGGATGGTGGCAATTTCAGTCTGGGTAATGACAATAATATTGACGCAGTTACGGATGTTAATACTGTCACTATTTATGGTTCTGTATCCGGTGAAATTCTAGGTGGATACGGTAGTGATAATATCACTATCACTAAAAACCTGACTGGTAATGTTTCTGTCGGTGATAATGCCGATACCTTAACTGCTGGGTGGATTTATGGTGGTGCTACTGTTTCTATGGGGGACGGCAATGATACTGTTACCGTCACTGAAGGGGCATATAACACAACTATTTCACTAGGGGCAGGAGATGATGTATTTGATTCCACTGGTGCAACTTTAGGTTCAGCTGCGACGACAATTGATGGTGGTGAGGGGAATGACATAATCAAAATAGGTACTATTTCAAATGGTAAAATAACCATTGATGCAGGTGCTGGTGATGATATCGTTGTTCTGACAAAAGACTATGATCCTAAACCTATTGGTAATCAAGGCTATATTAACGGTGGTGAAGGTAGTGATACTCTGGTTCTGACAGGGAATATCTCTGTCAATCTGGCAGCAGGGAAAGATGAAGGTATTGCTGGTTTCGAAAAAGTTGATATGACTGTTGGCAGTGATCTGAAAGCAGACAATGCATCTCAAACCGTCAAATTAACAGTATCGGATGTATTGGGTATGAATGCAAATTCAACGATTTATATTTCTGGTGATGCTAATGATAAAGTTGATTTGGGGGCTGATGGTGTAGGAAGTTTAGGTACATTTACTGCTACCGCCACAACAACTAAAGCAACTGCATTGGATGGCACTGAGCATACTTATACGCTTTACAGTAGTGCAAGTGGTGCTAATGTCTATATCGATAATAATATTATCGATAATGGAGGTGTTTTCTAATTATCCGTTTTAATTAAATTTAAGGCTGCTCGTTCGAGCAGCCTTATTATCCAATCATAAATTTCTATATTTAGGTTGTATTTTTTACTAGAGGTAATATCTGTGTTTTCTATAAATAAACTCAAAATAATAACGTTTGTTATTTTTGGAGGTGTATTATTTAATTCACATGCAAATTCTTTGAAATATATATTAAATAACTCATTAAATAATGCACCTGAGTTATTAGAAGCTAAAGCTGATATAGATGTATCGGTTGCAAGAGTTAATCAGGCTAGAGCTCAGCATTTTCCTGTAATAAGCGTCACTGGAAATAAATTATTAGGTCAATATCATCGTGATGAAAGTGATTATGATAATAATAGTTTTACTCCAGGGCTTAGAGGAGAATTAAATCTCTATTCTTTTGGTGGAATAGAAAATGATGTTGAACGTAATGAAAAAGAACAACAATATTATCAATTTAAATATAGTGAAACTAAAGAAAATGTCGCTTACACCATATCAGATCTCTATTTAAAAGCATTGTTAGCCAAAGAATCTATTGTGGTAAAGAAAAAAAGTTTAGATAGGCATAATAAAATTATCTCTGAATTAAATGTGATAGCCCGTAATGATGAAGGGCGTATTTCTGAATATGTTCAGGCAGAAGCAAGAAAAATATTAGTAGAGCAAGATATTAACTATTATGAAAAAGAATTAATGACAACGCTAAATACGTTATCAAAATATACAGGGTTTCCTGTTGGAGAGAGTGATCTTGTCAATCCTTTTGATGGAATGACGGTCAGTGATATGTATAGAGAATTCACAGCGGAAAATAATAATCAAAATCCTGCCTATCTTGTGAGCCAAGCAGATATAGACGCTAAAAAAATGGGCGTTAAAGTTGAAAATAAAAAACAATTACCACGAATTAATTTAACTGGAAATATAACTAAAGATGATCGTCAGATAGGCATTGATGTGACATGGGATATTATTAATTTTTCATCATTATATTCTGTTGATGAAAAAGTAAGTCAGTTAAATGCGGCTCAGCAGAGAATGGATAGAGTTATTCGAGACATTGAAGAAGCAAGACGTTTATCGGTAATTAATATCCAAAAAAGTACTCAAAAATTAAAGATATTAGATGCACAAATTTTATCATCGACAAAAGTAGTCGATTTTTATCAATTACAATTTAATGTTGCACGTCGTTCTTTGTTAGATGTTTTAAATGCAGAAAAAGAGTTATCTGATGTTGAATTATCTTATGCCACGACATTGGGCGATCTCAGGCACGGGATGCTTGATTATTTGTATGCACAAGGAACACTTTCTCGCTGGGCACTTAATTCACTCACACACTAATAAATAAAGGTAAATATTGTAGTTATGAAATTGATCATAGAAGGTCTTTCTCTTACAACTCAGTTATTAGGCACACATTTATCCGTGGCTACACTAACTGCGCATACAATCCGTACCGCAAAGATGGGAATTGATTTTTCATCACTGATTGAATATCTGAAGAGTGAAGGATTTGAAAATACATTATCACAGCGTTTATTAGATGATATTCCCTCTCTGGCTATGCCAGTATTATTATTATTAAAAAATGAAGAGAGTGCCGTTTTAACAGAAATTTCATTTGATGAAACTGGACAGCGTAAATATAAAATTCAGCAAGTAGATGGTTTATCTGTATGGTTAACTCAATCGGAATTAAATGAAAAGTATTTAGGTTATTGCTGGTTTATTAAGCCTCGTATTACAACAGATGTACGTTCAGAGTTGCCTGAATATTCAATGCCTAAAGCATGGTTTTTTAAAGTCATATGGCGCTTTAAAAAATATTACTATCAAATTATTCTTGCTACTTTTGTGATTAATTTTTTAGCACTTGTCAGTTCATTATATGTCATGAACGTTTATGACAGAGTGATACCAAATAAGTCTTATCAAACACTATGGGTTTTAAGTATTGGGGTAATTCTTGCAATATTATTTGAATTTACAGCCAAAATGCTTCGAGGTCGGTTAACTGATATTGCTGGTAAGAAGGCTGACTTAATTATCAGTTCTGCTTTATTTAGAAAAGTTACAAATCTTAAGTTACAGGAAAGGCCTATATCATCTGGCTCCTATGTTAATAATTTACGAGATTTCGAATCTGTCCGTGATTTTATGACGAGTGCGAGTTTATTAACATTAGTAGATATGCCTTTTTTAATTTTATTTGTATCTGTAATTGCGCTTGTTGGGGGCAATTTAGCTTTTGTACCACTTACGATAATTCCACTGGTTATTATTGTTGGGCTTTTAGCTCAAATACCTTTATCAAAATATATTAATGAATCGATGAAGGAATCATCTCAAAGACAAGGATTAGCAGTAGAAGCTATTGAAGGTATAGAAACGTTAAAAACGAATAATGCAATGAATTGGGCACAAAAGCGTTGGGATTATTACACGGCAAAAACAGCTTCCTCATCAATGAAAGTTAAAAATATCAGTAATTTTGTTATTTATTTTGCTGTTATGATGCAACAGTTAAATACGATATTTTTAGTTATTATCGGTACTTATTTAATTCATAGTGATGATCCCGCAAATAAAATTACAATGGGGGCTTTAATTGCAACAGTTATTTTATCTGGTAGAGCATTATCACCATTAGGGCAAATTGCGGGTTTAGCTATACGTTTTCAACAGGCTTGGGTCGCCTTAAAAGGTGTAAACGGCATCGTTGAAAGGCCTTCAGAACGTGAACCTGATAGGAAATATATTACGTTAAAACAAATGAATGGAAATATAAAATTCCAAAATGTTTCATTTGCTTATAATCAAGATAGTAGCAGTGCAGTGAAAAATTTATCATTTGAAATAAAACCAGGTGAAAAAGTCGGAATACTTGGGCGTATTGGCAGTGGTAAATCAACGACTTTAAAATTAGCAGCTGGGTTATATCCGACGGAACAAGGGAACATTACACTAGATGATGTCGATATTCGCCAAATAGATCCCCATTATTTGCGTAATCAGGTGTTGTTATTAGAGCAGGAACCAAGGCTATTTTTAGGTAGCTTAAGAGAGAATCTTGATTTAGCTCGTATGGATGGTTTTTCTAGTGATCAAGATTTGATTGTAGCACTAAAGCGATTTGGTTTAGATAAAGTCATTAAAAAGCATCCAAGAGGATTAGATATGTCCTTGGGGGAAAATGGGTTAGGTCTTTCTGGTGGACAAAAACAAATTGTTGCTTTGGCTAGAATGACGATGAGAAATCCAAAAGTTGTCTTACTTGATGAACCAACAACGGGACTTGATCAATATTCAGAAATTCAGGCATTAAATGCCATTTCAGCATGGTGTCGTACAAGAACATTATTAGTTGTTACTCATCGACCTCAGGTTCTGAGTATCGTCAACCGAATAATTGTTGTTGATAACGGTAAAGTTGTGATGGATGGCCATAGAGATGCGGTTTTACAGCAGTTAGCTAAAAATGAAAAAGAAAAACAAATAACTGTTCACTCAAAAGCCAAAATAGATAAGTAATATTGAGAACGTTGAAATGAATGAATTAAATAAAAAACAAGTGACGCCTTCAAGTCATCCTAAAGAAGCTTTTTCTAATAAGGATTTAGCACTTCTAAATGACTTACATGCAGCACTTCAGCACGAAAAACATCATAAGAGCTTTATGATGATCACCATGTTGCTTATCTTTATAGTTATTTTTGTTATTTGGGCATGGAACAGTAGTCTTGAAGAAGTTACCCGTGGGCAGGGCAGTATTATTCCCAGCAGCCGGGAACAAATTATTCAGACACTGGATGCTGGGATATTAAAAAGCATGCAGGTTAAAGAGGGGGATATTGTTGAAAAAGGACAAGTATTATTAACACTAGATGATACTCGCTCGTCTGCTATTTTAAGAGAAAGTGAAGCGAAAGTTGATAATCTGGAAGCTATTCGGGCAAGACTTAAAGCGGAGGCTTATTCTACTGAGCTAAAATTCCCAGAGGGATTAGCTGCTGATTTAGTAGCGCGTGAAACAACGGTATATAATATACGTAAAGAGGCGCTGGGGTCAGGGGTAAATAATTTACAAAAAAGCAAAGCGTTATTAGACAGAGAGATCGCAATAACAAGACCTATTGTTGCACAAGGTGCGATGTCTGCTGTGGAATTGTTGCACAAGGTGCGATGTCTGCTGTGGAATTGTTGCGAATGGAACGACAGTCAGCCGATATTCAATCTCAAATAAATGAAAAGAAAAATAAATATTTAACGGAAGCAAGTGCTGAGTTAGTTAAAACAGAAGCAGAATTAGCTCAGGCAAGGGAAAATATGGCAGGGCGTGCTGATCCGGTCGAACGAGCATTAATACGGGCTCCATTAAGAGGGATTGTTAAGAATATACGTATTAATACTGTTGGCGGGGTAATCTCTGCAGGTCAAGATATTATGGAAATTGTCCCATTGGAAGACCAACTATTAGTTGAGGCTTATATCAGCCCGAGAGATGTTGCTTATGTCCGTACAGGAATGCCTGCATTAGTCAAATTAACTGCTTATGATTACGCTATTTATGGTGGATTGGAAGGTATTGTTACTTTAGTTAGCCCAGATACATTGCATGATCAAAAGAGACCTAGTGATTTAAAACTTAATCAAGATGAAGCTTTTTATAGAGTATTGGTGACAACACAGAGTAGTCACCTGACAGATAAAAATGGAAAAGAGCTTCCTGTTATTCCAGGTATGATTGCTAGCATAGATATCAAAACAGGTGAAAAAACAGTATTCCAATATTTGATTAAACCAATTACTAGAATGAAACAAGCATTACAAGAAAGATAGTCACAGTATATAGCCTTATTATCTACTAATAAGGCTATAAGTAGATTTCGATAATCTCACCAATTTGAAATGTTTTTACAGTATGGTTATCAGTATGTCTTTCTATTTATTTTCTGTAGATATATGGCAATTTGATGGAATATTTTCTGATACTGAGTAAACCTTGATAATATCAGCGGCAGCAGGATAATTTTCTGCAAAACCATCTCGTTCACCTTTCAACATCTGAATATCCATTTCAACATAGACAGGTTGTAATGGAACGCCTGCTTTTTCTGATTTAGCTATTGCTGTGCTGACAATACTAGACATAACTTTATCATCACCTTCAACCCAAATAGTTGGTGAACTGTCGCATGAACTAAATTCTCTAGTTTCAGCTCCCCATATATATATTCCTTTTACTATTTTATTATCATTCTTTATTGAAAGGGAGGGGGGCTCATTATTGTTCATGCAACCAGATAAACTAATAAACAAAAGGCTACTTAAAAAAACAAACTGTTTTTTCATTTACTATTTCCTATATGTTCTTCAATTAAATATTAATTAACAAAAATTTTTTATTGATTTTTTGCAATAAGTGCGATTTTTCTTTAGTGGATTTTAGTATCGTCGATGATAAAATTGCGTTGAAATACAACCAGAAATAGCCTATTTATTATTATAAAAAAGTAAGATGAATACTATTATGTAATGTAGCAGAACCTCATGCTGTACCCTATAAGATATATCAATATTCGAAATTATTAATAAATTTATTGATAATTAAAACGATGTTCTAAACGTTTAAATAACTTAAAGGGGAAATGATATTTTGAGTGAGTAAGTTAAGATCCAATGAGGTAAGGCAGATTTTGATTTCTAGGAAGAGAGGGGGGATTTTGAAAATACATAACCTTAGAAAGCAAAAAACCAGCCCTAAGGCTGGTTTTTCTAAATAGTGGTGCCCGAACTCGGAATCGAACCAAGGACACGGGGATTTTCAATCCCCTGCTCTACCGACTGAGCTATTCGGGCAACGGGGCGTATTAAACCCGATATCGCTTTGCTCGTCAACGTTATTTATCACAAAACTGTTTGATTGCTGTTTTTTTAAACTTATTGTTTGATAAAACGCTATTTATCGCGGGGGATGAGTAAAAATAAAGCTAAAGCCTTTTGTAATACTCAAAAATACGTGACGATAAAACCGCTGATTAAGCCTCGATAACAAAAAAGCTTCCCCAAATTTATTGAGGAAGCTTTGTTTTTTTAGATTAAGTATCAACTAACGATAGTTACGTTGAGCTGTACTGACCTTCTCAAGATAACGACGAGATTGGTCGGCAGGGTGTTTATTACGTAATGTGGTATACACCTGCGTTGGCTCTAAGTTGTTAATCATGGCTGCAGCCTGTTTCTTATCGTTATGGAATATCCGTAACACACTACCTGCACCGCCGTTGTAAGCCTGTATAACGGCATAACGGCGCGAAATAGGATCTTTGATATCTCCAAGATAACTATTTTGCAGTATTGAGATATAAGCCGCACCAGCATCGATATTATTAGCCGGATCAAATAAGTAACTACGACTTGGTTGCCCAGATTTTCCTTGCATTCGGAATACATCTCTTCCTGCCGTTGCTGGCATGATTTGCATTAAACCTAGAGCATCAGAACTACTTACAGCATATGGGTTAAAACTTGATTCAATTTGCATAATTGCCAAGATCAGTGATGGTTCAACCCCATATTTAGCCGCTGCTTGTTGAACTAACGGTAAATATTTATGAGCACGTTTATCAAGGTGATTAGGAACAAGATTAATGGTGACATACCAAATTGTATTTATACCGGACTGGCGTTTTTGTAATTTATTGGCAATCAGATAATCTGCAAACTTATTGGCTCGCCATTCCCAGCGTATAGGCTGTCCCGTATTATCAAGAACCTGTCCAGATAAAAACGGTTCAGTGCTGTGAGGAATATTATTAACATCAGAGTAGAGATCAATAGAACCCGGATCTTCACCCATTAATAACGTTGTGACTATCGCCTTATGCAATTGGAATTGAGGTGCATCATCACCTAAAGTTTCTATCGTAATGGTACCCGCTTCAAAATTAATATGGCTACGTGTTTTATAAGCGTTGGTATATTTTACGTAATCTTTAGGACCTGCGATTAATACTTCCTGCATACCCCAAATCATTTCGATATTATTGGCAAATTGCCCCATAAGAATATCGAACGCATTGGTATCCTTTGCGTAATCGGGCTCAAATGTTTTTGGTGGTTGGCTACTACATGAAATGAGTAGAGGGGCGATAATCAGCAAGAGAAGGATTTTTTTCATGGTCAATTGCATCGCTATGGTGAATAAAATACCAGAGCCTTAAAGGCTCTGGAAAAGTGAATATTATTTTTCAGGTGGTGTGTAGCCGTCAATATGAACATCATGGCCTTCAAATAAAAATCGCACCATTTCTTGTTCTAATAGTTTGCGATCATCAGGATTCATGGTGTTAAGTTTTTTCTCATTGATAAGCATGGTCTGTTTTGTCATCCATTGAGCCCATGCTTCTTTTGAGATCTCATTGAAAATGCGCTTTCCAATTTCTCCTGGGTACAACTGAAAATCAAGTCCATCAGCTTCTTTGTTAAGGAAAGTACAAAAAATAGTTCTGCTCATAATAAATCCTCAATATCGCAGGTATTAGCTTAGGCTAATTGTCTAAGTAAATTCTCTACAGGCGCTGCTAACCCTACGGTTGCAGGAGTCTGTAAGTTATACCAAAGTCCTTTTTGTTCCTCCATCATAGAGGTAAACTCTGAGAGTTTTATGCAAATTGGCACAATATCTAAATGAAAGTGGCTAAAAGTATGTCTGAATGAAATCAGCTGTTCTGATTCATTATTATTGAGCCCATGCTCAGCTAACCACTGTTCTAAAAGTGCTTTTGTTTCAAATTGAGGAAAGACAAATAACCCACCCCATATTCCTGCTGGCGGTCTTTTATCTAACCAAACAAGATTATCATATTGTAAAATAAGAAAATAAGTTGTTTTTTCTGGAATAACTTTTTTAGGTTTTTTCCCAGGATAATCTGCCCAATTGTTTTGAGCATAAGCGATACAGCCAGTATTTAATGGGCATAATTCACATTTAGGCTTACTTCTTGTGCAAACCATCGCACCTAAATCCATCATTGCCTGATTAAAATACTCTACACCTTCAGTTGGAGTGACGTTTTCGCTGATCTCCCACAACTTATTTTCAACTTCTTTTTTACCCGGCCAGCCTTCGACAGCATAGCAGCGTGCTAAAACGCGTTTCACATTACCATCAAGAATTGGGTAAGGTTTTTTCAGTGATAACGATAAAATAGCACCAGCGGTTGAACGTCCAACACCGGGTAAGGCACAAACGTCCTCAAAGGTATCAGGAAACTGCCCTTGATGTTTATCTACAATGTGTTGTGCTGCTTTATGTAGGTTTCTGGCTCTTGCGTAATAGCCAAGCCCTGTCCATAAATGAAGCACTTCATCAAGTGGCGCTTTAGCCAATGCGCTGACATCAGGAAAACGTGCAATAAAACGCTCAAAATAAGGAATAACAGTGGCAACTTGGGTTTGTTGTAGCATTACCTCAGATAACCATACGTGATAAGGCGTTTTTTCTTGCTGCCAAGGGAGCGTTTTACGCCCATATTTGTGATACCAATTGAGCACGACTTGCGAAAATTGCTGAGCTTCCATCATGTTTTATTTTATTAACTCATATTCTGATTAAGGTAAGATTGCACCACAGAGAGAATAAACTGTAAACACTCTTAATATTTATCTTATAGAGTGATGCTTCTATGAGTGACTCTTGCTAAACTTAGTGATCTTTGGATAATGTCGGTTAAGTTGCACTATAGCGACATTATAACGATTTTAAGTAAATAATTGGCCTAACGACTGACAGTATTAGACATGATCAAGAATGTAATTTCTCCGGAATTCAATGAAGAAGGGCGTGCTTTACGACGCGTTCGTAGTTTTGTTCGTAGACAAGGTCGTTTAACACCTCGTCAAGAGCAAGCATTAGAAACACAGTGGCCTGCCTTTGGTATTGAATATCAACCGGAACCCATCGACTTCAGTCAGGTTTTTGGACGCGAAGCGCCTGTAATTTTAGAAATTGGCTTCGGCATGGGCGCATCGCTCGTGACTATGGCAAAAAATACACCAGAAAATAATTATTTCGGTATTGAAGTACATGCACCGGGTGTTGGTGCTTGTCTTGCAAGTGCTGAAGAAGAGCAATTAAGTAATCTGAGAGTCATGTGTCATGATGCGATTGAAGTGCTCAATCATATGATCCCAGATAATAGTTTGAAAATGGTTCAGCTATTCTTTCCTGATCCATGGCACAAAGCGCGTCATAATAAACGTCGTATTGTTCAAGTGCCTTTTGCAGAATTAATTTTAAAAAAATTAACGTTAAACGGTGTTTTTCATATGGCGACAGATTGGGAACCATATGCAGAACATATGCTTGAAGTGATGACAAGTGTTGAAGGTTATCAGAATTTGTCAGAAACTCAGGATTATGTACCACGACCAGAAACACGCCCTGTGACTAAGTTTGAAAAACGCGGTCATCGTTTAGGGCACGGAGTCTGGGATCTTATGTTTAAGAGGGTAAAATAATGGCTAAACAACGTAGTCGCCGCTTACGCAAAAAAATGCGTATCGATGAATTTCAGGAATTAGGTTTCTCAGTTAAATGGACTTTCCCAGAAAATACCCCAATTGAGGAAGTTGATCGCTTTGTTGATGAACTGATCCTCAAAGTTATTGAGCCAAACGGGCTGGCATTTGATGCAAGTGGTTACCTGAGCTGGGAAGGCTTAATCTGCTTACAACAAATTGGTAAATGTACAGAAGAACATCGCCAATTAGTCGAAAACTTCCTCAAAGAAAGCAAAATGCAAGATGTACAGACCTCTGAACTATTTGATGTTTGGTGGGATTGATAGAAAGTTATACATTTAGCAAATAATTACAAGGGCATCCAAAAGGATGCCCTTGTCTGTCTGGGGAAGGGACTGTGACTACAACGTTATCTAACACATTACTGTCAGATATTTTGCAACAAATTCGCCCATTAATCGGGCAAGGAAAAGTCGCGGATTATATTCCCGCATTGGCTCAAATACCGCCAGAACAGCTTGCTATGGCTGTTTATACGGTAGATGGTGAACTCTATCAATCAGGCATGGCAGATAAGCGTTTTTCGATTCAATCAATTTCTAAAGTACTTAGCTTAACGCTTGCTTTAACACGTTATGAAGAAAATGAAATTTGGCAACGTGTAGGAAAAGAGCCATCAGGGCTGCCTTTTAATTCCTTGATACAACTAGAAATGGAAAAAGGAATACCGCGCAATCCTTTTATTAATGCTGGTGCCATTGTTATCACTGATATGTTGCAGTCTCGACTTAGTGCGCCTAAGCAAAGAATGTTAGAAGTGATCCGTTTTCTTACTGATACTCCAGATATTTGCTATAACTCAGTGGTTGCAAAATCAGAGATGGAACATCTTAGCCGAAATGCATCAATCGCTTATCTGATGAAATCTTTTGGTAATTTTGAGAACGATGTTATTACGGTGCTTGAAACTTATTTTCACTATTGCTCAATAGAGATGAGTTGCACTGAATTAGTGCGATGTTTTAGTTATTTAGCTAATCAAGGTACATGTGTGGGTAATAAAAATCAGATTATTACGCCAAGACAAACCCGTCAAATAAATGCATTAATGTTAACCTGCGGAATGTATGATGGTGCCGGTGAATTTGCCTTTCGTATTGGTATTCCCGGAAAATCAGGCGTGGGTGGTGGCATTATTGCGGTTGTTCCTGATGCCTTCACGGTTGCAGTTTGGTCACCAGAGCTGGATAAATCAGGTAACTCATTAGCAGGTTGTGCAGCACTTGAATTATTAGCAAACAAAGTCGGGCGTTCAATTTTTTAGGTGTGTTTTCAGGAGCGTTGTTATGAATTTAAGAAAGATTGCTGTCACACTATTTTTTATTGCGGGTACAGCAAATGCATCACCAAGTTTTGATTGTGCTGTAATACCAAAAGATGATTTACGCATAACTTCTGAATTTGTTGAAGTTGCAGGTTCACATGGTTTAATGGTGATTTATCCTGACGGTACATTATTTCAAAATGAAAAAAGTGCCACATTGACACCACAACAACAAGAATTAGCAAAAAAATATCAAGCTACAGTAAGACGAGACGTACCTTGGTTAAGAACGGAAACTGGTGTAAAACTGCAAGATTCTCGCAAAGTGCTTGATAAAGTAGTCATTGAAGCTTTTGGTAAAGAAAGCAATATCCTCAATAGATTAAGTCGATTAGAGAAAGATCTTAATCAGCAAATGGATAGAGTGGTCAGCATAGAACCGAATAACATCACGTTCCATTCTCAAGCTATTAAAGAAGTAGAAGCCAAAGGCCGTGAGATCGTAGAAAGTAGCCTTGGTGGTATGTTGCAAGACAGCATTAATGAATTAGGTAAAAAGCAGTTATTAGCAGCCGCAGGTGGCGACAGTAAAAAAGCCTTAGGCGGATTATTAGGAAGCTTAGATGGTTTCCAAAAGATTATAGATCAGGAGTGGAAGCAGCAAGAAGCTGCATTTACTCAATTTGGTCAGCAAGCTTGTAGCAAAATCACGCAAATGGAAAATCAACGTGTTGAATTAATTAATGCATTAAAAAAGTAGCTGCTCTTTCTCTCGAATGTTTGGGTTATTAACCGGATAATTAATGAGCTTTATAAATGGCAGACTCACAATAATTGAAATTAATAATGAAAATCATTCTTATTCAATTGACTTGTAAGAGGAGCTGTTTAGAATGCCCTGTTTGAGTATTCCACTTAAACAGGGCAAAATTAATGAAGAAGATCCTTCCTTTAGTTATCGCATCTATCCTTTCTGTAACGAGTTTCTCAGCGTTAAGCAAAACGCCAATCGAATACCAACCTAACCAAGTTATTAGTCAGCAGAATGACAAAATGGTGATTAAACACCTGTTGGGTGAAACGTCGGTTACTAAGAACCCTTCAAAAGTTGTTCTATTTGATTTTGGTTTATATGATTCATTAGTTCAGTTAGGTTTAGCCGATAAAGTGGTAGGGTTACCGTTAGGTAATGCACCTGCTTATATTAAAGGAAGTATTGCAAGTAACGTTGCTAATGTCGGTGGTATGAAAGCGCCTGACTTAGAAAAATTAGCCGAGATTAAACCAGATTTAATTATTATTACAGGTCGTCAAGGCGCGTCTTATGAGGCTTTAGCGAAAATTGCACCTACTGTTAATTTAGGAACTAATAGTGCTAATTATCTCAATTCTGTTGAGTCAAACATCAAGTTATTAGGTGAATTATTTGATAAACAGCAAGCGACACAAGAGCAAATTGCTAAGTTAAATACTGTTATTGAGCAAGCTCAGAAAAAAGCAGCAGAGTCTGATAAAAAAGTTTTAGTATTACTGCATAATGCTGGTAATTTGATGCCAAATAACCAAAGTGTTGTTTATGATGTGGTTAAAGTGAAGAGAGCTGAATTACCGCCAGTTGCTGAAGAAGATAAAGGTAAACGTCGTGTCGTTACCTCTGAAATGATCGCGAAAGTAAATCCTGATGTGATTTTTATTATCGACCGCAGTGAAGCGATTGGTGCAGGTAAATTAGAGAAAGCCACCTTTGAAAATAATGAAGTAAAAACAACATCGGCTTATAAAAATGGCGATATTGTTTATCTGCAAGCAGATCTTTGGTATCTCTCTGGCGGTGGATTAGATAGCTTAACTAAGCAGATTGAAGCAGTAGAAAGCGCACTCTAAGATTTCTATGATCGTTTAAATAGCTTCATCATAAATAAAAAAATACCCATATTGTGAATTGAACTGAATACAGTATGGGTATTTTTTAAGTTAGCTATTTGAAATCAGCAATATTAAAGAAATAGTTCAAGTAATGAATTTAAAAATAGCTTACCGTGAGGGGTTATTTGCCAGTGCGTTTCTGTTTCACTGATATAACCCAATGCTAGCGCTTCATCTATTTGATGGCGAATAATCTCTTCGGCAAGCCCCGTATAATCGCTGAAATCTTGTCTTGGAAATGCTTCCAATAGGCGAAAACGGTTCATAAAAAATTCAAATGGACGGTCATCATTATCAACAAAATTTTGCTGGTGGAGATAACGACCTTCCATAAAACCTTTAGGGTGCTTGGTTTTTACTGTTCGCATTATGCGACCATCTTCAAAACTTATTTTTCCATGAGCACCACAACCGATACCTAAATAATCACCAAAACGCCAATAGTTTAAGTTGTGCTCACACTGAAAGCCCGGTTTGCAATATGCTGATGTTTCATATTGTTGATAACCTGCTGCTGTTAGTAATTTATCGCCTTCTGAGAAAATATCCCACAGCATATCGTCATCAGGTAATTTAGGTGGACGTGAACCAAATTGCGTATTGGGTTCAATGGTTAATTGATACCAAGACAAATGCGGTGGAGATAACTCTATTGCTTGCTGTAAATCCGAAAGCGCTTGAGATAATGATTGGTCTGGCAATCCATGCATTAAATCTAAATTAAAGCTACGTAAGCCTAATTCTTTGGCTAAACGAGCCGCATTTTTAGCTTCATCAGCATCATGAATGCGCCCTAGGCGAATAAGCTTATCGTTACCAAAACTTTGCACACCAATAGAAATACGATTTACACCCGCACGTTGAAATCCAGCAAAGCGTTCAGCTTCTACGGTTCCTGGATTTGCTTCCATAGTAATTTCTGCATTAGGGCTAACAGCAATGCGCTCTTTCACACCATAGAGTAAATCAGCCATTGACTCAGCGCTTAATAAGCTAGGTGTACCGCCACCAATAAATATGGTTTGCACTTCACGGGAGCCAACGTGAATAAGATCGGCATCTAAGTCATTGAGTAAATGTTGCACATATTCCTGATGTGGTACTTCACCCTTTAAGGTGTGAGAGTTGAAATCACAATAAGGGCATTTTTGTACACACCAAGGAATATGAATATATAAACTTAATGGGGGCAACTTAAGCATTCTTAAGGGCATCCAACATTAATTTAAGTGCTTTACCACGATGCGAATGCTGATTTTTTTGCTCTTTAGTTAATTGCGCAGCCGTACAATTTAATTCAGGAACAAAGAAAATAGGATCGTAGCCAAAGCCCCCTTCACCGTGCATTTCGGTGCTTAACACACCTTGCCAAATACCGTGGAAAATGAGAGGGGTTGGATCGTTTTCATGGCGCATATACACTAACACGCAGTTAAATTGAGCTTGGCGTTTTTCAGCGGGTACATCTTTCATTGCATCAAGCAATTTATCCAGATTTTGCTGATCACTTGCATCAATACCTGCATAGCGTGCTGAGTAAATACCCGGAGCACCGCCTAAAGCATCTACCGAAATACCTGAATCATCAGCAATGGCTGGAAGGCCTGTCACTTTTGCAGCATGACGTGCTTTGATTAGCGCGTTTTCAACAAAAGTTAAGCCTGTTTCTTCCACTGAATCAACACCCAGTTCAGTTTGAGCAACAATATCTAAACCAAAATCAGAAAGCAAAGAGGCTAGCTCTTTGACCTTTCCTGGATTTCCTGTTGCGAGAACGACTTTTTGCATACGAGTTATCCTTAGTAAAGCGTTACGCTAAGTAGCCATTGTAAAACGTCTACACGTAGATAATTCAGGGCGTAAAGCACAAGAATAACAATCATTGCAGAGAAATCTAAACCGCCCATCGCCGGAATTACACGACGAATTGGTGCCATTAAAGGTTCTGTTAATTGAAATAAAAGGTGATCAATTGGATTACGACCTTGACTTACCCAGCTAAGGATTGCGCGAATAATGATCAACCAGAAAATTATCTTACCTGCTGCTGTGAGCAGTTCAATAAAGGCAAATGGGAACATTAAAGAGAAAGGAATAGATGTCCCAGATAAGTAAGATGGAATAATAATACCAAGCAGAATGAGGATATAGGCTAATAAGACTGAAGCGGTATCAATAGGGCCAATAGAAGGAATAACACTTCTTAATGGGCGAACAATTGGCTGTGTGATCTTGACGATAAATTGTGAAAAAGGATTATAAAAATCAGCTCTGACACATTGCATCCAAACACGTAATAGAAGTACGGATGTGTAGAGTTGAAGAAGAGTCAGAATGACGAAATTTAAAAAATTCATTAGTTGGCCCTGATGAAATTAAAATTGTTTTTCCATTTCTTGCGCACGTTTAATCGCAGCTTGCATGGCAGAAGCGACGTTTTCAGGTAATTTACCTTCATAAAACTGCATAAGTGCGGCAGCTGTCGTTCCACCTTTTGATGTTACTTGCTCGCGTAAAGTTGAGAAAGGTAACATATGTTGTTTCTCAGCTAAGGCGGTAGAACCACTTGCGGCTTGTTGCACAATAGCTCTTGCTACTTCAGGTGAAAAACCTAAACGTTCGGCTTCTTGTTGCATTGATTCCATAAACAAGAAGAAATAAGCGGGTGCACTACCAGCAACGGCGATAATATCATTGATGGCAGATTCTTGCTCTACCCAAACAGTTGTTCCGACACTTTTCATTAATTTGTCTGCAAACTGTTTATCTTGAGATGAAAGTGAATTGTGCGCAAACATACCGCTTAAGCCTTTACCTACTAATGCCGGAGTATTTGGCATGATGCGAACAAGCTGTAATTGAGTCGCAAAATAGTCGTTATAACGAGTGGCAGGAATGCCAGCGGCGATAGTAAGGACTAATTTTTTACTCATGGCGATATTTTGTAAAGGCTTACATACTTCTTCCATCATTTGTGGTTTTACTGCCAGTACAATAACATCTGCTTTTTGAACGGCATCAATATTGTCATTAGTGCTATAAATACCAAACTCTTTCTCTAAAGGTTCACGGCGAACGGCAGAAGGTGAGCTGACGGTTATCTTATGTGCTGGATATCCACCTTGAACCAACCCTACAATAATGGCATGAGCCATATTTCCAGCGCCAATAAAAGCGATGTTACGATGTTCCATATAAACCTCTATTTTTACTTAGTCGCGTAATCTCTTGCGCCAAAAATTGCTGTACCAATACGAACGAGTGTTGAACCACAAGCAATAGCTGCTTCCATATCACTCGTCATTCCCATAGATAACGTATCTATATTGGGATATTGAGATTGTAATTGCTTAAATGCGAGATGCATTTTTTCTAACACTTCAACTTGTTTTTCATACCTGCTTTCAGGTGCTGGAATAGCCATTAATCCGCGTAATTTAATGCCTGAAAGAATAGAAATTTGTGCTGCTAACCCATCAAGCTCAGTCAGATTAATACCTGATTTACTATTTTCATCACTGATATTTATTTGAATAAGTACATTTAATGGTGGCAATGAGTCAGGACGTTGGTCACTCAATCTTTGAGCGATTTTTAATCTATCAATGGTATGACACCAATCGAAATTCTCAGCAACTAGGCGTGTTTTATTTGACTGTAAAGGGCCGATAAAGTGCCAAACTAAGGCATGGTTATTAGCAAAATAATGGATTTTATCAACACCTTCTTGGACATAGTTTTCACCAAATTCAGTTTGTCCACATGCTATTGCTTTTTCGATGTCACTCGCAGGTTTTGTTTTACTCACTGCAAGTAGTGTTATTTCTTCTGAAGAACGGCCGCATTTCTGCGCTGCTGTGTCAATGTGAGACCTGACATTGACGAGATTCTGTTTAATAGTATTCATGGCAACTCAGGAGATAATAAGATGAAAATGGAAAATTTAATTGCATATAGTGTAAAGCATAACGCTTCGGATCTGCACCTTTGTTGTGGTGATGTACCTCGATTGCGGATCAATGGAATACTTTATCAACAAAATCAATGTAAACCTATCACTTCTGATAGTCTACTAACGTGGCTCAGTCCTTTTTTGAGTGATGCTCAAAAGCAAACTTTTGCGCATGAAGGACAAGTTGATACAGCACTTACGCTGTCTTGTGGGCAACGACTTCGTGTTAATTTATTTCGCCAACAACAAGGTGTTTCAGCAGCATTAAGAATAATTGAAACACAAATTCCTTCTTTAGATAAACTTCGAGTACCTAAGTCGGTTTCAGCGTTATTAGATAATTATTCTCATGGACTTATTTTAGTGACTGGCGCAACAGGAAGTGGAAAATCATCGACATTAGCTGCAATGATCAACCATTTAAACCAATATCAACGTCAGCATATTTTGACATTAGAAGATCCTATTGAATTTATTCATAGCAATAAGCAAAGCATTGTACAGCAAAGGGAAATAGGGCGAGATGTTCAACATACTGCAAATGCAATAAAAAGCGCTCTACGCCAAGATCCAGATGTCATTATGTTGGGTGAATTAAGAGATGCACAAAGTATTCAGTTGGCATTAACGGCAGCTGAAACAGGGCATTTAGTGCTGGCAACATTGCATACTCAAGGAGCGGCACAAACGCTTGAGCGCGTAACTAATGTATTTACAGGTAATGAGCGACAATGGATTTCATCACAATTAGCGTGCAGTTTAAGGGCGATAATTTCACAAGAGTTAGTGCCTTCAACGGAAGGTGGGCGTGTGGCATTATTTGAAATAATGCAGGTTACGCAGGGTATTTCGCATCTTATAAGAGAAGGTAAATACCACCAAGTGACAACATTAATGCAAACAGGTAGTGAATACGGTATGCAAACCTTCATGTTAAGTCGGCAGCAACGCCAACATGAAGGTTTAATTCAAGCTGAGTGATAACTTATAAGTAAAAATAGGTTGGGAGCATGAGGTAGAATCTATTTTTTAGAATTGCTGTTCAAACCAGCTTTCAAGAATAATGACGGCAGATGCTGCATCTACACTTCCTTTATTTAAAGAACGGTAACCACCACGTTCAAAAAGATGAGCGCGAGCTTCTACGGTGCTAAGGCGTTCATCATGCAACGCAATTTGTACACCAAATCGACCATGAAGGCGATTAGCAAACTTTTTAGCTTGAGTTGTGACTAACTGTTCGGTGCCATCCATATTAAGAGGTAAGCCGACTACCACTAAATCAGGTTGCCACTCTTTTATGATTTTTTCGATTTGAGTCCAATCAGGAATACCATCCTTTGCTTTAAATGAGGCTAAAGGTCTTGCAGTTCCTGTAATTTCTTGACCGATAGCTGCGCCAATGCTTTTAGTGCCGAAATCAAAGCCCATTACCGTTCTGTTTGACATTATGCATGACCCGCTATTGGTGAAATGGTGTGGATATTAATCCCAATTAATTCAGCGGCTTTATGCCAACGTTCAGCAATAGGGGTATCAAAAATAATTTGAGGTGAGGCTTCAACTGTTAGCCAGCTATTTTCTAAAATTTCTTTCTCTAATTGGCCTTGTTCCCAACTAGAATAACCGAGAGAGACTAATGTTTTTTCTGGTTGTCTTGCTGTGCCTAAGGTTTCTAATACATCTTTGGAAGTTGTGATCATTGTGCTGTCACTAATTTTGATGCTAGAACTAAAACCTGAAACTGGAGTATGCAAGATAAAACCATGTTCTTCTGCAACTGGGCCTCCTGACATCACAGGTTTTTGTAAGCTAATCGCTTCGTCTCTATCAGTCGAAAAAATTTCCAGTTGATCTAATACACCTTCCACAGAGATATCTTCGATAGGTTTATTAATAATTAAGCCCATCGCACCGTTTTCATTATGTTCGCAAACATAGACGACCGAGCGTTCAAATAACGGATCGCTTAATGAAGGCATAGCAATAAGAAAATGGTTAAGTAAATTCATAATAGTAGTACTGTTCCCTGATCATTTTTATTAAAAAACCTAGCCCTTTTATACATTGTATTTCTTAATGTATACCGCTTATTGATTAATATGTGGGGGCTAGGTTCATACTTTTAAACCCTTTAATCTCAGTGTTTAAAAGTTAGTTTTTCTTGTTTAAGCGTACTTCAATAGCATCCATTAACATACCTGTAATAGAAACATCAGGATAAGCTGCTTCAATTTCACGCGCACATGTTGGGCTTGTAACGTTAATCTCTGTTAAACGATCGCCAATAACATCTAATCCGACAAAAATAAGGCCTTTTTGTTTAAGAATAGGTGCAATTTGGCGCGCAATTGCCCAATCACTTTCTGTTAATGGGCGTGCTTCTCCACGACCACCAGCAGCTAAGTTGCCTCGAGTTTCACCTTTTGCAGGAATTCGAGCTAAGCAATAAGGCACAGGTTCGCCATCAACAACAAGAATACGTTTGTCGCCGTTAACAATTTCAGGTAGGAAATTTTGTGCCATACAGAAACGATGACCATGTTCTGTCAATGTTTCAATAATAACACCTACGTTTGGATCATCTTTTTTCAAGCGGAAGATTGATGCACCACCCATACCATCTAGTGGTTTGAAAATAACATCACCATGTTTTTCATGGAAAGCACGTAAATGCTTAGCTTCACGAGTGACTAATGTATCTGGTGTTAATGTTGGGAACCATGCAGTAAAGAGTTTTTCATTACAGTCACGTAAGCTTTGTGGCTTATTAACTATCAGCGTTCCCATATCTTCAGCGCGTTCTAAAATATAGGTTGCGTAGATAAATTCGGTATCAAAAGGCGGATCTTTACGCATTAAAATAGTATCTAGCTCACCTAAAGCAATATCCTGCTCTTGGCCAAACTCAAACCATTTTTCTGGGTTTTCTTCTACGCTGAGTAAACGAGTGTGAGCGCGTGCTTCACCTTGGTGTAGGTAAAGATCGTTCATCTCCATATAATGAATTTCCCAGCCACGACGTTGCGCTTCTAATAGCATGGCAAAGCTGGTGTCTTTTTTGATTTTGATGGATGAAATTGGATCCATCACAATACCTAATTTAATCATTACTTCTCCTTTATCCCAGATCGCCGAACCGAACCTGCAAAGCGGTGATTGCGGTGAGTGCTGTTGTTTCAGTTCTTAATACACGAGGACCTAATAAAATATCAGTAAAATGGTGCTCTGCTGTCATGGCGATTTCTTCAGGAGAAAGTCCGCCCTCAGGGCCAATCAATAAGCGCACTTTTTTAACCGGTAAGGGTAAGGTATTAATACTTTGGCTAGCCCTAGGATGTAAATTGAGTTTTAAACTGCCATCATCTTGAGCACACCATTCTTCTAATGACATCACCGGCATTAATTGTGGGATGCTATTCCTGCCACATTGCTCACATGCCGAGATAATAATTTTTTGCCATTGCTGATGTTTTTTCTCTAAACGGCTAGGGTCAAGTTTAACACCACAGCGTTCTGAGATCAGCGGAGTGATAGTATTAACACCTAACTCAACTGATTTTTGAATAGTAAACTCCATTTTCTCGCCCCGTGAAAGTACTTGCCCTAAATGGAGGTCGAGAGGGGATTCTTTATCATCAACAATGCCTTCATTAATTTGCACAGTGACTGACTTTTTTGTGCTTTCTATGATTTCAGCATCAAATACCTGATTTGAACCATCAAACAGTGCCAGTTTTTGCCCAGTAGACATTCTTAATACACGCCCAACATGATTAGATGCTTCTTCATCTAATGCTGTTTGAGTGCCTGCTGTGAGTGGTTCTGGATGATAAATGCGAGGAATACGCATAACGTGAAACCCTTACGTAAAAGATGGTTAACCGTGATAAATAAAATATGTGATATGCATCATACGCATGACATTATGGCATGCAAGTTATCACTTTGCTTTTGTCGTTATTATAGCGTGGATCTTATTGCGTGTTTTGTCGCAAAATTTCATGTTTTCATCGTTATTATAAAGAAAACTCTCGGTATTAAATGAGTCCTCTTATACAGTCGATTAACAAGGATAACGAGGTATCTAAGGAGTAGATATTTATGCCACTAAGCCGTTGCTGTTTTATAAAAAGACCTTTACTTTCTTTTTTGAATGACTTTCTTGTTTTTATTAAGTTTTGTCTGCCTTTTTCACTATTATTTATGTTACCTAAAACCCGTCGTAAACAGCTTGCTATAAGCTATCTTATTATTTGTTTATATTGGTTTTTTTCAATTTATTCGCTTTCTTTATTGATAATCTTTTCTGTATTAAGCTTTTATTTGTTAATGCTCTCTTTCTTTGATGCCGACTATTTTCTTCTGCCTAATATGTTGACTTATTGGTTAATATTTTTAGGGCTATTGTGCAATTACACTGTATATGGATTAGTACCTTTTGATCATGCTTTTTATGGTTTTCTTGGTGGTACGGGGCTTTTTTACGGCATCTATTTATGGGGATATTTTATCTGCCAAAAATGTGTTTTAGGTTTTGGTGATGTGAAATTATTTGGTGCTATTGGTGCATGGTGTGGGTTTGAAAAATTACCCTATATTCTTTTGCTTGGCTCTTTTTTAGGATTAAGTGTGTATTTTACAGTATTAATCACAATAAAAGATCACATAAAAAAAGTGGCATTTGGTTCTTGCCTTTCATTTTCAACATTAATGGTATTAGGTTTCTATTTTTCGTCTTATAACTCCTTTAATTAATTGATTTCAATATTTTTTGTTAGGAATTTATAATAAAAATACAAAATAGTAAGAATCGAAATAAAGAAGGCAGTGTGCGGAAATTAATCAGCACACTGAAAAGAAGGTTATAGATTTTCTTTTATAAATTGTTGCCAACGTTTTGTATCACCTAAATATTTTTCAACCGATATCAGGTGATAACCTTGGTTATCTTCAATAAATAAAGTCGGAAAACCTCGACCATTAACTTGAGTCATTAATTGCTGAGTCTGGCTTAAATGTTGTTTAATTTGTGTTTCACCAATTTCAGACAGTAAGGATGCAAATTGTTCAATATCAAAGCCAAGTTTTTTCACAATAAATAGCAGCGTGTCTTTATCACTGATATTTAAGCCATCAAGGTAATAGGCCTCTTGTAGTGCTTTTAATAAATAAACATCTTGCTTTCCCATTATTTCAGCGACAAGAATGGCTGAAATAGGTAGCAGTGAGTTTAATACCATTTCAGTGTTACCAAGAGTATCACGGTATGCGTGACTAAAAACTTGGCCTGATAATTGACTAATGCGCTCATCAATTGGTGTGACATGCTCTTTCCATGATTGACCACCTGTTACTGCTCTTGCTGGTGTAAACAATCCACCACCATGTAACTTAATGGAATTTGGAAATGCATTGCTTACTGCTTCAATCAGGGGGGCAATGCCGTAACACCAACCACAAAGAGGATCATAAACATAGTGCAATATTTTAGTACTTTGGATATTACCTGTATTGCTTGCTATTGAGGCCATTGCATCTCTCCTTTTAGTACTTTTGCACTAAGTTCTAGGCTTGATTTATCTGCTAAATTCTGATGATTTTTTTCCATCGCTGCAATAAATTCATCTGAATTTTTCGTCTTTTCAAGATTTTTCTCAGCTTCAATCAGGTAATTCATTGTGAAGTCAACAGCTTGTAGATCATACGTTGCTTTTGGTAAATAGTGACCAGGAATAACGGTTTTTGGGGATAGTGATTTTATTTGCTGTAACGCACTAACCCAATGTTGGCGTTCTGCCACGGTTTGAGTATCTGCCAACCAAACATGAATATTTTCAGAAACTAAAACACCACCCATTACTGCATTAAGTTTTGGAACATAAAGGTATGTTCTATCTGGAGATAGTCCGTCTAAGCCTTTGACTGAAATGGTTTCACCTTCTAGAGAAAAACTATCGCCTTTTAGTACTTCAGGAATGATAATTTTCTGAGGGGCATTTTCTTTAAGTACAGGCCCCCAGTAGGCAAGTTTTCCTGCTTGGGTTTCATTAATGGCTTTAATTGTGGGCGCTGTTGCAATCACTTTGGCATTTGGAAATGCATTAGTAATGACATCTAACCCAAAATAAAAATCAGGATCAGAATGGCTGATATAGATATAAGTCAGGTTTTTTCCAGAGGCTTTTATTTTATCAACCAATGCTTGTGCATCATTTTTTTGAAATTGTGCATCAATTAAAACGGCATCTTTATCGCCATAAATAATTTCAGAAGAGACAGGAAAAACACTCGCTTCTCCTGGATTATAAATATCTAATGTTAAGTCAGTTGCCAGCACTGATGTTGCGAAGAATGTGGTAGTTGCAAGTGTTAAAGGAAGTAATTTTTTCATCTTTTGTTTTCTCCATAATGTTGTTGCTGACTATAATATGTTGCATAAAACAAGAGAAAAACCCTATTTTAGGCAATTAATTGTTGCGTAAATCGAGCAAATAGAATGGATAAAATAAAAGCATCAGAAGTGTTTGTAACCATTGTGAAGCAAGGGAGCATGATAAAAGCGGCTGATTATCTAGGTATGTCTAGAGCCATGGTGACGCGTTATTTAAATGAAATGGAAGAGTGGGCAGGGGTGCGTTTATTACATAGAACGACACGTAAACAAAGCCTAACATCAGTAGGTGAAATAGTATATGAACAGAGTTTACAGCTATTAGAAATGGCTGAACGTATTCCTGCTAATATTCCGAAAGAACGTCATCAAATCAGTGGGCTTGTCCGTATTACCAGTTCACAATCATTAGCAAATAGTGTTTTGTCAGTAGCAATATGCGAGTTTATGCAACGTTATCCTTTAATTGCGGTTGATTTACAAATTACCAATCAAACTGTGAATTTGGTGGAAGAACGTATTGATATTGCATTGCGTATTACGAATCATCTTGAGCCTAACTTAATTGCACGTTCGCTAGCGACATGTCTTTCGGTGGTGTGTGCTCATAAAGATTACTTAGCAAAAAAGGGTATACCTCAAACACCAGATGAACTCGCTCAGCATCAATGTTTAACTTACCGATTTTTTGGTCGTAGTTTATGGGAATTTAATTTAGGTGATGAGCGTTATTCAGTACCCGTTGGCGGTAATTTAAGTGCAAATGAATCGGTTGTTTTATTGCAAGCTACGTTAAAAGGAGTAGGCATATCACTACAACCTTATTATTCAGCCAAACCTTATCTTGAAAGCGGTGAATTAGAACAAGTTTTGTCTAACTATCAAGCTCTGCCGATGGGAATTTATGCGGTTTTAGCGAGCCGACAAAATATGCCCGCTGCTGTCAGAGTATTGTTGGATTTCTTAGTTGAGTGGTTTTCATCATCACCTTATTGGCTTGCTTTATCGGGTAAAAGCTTGGGTTAGTCGCTTAGGGTAATTTGATAATGTCTCTTTCATCACATCAATAAAATAGGAAACAAGTTGTGATGAAGGACGATGTGATGGGGTAATTAAGCTGATGGTAAAGGGGATAGAAAAGCTTAAAGGGCGAAGACAAATTGACTTATCTAAGTAATCAAGTGCGGTAATCGGGTTAACAATTGAAATGCCGATATTTTCACTCACCATGGCACAAATAGAGGCAGCACTTTGCGTTTCCATTACTAGCTGTCGTGTAATTCCATCTTTAATAAAAATAGTATCAATCAATTGTCGGTAACTATCATTGGCAGACAAGCTAATAAAACGCTGATTTTGAAAATCAGCAGGGTGTAACACTGATTTTTTACACAATGGATGAGACTTGGGTAAAACCGCGACTTCATTAAGTGTAAGCACAGTTTCTTGTTGGGTTCCTGCAGGTGTTTGTGTGTGTTCAGCCAATCCTAAATCATAATGTTGAGCCGATAACCACTCTTCTAATAAAGGGGATTCTTGAGGAACAATGGTTAAGTTGACATCAGGATATGTATCTAGAAATTGTCGGCAAATTGAAGGTAATAATGATTGAGCAAATGCGGGCAAGCAGGTGATATTCAATTCTGCTTGGTTAAAATAGCGAATATTTTCAGCTGCGTTAATTATTCTATCTAAGCCATAATAAGAACGCTGTACTTCTTCAAAAAAGCGTAACCCTTCAGTTGTGGGTTGTAAACGGCCTTTTATTCTATCAAATAATTTAAATGCTAATAGATGCTCAAGGCGAGATAACTCTCTACTGACAGTGGGTTGTGATGTTTTCAGTAATTCTGCGGCTTCAGTAAGATTTTGAGTGGTCATCACGGCATGAAAAATTTCAATATGACGCCAATTAAAAGGAGCTTTCATTGTCTATTCCTATATCACAGATGAATAGAGTGTAGCTTATTTGATATTTTTATTCCCTTGTAAGTTAATAAATAATGTATTTATTCATCGGTGACTTTTATGAGTAGATAACATGACAACATCAATAACTATGGCTCAATACCAATTAGCACAAACTTATGGAACGCCATTATGGATTTATCAAGGCGATACAATTTCTCAGCGTATTGCTCAGCTTAAATCTTTTGATGTGGTTCGCTTCGCTCAAAAAGCTTGTTCTAATATTCATATCTTACGTTTAATGAAAGCGCAGGGTGTTAAAGTTGACTCTGTTTCATTAGGTGAGATTGAACGTGCTTTAGTTGCGGGTTATCAAGGTGGTAGAGAAAAAAGTGAGATTGTCTTTACGGCTGATTTACTTGATGAAAGAACCATTGAACGTGTTGTTGAGTTAGATATTCCTGTTAATGCTGGTTCTGTTGATATGCTTCATCAATTAGGTAAACGTAATCAAGGGCATGCGGTTTGGGTAAGAATTAACCCCGGATTTGGTCATGGACATAGCCAAAAAACTAATACAGGTGGAGAAAACAGTAAGCATGGTATTTGGTATGAAGATGTACCTGAAGCGTTAGCTGTGATCCAACAATACAATCTAACTTTAGTTGGTTTTCATATGCATATTGGCTCTGGTGTTGATTATCAACATCTTTCTAGTGTCTGTGATGCGATGGTAGAGCAAGTGCTTACCTCTCAAGTTGATATTCAGGCTATTTCGGCAGGAGGCGGATTATCAACGCCTTATCAAGAGGGTGATGCAACAGTTGACTTGGATCACTATTTTTCTTTATGGGATAAGGCGCGTCAGCGTATTGCACAACACTTAGGGCATTCTGTTGAGTTAGAAATTGAGCCGGGACGTTTCTTAGTGGCTGAATCAGGTGTATTGATTTCACAAGTAAGAGCCGTTAAATCAATGGGAAGCCGTCATTATGTGCTGGTGGATGCTGGATTTAGTGATTTAATGCGTCCCGCAATGTATGGCAGTTATCATCAAATTTCAGTTTTAGATAGCCATGGTCAAATAAAACCAATGACAGAATTACAAGAGACGATTGTGGCAGGTCCTTTGTGTGAATCTGGAGATGTTTTTACTCAGCAAGAGGGAGGCACTGTTGTTCCTCGTTTGTTGCCTCAAGCACAGGTAGGTGATTATTTGGTTATTCATGATACTGGGGCTTATGGTGCTTCAATGTCATCAAATTATAATAGCCGACCACTTATTCCTGAAGTGCTGATAACAGAGGGTATTCCCCAATTAATTCGTCGTCGTCAAACAATAGAAGAGTTATTAGCATTAGAGTTAGATCTCTAATTCATCTTTTTTGATCTTAATGAGTAGATCTTGGTAAAACACCTCATCATTAAAAGTGATGAGGTGTTTGTGTTTTATCAGGAAAAATATTTTCCTTTATATCGGTTATCTGTTGTTAAGCTGCTTTGTCTGTTTTGACTTTGTCAGCTTTCGGCTTTTTTGCAGGTACCGCCAATGCATCAAAGTCAAACTCATCAACATTGATACTCCGTAAGCGACTCTGCTCTGCTTTACGTAATATATCGGCTTCTTCTTGAGTTACTCGTTTATCAGCTAGTGCTTTCTCCGCTAATTTATCTAATTGAGTAAAGCTAAACTTTTTCTCATAGAGGCGACAAATGCGGTCGAAAATAGGCTCAGCAGCTAAGATATCCAGTAGTGCTTCTTCCATTAAACCATGTGGATTATGCTCGCTTGGTGTTAAGTACTGACCTCTACCAATGCGATCACGAGTTTCAGAAGGTTGTTGGATAAGTTGTGCTACTTTGCTATCTAATTTATCTGATGGTAATTTTTGAGCTTTACCCAGAGGGAAGATAATTGCACGCATCGTGCCTGCGATAACACGGCTTGGAAAATTGCGTAGCAGTTCATCAATTGCATTTTCAGCTTGGTATAAACACTCTTTTACGCTCCAATGTACCAGAGGTAAATCTGCGGTATGGCGACCTTCATCTTCATAACGCTTAAGAGCGGCAGAAGCGAGGAAGATATGACTTAATATGTCACCTAAACGCGCTGAAATACGCTCACGACGTTTTAAGCTTCCACCTAAAACTCCCATTGAAACATCAGACAATAGCGCCATATTGGCACTTAGACGGTTAATTTGTTGATAATAACGACGGGTTTCATCATTAGTAGGGGAATTACTTAATCGACCATTAGTGATACCTAACCACAAACTACGTAAGGTATTACTTGCCACATGACCGATATGACCAAATAAAGCGCGGTCAAAATCATGTAGGTTATTGTCTCGTGCTGCTGCAATTTCATCTAATACATAAGGATGGCAACGGATAGCACCTTGACCATAAATGATCATACTACGAGTTAAAATATTGGCACCTTCAACAGTGATGGCAATTGGAGAGCCTTGATAAGAACGCGCGACAAAGTTTGATGGCCCAAGGCTGATCCCTTTACCACCCACGATATCCATTGCATCAATAACGCCACGTTGTGCTCGGTGAGTACAATGATATTTTACGATAGCTGATAATACGGCTGGTTTTTCTCCCAGCATAATACCCGTAGTAATTAAAGTTGCCGCAGAATCTAACAGATAGGCGTTACCAGCAAGACGTGCTAATGGCTCTTCAATACCTTCCATTTTGCCAATTGGGATTTTGAACTGACGACGGATACGAGAATAAGCGCCTGTTGCCATTGCCACACTTTTTAACCCACCGGTAGAGTTTGAAGGTAGAGTAATGCCTCGACCCACAGAGAGACATTCCACCAGCATTCTCCAACCTTGGCCTGCCATTTTTGGTCCACCAATGATGTAATCGATAGGAACAAAAACATCTTTACCACGAGTCGGCCCATTCATAAATGGTACATTCAATGGAAAATGACGATGACCGATTTCAACACCTTTGACATCAGTTGGAATTAGCGCGCAGGTAATGCCTGGATTTTCGTCATTACTTAATAGATGGTCAGGATCGCGTAATTTAAATGCTAATCCTAATACTGTCGCGATAGGGGCAAGCGTGATATAGCGTTTATTCCATGTTAAACGAAGACCAAGTACTTGCTCACCTTGCCATTCACCCATACAGACAACACCACTGTCAGGAATAGCCCCTGCATCGGAACCCGCTTCAGGGCTTGTTAAGGCGAAACAAGGAATTTCATCCCCTTTGGCTAAACCCGGTAAATAGCGATTTTTCTGTTCATCAGTACCGTAGTGTTGCAATAGCTCACCGGGGCCTAAAGAGTTAGGTACACCAACGGTGATGGCTAAAATACCAGACACCCCTGACAGCTTTTGCAATACGCGTGATTGAGCGTAGGCTGAAAATTCTAACCCGCCATACTCTTTTTTAATGATCATCGCAAAGAAGCGATTATCTTTAAGGTATTGCCAAATTTCAGGAGGTAGATCAGCTAATTCATGAGTGATTTCAAAGTCATTTGTCATGCGACAAACTTCTTCGACTGGACCATCAAGGAAAGCTTGCTCTTCAGCTGTTAGCTGTGGTTTAGGGTAATTATGAAGTTGTTTCCAGTCGGGAGCGCCACGAAAAAGCTCACCTTCCCACCATGTTGTACCTGCATCAATAGCTTCTTGTTCTGTTTTAGACATAGAAGGCATAACTTTTTGAAATGCTTTCAGTGCAGGTACTGAGATATAGGCTCTACGAATAGAAGGAATAGCGAAGGGTAATAAAACCAATGCAACGGGAAGGAGTAACCAGTAACTCCAAATATTGGCGACACCCATTACTAATGTATAAGCAATAAGCGTAAGGCTACTTACCGCGATACCGAATTTGCGATAACTAAGTAAGCCAATAAGAACAATGAAAAATACGATACTGAGTAGTGTCATAATAAACTCCTGTATTTAGCAAGAGATCAGAGGTCAGACCTGTTGTTTGTTATTTAGATCTAATCCAGTCACTAACTTTTATCAATATATTTACATTCTAATTACAATATAGCTCACAAATTATTCGTAAATGAGAGAAGTTAGCATTTGTCGATAATAGGTATCTTCTTTCATGACATTTAATCCGTTACACTGAGAAACAGAAAATTTCGATTACCCTTTTTGGAGTAAAAATCCTATGTACCAAGATCTTATCCGTGGTGAATTAACAGAAGCAGCAGATACTCTTTCTCGCTTTCTTCAAGATGATGCAAATATTGAAGCTATCCAAAAAGCTGCGGTGTTATTAGCAGATTCTTTTAAAGCAGGCGGTAAGGTATTATCTTGCGGTAATGGTGGCTCTCATTGTGATGCAATGCATTTTGCAGAAGAGTTGACTGGACGTTATCGTGAAAATCGCCCTGGTTATCCAGCCATTGCTATTTCAGATGTAAGCCATATCTCATGTGTAAGTAATGATTTTGGTTATGAATATATCTTCTCTCGTTATGTTGAAGCTGTAGGTAAAGAAGGTGACGTTCTGCTGGGTATTTCAACCTCAGGCAACTCAGGCAATATCATCAAAGCAATTAGTGCTGCGCGTGAGAAAGGCATGAAAGTCATTACGCTAACGGGTAAAGATGGCGGAAAAATGGACGGTACAGCAGATATTGAAATTCGCGTACCTCATTTTGGTTACGCTGATCGTATTCAAGAAATTCATATTAAAGTTATCCATATTCTGATCCAATTAATTGAAAAAGAAATGGAAAAATAATTTGTTGATATTGCTATAAATTAGCAAAAACATCGGCAAGAAGGAGTGAGCGATGTGTGAGTTGTTAGGCATGAGTGCAAATGTACCGACAGATATTAATTTCAGTCTAAGTGGATTAATTCCAAGAGGTGGTAAGACAGGACCTCATAAAGATGGATGGGGAATTACTTTCTACGAAGGATTGGGATGTCGTACATTTAAAGATCCTCAAGCCAGCGCAATTTCGCCAGTCGCTCGCTTTGTTCAAGAGTACCCAATTAAATCAGAGGCTGTGATCGCTCATATTCGCCAAGCGAATCGAGGTAATGTCTCTTTAGAAAACACCCATCCTTTTACCCGTGAATTATGGGGAAAAAATTGGACTTATGCACATAATGGTCAACTAAAAGGTTATCAATCTCTTGATACGGGGCGTTTTAGAGCCATAGGGCAGACGGATAGTGAAAAAGCTTTTTGCTGGATATTAAATCAGCTCGAAAATCGTTATAAACGAACCCCTGTGAATTGGCCTGCTGTATTTCGTTTTATCGCTGTTTTAGCCTCTCAATTAAAGCAAAAAGGGGTTTTTAATATGTTGTTGTCAGATGGTCGATTTGTAATGGCATATTGTTCAACCAATTTACATTGGATCACACGTAAAGCGCCTTTCGGCAAAGCCAAATTACTTGATCAAGATGTAGAAATCGATTTCCAACAACACACACAATCAGATGATGTGGTTTCTGTTATTTCAACATTACCATTGACTGGAAATGAATCTTGGCAGCGTATTCCCGCTGGTGAGTTTGTTTTATTTGATCGTGGTGTGCGTATTTTGTAACCATTTACTATCACTATTTTGTGATAAGTTAAGAGCAGGGTCTACACTGTTAGGTGAAGTCAAAGTGCTATTAACGAAATAACGCCCATCTTGAACGGTAACAGATGGGATTTGTTTGCGTTCTTCAACATATTGGTAGGCAGGCATAAGCTGTTGCCAGAAATCCATATCTTTTGAATACTGGTGTTTTTTCATATTTTCAGCGGTCATTTTAAATGGAAAAATATGAATATTAATCGTAGATTGACCTCCTTGTAGCGCCAATTCAGCATACTGGTAAATTTCGTCCATCACAGAATCGGTCATTGCATAGCAACCAACTGATTTACAAGCTCCGTGGATCATTAAAAAATCGCCAGTGTATCCTTTTGATTTATCATACTGATTAGGAAATCCTAGGTTGATAGCTCGGTAAAATCGACTATTCGGATTTAATTGTGAGAAATTAACCTGATAAAAGCCCTCTGGGCTTTTTAAATCACCTTGAAACTTTTTAGGTCCAAGACCTCCGGAATAGCTACAAATGGGATAAGTACGTACTTTTTCTAATTGCCCATCTAATTTTTCCGTATAAAGTTCAAGTAAGCTTTCTTCTTTGAAAATCTGAATATAGATAGGCTGACCTGTACTTTTTTTAACAGGTTTCATTAGAAAACTTGAACTGTTTTCAGCGTTAACTAATAAAGAAATTAACATTAATGTTAAAAAACTGATTAGTTGTTTTGCGTGACTGGTCATAGTTTTATCAGAAAAATAGCTTAAAATTTGTTGATAAAGTAGATCGTAGATTGCTATGAAGCAATAAATTTGTAAATTAAAATCTGATATGGTTTCTTTTCTTTTACAAAATATTCTGTATGAAATTTAATCGCTCGTCGAAAAAGATGATATTTTAATTCGGTTTATACGAGTTGTTAACGTTTCAGTCAAAATAATATTCCCATTTGCTTGAGCTAAATCACTCGAATAGTCAGACAGGTTTAGGCTGAGATGATAAAATTCAGTTCGGCAGAATAAGAGAAAATAGTAACAATTATCGGAGATAAATAACTTAGGGTTCAAAAACACCTTAAGATGTTTTTATTACAGAGTCGCTACATTTTCGGGGTGAATTTGTAGCTTAGGGTTTAACTGATAAACTTGTGCAAATCTTATGATTAAAATTAAAAAAGGACTCGACCTCCCAATTGCAGGAGCGCCTGCCCAAGTGATAGAAGACGGACCCGCGATTCGACGCGTAGCATTGCTAGGTGAAGAATATGTCGGTATGCGTCCTTCTATGATGGTTTCGGAAGGTGAGCATGTAAAAAAAGGGCAAATTCTTTTTGAAGATAAAAAGAATGCCGGTGTTGTTTTCACCAGCCCAGCTTGTGGTAAAGTCGTTGCAATTAACCGCGGCGAACGTCGTGTGTTCCAATCTATCGTTATCGAAATTGATGGCGACGAAGAAATCACCTTTAACCGTTATGATAGCTCAACGCTCTCAGACCTGACCCGCGAACAAGTTGAAACTAACCTCGTTAATTCGGGAATGTGGACTGCATTAAGGACTCGTCCTTATAGCCGTACCCCACATTTAGGCACAACGCCTGTCGCCATTTTTGTCTCTGCAATGGATACAAATCCGCTTGCAGCAGATCCTATGGTTATTATTGAGCAAAATGAGAAGGCATTTAATGATGGCCTTGTTGTTTTAACTCGTTTAACTGAAGGCAAAGTCTATGTTTGTCATGGTGAAAAATCACCTACAAAATTAAATGACGGACAAATTAGCTATAACCAATTTGCAGGCCCACATCCAGCAGGATTAGTTGGTACGCATATCCATTTCTTAGAACCGGTGAGTGCTAAGAAAATGGTTTGGCATTTAAATTACCAAGATGTCATTGCTATTGGTTATTTGTTTACAACAGGTTCCTTATATACAGAGCGTGTTGTTGCATTAGCAGGCCCTCAAGTAAAAGCACCTCGTTTAGTGCGTACTCGTTTAGGGGCTGATCTCTATGAGTTAACTAAAGATCAATTAGTTGATGGTGAAAACCGAATTATTTCTGGCTCTGTATTATGGGGATGGAAATCTGATGAGGCTCATCACTATTTAGGTCGTTTCCATAACCAAGTTTCTGTATTGCGTGAAGGTCGTGATAAAGAGTTATTTGGTTGGGGGATGCCGGGTAGCGATAAATTTTCTATCACTCGTACAACTATCGGTCACTTCTTAAAAAATAAACGCTTTGCATTTACTACCACAATGAATGGTGGCGAACGTTCAATGGTACCAATTGGTAACTATGAGCGTGTGATGCCGTTAGACATTATGGCAACGCATTTATTACGTGATTTAGTTGTAGGTGATACTGACAGTTCTCAAGCATTAGGTTGTTTGGAACTGGATGAAGAAGATTTGGGATTATGTACTTATGTTTGCCCAAGCAAATATGAGTATGGCCCAGCACTGCGCCAAGTATTGACCAAAATTGAGCAGGAAGGGTAACTCATGGGTTTGAAAAATTTATTTGAAAAAGTAGAGCACCATTTTGAGCCCGGTGGCAAATTAGCAAAATGGTACGTACTTTATGAAGCAGTTACCACGGTATTTTATACGCCAGGTACTGTTACGCGTAATGGTGGGCATGTTCGTGACACTATTGATCTAAAACGTATGATGATCTTAGTTTGGTTGGCCGTTTTCCCAGCAATGTTTTGGGGAATGTATAATGTCGGTCATCAAGCGATCCCTGCGCTTAATCAGTTATATAGCGGTGCAGAATTACAGCAAATCATTGCTTCAGATTGGCACTATCGCCTTGCTGAATACCTCGGCGCATCATTAACAACAGATGCCGGATGGGCAAGTAAGATGCTACTTGGTGCAACTTACTTTTTACCTATTTATCTTGTTGTTTTTGCTGTTGGTGGATTTTGGGAAGTTCTTTTTGCCTTTATTCGTGGCCATGAAATTAACGAAGGCTTCTTTGTTACATCAATCTTATTTGCCTTGATAGTGCCGCCAACATTACCACTTTGGCAGGCTGCATTAGGTATTACGTTTGGTGTTGTTATCGCGAAAGAAATCTTTGGTGGTACAGGGCGTAACTTCTTAAACCCTGCATTAGCAGGTCGTGCATTCCTGTTCTTTGCCTATCCTGCTCAAATTTCAGGTGATTTGGTTTGGACTGCGGCTGATGGCTTCTCTGGTGCGACACCATTATCACAATGGTCTGTATCGGGTGAAAGTGCATTATTAAATACCGTCACTCAACAACCTATCTCTTGGATGGATGCTTTCCTTGGATATATTCCAGGATCGATCGGTGAAGTTTCAACACTGATGATTTTAATCGGCGGTGCTGTCATTCTTTTTGCTCGTATTGCTTCATGGCGTATTGTTGCTGGGGTAATGGTGGGCATGATTGCAATGTCATACTTATTTAATTTTATCGGTTCAGATACCAATCCTCTCTTCTCAATGCCTTGGCACTGGCACTTAGTATTAGGTGGTTTTGCTTTCGGTATGATGTTTATGGCAACAGATCCAGTATCCGCATCGTTTACTGATAAAGGTAAATGGGCTTACGGTATTTTGATTGGCGTAATGGCTGTGCTTATTCGTGTCGTCAATCCGGCTTACCCAGAAGGTATGATGCTGGCAATCTTATTCGCAAACTTATTTGCACCACTGTTCGATTACGTGGTTGTTCAGGCGAATATTAAGCGGAGACAAGCTCGTGGCTAAAGAGAAAAACAAAGATAGCGTCGCAAGAACGTTCCTCGTTGTATTTATTCTATGTCTTGTGTGTTCCGTGGTAGTAGCAGGAGCCGCTGTTGGACTGAAATCTAAACAAGAAGAACAAAAACTTCTTGATAAACAACGTAATATTCTTGATGTTGCGGGTCTGCTCGTACCTAAAATGAGTGCGACAGATGTACTGAAAGTGTATGACACTCGAATTAAAGCAAAAATTGTTAATTTTCAGACAGGAGAACTGACTGATAGTAAGGGCAATTTTGATTTAAATGCTGAATTACGTAGTGATGAAACATCTATTGCGTTATCACCAGCTGAAGATATTGCGAAAATTCGTCGCCGTGCCAATACCGCTGAAGTTTACTTCGTTCTTGATGCTCAAGGTAAAACAACAGAAGTTGTGCTACCTGTATATGGTTCAGGTTTATGGTCTGTCATGTACGCTTTCGTCGCTGTAGATATTGATGGTGTGACATCTAAGGGTATTACCTATTATGCTCATGGTGAAACTCCGGGCTTAGGTGGTGAAGTTGATAATCCACAATGGAAAGCACAATGGAAAGGTAAGCGTTTACTGAATGAAGAAGGCGTACCTGCTATTAAGATTGTGCGCAGTGGCGCATCTGACAGTCCTTATGGTATTGATGGGCTTTCAGGCGCAACATTGACCTCAAATGGTATCCAGCATATGTTCGATTTCTGGTTAGGTGAAAAAGGTTTCGGTCCATTCCTGAAAAAAGTTCGTGAAGGAGAGATCAATGGCTGATACAAAAGAAATTAAACGAGTTTTACTTGGGCCATTGTTAGATAACAACCCGATTGCCTTACAGGTGTTAGGTGTGTGTTCTGCATTGGCGGTAACAACAAAACTTGAAACCGCATTAGTGATGACAATTGCGGTAACTTTAGTTACTGCATTTTCAAACTTTTTTATCTCACTGATCCGTAATTACATACCAAGTAGTGTTCGTATTATTGTTCAGATGGCGATTATTGCTTCATTAGTTATCGTTGTTGACCAAATACTACAAGCTTATGCGTATGAAATTTCTAAGCAACTTTCTGTTTTCGTTGGTCTTATCATTACTAACTGTATTGTAATGGGGCGTGCTGAAGCTTATGCGATGAAAGCACCTCCTATTGAAAGCTTTATGGATGGTATTGGTAACGGCTTAGGATATGGCGTTATCTTGATCCTTGTTGGTTTTTTACGTGAGCTCTTTGGTTCAGGTAAATTATTCGGCATTACCGTGATGGAATCTATTCAGAATGGTGGCTGGTATCAGCCTAATGGTTTATTCCTGTTAGCTCCAAGTGCATTCTTTATCATTGGCTTGCTAATTTGGGGATTACGTACATTAAAACCTGCACAGGTTGAAGAGGACTAATCGCCATGGAACATTATATAAGCCTGTTTGTTCGTGCTGTTTTTATTGAGAATATGGCGCTCGCATTCTTCTTAGGGATGTGTACATTTCTCGCCGTTTCTAAAAACGTAAAAACAGCTTTTGGATTAGGTATCGCTGTTACCGTTGTTCTAGGTCTTTCTGTACCGTTGAATAACTTGGTTTACAACTATGTGTTACGTGATAATGCATTAATGGAAGGTGTTGATTTAAGTTTCTTAAACTTTATCACTTTCATTGGTGTGATTGCGGCACTGGTACAAATCCTAGAAATGATTTTAGACCGTTATTTCCCTGCGCTGTATAACGCACTAGGGATCTTCTTGCCACTTATTACCGTTAACTGCGCCATTTTCGGTGGTGTGTCATTTATGGCACAACGTGACTATAACTTTAGTGAATCTATTGTTTATGGTTTCGGCTCTGGGATTGGTTGGATGTTAGCCATCGTATTACTGGCTTCTATCCGTGAGAAAATGAAGTACGCGGATGTACCGGCAGGTATGAAAGGGTTAGGCGTTACTTTTGTCACCACAGGGTTGATGGCATTAGGTTTCATGTCCTTCTCTGGTGTTCAGCTATAAAGGGTGAGAAGAACTCATGGATATAATTATTCTAGGTGTCGTGATGTTTACCCTGATTGTATTGGTATTAACAGCGTTGATTTTGTTTGCAAAATCAAAACTGGTCAATACAGGGGATATTTCAGTTGAGGTCAATGGAGACCCAGACAAAAGTTTTGATGCACCAGCAGGTGATAAATTACTTAACGTATTATCAAACGAAGGTATTTTTATTTCATCAGCTTGCGGTGGCGGTGGCTCTTGTGGCCAGTGTCGCGTTAAGGTGCTGGAAGGTGGTGGTGATATTTTACCAACAGAACTTTCACATATTAACAAACGTGAAGCTAAAGAAGGTTGTCGTTTAGCGTGTCAGGTAAACGTAAAAAACAACCTGAAATTAGAATTACCGGAAGAAATCTTTGGTGTTAAAAAGTGGGAATGTGAAGTTATCTCAAATGATAATAAAGCCACTTTCATTAAAGAATTAGTGTTAAAAATCCCTGAAGGTGAGGTTGTACCTTTCCGTGCTGGTGGATTTATTCAAATCGAATGTCCTCCTCATACGGTACGTTATGAAGATTTTGATGTACCAGAAGAGTATCGTGAAGATTGGGATAAATTTAATTTGTTCCGTTATGTTTCTGATGTTAAAGAAACCACAGTACGTGCTTATTCAATGGCAAATTACCCTGAAGAGCATGGCATCATCATGTTAAACGTGCGTATTGCAACACCTCCACCACGTAATCCTGATGTACCACCAGGAATTATGTCATCGTATATTTGGTCATTAAAACCAGGTGATAAGGTGACAATTTCAGGGCCATTTGGTGAATTCTTTGCTAAGAAAACCGATGCTGAGATGATCTTTATTGGTGGTGGTGCGGGTATGGCGCCAATGCGCTCACATATCTTCGACCAATTAAAACGCTTACATTCTAAACGTAAAATCAGCTTCTGGTATGGTGCGCGTTCTGTTCGTGAAATGTTCTACACCGAAGATTTCGATATGCTTGCAAAAGAAAATGAAAACTTCACATGGAATGTCGCGCTTTCAGATGCATTGCCTGAAGATAATTGGACTGGCTATACTGGATTTATTCACAATGTGTTGTTTGAGAACTACCTCAAAAATCATCCAGCACCAGAAGATTGTGAATTCTATATGTGTGGACCGCCAGTGATGAACGCAGCAGTTATTAAAATGCTCAAAGATTTAGGCGTTGAAGATGAAAACATTATGCTGGATGACTTTGGGGGTTGATCCTAACTTCCGATAAAGCATAAATGAATGAAATGACAAGCGCCCACTTATGTGGGCGCTCATGATCAGAAGAGAGAGTTATGTTAAAAAGAAAGATGATAAATTGGATAGTGATGCTGTCTGCATTAGTTCTATTATCTGCATGTGGTGAAAAGCAGCAGGTATTTGAAGGTGAAACCATGGGAACTTATTACTCGATTAAATATGTTCCTGACAGTAATTCACCTCCACAAAACGTCTTACAAACAGAGATTGATCGTATCCTTGAAGAAGTTAACGATCAAATGTCAACATATCGTCCTCATTCTGAACTCAGTCGTTTCAATCAAAGCCGTGAAATTAATACCCCATTTCCTGTTTCACCCGCGACAGCTAAAGTAGTCAGTGAAGCTATCCGTATTAATAAAATAACTGATGGTGCTTTGGATGTGACCGTTGGGCCGCTAGTTAATTTATGGGGATTTGGCCCTGAAGGCCGATTTACGCATCAACCTTCTGAAGATGAATTAGAAAAACGTAAACAGTGGATTGGAATTGATTACCTTGCTGTTGAAGGTAATACATTAATTAAGAAGATCCCTGAACTTTATGTTGATCTCTCTTCAATTGCTAAAGGCTATGGTGTTGATGCTGTGGCTGAATATTTAATTTCACAGAATATCACTAACTATATGGTTGATATTGGTGGTGAAGTGAGAACCCAAGGCGTGAATGGTAATGACAAGCTTTGGCGTATAGCGATTGAAAAACCGGCGAATGACGGCACAAAACAGAGTGTTCAGTTAATTATTGAACCGGGTGATAACTCAATAGCCACTTCTGGTGATTATCGTAATTATTTTGAAGAAAATGGTGTCCGTTTTTCTCATACTATTGACCCAACCACAGGTCATCCTATTAAACATAACCTCGTTTCTATCACTGTGATTGTGCCAACTTGCATGAGTGCTGATGGTCTTTCGACAGGATTGAATGTTTTAGGACCTGAGAAAGGGTTAGCAGTAGCAAACGAGCTAAATATTCCTGTCTTTATGATAGTGAAAACTGAAAATGGGTTTGAAGAGCGTTATAGTAAAGCATTCGCCCCATTCTTGAAAAAGTAGAATTTAAGGAGAGAAGGTTATGTTAAAAATATTTCTATTTGCCTTCATCTTATTCTTGATTGCCTTCTTTGGTATGGCATTAGGCTATATTGTAAAACGTAAAAGCCTTCAAGGTAGCTGTGGCGGTTTAGGTGCTATGGGCATAGAAAAAGAGTGTGATTGCCCCGAACCTTGTGATGCACGTAAAAAACGTATGGCAAAAGATGCAGCAAGAGAAGAATTGCTTAATAAAAATAGAATTCTTTAAGTAAGATATAAAAATAAAAAAAGAGTGGTGTATATGTTTACATCACTCTTTTTTATTTCTTTCTAAAGAAGCAAAGCTAAAAGCTAAGGCACTTACTCTTTTCTAAATGCTTTCATATTTGCGGGTGAATCAACCATAACTGCATCAGCACCTAGTTCTGTGGCTTGAATATAATCTTTCTCTGTATTGATCCCAAAAAGAACAATATGAGCATTACCACCAGCACGAAAACAAGACATAGCATCTTTATCCCAACTCAGAATAGATGCTGAGCGTGCTTCACCTAATGTGTATTTCTCAACGACTTCTACTTTGCGGTGAAGTTCAAGCCCATACCAGCGAGTAATATCTAAATTTTCAGGTAGTAAGCAAACATGGCTCATTGTGATATTAGCCAAAATATCACGAGTGATATCACGGCTTTCAAAACGTTGTACATTAGTCGGTAAGACATCAAGAAATGCGGTATTTGTAGAATAAACGCGGGTTCTATCTAGTGCGTTATGATTACGAAGTACAGTGGTTAATGCTTCACCTTGGATTGCTGGATCAGCATCTGGTGATTTTAAATCAAGATAAAACTGTGTTGTAGGGAATTGAGTTAATATTTCATCCAATGTCGGAATAGTGACACCTTTATTTCGATACGGAAACTGTTGTGCTTCACCAAATTTATATCCCGCATCCCATTGCTTGAGTTGCTGTGCAGTAAAGTCAGAAATACTACCTTGCCCATTCGTTAAGCTTTTTAAATCACTAGGACGATAAAGAACAGGAATATTATCTTTTGATAATTGAATAGTGATCCAAATTGCATCAGCTTGATTAGAGAGAGCTGTTTTTATAGCAATTTCAGTATTTTCAGGGGCATCAGCTGTGCCACCACGATGTGCGATAATTTTAGGAGATGCCATAAGAATTACAGAATAAAAAAAGAGAGAAATAGTGATGAATAATTTGATCATGAAAAATTATTTCCTTGTTTTATATGTAGTTACAAAACAATATTTAAAATTAATGTAATTAATCAAAGAGCTAAAACAATCTATCATCACTTTGTGACAATTCTATAAATAAACAGACTAATTCAGATTTTATGAGAAATACACCTCAATAGAGGGAGATGAGAAGGAATAAAAATTGTAGTTAATATTTATTTACTGTATATTTAAACAGTAAATAAAGTGAGGTGATTGTATGCGTAAAATTATTCATGTTGATATGGATTGTTTTTATGCTGCGATTGAAATGCGAGATAATCCAGCACTAAAAGAGATCCCAATTGCGGTTGGAGGCAATGCTTCTAGCCGAGGTGTCATCTGCACAGCGAATTATCCTGCCCGTCGTTTTGGCGTCCGTAGTGCTATGTCAACGGCAACAGCGTTGAAGTTATGTCCTCACTTAAAAGTTTTACCCGGCAGAATGGCTCTTTATAAAGAGACATCAGCGAAGATCCGCCAAATCTTTTCTCGTTATACCCACCTTATTGAACCTCTTTCACTTGATGAAGCTTACCTTGATGTATCTGACAGTAAGCATTGTCAAGGCTCAGCAACGTTGATGGCTCAAGAAATTCGCCAACAAATTTTTGATGAGTTAAATCTCACTGCATCCGCAGGTATTGCACCGATTAAATTTCTCGCAAAAATTGCCTCTGATATCAACAAACCCAATGGGCAATTTGTTATTACACCTGAGCAAGTCGATGATTTTATTTTAAAATTACCGCTAAATAAAATACCGGGTGTAGGTAAGGTGACATTTGCTCGCTTGCAAGAAATGGGCTTAGAAACGTGTGCTGATATTCGTCGTACTGATATTATTTCTTTGGTAAAAGTGTTTGGGAAGTTTGGTCAAAATTTATGGGAACGCAGTCATGGCATCGATGAGCGTGAAATTAACCCTGATAGACTTAGAAAATCAGTTGGAGTTGAACGTACTTTTGCCTCAGATATTAATTCTTGGGATGATTGCTTGGCATTACTTGATGGGTTATATAGCGAATTAGAAAGGCGACTCACAAAAGTGAAACCCGATTTAAGGATAGCAAGGCAAGGTGTTAAACTAAAATTTGATGATTTTCAATTAACGACACAAGAGCATACTCATCCTATTTTAGAAAAAGCCGATTTAATAAATATTGCCTACCAAGCATGGCATGAGCGCCGAAATGGTCGAGGTGTGCGACTAATCGGATTTCATGTCACCTTACAAGATCCACAAATAGAACGACAACTTCTTTTAGCACTATAAAAATTAAAAAAACCATAGCCGATCAACAGGCAGGCTATGGTTAATGCAGTTAATTTATGTAGTTAATTTATTTAGTTAATCTATATGGTATTACCAGCGATAATTCATTGTTGCTGTCATAGTTCTGCCGATCCCATAAAAGCATGCAGTATCACCAGCACAAGATGCAACATAGTGTTTATTCGCAATATTATTCATATTAAGTTGAATTTCAGCACCTTTTAAAGAAGGTGATAGCTCACCTAATGAATATCCAATCATTGCATCATAAAGAGTAACAGCTGGTACACTGATTGTATTTTTGGTATCGCCTTGAGATACACCCACATATCTCACACCCACACCGGCTTTAGCCCCATTAAATAACCCAGATGTTTCATCATATTGACCCCAAAGTGATGCCATATGCTTAGGTACTCTAGGGAGTTCTTTTCCTTGTGTTCCTGCAATAATGGTTTTTCTTACTTCGGTATCGGTATAAGCATAACTGCTGATAAATGAAATATTTTCAGTTAATTGGCTATTAATTTGCGCTTCAATACCACGACTTCTAATTTCACCCACCGGTTCAAAATACGCTTTTTCAGCATTGTAGTTGGTCACATTGCGTTGTTGTAATTGATAAATAGAGAGTGTTGCCAATGTTTGTTCATTTGGTGTGAGGTATTTAATACCAGCTTCTAATTGACGACCTTCGCTAGGTTCAAAAGGGGCACTTCCTGGTGCGCGGCGAGTTTGTAAATTAGGTTCAAACGAGGTGCTGTAACTAATATAAGGAGAAATACCATTATCAAAAGAATATAAAAGTCCGGCGCGACCCGTTAACTTATGATCATCTTGCTGATCGTAGCTTTTAGCTAAGAAATCATGAGTTCTAACTTGAGCCCAATCTTGGCGTAAACCTGCAAGTAAGATCCAATTTTTCCATTGGATCTGATCTTGTAGATACAACCCGATTTGATCACGTTTTTGTAGCTGATCGGTTGCGGGTTTTTGTAAGCTCATATCAATTGGATAGTGATAATTAGGATCACGCCAATCAAGATCGTATTCAGGCCCCATAGCACGGAGTAAATTATCTTGATCTTTACTCCACTGATAATCAATGCCAGCAATCATAGTATGATTAAGTTTTGCAGTAGTAAAGTCGGCTTGTAAACGAGTATCTATACCTAAAGTATCTGTTTCGCGTTGCTCTTGTTGCGCTCGGCGTTCAAGGACATAAGGGTTATCTTTTCTTAAAGATCCAAATACAAGATATTTATATTTTTGATTAATATGGCTATATCGAGCATTTTGTACAATTTTTAGTGAGTCATTAAATTCGTGTTCGAATTCATAGCCTATACCATATTGTTGACGCCATGATTTATGGTAATCGGGATTGTTGACATCAAAATTAAAGGGAATAGTACCAGCTGGCGTGCTTTTAACTGTACCATAGGCAGGTAAAAAATTACGATATCCCGCTTCAGGCTCTTGTTGAATAAAGCTTAATAGCGTTAAGCGAGTTTGTTCATTAGGCAAGAAAGTAATAGCAGGAGCAAGTGCAAAACGTTCTTCTTTATAGTTTTTTATCTGGGTGTGTTGTGTTTTTGCAATACCGTTTAGACGATAAAGCACACGATTATCATCACTTAATGCCCCTGCAAAATCAAAAGCGGTTTCTGCTAATTTATCATTGCCTGCACGTACTTGAATGTGACGAATAGGGGATGCAGTTGGTCTTTTACTGGTCATTGCAACAAGGCCACCTGGGTTTACTTGGCCATAAAGAACAGATGCAGGCCCTCTAACAACTTCAACACGCTCTAATAACCATGGATCAATTGCGCCAGTTGACGATGAAGCTCCCATTCCATAGCTTAGACCGTCAAGAAAACGTGGTGCGTAACTGTATCCACGAATAAAAACCTCATCATTACGATTAGAACTTCCGCGATATTCTGTGAAAACTCCGGGTGTATAACGTAACGCCTGAGAAACTGAACTGACATCTTGAGCGTCCATTTGATCACGGGTGATCACGCTAATGGATTGCGGTGTTTTTTCAATTTCAGTGGGTGTTTTGTTTGTTGATAATGTTTTTGTTGCTACAAAACCGGAAACAGGTGCTTGAGGATCTTGTGATGGAGATGCCGTAACAATTATCTTTTCAGGTACATTTTTATTGACTGCTGCATGAATTTGAACAGAGAGCAAACTTAGAGGTAAGGCGAGAAAAACGCTAGTAACGCAATTTTTATTAGACACAATAGAACCCTTTGGTTTTTTATTATTTAACTTTAAATGCAGAAGCCATGAAAATATCACTCCGAAAATATTAATGCTAATGATAATGATTAGCATTCTATAAGTTTAATTTATTAAGATTTATTTTTTATTCCATAATGGAATAAGCAATTATGAAATTGGCTATATGAGGAATAAATTATGATCTTTAAGGTAAATAAGATGTAATTGGGAGGGATAAATTATTTTTTGTGATGGTTTAGCCACAAAAAAACCCGCCAATTAAGCGGGTTTCATTATTAACACTAAAGCGAGATTATTTAGCAGGGATTGCTTTTAAAATCGCAGTTAATAATTGCCAGTATTGACCGACGCTCTTAATGTGAACGCGTTCGTCTGGTGAGTGAGCACCACGGATTGTTGGTCCAATAGAAACCATGTCCATATCTGGGTAAGGTTTTTTGAACAGACCACACTCAAGACCTGCGTGGATAACCATGATGTTTGGCACTTTATCAAACAGTTGTTGGTAAGTGTCACGAACTAAATGCATAACAGGAGAGCCTGCATCTGGTTTCCAACCAGGGTAACCGCCTTTGGTTTCGATATCTGCTTTAGCCAGTTTTGCTAATGCTGTCAGCATGCTAACAACATAAGTTTTACCGCTATCAATCAGAGAACGAATTAAGCATAGGATCTCTACTTTATCGTCAACAATGCTAACAACACCTACGTTTAATGAAGTTTCAACAACACCTTCAACGTCGTCACTCATACGAATAACGCCATTTGGCATTGCATTAAGTAGATTGATTAAGCGTTCTTGGCAATCTGTTGTGAAAACTTTTTTATCTGTTGTTGTATCAACTAATTCAACTTTCAGATTTTTTTCAGCAATAGCTAATTCAGTTTTTAACAGCGCTTCAAATTTTGCTTTTACTGCATCTAGTTGGCTTGCTTTATCCGCTGGAATTGCAAAAACAATGTTTGCTTCACGAGGAATAGCATTACGCAGTGTACCACCGTGGAAATCAATTAATTTCAGTGATAATTCTTCTGCATGACCCGCTAAGAAACGCGCTAATAATTTATTGGCGTTACCTAAACCCAAATGGATATCACCACCAGAGTGACCACCATTTAATCCTTTTAGAACCAGTTGTTTAACAACGTGGCCAGCTGGGATTGCATCGTAAGAAAGGCTTACTGTGGTTTTAACATCAATACCACCCGCACAACCCATGTAGATTTCGCCTTCTTCTTCAGAGTCTGTGTTGATAAGAATATCAGCTTGTAACCAACCTGGTTGTAAACCAAACGCACCATCCATGCCTGTTTCTTCAGTCATAGTTAGCAGTACTTCTAATGGGCCGTGCTTAACGGTGTCGTCAGCTAAAACAGCCAATGCAGATGCCATACCTACGCCATTATCAGCACCTAGTGTTGTGCCTTTCGCTTTGATCCATTCGCCGTCAATGTAAGGTTGAATCGGATCTTTAGTGAAGTCGTGAACAGTATCGTTGTTTTTTTGTGGCACCATATCTAAGTGTGCTTGTAAAACAACGGCTTTACGATCTTCCATGCCTTTGGTTGCTGGTTTACGAATTAAAATATTGCCAACTGCATCGCGCTGTACAAAAAGACCTTTTTCACTTGCCCAAGAAAGAATATGGGAAGCTAAGGCTTCTTCATGATGTGATGGATGTGGAATCGAACAAATTTTTGCAAAAATATCCCATAGTGGTTGTGGGGATAGAGTAGATAGTTCAGACACGATGGATCTCCTCTAACAGCATCTGTGTTATTGATAGCCTACCGCTTTTTTAAGGGTTAGCTTTATTATTCTGAGCGTTATACGCCGATATAGTTGAGAATATCACTTTCTTCTGATGAATGCGTCATTCTATTCACATCTCTATCTAAGAAATTAGATCTCTATTTTGTATTCATTTTTTATATGGTTCATTTTTTAATCAGAAAAAGACATTACAGAAAAAAATAAGGATAATCTCACCTGTTTTCACGTTTTCTCTGGTTTTTAGGTGCTCAAATCACTATAATCTCGCGCAACCTTTTTTTCCGCAAAAAAGCTTCTCTCGAAATCTAAGTAGCTAGGATCACAATATTATGAGCGAAAAATATGTTGTAACGTGGGATATGTTGCAAATACATGCCCGTCAATTGGCGCAACGTTTATTACCAGTCGAACAGTGGACAGGCATTATTGCTGTCAGCCGTGGGGGATTAGTCCCTGCTGCATTACTTGCTCGTGAATTAGGTATCCGTCATGTGGATACAGTCTGTATTTCTAGCTATGACCATGATCATCAGCGTGACCTCAAAATCTTAAAAAAAGCAGAAGGTGATGGTGAAGGCTTTATCGTTGTTGACGATTTAGTCGATACTGGTGGTACGGCTAAAGTTATCCGTGAGATGTATCCAAAAGCGCATTTTGTTACTATCTTTGCAAAACCAGAAGGGCGTCCTTTAGTGGATGATTTTGTGGTTGATATTCCGCAAAATACATGGATTGAACAGCCTTGGGATATGGGTGTTGCCTTTATTCCACCAGTTTGCGATCAAAAATAAGTTGATAGCATTCAGTTTGCTGTTTTAATTGAGATCCTCGCTTAGGCGGGGATTTTTGTTTTTAAGCTTTTTTATCTCCCTCTTCATGATGTCTTCGTGCGATTGCTTGTCGTGATACACATTGTTCAAGTCGTTTTCATGCTATGATAAAACCAGACTTTTAAGCCCCTTTTTACGATATCCACTGATTTGAAGAGTGATATGGCAAACAATACGAATCTTTCTGAAACTTTATTTAAACCACGAGCAAAACACGCTGAAACCTCAACGTTGATTCAGTACACCCATCCAAAATCGAATATTAATACCTATACCGTGCTTAATGGTACGAGCCAGCAAAATTGGTATCGGACTATTCAACGTTTGCTTTGGATTTGGCGCGGAATTTCTCCTATTGAAATAGAAGAGGTGTTAAGTCGAATTGCGATACAGGATGCCCCTCGTAGTGACGATAAATTTATTGATACTGTTGTAGGGTATCGTAAAGGAGGTTGGTCATTTGAGTGGTCACATCAAGCGATGATCTGGCAACAAAAAGCATTACGAGAAGAGTCTGGTGACGCCGCAGCAGATTGTTGGTTACAAGCCGCACATCTTTATAGCATTGCTGCATATCCCTTTATTAATGGTGATTTCTTAGCGGATCAAGCAGTTATTTTGTCGATGAAAGCCTTTGAGAATGCGACGAAATTCTCCTCTTTTGAAGTCAAAAAATTGACATTTAAATTAGAGGGAAAAGGAACGACAACGGGTTTTCTGCATTTACCTAAAGATTGCAGAGGCCCTTATCCCACCGTGTTATTTTGTGGCGGGTTAGATGGTCTACAAAGCGATTATGTCAGCTTTTTCCGTGATTACCTTTCCCCTAAAGGTATTGCAATGCTAACGCTGGATATGCCTGCAATTGGTTATTCAGTAAAACAAAAACTAACGGAAGATACATGCCAATTACAAGGTGAAGTTCTAAAACAACTTTCTGAAGTGCCTTGGATTGATCATACTCGTGTCGGTGTGATGGGCTTTCGCTTTGGCGGTAATATTGCTGTACGTTTAGCTTATATCTACCCAAAATTGATTAAAGGTGTTGTTGCCTTGGGCCCTTTGATCCACACTTTCTTTACTCAAGCTGAATTGCAGAAAAAAATTCCTGTGATGTACCTTGATGTGTTAGCAAGTCGCTTAGGGTTATGGAATATTGATGAGAATAATCTTCGATTATCATTGAGCAGTTATTCCCTGAAAAACCAAGGGTTGATTGGGCGACGTATGCCTGTTCCTATGATGGGTGTTTATTGGAAAGGTGATGAAATGAGCCCTAAAGAGGATTCGCAACTAATTGCGCGCTCCTCTATGGATGGCGACATTCTTACTATTAATGACAAGCCGCTTTACGAAGGTTTAGAGCTTGCGTTACAAAAAAGCGCAGATTGGATCTATGATAAATTAATATAATTAATTTTGAACAATAACTTGCTAATTATATTAGATTATATAACAGTAGAGTTTCTAAGGAGACTGAATTTATGACTTCATCTTTGAACCCTACCCGAGGTAAGTTATTAAAGCGTTTTGCTAAAATCGGCCCATATATCCGAGAGCAACAATGCCAAGAGAGCCAGTTCTTTTTTGACTGTTTAGCAGTTTGTGTAAATAAAAAAGTCGCGCCGGAAAAACGAGAGTTTTGGGGCTGGTGGATGGAATTAGAACGTAATAATGAACAGCTCATTTATCATTATCAAATTGGGCTATTCGATAAAAATGGTGATTGGCTCCATCAGAACATAAGTAAGAATGATGTTGTTGAGTCAATCAATGAAACACTTATTCGTTTTCATGAATTTCTTCAACTCGCGGTGAGTGAATTAGAGATGACACTCATTCCAGATGAAAAAATGAACAAATTTCCTCTTCCCATTCAGCCCTAATTTTGTGTTAGGGCAACTTTTCATAGATTTTGCGTTATGTCAGTTGGCATAACGCTTCTCTCCTGATAAAACTGTGTATTATCTTTTTAAATAATCAACAAGAATGGTAAATGTTATGAGTAGCAGCCAAACGCTGGTTGTTAAATTAGGGACAAGTGTACTTACTGGTGGTTCACGACGTCTGGATCAGTCTCATATTGTTGAGCTGGTTCGCCAATGTGCTAAACAACACGAAAAAGGGCATCGGATTATAATTGTCACTTCAGGTGCAATTGCAGCTGGGCGTGAGTATTTGAATTATCCTGATTTGCCTGCAACTATTGCTTCAAAACAGTTGCTTGCCGCTGTGGGGCAAAGTGCTTTAATTCAAGTATGGAAACAGTTATTTGCCATCTATGGTATTCATATTGGCCAAATGCTATTAACGCGTGCTGATATTGAAGATAGAGAACGTTTCTTAAATGCGCGTGATACATTACATGCACTGTTAGATAACCATATTATCCCCGTTATCAATGAAAATGATGCTGTTGCTACCGCGGAAATTAAAGTGGGTGATAACGATAATTTATCAGCATTAGCTGCTATTTTAGGCGGTGCAGATAAACTGTTATTGCTGACGGATATTGAAGGGCTTTATACGGCTGATCCTCGTAGTAATCCAGATGCTAAATTGATCCCTGAGGTTTTTGATATCAATGATGAGTTGCGTCAAATGGCAGGTGATAGCGTATCAGGCTTAGGTACGGGCGGTATGGCAACAAAACTGCAAGCAGCAACTGTTGCAGGACGCGCGGGTATTGATGTTGTCATCGCCGCAGGCGTACAACCTGAAGTTATTGCTAAAGTTATCAATGATGAACCTGTTGGAACGCTATTTCATGGCTTACAAAGCCCATTAGAAGCGCGTAAGCGGTGGATCTTTGGTGCGCCAATAGCGGGTGTAATTGTGGTTGATGAAGGGGCTGAAAACGCAATTAAAGAAAAAGGTAGCTCCCTTTTACCAAAAGGTATCAAAGAAATTAAAGGCGATTTCTCTCGTGGATGTGTTATCCGTATCCAAAGTTTACAAGGTAAAGATCTCGCTCATGGTGTTGCACACTATAATAGTGATGCACTGCGTCTAATTGCAGGACACCATTCACAAGAAATTAGTCAAATTTTAGGTTACGAGTATGGCAGTGTTGCCGTGCATCGTGATGATATGATTGTTAGCTAAGGAGCCTTCTGATGTTAGAACAAATGGGTAAATCTGCAAGAGAGGCATCTTGGCATTTAGCTCAACTATCAACAGAGCAAAAAAATCAGGCATTATTAGTTATGGCTGATTTATTAGAACAACAAGAAGCTTCAATTCTTGCAGCAAATGAAAAAGATATGCAAGCGGCTCGCGGATCCAACATTAACGCCGCTATGCTTGATCGTTTATTACTAAATTCTGCACGTTTAAAAGCAATTGCAGATGATGTACGACAAGTGTGCCGTTTAGAAGATCCTGTGGGTCAAGTTATTGATGGACGCATGTTAGATAGCGGTTTACGTTTAGAGCGTCGTCGTGTGCCGTTGGGCGTTGTGGGTGTTATTTATGAAGCTCGCCCTAATGTCACAATTGATGTAGCTTCTTTATGCTTGAAAACAGGTAATGCGGCTATTCTTCGTGGTGGAAAAGAAACCCATCATACTAATCAAGCGGTTGTTGCTGTTATTCAACAAGCATTAGAAAAATGTGGTATTCCTGCTGGTGCTATTCAGGCAATTGATAAGCCTGATCGTGAGTTAGTCGCTAAAATGCTAAAAATGGATGAGTATATTGATATGCTTATTCCACGAGGTGGCGCGGGATTGCATAAACTTTGCCGTGAACAATCAACCATTCCTGTGATCACCGGTGGTATCGGCGTTTGTCATACTTTTGTTGATGAAAGTGCGGATTTAGAAAAAGCATTAACAGTTATTGTAAATGCAAAAGTACAACGTCCAAGCGCGTGTAACTCTTTAGAAACGCTCTTAGTACACGAAAAGATTGCAGATCTATTTTTGCCACAGTTAAGTGATGCGATGGCTGCTCAAAAGGTGACTTTGCATTCAAGTGAAAAGGCATTAATAGGGCTGAAAAAAGGTGGAGCTACTGTTGTTGATGTGAAAGATGCAGATTATTGCGATGAATGGTTATCACTTGATTTAAACGTAGAAGTAGTGAGTGGGTTAACTGAGGCAATTAGCCATATTCGCCATTATGGTACTGCACACTCTGACGCTATTTTAACGCAATCTATTTCTAATGCTGATCGCTTTGTTCGCCAAGTTGATTCTGCTGCGGTATATGTTAATGCAAGTACACGTTTTACTGATGGTGGACAATTCGGTTTAGGTGCTGAGGTTGCTGTTAGTACACAGAAATTACATGCTAGAGGTCCAATGGGATTAGATGCCTTAACGACCTATAAATGGATTGGTTACGGCGATAATACAATTCGTAGCTAACTGTTAAGATGATTAAATAAGCCATACTTTTCTAAAGTGTGGCTTTATTTTTTTGTTACATCAGGTATGATATTTTATACTTTACAGTATGTAAATTTTTAATTACACCCCTAAAAGGGAACACACTATGGAGATAGTGCATTTTATGGATAGTATAATTTACCTTATCGGACCTAGAGGTGCAGGAAAAACAACAGTAGGCAAAGCACTTTCCCTCACTTTAAATTATAAGTTTATTGATACGGATGATTGGATAACTCAAAAATATCAACAAACTATAGCTTATATGGTTCAAGAAAAAGGTTGGGATTTTTTTCGTCAAACTGAATCAGAAGCACTAGTCCAAGTTAGCCAGCCTAATCAAGTTATCTCAACAGGTGGCGGTATGATTTTAGCAGATCAAAATCGTGCTTATATGAAATCTTCAGGTGTTATTATTTATTTACAGGCATCTCTTAAAACTTTAGTTGAGCGCTTGTCCCAAGATCCGAATGAAGCACAAAGACCGAGCTTGACGGGTAAAACGTTAGTTGCAGAAATGAATGACGTTTTGGCTAAACGTGAACCTTTATATTTGCAATGTGCTGATATCATTGTCGATGCGGGATTACCTATAAATGAAATTATTGAGGCAATTCTCGCAAAACTCGCGAAATAATTAAGAAGTCGTCTGATATAAAGGATAAAACAGGGAACATCTATTTTATTTTCATCACATCCTATTTATAGTAAGGCTAATTATAGCAAAATGAGATATGGATATGATGTTGATAGCGTTTTTTAAAACACTATTTAAATTCTTATTTAGAATAAGAATTGAAGGACTTGTTAATCAGTTTTCACAATATGAAAAATGTATAATTACGCCAAATCATACTTCTTTTATTGATGGTATATTATTACGTTTATTCCTGCCTATTAATCCTGTGTTTGCTGTTTATACCTCTGTTGCTTCTGCAAAAACGACAAGATGGTTAGGTCGTTATGCCGATATCGTACCTTTAGATCCCGCTAATCCAATGGCCGTGCGTCAATTAGTTAAAGAAGTGGATAAAGGTCGTCCGGTTGTGATTTTCCCAGAAGGAAGGATCACAGTAACAAATGGTTTGATGAAAATTTATGAAGGTGCTGCTTTTATTGCCGCCAAATCAGGTGCTAAAGTTGTTCCTGTTAGAATTGAAGGGGCTGAATTCAGCTATTTTTCACGAGTACGTAAAAGCTTGCGAGTAAAGTCTCAATTCTTTCCTAAAATCACTATCAAGGTGCTTCCTGCTGTTGATTTACCGATGCCAAAAGCTGAAAAATCTTCTGAGCGTCGCCGATTAGCGGGTGAAGCCATGCGTGACATCATGATGGAAGCCATCATGCAAACACGTCCTAATATCACGCTGTATGAAGCATTTTTACAAGCAATGTCTCAATATGGTCGATTTAGCCCACTAATTTCTGATATCAACCTAAAAGAAGACTCTTATCAAGGATTACTGAAAAAGACGTTAGGGATCAGTCGATTGATTGAGCGCTACACTGAACCGAAAGAGCGTATAGGTTTACTGCTTCCAAATACAACAGTAACTGCGGCTGCACTATTAGGTGCAACAATGCGTCAGCGTGTTGTGGCAATGCTTAACTACACGGCAGGTAGTTTAGGTGTACAAAATGCGATGAAAGCCGCATCAATTAAGACCATCTTTACATCACGCCAGTTTTTAGAGAAAGGGAATTTATTACATATTCCTGAGCAAACCCCAGAAGCTAATTGGATTTATCTTGAGGATTTAAAAGATACTGTCACCAGTGAAGATAAACGCTGGATCCTCAAACATCTCATTACGCCTCAAAAAGCGATGTTGCCGCAAGATGCACATGATGCAGCCGTTATTCTATTTACATCAGGCTCTGAAGGGACACCTAAAGGTGTTGTTCACAGCCATTCAAGTTTATTGGCTAACGTTGATCAAATTCGCGCTATTGCTGATTTTTCACCGAAAGACAAATTTATGTCAGCATTGCCGTTATTCCATGCATTTGGTTTAACAGCTTGCTTGCTAACTCCAATTTGTTTGGGTGCGCGCGTTTTCCTTTATCCAAGTCCGTTACACTATCGAGTCGTACCTGAATTAGTCTATGACCAAAACTGTACTGTGTTATTTGGTACATCAACCTTTTTAGGAAACTACGGAAAATTTGCCCACCCTTATGATTTTGCCAGAGTTAGATATGTGGTTGCTGGGGCTGAAAAGCTCTCTGAATCAACTCGTGTTTTATGGCAAGAGAAATTCGGTATTCGTATTTTAGAAGGTTATGGCGTAACAGAATGCGCACCTGTTGTGTCAATTAATGTGCCTATGAGTGCTAAATCTCATACAGTAGGGCGTTTATTACCTGGTATGGAAGGGCGTTTAATTCCAATGAATGGTATTAACGAAGGCGGTAGATTACAACTTCGTGGCCCTAACGTAATGATGGGGTACTTACGTGTAGAATCACCAGAAAAATTAGAAATCCCTGTCGCAACCAATGCTGAAGGTATTGACGAAGAAGGTTGGTACGACACCGGTGATATTGTTGCTATTGATAGCGAAGGTTTTTGTACTATTAAAGGGCGTGTAAAACGTTTTGCAAAAATTGCGGGTGAAATGGTTTCTCTTGAAGGTGTTGAGCAACTTGCACGTAAAGCATCTAAAGGTGAGCACGCTGTTGTGACAATAAGTGATAAACGCAGAGGCGAATCATTAGTTCTGTTCACAACCGATAAGCAATTAGATCGTAGTACGCTGTCAGCATTAGCAAAATCGGAAGGTGTTGCTGAAATTGCTGTACCAAAGGATATTCGTTTTATCAAAGAAATTCCTGTTTTAGGAAGTGGGAAAACGGATTTTGTCTCATTGAAAAAACTTGCTGAACAGGAAAATAACTAATGTCAGAGAATATTAGCCAGCCTCCTTTAATGAGTAGAGGAATGAAAGCGGTATTGATATCGCAATTTCTTTCTGCTTTTGCTGACAATGCATTATTGTTTGCGATCCTTGCTCTGTTTAAATCGGCGCTTTACCCTGAGTGGAGCCAACCTGTTTTACAAATGGTCTTTGTGCTGGCTTTTATTCTTTTAGCACCTTTTGTAGGGCAGTTTGCTGATCGTAATCCTAAAGGTAGGGTAATGCTCAGTGGTAACCTTTTAAAATTTGTAGGCGCATTTCTTATCTGTGTCGGCTCAGATCCTTTCCTTGGTTATGCCTTAGTGGGAATTGGTGCTGCTGTTTATTCTCCTGCTAAATATGGCATTTTAGGTGAATTAACAGATGGTGAACGTTTAGTTAAAGCAAATAGCTTAATGGAAGCCTCTACTATTGCGGCTATTTTACTGGGCTCAGTTATTGGTGGTTTACTCTCAGATTGGAGCATTGTTTTTGCATTGGGTGTTTGTGCGGCAATGTATGCTTTAGCTGTATTTGTTAACTTTGGTATACCTAAATTATCAGCTGCTCAAATTGGTCGTGGTTGGAACATTAAAAAAATGTTCACACAGTTTCTTGAAGCTACACGTACTTTATGGACTGATAAAGAAAGCCGCTTTTCTTTAGTGGGAACCAGCATGTTTTGGGGCGCAGGTGTCACATTGCGTTTTTTACTTGTTCAGTGGGTACCTATTGCTCTAGGTATGACTGATAATACGACACCTACTATATTAAATGCGATGGTCGCTATTGGTATTGTGGTTGGTGCTGGATTAGCCGCTAAATTTGTGACATTGAAAACAGTACGTCGCTGTATGCCTGCCGGTATTTTAATTGGCCTTGGTGTTGTTTATTTCTCATTACAAACCTCAATTATTCCATCTTACCTAATTCTTATCATCATCGGCGTTTTTGGTGGTTTCTTTGTCGTGCCATTGAATGCGCTATTACAAGACAAAGGAAAGCACAGTGTAGGTGCTGGTAATGCTATTGCTGTACAAAACTTAGGTGAAAATACGGCAATGCTATTAATGCTGGGATTGTTCTCACTGGTGACGAGCATTGGTGTCTCTGTCGTTGCTATCGGAATTGGGTTTGGTGCTATTTTTGCCCTAGCAATTGGTGGTCTATGGTTATGGGATTGCACCAGAAAGAAATCTTAAACAGTGAGATTTAGAATAGAGGTTAGATGAACCTTAATGATAAATTACGATGAAATGACCCGCCTAAGCATTGAGGTGGGTAAAGCGTTACTTGAAAAGAAGAGTACGATAACAACAGCTGAATCTTGTACTGGCGGATGGATTGCGAAAGTTATCACTGATATTTCAGGAAGTTCTGAATATTATCACCGTGGCTTCGTAACATATAGCAATGAAGCGAAGCATGAAATGATAGGCGTTGATGAACAAACTTTGCTTAAATACGGCGCAGTGAGTGAGGAAGTTGTTCTTCAAATGGCTAAAGGAGCGCTGATAACAGCTAATGCAGATTTTGCAGTGTCTGTTAGCGGTATTGCCGGTCCCGGTGGTGGTAGTGAAGAAAAACCCGTTGGTTTAGTTTGGTTTGGTTTTGCAATGAAAACACCAACAGGTATTCAAACAACGGCAAAACACTGTATATTCAGTGGTTCACGAGAGCAAGTAAGAGCTGAATCTGTTATTTTTTCTTTAAAATCAATCCTTAAAGAAATTATTAATAATTAACTTGATACTGTATGATTATACAGTATAATGAATTTCAACAAGCAAAATCATATACGTTTTAATGGTAGTGACCCATATTTATGCTTCACTGCCCAGAGGGAGATAACATGGCTATTGATGAAAACAAACAAAAAGCATTGGCCGCAGCACTTGGTCAAATTGAAAAGCAATTTGGTAAAGGGTCTATCATGCGTCTGGGCGAAGATCGTTCCATGAACGTTGAAACCATCTCTACGGGTTCTTTATCATTAGACGTTGCTTTAGGTGCTGGTGGTTTACCACGTGGCCGTATTGTTGAAATCTATGGCCCAGAATCTTCTGGTAAAACAACGTTAACACTTCAAGTTATCGCAGCTGCTCAACGTGAAGGCAAAATTTGTGCATTCATCGATGCTGAGCATGCTTTAGATCCTATCTATGCTAAAAAACTAGGCGTAGATATTGATAATCTGCTGTGTTCTCAGCCTGATACGGGTGAACAAGCCTTAGAAATTTGTGATGCTTTATCTCGTTCTGGTGCTGTTGATGTTATCGTTGTGGACTCCGTTGCTGCCTTGACACCAAAAGCAGAAATTGAAGGTGAAATTGGCGATTCACACGTTGGTTTAGCTGCTCGTATGATGAGCCAAGCTATGCGTAAATTAGCGGGTAACCTGAAAAACTCCAACACATTGCTTATTTTCATCAACCAAATTCGTATGAAAATCGGTGTTATGTTTGGTAACCCAGAAACCACAACAGGCGGTAATGCACTTAAATTCTACGCATCTGTTCGCTTAGATATTCGTCGTATCGGTTCTGTTAAAAACGGTGATGAAGTTGTTGGTAGTGAAACACGCGTTAAAGTGGTGAAAAACAAAATTGCAGCACCATTTAAACAAGCTGAATTCCAAATTATGTATGGCGAAGGTATCAATACCTTTGGCGAGCTGATTGATTTAGGTGTTAAACATAAATTGGTAGAGAAAGCTGGCGCATGGTACAGCTACAATGGTGAGAAAATTGGTCAAGGTAAAGCCAATGCAACAACTTACCTGAAAGAACACCCTGAAATGTATGATGAGTTAAACACTAAACTACGTGAAATGTTATTAAATCATGCTGGTGAATTTACTAGCGCCGCTGATTTTACTAACGATAGTGATAATGCTGCAGATATTGAAGAAACAGAAGAATAATTTTCTTGCCAATGTCTAAATTGAATGTGTATTAAAACATATTACGATTATCTTAGTTGTAAACCACTAGTCAATTAATGTGATTTAACTCACTTAAAAAGGAAGCTCTAAAACGGCTTCCTTTTTGCTATATGTCGTATTTTTTATTCAAAAGAGAGTTAAAATTAGTCTTATTTTGTTTTCTGTCCTTAAAAAATAGCCTTTAACACTACTTTATTTAATATAACGATATTTTTTACTAACCTGTTTTTTATAGTTGTATGAAAATTTATATAGTGAAATTTTGATGATATATCCTTGGCAATAAATAATCTAAATAAGAATCATTACGATAATCTGGTTGCACCAGATAATAAATAATTGACATATAAAGATAAATATCTTCAATATATTTGGATCTAATTTAAATTGTATTTAAAGGTTCGTTGAGATGTAAGTTGAATTTTATACTGATAAGCGCTTTTATTTTAGTAAGTTATCGTGCTCTTAATATCTAATTTAAGTAATAATGCTTATGTGTTTATTACTAATTGCTATGAGAGAAATAGATTATTCAGATAAAATAAACGTATAGAGAGTAATCCTATAAAAAATCAGTAATAACAAATACTTTTTAATAATTACAAAATGAAAATACTTTAAGTTGCTAACATTTCCCAAGATAATTGCTCTTAAATAGAGAAAAGTCCCATTCTCAGATAACAATCCCACTTTCAGAAAAAAACTAGACGATTTACAATGTCAACACGAATAAGTTTATCGGGGGTTTTACTTCTGACAGAAGAAATTCTATCTTATCCCTACTTATGTATTCGTTGGCTAAGTAGAGGTAACAATAAACCTCCTCTAACTAGATTTCTAATTTCTGTTTTTCCAGCTTGATTTCGGGATAATTATGAGCAAAAGCACCGCTGAGATCCGTCAGGCGTTTCTCGACTTTTTTCATACTAAAGGACATCAAATAGTACCTAGCAGTTCTTTGGTTCCAAATAACGATCCAACATTGCTGTTTACAAACGCAGGGATGAACCAATTCAAAGATGTATTTCTTGGATTGGATAATAGACCTTATTCCCGAGCGACAACCGCGCAACGCTGTGTGCGCGCTGGTGGTAAACATAACGATTTAGAAAATGTGGGTTATACCGCTCGTCACCATACCTTTTTTGAAATGCTAGGTAATTTCAGTTTTGGTGACTATTTCAAACATGATGCAATCAATTTTGCTTGGGAATTATTAACAAGCAAAGAGTGGTTCAACTTACCTAAAGAAAGACTTTGGGTAACGGTATATGCCACAGATGATGAAGCTTATGATATTTGGAATAAAGAAATTGGTATTCCAGCAGAAAGAATAATCCGTATTGGTGATAACAAAGGTGCACCATTTGCATCAGATAACTTCTGGCAAATGGGTGATACAGGCCCTTGTGGACCTTGTACTGAAATATTTTATGATCATGGTGACCACATTTGGGGCGGACCTCCAGGCTCACCAGAAGAAGACGGCGATCGCTATATTGAGATCTGGAACATCGTCTTCATGCAATTTAACCGTAAGTCAGACGGTACAATGGACCCATTACCAAAACCTTCTGTTGATACTGGTATGGGATTAGAGCGTATTACCGCTGTTTTACAGCATGTAAACTCTAACTATGATATTGATTTATTCCGTTCATTAATTGAATCAGTCGCGAAAGTAACTCATGCTTCTGATTTAAGTAATAAATCATTACGTGTTATTGCCGATCATATTCGTTCCTGTTCATTCCTTATTTGCGACGGTGTTATTCCTTCTAATGAAGGTCGTGGCTACGTGTTACGTCGTATTATTCGTCGTGCAGTACGTCATGGTTATATGCTTGGCGCAAAAGATACCTTCTTCTATAAGCTAGTTGCTCCATTAATTGAAGTAATGGCAGAAGCGGGTGATGAGTTAAAACGTCAACAAGCCATCGTTGAAAAAGTACTAAAAACAGAAGAAGAGCAGTTTGCTCGCACGTTAGAACGTGGTCTGCAATTATTAGATGAAGAGCTTGCTCAATTAACAGATGATGTTCTTCCGGGTGAAACCGCTTTCCGTCTTTATGATACTTATGGTTTCCCTCTTGATTTAACTGCTGATGTTTGTCGCGAAAGAAATATCAAAGTTGATGAAAAAGGCTTTGAAGTCGCGATGGAAGAGCAACGTAAACGCGCTCGTGAATCCAGCGGTTTCGGCACTGACTATAATAGTTTAATCAAAGTAGATAGCCGCAGCGAGTTCTCTGGTTATGAGCATGATGAACAGCAGGGTACAATTACCGCTATTTTCCATAACGGACAATCGGTCACTGAATTAAAAGCGGGTGAAGAAGGTATTATCTTCTTAAATAAAACCGCATTTTATGCAGAGTCTGGTGGTCAAGTTGGTGATAAAGGTGTTCTAACTGGTAAAAATAGCCTGTTTGAAGTCACAGATACGCAAAAATACGGTAAAGCTATTGGTCATATTGGTAAAGTTAACGTAGGGTCATTTATTGTTAACCATAAAATCAATGCCACTATCGATATTGCTCGTCGTGACGCTATTCGTTTAAATCACTCTGCGACGCACTTATTACACGCAGCATTGCGCCAAGTTCTGGGTACGCATGTTACGCAAAAAGGTTCTTTAGTTAACGATAAATATCTGCGTTTTGACTTTTCTCATTTTGAAGCGGTTAAACCAGAACAATTACGAGAAATTGAAGATATTGTAAATGCGCAAATCCGTCTTAACTCACCAGTTGTTACTGAGTTAATGGATCTAGAAGATGCGAAAGAAAAAGGTGCAATGGCACTCTTTGGTGAAAAATACGACGAACGAGTTCGTGTTTTAACAATGGGTGACTTCTCTACTGAGCTTTGCGGTGGTACTCACGCTTCTAGAACGGGTGATATTGGTTTATTCCGTATTGTCAGTGAGTCAGGTACTGCAGCTGGTATTCGTCGTATTGAGGCGATTACAGGTATTGCAGCAATTGAGAGTATTCATGAACAATCAGATCTTATCTCTCTTGTTGCACAAGTTCTAAAAAGTGATGGCACAAACTTGGTTGAAAGAATCAAAACAGTCCAAGAAAAACATCGTTTATTAGAAAAAGAACTCCAACAACTAAAAGATCAGCAAGCAGCCCAAGAGAGTTCCTCTTTAGGTAGCCAAGCTAAAAACGTGAAAGGTATCAAACTTTTAGTTCGTGAGCTTAATGGTGTTGAGCCAAAAATGTTAAGAACAATGGTTGATGATTTAAAAAATCAATTAGGTTCTGCAATTATTGTGCTTTCTACTATTTCTGATGGTAAAGTGAGCTTAATTGTTGGGGTCACTAAAGATTTAACTGCTAAAGTTAAAGCTGGTGAGTTAATTAGTTTTGTAGCACAGCAAATTGGCGGTAAAGGTGGCGGTCGCCCTGATATGGCTCAAGCTGGTGGTACTGACGTTGAAGCTTTACCTGCAGCTTTAGCTAGTGTTGACGAGTGGGTTGAATCGCATCTGTAAGCGGTAACAACCTGAAAAAAGGCGCTATCCCTGTTTGTATAGGGATAACGCCTTATAGAGATATTGATAATCCGTTAAATAATCAATCACTAAATTTATATTTTGTTATGAAGTATGAGTCACTTGTGATAAATAATGATTATACGAATTGACAATGTATGATGGATAATGGCCGGGAAATTCTAGAGACCCGACTCTTGTAAATTTTCAAGGAGCAAAGAATGCTTATTCTAACTCGTCGAGTTGGTGAAACGCTTATGATAGGCGATGATGTGACCGTAACCGTTTTAGGGGTTAAAGGTAATCAGGTACGGATTGGCGTAAACGCACCCAAAGAAGTATCAGTCCATCGTGAAGAGATCTATCAACGAATTCAGGCCGAGAAAACTCAGCCTACTGATAACTACTAAATCAATTCCCATTTTTTAGTCAGTTACAATTCATTCGTAAGCGTCCACACTTTTGCCGGGTTTGGGCGCTTTTCTCTTTATAAGACTTTAGATCCCCTTCTTTGTTCCTATCTTTGCTCTCCTTGAGCTGTATTTATTATTGCACTATCCGTTTATTCTGATTGACAGAATTGAAAGTCTTTTTACCTCTAATCATTCGCTTCACAATTATTTGATGTGTGAATGAATTTATTTACTAAGAGAATAAAATACTTGAATGATTTTTCATCAGCGATATCATTGTGTTTAGAACTTTTTTAGCCAATCTTGATGATAAACGCATCAGTTTGTTTGTGAAGTGTTCAAACAAACGTATATTCGTAAAAAGTTGAGAAAAATTGTTTGACTTCTTAGGCTGAGAAAGTAATATGTGCGCCACACAGAGACGAGATGTTCAGTAAGAACTTCTTCGAGTGGTTCTAAATATGGTGAGATGGCCGAGAGGCTGAAGGCGCTCCCCTGCTAAGGGAGTATGCGGTCAAAAGCTGCATCGAGGGTTCGAATCCCTCTCTCACCGCCATTTAGATTTGCATCCTTAGCTCAGCTGGATAGAGTACTCGGCTACGAACCGAGCGGTCGGAGGTTCGAATCCTCCAGGATGCACCATATTCCAACCCCATGATTAATGTATGGGGTTTTTATTTTGGTGCAAATGGTGAATAATTTGCATTAAAAGCGTAAAGTATTAAAACGGCGCATCCTTAGCTCAGCTGGATAGAGTACTCGGCTACGAACCGAGCGGTCGGAGGTTCGAATCCTCCAGGATGCACCATATTCCAACCCCATGATTAATGTATGGGGTTTTTATTTTGGTGCAAATGGTGAATAATTTGCATTAAAAGCGTAAAGTATTAAAACGGCGCATCCTTAGCTCAGCTGGATAGAGTACTCGGCTACGAACCGAGCGGTCGGAGGTTCGAATCCTCCAGGATGCACCATATTCCAACCCCATGATTAATGTATGGGGTTTTTATTTTGGTGCAAATGGTGAATAATTTGCATTAAAAGCGTAAAGTATTAAAACGGCGCATCCTTAGCTCAGCTGGATAGAGTACTCGGCTACGAACCGAGCGGTCGGAGGTTCGAATCCTCCAGGATGCACCATCTCATTACTCAGATTGCTAATTGCAATATGAGCAGCTAGAAAAGTAACTACGACGCATCCTTAGCTCAGCTGGATAGAGTACTCGGCTACGAACCGAGCGGTCGGAGGTTCGAATCCTCCAGGATGCACCATCTTTTATTAGATATCTTAGTGTAATTATTTCTAGCAAAAACGTCAGAGACGCATCCTTAGCTCAGCTGGATAGAGTACTCGGCTACGAACCGAGCGGTCGGAGGTTCGAATCCTCCAGGATGCACCATCTTTTATTAGATATCTTAGTGTAATTATTTCTAGCAAAAACGTCAGAGACGCATCCTTAGCTCAGCTGGATAGAGTACTCGGCTACGAACCGAGCGGTCGGAGGTTCGAATCCTCCAGGATGCACCATCTTTTATTAGATATCTTAGTGTAATTATTTCTAGCAAAAACGTCAGAGACGCATCCTTAGCTCAGCTGGATAGAGTACTCGGCTACGAACCGAGCGGTCGGAGGTTCGAATCCTCCAGGATGCACCATCTTTTATTAGATATCTTAGTGTAATTATTTCTAGCAAAAACGTCAGACCCGCATCCTTAGCTCAGCTGGATAGAGTACTCGGCTACGAACCGAGCGGTCGGAGGTTCGAATCCTCCAGGATGCACCATCTTTTATTAGATATCTTAGTGTAATTATTTCTAGCAAAAACGTCAGACCCGCATCCTTAGCTCAGCTGGATAGAGTACTCGGCTACGAACCGAGCGGTCGGAGGTTCGAATCCTCCAGGATGCACCATATTAAAAGCCTCGCTTATTGCGGGGCTTTTTGCTTTCTACCATTCTATTATTTCTCATAATATAACGTCTTTGTTTAGCACCAACTAACAATGCTAACATCATCTAATCAGCGACAATTTAGTGACTTTGCGATAAAGTAACTCCTATCTATTTACTAACATCAATCAACGCGGGAGGTCACCTTTGATCCCGGACGTATCAAAAGCGCTTTCTTGGTTGGAAGCACACCCTAAAGTTTTATGTGGCATCCACCGTGGTATAGAGCGTGAAACTTTAAGAGTTACGCCAGAAGGCAATTTAGCATCAACAGAGCATCCTATTTCATTAGGTAAATCATTAACTCATAAATGGATCACAACTGATTTTGCAGAGTCTTTATTAGAGTTTATTACACCTGTTGATGACAACATTGCACATACCTTGCATTTTTTAGGTGATTTACATCGCTATACAGCGCGTCACTTAGATAATGAACGTATGTGGCCTATGAGTATGCCTTGTTTTATTGAAGCGGAAGATAAGATTACGCTGGCTCAATTTGGCACATCTAATGTTGGGCGTTTTAAAACACTCTACCGTGAAGGGCTTAAAAATCGTTATGGCGCGTTAATGCAAACTATTTCAGGTGTGCATTATAACTTCTCACTGCCTATCGAATTTTGGCAAGCATGGGCAAATGTAAAAGATGAAGAGAGTGGGAAAGAGGCGATTTCTGATGGTTACCTACGTCTTATTCGTAACTACTATCGCTTTGGCTGGATCATTCCATTCTTCTTTGGTGCATCACCAGCAATTTGTGGATCTTTCTTAAAAGGAAGAGAAACAAATCTGCCATTTGAAAACACGCCTAAAGGGGCGAAGTATTTACCTTACGCAACTTCATTACGTTTAAGTGATTTAGGGTATACCAATAAATCTCAAAGCGATTTAGATATTACCTTTAATCATCTTGAAACTTATGTCAAAGGGCTGAAAAAAGCGATTCATAAGCCTTCTGAAGAGTTTGCTAAATTAGGTGTTAAGAAAGACGGTGAATATATTCAGTTAAACACCAATGTGTTGCAGATCGAAAATGAACTCTATGCACCTATTCGTCCTAAACGTGTAGTTAAAGGGGATGAATCACCTTCTGATGCGTTACTACGTGGTGGTATTGAATATATCGAAGTTCGTTCACTTGATATCAATCCATTTACGCCAATTGGTGTTGACGAAACTCAAATTCGCTTCCTTGATTTATTCCTGATCTGGTGTGTATTAGCGGATGCTCCAGAAATGAGTGCCTCTGAATTAGCGTGCTGCCGTTCAAATTGGAATAACGTTATTCTAGAAGGGCGTAAACCAGGTCAAGTTATTGGAATGGGTTGTGGCGAAAGAAAAGAGCCACTAGCGCAAGTTGGTAAAGCCTTATTTGCTGATTTAGAACGTGTTGCTAATGTTCTTGATTGCTGTTCAGGCACTAAATATATGGAAGTTTGCGTTAAGTTAGAAGAAATGTTCGATAATCCTGAATTAACCTTCTCTGGCAGACTTTTAGATAAAATTAAAACGCAAGGCATTGGTGGTTTCGGCTTGTCTTTAGCTGAAGAATATTACCAAGAATTAATTAAAACACCTTATGAAACGTTAACCGATGAAGCTTTTGATCATGAGAGAATTTCATCCATAAAACGTCAAGAAGAGTTAGAAAAGAGTGATACCATTTCTTTTGATGAGTATTTGAAGATCCATGCGGGTACAAACACCGATAACGTGGCTTCCTAAACTTAGATAGAAAAAAGCCACACTAAGATTTGTGTGGCTAAAAAATTCTATAGAGAAATAGGGATGATAACAATTTGCGCGTATTCATTACTAAGACCTGGCTACTTGCAGAAAGTTTCATTTTTTCTTAAAAATATTTAAATTTTTCTTAGGAGGTTTTTTATGCCTTTATTGGATAGCTTTACTGTTGACCATACACGTATGTCAGCACCTGCTGTACGCGTTGCTAAAACAATGAAAACGCCATCAGGTGATACCATCACGGTATTTGATTTACGTTTTACTGTGCCAAATAAAAAAGCCATGCCTGAGAAAGGAATTCATACTCTAGAGCATCTGTTCGCTGGGTTTATGCGTAACCATCTTAATGGTAATGGTGTTGAGATAATTGATATTTCCCCAATGGGATGCCGTACAGGCTTCTACATGAGCTTAATTGGACAACCTGAAGAGCAACGTGTAGCTAATGCATGGAAAGCTGCAATGGAAGATGTTTTGAAAGTAAAAGATCAAAACCATATCCCAGAACTGAATGTGTACCAATGTGGTACCTATGAAATGCATTCACTGACAGAAGCACAAGATATCGCACGAGATATTTTATCTCATAGTATTGGCATTAATCATAACGATGAATTAGCACTGCCTGAAGAGACTTTAAAAGAGCTACATATCTAAACTACAGCTAATTTATAACATTAGGGGATAATAGATCAGGAAATTCGCATCCTGATTTATTGTCTCTTTTTTATTTTTATCTCCTTTATTATTTTTCTTTTCTCTATTCCATTGTTTTATTTTCTTATCTTCTTATATTGTTAGCACAATAATGGATTAAAATTATGCTTAATACACGGAGTACACTTCTGTTATGGAAAATCACAAATTCTCATCACCTAAATTAGTGTTAGAGTTTTTTGTTCGAGAATTTTATTTTGTAGGTAAAGGCACATTACGTACTCAATTTCCTAAAGATGCCTTTTTCTATCAAGGACGTTCTAAAGCACTTGAATATCGTTACTTGGAACGAGTCCACAAAAAGTATGTTAAACGCACTCAGTGCGAACCAGAGCTTATTATCAAGCCTGATTTATTATTGCTATCGTCTGAACTCAATCATGAATTATTTGCCAAAATCACTAAACCACAAACAAACACCATAATGAAAATAAGTGGTGATTATCTTTATAAAGAAAAAGAAGAAGAGCAATATCGCTGGTATTTTCAACAAGATGAAATTAAAACAAACAGTTATAGCGGTGAAAATTCACAGTTAAAATATGAAAATATTCGTAGCTTGGCACCTCATCATTTTAATATTGAAGCGATAAACGGCGACGAGGCGCTTATTACTAACTTTCCACGCAAGTCCCTTTCTCTTACTTTGAATAAAGGAGAAACTGCGTGTTTTATTTGTAGGCGTGAAGAGTATGGTGCTGATTATTCTTATCAGCCTGCATTAAACTTAGTTATGTGGGTCAAAAATCATGGTTTCTATTCTGATTATCAACAATTAAAACCAGCAAAATTAATACAAGAGCAAGCGATAGAACCTTTCTATATGAAACCCGCCAGAGAGTTTGATTTTCGTAATAGCAAATTACGATTTGAACTAGGATAAACAGCAAAAAATAAGCGCCTTAGAAGGCGCTTATTTTGTATTCACTAATGATGTGGGATTGAAAGGTGGCGAATTAATGCCTTTTTAATGACGTTATCCTGAACTTCAAGTATTTCAAATTCGTAGTCACTCACTTTTATTTTATTACCTTCAACAGGTAAGTCACCCAGCTCTTCAATAATGACACCGTTGATCGTTCGAGCTTCATCTTCAGGTAAATGCCAACCAAAAGCTTTATTGATATCTCGGATATTTGTTGTGCCATCGACTAATAATGAACCGTCTTTTTGAGGAATAACTTCTTCAGCTAAAGATGGGGACATTGAGGTAGTAAAGTCACCAACAATCTCTTCAAGAATATCTTCAACGGTCACTAAACCTTGAATTTCACCATATTCATCAACCACAACACCCGCTTTTTCATTATTACGTTGGAAGTTGACGAGTTGTAGGTTTAATGGCGTGCTTTCTGGAATAAAGTAGATTTTATCGGCAGCTTTCATCAGAATTTGTTTGGTAAATTCTTTTTTCTCTGTCATTAAACGATAAGCTTCTCGCACTCGCAACATACCAATTGCATCGTCAAGAGTGTCGCGATAAAGCACAATTCGACCATGTGGAGAATGAGTTAACTGTCTTATGATAGATTTCCATTCGTCATTGACGTCGATACCAAAAATCTCATTTCTTGGCACCATGATATCGCCAATCGTCACTTTTTCTAAATCTAAAATCGACAGCAACATATTCTGATTTCTTTGCGAAAGCTTTGACTTAGATTCATTAACGATAGTTCTTAACTCTTCTTTTGAGACTGCATTTCCCTGTATTACTGGGGATTTGATACCAAAAATGCGCATGAGTATTAATGTGATTTTATTAAAAAACCAAACAATAGGCAGCATCAGTTTTTGCAAAGGAGAAAGAATAACACTACTTGGATAAGCAACACGCTCTGGATAAAGTGCCGCGATTGATTTTGGAAGCACTTCGGCAAAAATAAGGATAATAAAGGTCAGCACACCCGTGGCTATTGCTACACCTGCATCACCATATAAACGCATACCAACAATGGTCGCTAGTGCAGACGCAACAATATTAATCAGATTATTGCCAATCAATACTAAACTAATCAATCTGTCAGGACGTTGTAATAATTTTTCCACACGTTTTGCAGAGCGATTTCCTTGTTTCGCAGCATGACGAAGGCGATAGCGATTAATCGTCATCATACTGGTTTCAGTCCCAGAAAAATAAGCTGAGGCAATAATCATACATACAAGTATGATAATGAGCGTAGTTGTCGACACATGCTCCAAAATTGAGATCCTTTTGCTACCCGAAAATAGAAAATTAATTAAGCACTAACTCTTGTAATAAACGATTACCAAAAAAAGCTAATGTCAAAATAATAGCGCCAATCAAATTAAAGATAATGACTTTCTTTCCTCTCCATCCTTCTCGGAAATGTCCCCATAATAAAATAATGTAAACAAACCAAGCTATGATAGAGAAAATAGATTTATGGATATTTTCTTTACCAAAAATATTATCCATATACACCAAACCTGTACATAAGGTTAGTGTCAGTAATACCACACCCACTTGTGTGATATGAAACATTTTACGCTCAATTGACATTAATGGTGGCATTTGAGGTGAGAATTTTAGTTTCTTATTTTTTAGTTGATAGTCGAGCCAACTAAGTTGTAATGCATATAAAGCGGCGATTAACAGTGTGGCATAGCTTAATAAAGCCAGCCCAATATGAATAAAGAGTGATGTGCTACTTTCAAGATGTGTAACAAATTCACCCGGCATCAGTGCTGCAATAACAAGATTGACTATTGCAAAACAATAAACAATAGGCAGTAAGAACCATGCACGGCCACGAGAAGCTACAATCGTCATGATAATGCAGACCATTAAGCTAACAATCGCACCTAGATTGGTGAGTGAAAGATTCTGTCCGCTGTGAGGACGGAAAATTAAAAATTTTAATGAAATAGCATGGGCAACAAGTGCAATTACCGCAAATAGTAGAGCTAATCCACGGTATCCATTCTGCTCTTTTCGTAACAGACCGGGCAAAAACAGCACCAGACTGAGTAAATAAGCGCAGACAGCGACGATAGAGATTGATATAACGGGCATAGTTTCGCTTACATATATTGTTTGAATAACTTCCTAGTATAGCGCTAGGAGCATACGGCTCCAACTATTGAAGTCATTAAGCTTAAATCTCTATGCAGAGATCCGCGAGTCATCGTGATATAATCGGTGGCATACATGACCGATAAGCCCAACTTTAACACTGAGCTAAGATAATGTTTGAGAATTTAAGTGACAGACTATCGCGCACATTGCGCAATATAAGCGGTCGAGGAAGACTGACCGAAGAAAACATTAAAGAGACACTGCGTGAAGTACGTATGGCTTTATTAGAAGCTGACGTTGCCTTACCTGTGGTTCGTGATTTTATTGCGCGCGTCAAAGAGAGCGCAGTAGGGCATGAAGTTAACAAAAGCCTGACACCGGGTCAGGAATTTGTAAAGATTGTTCAAAATGAACTCGTCAATGCGATGGGGGAAGTGAATACCGACCTTGATCTATCAGCACAACCGCCGGCTGTTGTGTTAATGGCAGGTTTACAAGGTGCCGGTAAAACAACCAGTGTCGCAAAACTAGGTAAATTCTTAAAAGAGAAAAAGAAGAAAAAAGTTCTTGTTGTTTCTGCTGACGTTTATCGCCCAGCAGCGATTAAACAGCTTGAAACGTTAGCCGAAACGGTTGGCATTGATTTCTTCCCTTCTACTGTTCAAGAAAATCCAGTCACAATTGCAAGTAATGCATTAAAACATGCGCAACTTCAATTCTATGATGTATTGCTGGTGGATACAGCAGGTCGTTTGCACGTAGATGAAGGTATGATGGAAGAGATCCAACTTCTCCATAAAGCCATTAATCCAGTTGAAACCCTGTTTGTTGTTGACGCCATGACGGGTCAAGATGCGGCAAATACAGCAAAAGCATTTAATGAAGCATTGCCATTAACAGGGGTTGTATTAACCAAAGTTGATGGTGATGCGCGTGGTGGTGCGGCATTATCAATTCGCCATATCACCGGTAAGCCAATTAAATTCCTCGGTGTTGGGGAAAAAACAGAAGCCTTAGAACCTTTCCACCCAGATCGTATTGCCTCTCGTATTTTAGGCATGGGTGATGTTCTGTCTTTAATTGAAGACATTGAAAGCAAAGTTGATAGAGCACAAGCTGAAAAGCTAGCTACAAAACTTAAAAAAGGTGATGGCTTTGATCTAAATGATTTCTTAGATCAATTAAAGCAGATGAAGAACATGGGCGGCATGGCGAGTATGTTAAGCAAAATGCCGGGTATGTCTCAGGTGCCAGATGCAGTAAAATCACAAATGGATGATTCAATTTTAGTGAAAATGGAAGCGATTATTAATTCCATGACTAAAAAAGAACGCCAAAAACCAGAAATCATCAAAGGTTCCAGAAAACGCCGTATTGCAGCGGGCTCAGGAACACAAGTGCAAGACGTCAACCGTTTATTAAAACAGTTTGATGATATGCAACGTATGATGAAAAAAATGAAAAAAGGTGGCATGGCTAAGATGATGCGTAGCATGAAAGGTATGATGCCACCTGGATTTCCAGGCCGATAAAATCAAAAAGCCTGAAAAAAAACGTGCTTTGGATTGCTTTTTTCGCCAAAGTGAGTAAACTTTTCGGGCTTTTTATATGACAACCGGACTCCGTTCCTCGATGGCGTCTGGTTGTTTTATTAACTAATGAGGATGTTATGGTAACAATTCGTTTAGCTCGTGGCGGCGCAAAAAAGCGTCCGTTTTACCAAGTAGTAGTAACCGATAGCCGCAATGCGCGTGATGGTCGTTTCATTGAACGTGTAGGTTTTTATAACCCACTGGCAACCGGTAATGCAGAAGAATTACGTTTAGACGTAGACCGTGTTGAACACTGGGTTGCTCAAGGCGCAACTGTTTCAGAACGTGTTGCTGCCCTGATCAAATCAGCGAAGAAAAGCGCTTAATCTGTCGCGGTGGTAACAATGAGCGAACAAAAAACCTTAAAAGAGCCTGTAGAACCTATTGTTATGGGTAAGTTGGGCTCACCTTACGGGATCCGTGGTTGGCTCAGAGTTTTTTCCTCCACCGAACACGCCGAAAACATTTTTGAATATCAACCGTGGTTTATTCAGCGTCATGGACAGTGGGAAACCATTGAAATTGAAAGTTGGAAACATCACAACCAAGATATTATTGTCAAGCTAAAAGGTATTGATGACAGAGATGCGGCCAATTTCCTGACTAATTTTGAAATTGTCGTGAATGCTTCGCAACTTCCAGAACTTGAAGGTGAATATTACTGGAAAGATCTGATGGGTTGCCATGTAGAAACGGATAAAGGCTACGATCTAGGTGTCGTTACAGACATGATGGAAACTGGCTCAAATGATGTCATGGTGATTAAAGCGAATCTGAAAGATGCGTTCGGTATCGGGGAACGGTTAGTTCCGTTTCTTGATGGGCAGGTTATCAAGAAAGTCGATCTCTCAGCGAGAAAAATTATCGTTGATTGGGATCCTGGTTTTTAGATTATCCGGTTAACGGTTCTCAATAGTGGGACACAAAAATGTGGATTGGGGTAATTAGCCTATTTCCAGAAATGTTCCGCTCTATAACCGAGTACGGGGTGACTGGTCGGGCAGTGAAGCATGGTCTGCTCAATGTAGAATGTTGGAATCCCCGAGATTTTACATACGACAGACACAATACCGTTGATGATCGTCCTTATGGCGGTGGTCCCGGTATGTTGATGATGGTTCAACCTTTAAGGGAAGCCATTCATCAAGCAAAAGCTGCGGCAGGTGATGGAGCAAAGGTGATTTATTTATCACCTCAGGGACGCAAACTCGATCAACAAGGGGTTTGTGAACTGGCAACAAATGAGAAATTAATTCTGGTTTGTGGTCGGTATGAAGGTATAGACGAGCGTGTCATTCAGACTGAAATCGATGAAGAGTGGTCTGTTGGTGATTACGTATTAAGTGGTGGGGAATTACCTGCCATGATAATGATAGATGCAGTAGCGCGCTTTGTACCGGGTGTTCTCGGACACGCAGCCTCTGCGAAAGAAGATTCTTTTGCTGAAGGTTTACTGGATCATCCTCACTATACTCGTCCGGAGGTTTTAGATGGTATGGAAGTTCCTGCAGTTTTACTGTCAGGCAACCATGCCCATATTAATCGCTGGCGCATGAAACAATCACTGGGTCGAACCTGGCTAAGAAGACCTGAGCTTCTGGAAAGCCTAGCTCTGACTGACGAGCAAAGAGTGCTGTTAACAGAGTTCCAACGGGAACATCTGTCAGGAACAGCAGAGTAAGTCTGACACAAGATGTCATTAATATCAGTTTACCTAGGGTAAGAGAGTTATTATGAGCAATATTATTAAACAAATCGAACAAGAACAGATGAAGCAAGATGTTCCTTCATTCCGTCCTGGTGACACTTTAGAAGTTAAAGTATGGGTTGTTGAAGGTTCTAAAAAACGTCTGCAGGCATTCGAGGGCGTGGTTATCGCTATTCGTAACCGCGGTCTGCACTCTGCATTCACTGTTCGTAAAATTTCTAATGGCGAAGGTGTTGAGCGTGTATTCCAAACTCACTCTCCAGTCGTAGATAGCATCACTGTGAAACGTCGTGGTGCGGTTCGTCAAGCTAAACTGTACTACCTGCGTGAGCGTTCAGGTAAGGCTGCTCGTATCAAAGAGCGTCTTAACGCTAAATAATACGCTTTCGCACATCCGAAAGTTATTGTTAAAAGGTCAGCATTTGCTGACCTTTTTTTATATCTCTTCATGTTGAAAATATTGTTTGTTAGTTTTTATCTTTTCTGTCTCTATAACCCTATCTTATTTATTCTTCTTATGTCGAGATTCATTAAAAGATAAGCTGTAAACATATTCTTACAAAATAGTATTTTAATCTAATCTTTATCACATTATTTACACTCCATCTTGTTATTATAACTAGTTGTTATTTATTGTTTATTTTTGCAATAAATATCAAGTGTAAATATTAAATTACAATATTGTCAAAATTATTAAAAATACGGATTGATTTCTTTACATTGCATGTTATCTTATCTTTCAGACACACAAAAATCACAATGACAGATACAAAAAAGGTAAAGATTATGATCATGCAAAAAGACGCACTCAATAATGTGAATATCAGCGAAGAGCTGGTTTTAATTACTCCAGAAGAGTTAAAACAAAAATACCCATTGAGTCGCAATGATCTGCATGCCATTGCTCAGTCACGTCAAACAATTTCTGAAATTGTCCAACGTCGTGATCCTCGCTTACTCGTGGTATGTGGGCCTTGTTCCATTCATGATGTCGATGTTGCGTTAGATTACGCAAAACGCCTGAAAGTCTTAGCGTCTGAATTAAGTGATAGTCTGTATATTGTGATGCGTGTCTACTTTGAAAAACCTCGTACAACTGTTGGTTGGAAAGGTTTAATCAGTGATCCATTTATGGATGGTAGCTTTGAGATGGAAAAAGGGTTACATATTGCCCGTAAGCTATTGACTGAACTTGTGCAATTAGGTCTACCACTGGCGACTGAAGCGTTAGATCCTAACAATCCACAATACTTAGGTGATTTATTTAGTTGGTCTGCAATTGGAGCTAGAACAACAGAATCTCAGACTCACCGTGAAATGGCATCAGGACTTTCAATGCCAGTTGGATTTAAAAATGGAACAGATGGTAATTTAGATACTGCGATTAACGCGATGAAAGCGGCTTCTATGCCACACCGGTTTATGGGAATTAATCAATCAGGGCAGGTTTGTTTATTGCAAACACAAGGTAACCCTGATGGTCATGTCATTTTACGTGGTGGCAAAACACCAAACTACCATGAAGAAGATGTTGCTCAATGTGAAGCTCAAATGGTAAAAGCAGGATTAAAACCATCATTAATGATTGATTGTAGCCATGGTAATTCTAATAAAGATTTCCGTCGTCAAACGGCGGTGGTTGATTCTGTAATTGAACAAATCACTAAAGGTAATGAATCTATCACTGGCATTATGTTAGAAAGCCATATTAATGAAGGCAATCAATCGTCAGAGCAATCTCGTAGTGAAATGAAATATGGTGTCTCAGTAACAGATGCGTGTATTAGTTGGGAAACAACGGAGTCAGTGTTAAGAAATTTACATGCTCAACTTTCCCCGATTTTGGTTCAGCGTGAAGCTCAATTAAAAAAAGTTAGTTAATCATAAAGAAAAAAGAGGCAAGCATAGATGGCTGAGGAATTACAAGGTTTGCGTGAGCAAATTGATCAGGTAGATAAATCACTGCTTTCTTTACTCGCAAAAAGAATGCAGTTGGTAGCTGAAGTGGGAGAAGTTAAAAACCGTCATGGCTTACCAATTTATGCACCTGATAGAGAAGCCGCCATGCTTGCTTCTCGTCGTAATGATGCACAAATGATGGGAATTTCCCCAGATTTGATTGAAGATGTATTACGCCGAGTAATGCGAGAATCCTATACTAAAGAGAATGATAAGGGATTTAAAACGCTTAATCCTCAACTTGGTAAAATCGTTATTGTGGGAGGAAATGGGAAAATGGGTAAACTATTTTCTCGTTTATTTACACTCTCTGGCTATCAAGTTGAAAGCTTAGAAGCTGATGAATGGCAAACTAAATCACCTGCTATTTTTGATAATGCAGGAATGGTAATAATTAGTGTTCCTATTCATTTAACCGTTGAAGTTATTGAACAATTACCTCCATTACCTAAAGATTGCTTATTAGTCGATTTAGCCTCGATCAAGAAAGCCCCTTTAGAAGTGATGTTAAAGGCACATAATGGACCAGTGTTAGGTCTTCATCCAATGTTTGGCCCTGATGTGCCTAGTTTAGCAAAACAGGTTATAGCGTACTGCGAAGGGCGAAACCATACAGCATTTGACTGGTTGTTAGAGCAGTTAATGGTATGGGGTGCAAGAATTGAGGCTATTACGCCAGAAGAACATGATAAAAACATGAGCTTTATTCAAGCACTTCGACATTTTACTACTTTTGCTTATGGTCAGCATTTAGCAAAAGAAAAAGTTGATTTAGCCAGTTTACTGCGACTCTCATCTCCTATTTATCGCTTAGAGTTGGCAATGATAGGGCGCTTATTTGCTCAGGATCCTCAACTTTATGCTGATATTATTTTGTCATCGAAAGAGAATATTGAATTAATTCGTCGATATCATCACTCGTTAGGTCAAGCTATCGACTTATTAGATATAAATGCAAAGAGTGAGTTTGTTCATTCATTTAATAATGTGAGTGATTGGTTTGGTGATTATGCTTCTCAATTTATGAAAGAGAGTGGTGTCTTATTACAAAAAGCGAATGATAGCCGAATCTAGTTAAATTATTTGTTATATAAAAGGCCGAGCAATAAAGTAAATTGTTCGGCCTTTTTATTTTATTAATTAACTCATGTTTAGCTTATCACCACTCATCATCACAAGGTGGCCAAACACAACCGCTAGGATCAGAGGTATTGCTATTATTTTGAGAATATTCATTTGTTGATAATTTATTTTCTTTTATATCTTCATAAATATGAGCGCTCAGATAACTAGTGAATAAAGATGAGAGTACTAATAGATATATTTTTTCATAAAAAATCCCTTATAAACAATATGCTACAAATTAATAATCTTTAGGATCAGGACATGGACTTACTGTGCAACGGTTCAAATCTGATTGAGGTGTTAATGAGTAAGTGTAATAACCCTCTTGTGATTTAATTTCATCAACGTTATTAGTAAAAAATAGACTTAAAATCAGTATGATAAAAGTATTCATATTCGTTCTCTGCTATTTTAGAATTTAATAATAGATAAAAATCACCTATTTTTATTCAGGAAATAAAAGTAGGAAGATATAAATATACATTTAAAAACAATGAGATAAATATCTATTATTATTAATAGACTAATCTGTTTTATATTTGTTGTTATTTAATTGTTATTGCTGGGTTTAATTAAATAACAATTAATGTTCAATATTGTCTTTTTATTAAAAATTATTTGTAGATGAGATCTTAAAACTGAATGAAATTAAAAGGTATTGTGAAAACTATAACAATGATCAAAAAAACGAGTGTAACAATTATCGTAAATTATATTTTATAAACTCTTTTTTTTGCAATAAGTGCTAAAAATTTAATTGTATTATTTTTTATTTATATTTCGACGTGTTTTTCAAGGGGTAATTTATGGATTTTTTAATACAACTCGCCATTATATTAGTGTGTCTATTTTATGGGGCTAGGAAGGGAGGAATTGCATTAGGTCTATTAGGTGGTGTAGGTCTGGTTATTTTAGTTTTTATTTTTAACCTTCCTCCGGGAAAACCACCAGTTGATGTAATGTTAGTTATTATTGCCGTTGTTTCTGCTTCAGCAACATTACAAGCATCTGGTGGATTAGATGTTATGTTGCAAATAGCAGAAAAATTATTACGTAAAAATCCAAAATATATTTCTATTGTTGCACCACTTGTAACTTGTACTCTGACAATATTATGTGGTACTGGACACGTTGTTTATACCATATTGCCAATTATCTATGACGTGTCGATTAAAAATAATATTCGCCCTGAAAGACCAATGGCTGCAAGTACAATTGGCTCCCAAATGGGGATTATTGCCAGTCCAGTTTCCGTTGCCGTTGTTACATTAGTCGCAATGCTCGGTGATGTGACTTTTAATGGTAAACATCTTGAGTTTTTAGATTTATTAGCAATTACTATTCCTTCTACTTTTATCGGTATTTTAGCCATTGGTATCTTTAGCTGGTTTAGAGGAAAAGATTTAGATAAAGACCAACGTTTCCAAGAATTTGTTTCAGTTCCTGAAAACCATGATTATGTTTATGGTGATACAGCAACACTTCTAGATAAAAAGCTCCCTATGAAAAACTGGGTAGCAATGTGGATTTTCTTAGGTGCAATTGCTGTTGTGGCAATATTAGGTGCTTTCTCTGAAATACGCCCTGTATTTAATGGAAAACCATTATCTATGGTGCTCGTTATTCAGATGTTTATGTTATTAGCTGGTGCATCAATTATTATTATCTGTAAAACCAACCCTTCTCTTATTTCTAAAAATGAAGTATTTCGTTCAGGGATGATAGCAATTGTTGCTGTGTATGGTATTGCTTGGATGGCAGAGACAATGTTCTCTGCACATATGAAAGAAATAGAAGCAGCATTGGGACAACTAGTACGAGAATATCCTTGGGCTTATGCGGTTGTCTTATTATTGGTATCTAAGTTTGTTAACTCCCAAGCGGCAGCTTTAGCAGCCATTGTTCCTTTAGCATTGGGTATTGGTGTTGATCCTGCTTATATTATTGCATCTGCACCAGCTTGTTATGGTTATTATATTCTGCCAACTTATCCTAGTGATTTAGCAGCAATTCAATTTGACCGTTCTGGCACAACTCGAATAGGGCGTTTTGTTATAAATCACAGCTTTATTCTACCGGGATTAATTGGTGTAACTGTTTCTTGCGTCTTTGGTTGGATATTCGCTGCGATGTATGGTTTCTTATAATTAATTTTAAAATTAAAAACATAAAAAAAGCCAGATAGTTATATGCTATCTGGCTTTTCTTTTTGAGCAAGGTTATTTCACTTCAACAGGAACAACATTTTCTGAAGGGTAACAGCCTAGTATTTTTAATGAACGCGTTGTTTGTGATAAATCGTGTAAGGCTTTTTGCATATTGATATCACGTAAATTTGCTTGAACATCAATATAAAACATCTCTTCCCAAGGAGTGCCATTAATAGGACGAGACTCGAGTTTCGTCATAATAATATCGTATTTTTTTAAAATCATTAATGCATCAACTAATGCACCTGCTTGTTGCCCAGTTGCCATTAAGAAGGTTGTTTTAGCGGGTACTTGCTCTGAAACATCAATGGCTTTTCGTGCAATAACAATAAAGCGTGTTACGTTTATTTGCTGGTTTGCTAAATTATTAGCTAAAGGTTTTAAACCATAAAGAGAACCACCGGCTTCACTACCAATAGCGGCAACAGATGGTGATTGTGCAAGAGCCACTTTTTCCATTGCGGCTGCTGTACTTTCGCAATATTCAATTTTCCAGTTTGGATACTGATTTAAATAATGGCTACATTGTTGGAAGGGTTGAGGATGACTATAAATAGTTTGCAATTCTTCTGTACTGCTATCAACACTGGTTAAAAGCGCATGATTAATAGGAATGCGAATTTCTCCAACAATAGAGATTGATGTTGTTTGCAGTAAATCGTAAACATCATTAATTGCCCCTGAACTGGTATTTTCAATTGGCAGTAAACCGTAATCAGCTTGGCCTGTATCGACAAGCGTAAAAATGTCGTCAAATTTCTGACAAGTGCAATCAACGAAGCTATCAAAATGGCGGGCTGCATATTGACGAGCAGCAACATGTGAATAAGAGCCTTTGGGGCCTAAATAAGCAATTCTGGCTGATTCATTGGGTGTTGCATTAAGATGTTGTTGTAGAATGGCTTGTTGCGTTAATACAGAGTCTTCAATGATCATTTGAAAAATACGACTAATATAAAAACCATCTAACCCAACGTTTTTTCCTTTTTCAATTAATAAATCAAGTAATTCACGCTCACGATTTTTATCTCTAATAGGGCGATGTGTATTCAATTTAAATTGAGCAACATCAGCAGATAATTGGCGTCTGTTTGCTAACAACGTTAGTAATTCTGAATCTAACATTGTAATTTTATCTCTGATTGCTGATAAATCGAGTTTTTCCATGTTTAAGCCCTATACCGTTATGTCATGCCATCATAAATAAAAAAGCCTCCAATCTGGAGGCTATTGTCGTTCTTACTTTTCTTTCTAAAATGACAAAGCCTCTTAATGAAAGAGTAGAAAGAAAAAGAAGAAAGGCAAATGTAAATGTTTTTTCATTATATTGATTGGTAAATTATTTAACATATCGCTATCAAACATGATGATGTGAAAGGAGTCAAGAAAAATACAATAAAAAGCGCATCACGAGGATGCGCAGAGGCGTTTTGAGTCAGTGATTTATTCTAATTTTTAATCTTGCTTTACTATTTACATTTCATCGACAAGTAAATTCTCTTCTTTCAGGCTGTTATTCGCCCGACGAGATTCGTTTTTATGCTGAACTTTGTTTAATTGACGTTCAAGTTTTGCGAGTAATTCATTAATTGCAACATACATATCAGTGTGTTGTGCATTAGCGACCAATTGCCCATTTGGTGTATGAATGCTGGCATCAACACTAAAGCCTTTAGGATCTTTCGTAAGAATAATATGAGGATTGATTAAATTCACCTGCCATTTATTAAGTTTAGTTAGACGGCTTTCAATGTGTTCACGTAGTGCTGGGGTAATTTCCATTTGTTTGCTAGTAATATTTATAATCATATAGTTACCTCTTTATTACTCCGTCTTCGATAACTTCAGAATATCGTGATACACAATTTAAAACATGATCAAAATCACTTTTTGTTAGATGTATGTGTAACTAGTAATAGAAACGTGACAAATGATAAATAGCTGAAAAAGACCGCTTGTTAAGTTGCATTTATTCAGTCATATTAGGAAGGTTGGGCTGATGAAAAGTAAAGACAATTTAGCTAGAAAAGAATAAAAAAACAGCAGCGATAAGCTGCTGTTTTTGATGGTGATGTTTTAGTTAGGCTGGATTGGCTGCAATCAGTGAAGCTACTTTTTCTGCTTCTTGTGTCAGACCTAATTCTTTATAAGCGTTTTCCATATAAACAAGCGCGTCACGAGTAGCTTGTGTATCAGGATAATCGCGCATCATTTGCTCTACTCTATTAATAACCGCGACATAAGCCCCTCGTTTAGTATAGAATTTCGCAACAGAAAGCTCATACTTCGCTAAACGGTTTTTAAGAAAGACTAGACGTTTGGTTGCATCGGCGACATAAAGGCTGTCTGGATAGTAACGAACTAATTGACTAAAATCTTTAAATGCCACGATTGCATGTTGAGGATCACGGTCTGAACGATCAATACCAAAGAATCCTTGTAATGCACTATCATCTAATGCTTGAGCCGTTAAGCCACGCATATAAAGAACATAGTCGATATTAGGATGGGTTGGGTTTAATCGCATAAAACGGTCGATTGCAGAAATCGCCATTGGTAGTTCCGCTGATTTATAATAAGCATAAATCAGATCGAGTTGAACTTGTTGCGAGTAAGGGCCAAAAGGATAGCGATTATCGAGAGACTCTAATTGTTTGATAGCCGCTCCATAATTGCCATCTAGCAATTTTTCCTGACTGGTTGAGTAAAGCTCAGAAGGCGACATATCGGCAGTAGCGTCTTTGTCTGAACTCGAACAGCCAGCAAGTAACAGGCTTACAGTGGCCGCTGCCACCAGGTATTTAATGCGTCTCATCACGTATTGATTATCCTCTGAATAGGTTTGGGGAGTCTCTCCGTGAAGCTCCCCTGAAATCGGTTACACTATAACTCATTTTAAATGAAACGGCTGTGCCGTCAAAACACTAACTTAATTAATAGAAAATTATTTATGTCTCAACAAATACGACTTAATGCTACAGTCGCAGATTCACAGCTGGGTCAACGCTTAGATCAAGCTTTGGCCGAAATGTTCCCTGATTATTCAAGATCTCGTATAAAAGAGTGGATCTTAGACAATAGAGTGCAGGTTAACGATAAAATCATCAATAAGCCAAAAGAAAAAATGCTTGGCGGTGAAAAAATTGAAGTCGATGCCTTAATTGAAGAGGAAGTTCGTTGGGAGCCTCAGAATATTCCGTTAAATATCGTCTATGAAGATGATGATATTTTAGTTATCAATAAGCCAAGAGATCTTGTTGTACATCCTGGTGCTGGTAACCCTGATGGCACCGTATTAAACGCATTACTTTATCGCTATCCAGAGATTGCTAATGTACCTCGTGCAGGTATTGTCCATCGATTGGATAAAGATACAACAGGTTTAATGGTTGTTGCAAAAACAGTTCCTGCTCAAACGCATTTAGTAGAAGCTTTACAACGTCGTGAAATCACGCGTGAGTATGAAGCGGTTGCAACAGGAAGAATGACTGCGGGAGGGTTAGTGAATGAACCTATTTCTCGACATCCAACTAAACGCACACATATGGCTGTGCACCCAATGGGTAAACCAGCAGTAACACATTATCGAGTTATGGAGCATTTCCGTGCTCATACGCGTTTACGTTTACGTTTAGAAACTGGTCGTACTCACCAAATTCGTGTTCATATGGCACATATTCACCATGCTTTAATTGGTGATCAGCTTTATGCAGGAAGACCTCGTCCTTTAAAAGGGGCTTCAGATGAATTACGTGAAACGTTACGTTTATTTGATAGACAAGCGCTACACGCAACGATGCTACGTCTTTATCATCCAATAACAGGCATTGAAATGGAATGGCATGCACCATTGCCTGATGATATGGTTAAGCTTATCGATGTGCTAAAAGCTGACGTTGAACAGTTTAAAGATGAAATGGATTGGTAAATGACTTCATTGATTTTTCCAGATTGGCCACAACCTGAAAATATTGGGTCTTGCAGTACCTTGAGGGAAGGGGGGATTAGTCTGCCGCCTTATAACAGTCTCAATTTAGGTACTCATGTCGGTGATAAATTATCTGATGTCGAAGAAAATAGACGCAGACTTTGTCAGCAAGCTCAACTGCCTGAAATGCCACTATGGCTTGAACAAGTTCATGGCACCCATGTTGTTACGCTAAATACTGAGAAAAATAATGAAATACAAGGTGATGCCCTTTACACCTCTACTGTGAAAAAAGTTTGCGCGATTATGACGGCAGATTGTTTGCCAGTCCTTTTTACAACTGTTGATGGAACAGAAGTTGGCGCAGCTCATGGTGGATGGCGAGGGCTTTGCCACGGTGTATTACAAAATACACTTGCGCAGTTTAAAGCACCTAAAGATCAAATTATGGCATGGTTAGGACCTGCTATTGGGCCAACTGCTTTTGAGGTTGGTGCAGAAGTCCGTTTGGCGTTTATAGAAAAAAATATTGCCTTTGAGACCGCATTTATTCCCCACAATGGTAAATACTTAGCTAATATTTATATGTTAGCGAGAATAATCTTACAGGAAAGTGGAGTAATCCAGATTTATGGTGGCAATTTTTGTACTGTAACTGATCCATCGCGCTTCTTTTCTTATAGACGAGAGCATGTAACTGGGCGAATGGCATCATTAATCTGGATTAAATAAACTTCCTCTCAACGTTTTTTCTCACTTATCACAAATATTGATGAATATTTTTGCTCAAAATTTTTATTTTGAGCTTGAATATTGTCAAAATGACCTCATCTATTCTCCAGTTACGAATTTTACTTTAAATTTTACTTGGAGGTGTTATGCGTCTGGATAAATTAACCAACAAATTCCAGCAAGCTCTCGCAGACGCCCAGTCATTGGCACTTGGGAACGATAATCAATTTATAGAACCCATACATTTACTGAGTGCGTTATTTAATCAACAAGGTGGCTCAATTCGCCCTCTATTAACATCTGTAGGTGTTAATGCATCGCAATTTAATGAGCGAATTAATGATGCTTTGTCTCGATTACCTAAAGTCGAAGGTGCTGGTGGAGAGGTTCATCCCTCAAATGATTTAATTAAGCACCTTAATTTGTGCGATAAATTAGCACAGAAAAAAGGTGACGAATTTATTTCGTCAGAGCTCTTTCTTTTAGCTGCCATGGAAACAGGTGGTCAAGTTGCTGACATGCTAAAAGCAGCCGGAGCGAATAAAGCAAGTCTTGAGATAGCGATTGAAAAAATACGTGGTGGAGAAACAGTGAACGATCAAAATGCAGAAGACCAACGTCAGGCATTGAAAAAATATACTGTGGATTTAACGGAAAGAGCAGAACAAGGCAAACTCGATCCTGTTATTGGTCGTGATGAAGAAATAAGAAGAACCATTCAAGTTCTACAACGCCGTACTAAAAACAACCCTGTGCTTATTGGTGAACCGGGTGTAGGTAAAACGGCTATTGTTGAAGGTTTGGCTCAACGTATTGTTAATGGTGAAGTCCCTGAAGGTTTAAAGAATAAACGTGTACTTTCTTTAGATATGGGCTCGTTATTAGCAGGTGCTAAATACCGTGGTGAATTTGAAGAACGTTTAAAAGCTGTTTTAAATGATTTATCTAAGCAGGAAGGCAGTGTCATTCTGTTTATTGATGAATTACATACGATGGTTGGCGCAGGTAAAGCTGACGGTGCTATGGATGCGGGAAATATGTTAAAGCCTGCATTAGCTCGTGGTGAATTACACTGTGTGGGGGCAACAACACTTGACGAATATCGTCAATATATTGAAAAAGATGCAGCATTAGAGCGTCGTTTCCAAAAAGTGTATGTGGCTGAACCAACAGTTGAAGACACTATCGCTATTTTACGTGGTCTGAAAGAACGTTATGAACTTCATCATCATGTTCAAATTACAGATCCTGCGATTGTTGCTGCGGCGACTTTATCTCATCGCTATATTTCTGATCGTATGTTGCCAGATAAAGCGATTGATTTAATTGATGAAGCAGGTGCAAGCCTACGTATGCAGATGGATTCAAAACCGGAAGCATTAGATAGGCTTGATAGACGTATTATTCAGTTGAAACTTGAACAACAAGCACTGCAGAAAGAGTCTGATGATGCAAGTAAAAAGCGTTTAGAGATGCTAAATGAAGAGCTTGCTGAAAAAGAGAAAGAGTATTCTGCTTTAGAAGAAGAGTGGAAAGCAGAAAAAGCAGAGCTTACTGGTACTCAACATATTAAATCTGAATTAGAGCAGGCTCGTATCGCATTAGAACAAGCTCGCCGTAGTGGTGATTTGGCGAAAATGTCAGAAATCCAATATGGACAAATTCCGACGTTAGAAAAACAGCTTGCTGAAGCTAATAAAGCTGAAGATAAGCATATGAAGCTGTTACGTAATAAAGTCACTGATGCTGAAATTGCTGAAATCTTAGCTCGTTGGACAGGTATTCCTGTATCTAGAATGTTAGAAGGGGAACGTGAAAAACTGCTAAGAATGGAACAAGAGCTACATAGACGTGTTATTGGCCAGGCTGAGGCTGTAAGTGCAGTATCTAATGCTATCCGTCGTAGCCGTGCTGGATTATCTGATCCTAATCGCCCAATAGGTTCGTTCTTATTCTTAGGACCTACGGGGGTGGGTAAGACTGAGTTGTGTAAAGCATTAGCGAACTTCTTGTTTGATAGTGATGATGCAATGGTTCGTATCGATATGTCTGAGTTTATGGAAAAACACTCCGTTTCTCGTTTAGTGGGTGCGCCTCCAGGATATGTTGGTTACGAAGAAGGTGGATATTTAACAGAAGCAGTTCGCCGTCGCCCTTATTCAGTCATCTTATTAGATGAAGTTGAAAAAGCGCATCCAGACGTATTCAATATCTTATTACAAGTATTGGATGATGGTCGTTTAACAGATGGACAAGGTAGAACAGTCGATTTTCGTAATACAGTTGTGATTATGACATCGAACTTGGGGTCTGATTTAATTCAAGAGCGTTTCGGGACAATTGATTATCCTGAAATGAAAACTATTGTGATGGATGTTGTTGGCCATCATTTCAGACCAGAGTTTATCAACCGTATTGATGAAGTTGTGGTATTCCACCCATTAGGTAAAGAAAACATTGCAGCGATTGCTCAAATTCAGTTGCGCCGTTTATACCAGCGTTTAGAAGAGCGTGGTTATCACGTTACTATCACTGGGGCTGCATTAGAGAAATTGAGCGAAGTTGGATTTGACCCAATTTATGGTGCTCGTCCATTAAAACGGGCTATCCAGCAAGAGGTTGAAAATCCATTAGCCCAAGACATCTTGTCTGGCAAATTATTACCGGGTAAAGAGATTATCTTAGATTTAGATGACAATAAGATAATTGCAAAACAGTAATAGAGTATCCTCTCTATTTATTATGATAAATAAGAGATGCCGTGAAACTGAAAAAGAGGCTTATATAAGCCTCTTTTTTTATGGTTTGTGTTTTAGTAGGGCAGAATGAAGATAATCTGCAAATGGTGTTTTTATATTTGAAACTTTTTTATACAGAGGTTGTCTATTATTTACACCAAAAAAGCTACTTTGATTATTAAGTGCGCTATCGGAGGTTTTTTTTAAAATAATACTTGTCACATTCAGAAAACTCCCTATAATGCGCCCTCGTTGTCACGGCAAACCACGCTAAGTGAGTTAGCCGAGAGAACAAAGAAAAAAGTGAAAAGCCTTGAAAATAAACGCTTGACACTGAATGAGGAAGATGTAGAATGCACCTCCTCGCAACAACGCAGA
>NZ_NGVR01000009.1 GCF_002777965.1 Proteus columbae | reverse complement strand
TCCCATCGGCGGTTTTCAAGACCGCTGCCTTCAGCCACTCGGCCATCCTTCCATAGCGCGGAATTATGCCTATCTCTGACCTCGCTGTCTAGCTTAGATTGTAAAAAAATGGGATTTTTTTGTTTGTTTGCTCAAAGTTCATCCGAATATCCCTTTTAAAGTGATAACCTGTTAATATAATGACTGAATAATGGTGATTGTTTATTCAATTTTTCTATTTTTAATTACATTGTCTCTTAAAGGCTCGCAAACTGAATGCGTACATTGAACCAACTCAAGCCAAATACACTAACTCGCCTATATGCCCTGTTTCTTCTTTTTATGGTCATATCGCTTTTTCTATACGCTTACAGTTATTTTGACACTTGGCTAGATAGCAAAAAAAACGCTATTAACAATACAACTAACAAATTCGCTCGACAGGTTGAAGATTATCGTTACCACTCTAATCAACTTTTTCAGTTATCAAATAAAATAGCCGATACCTCGACGTTTCCTGTATTGCAACTTAATCCAATAAAATTACGTTCTGATGTATTTTGGCTTGAAGAACGGGACCAAACTGTAGATTCCATTATATTTGGTAAACCTAATGAGCAAACCTTTCAGTTAGCACAACGATTTGCAAATTCACTCGAAATTCTTTGGGGTGTGCGTAATGATTACAGTTCACTTTATTATCTAAATGGTAAAGGTAATGATCTTATCTTAATTACGACTCATTCTGTGCTTAAACCAGAGATCCGTTACAAAGAAAGCTACTTAACATTAACGGCTGAAAATAAACGCTCTGAGTTATTGATGCAATCAACTGCATTAGATGAAAAAGAGAGCCTTTCCCCTATTAGGAAGATGTCTACGGAAAACATCTACTACTACACTTATCGTATTATGTTTAATGTGCCGGGTCAGTTAACTAGCGTAGTGGCATTTGATTTACCTATCAATAATTTCTTGCCTTCAGAGCTGTCTCCGCACAACTTAAGATTGCTTCCAACTGGTCAGCAATCTGTTTATGACAAAAATAATATTGAAATATCAACCGACGGCTCTTCACTAATTTTTTCTCAACCAATTACTGGGATCCCATATTCACTCTCTTATGAATATCCGATGAAGTCGATTATAAAAGAGATTGCTTATAAAAATATTTGGTTGTTAATTAGCCTACTGGTATTTATTTCTATCTCTGTTTTTGGCCATATCTATATCCGTAATAAGTACGTTTTCCCTTATATCTCTATGACACGTAATCTACGGATCAAAGAAGAGATGACAAACGACATCATTTCAAACCTTCCGATAGGATTACTTGTCTATAATTTTTCCTCTAACCATAAGATTATTAGTAATAGTCATGCGGAAAAATTACTGCCTCATATCGATTTATCTAAGATCCGCCAAATGGCAGTTGAGCACAATGGCTTAATCCAAACAGCTATCAACAACGAAATTTATGAAATAAGAACAAGTAATAATAACAATATTGACAATACATCATTATTCATATTTCTGAATAAAGATAACGAAGCACTAATCAATAAAAAATTACAACTTGCACAGCAAGAATATGAGAAAAACACCATCGCACGACGCAAGATCTTATCTAATATGTCATTAGAATTAATGCGTCCCATCAAAGATATAAATGAGATGGTTTATCAATTCAAAGAATTATTACCCGAAGACACTCATCAACAATTGCTTAGCTTATTATTAGAGAAAACAAATTACATTTCTGAGTGGATAGAAAACATTACATTAATTAATAAGTTAGAAAATCAAGAATGGAAAATTCATAAGGATGAATTTGAACTATCAACATTAGTTGAATCTATTCTGATAACAGCATCACCTTTTATGATAAGAAAAGGCCTAACACTTTATTTCCACAATAATATAAGACCTGGTTTACTTTTAATTAACGATGGTCCTGCTTTAAGTAAGATTATTTTATCATTGATTAATTATGCCATTAGCACGACTAATTATGGAAAGATAACGGTTAATCTGAATTTAGTTAAAAATAAAGATAAAGAAGAGATACTTATTGATATTATTGATAGTGGAAGCGGGCTTACACCTCAAGATATTGCTAATATAAAATACCCATTCTTAGGCCAAGCAATGGGAGATAAATATTATTCTAATTCAGGTATCATTTTTTATTTATGTCATTTGCTGTGTAATAAAATACAGGGAGAATTAACGATTAAGAGCCAAGAAAGTATTGGTTCTCATTTCCGAATTGTACTCCCATACCAGCATATAGATACGGAAGAACGAACTTTTAACGTATTATTAGAGGGAATAAACGCAAAACTCGCCATAAAAAACCCTGAAATAGAAAAAATCATCTGCCAACAGCTTGATAAATATGGCGCGACATACTTTGATAAAAATAGAGAGAATCTTTATCCTGAATACGATATCATACTTAGGGATACGCCGAATGATAATCCTGAATCCCCAACAATATTATTAATGAGCTCTATTGTTGGATTTGAAAAAATATCAAAAGATTTAATAAAGTGTAACTATAACTTCGGTGATCCTTTAATAGAGGCTATTACTTATTTAATTGAAGAAAATGAGTCATTTTCCCTAGATACAACTAAAGAGAGTATTTGGGATGAAAATAATAACCTTGATAAATACGAAGTAATTCTTAATAATTATAGGAAGAAGTTGAATGGTAGTGATTATAAGGAACTATTTATCAGTACTGTTCCTATTGATGTTGAAAAACTACACTTAGAAGCAACAAATAAAGACTTTCATTCTCTAGCCCAGACAGCTCATCGTCTAAAAGGGGTTTTTGCCATGTTAGATTTAGAATATCTCAGAGAAAGCTGTGAATATTTAGAGCATGACATAAAAAATCATAATGAATTAGAGATCAAAGAACGTATCACTCAACTGGATAAATGGATTCAACAGTTGCTGCAGCAAGGTAACAATTAAACATGAATAACCTTAATATTATTATTGCCGATGATCACCCAATCGTTTTATTCGGTATTCGTAAATCTTTAGAACAAATTGAATGGGTCAATGTTGTAGGTGAATTTGAAGATTCAACTTCACTTATCAATAACTTACCTAAGTTAAATGTTGATGCTTTAATTACTGACTTGTCTATGCCTGGCGATAAGTATGGTGATGGTATAACACTCATTAAGTACATCAAAAGACATTATCCTAATTTGTCGATTATTGTACTAACAATGAATAACAACCCAGCTATTTTGAGCGCAGTTCTTGATCTTGAAATTGAAGGTATTGTGCTTAAGCAAGGTGCTCCGACTGATCTACCAAAAGCATTGGCTGCGCTACAAAAAGGTAAGAAATTTATGCCTGAAAGCGTTGCGAAACTGCTTGAAAAAGTTAATGCGAATGGTTATGGCGATAAGCGTTTATCACCAAAAGAAAGTGAAGTGCTGAGATTATTTGCTGAAGGCTTCCTTGTGACTGAAATCGCGAAAAAACTTAATCGTAGTATTAAAACGATTAGTAGTCAGAAAAAATCAGCCATGATGAAATTAGGTGTCGATAATGATATCGCATTACTTAATTACTTGTCATCAGTGACTATTGATAAGGAAATTAACGGTCCAGATTAATTTCACCGTAGTTACTTTAGTCGCACCGATAAAATCAGGAAGCTCAACCCGTTGTGAGAGCTTCTCTGCTTTTTGGCTTTTGCTATTTATCCCTCATTCTCTTTGGGTTAATTTCTCTCTCTCCTTGCAAATATTTCCTGTTCAGAAGCACCTTATAAGCTGCATGGCTTGGATATCATACCTTTACTCGGTTTGGCGCTTACAGACTGTTACAGAGACTTTCTCACTCGCCTATTAATCAATTTGTCTTATTATGACTGAGCTTTGCTTCATCTTATCTATCAAAATGCTTTGTGATTACGTCATTTTTGCCTTATTTTGACTCAAAACAAACAAAGACTAATAAATTAGTCTTTGTTTGTTTACTCGTTTTATCGCTCACTATCTAGAATTATTCTTTAGGAATATGTTTCACCAACACTTCTCTTAAAATAGAGAGCGAAACAGGTTTAGATACGCAATCATTCATTCCTGCATCAATACAGCGTTGCTTCTCTTCTGCAATCGCATTCGCCGTCACACCTATCACAGGCATATTACTGCCAATTTCTCTTATATGTGTTGCCAGCTGATAACCATTCATGTTTGGCATATTGACATCAGTCAGAACAATATCAACATGATTTTTAGCTAAATACGTTAATGCGTCACAGCCATCTTCTGCTGTTGCGGTATTAAAACCAATTTTTTTCAATTGATCGGTCAACAATAAGCGGTTTATTGGGTGATCATCGACAATCAGGACGGTTAAGGTTTGTAAGCTACAATCAGCATTTTGCTCCACCATCTCCACACAATTTGCTTCAACTCTATTTTGTGGCAATTGCAGTATTATTTTTGTTAATTCATTTAGTTTATAAGTACTGCATACCCATACGTTTTCAGCTATTTTCTTAGATGGCTCAAAGTAATGCTCATTGATCCTAATAAATTGGCAATTATCTTTTCTTGGTACATCGTAATCTGTGATAATAAAATCGGTTGAAGATATCACCACTTCTTCAGTAAGTAATTCACAACTCAAACCAAAATAACGAAGGTATCGACCAATAAAGCCTTCTAAATAAAGGTTTTTAATATCAATAAAACAACGAACATTACTTTCTTTATAAATATTCCGTTTAGAAGAAGGCTCTATTGCTTCTAAAGCACCATAAAGTGGTATGCGAACCGTAAAACGGCTACCAATATCTTCTTGGGAAACAACGCTGATATCCCCATCCATTAAGTTGATCAGCTTTTCACAAATAGCTAAACCTAACCCAGTTCCTTCTGATGCACTTTCTGTATTTTGAGATACTTGGAAGAATGGCTCAAAAAGCTCATGTAATGCTTTGTCGCTGATCCCTCGCCCTGTATCGTGAATATCGAAATAGAGATAATAATCATCTTTATAAAGATGCAAGGTAATACATCCGGTTGTGGTAAATTTAATACTGTTATTCAACAGATTAGAGATAACTTGTTGCACACGAACAGGATCACTATTTACAATTTTAGGTACATCAGGCTCGATAAAACAGTAAATAGCCAAGTCTTTTTTTGCAATCAAAGGTAAATAGTTAGAGATAACAAAAGAGAGCACTTGGCGACAATTAAATGGCTTAATATCAATTTTTAACTGTTTAGATTCAATTTTCGAGAAATCGAGGATATCACTAATAATTTTTAGTAATAACGATGAGGAGTTATCCATCGTTTTTAATAATCGGGCAGTATCATCGCTTTGCGTAAGGGATTGTAATAACTCTAAATTACCAATAATGCCATAAAGTGGTGTTCGTAATTCATGGCTGACAGTTGCCAAGAACATCGATTTAGCTTGGTTAGCTTGCTCCGCAGCTGTCGCCATATTTTGTAGTGAGCGCTCCATTTTAACCCGCGCGCTGATATCCACCAAAACACAGATAGCCACATCTTCATTTTGATAACGTGAATTAACAAAGCTTATTTGCAAATGATTACGATTGTTGGTCACGACATCGACCATATTGCTACTTTTTTCAGCAATAATAGAGAGGATATTTTGTTTATCGCTGTGGCTAAGTAAACGAAAATAGTTATGTGCTAGTTCGTTACTTAAAATAATCATGCCATCACGTATTCTAAGAATACTAATCCCAACCGGCGCTGATGCCACAATCTTATGGTTAAACTGCTCGTGCTCTTCTAGACGAGAGGCATTATTTTCAGCTGGGGAGAATATTTTTCTCTCAAAGATCCATACGAAGATAAAAATCATAATGGCTGAGATAATATTTAAGATCAGCGCATTAACAATCGTGAATTTGAATTCATTTAAAATTTGCTTAAGTGGCAATGAATACACCACACTAAAAGATGAAGGCAATAATTTACGCTTAGCAACTAAATCGCTAAAGTCTTCATCAAAACCAAAATAAGGGGCGCTGACATCTGGAACTTGTTTAACTGCGTGATAGTTATTTTCTGCTGGATAGCTTAAAACAGTGGTATTTCTACTATTAAGAAGGTGAATTGAAATTACTCTATCTTTGGCAGGAGAAAAATATTCAAGACGAATAGCCCTTTCGATACCAATCAGGCCAATAAATTTACCTGAAGCATAAACGGGTGACATAACATATAAAATGCCACTATCCCCTTTTGCATCTGGCACTATCCAATATTGGTTAACTTCTTTACCTTGTGCACGTTGATTGACGTAGTTACGTGTATTTTCGTAAACCATCTTTTTCAACATTTCAGTATCAACAGGGGATGCGCGCAAAGGGAAGTTAATCATACACATGCTATGGGAGCCAACCATAAAGACTTGGTTTATCCCTTGTAAGGCCGGAGTATTATCTTTCCAATAATATAAAATACTGTTAAATGAGCGGAAATAGTTGTTTGTTTGCCCTTTAAATAATTCACAATCTGCGGTTTCATTAAGCTTATGAAGTGAAAATGGCCCTTCATAAAATAATGAGTTTTTCATACTCGGGTTTAAGTTAATTTGTTCTTGGTGACGTTCTGCGAGGTATTGTAAATCACGGATAGTGCCGGAGGTTTGCCTAAAAAAACCAAGGAGATTAGTGTAGTTATTACTATACTCTTGCCGAATATCAGACTTAGTATCATTGAAGATATTGATAAGGTAAAACATGGTTAGCAATGCACCCATCGCCCACAACATAATACCTAATATGCGAAAAAGGTAGCGGGAAATTTTTAACGATGTTTTAAAGGACGAGAGATATCTCAAACAACCACCCTAATCAATATTCCTACCGCACAAGAAACTTATTCTATTCTAGCAGAAGTTACTGTATGTCTGAATGATATGATCTTTATCATCAAGATAATTTTTTCTGATGATGAACTGATCCTACCACATAAAAAAAGCAGGCAATTATGCCTGCTTTCTTTTATTTATACATCACAATAATGATAAATATTATTCTTCGTCCGCATCATCTGCCAAATCTGAATCCGGTGCTTCTGATGACTCTTCGTTAATAACTTCATTAACTTCATCGTCATCTAATGCATCATCTTCATCTTCAACACGTTGCAAGCCAACAACCAACTCACCTTCTGTTGTTCGAATTAAGGTAACACCTTGTGTATTACGTCCAACAATGCTGACTTCAGAAACACGAGTACGAACTAATGTACCCGCATTAGTGATCATCATAATCTGGTCAGTTTCTTCAACTTGAATTGCACCAACAACTTTACCGTTACGCTCACTCACTTTAATAGAGATAACGCCTTGTGTTGCACGATTTTTCGTTGGGTATTCGCTTTGAGCAGTACGTTTACCATAACCATTTTCAGTTACGGTTAAGATATCACCTTCACCACGAGGGATGATGAGTGAAACCACTTTATCGTCATCGCTCAGTTTCATACCACGAACACCTGTCGCAGTACGTCCCATTGGGCGAACACAATCTTCTGCAAAGCGAACCACTTTACCTTCCGCAGAGAACAACATAACTTCGTTAGTGCTATCGGTTAAATCAACACCAATTAACTCATCGCCTTCATTTAAATTAACGGCAATGATACCTGCACTACGAGGACGGCTGAAATCTTGCAGAGGTGTTTTCTTCACGGTTCCGCTTGCCGTTGCCATAAAGACAAACTTACCTTCTTCATACTCTCTTACTGGCAAAATAGCGGTAATACGTTCATTTTGCTCAAGAGGTAATAAGTTGATAATTGGACGACCACGAGCACCACGACTTGCTTCTGGTAACTGGTAAACTTTCATCCAGTAGAGACGACCACGGCTTGAGAAGCACAAAATGGTGTCATGGGTGTTAGCCACCAATAAGCGATCAATAAAGTCTTCTTCTTTAATTCTTGCTGCTGATTTACCTTTACCGCCACGACGCTGTGCCTCGTAATCAGTAAGCGGTTGATATTTAACGTAGCCTTGGTGAGAAAGTGTCACAACAACATTTTCTTCATTGATCAAGTCTTCAATATTAATATCAGCCGTATTTTCAGTGATCTCAGTACGACGAGGATCGTTATATTGATCTTTAATCGCATTTAGCTCTTCACGAATGACTTCCATCAGACGCTCTGGGCTTCTTAAGATATGTAATAGCTCAGCAATTTGGAGTAATAACTCACGATATTCATCTAACAGTTTTTCATGTTCAAGACCTGTCAGTTTCTGCAAACGCAGATCCAAAATAGCCTGAGCTTGTTGTTCTGTTAGATAGTACTTACCGTCATGCACGCCATATTGTGGTTCTAACCATTCAGGACGAGCAACGTTGCTGTCACCAGCACGCTCTAACATGGTAGAAACGCTACCTAAATCCCAAGGTTGTGCGATTAATGCCGCTTTTGCTTCTGCTGGATTTGGTGCTTGACGGATCATTTCAATAACTGGGTCAATGTTCGCCAAGGCAACAGCTAGTGCTTCTAAGATATGGGCGCGGTCACGTGCTTTACGTAATTCGTAAATAGTACGACGAGTAACAACTTCACGACGGTGACGAATAAAGGCAGAGATAATTTCTTTTAAATTTAATAATTTTGGCTGGCCTTGGTGAAGCGCAACCATATTAATACCGAAAGAAACCTGCATTTGTGTTTGTGAGAATAAGTGATTTAATACCACTTCACCCACAGCATCACGTTTGATTTCAACGACAATACGCATACCGTCTTTATCAGACTCGTCACGTAATCCGCTAATACCTTCAATACGCTTATCTTTAACAAGCTCTGCAATTTTTTCAATTAAGCGAGCTTTATTCACCTGATAAGGAATTTCTGTCACGATAATAGTTTCGCGACCTGTTTTCTCATCAGTTTCGATATCAGCCTGAGCACGGATATAAATTTTTCCGCGACCAGTACGGTAAGCATCTAAAATTCCTCTGCGACCATTAATAATAGCGGCAGTCGGGAAATCAGGCCCCGTAATATGTTCCATCAACTCTTCAATCGTGATGTCTTCGTTATCAACGTAAGCAAGACACCCGTCGATAACTTCGCCTAGATTATGTGGAGGAATATTTGTTGCCATCCCTACCGCAATCCCTGAAGAACCATTGACTAACAAGTTTGGAATACGGGTTGGCATTACTGCCGGAATATGTTCTGTTCCATCATAGTTAGGAACAAAATCAACCGTTTCTTTTTCCAAATCCGCCAGCAGTTCATGGGCGATTTTCGCCATACGAACTTCGGTATAACGCATCGCAGCCGCCGAGTCACCATCAACTGACCCGAAGTTACCCTGCCCGTCAACCAACATGTAACGCATAGAAAAAGGCTGTGCTAAACGAACAATCGTTTCATAAACAGCACTGTCACCGTGCGGGTGATATTTACCGATAACATCCCCAACAACACGGGCTGATTTTTTATAAGGTTTATTCCAATCGTTTCCTAGTACATTCATCGCGAAAAGCACTCGGCGGTGTACTGGCTTCAGTCCGTCTCGAACATCGGGTAATGCGCGTCCTACAATAACAGACATCGCATAATCCAAATATGAGCTTTTCAGCTCTTCTTCGATATTAACTGGTGTGATTTCTCTGGCAATGTCGCTCATGGAGCCACTGTCCCTCATACTACGGATTCAAAGGTTTAGAACTATACCACAAATCGCCAATTTTTGGAAAAAGGAAACAACTAAATTAATGATCCTTTCGCTATTCTCTTCGATTTCACCGTCTAACGTTGGTAGAATCATGGCAATATGAAAATAGGAGTAATACTTTCTGATGAATGATAAAACAACCTCTTTACATGCTAACGTGGATCAGCATGAAATCGACAAGTTTGAAAGCGTCGCATCACGGTGGTGGGATCTTGAAGGTGAATTTAAGCCATTACACCGCATCAACCCACTAAGACTCAACTATATTCAAGAACGCGCAGACGGCCTATTCGGAAAAAAAATCCTAGATGTCGGTTGTGGTGGCGGTATTTTGTCTGAAAGCATGGCGTGTGTGGGCGCAGAAGTGACAGGACTTGATATGGGTGCTGAACCTTTACAAGTTGCTCGTTTGCACTCTTTAGAATCAGGTATCCCTGTCACTTACATTCAAGATACCGTTGAAAACCACGCGCATGAAAACCCACAAACTTACGACGTCGTTACCTGTATGGAGATGTTAGAACACGTTCCTGATCCATCATCTGTTGTAAGAGCCTGTGCAAAACTAGTAAAACCTGGTGGACATGTTTTCTTCTCAACCATCAATCGGAATAAAAAAGCGTGGCTAATGCTGGTGGTAGGTGCGGAGTATATTCTGAATATGGTACCTAAGGGCACACATGATGCTAATAAGTTTATTCGCCCATCAGAATTACTTAGTTGGGTTGATGAAACCGATTTACGTAGCAAAAATATGATTGGTTTACATTATAACCCGATCACTGACAAATTCCGATTAGCGCCAAATGTCGATGTGAATTATATGGTGCACACACAATCGACACATAACTCGAATTCATGAAACTGAAAGTTTGATTTGGTTTAATAAAACATCAAACGATCACATTTTTTAAAATTGACTTTACATCGTTGTCACTTGAATTTGTGTTTCTTACTGCCTGTATTTATGCAGGGTACAGGCAGTTGTTAAAAAATTTATCCCCTATTTATCCACAGAAACAATCAGATTTGTACACTTGATCAATCTCTCAATTACCTTTATCTTGTTATCACCATTTGAACCAACCCCTATATATTGTGTTTCCTTAAATTTCACACCACAAGACTCCTTGACACAGATTGTCATCGGGAGCGTTTTTTTGCGGTATAAAATTTCAGGTAACACTAATGCAAGAAAGGTGCATCGCTCATGAATCACAGCCTGCTCGTTACAAAACGTGATGGTCATAAAGAACGCATTGACTTAGACAAAATTCACCGTGTTATCGCCTGGGCCGCTGAAGGTCTAGAAAATGTCTCAGTATCTCAAGTTGAATTACGTTCTCAGATTCAGTTTTATGATGGTATCAAAACTGCTGATATCCATGAAACGCTGGTAAAAGCTGCTGCAGACTTAATCTCTGGTGAAACGCCTGATTATCAGTATCTCGCTGCCCGTCTTGCCGTATTTAATTTACGTAAAAAAGCGTATGGCCAATTTGAGCCACCAGCACTATATGATCACGTTAAAAAATTAGTCGATTTAGGCAAATACGATCGTCATCTTCTTGAAGATTACACGCAAGAAGAGTTCGAACAGATGAATAACTTTATTGTTCATCAACGTGATATGAATTTCTCCTACGCTGCGGTTAAACAATTAGAAGGTAAATACTTCGTTCAAAACCGTATTACAGGTGAAATTTACGAAAGCGCACAGTTCTTATATGTTTTAGTTGCAGCTTGCTTGTTCTCTCGTTATCCACAAGCAACACGTATGGACTATATCGAACGCTTCTATAATGCGATTTCAACCTTTAAAATCTCATTACCAACACCAATCATGGCGGGTGTAAGAACACCAACTCGTCAATTTAGCTCTTGTGTTTTAATTGAGTGCGACGACAGCCTTGATTCTATCAATGCGACATCAAGTGCCATTGTGAAATATGTTTCTCAGCGTGCAGGTATTGGTATTAATGCAGGTCGTATTCGTGCATTAGGTAGTGCTATTCGTAATGGTGAAGCATTCCACACAGGTTGTATCCCGTTCTATAAACACTTCCAGACTGCGGTAAAATCTTGCTCGCAAGGTGGTGTTCGTGGTGGTGCGGCAACCTTGTTCTACCCATTATGGCATTTAGAAGTTGAAAGCCTGCTGGTATTGAAAAATAACCGTGGTGTTGATGATAACCGTGTTCGTCATTTAGATTACGGCGTTCAGTTAAATAAATTAATGTATGAACGTTTAATCAAAGGTCAGGATATTACTTTATTCAGCCCTTCTGATGTTCCAGGTTTATATGATGCATTCTTTGCTAATCAAGATGAATTTGAACGTTTATATGTACAGTATGAGAAAGATAAGAGCATCCGCCAAAAACAAGTTAAAGCGGTTGAGTTATTCTCATTAATGATGCAAGAACGTGCCTCGACTGGCCGTATCTACATTCAGAACGTTGACCATTGTAATACACATAGCCCATTTGATCCGGCTGTTGCACCAATTCGCCAATCAAACTTATGCTTAGAAATTGCACTGCCAACTAAACCATTAAATGATATTAAAGATCCTAATGGTGAAATTGCACTGTGTACGTTATCTGCATTTAACTTAGGCGCAATTGAAAATCTTGATGATTTAGAAGAACTTGCACGTTTAGCCGTTCGTTCATTGGATGCACTGTTAGATTACCAAGATTATCCAATTTTAGCGGCAAAACAAGGTGCAATGGGTCGTCGTACCCTAGGTATTGGTGTTATTAACTTTGCTTATTATTTAGCAAAACACGGTGTTCGCTACTCTGATGGTAGTGCAAATAACTTAACCCATCGTGCATTTGAAGCAATTCAATACTATTTATTAAAAGCATCTAATGAATTAGCGAAAGAACAAGGCGCATGCCCATGGTTTAATGAAACCACTTACGCTGAAGGTATTTTACCTATTGATACCTATAAAAAATCATTGGATGTACTGACAAAAGAGCCTCTACATTACGATTGGGAAGGTTTACGTAAAGACATTAAAGAGTACGGTTTACGTAACTCAACGCTGTCTGCACTGATGCCATCAGAAACATCTTCACAGATTTCGAATGCAACAAATGGTATCGAACCACCTCGTGGTTATATCAGTATTAAAGCCTCTAAAGACGGTATTTTACGTCAAGTGGTTCCTGAGTATGAGCGTTTGAAAGGCGCTTATGAATTACTGTGGCAAATGCCAAGTATTGAAGGTTACTTGCAGTTAGTGGGCATTATGCAAAAATTCGTTGACCAAGCAATTTCAGCAAACACTAACTACGATCCTACTCGTTTCCCTAGCGGTAAGGTTCCAATGAACCAACTGCTGAAAGATTTGCTGCTCGCTTACAAATATGGTGTGAAAACACTTTATTATCACAATACCCGTGACGGTGCAGACGATGTACAGGGTGATCTGGAAGAAGTCGTTGAGACGGAAGATTCAGATTGTGAAGGCGGCGCGTGTAAAATTTAATTGAGGAAGCTATGTCTTATACTACTTTTTCACAAGTTAAAAATGATCAACTTCAGGAGCCCATGTTTTTTGGGCAGCCTGTTAACGTAGCGCGTTATGATCAGCAAAAATATCCTATTTTTGAAAAGCTAATTGAAAAACAGCTCTCCTTCTTCTGGCGTCCAGAAGAAGTGGACGTTTCTCGTGATCGTATTGACTATAATGCGTTGCCTGATCATGAAAAACATATTTTTATTAGTAACTTAAAATATCAAACTCTGTTGGATTCGATTCAAGGAAGAAGCCCTAACGTGGCATTCTTACCTTTAATCTCAATCCCTGAGTTAGAGACATGGGTTGAAACATGGTCATTCTCTGAAACCATTCACTCACGCTCTTATACTCATATTATTCGTAATATTGTTAACGATCCGTCAGTTGTGTTTGATGATATCGTTGAAAATGAAGAAATTTTAAAACGTGCGCGTGATATTTCTTCTTATTATGATGAGTTAATCAAGCTGACAAACCTTTATCACATGTATGGTGAAGGCGACCATCAGGTTAAAGGTAAAACCGTTCATGTCACGTTACGCAAGTTAAAAAAACAGCTTTATCTGTGCTTAATGAGCGTCAACGCACTCGAAGCTATTCGCTTCTACGTTAGCTTTGCCTGTTCATTTGCCTTTGCTGAGCGTGAACTGATGGAAGGTAACGCGAAGATCATTAGATTAATTGCGCGTGACGAAGCGCTACACTTAACGGGAACACAGCACATGCTGAATTTACTGCGTTCAGGTCAAGATGATCCTGAAATGGCAGAAATAGCCGCAGAATGTGAGCAAGAGTGTTATGACCTGTTTGTTGAAGCCGCTGAGCAAGAAAAAGAGTGGGCTGAATACCTATTCTCTGAAGGCTCGATGATTGGTTTAAATAAAGATATCCTTTGCCAATATGTTGAATATATTACTAATATTCGTATGCAAGCAGTGGGTCTTAAATTACCATTTAAAGCACGCTCTAACCCTATTCCATGGATCAATGCATGGTTAGTGTCTGACAACGTTCAAGTTGCACCTCAAGAAGTTGAAGTCAGTTCTTACCTCGTGGGTCAAATCGATTCACAAGTTGATACTGATGACTTAAGTAACTTTGAACTGTAATACTGAGAAATAACACCGATACGTTATGGCATCTCATAAAGTGACCCTGTATCAGCAGGGTCTTTCAACACCTTTAGAATTTCATACTGACACCCATCCCTCTTTGCTTGATGCATTAGAACATGGGAAAGTCCAAGTCGAATACCAATGTCGTGAAGGCTATTGCGGCTCTTGTCGTCTACGTTTAGTGAAAGGCAAAGTTTGTTATCGCAATGAGCCTTTAGCGTTTATCCAAGCGGATGAAATACTCCCCTGTAGTTGTCATCCCATTAGCGATATCGAAATAGAAATTTGCTCTGAATAATTTGAATTATCTTAATTTTTGCTTTTTCCTAACACTATTGTTCATCTTTGACTAAAGTTACAAATAACATTGATAAAAAAGGAAAAGTATTATGAAATTAAGTTCTATTTTATCCGTCGTTGCTATTTCCACATCAATTCTGCTAGTCGCAGGCTGTTCAAGCCCACAAAAAATAGAAACAGTAACTGGGGAAACAATTTTAACGACAGATAAACCCCAAGAAGATGAAGCGACAGGATTAATTACCTACAAAGATTCAGAAACCGGACAAATTAAACAAATTAATCGTGATCAAATAAGACGAATGGTAGAGCTTGACGATTAACGCTCTTATAAACCTCTCTCTTAAAGCGCCAATTCATATTTATGATTGGCGTTTTTTTATTCATAATATTATTTTTGTAAACAAATCGTTACACTATACGTAATTAAAATTTGACAGAAATTTACCATTCTTATACTCTGCTTTTTAAGTAAATAAAATAGTCTATTGAACAGAGGATCTTGTGAAGAATCGCACTATAGGCAGTGTTTTTATTGTTGCAGGAACAACAATTGGGGCAGGTATGCTGGCAATGCCGCTGGCTGCTGTGGGTATTGGTTTTAGCACCATGCTGTTATTGCTCGTTGGCTTATGGCTATTAATGAGTTACACCGCATTACTGCTGGTGGAAGTTTATCAATACAATGATCCTCATACTGGTCTTGGCTCTATTGCAAAGCGCTATCTTGGTGTTGGTGGTCAAGTGATCACAGGACTTGCACTATTGCTATTAATGTATGCGCTAACAACTGCTTATATTAGTGGTGCTGGTGAACTACTCTCATCCACACTCTCGTCTTGGATTGGTCATGAGCTTTCTGTCACACAAGGTATCATTATCTTTACAGTGATTGGCGGAGCGGTGGTAGGAATTGGTACAACATCTGTTGATATGATTAACCGTATGTTGTTCACTGCGAAAGTCTTCTTTCTCATCTTCATGTTGATTGTGATGTTGCCTCACGTTGAGTCAGTAAATCTCACCTCAATGCCAGTGGCTTATGGGCTTATTCTTTCTGCTATTCCTGTTATTTTTACCTCATTTGGTTTTCATGGTAGTGTGCCAAGCATCGTAAGTTATATGAATGGGGATATTAAAAAGCTACGTATTATCTTCATTATAGGTAGTGCTATTCCTCTTATTGCTTATATTTTATGGCAAATAGCCACACTAGGTGCTATCCCAACAAATACATTTATGGGAATTATGGCGCAACAATCTGGCTTAAATGGTCTGCTTACTGCTATCCGTGATGTTGTTGCAACACCCCGTGTTAATATTGCAGTAAACCTATTTGCTGCACTAGCATTAGCCACCTCATTTCTTGGTGTTGCATTAGGTCTATTTGATTATCTTGCGGATCTATTCAAACGCAGTAATCGTGCAACTGGACGTATGCAATCAAGCCTATTAACGTTTGTGCCTCCTTTATTATGTGCGCTTTATTTTCCTAACTTTGTACAAGCATTAGCATACGCCGCTATTGCCCTGTCTATTTTAGCCCTACTGTTACCTGCTTTATTAGTATGGAAAGTCAGACAAGAACAGAACAGCGCTGATAAATACAGAGTCAAAGGCGGAACAGGAATATTGGCAGTTGTGTTTATTTGTGGTCTTGTCGTAATTGGTATTCAAATCGCTATTACTTTTGGTGTATTACCACAAGTCGGCTAAATACGCACTGATACAAACAACAAAAAAAGCAGGTGTTGATTTTTCTCAACACCTGCTTTTTATTTGATCTTTCTACTTTTTCTAAATTAGAAGCTTAAACCAGCTCCAACATAGAAACCATCAGCAATTTTATTATTACTTCTATTATGTGAGTTTTCGATTTCAATCACACGGTAACCCGCATTAACATGCAGTGGTTTAAATACCGTTAATTGAGCACCCACATCGGCTTCATAATAAGATTTGCTGCCAGAGGTTAATCCTTCAGGAGAAGCATAAGCTTCACCATAAACATTCAATGAAGGGAATACATTCCAATTTAAACCTACACCACCTGCTAGTGCAGCACCATCATCACCATTTTTTGGTGATAAGTAGAGTGCTTTACCTCCAACACTCGCTGAGAATGGCCCTAATGGTAATGCGAATTTTGCACCTAGGCTACCCGTCTGACCATCATGATCACTACGTGCCCAGTTACCATTGAAAGATAGCCCTGCGTTAGGATCGCCTAAACCCGCACGAACATCAGTGTAATGCTTACCCGCTTGAATATTCATTGATACTGCATTTGCATTACCAGCCATAAATAACGCACTTACAGCGCCGACCAATAAATATTTTTTCATTGTTATTACTCCAGCAAATAATTGTCCTAACTTATAATTATACAACAAATTTATTAAACAACTTTAGCTAAAATTGAAAGCTAATCTGTAGAATTTTCAATCTATGTAAATAAGTTACGTCTATCAATGTTATTGGTCTAATTGGTTTTATTAATGAGTTTATTATTGCTAAAGTGGAATTACAGTCAATATTAACCATAATAAGTATAAGGCTGTTCGCTTCGTTTTATTCACACATGCTATTTTTTAGAACGTTCATTATTTCATAAACTGGAGATATGTGATGGAAAAGAAAAAGCTAACAACAGCGTCTGGCGCGCCGGTTGTAGATAATAATAACTCGATGACAGCAGGCCCTCGTGGCCCAATGTTACTTCAAGATGTCTGGTTTCTAGAAAAACTTGCTCACTTCGATCGTGAAGTTATTCCTGAAAGACGTATGCACGCAAAAGGCTCTGGCGCTTTTGGTACATTCAAAGTGACTCACGACATTACAAAATATACTCGTGCTAAAATATTCTCTAAAGTGGGCAAAAAAACAGAGATGTTTGCTCGCTTTTCCACTGTTGCGGGTGAAAGAGGTGCAGCAGACGCCGAACGTGATATTCGTGGCTTTGCGTTAAAATTTTATACCGAAGAAGGTAACTGGGATATGGTGGGTAATAACACGCCTGTTTTCTATCTTCGTGATGCCCTGAAATTCCCTGACTTAAACCACGTTGTAAAACGTGACCCTAAAACTAATTTGCGTAATTTAGCTTATAAATGGGACTTTTTCTCTCATTTACCTGAAGCATTACACCAATTAACCATTGATATGAGCGACCGTGGTTTACCACAAAGTTATCGTTTTATTCACGGCTTTGGTAGCCATACTTATAGCTTTATTAACAAAGATAATGAACGTTTCTGGGTTAAATTTCACTTCCGTTGTCAACAAGGTATTAAAAACTTAATGGATGATGAAGCTGAAGCACTGGTAGGTAAAGACAGAGAAAGCTCACAGCGTGACTTATTTGATGCGATTGAACGTGGTGATTTCCCTCGTTGGAATTTACAAATTCAAGTGATGCCAGAAAAAGAAGCCTCAAAAGTCCCTTATAATCCTTTTGATTTAACTAAAGTTTGGCCTCATGCAGATTACCCATTAATCGATGTGGGTTATTTTGAATTAAACCGTAATCCTGAAAATTATTTCTCCGATGTAGAGCAAGCGGCATTTAGCCCAGCTAACATCGTTCCGGGTATTGGTTTTTCACCAGATAAAATGTTACAAGGCCGTCTATTCTCTTATGGTGATGCACATCGCTATCGTTTGGGTGTTAATCATCATCAAATCCCAGTGAATTCACCAAAATGTCCATTCCATAACTATCATCGTGATGGCGCAATGCGTGTTGATGGTAATAGCGGCAGTGGCATTACGTATGAGCCAAATAATGGCGGCATGTTCCAAGAGCAGCCTAATTTTAAAGAACCACCATTATCTATCGAAGGTGCAGCTGATCACTGGAACCATCGTGAAGATGAAGATTATTTCAGTCAACCTCGTGCGCTGTATGAATTACTGAGTGATGAAGAGCATCAACGTATGTTTGCACGTATTGCGGGTGAATTAATTCAGGCAAGTAAAGACACGCAAAAACGTCAAATTGCCCTATTTAAGAAAGTCCATCCTGAATATGGTGCGGGCGTTGAAAAAGCAATGAAAGCATTAGCAAAAAAAGACGCTAAATAATCGCATAATAAAAAGCCTTGTGAGCAACTCGGCAAAACAAACCTCCTAGTTAAATTGGTAATTAGGAGGTTTTCTTTTATTGCTAAATTAATAATTTCATTCTTTAACAAAAAAACTCATCGTAACTAAATTGGCCTGTAATATTAATCACCAAGTCAGGTTTATTTGAATTTTCCGTTGTCATAATCTGTATAGATGTTTTATTAACATCATAATTTAACATTAATTCATTTTTATTTTCTGTAAATGTTTTCACTAACTTCGGATTAATAATCTTGTTATTTTCTCCTGACTTGAATAATATAACATCATCTTTATCATTAAAATCAAAAATAATATTTTGACTACTCATCCCTTCTGATAAATTAAAAATAAAGACATCTCGCCCTTCGTTTCCATTAATTATATTATTACCGTTATTGATGATAAAGATATCATTACCAGATCCCCCATCCAGAATATTATTTCCTGCATTTACGATTAATATATCATCACCAGATCCCGCGTATAATAGATCATCACCGTTACCACTGAAAAGAGTGTCATCACCAGCTTCACCGAAGAGAATATCATCGCCATCACCACCGAGAAGAATATCATTACCTAAACCACCATATAATGTATCGTTACCTCCTCGGCCTAATAATGTGTCATTTCCTTTATTTCCCCATAAGCAGTTATCAGCACTATTTCCTATAATATAATCGTCTTTCAGTCCCCCTTTAGCATTTTCAATAACAACATCGTATGCAATAGAAAGATTACAACGTAGCCCCCCTACATCAGAGAAAGCACCTTCATTTAAATCGATTTTTTGGTCAACATCATATTGAGAAAAATCTAAGGTATCATTACCTCCCGCATCCCAAATACAGCTAACCAAAACATCATTAACAGAATGTAAACTATAAAAATCTCTTTCTGTATTAGAATTAAACCCATAAACAGTATCACCAATTCGGGTAGTCATATTTTTCCCATACAATTGTTGGATAGCAAATATATCCAATATTAATGGGGTCATGGGAGAATTATCACCAAAATTAGCCTGTTCTTCTTTCGGTTTTGTATATGCCATCACTGAGTATTTTAGGCTATTTTCTTCGACATCTGGTGATCCAGAATTCTCACTAAAAGGATGAGGTAGACCAAGAGCATGCCCTATTTCATGTATATAGTTCATTCTTACTTTTGCTCCAAGATTAAACATTTCCTCTTGATTTTCTATATGTCCATTAGCATTAAGATTCTCATATAATACATAGCCTTTTTTCCCTTCTTGAAAATAAGTTGCTATACCATCCGCATTCTCTTTAAAGGATTCTAATTTCTGTTTTCCTTCTTCTGTTTCCTGCACTTTTTTCATTCTTGTTATCAGCTTTGTTTTGGATATATTAATCCAAACTTGACCATCTCTATCATAATCTGAAACTTTATTTATTTCTTTATTCAAATCTAAATTTTTATTATAATAAGAGGCAACACCTTCCATAAGAAAATAATGACTACTAGTTATTTCATTTATATTATTATAAATACCAAATTTAATATGTGTATCATACAGAGTGTCTTTTTCTATAAACTCAATGTTTGCAATATCACTATATTGTTGCAATGATTCTTTTACTATTTTTCTTTGAGATTCATTCATTGTTGTCAATGTTTTATATTCTTTGCCTCTTAATTGACTCCAATCAGGAAAGCTAAATGTTATTTTAGTGGTCTCTTTATATAAATTTTCACTCTCCCAATTCAGCATAGGCATTGTGTTCTTCATTATATTAAAAACCGCATTAAACCCCGCTGTTTTTTCTTTATTTTTTATACTCATAAAAAACCTTATTAATAATTAAATTAAGGTTTTATTTTACAAATTTATAAATAATAGTATTTAAAAAAAAACACAAATATAAACAAGTTAACTATTTCATTTAAAATATTATTATTGCTTAAATTAATAATACTATCGATTAAATGTCACGAGTTAAGGTGATTTATTACCCTAATTGTGTTTTCACCCACTCTTGCACTTGTTTACGGGAGATTTTAATTCCGCCATTTTTAAGGCTTTCAGGAAGTTGTAAACAAGCAACTGGTCGTTGAAATCCGGCTAATCGAGAGTGATACCACTGTGGTAATTGATTAATTATTTCAATATCAGCATCGACAACCGCGACAGGACGTTGCCCAAATTCTGCATCATCAATAGGGACAACAAAAGACTGGCTAACACTTGGATGTGTATTAAGAATTTTTTCTATATCTTCCGGTTGAATACCTTCACCCGCACTGAAAAAAAGATTGTCCAAGCGTCCTAAAACACACCATTCGCCAGAGATAAAATCGCCTTTATCGCGTGTTGAATACCAGCCATCGACAGTGAACAATAACGGTTTTAATTTACCGTCAAACCAATAGCCTAAAGCAATACTGTCTGATTTAATTTGGATCTCATCATCAATTAATCTTACATCTTTGCCTTTTAATGGTAGCCCTACTCCTGCTTTACCATCGGCACGTTTAGCACAAACTGTGGATGCCATTTCTGTCATACCATACCCACACCAGCATTGAATTCCCTTATGTTCTGCTTCTTGCGTTAATTCAATGGGGATCATCGCACCACCTAATAAAACCGATTTTAAGGTGATTGTTTGTTGATTATCTTGTTGAGGGCTATTTTGTAAGAAACGCCAAAGTTGTGTGGGTACTAAAGAAGCATGAGTACAACCTTGTAAAGCATCAACAAAAGGATGCATTTCACGCACTACCAGCGTTGCACCACGTAGTAACCAGCGCCAAAATATTCCTTGCCCTGAAACATGAAATAAAGGCAAAGAGAGCAACCAGCTATCGCCTTTTTCAAAAGGCATTAATGATAAAACACCTTCCGCACTGCAAAGATGCGCAGCAAACGAATGAACGGCAGCTTTAGGTAAACCCGATGAACCTGATGTCAAAATAAGTGTTGCCATACGAGATGGCTCCCACTGTACATCTTCTATTTCATTTTTATGTTGACGTGGTGTGTTATCAAACTCAACACCATTAAGATCAAGCAAAGTTGCATCTAGATCTAGCGTTGATTCACTCAGATCAGCATAAAAATCAATATTTAAATGAGGCAATAAATCATCAAGTAAAGATTTTGGAAGTTGTGGATTTAAAGGTAAAACCTTCGCACCACATTGAAAAACAGCGAGTAAAGTAAAAACAAGATTGAGATGATTTTTTCCACGCAACAATACTGTGCTTTGTGTACCAACCCCTTGTTTCGCAAAATTATCAGCTAAGTGATTAATATGACAACTTAGTTGATGCCATGTGATAGGTGAAATACCTGAAATGATGGCCGTTTCATTTGGACTAAATTGCGCCCAGTGATGCCACGGCCATTGTGTAAATTGAACTACTGTTGCCATACTGTCTCTAGCTGTTCAAGAGAGATAAGCGGAATATCCACATTTGGCCAAGGACGAATAAGTTGTTGTTTAATTAAATCAACTGTATCTAGCCCCGGAATGCTATTAGGCGTTAACCACTGCGCAATTCTTGCCAATTGAGTCAATCCAAAACTACTTTCAATGCTAGAGCTGATAATCGCATCAAGTCCTAAGGCATGGGCTTGTTCAACTAAAGATTGACAGCGCTCAAGGCTTCCCACCAGCGTAGGTTTTATTACAATGGTAGTGACACCGGGTTGTGGTTTTACTTCAAAACCGTCGTCTCGTACAGTCTCATCCCAAGCGATGTTAATCCCTGTTACTTGTGAAAAGGCCAGTGACTCTTCAGGTGTTTTACATGGCTCTTCTAAGAATGCAATGCGATCTCGCCATTGCGGATTAACATATTTCGCAAAGCCTTCTGCTTTTACAGGTGTCCAGCTTCGATTGGCATCAAGTCTGAGTTTTAAGTCTGGAATGGCTTCTAATAACAGGTTAACCACAATGCCATCACGCACTGCTTCATATAACCCAACTTTAATTTTAGCGACTTTTTCACCTTCCATATCGTTAAGGCTTAAAATCAAATCATCAGGATCGCCATTACATAAAGGTGCAGCACGATAATTTGCATCTTGTGGCAACGTATTATCAAGCTCTGCTAATGCACAGCTAATACCAAAAGCCACACTTGGTAGTTCACTATGAACAGGGTTTTCACCCGCACACCAAGCTGTTAACCAAGATTGTGCAGCTTCTTGCGCTTGTTCTAAAGTTTCACGGCTAAACTCAGGAAGAGGTGAAATTTCACCCCATCCTTGTTTGCCATTTTGCTCTAAACAGACAAGAAAGCCATCACGCGATTTTAGCCTTTGATAACGCAGAACAACGCCTGCATCAACAGGAAGGCTGAATGAATAGAGTTTGGCGTTTCTCATTATGGGTTACGTTTAAATCGAGAGAAATCAGGTTGACGTTTTTCGTTAAAGGCGTTACGACCTTCTTGACCTTCATCAGTCATATAGAACAGCATGGTTGCATTACCCGCTAATTCTTGAAGACCCGCTTGACCATCACAATCTGCATTTAATGCCGCTTTTAAGCAACGCAATGCCATTGGGCTGTTTTCCAGCATCTCACGACACCAACGAACCGTTTCTTTTTCAAGGTCAGCATAAGGAACAACGGTATTTACTAATCCCATTTCCAGTGCTTCTTTTGCATCATATTGACGGCATAAGAACCAGATTTCGCGGGCTTTCTTTTGACCAACAATACGCGCCATATAAGAAGCGCCCCAGCCACCATCGAAAGAACCTACTTTAGGCCCTGTTTGACCAAAAATCGCATTTTCGGCGGCGATGGTTAAGTCACACATCATATGAAGCACATGGCCACCACCGATAGAATAACCCGCGACCATTGCTACAACAGGTTTCGGGCAAGTACGGATTTGGCGTTGGAAATCCAACACGTTCAGGTGATGTGTACCGCTATCATCACGGTATCCGCCGTAGTCTCCACGAATTTTTTGGTCACCACCTGCACAGAATGCTTTCTCACCGGCACCCGTTAAAATGATTGTACCAATTGCATCATCATAACGAGCATCAGCTAAAGCTTGGATCATCTCTTTCACTGTCAAAGGACGGAAAGCATTACGTACTTGCGGGCGGTTAATCGTAATTTTTGCAATGCCATCGACTGATTTATGATAGAGGATATCTTCAAAACCTTCAGAACAATCCTGCCATTCAATCGGTGCATATAATTTTTCTTCGCTCGGGTAAAGCATAATTAGGTTCCTTTAACCAAAGAGGGATAAAACATGATTTATCACCGCAGCATAAGCAACAGGCTGTGCCTGATGGGCATTATGGCCAGCGTGCGGGATAGTCGTTAATGGCAGCGAATATTGCTGCGCAATAGATTGAAATTTATTATCTTTTTCACCACAAAGCCAAATAAATGGCAATGTGAGTTGCTGTAATTCTGTGACAAGCCAAGGCTGATTACCTAAAGAAAGCATTTCTAAACTTTCTGCAATACAAAAACCAGCGTTACGACAGCGTTTTTCAACGAGTAACTGGCGCTTTTCAGCACTTAGATCGGCAAATACGGGTTGCTGATACCACTGCGTCAATACGTCACTGATAGGTTCATTACGGAAACGCTCAGCCCAGCGTTTATCATGGGCAATGCGACTTTGTCTTTCCATTGCATCATATAAACCCGGATTTCCACCTTCTACAATCAACCCCATTAATCCCGTAGTATCACCAAAACACGCGTGATACATCGAAATTCTGCCACCTAACGAATAACCAATTAACCAATAGTGGTCAATACCTTGCTCTTTAAGTGTATCTGTCAGCAACGTACTCACTTCAACAAAATTTTTCGCGCTGATAGAAGCTGAGCCTCCATGACGAGGCAAATCAATCACAAGTGATGGATATTCATGGCAAGCCTGAATGACCGGCTCCCATTCACAACCTTCACCTAATAGCCCATGCAACCAAACTAACCAAGGCCCTTCATTATGGGTATTATATCGCTGACATGCTAAAGTCATGAGATGTTACCTGTTTTACCAGCTGATTTAATGTTTTTGCACCATCAGTATCATCAACAATTAATTCAATTAATGTCGTTGTTGGTGCCCCTGCCCAGCATTTCTGAACAGTTGTTAACAGTGCATCCCAACTTGTTGGTGATACATAATGCAAGCCAAACATTGCGGCTGCGTGTTTGAAATTTAGTGAATGAGGCATACAGTAAAAGCGCTCTCGCTCTGCCTCTGGCGTTGGTAGCATTGAAAATATTTGCCCACCGTTATTATTCACTACGATAATAACATTAGGCGCATAAACTTGTTGATGCAACGCTAAACTATTTAAATCATACAGTGCAGATAAATCACCCAATATTGTTAATGTTGGCTTTTCTGTTGCGCGATGAACACCCGCAGATGTTGAAATTAAGCCATCAATACCACTTGCGCCTCGATTACTCATCACAGGATAACCTTGTGGTAACTGAGCAAATGCATCGATTAATCGTACTATCAGACTATTGCCAACAAATAATTGTCCATCATTAGGAAGTAATTTATCTAATTGGTGTGCAACCTGTGCTTCACCAAAATAATCAGTTATTTCACTGACTGTCTGATAGGTTTGTTTAGCTATATTAGTTAATGCATTAGCCCACGGTGAATTATCGACCGCAGGATGTGCCGTTAACCACTGCATAGGTGATAACGTAAATTTCTCGCCTTGATGATGACCAGGATCTAAGCGTCCAGGAATAGGATCAATAATCCAATACGTTTTTGGAGAGCATCCTACTTGCCATTGTAATAAACGTTTACCTGTTAAACTTGAACCAAATTGAATAACGATTTCAGCTTTATTTAATTCTGATTTTATCTGTGGATTATTCAACCATAAATCGGCACAAGGTAACGGTTGCCCCGTTTGTGATAAAACATCACCCAATAAAGGCCAACCTAATTGAGATGCCCATTTTGCAACTTCAACACCTTCTTCTGGGCTAATACGCCCTGCGATAACTACCCCTTTTTTCTGACGTATAACATCCCATTGAGGATGCGTCGATACAGAGGTAAAGAGGGGTTCTTGCAACCACGGCTTATCATTTTGCCACCAATGACCTAATGCCTCAGTCCACGGCGTGGATGTTTCAACATCATCACCATATAACGGCTCAGCAAAAGGACAATTGACGTGTAATGCGCCATGAACCAATGTATTCATCGCATTATCAAGTGTAGAAACTAACCAACTTGCGGGAATATCAGTTGTCGGTCGTGGTAAAGAGAGTGTTTTTGAAGGGTGAGTTGCAAAAATACCTTGCTGACGAATTGCTTGATTCGCGCCACAATCAATTAATTCTGGTGGTCTATCTGCGGTTAAAAAGATCACTCGCTCACCCGTTAATCCTGCTTCAATTAAAGCGGGATATAAGTTAGCCACCGCGGTACCCGATGTCACAATAACAGCAACAGGCTCTTTCGATACTTTTGCAAGCCCTAATGCTAAATGCCCCAATCCACGCTCATCAAAATGCGTATGACAGGTTAATTTATGATTTGCGGCTGCGGCAAGTGTTAAAGGTGTCGAACGAGATCCAGGTGCAATACAGATATGGCGTAAACCATGACGAGTCAAAGCTTCGAGTATAACTTTAGCCCATTGGCGATTAAACGAACTATTAGACATTGATCATCCCAACAACGAAAACCTGCAATTGCTATTATAATATCTGTTCCTAAATACTTTTCTTTAGCCTAGTTCAATGAACAGTCGTTTTCGTTAAATAAATCGTTAAAGAAACACTCAAAGAGTGCATTATTTAGGCTAATCATCCACTCTATTTTCAATGAACTCTTTTTATCGTTAAGAATAAGAATAAATAGCACAAGTGGCTTAAAGAATAGCATCAATTAGTTAACAAATCGCAATAGTTAATTGAAAAGTAGCACTAAAAATACCCTTAAAATAAAACCATCAAATTCTGATGGCTTTAATGATGCTATTTAATAAATTTGAGATTATCTGTAATAATTTAATTTTCTTTTTCTAGCAATGTACGCAAGCCAGCCGCTTTATTCTCAATTTCAGTCCATTCTTGTAGCGGATCTGAACCTGCAACAACACCTGCACCTGCATAAAGTGTCAGAGTATCATCATGCAGTTCACCACAACGTAGGCTTACTGCAAATTCTGCGTGTGGTAATCCTAAATATCCAGCAGAGCCAGCATACCAACGGCGTTCAAAAGGTTCATGTTGACGAATAAAAGCGCGAGCAATACTACGAGGTAAACCACATACCGCGGCAGTAGGTTGAAGCCGTTTTAAACAGTCAATATCATCAGAATCAATGAGTTTTCCATGTATATAACGACGAAGATGTTGCACTTTACGGAGTCGGATCACATCCGCTGCTGAAACATCAATACCTTCAACGCCTCCTTGTAATCGCTGACAAATATCATCAACCACCACCAAATTTTCATGCTGATTTTTTTTGTCATTCATCAGCCAATCTGCAAATTCTATCGCTTGCTGTTCATTGTCAGAGCTGGCAACCGTCCCTGCTAACGCTTCGGTATACAACATTAACTCATCACGTTTATATAATCGTTCTGGGGTTGAACCCATAAAAGCATCAGAAGGTGAAAAAGCCAGCATATAATGATAGCAGTGATGATTAACATCACGGCTTGCTTTCATAAATTGAATCGCTTTTAGCGGATTATCCAACGTCAAGCAAGTTGCCCTTGCTGGCACCACTTTTTCAAAATGATTTTGACGTATTTCATCTAATGCAAGCGTGAGATAATCGACCCACTGAGCTTGCGTTAAGGAGTGATTCACCGAAACCACAGAAACAGCAAGTGGCTCAATATCCAGTGCTTGATTTAAGGTTCGCAGAAAATCTAAGGTGCTTTGTTTATCACCTTCATTCAACATATTTAGGTGAACAGAAAGCTGTTGCTGGTGGCGTCGAATTTCAATCCGTGGCAGAAAAAGGTAGGCATCATCGCCATTTTTTTCATCAATACGGCCAGGAATAATAGTATCCCATGCATTTAAACCCCAAATACGTACATCATCAATACAGGGATCCGATTGATGCACAGCTAAAAATTGGTGCGCATCTTGAATATGATTGAAACAGCGTAATTGTCCACAGGCTGCCACTTCTTCATGTTCATCACGATGCTGCCAATAAAATTGAGGATAATACGACTGCGCAGCAAGCCATGAGAGCAATGAAAATGAAACCTCTGCTGGCAAGGTGACTTTCAAATGTAAAAGATTACCTTGTGCTGTCAGATTTATATTTTTAACTTTTTCGTACAGTGTCGAAAACACAGGATTAACCTTTTCCACTCCAAATACCCACAACTAATTAAAAGGGAGATTATACGTCTCTATACGAATTATCAAAGGGCTGATTAATTATAACCTTTGTCATTTATCAAAGTTTTGTATTTTTCATGTTACAAAGTAGAAGTGTTAATCGGCAAATCCTAAATAGTAAACAAATCATTCTAAGATAATGCTGTATAGATAAAAAATCATTATACATAAGTGAGGTTATATGGATACAACCATCTATGAACATGTCGATAAAATCATTGAGACATCTGATATTCCTAAAGTTGCACTTGGTTTAATATTAGGAATAGATATCGAAAATGGTCGATTACCGGGTATTGTTACCTCTAATGATTTAATTAAAATAAAGTCTTATATTAATAAAGCGCTTTCGCTTCCTTACAACATAGAAGATGTCATCAACTTTATTCATTACAATGAAATCAGCGTGCAACAACTTTCACCTGATAATATTCTCTCTCTTTTTATTAGAATACGTGATCATGCTTTTGAGTGGAATAAAATAGAATATGCGATTAAGCAACAAGCCATTGACTTAGAAATAATCGGTAGAGAAATTACCTCTACTGGTGAGAATATCATTTCATTTATTAATCAAATGTCTTTATTAGCAAAAATATCTACCGTTATTCATGATCTTTCTGAAAAAGAGTTAGAAAACATTCAATATCAACCTCAAGATAAAGAAGTTGCAACACAACTTATTCATATATTAGAAAGTATGAAAGAGGATATTGAAAATGAACGCGATAAAACCATTAAACTAAAAGAAAGTTTGTCTACCTTCAGAAGTAAAATAATGGGAGGAAAAGATAGTCAGAATGTTACCCACCATTCTATTTATCACGACATTCTTAATAAAAAAAGATTTATTAATGAGTTTTATACTGACAATAGTCATTCACTTATTGAAGAGCGTGATTTACTGATTAAAGAAATTGTCATGCTCAAAGATGAATATAAACACTATGTAGGTCTTGCTTTTACAGGACTCGCAATAGGGATTATTGGTGTTATTATCACAGGAGGAATATTCGGAGCAAAAGCCGAAGCCATACGTAAAAAGAAAAATGAACTTATTCAAAAAGTAAAAAAAATCAATACTGATATCGATATCTATGCTGGTTTATCATTGCATTTAAATACACTTTATATTGAATTATCTGAAATAGAGCAATTTATTGAAGATGCAAATCTAGCGTTAGAACATATTGAATATGTATGGCAAGCTATTTTAACAGAAATAGAAGCCTCAATAACGCACTTTAATAAAATTAACAGTGCATTAGAGTTAATTAAATTCAGGATTTATCTAGAAAAAATTATCGCACCTTGGTACATGGTTATTGGTTACTCAAAGGAAATTCTTCTCTCTTTCGATAATGCGCTTTCTACGTTTTATTCATCTAAAGATTAACCAAAGGATATTGTTATGGATCATAATAAAAACCCCGTAAAAGTAGAAAAAGACTTTAAGCATAACCAATTATTTCATGCACACAGAAATATTCTCTATTTGAGTGATAGTAAATGTTATCTGGATAGTACATTGGAGGAGGAACTCAATAATCTATTAGAAATAAATAGTAAAAATATTGAACGGATCATTTATTTTTCACTTAGCTTAAAAAGCAGATTAAGACAAAGTTTATTTAATGATGTTTTTAAAACAATCAATGAAATTGACAGTGAGATAAAAAAAGGAAAACTTAATAGTGAACTAAATAATAAGTTAGAAGAAGAAAAAAAAGAAATAATTAATATATTTTCAAATGAAATAGATGAAATAGCAAAAACTATAAATGAGCATCGCCACTCACTTTTATTTGAAATTAATCAATTAAAAAATAAATTCATCAAAAGTAAAATAACACCTTTTATCTATGATAAAGAGAATAGTATTAAAAAATATTCAGAAAAGATTGTTATCTTAGAAAACACATCAGAAGAAACAAAAAAAGAGCTGGATATAATCCGTGATAGTGAAGATATTTTGCATAAAAGAAATTTTTTCGAACTTTTTAAAAATGTTCTCCCTCAACAGCAACAAATTGAAAGCCTCAATATTGAGACAAAAGAGAAAAACATTTTATCTTCGTTAATAAGAATACTGAGTAATTTATTTTCTACGTTAGAATCTGGCTTTTCTTACAGTAAGATTGTTGAAACTCGGCATCAACTTACTTCTCTTTATTTATCACAAATAAAAAGCCTTCATCAATTACAAACTGAGCAGAAAAAAATATTATTAAATTTGAAACATCATTATAATCTTATGGATATAGATTATTTCCTTCATATATTTATTAAGCAATTAGAATTTCTCTCTGAACATTGGAAAGAAATTGCCTTAAAAATATTGAGATTAAAAAATAACACCTTATTAGATAAAGATATTATTATTCCTATTTTTTCATTTTTAGATGATTTTTCTTTATATTATGAAGATATAGAAAGAATGAAAAATCATCCGTGATAACGAAAAAACGGCTCTATCAAAGAGCCGTTTTATTATTTAAATATACGTTATTACGATTAGTTTACTGCGGGTGCAATAATCGCAAAATTCGTTAACTCTATAAGTGGTTGTGGCCATACACCTAAAGCAATCACAACAATCGCACAGATTAACGCAACAAATGTTGCCATATTCTGTGATGTTGTTGAAATAGCTGGCGTATTGTCATTGTCTGGTTTGCGTAAGAAGACGATAGCCGCAGCACGTAGGTAGTAGAATAAGCCAATTGCACTACCTAACACAACCATACCTGTTAACCACCATAAGCTTGAGCTAATGCCCGCAATGATGACATACAGTTTACCAATGAAACCTAATGTAATTGGTACACCTGCCAGCGATAACATCATCAGTGACATCACCACAGCAACAACAGGACGACGCCAGAATAACCCGCGGTAATCTTCCAGTGAATCCATTTCGCTTTCACGATAAGGACTTGAAGCTACGGCAATAGCACCAAACGCCCCTAGACTTGCAAACAAGTAACCAGCTAAATAAATTTCAGCTGTTTCTTGTGCTAATACAGGGCTGTATTGCAACACAATTAATGCTACTAGCAGATAACCAAGATGCGATACTGAAGAGTAACCTAATAAGCGTTTTACGCTCTTTTGCGTTAACGCCATGATGTTACCAAACAAGATAGAGGCAATTGCCATGAAACCTAAGATCATTCGTAAGGTTTCACTATCCGCAGCGGGTGCTTCAAGGAATAAACGCATAACAACAGCAAAAATACCAATCTTACTTGCCGTCGCTAAGAACGCGCCAGTTGGTGCTGGTGCACCTTGGTAAACATCGGGTGTCCACAATTGGAATGGGAATAAAGATAATTTAAATCCAATTCCCACTAACATCATACCTAAACCTGCAAGTACTAATGGTTTATGGATATTGCTATCACTTAAACTTTGTCCCATTGCAGTAAAGGAGAGGTTCCCTGCTTCTGCATAGAGAAGTGCCATACCAAACAGTAAGAAAGAAGAGGCTGCCGCTGAAAGCAGCATATATTTAATACCTGCCTCCAGAGATGGACGTTGTTGGAATGCGTAACCGATAAGACCAAACAGCGGTAATGTCAGCAACTCAATACCAATAAACATCGATGCGAAGTGGTGAGCAGACGAGAGTAAAATACCCCCAACTACCGCAATCGCAATCAGCAGATAAAACTCTTCTTTGTTATCTTGGTAGCCTTCTAACCAAGGATAAGCAAAAGCGATAGTTCCAATACCAGAAAGGATCACTAGTGCAGTAAAGAAGCTAGAGTATCCATCAACATGGTAAAGCGTGGTAACGTCCACTACGCCTAATGTATTAACGTAATAAAGTGATCCCAGCGCAATGATGAAACCTGTTGCTGTCAAAGTGGCAATAGTAAAATGATCGCGTCGCCACGCAATGGACAGCATCACAACCACCACCGTCAATCCGACGATCAATAGCGGTAGCATTGCGATCAATTGTTCAGGAGTTATTGTCATGGCGAATTACGGCCTTACTGTTGAAATAGAAGCGGAATACCAAGTCTGGAGATTTTCCATCGCTGATATTGATGTGTCTAACACTGGTTGTGGGAAGAAGCCCAAAATAACCAGTAAAACAACCAATGTGATCAGAATAAAAAACTCTCTCAGATCTAACCCTTTATAGGTTCTTTCAGCTGTTTTCGGTGAACCATAGTAAGCTTGTTGCATCATCCACAGTGCGTAGACAGAAGCAAATACTAAACCAAAGACCGAAATAATCGTGATCAGCTTAAAGTGACCATAAGTACCAAACAGGATCATAAACTCACCAACGAAGTTACCTGTTCCAGGCATACCTAAAGAGGCAACCGCAAAGAACAGTGAAAACGCAGGTAAGAAACGGATGCTTTTCCACAATCCACCCATTTGGTTCATATCACGCGTACCTAAACGCTCATACAGCATGCCACACATGATAAACAGACCTGCTGCTGACAAACCATTGGTGATCATTTGAATAATCGCACCTTGGTAAGCCAATACAGAACCGGCATAAATCGCAATGACGATAAAGCCCATGTGAGAAATACTACTGTAAGCCGCAAGACGTTTGATATCTGTCTGACGAAATGCCAGTAATGCTGCATAAAATACGGTAATTAAACCTAACCACATCGCCACAGGTGCCAGTAACGCTGACGCTTCAGGGAACAGTGGTAAGTTAAAACGTAATAGACCGTAAGCTGCTGTTTTTAGCAAAATACCTGATAAGTCAACAGAGCCTGCTGTTGGTGCTTCTGCGTGAGCATCTGCTAACCAACCATGTACAGGAACAATTGGCATTTTCACTGCAAATGCAGCAAAGAAACCTAACATCAGGATAAATTGTAGTTCAGAGCCTAATACTGTGTGTGCTTGTAATAAGGTATCGTAGTTAAACGTCCAAATACCTGTTTCACGGTAGAAAGCCACCGCAAGACCGATAATGGCCAGCAACATTAACAGACCACTAGCCTGTGTATAGATAAAGAATTTTGTTGCTGCACTAACGTGTTTTTTATCGCTACTTCCTTTGTGTCCCCATAAAGAAATCAGGAAGTACATTGGGATCAACATCATTTCCCAGAAGAAGAAGAATAAAAACAGGTCAGTTGCTAAAAATACCCCCATCACACCAGCTAAGATCCACAGCAGGTTAAAATGGAAAGCACCTTGTGATGGCTGATTTTCATTCCACGATGAAAGTACCGCTAAGATACCTAAAATCGCGGTTAATACAGTCATCAGCAATGACATACCATCAAGTGCAAATTGGATATTAATCCCTAAAGCAGGGATCCACGGCACAAAGTAATACTCTGTCCAGCGTGGCGCTCCATCCGCACTAAGTAGTTGATAATCGCCCTGCAACCAAAGTTGCACAGAAATAACGAGTGTTAATCCCATCGTCAGCAACGCAACCCAGCGAGGGACTTGCGAGCCGATTCGTTCAGCCTGCCAACTTAGCAGGCCACCGATGAAGGGAATAAGTATTAGCCAGGGTAATAACATGGCGCAATGTGTCCCTTAATTAAACCAGAAGCAGCAGAGCGATAACCAGCACTGCACCTAAACCGAGAGAAGCCGCATACCAACGTGCTAATCCATTTTCACTGAAACTTAATCCTTTATTAGTGCCTTTAAGCAGGCAGCCGAATAGATTAAAGAATTGGTTAACAGGATCATTTTGGATAAGCCACGCCGCCCCTTTATAAGGTTTGACAAACAGCACTTCATACAGTGCATCGAATCCCCAAGCATGGAACCACCATGTTGAGAAGAAACGACCTGTACGAGTATTAGCAACCTTAGAAACACATTGACGCTGTTTCAGGTATAACCATGCTGCAATGGCAACGCCTACTATCGCTACCACACCAGAAAGTGCTTCTAATACATATTTACCCTCATGCGATGCGTTTCCTTCAGGGAAAACAGCACCTAACGGCTGAGTAATTAACGCACCGATAAATGTTGATAACAGTGCTAATACCGCTAATGGGAAAGTATGAGTGAAGCCTTTAACTTGGTGTGCTTCGGTTTTGGTTTCACCATGGAATACGATGAAAATCAAACGGAAGGTATAAAGTGACGTAAATAACGCACCCACTAAACCTGCAAGCATTAAGTTAAAATGCCCGTTTGAATACGCACCCCATAAGATTTCATCTTTACTGAAGAACCCTGCTGTTAACAATGGTAATGCCGCTAATGCGCCACCACCAATTAAGAAACAAGCATAAACAAATGGGATCTTCTTACGTAACCCGCCCATCTTAAAGATATTCTGTTCGTGGTGGCAGGCAACAATCACAGAACCTGCAGATAAGAACAGTAATGCTTTAAAGAAAGCGTGAGTCATTAAGTGGAAAATTGCCGCATCCCATGCTTGAGCGCCTAAAGCCAAGAACATATAACCAATTTGGCTCATGGTTGAATAAGCAAGAATACGTTTGATATCGGTTTGTACTAAAGCCGCAAAGCCCGCTAACACTAATGTAACTGCACCAATAATACCGACTAACTCAAGTACTTCAGGTGCCATTAAGAATAGTGCGTTGCTACGTGCAACTAAGTATACACCTGCCGTAACCATCGTCGCGGCGTGGATTAATGCAGAGACTGGTGTAGGGCCTGCCATCGCATCCGCTAACCATGTTTGTAATGGAAGCTGTGCTGATTTACCTACTGCACCGCCTAAGACCATTAACATTGCCCAGTTAATGACGCTTGAACCTACGGCTAATTGCTCAGGCGCAAGTACTGCCATTTCACGGAAGCTCAATGTACCTAATTGGTCAAACAGGATAAACATACCGATAGCTAAGAACACATCACCGATACGCGTTACGATAAACGCTTTCATCGCAGCTGCGCCATTAGCAGGATTGCTATAATAGAAACCAATTAATAAGTAACTACATAGACCAACCCCTTCCCATCCCATATACATCAGCATCATATTATCAGCCAGTACTAAGACAACCATACTTGCGATAAATAAGTTGGTATAAGCAAAGAAGCGAGAATATCCCTCTTCGCCACGCATATACCAAGATGCATACATATGAATAAGGAAGCCAACGCCTGTGATAACACCCAGCATTGTTAATGAAAGACCATCAAGAACCAGTGTAAACGGAATATTGAAATTCCCTGCTGACATCCAGTTCCATAAAGTCAGGACATAAGTTTCTTGCCCGTTAGCAAAGAAATCCATACCAGCCCAAAGTGCAACAAGGGCAGATAAACCAACAGAACCTGTACCAATCCATGCTGATACGTTTTCAGACCAACGACCACGCGAGAAAGCGAGCAGTAAAAATCCCAGCAGTGGTAGCAGAATGGTTAAATAGAGTATATTCATCCGCGCATCTCACTGACTGTATCAATATTGATATTTTGGCGATGTCTATGAAGCTGTAACAACAATGCCAGACCAATACTTGCCTCTGCCGCTGCCAAACTGATTGCCAGAATATACATTATCTGACCATCCGTTTGACCCCAAAAGCTACCACCGACAACAAATGCCAGTGCAGCTGCATTAATCATAATTTCTAGTCCGATCAACATAAACAACAGGTTGCGGCGAAGTACTAAGCAGGTAAAACCTAACACAAACAGTACCGCAGCCAAGATCAAACCATGTTGAAGAGGTATCATTTTTGCTCCCCTGCGTTTTCGTTTTCGACGAGATCGTCATGGCTCTTATCACGACCAATGTGGTAAGCAACAATCAATCCAGACAATAAGAGAACAGATGCTAACTCAACAGCCAGAATATAAGGCCCAAATAAGCTAATACCGACCTCTTTCGCGCCAATCACTTCTCCAGCAATTTCACCGTGAGTGACACTACTAATGGCGTAAATTAACACGACTAATAGCATCAGAGATAAAAGCGCAGGCCCAATCCAAAACTTCGGTTGTAGCCACTTTTTCTCTTGATCAACGACGGATTTACCTAAGTTGAGCATCATCACCACGAAAACGAATAACACCATAATGGCGCCAGCGTAAACAATGATTTCTAATGCACCAGCAAAATAGGCGCCTAACGAGAAGAAAACCACAGAGAGCGCAATCAATGAAATCACTAAGTACAACAAAGCGTGTACAGGATTGGTATGAGTTATCACTCTCAATGTTGCAAGGATGGCAATCAGCCCCGCGATGTAAAATGCAAATTCCATGAATATCGCTCCTTACGGTAACAGGCTTTTGACATCGATAGGTTTAGCTTCATCATCCGCATCACCTTTATCTTTGCCGTTAATCGCCATACCTGTTTTACGGTAAAAGTTATATTCAGGATATTTGCCTGGCCCTGAAATCAACAGATCGTCTTTTTCATAAACCAAATCCTGACGCTTAAACTCACCCATTTCAAAATCAGGCGTTAATTGTAACGCCGTTGTTGGGCAAGCTTCTTCACATAAACCGCAGAAAATACAGCGAGAAAAGTTGATACGGAAAAACTCCGGATACCAACGACCATCTTCATGTTCTGCTTTCTGTAATGAAATACAGCCAACTGGACAGACTGCTGCACACAAGTTACAAGCAACACAGCGTTCTTCACCGTCAGGATCGCGCGTCAATACAATTCGTCCACGATAACGTGGTGCAACATTGACAGGTTCTTCCGGGTACATCTGTGTTTCGCGTTTGGCGAAGGCATGTAAGCCAATCATCCAAATGCTTCGTACCTGGGTGCCGAAACCAGTCAATAACTCTTTTAAAGTCATGGTTCAATCACCCCTTATTGAGCGTTGTAAAGTATCACTGCAGCAGTGACCAGCAGATTGATAAGCGTTAACGGTAAGCAAATTTTCCAACCAAAAGACATCACTTGGTCGTAGCGCGGACGCGGTAACGATGCACGAATAAGGATAAACATCATCATGAAGAATCCAGTTTTCAGTGCGAACCAAATGAATGACGGTAAGAAAGGCCCTTGCCAACCACCGAAGAATAACGTCACGATAAGACCTGATACCGCAACAATACCGATATATTCACCCACAAAGAACAAACCGAATTTCATACCAGAATATTCAATGTGATAACCATCAGCCAGCTCTTGCTCTGCTTCTGGTTGGTCAAATGGGTGACGGTGACAAACAGCAACCCCAGCAATCGCAAACGTAATAAAGCCAAAGAATTGTGGGATGACATTCCACATATTTGCTTGTGAGTTTACGATGTCAGTCAGGTTAAAAGAGCCCGCTTGTGCAACAACACCTAAGATTGAAAGCCCTAAAAACACTTCATAACTTACAGTTTGTGCTGATGCACGCATTGCACCTAACAGTGAATATTTGTTGTTACTTGACCATCCTGCAAATAACACGGCATACACCGCAATACCTGCAACCATCAAGAAGAACAAAATACCGATGTTTAAGTCAGCAACAACCCATGTTGAGCTAACAGGTACAATTGCAAATGACAGCAGTAAAGATGAAAACGCAATCACTGGCGCAATGGTGAAGATAAAGCGGTCAGCAAATTTCGGGATCCAGTCCTCTTTAAAGAACATTTTGATCATATCCGCAATTAGCTGTGCTGAACCTGCATAACCTACACGGTTAGGCCCATAACGGTTTTGGAATAAACCCAGTAAACGGCGTTCCCCCATACTCATAAAAGCACCACAAGTGACCACGACAAGCAAGATCACGACGGCTTTTAAAACGGTGAGTAAAATCTCTGTAACTTCAGGAGATAACCAGCTCATTATGCAATACCCCGCAGTTGACGAACCGATACACCCACCAGCGATGGAGAAATACCCGCCATACCTAACGGCAAGCCAATTTGACCTTGAGTCAGGTGAGCACTGATTTTCACAGGTAAGGTGAATTCACGGCCTTCGTAAGTAAACATCGCTTGCTGACCTTGTGTTAACGCTAATGCTTGGGCATCAGATTCACTCAATGTTAAATAAGCGGTTTCCATACGAGATTGGATAACTTCAGCGCGTTGTGATAACTCTTCACTACCAAATAAACGGTAGCAAGGTGCGACAGTCCATTGATTTTTCTGTGCATTAAATGGCGCAGGAATATCAGTGAAGTAGCCAAGTGTATTATCACCACATTCGATTAAACGCACACCCGGATCGCCAAAGCGTAAGCTGCCACCCACTTCTGCTTGGAATTTATTCCATGCTTGAGGTGAGTTCCAACCCGGTGCCCATGCAAATGGAATTTGCTGACGAGGAGCTGTTGGGCTGTTATTACCTTCCATTGAGAATGCAAATGGGGTGTCGATATCTTTTGGTTGACGCTGTTCATGCACAGACACATTCGCCAACATAGAAGTACGACCACTATAACGATGTGGTTCACGAGCCAGTTTCTGCCCGCGAATACGGAATGATGCATTCGGAGCCGCATCAACAATGCCAGCAAACTGAGGAAGACTGGTTGCACAATGCTCAATAACATTGTCTAACTGTGTCCAATCCAGCGTTCTTTCATGCCATTGTGAATCAACAGCACTCAACCAACGCCAGCTTTCATGCATCACCACATCTTTGTTATAGAAAGAAGGTTCGAAAACTTGGAAGTAACGTTGTGCTCTGCCTTCTTGACTCACCATTGTTCCATCGCTTTCAGCGAATGAAGAAGCGGGAAGAACAAGATGTGCTTTCGCCATAATGTCTGTTTGCTGGTGGTCGATAACAATAACGTTATCTACTTTAGCAAGCGCATCATCAATCACGTCTGCATCATAATGGCGATATAAATCGTTTTCCATGACAACAACGGTATTAGCTTGACCACTGCGCATCATTTTTAATGCATCATCCAGTGGCTGTGCATTCATCATGGCAAGACCCATGCTGTTTGCATCATCAGCAACGAAAGAAAGCCCTACTTCATTACCTTTTGCTTTTAATGCAAAAGCAATGTTAGCGGCTGCTTTGATAACGTCTTCGCTACCTGCATGGCTACCACTGATAATTAATGGTTTTTTCGCTTGAGAAAGTGCTTGAACAACCATTTCGATATGTTTATTTAGCGCTTCATCAATGCCATCAACAGCAGGTGCATCACCGTTAATGTTATTAGCAATCGCAAAGCCTAAACGCGCTTGATCGACAACTGGTGCGCGATAACTCCACGCAGCAACATCATCAAGGCGAGTTTCATCAACATGAGTGACAAACAGCGGATATTTTGCACGTTGCCCAATGTTCATAATCGCAGCAATTTGCCAGTCAGCCACTTTTTGAGCTGCTGCCATTTCACGCGCTTTACCTTTCACGGCCTGACGTACAGACAATGCCATACGAGCACCTGTTTGTGTTAAATCTTCACCTAACACTAAAACAGCATCGTAATTTTCAATTTCACGCAGAGATGGGGTATGAACACCACCTTTTTGTAAAATATCTAACATTAAAGTCAGTCGTTTTTGCTCTGATGCAGAAATACCACTATAGAAGTTTTCAGCGCCAACAACTTCACGTAATGCGAAGTTACTTTCAATGCTTGCACGCGGGGAACCAATACCCACGATACGCTGACTTTTCTTCAGCATATCCGCAGCTGCTTGAGTCGCTTGAACAGCGTTAATTTCTAACCAGTTACTGCCTAAACGTTTTTTAGGCTGACGAGGTCTGCTTGCTAAATTCACATAGCCATAGCCAAAACGACCACGGTCACAAAGGAAATAGCGGTTTACAGTTCCGTTATAACGGTTTTCAATACGACGTAATTCACCATAGCGTTCACCCGGGCTTGTGTTACAACCCATGCTACAACCTTGGCAAATACTTGGTGCAAACTGCATATCCCACTTACGGTTATAACGTGATGAGTGAGTTTTGTCAGTAAATACACCTGTCGGACAAATTTCGACCAAGTTACCCGAGAATTCGCTCTCTAATGTGCCATCTTCAACGCGACCAAAAAACACGTTGTTATGTGCACCAAAGACGCCGAGATCAGTACCATCAGCATAATCTTTGTAGTAACGAACACAGCGGTAACAAGCAATACAACGGTTCATTTCATGAGAAATAAACGGCCCCAGATCTTGGTTTCTATGTGTACGCTTAGTAAAGCGATAGCGACGCATAGTGTGACCTGTCATTACCGTCATATCTTGAAGGTGGCAGTTACCCCCTTCTTCACAAACTGGACAGTCATGAGGATGGTTTGTCATATACCATTCAACAACGCTTTCGCGGAATTTTTTCGCTTCTTCGTCATCGATAGAGATAAACGTGCCATCAGTCGCAGGTGTCATACAAGACATCACTAAACGACCGCGGGTATCCTCAGCATTTTGATACTGCTTAACCGCACACTGGCGGCAAGCGCCAACGCTTCCCAGCGCTGGATGCCAGCAAAAATAAGGAATATCTAAGCCTAAATTAAGACAGGCTTCTAACAGGTTATCAGCCCCGTTAACTTCATATTCTTTGCCGTCTACATGAATCGTAGCCATAGTCAGCATGCTTCCCAAAGGCCTGCACAGCAGGCGTTAAACCTAGAATGTGTCGTGAAAAATTACCAGCGGCTTTTCAGCAAGTTAGGCTGAATACCTCTGATCAAGTTGGCATTGGTATAATCTTCTTGAATAATGCCAGCCTCAAATTCTTCACGGAAATATTTAATGGCGCTTTGTAAAGGTTCTACTGCACCCGGTGCATGAGCACAGAATGTGTGTCCCGGACTTAAAGAACGACATAAATGTTCAAGGGTTTCGATATCACCAGGACGACCTTTACCGTTTTCTATCGCACGTAAGATTTCGACACTCCATGGCAAGCCATCACGACAAGGTGTACACCAGCCACAAGATTCACGAGCAAAGAACTCTTCTAAGTTACGGGTTAATGAAACCATATTAATTTCATTATCTACCGCCATCGCAAGTGCTGTACCTAAACGGCTACCTGCTTTTGCAATCGTGCCAAAATCCATTGGGAGATCGAGGTGATCTTCTGTTAAGAAGTCAGTACCTGCACCACCCGGTTGCCATGCTTTCAGCTTAAGACCATCACGCATACCGCCTGCGTAATCTTCGAGGATCTCACGCGCTGTTGTACCAAATGGTAATTCCCATAAGCCCGGATATTTCACGCGACCTGAGAATCCCATTAATTTAGTACCCGCATCTGGGCTTTTGCCTTCACTTAAGCCGATATACCAATCTTTGCCGTGTTCAATAATCGCCGGCACATTACACAGTGTTTCAACGTTATTGACACAAGTTGGTTTACCCCATGCACCTGATGTTGCAGGGAATGGAGGTTTAGAGCGCGGGTTAGCACGACGACCTTCTAATGAGTTGATTAATGCAGTCTCTTCACCACAGATGTAACGACCTGCACCTGTGTGAACAAACAGTTCAAAATCAATACCTGAACCAAAGATATTTTTCCCCAGAAAGCCTGCTGCTTTTGCTTCTTCAATAGCATGGCGCAGATTCTTAGCCGCTTCGATATATTCGCCACGAAGGAAAATATAACCACGGTAAGCTTTTAATGCGTGAGCACCGATAATCATCCCTTCAATTAACAGATGTGGGAGTTCTTCCATTAAGAGACGGTCTTTATAAGTCCCTGGCTCCATTTCATCCGCGTTACAAAGGATGTAACGGATATTCATGCTTTCATCTTTTGGCATCAGGCTCCATTTCAAGCCTGTTGAGAATCCAGCACCACCACGACCTTTTAGGCCAGCATCTTTAACTTCAGTGGTCACCTCAGTTGGTGACATACCTTTTAATGCTTTTTCTGCCGCTTTATAACCGTTTGTAGCACGGTATTCATCCAACCATACAGGCTGACGATCATCACGTAAGCGCCACGTTAGCGGGTGCGTTTCTGCGCTACGAATAATCGGTTTTGCTCCTGAAATTGCTGTCATGGATACTGCTCCAGTAACGTTTCAATCTCTTCAGGTTTAACAAAGCTGTGAGTATCGTCATCTACCATCATAGTAGGACCTTTATCACAATTACCTAAACAGCAGGTTGGCAGTAACGTAAAGCGACCATCTGGTGTAGTTTGACCAGGAATGATATTAAGGTGCTTTTCAATCGCTGCCTGAATGCCTTGATAACCTGTAATATGACAAACCACGCTGTCACAAAAACGAATGATGTGACGGCCAACGGGTTGACGGAAAATTTGGCTATAGAACGTAGCAACGCCTTCAACATCGCTTGCAGGGATCCCAAGAACATCCGCAATCGCATAAATCGCGCCGTCTTCAACCCAACCGCGGTTCTTTTGCACAATTTTCAGTGCTTCAATAGAGGCTGCGCGAGGATCTTCGTAATGATGTTTTTCTTGTTCAATTTCAGCACGTTCTTCTTCAGTTAAAACAAACGTTGCTTTCTTTGAATGCGTTACATCAACGATTTCGATCTGCACTGCATCATCTTTTTGGTTTAATTCATTTTGCATGATTAACGATCCACATCCGACATTACAAAATCAATACTTCCCAGATACACAATCAAGTCAGAAACCAAGCTACCGCGGATAACCGCTGGGATTTGTTGCAAGTGAGCAAAACTTGGCGTACGAATACGCGTACGGTAGCTCATTGTGCTGCCATCACTGGTTAAATAATAGCTATTGATCCCTTTAGTGGCTTCAACCATCTGGAATGATTCATTAGCAGGCATAACTGGGCCCCATGAAACCTGTAAGAAGTGGTTAATCATAGTTTCGATATGCTGTAATGTACGCTCTTTTGGTGGAGGCGTTGTCAGTGGATGGTCTGCTTTAAATGGCCCTTCTGGCATATTTTTATAGCACTGTTCCAGAATACGTAAGCTTTGGCGTAGTTCTTCTACTTTCAGCATTACGCGGTCATAACAGTCACCATTACTTGCAACAGGGATTTCGAATTCAAAGTTTTCATAACCTGAATATGGTCGCCATTTACGAACGTCAAACTCAACGCCTGTTGCACGAAGACCAGCACCTGTCACACCCCAATCTAATGCTTCTTTAGTATTATATGAGGCAACGCCAATAGTACGACCTTTCAAAATACTGTTTTGCAGTGCTGCTTTTACGTAAGAATCTAGACGTTTTGGCATCCAGTCTAAGAATTCACGTAATAAGCGTTCCCAACCGCGAGGTAAGTCGTGAGCAACACCACCGATACGGAACCATGCAGGGTGCATACGGAATCCGGTAATCGCTTCAACGATGTTGTAAACTTTTTGGCGGTCAGTAAAGGCAAAGAACACCGGTGTCATCGCACCAACGTCTTGGATAAAGGTACTGATATACAGTAAGTGGCTATTAATACGAAATAGCTCAGACAGCATGACACGAATGACTTTAACGCGTTCAGGCACTTCAATACCGGCAAGTTTTTCCACTGCAAGTACATAAGGCATTTCGTTAACGCATCCGCCGAGGTATTCGATTCGGTCTGTGTATGGGATATAGCTGTGCCAAGATTGGCGCTCTCCCATTTTTTCAGCACCACGGTGGTGATAACCCACATCAGGCACACAGTCGACGATTTCCTCGCCATCAAGCTGAAGAATAATACGGAATGCACCGTGAGATGATGGATGGTTAGGACCGAGGTTTAAGAACATAAAGTCCTCATTCTCAGTACCGCGTTTCATCCCCCACTCTTCAGGTTTGAATGTCAGCGATTCCATTTCCAGATCCTGTTTCTGCTTTGTCAGCACATAAGGATCGAACTCTGTCGCACGAGCAGGATAGTCTTTACGCAGTGGATGTCCTTCCCAATCAGGAAGCATCATAATACGGCGTAAATTTGGATGCCCATTAAAGACAATCCCAAACATATCCCAGACTTCACGCTCATACCAATTCGAGTTAGGAAAGATAGATGTGATAGTCGGAACATTAAGATCATTTTCACTTAATGCGACTTTCAGCATGATATCTTTATTACGATCGATTGATATCAGATGATAGAAAACAGAAAAGTCTGCTGCTGGCAAGCCTTGACGATGCGTACGAAGACGCTCATCAAAACCATGCATATCAAACAGCATGACATAAGGTTTTGGTAAAGATTTGAGGTATAGCATTACCTCAATAAGTTGTTCCCGTTTTACCCAAACAACTGGCATGCCAGTACGAGTAGGCTGGAACGTAAACGCATCTGGCCCAAATTTCTGACGCAGTTCATTAACGACCTGATCATCAATATGATCGGTCGTTTCCCACGCTGGCCGAGCGCCTTTTTGCGCTATCTGATCGGTCATTTCTATTCACCACAACTTTGATCAGGGTTACTATGATCGCAACACATTGCTCTGGTTACGTCTTAGGCAAAAGCCTTTAAATTTCGTCAGGAGTACGCAGGTTTTTCACTGCAATACGTTCACCGTGTTTTCTTTCTCGTTCTGATTGCATATTGGCACGGTAAACGCCTTGGTCGCCGACAACCCATGATAATGGGCGACGTTCTTTACCAATGGACTCTTGTAATAACATTAGTGCTTGCATGTAAGCTTCAGGGCGTGGAGGACATCCAGGAATATACACATCAACCGGGATGAACTTATCAACACCTTGCACTACTGAATAGATGTCGTACATACCACCAGAGTTTGCACATGCCCCCATAGAGATAACCCATTTAGGCTCTAACATCTGATCGTATAAACGTTGAATAACGGGTGCCATCTTAGTAAAGCAAGTACCCGCAACCACCATAAAGTCAGCTTGACGAGGTGATGCACGTAATACTTCTGAACCAAAACGAGCCACGTCATGCACCGCCGTAAATGACGTCACCATTTCAACGTAACAACAGGAAAGACCAAAGTTATATGGCCATAAAGAGTTCTTCCGTCCCCAGTTCACAACATCGTGCAACGCATGTTCCAGTTTTCCCATATACACGCTGCGATGAACGTGAGCATCTAATGGGTCGCTGACGATTTCCTGTGATTGCAGGGGATAACGGTCATTCTCACCGTTCGGATCTATGCGGGTGAGCGTATAATCCATTTCTAATGCCTCGCTTATTACTGCTGCGGATGTTTGCCGCTGGTTAATCGAACATGGCTTTTACTCGCGGTTTCACGACGAGAGCGAACAGGCGTCCAATCTAATGCGCCTATACGAACCAAATAGAATAATCCAGCTAATAAAATAGCGATGAAGACTGACGCTTCAATAAAGCCTAACCAGCCAACTTCACGAACGGAAACAGCCCAGGCATAAAGAAACAGTGCTTCAACATCGAAAATAACGAAAAACATGGCAACTAAATAGAATTTAGCTGACATGCGCAGACGAGCGCTGCCAACAGAATCAAGACCAGATTCATAAGGAACATGCTTTGCCCTTGCCTGTGCGCGTCCGCCTAAATAGCGGGCACCCAACAACATGAGCGAACATAACCCCAATGCGCCTATGAGGAAGACAGCAAATGCCCAATGATGGGCGATAACTTCGGTGGTTGTAGACATACTCATTGCTTACTCATCAAAGGTGGTGTCAATTAACCAACTCTTATCCGGCGGTTTACACCACATTTCTAATTACGAAAAAAAAGGCGAATTAAACAGACTTGCTAATTAAAGAAATAATAACAGTCTATTTATACCTTTCTTCTTTTTTGGAAAACTTTGCGACAAATCACTCAGTTTTCCATCGCGATTTAACAAATTTAACACTCATTTTTAACACTCAATTACTGGCTAATGCTAAAACGTGTCAGTCAACCGACAAACTTTATGCTAACACGCTTAGTCTAACCGATAATTCGATTTTACTACACCAGTATCTCAGGAAAAACCTGACTCAACACAGGCAAATGTGCCTTATTTTCTTGATCAAACTCACAAAATAGTCGAAAAAATACTTAATCAGTTTAAAATTTATCCAAATTTTAACAAATTAACTTTCTAATATTGTGGAGGAGGTCAAATATCCGCTTAGATTTACTTTTTTATTCTCTTAAAACCTAGACAATCTTTTTATTTGTTAACAAATCCTACAAGTGATTAACCAAGGGGGAAGGTAAACATTTTTTTAACAAGCAATTAAGGTAGTTATGGAATGAAATGTCACAAAGATAAATACATAAAACAACATAATTATTAACATAGTGTTACTATTTCAAAAAATGGCAATAAAAAAACGGAAATAAATGCACTTCATTGCATCTATTCCCGTTTATCATTATTCATCACTATCCAGTTTTATTTGACTCTTTTTTAATCTTTAATTTTTGTGTTTTAACGCTAAAAAATTCACACAATTATTAATGTGATTATTCAAGTTCAGTAGAGCTAATATCTTCAGGTGCAGTGACGGTATAAGGTGTTTTCTTGTTTTCAATCGCATTGAATACAGTTAACACCGCTTCATTTTGTTCATCAGAGTTACGATACAACCAATATTGTGTTTCAGGTAAACGAGGTAATCCTTCGCTTTCGCCTAAAATACGTAAATCGGCATTTTGCATTTCAAGTGGACGTGCAGTAATACCCACTTCTGCATTAACTGCGGCACGAACAGCAGATAAAGAAGCTGCTTCATAGGCAATACGCCATTGAATTCCAGCGTCATCTAACGTGTTTATCGCTAATTGACGGAATGGGTTCGTTTCATCCATTACAACTAAAGGAATAGGTTCATTCATTTGTAATTGGAAATCTGGCGCACAATGCCATAGCACTGGTGCAGTACGTAACGCTGTGCGTGGGTGATGACCAATACGTGCTGTTGTTAATGCTAAATCAATTTCATGATTATCTAGCATTGTCTCAATATATTGAGAACGCTTAATGCGTACATCAACAGCTAAACGTGGATACACCGATGCGATACGGTTTAATAAAAACGGTAATAAAGTATCCACAGAGTCATCAGAAGCACCAATACGTAGCTCCCCTTCTGCATCGCTATACGTTAATGATGCCGTTGCATCATCATTCGCACGCAGAATTTGACGTGCATAACCTAACAGTTGTAGACCATGCTCTGTTAAAAGTTTATTACGACCATGACGGGCGAAAAGCTCTCTACCCACCAATTGCTCTAAACGTTGCATCTGCTGACTCACAGCAGATTGGGTTCGACAGACAGCAGCAGCAGCGGCTGCAAAAGTGTTCAAATCTGCTACAGCTACAAACGTTCTAAGCAGATCGAGGTCGAGATTCATTATCGGACGATTTGCATTAATCATTGTTTATTCTTCACTTATTTTTGATTTTTAAATTACATATACCTGGTGTTTTATATCAAAAGTCTAAAAAAGACTTCCGATTCAGACAGTACTCTACTCTGAAAAGGAGAGCAAAGACATACCGAATACTTTACATTTGTTTCTTATCGTTTACACCTCCTAGATAGAAAGGAATTGCATCTTTTTGTAACAAATTAAATTTTATTATCATTTCAAGCATTCACAAGAAAGAACTGTATACCGTCATCACAAGTTAGACTTAGATCATACTATATTGCTTTCTCATTCATAAATTTTAACATTTTGAAAATAATTTAAATTATCTTAACTATGCATTCGAATTTAAGTATCTTCCCCTATAAACTAAATTTAAGATTTAAATTTAATTTATACTTAAACTAATTGATTGCTATAGAATAAAATAGATTTAACCATATTATTTGAAAATTTAATATATTAAGTCAGATAATACAAATCCGATAAAATTATTCAATAATTGATTATGCAACATCTCGTATACCTATCTATCACATCAACTTATTTCTAATCACCACACTAAAAAGCCCCTATTCAATAGAATAATAATCCAGATTATTTATTAAAACTGAAACATAAACCCATCATAACTAATACAATCAGTCATCAAAATAACATTCTAAGAATAAACTGACCTTTTACACCAAAAATTACCTAGCATCTTCAAAAGTTTGTAACGTAAGAGTAGAGTGATAGAACAGTTATTTGCTGGGACAGCCTTTTCATTTGTATCTTTCTATATGAATAGCAATCGGCGATAAATGTCGCTAAGTCGCCATGATCACAATAAAGATACGAGTCAGACCCTATTAGGTAAACGCGCTATGAATCAGATTAAAAAATCAAACAAACTCGAACATGTCTGTTACGACATTAGAGGTCCGGTTTTGCAAGAAGCAAAACGTCTGGAAGAAGAAGGTAACAAAGTTTTAAAACTCAATATTGGTAACCCGGCACCTTTTGGCTTTGAAGCACCTGATGAAATTTTAGTAGATGTGATCCGCAATCTACCAAGTTCTCAGGGTTATAGTGACTCCAAAGGTCTGTTTTCTGCGCGTAAAGCTATCATGCAGCATTATCAAGCTCGTGATATGCGAGATATCACTGTTGAAGACATTTATATTGGTAATGGTGTTTCTGAGTTAATCGTACAAGCAATGCAAGCCTTATTGAATAATGGCGATGAAATGCTAGTACCTGCACCTGATTACCCATTATGGACAGCGGCAGTTTCTCTTTCAGGAGGAAATGCTGTTCACTATATGTGTGATGAGCAACAAGGTTGGTTCCCTGATTTAGATGATATCCGCAGTAAAATTACAAAAAATACCCGCGGTATTGTTATTATCAACCCAAATAACCCAACAGGTGCGGTATATAGCAAAGATATTCTGATGGAAATCGTTGAAATAGCACGTCAACATGACCTGATTATCTTCGCTGACGAGATCTACGATAAAATCCTCTATGATGATGCAGAGCATCACTCTATTGCCGCGATGGCACCGGATTTATTAACCGTAACATTTAATGGTTTATCAAAAACCTACCGTGTTGCAGGTTTCCGTCAAGGTTGGATGGTATTAAACGGCCCTAAAAAACATGCTAAAAGCTATATTGAAGGCTTAAATATGTTAGCGTCTATGCGTTTATGCGCTAACGTTCCTATGCAACATGCCATTCAAACTGCATTAGGGGGTTATCAAAGTATTAGTGAATTTATCCTGCCCGGTGGTCGCTTATATGAGCAACGCAATCGTGCTTGGGAACTGATTAACCAAATTCCAGGTGTTTCTTGCGTTAAGCCAATGGGTGCTCTTTATATGTTCCCTAAAATTGACTTAAATCGCTACAGTATCAAAGACGATCAGAAAATGATCCTCGATTTATTGTTGCAAGAAAAAGTGCTATTAGTACAAGGAACGGCATTTAACTGGCCACACCCAGACCATTTCCGTATTGTGACTCTTCCGCGTGAAGATGATTTAGATATGGCAATTCAAAAATTTGGTCGCTTTATTGTGGGTTATCATCAATAAGATTGCCCATACATAAAATAAAACGCAATATATCAATACGTTATATTGCGTTTTTTTATTTTCTTTTCTATTGCCGTTTACATCTACCTATTATCCACTCACAATAATATCTTCAATCACGCAATAGGGAGATATTATGAGTTACTTTTTTGCCCACCTTTCTCGTTTAAAACTCATTACTCGCTGGCCATTAATGCGTAATATTCGCCAAGAAAATGTGTCGGAACACAGTTTACAAGTGGCTTTTGTTGCCCATGCCTTAGCCGTGATTAAAAATCGTAAATTTGATGGCAATGTCAATGCCGAACGAATTGCATTACAAGCGATGTATCATGATGCCAGCGAAGTGATCACCGGTGATATGCCAACCCCCATTAAATATCACAATCCGCAAATTGCCCATGAATATAAAAAAATAGAAAAATATGCACAGCAAAAATTGATTGAAATGTTACCAGAAGAATTACAAGACGATTTTCGCCCTCTTATTGATGAACAATTACATAGTGAAGAAGAAACCTTTATTGTTAAGCAAGCTGATAGCTTATGCGCTTATTTAAAATGTCTTGAAGAGTTAGCAGCAGGCAATAGCGAATTTAATTTAGCGAAAAATCGATTAGAAAAAACATTAGCGGAAAGACAGAGTCCTGAGATGGACTATTTTATAAAGGTATTTGTACCAGGATTTAGTTTATCGCTTGATGAGATTAGTGAGTAAGCAATATTATTCTATATAAGATGAGAGTATACCAATTGACTCTCATCTTACATAAAAAGCTGAAATAATTTTACACTCTAAGAAATATCTTTATTTACTATAGAATTATGTAAGTTACTTAAGCCATAAAAGATAATCTTAGCATCATTGTCTTGCTGATTTCGCAGTATATTTATTTTTTTTGACATTCCAAATATATCTTTAAATCTTTCAAACCTGTTCATTTTTTTTATTTCAGAATCATTACGTGCTAAATATTTTTTTAATTCTCTTTCTTTTTCTTCAGTTGATATTTTTTTATCATCAATAAGATTTTTAATAGGAGAAAAATTACTACTATTTAAATCATATCTTTTACTCAATTTGTTATATGCACCATCTTTTCTATATAAAGAATTATCTTCACTCTTTTGACTACCTTTTCCTATATTATCTAACTCACCTTTCATTTGGCTATTTATCGCTTCACTATCTTTTTTTTCATTTGATGAAACAGCCATTTTCTCATCATTTATTTTTGGAATTTCAACCTTTATTGCTCTGTTAATATTCTGTAATTTACTCTGTCCACTAGCAGCTAGTTTATCTGAATTAAGTGCTAAAAAACTGGCGATAAATTTTTCTGAAAACTCAATATTATCATTTTTAAAGTTTGATATATTGGTAATACTACTCTCCAAATTTTTATTACCTAATTTCATCATATAGATTTCAATATTTGGTTTTACTATTATCGGTAGTGATATAAAAATATTTTTATTATCTATATTTGAAATATTACCCTTAAGAGTACTTTTATTACTTCCACCTTCATTCATATTAATTTTAGCATCAATTACAGATGATATATTTGATTCTATTTTCATTTTAAACATTCCTAAATTATCTATTGGATATAGATTACTCCTTTATACGTTTCAATATTTCAAAAAACACACACTCATAGATATGGCGCATACATCAAATAAAAAACCATCAGCCAATAAATAAAAAACGCTGTTTATTTATTAATAAACAGCGTTTTATCAAACAAAAGCATTAATACTTAAAATGGAAATAATAGCGGGATCAGGAAGACACTAATCAGCATTACAATTATCGTAAATGGCACACCAATCTTAATAAAGTCAGCAAACTTATATCCTCCCGGTTCAAGAATAAGCGTATTAACGGGCGATGAAACCGGTGTCATAAAGGCTGCGGATGCAGCAACACCAATCACCATTGCAAATGGTAATGGAGAAACATTCATTTGATTCGCAGCCGCTATAGCAATCGGTGCCATCAGTACCGCTGTTGCCGTATTCGAGATAAACAACCCAATTGATGCACAAAGTATAAATAAACAGACCAACATCACTTGAGGACCTGCACTACCCGCAACATCCATTAAGCCATTGACTATAAGCTCTATACCACCTGTTTTTTGTAATGCTGCTGCAAAAGGCATCATACCGACAATTAAAATAATGCTTGGCCAGTGAATAGAGCGATAAGCACTTTCCATATCAATACAACGGAATTTACCCATTAATAAACAGGCAATAAGTGCTGCAATAAAGTTAGGTACTTCATTCGTCACCATTAATGCCACCATTAATGCTAACGAAAACAATGCATGAGGTGCTTGAGATGAAGCAGGAGCAACAGTTTCAATTTCTGCGGCTAAATTTAACACGATAAAATTACGCGGTTTAGTGGATAAGATGCGAATAAGTTTCCAATCACCAATCACCAATAGCACATCACCAAGGCGTAATGGCTCATCAACAATTTTACCCGGTAAGGCACTTCCTTCACGACGAATAGCCACAACGTTTAGGCCATAACGAGTACGAAATTTAATTTCTCTTAATGATTTACCTAATAATTCAGAATCAGGGTTCATTGATACTTCAGCAAGCCCCACATCACGAGATTGTTCAGAAAAATATTCGCCTCGCAATACCATTGGCTCTAACATCTGTTCACGGCAAAACTCACGTAAATCAACATCACTGGCTGACATATCAACTAATAAAACATCACGCTCTCTTAATTCAGTACCACCGGTTGCGCTAACCATCACACGCCGAAACCGCCTCCAGCGTTCAATACCGACAACGTTTGCACCATAACGCGAACGTAAGTGTAATTCATCAAGTGAATGACCTACCAGTGGAGAACCTTTACGAATTGCTAAACGACGAGCACGCCCTGCTAACTGATAATCACGAATAAGATCACGGAAAGTACGACGATAAGCTTCTTTTTGCTTACCATTATCGTTATTTCCTAACCACCTGCGTACCACCAGCATATAGAGAATACCTGCAAATAATACGGCGATACCAATAGGTGTAATGGAGAAAAACTGAAAACTTGGTAAACCTTCTCTGACTAATTCACTGTTAACAACCATATTAGGTGGTGTTGCCACTAAGGTCATTAATCCACTAATAAGTCCCGCAAAACCTAACGGCATCATTAAACGACCTGGCGATGTTTTCATTCGAGCGGCAACACTCAATACAACAGGAATAAAGATGGCAACAACACCTGTTGAACTCATGAAAGCACCTAAACTTGCAACGCATATCATTAATAGCACAAGCATTTTAACTTCACTGCTACCCGCGACACGAACTAGCCAGTCACCCATTTGATAAGCCACACCTGTTCTCACTAACCCTTCACCAATAACAAAAAGGGCAGCAATAAGTAATACGTTAGGATCGCTAAATCCTACCGTGGCTTCATTTAATGAGAGTGTACCGCTGAGAACAAATGCGATGATGACAAGTAAAGCGACCACATCCATGCGGATTTTGTTGGTCGTAAAAAGGACAATAGCTATCAATAGCAGGCTTAAAACCCATAATAATTCGCTATTCAAAATGGCCTCGATCAGCAATAAGTGAAAACAGTTTAAGACATCAATTCACTACATTGATAAGTAGACCATTTTTACAACAATAAGTCTTTTAATATGATCAAAGAAAAGACTACCTTTTGTGCGTTATTATCACTTTTTCAGCTTGCTTCTCGATTTGAATATCATTTAATGAATCAATAATTAAATGAATCTCATTACGGCGAGGGAGAGAAAGAGGTGCATGAACGGCAACGACTTGGCATCCCGCATCTAAACCAGAGTAGATACCCGCAGCTGCATCTTCAAAAACCACACAATCTTGTGGTAATAAACCCAATTTTTTGGCACCTAAAAGATAAGGTTCAGGATTAGGTTTACCTTTACTAATACATTCCGCTGTAACCCAATGCTTAGGCTCAGGGATCCCAGTGACAGATTGGCGCGTTGAGGCAATAGGAACAGTGCCTGACGTGACAATCGCCCACGGAATATTTAAGTCATTAAGGCGATTAATCAACTCAATAGCACCCGGAAGCGGTGCTAAGCCTTCTGTTTGTGTTGACTCTAATTTTTCTAGCCAACGAAAAGTTTCCGTTATCTCTTGTTCAGTTGCATTAGGCATAAAATGGCGAATCGATTCAATTGCGGGCTTTCCGTGGATGTAGTCATTAATCTCTTGTGTTGAAACACCCACGCGCTCACCAAATAGCGCCCAACAATGTTCAACAACTGGTAATGAATCAACTAATGTTCCATCGAGATCAAACAGAAAACCTTTACATGTGATTGCCATATTTTATGCCTACCTTTAACCTTACAGTGGTGCATCAACTATTATGCACTGCGATTACGCATTAAGTATTTGCTGAATTTCAACGGTGCTAAGGTGATATTGACGAGGGCAAGCTAACCAAACATTAAGCATTCTTTGGTATTTTTCCCACATTGGTGTTTGAGAGTTAAAACCATGACTGCCACTATCGAAATGCGTGTAACGCCCTTCTGTATTCACCATAAAACGCACATAGCTAAGATAGCGGGATTCTGTCGCCGCATCAAAGCCTATAAATGCGACACGACGAGCATCTGGCATCTCTTGTTCTTTTAAGTTATCTCGAGAAACTTGCAGTGCATGGTACATTTCCATGACGTTAATAATGGTACGGCAAGTCTCTTCTGACATTTCATCGAAGTCACGGTCAAGTTCACGTAACTGTAATCCATAACCGCGTTCAATAATTGTCTGATAGCGACGATAACGTTCAGCGTTATCAGGATCCATCATAGTCATCATTTTATACTGATTAGAGAGGATCAAGCGTTGTGCGTGTGTCATTTCCATCATTAATTCTCCAAAGAAATCATTGAAATGATCATGACATTAATCAAAAGTATTGAGTAGCACTAACTACGCGTTTTTTGATCTCAACGGGGTAATTCAAATGACAATCATGACAAACGAAGAAGGTAGAACAAATGTTCTACACATCATCAAGAAAAGAACGATCAAGTTGCTTAAAAGCACGTTTTAATAAATGGGCTAAAGAAAGGTAAGTTGGCGTTTGCTCAACAGGTGCTAAAGCAATACCTGCTTCTTCAAATTTCTCACGAATTTCATAAAACCAGCGTAATAACGTAGCAGGAAGTGGTGTTGCCGCACGTTTACCTAACCACCATAATCCTTGCATTGGCAAGCTACAAGCAAAGAGCGCTGTTGTAATTGCTGGCCCCAAATTGCCGCCTAGTGCGATTTGCCATGTCATTGTAAAAATGGCGATAGGTGGCATATAGCGAATACCAAAGCGAGTGGCTTTGACAATACGATTTTCAGGGAAAACAGGCGCTAACTGCTTCTCAACCGGCCAGGTTTTTAAATACTCGTTACCCAAACGAAGCTTCTTAAAAAAGCCGGGGGGAGTCACTGTCGGTTCGCTCATAATGACCTCAATCAATTTCTTCTGTAACTTTTAAAAAATATCTATAAAGAATAAAAATCTTTTAGTAGAATTAAGTATATTTTGTCTTTGTTGCCTTTACTCTGTATCCTGTGCCCATTCTAAAGGTTTGTGGCAATAAAGCGCTATATTTTGTTTGCCGGCGTGATTTTCAACCCTTTTCGCCGATTTTAACGCGAAAAGCTAATGGGTGAATAAAAATCGTCCAATTAATGATTGGCAACTATAATTAGCATCAAGTTTTTTACTTTAAGCATGATGCGCGTCATTAATGTCATCATAGGAATGCGATAGGCTTTTATGATTGACGTTTTATTAACCACCGTCTTTATAATATAAAAGACACTACGACAACAAGATAAATAGGTAATTCCATGTCAAGTAAGCTGGTGCTGGTACTGAACTGCGGTAGTTCTTCTCTTAAATTTGCAATTATCAACCCAGAAAATGGTGAAGAATTCCTGTCAGGTTTGGCTGAATGCTTCAACCTTCCTGAAGCCCGCCTGAAGTGGAAAATGGATGGCCAGAAACACGAAGCTGCGTTAGGCGCAGGTGCTGCTCATAGCGAAGCATTAAACTTCATCGTAAATACTATTCTGGCTCAAAAACCAGAACTTTCTGCACAAATCGCGTCTATTGGTCACCGTATTGTTCATGGTGGCGAGAAATTCACTAAATCTGTCGTGATCACTGACGAAGTTATCAAAGGTATTGAAGCAGCTATCCCATTTGCACCATTGCATAACCCAGCTCACCTTATTGGTATTGAAGAAGCTCGTAAAGCATTCCCTCATTTAATTGAAAAAATGGTTGCTGTTTTTGACACGGCTTTCCATCAAACAATGCCAGAAGAAGCTTATTTGTATGCTCTGCCATACAGCTTATATAAAGATCACAGCATCCGTCGTTACGGTGCTCACGGAACTAGCCATTTCTACGTTTCTCGTGAAGCCGCTAAAATGTTAAACAAACCTGTTGATGAACTGAACGTAATCACTTGCCACTTAGGTAATGGTGGTTCTGTTTCTGCTGTTGTTAACGGTAAATGTGTTGATACTTCTATGGGCCTGACTCCATTAGAAGGTTTAGTAATGGGTACTCGTAGTGGTGATATCGATCCTGCTATCGTGTTCCATTTACACGACACTTTAGGTATGAGCGTTGATGACATCAACAAACTGCTGACTAAAGAATCTGGTCTGTTAGGTTTAACAGAAGTCACTAGTGACTGCCGTTATGTTGAAGATAACTACGACACTAAAGCAGATGCTAAACGTGCAATGGACGTTTACTGCCATCGTTTAGCGAAATACATCGGTTCTTACTGTGCACTGATGGAAGGTCGTTTAGATGCTATTATCTTTACTGGTGGTATCGGTGAAAACGCAGCAATGGTACGTGAATTATCTCTGAAAAAACTGGCTCTGTTAGGTTTTGAAGTTGATCATCAACGTAACTTAGATGCACGTTTCGGTAAATCAGGCACTATCACTACCGATAACAGCCGTCTTGCTGTTGTTATTCCAACTAACGAAGAGTTAGTCATCGCTCAGGACGCAAGTCGCCTGACCGCTTAAGTTCTTTGATGTACTGCCAGTGTAATACTGGCAGTACTGTTTTACATAACGAGCAACCGATATTTAAAGAGGTTTCCGTGTCCCGTACAATTATGCTAGTCCCAACTGATACACGCGTAGGTTTAACCAGCGTCAGCTTGGGTGTTATCCGTTCTATGGAACAAAAAGGCGTTAGCCTTAGCGTGTTCAAACCAATTGCACAACCTCGTGTAAAAGGCGCTTTAGATCAGACAACTGCGATTATCCGCTCTCACTCCACTATTCAATCATCAGAACCTTTAAACATGGATTATGTTGAGTCTCTACTCAGCTCAAACCAAAAAGATGTTTTGATGGAAGAAATTGTTGCTAGATACCATGAAAACACCGCTGATGCAGAAGTTATTCTCATCGAAGGTCTGGTACCTATGCGTAAGCACCCTTTTGCACAATCATTAAACTATGAAATTGCAAAAACATTAGGTGCTGAAATTGTTTTCGTTACTGCATTAGGTAACAACACTGTTGAACAGCTAAAAGAGCGTATCGAATTTGCGCGTGCTGAATTCGGCGGTGTAAAAAACCAAAATATCACAGGCGTTATTGTTAACAAACTAAATGCACCTGTTGATGATCAAGGCCGTACTCGCCCTGACTTATCTGAAATCTTTGATGATTCAAGTAAAGCGATTATCTCTAATGTCGATTTAAAAACCATCGAAAAAAATAGCCCACTGCCTTTACTGGGTTGCATTCCATGGAACTTCGATTTAATCGCCACTCGTGCAACAGATATGGCAAAACACTTAAATGCGACTATCGTCAATAAAGGCGATATTGAAACCCGTCGTATTAAGTCTGTTACTTTCTGTGCCCGTAGTATTCCACACATGTTAGAGCATTTCCGTCCTGGTTCACTTTTAGTGACTTCAGCGGATCGCCCTGATGTATTAGTTTCAGCATGCCTTGCAGCAATGAATGGCGTTGAAATTGGTGCAATTCTACTAACAGGTGGTTACCAAATCGATGCACCAATCAAACAACTTTGTGAACGTGCATTCGAAACTGGCTTACCAATCTTTATGGTTAATGCGAACACTTGGCAGACCTCTTTAAATCTGCAAAGCTTTAGCTTAGAAGTTCCTGCTGATGACCATGAACGTATTGAAAAAATTCAGAACTACGTTGCTCAACATATCAATACACAATGGATTGATTCACTGACCGCTAACTCTGAACGCCCTAACCGTTTATCACCACCAGCATTCCGTTATCAATTAACAGAATTAGCGCGTAAAGCGAAAAAACGTATCGTTTTACCTGAAGGTGATGAACCACGTACTGTTAAAGCAGCAGCAATTTGTGCTGAACGTGGTATCGCAACTTGCGTATTGTTAGGCGACCCAGAAGAAATTCGTCGCGTAGCAACTGCACAAGGTGTTGAATTAGGCACTGGTATTGAGTTAGTCAATCCTAAAGAAGTACGTGAAATCTATGTACCTCGCTTAGTTGAGCTGCGTAAAAGCAAAGGTATGACAGAAGTTGTTGCTCGTGAACAGTTAGAAGATAACGTGGTTCTAGGCACATTAATGCTGGAAAAAAGCGAAGTGGATGGCCTAGTTTCTGGCGCTGTTCATACAACCGCAAACACTATTCGCCCACCACTACAGTTAATCAAAACTGCACCAGGTAGCTCATTAGTGTCTTCTGTGTTCTTTATGCTGTTACCTGAACAAGTTTATGTTTATGGTGACTGTGCAATTAACCCAGATCCAACAGCAGAACAACTGGCTGAAATCGCAATTCAATCTGCAGATTCTGCAATTGCATTCGGTATCGACCCACGCGTTGCGATGATCTCTTACTCTACTGGTAACTCTGGTGCGGGTAGTGACGTAGAAAAAGTACGTGAAGCAACACGTTTAGCACAAGAAAAACGCCCTGATCTGATGATTGATGGTCCTTTACAATACGACGCGGCTGTTATGGCTGACGTTGCTAAATCTAAAGCACCAAATTCACCAGTTGCAGGTAAAGCGACAGTGTTTATCTTCCCTGATCTGAACACCGGTAACACCACTTATAAAGCGGTACAACGTTCAGCTGACTTGGTTTCAATCGGACCAATGTTACAAGGTATGCGTAAACCTGTGAATGACCTTTCTCGTGGTGCATTAGTGGACGATATCGTCTACACCGTTGCGTTAACAGCAATTCAAGCAAGCCAACAAGAAAACGCATAATTATTGAAGTTCGCTTCAAATAAAAAACGCCAGATGATTGATTTCATCTGGCGTTTTTTTATTCAACAGATTTTTAATTTACTAAAATTCGAAGCAGTGTCAACATCGATTCTGTCTCTTTTATAAAGGAGAGTCAAGAAAAATCCCGCATATAAACCCCAACACAAACAAAACTAACGCATTGATTTTAATCGTTTATTTATATTGTTTTTATTCGAAAAAGATAGAAATGAGGTGGGTTTCTGTTAGTATGCAGGTGGGTGCTTGGATCATTTTGGTTCAAGCATTTGCGAGCGCCAAAAAGACGAAAGCCCCGAATTTTACTTTACTAAAATCCGAGGCAGTCTCAAACCACACAACTTGATTCTGTCTCCTTTATAAAGGAGTGTCAAGAGAAATGGCTAAATTTGCCCTGATGGGGCTGATTGCTGTCTGTGTGACAGCACTGTGTTTATCATTACTTAAACATGAAAGATTATGCTCTTTCAATATTCGTAGTGGTCATACAGTAGTTCAAGCGACTTTATCTTGCGATAAATAGCTTTGTGGGGGAACTTTCCCCCACAATTTCTCAAACAGGTTGTTGTGTTTTGTGGTTACCAAGCACCCTACTTTAATCCACTAATACCCGTTGATTAGTCGCACCCCATAAAATCGACATTTCTGTAAACAGTGCGCCACTAATATCTTCAACTTCTTCTGCCGTAATTTCGCTATTACCTTGCTTACCAAAGAATACAACTTCATCCCCTGAGTTGATATTTTTAAGATCTGTAATATCAACAATCACCGTATTCATTGACGTTTTACCTAAAACAGGTACACGTTGACCACCAATTAAAGCATGCCCTGCATTACTAAAAACTCGACGATAGCCATCTGCATAGCCGACAGGAATATTAGCTAATACCGAGTCACGTTTTAGTGTGTAAGTACGGTCATAACCAACAGTGTTACCTTTAGGATAATAATTGATTGAAGCAATATTCGATTTAAACGTCATTACACGTTTGTAATCTGTACTTGCGATAGTATCGCCATAGAAAATTCCACCTACACGCACCATATCTAGCCATGATTCAGGTACGGTAATTGTCGCAAACGTATTTGCCATATGCAGAGTGACATCTTTACGATTTAGCCCAGTAACATCCAATACCTTTTGGGATTGCTGTTTAAAACGAGCAAGATCTTCTCTTACTTTATCAGCATCTTCTTCAGGATAATGAGACATAATACCAACCACTTTAAGGTTAGCTAATTGAGCAATTTGCTTCGCCTCTTCAAGCCCTGCATTGTTATTCACTTCTAATCCATTACGAGACATTCCACCTGAATTTAAGGCTAAATGAATAGGGATCACTCTATTTTGTTGTTTAGCAATGGCATCTAACTTTTTAGCCATATATAAATTACCAATCAATTCTTCCACATTATAGCTTGTTGCCTGAGCCATTTCTTGCTCTGTGGCATTACGTACACGCATTAAACGGCCTTGGAATCCTAAGTCACGAACTTCTTTTAGCTCTTGGTTATTCGTTACACCAATACATTGCACCTTATTTTCAATCATAACAGGCGCAACTAATGATAAATCATGACCATATGCATCGCCTTTTAAAACAGCGCAAAGAGAGGATTTATCACCTAAAAGTGACTGGACTTTTTTCACATTGAAATCGAGCGCACTACGTGAGATTTCAATCCATGAGTTATTCACGATTGCAGGTTGAACCTGAGTCGTTTGAGTCGCTGGTGGATTGTGATTAATCGGTTGTTGGCAAGCAGTGATAACAAAAAGTGGTAACAATGCAAGATATCGAATACCAAAAGACATCTTCTTTTTCCTTAGTGATTATGATGTTAAACCTATTTTTATAATTAATTAGGTACGAAAATATACACAATATGAATATTCACTCAGGATAATAGCATTAGTATTCATAAAATAAACATATAAATTCACATATTTTTATTGATATAGCAAAAAAACCACCCAAAGCAGGTGCCAACACTCTTTTTAGATAAAATTTGAAAAACTCTCACTGGTAGCGTTTTTGTTTAATAGTTTACAGTGGATCGATTTTATCCCCGTGCATACGGGGAACACGAATTGGCATTACATTTAGCTGGAATTGATTTCGGTTTATCCCCGTGCATACGGGGAACACGCAAAATGGCAAACCGTAACTTTGTTCGCGGTAGGTTTATCCCCGTGCATACGGGGAACACGAGTGGTTAGTTTGTCGTTGGGTATTCCGTGGCGGTTTATCCCCGTGCATACGGGGAACACGCAAAATGGCAAACCGTAACTTTGTTCGCGGTAGGTTTATCCCCGTGCATACGGGGAACACGATAGAATCACTCCCATCATTGAAGTAAAGGACGGTTTATCCCCGTGCATACGGGGAACACGGGTAGGCGATAGCTAGCTTGGGGTATGTTAACGGTTTATCCCCGTGCATACGGGGAACACACAAAATCAACTAAATCATATAGATAATTTGTCGGTTTATCCCCGTGCATACGGGGAACACAATGGTTTGGTGAATACAAAGAACTCCCTCCGCGGTTTATCCCCGTGCATACGGGGAACACACAAAATGCTACACCAAAGTGAGCAGGGTATACGGTTTATCCCCGTGCATACGGGGAACACCTTTATATTCTATTTTAATATGACTAAGAGGACGGTTTATCCCCGTGCATACGGGGAACACTCTATCGAAGTTAAAAAATACGTATCTGTATACGGTTTATCCCCGTGCATACGGGGAACACGCGCGCCATTTATAAATAGTGCGAGGATGAACCGGTTTATCCCCGTGCATACGGGGAACACGAGTGGTTAGTTTGTCGTTGGGTATTCCGTGGCGGTTTATCCCCGTGCATACGGGGAACACGAGTGGTTAGTTTGTCGTTGGGTATTCCGTGGCGGTTTATCCCCGTGCATACGGGGAACACGAGTGGTTAGTTTGTCGTTGGGTATTCCGTGGCGGTTTATCCCCGTGCATACGGGGAACACTCTAAATATATTTAATTGATTTGATTAAACAAAAAAATATATTTATTTCTACCAACTATTATTCTTCCTCTTCTAATGGTTTAAATAACACTAATCTTAAACCATCAAAGTCAATCGGCTCACGGCGATTTTCTCCATAAGTTTGAAAATCAAAACCTGATTCAGTATTTGTTCCCCATGCCATAACAACATTGCCATCTTCTGCTAATACATTGATTTGTTCCCAAATCATGTCTCTTATTCGTGCAGAGACATTACCTATATAAACACCAGCCCTAACTTCTAATAGCCATACCGCTAATCGACCTCTTAATCGAGGTGGTACAGATTCAGTAACAACGACAATCATACTCATTGCTATTTTTCTCTATGGCCTTCATCACCAAAAGGTCGTGCTTGAGGGATCGCAGGAGGTTGAGCATCAGAAGGTGGTTCAGGGGGCAAAATATCACCAGCAGAAAGAATTTCCTCAATTAAAGGAATAAGCTTATTTAACGTTTGATGTTTGCGGAACGCTTCTCGGCAGGCAAGACGAACCTCTCGATCGGGGGAAATTACTTTATATGATGCAATTTTAAATGCGACAGGAACCACAGTTTCAAATTTGATGATATCAGCAATATCATAGACAAACGATAAAGGCTTTCCTGTATGTAAAAAGCCAATTGCAGGAGCATAACCAGCCGCCAAAATAGCAGCCTCTGTGACACCATATAAACAAGCTGTTGCCGCACTAATACAACGGTTAATGATATCTCCTGCCTCCCAATCTTTTGGATCATAACGCCGACCATTCCAATCGACGTTAAATTCTTTCGCTAACATTTGATACTGTTTTCTAACTCGCGCGCCTTCGATTCCTCTTAGTTGATCAACACTTCGTTTTAATGGTGCTGGCTCACCAAAACGAAGTTCAAACATTTTACGCACAACTTTTAGTCGTAAATCATTATCTAACGCTAATTTTGCCTGATAAAGTAATCTATCTGAACGCGCACCACCAGGTTGTCCCACAGAATAAAGCCGAACACCTGCCTCACCCACCCATATCAATAACGTACCTGTTGTTGCTGCTAATTTAACCGCAGCATGGCTAATACGTGTACCCGGTTCCAATAAAAGACAAGCCAGCGAACCTACTGGAATAAGCATTCTTTCGCCATTAACTCCATCAATAACAACGAACGCTCCATCTTTTACATCAATTCGTCCCATGCCAATAAAAATCATTGAGTAACGATCTTTAATTGGAATAGGCTTTAAAGGAATAAACGCCATTAAATAGCCCTAATTAGCATTAACCCACAGCCAAAGGCTTTTGCTCTACCAAATCCTTGTTGGTATTGTTGCCAAAAAAGAGCGGGGTCTTCAATCGTAAAGATACCTTGGTAATCAACAGAAGAAAAAGCCATTATTTTTCCTGACGATTTTTTAATCCGTTCGGGCGTATAAGCTTTAATATCTGGCAAATGATTTAATGAAATCCCCCACTTATTTAAACGCTCTTCAGAACTTATCCAATTTAATGCTGCTTGCTGCATTAAATTATGAATATCATCTTGATTATAATTGTTGGCACTTAATTGAGCCTGCTTTTTAGCATGCATAAGAACATCATGACGATGGCGTTTTCCTTCTTTATCGGTAATACAAATAGTAGGATTTGCCCTTAAAGAAAAAGCCAATTTCATTTTTGTAATCAGTTTAGGTAAAAAAGGTTTTATTTCTATTTTAAAAAAACGGTGTTGCATAATTGGCGGTACAGAAGAAAGTATATAAAAAGTAGGTGTTCCATTTTTATCCATTTCTACCCGATAAAGAAATGAGCGTTCAGTTTCCTCAGTAAATAACTGCCATAATAACTGATGAATTGTATATCCTGACTGCCGTTCATTCGCGAGTAACGAGTGTAAATAGTCAATGGAGCCTCCTATTGTAACTCTAGACAAGTACATTATTCACCCTCCTTTTTTACACTCATTTGGTACATTTCACGTTGGCGAAATTGCCAGTGCTGCCTATTTACAGGCTCATCCCATGGGTGAAGTGTCATAATATTTTCACCTTCAATATCTTGATAATTTCCTTCCCAAAAATAGGTCATCCATCCATTTGCACTAAACCAATAATTATCCGCTTTATCTGATGTTGTTATATTGGGAAATTGAGTATCTAAAGCATCTCGCAGTTGTTCTGTTTCCACTATTTGAGGCATCATGGGTAAAGATAATGGACAAGATTTGCGCCCTAAACTAAGTATATAAACTGGTTTTAATAATGCATCTTGGAGTTGTTTGAGCGTATACCGTGGAATCTCAGTTAATTTAATGGCAACAATCCATATTGCATCACATCGATAATCTCGACTTGATAAAACCGTATTCAGATCTCTTTCAGCTAATTCACTACGCCGAGTTGAATGAATAACATTTTTTCGTGTAGAAGGTACTTGTGCCGTATGAAAATCTCTTAATAGCGTACTTGGCACTATTTGTTTTGTAGCAATTAAAATACTTTGCTGCAATTGAACTAATTTCTGTTCATCCTCTCGCTTAATTCCTAACGCGGCACCAAGAAATCCTAAAATAGCAGAACGTGAAGGTGCAAGTCCTGTTTGCCTGTCACCTCCAACGGCAGGTAGCCCCCAACTAGCAAGCGATCCATAAAGACGAAACACAAGATATTGAGCCATGATATCTCCTTATGACTCAGCAACAAATTGCATTAATTCAGAAAGTGAACCTTCTCCTTTTGCAACATTTAGCTGATAACGTGAGTCAGCACACACACCATAAACTTTATCAAAATTCTCCATTCGAGAAATTAATGAATCAATAGCTGCTGTTTCCATATCTTCATCATCGATAGGTTTTAAAAATGCAACGGATAAAGAACGAGGTTGATAACTTCCCTTCTCTGCAAGAACATAGCTAGCATAAGCGCGAGAAGCAAAGCTATTTTGTTTTCCTGTTGGTGAAACTTTAATTGCTACTTCTGTTAATGCTTGAATAGCTTTATTTGCTAATTCTTCATTACCTTCTAAAGATTCAATTAACTGAGTTTTATTAATGCATATATAACTATAAAAAAGTGCGGCAGCGAATCCTAATTCCCCTATATGAGCAGACCCCATATCTGATTGACCGTCATTTAAATCGTCAACTGCGGTAAAATAGTCGTCTTCAACAACCGTACTATGGACACTAATAGCGTGAGCAACTTGGCAAGCCGCTTCAACACTAAACTTACTTGAGTCTTTTCCATCTTTGAGTGTTAGCATTCTACCAAATAACGCTATATCAACAGATGTGCTTATTGTTTTTAAACTCTTAAGTTCTTTTTCCGTTGGATTTCTTTTTTCATCTATTAATTTCTTAACTAAATCAAATGCTATTTCTTCTTCTAAGTGACTAATATGAACTAGTTGTTTTGTTTTTAAAAAATTCTTTTTATCGGTATCTAATGTTCCATATTCCTTCATCATTAATTCAGTCCATTTTTGTGCATCTTTTTCTGAAATTTCACCTTTCAGTAATTGATTATAAATTTTCAAACCAAACTCTCTGGTACGTACGCCTATTTTATTTTCCAAAGAATTAACAAATAACTCAGATGTACGCCAATGACGTTTTAAACTTTGTGAACTTATTCTTAAACGTTCAAAACCCCCCATTCTTGCTGTTTTTGGTCGCCCTAAATCATCACGATTTAAATTAGAAGGTGCGTATGAAGTTAAAAAATGTAATTGAATAAATTGGCTCATTTCATTTCCTTATTAAATTAATAAAACAGTTAAACAGCTGCTTGATAATATTTCATTGCCCATTCAACAATAATTTGTTTATTTGTTTGCACAAAACGGATACGTTGTTTTTCTAAAACCCATTTTTCAATATCTTGGCTTATTGATGAAATAGCTGCTTTGCCTTTAATTTGAATTAAAATTCTTCTTAAGCGTCTTATAAATTCATCGTATGTTCGAGATGATTGAAGCTGTAGAAAACGTGATTCACTAATAGCCGATTTTTTGCTGTCATCTTTTTCACCTGCAATCGTAGCAAAATGCTTCTCACTGTTTTGAGTGACATAAACTAATACCGCGGCAATGACTGCCCAACGTTCAATATCTTCTCTGCTTGCTTGATTAATAAGCTCAGAGGGAAAACTCAACCATAATGCACGAAACCCTTCAGTCAACATAATTGCAGTAATTGAGTCGCATCGCTTTAATTCTGCTTTATACCGATTTGGGGCAGGTAAAATATTTTTCTTCCTTAATTCATCTGGTGATAAAAATAGGCTTTCCCACCAACGTAATACACACGTTTTTAATTCTGGATGATTATACAAAGTTATATTATTTGATTGATAGAGTTCCATTTTCCTCTCCACTCATTTTAGTGATTTTAAAATCAACAATAAATTTCTTAATTGCTTTATTACCATAAATATCTTTAATTAAACTTTGTCTAGCCTTAATGCATCCACTTATTGCACCCAGTGTTTCCAATGAAGAAAGTGCATATTCATCAAAAATAGAAAGACAAATATTTCTTATACCATTTAACCATTTACTTGCTTGTTCTGCTGTTAAATAGTCATTTCCTTGTGTTTTTTCAATTATATTTTGTACGGTTTCAAAAAATAGACTTTCACTTCTTTGCCAAAAAGTTAAATCAATAAAACTCATATCACCACTTATATCTTTAGGGCTACTAAACCATGCTGCTTTTATTTTATTTTTAACACTCTTCAAACATTCACTGGTCAATGTTTGGATAAGTTTTATTTCATTGATTATTTTATTATGATATTTTTCATCAATATTAAAAATCGGCATTTCTAAAGCATACCAACCCCGAGGTTTCATATTATCCATATCATAACCAAAAATAAGTAATCTTGGTTTTTTAGTTAATACTAATAATTGACAAAGTTTTAAATAATGGCTGACGACAGAAGCACATTTTTGTCCATTTTCACTACTTGATAAAAGTAATCTATCCCATAAATTATAATGAATTCCACCTTGTTTCCCTTTAATTGGATTAGGAAAACTGTCTACTTTTTTAGTATCCCAAGTATAAGGTGTTAATGGATGTAACCATCCTTCTTGATAATCTAATCCGTAATTTTTAGTTAAATAGTATTGAACTGTGATATTACTATTTTTACCACTAATTTGACAAATTGCAGATTTATTTTCTATCTGTAATCTTATTCTACGAGGCATAGCCCAATACATATACAGTGGATGAACATCTTTCGGAAAAACATTCTCCCCTTTTCCCTCTTTTAAATTTAATGGTACTAACCAGGGAAAAACACTGCCATCATAAAAATTTGGCTCACTATACTCCCAAAAGTCGCGATTAATTATATTTAACCATAGTTTTTGCCATAGCGTTGACTGTGTATCGGTAGGTGATATCAATGTAGTTAAAGGGCCACCTCCCCTTAAACTTACTAGATGACCTTTCCCTCCACTAGGTGCATTTATCTGTAGAGTAAATAATGCTAATACTGCCATTTCTAATGACATCACATCAGCAATACCTCGTTTAATAAAATGATCAGTATTCTGCTTTACTCCATTTTCACCAGGCGCATCAATTAATAACTGCGCTATTGGTATATTTTTTTGCTCTTCTAAAGAAGAAAAATCCTGCATAAATAAAGGGGTATTTCCCGTTACATTAAAAGCATGAGCGACTTTATCAAAGGCACTTTTTAGTGTGTTATCTGAAGGTGGCGTTTCAAAATATGTTTCCCACTCATCTTCATCTTCTGGTGCAAATACCGTTTGCAATAACCCGATTGCAAATTGGTAAGCAGCACCTTGAAAATCAGCTCTATTTAAGGAAAAGTCGATAATATCAGGATGAGAAATAGCTGAGATAGGAAGAGTTTTTATTTCTCCATTACGAAAACGAAAAGGCAACCAAGGTTGATTAATAATATTCATGACAATTCCCGTCTTTCACTAAAACCAATTAAAGGATCATATTGATAATTTATATCATCTTCTGGTATCCACAATTGTAAATAGCGAGTTTGTGGATATTGTTTATTTATCTTTTCTTTTATATTTTCAGTTACAGTCGTGAGTTTATCGGCATATTTATTTTTTGAAATTTTCACAGTACTTAAAGCAATAGAAAAATCAGAGTCATCTACCCAAGGGAGATAATTATCGTCTATTTTCTTTAATAAAAGAATATTAGCTATTTCGATATCACTATATCGAGTACTTATATCATAGTAATCTTCTGTCCAAAATTCCGAACTCTCTTCACTGTAGCCTTTATTTAATTTTAATAGTTGTAATTGAGCTTTTACAGCTTTTGCTCTTTGCTCACCTAAACTGTTATTTTCTTGTCGAATTAATGATAGTGGAATTTCATTATAAGTATTATCACTGTAAACTGACTCAATTAATTGTCGCGCATCATGTGGCATTTTTATTTCACCTAGCTGTATTAAACTTCTTAACGTTAACCATAAACGCCCAGGGGAACGGTAAACAGCTTCTGTTGATGAAAAGTTTTCTGTGAGCCAACTGCTTATTGGATCGTTTGTAAATATGGGTGCATGTACATACAGCACTGGGGATGCTCGTCCATCTTGAATATTCGATACATAATCCCCGTTCATTGTACGAGTATGACGATGTAAACGCCCAGAGCGTTGAATAAGATCATCAATTGGGCAAATATCTGAAATCATAATATCTGCATCGGCATCTAAACTTTCTTGGAAAACTTGAGTTGCAATTAATACCGTGCCTTTTCTTTGTTGAGCAGTACTTTTTTTTCCAAATCGTTTTAAAACTTGCTCTTCGTGATTTTTTCTATCATGTAATATAAAGCGGCTATGAAATAGCAGGCAATTATTTTGATTTTCAGGTAACCTTTGATTTATATCACGATATGCTTTAATGGCATCATTAACCGTATTTCTAATCCAAACAATACAATTTCCACTATTTACTGCATTCACTATAATATTAATACAGTCTTGTTCTTCATTTATTATTTCGACTTTTACTTGTCGGGTGACTTCCTTTCTACTTTCCAAAGGATATTCCATCATTGCTACTTCGGGGAAATAGGTTAAGTGTGTTGCTAATGGAAAACTTTTTGACTGTATCATTTTTTGTGGCTGATCTAGTGCATCAAACCAACTATTAATAATTCTTTGTCTTTGCTTAAGTGATAAAGTGGCTGTCAATAGAATAACAGAACCACCTTGATATAGATGTGCAGATAATAGATTTTCAATGATTTCAAACATAAACTCATCTGCTGAATGAATTTCATCAAAGATGATAACTTTTCTATTTAATCCTAATAATCTTAAAGGTTGATGCCGCCTAGGAAGCATCGCTAGTAAAGCTTGATCCAGCGTTCCGACACCAACTGTTGCTAATAACGCTTTTTTTCGAGAATCTGATAGCCACTGATAGCATTGTGCCGAAGCCGTATTATCTCGATTATTATATTGTTCGTTTCCATCTCTAATAATACTGGTAAATTGTTCATTCATAATGCTAGCGCCATGGGCTAGTACAATACTTGGTGCTTCGCTATTTTTATCAAATAGTCTAGTATAATAATTGACAATTCTTGAGAACATGGCATTAGACGTCGCCATTGTAGGTAAACCAAAATAGAATCCATCAGCAACATCAGCCTCCATTAATCGATGAGCTAATGTTAATGCTGCTTCTGTTTTCCCAGCCCCCGTAGTGTCTTCTAATATAAAAAGCTGGGGATATTTATTTATTGGTACTTTTTCAGCCCATTGCTGTAATGGTGTAGGTTTATAACCAAAATTATACTCAACAGAAATAAAAGGAGATATTTGATAATCTCGCTTAAAACCACTTGATAATATAGCTTTTTCTGCTTGCTTTAAAGTTAATAACCAATACTCAGATAATGAAATTTTATTTTTATAATAAGGAAAATATTCATTATTAGAACCAATCCAGTCAGAAAGTGTTGCCATTCCAGCAAGAAGCCATGATATCTGTTTTAATCTACCCAGCCACTCTTTATCATAAAAAAATGTTGCTGAAATACTAGGATTAAATAACTTAAAAGCATCACAAGCAAAATTAACCGCCGCATTTTCATTGTTTTTATGGATAAAGTTTTCCATATACTCAATATCATTCTTGTTAATTGGTTTACCGTGATGGCCTAATACTGTTTCAATCATTATCAAAAAACCATTTGATAATTTACGGTTATTATAATCACCATCAGGTATTACTAAAGAGAAAACCGTTTCTTTTATTTGCATCCAAAAATAATAACCTAAACGATCATGGCGGTAATTTTTTCCATCGTAAGAAAATCGACTTTCAGGAATTTGCTTTTTATCGATAATATTTTTACCGATATATTGAAATGAAGAGGAAAATTTACCAATATCATGAAGGGAGAGTATAAAGTAAAATAATTTAGAGAAATCTTCAGCGTTAATTTGCAAAAAATCAGAAATATCTTTTACAATTTTTGTATCTGCTGAAAATAATATAGAGCCAACAGCTGCCACATCAAGGCTATGATAGGGAAGCAAGTGATAACACTCACTATTATTGTCTGATTTAAATTTACCCCAATAGCTATAATAGTCTCTATTCATATTAACCTAATTACTATTTCTTCATATTTTAAAGTTTATAATGAATAAAAACTATTTTCTTCATTTAATACTAAAAACTAGACCTACCCCTATTTATTTATAACTCTAATACTTTATCCAGCATACGACCAATAATTTAAAAAATATAATATTAATGTTAATAATGATAAAAAATACTAGCTATTACTTATTTATTGTCTCAAATAAAATTAGGAAAAATAAATATTTAAGAATCATTATCCCCGTGCATACGGGGAACACGTAGGACGTTGAAACATCGATAGGAGATAAAAGCGGTTTATCCCCGTGCATACGGGGAACACTGTTCTATGCCCGAAACCCACATTAAATTCACCGGTTTATCCCCGTGCATACGGGGAACACGACCTGCGTTACGCATCGCCGATAACACGTTACGGTTTATCCCCGTGCATACGGGGAACACGCAAGAAACGGGATCACCAATACAAACAATCCCGGTTTATCCCCGTGCATACGGGGAACACTAAGAAACCTGCCACTTATCACCGTAAAGAAACGGTTTATCCCCGTGCATACGGGGAACACTCAGGTTTGCAGGAGGAAAGACTTGTTTAAAGCGGTTTATCCCCGTGCATACGGGGAACACTTATGTACATGAACATCATTGATATCTGAGTGCGGTTTATCCCCGTGCATACGGGGAACACTCTGTTTCAGAGTCAATTAACCACCATGCACCCGGTTTATCCCCGCGCATACGGGGAACACAACCATTTTCATTGTTAGCCCATGCGAAAACGCGGTTTATCCCCGTGCATACGGGGAACACTCTATGACTATGGGTTTAGAGGAAAACCTGTTCGGTTTATCCCCGTGCATACGGGGAACACCTCATCGATAGATCGCTCAGTGTTACAGGCGACGGTTTATCCCCGTGCATACGGGGAACACAGCACCATTATCTACCGCGCTATTCATATAGTCGGTTTATCCCCGTGCATACGGGGAACACTCTAATCATAATAGATTGAATATAAAAAAGAAATTTAACTCTCTTTTTTTACCAAAAAGAATAAAAAAACGCCCTAATGAATTAACTTCAATAAGGCGCTCTATTTAACTTAATGAATAAAGTAACTAGCGAACAATAATACCCAATAAGATCCCGATAACACCAAAGTCTGCATCACTAAATGTGGTGTTAGCAATACCGATATCACCAAGTACAGGTAATAGGAATACAGGTAAGAACGTAATTAATAAACCTTGAACAAATGCACCTAAAATCGCACCGCGACGCCCACCTGTTGCATTACCAAATACCCCTGCTGTTGCACCCACGAAGAAGTGAGGAACAACACCCGGAATGATCACCGTCCAATCTAAGGCATACAGAATGAACATACCGATAACACCAGCAGCAAAGCTACTTAAAAAGCCGACCAATACCGCATTAGGTGCATAAGGGAATACCACTGGGCAGTCTAACGCTGGTTTGGCATTAGGCACTAACTTATCTGAAATGCCTTTAAATGCAGGAACGATTTCCGCAATCACCATACGCACACCTTGCAGAATAATATAAACACCCGCTGCAAAAGTTATAGATTGCATTAATGAGAACATAAACCAGTTTTTGCCACCACTGACTTCACGAACAAAAGCATCACCCGCAAATAAACACGTAATGATAAAGATAATGCCCATAGTAAAGGCGATGGCAACAGGCGTATCACGTAAAAATAGTAAGCTTTTGGGCACATTCATCTCTTCGGTTGAATGCTCTTTATTACCAAATTTACTGCCGATAAAACCAGCAACAACATAAGAAATAGTGGAGAAGTGCCCTAATGCAACATCATCAGAGCCAGTAATTTTTTTCATATAAGGATGTGCAATGGCTGGGAAAAACACCATTGAAATCCCAACAACTAATGAACCTACCGCAACTAATACTGTGCCTTCTAAGCCCGCAGTTGCCAAAATAACCGCCACCATCATCGACATAAATAATGTATGGTGACCTGTTAAGAAAATAAATTTCCACGGCGTTAAACGTGCAATTAAGATATTAATCAACATGGCAAAAAACATAATTAATGCCATCTCTTTACCAAAGCTTTTTTGTGCAATAGAGACAATCGCCTCATTATTAGGCACAACGCCTTGAATACCGAATGCATGTTGGAAAATCGTTGAGAAATCACCCAGTGAGTTAATAACAAGTCCTGCACCAGCACCTAAAATCACAAAACCCATAATGGTTTTTACGGTACCTTTAATACATTCTGTAACTGGTTTTTTTTGAGCAATTAAACCAATCAATGCGATCAAGCCGACTAGAATAGCAGGCTCTGAAAGCACATCACTCATTAGAAAGCGGAAAAAGTCCATGATAGGCTCCTTATAACGCGCCTAATTCACGTAACGCGACTGAAAGCTTCTCTTTCATCGCCACTTTGTCAATCATATTATCCAATGAAACCACTTTTCCATTTACTGCTTGTGAATTAAGTTGCTCTGCAATATCACGCGTTCCAACATAGATATCACTTGGGGTGCCTTTTGCTGATCCCAGATCAACGTGATCTACATCTGCATTCACAGCAAGATCTTTTAGGATACTTTTGATGCTCATTTCCATCATTAAGCTACTGCCTAAACCATTTCCACACACAACTGTAATTTTCATGATATTCCCCTTGGTAATTTTAAATTGTCATTAATAGTTGTTGATAACGGCTAATACATCCGCTTTGCTTTTCGCATTAAATAACGATTGAATGTCTTTATCGTTATCAAAAAGTTCAGCTAATTTCATAATGGCATTAATATGGCTATCGTTATCAGTTGCCGCTAAAACAATTAGTAATTTCACCGGATCGTTTTCATCAGCACCAAATTCAACACCTTGCTCAACAATCGTTAATGCAAGTGAAAGTTGATTAACACCATCTTCAGGACGCGCATGAGGCATCGCAATACCAGGACCTAATACATAATATGGCCCTATTTTCTCGTGTGATTTGTAAATCGCATCGATATAACGAGGTTCAATACAACCTTTATCAATTAATGGCTGACACGCCACTTTAACAGCTTCTCGCCAATCGCTAACGTTTGGAACCACTTGCACCACATCAGGCGTTAATAACGTTTTAAGCATACTTGTAACCTCGATAAGACTCTCTTTGAGCTTCGTTATTAAGGATAGTAATCATTAATGGTAGCGCTATCTAGATAGATCATTCGTAATTGTGATAGCGCTATCATTTTAATGAAATGTTAATTGCAGAAAATGCCAACAATTGACACTGTATTGTTTCAGCATAATAGGAAGATTTCAGGTAGGATCTGCGGTTAATAAAATAGGCTAAGCAAGCATAATCACACATGATCAAAACACGTAAGCGCCGAAATACAGGTCGCGTCACATTACAAGATGTCGCTAAACACGCGGGGGTAGGTTCAATGACCGTTTCTCGTGCATTGCGAACCCCTGAATTAGTTTCTGATAAATTACGAGAAAAAGTGAATCAAGCGGTAGAAGAACTTGGCTATATTCCTAACGCCTCGGCAGGCGCTTTAGCTTCCGCTCAAAGCCATATTATTGCAGTACTTCTGCCTTCTTTTACGGATAGAGCCAGTGCTGATTTTATGCAATCTTTACAGCAAATATTAAATCGCCATCAATATCAAATTTTGGTTGGTTGTTATGAACATCAACCCCATAAAGCCAGTGATGTGATAAATATGCTCTTGCAAAGCAATCCTGCTGCATTAATCGCTTTTGGTTCACAATTAAGTCCTGCTCATTTTTTACATATTAGTAATGCCAATGTGCCTGTGGTCAGTGTAGTCAGTCAATCTAATGAACAAGCGGCAATCAGCATTGATTGCTCTTATGAACAAGCAGCTTTTGATTTAACAAGTCATTTAGTAGCTCAAGGAAGGCGTTGTATTGGTTATATTGGCGCATTACAAGGACAGCGTTTACACCACCAGCAAATTACAGGATGGTCGCGAGCATTACTGAAAAATTATTTAAATGCAGAACAAAGTGTTACGACGCCTGATCCTGCATCAATGGCTTATGGTAGACAAGCTTTAAGCGAAATTTTATTACGCCAACCTGAATTAGATGCCGTTATTTGTAGTCATGAAAGTATTGCGCTAGGAATAATTTTTGAGTGCCAGAGACGTTTGATTAAGATCCCTCAAGATCTGGCAATTGCGTGTTTAGAAGGTTCTGATAATAGTGATCAGATATCCCCTTCTCTCACGTCAATTCGGTTTGATTATCCCAAAATGGGAAAAGAAGCAGGAAAACATCTGATAGCCCTTTTACAACGCTTAAGAGACGAAGATGATAACGCTATATTCGAAGATACCGTTATCAACTATGCTTATCGCTTTGAAATAGGGCAGAGTACCCCTTAATCGACGGTTTCTCGGGTTTCTAAGCGAGTGCTGTTATTACGCGTTAACCAAAGAGAAAGTGCTTTTAGTGAGTCTGGCGTGAATTCATCACAGCGCTCAGTAATTTCAGAGGGAGTTAACCAACACACTTCCTCAATTTCTTCTGCTTGCAATGCAAACGGTCCATGAGAAACACAGCTAAACAAGCTTCCCCATACACGGCAACTTTCATCATCATAATAAAATTGACCATGCTCAGCAAAAGGGACTCCTGCAATACCTAACTCTTCTTCTGCTTCACGACGTGCACTTTCAAGTAAATTCTCACCTTGTTGAACCACACCACCCGCAGTAGCATCTAACCAACCGGGATAAAAATCTTTTATTTCAGTTCGACGCTGCGCCAAGATTTTCCCCATTCCATCATGAACAACGATATAAGTTGCTCTATGTCTTAGATTTTCAGCTCGCATTTGTTGACGTGTTGCTTGTGCAACGACTTCATTTTTATCATCAACAATATCAACCCATTCAATCAATGCCGTCTTTTCTTGTTCCATCCTCAACAAACCTTTTTTAACCGATACTAAACGATCGTAATTTTTATCCTGAATATACCAAAATCACTATTTTTCACCACTACAATAATCATACGTAACTTGTTTTATCCATCTTGCACTTTTTTGCTTTTTATGATGTTAAAAGGCAGACTGTGATTATATTGTTTATTTAGTGCCTACTTTATTTTGGAGCTTTTAATGATTGACTTATATTATGCAGATACCCCAAATGGCCAAAAAATAACGCTTTTTCTTGAAGAAACTGGCATACCTTATCAGTTACATCGCATTGATATTAGTAAAGGTGATCAATTTAAACCTGAATTTTTAGCCATTTCACCCAATAATAAAATTCCCGCTATTGTAGATAACTCACCTGTTGATGGAGGTGAACCTATCTCTATTTTTGAATCAGGTGCTATTCTTATCTATCTAGCTGAGAAAAGTGGCAAATTGCTCAGCCAGAATTTACGAGAAAAAACAACACAACTACAATGGCTGTTTTGGCAAGTGGGTGGTTTTGGCCCTATGTTGGGGCAAAATCATCACTTTACCCGTTATGCCACAGAAAAAGTTCCTTATGCGATTAAACGTTATACTGAAGAAACACAGCGTTTATATAGCGTATTAGAGAAAAGATTAGCGCATTCACTTTATCTTGGTGGCAAAGAGTACAGCATTGCGGATATTGCTACATATACATGGGCTCGTCTGCACGATCACCACAATATTGATTTGGCAAATTATCCAGCGATTGATAAATGGCTAAACAACATTAACCAGCGCCCAGCAGCGAAAAAACTCTTTGGTTAATATAAGCAATTCATATATCAGGATGATATTTATTCTTTATCAAGCAAGAAGATCAGGAGGATTGTGATGAAAATACTTATCACAGGTGGTACAGGATTAATTGGTAAAGCATTAGTTTGTGAGCTTGCACTCGTCAATAATGATATTACGGTGCTTTCTCGTTCGCCTCAAAAAGTTTATTCACATTTTTGTAATGAAATCACCTGTTGGACTCAACTCAACGACAAACAAAATCTTAATGAGTTTGATGCCGTTATTAATCTTGCTGGAGAGCCTATTGCTGATAACCGTTGGACCCCCTCTCAAAAACAAAAGCTGGTTAATAGCCGTTGTCATTTAACCCAGAAATTGGTTGATTTGATTAAGGCTAGTGATTGTCCCCCTGCTGTTTTTATTTCGGGTTCTGCGGTAGGTTTTTATGGTGATCAACGTGATACTCGAGTCACAGAAGAGACACCAGCAAATCCTGAATTTACACACGAGCTTTGTGCAAAATGGGAACGCATTGCGCTTGAAGCTCAAACACCATTAACTCGAGTTTGCTTGTTGCGTACAGGAATTGTACTTTCAACGCTCGGCGGCGCACTGCCTAAAATGAGCAAACCTTTTAAGTTAGGATTAGGTGGCAAATTGGGAAGCGGAAAACAGTATATGCCGTGGATCCATATTGATGATATGGTCAATGCGATTGTTTTCTTGCTTAAGACCCAAGATGCTAAAGGCGCGTTTAACTTAACAGCACCTAACCCTGTACAAAATAAAGAGTTTACTCGCCTATTAGGAAAAGCTTTTAACCGCCCAGCCTTAATGACAGTTCCCGAAAGTGTATTACGTCTAGTGATGGGAGAAAGCGCCACATTAGTATTAGGTGGACAACAAGCTATACCTGAAAAATTACTCAGTGCTGGCTTTGAATTTCGTTACCCACACTTAGAAGAGGCATTAAAAGATATTATTACCACAGGAAAATGATCTCTTTTATATTCTCAATAATTCGAAATAGGTATTCTACGGAATAGATACTCTAAATAATTCAAGATGCAGCTAGGCGACAAGTGAATGAGTCGCTAGGAGCATACAATAGTATGTGACTAGTGTGAATGAATGTAGTCAACAACGCTGCACCTTGAAGTATGACGAGTATACTTAGCGAGTCGGCTTATCCCCTTCCCACCGTTGAAATAAATCATCAGGTAAATCAATATCAAACTGATCAAGTACACGATTCACAGTTTGATTAACAATATCATCAATTGTTTTAGGCTGAAAATAGAATGCAGGTACTGGGGGCATAATTACGGCGCCTAACTCAGAAGCTTGCGTCATTAATCGCAAATGACCCAAATGCAGAGGTGTTTCACGCACACATAACACTAACTTACGCCCTTCTTTTAATACCACATCTGCAGCACGAGTGACTAAGGTATCTGTATAGCTATGAACAATACCTGACAGGCTTTTGATTGAGCAAGGTAATATGACCATTCCATTGACACGAAACGATCCTGAAGAGATAGATGCGCCAATATCGCGATCGTCATAAATCACATCCGCTAAAGCATGAATATCTTTTAGCGAATAATCAGTTTCTAATGAAATAGTACGGCGTGCAGCTTGGCTAATCACCAAATGTGTTTCAACTGACGGCACAGATTTTAGTATCTCTAATAAACGTATACCGTAAATTGCACCACTAGCACCTGTTAGCCCAACTATCAGCTTTTTCATTATAATCCTCAGAATATATACCTTTGTTAATCATTATGATGATTAACCCTCAAAAAACAAGCGTCGATGCAGAACACACTGGCATCGACGCTTTATAAGGAAGGTATCTTACCGAAAAATCAGCCTTCGTTATAGATTTCCAAATTTTCTATTTCATTCTGATCACGAATTTTATGTTCATCATCACGACGTAGATTTTCTAAATAATCCAAGTAATCTTGGTCGATATCTTTCGTAATATAAACACCATCAAATACAGAACATTCAAACTGATTAATATCAGGATTCTCTTCTTGTACTGCGGCGATTAAATCAGTGAGATCTTGGAAAATAAGTCCATCAGCACCAATTAATTTACGAATCTCATCCACTTCACGTCCATGAGCAATAAGCTCATTGGCATTTGGCATATCAATACCATACACATTAGGGAAGCGAACTTCTGGCGCTGCGGAGGCAAAATAGACTTTCTTCGCACCCGCTTCTCTTGCGAGTTCGACAATTTGCTCTGACGTTGTGCCACGTACAATAGAGTCATCAATCAACAGAACATTTTTATCACGAAACTCTGCGCGATTTGCATTCAATTTACGCCTAACTGACTTACGACGCTCTTGCTGGCCCGGCATAATAAAGGTACGACCAACATAGCGATTTTTTACAAAGCCTTGGCGATAAGGTTTATTGAGAATATGAGCTATTTCTAAGGCAATATCACAAGATGTTTCAGGGATTGGGATCACAACATCAATATGTAAATCATCCCACTCTTTGGCAATTTTAGCGCCTAATTTCTGCCCCATGCGTAAACGCGCATTATAAACCGAAATTTTATCGATAAAGGAATCAGGGCGAGCAAAGTAAACATACTCAAACAGACAAGGCATTAACTGCGGATTTTCAGCACATTGGCGAGTAAAGAGTTGTCCTTGCTCTGTGATATAAACTGCTTCACCCGGTGCAACGTCACGTAAAAATTCAAAACCTAACGTATCAAGTGCAACACTTTCAGATGCAACCATATATTCATGGCGACCATCTTCTAAGGTACGTTTACCCAATACTAAAGGACGAATACCAAAGGGATCACGAAAAGCCAGTAAGCCATGACCGATGATCAAAGCGACACAAGCATAAGCCCCGCGGAGTTTTTTATGCATTGCTGCAACGGCGGCAAAAATATTATCAGGCTCAAGCGGAAAATGGTCAAAACGGTCTAATTCATATGCTAATACATTGAGTAATATTTCAGAATCAGAGGTGGTATTGATATGGCGACGCGCTGTTTCAAATAATTGGCGACGTAATAAATGCGCATTGGTTAAATTACCATTGTGCGCCAACGTAATACCAAAAGGTGAATTCACATAAAAAGGTTGCGCTTCTGATGCACTAGAACTACCCGCTGTTGGATAACGGACATGCCCTATCCCGATAGTACCTTTTAAACGCAACATATGACGAGTTTCGAACACATCTTTAACCAGTCCGTTCGCTTTGCGAAGACGGAAACCGTTGTTACCGTCTATCGTTGCAATGCCTGCTGCATCTTGACCTCGGTGTTGTAACACCGTTAACGCATCATAAATTGATTGGTTTACTGGATTAGCTCCAGCGATACCGACAATACCGCACATGAATAGATCCTCATCAGCCAGACGGAGAGGTTATATTCTCTCCGACACGAAACTTGACGCATTTTGCAGGTAGTCAAAGAACCACCTAATAATATGGTTGAATTGAGGAATAAGCTCAGAACGTTGCCAATCAGCGCTATCTGCCATAGGCGTAAACGCGCCTAAAACAAAAAGTAATGCTGAGACTATCAGCACGCCTCTTAAAGCCCCGAAACAGACCCCCAATACACGATCTGTACCTGATAACCCTGTGCGTTGAACAAGAGAGCTAATCACATAATTCACAACGGCACCGACAATCAGTGTCGCAATAAATAACGTAACTATTGCAATCCCGTTACGAACCAGCTCATCTTCAAACCGGGTAAAATAGACGGCAAGATAAGGATAAAACTGACTAGCAACAAAGAAACCACAACCCCAGGTGATGAGTGACAATGCTTCACGAACAAAGCCACGGATCAGGCTGACTAATGCGGAAAAACCAATAATGGCAATGATGGCGTAATCTATCCAGACCATAAATTCTTTATCCAATAATGATGCTCCGCATTAATACGGAAGCATTCTAACAGAAAACGAAAACGTTTGCGTAATGCTAATTTTCGCTAAATTCAAAATAATTTACGGCGATATGAAAAATCATAATCGCCGCAATAAGTTAACGCTTTGTTACATCACTCATCTGATGACTCGTTTAGAAAAAATTAAGGCTTATATGCCCTTACCTCACCTTGTAAGCCCGTAAGCTCTTTTAAATGAGGCAAAATAGCCTGTAATTCTGACTTAGATGCGCTAGGGCCAATGTAAATTCGAGTCACTTGTCCTGCAACTGGGCGTGCAGGTATGGTATATACTGGATAACCTGAGAAATGCATTTTCGCAATAATTTCTTCTACCTTCGCCGCATTTTTCAACGCACCTAATTGAACAACCCAAGCCTCGCCTTTCGGTGGCTTAGTTTCTTGCACTGGAGGTGCTGGTGGTTGTACTGGTGGCGTAACCACAGCAGGAGGCTCTGGTTGCGGTTGTGGTTGCGACGGTTGTACTGGTGGTGTAGCAGGTACAACAGCAGGTGGTTCAGGTGTTGTAACCGCAGGTTGCTCAACGCCTGTCACTGCTTCAGAAAGCATACCTTCAGATGCGCCTTCTGATGGAGTAGAAGGCACTGCGGTTTGCTCTATCGGGGCGATAGATTCTATTTCTTGCTCATCACCTGGTTTGGGTACTAAAGGAATAGAGGCGAACTGGTCTTCGTTATATTTCTTATCGCCGTCGAGCAGTGCAGGTAAAAAAATAACCCCTACTGCCACCAATACAACGGCACCGACTAAGCGATTTTGAAATTTACTCGCCACCCACACTCTCCTTTTCCAAAAGTTCCATCACATGCGCGACAGTATGAAATGAGCCACAAACCACAACAATATCGTTAGGAGCGGCATCAGACATTGCTTGTTGCCATGCATTTTCAACACTATCGAATACCATTGGTTTCTCAAGATGTTGAGCTAATACATCAGCAGAAGCACCACGAAACTCATTAAGTGGAGCGACATACCAATGATCAGCCAATGGTGTTAAGCACGCTAATGTTCCTGCTATATCTTTATCACCCAGCATACCAACAACAATACGCACTTGAGTATCAGATTTTTGTGGTAATTGTGATAATTTTTCCGCTAAATATCCTGCAGCATGAGGATTATGAGCCACATCAAAAATAACCAAAGGATGTTGAGAAATTACCTGAAAACGACCCGGTAATTGTGCACGAGACATACCTTCGACAATACTTTGCTGTGTTATTGATTGGCTGACTTTGTCATCAGATTTGAGCAAGCAACGAATAACACCCATTGCTGTCGCCGCATTGGCTAACGGAATATTAGGGATTGGCAACGTATCAAATTTACAGTCAACACTACGCCAATGCCAGTGATCACCTTCAATAACAAAAGACCAATCTGTTCCACGACGGAAAAGCTTAGCTTGTTTTTCATTGGCAACTTGAGCAATGGAATGAGGCATATCAGGCTCACCCACAACAGCATAATGATTGGCTCGGAAAATACCGGCTTTCTCGTGACCAATATGCTCTCTATCGGCACCTAACCAATCAGTGTGATCGAGGGCAATACTTGTGATAGCAGCAATATCTGCATCAACGATATTCGTTGCATCTAACCGACCGCCTAATCCTACTTCAAGAATAACAACATCAAGTTGTGCTTGTTGAAATAACTTCAGCGCAGCCAGAGTGCCATATTCAAAAAAAGTGAGCGATATATCGCCTCTAGCTTGTTCGATTTCTGCAAAGACTTCACAAAAAGCATCTTCGGAGAGTTCTTTACCTTGGATACGAACGCGTTCTGTATAACGAACAAGATGTGGGGAGCTATAAACGCCGACTTTCAATCCTGATGCTATCAAGATTGATTCTAGCATATGGCAGGTTGTGCCTTTTCCATTTGTGCCTGAGACAGTGATTACCTTAGGCGCAGGACGTAACACGTTCAATATTTTTCCTACCTTGCCTACTCGCTCTAACCCCATATCAATGGCGCTAGAGTGTAAATGTTCAAGATAAGAAAGCCACACCGACAAAGGCGATGTGGCTTTAGGAGCAGTTATGATATTAGACATCTTCTTTTTTATTCGTTTCGATGTTAATTTCTGGCTCGTTGTCTGTAGATTCAATTTCATCAGCAATCATTTCTTCACCGATGATTTCATTTTCATCTTCGACTAAATCATACTGAGTCAGCTTAGCCAGTAATTCAGCCAGCTCATCACGCATTTCAGGACGGCGAATAATCATATCAATCGCCCCTTTTTCTAGTAGGAACTCACTGCGTTGGAAACCAGCAGGCAGTTTTTCACGTACTGTTTGTTCAATAACACGAGGGCCTGCAAAACCAATGAGTGCTTTAGGTTCAGCAACGTTGATATCACCTAACATCGCTAAACTTGCAGAAACGCCACCCATTGTGGGGTCAGTCATAACTGAAATATAAGGTAAACCACGCTCTTGCATTTTTGCTAATGCTGCACTGGTTTTTGCCATTTGCATTAATGACATCAGCGCTTCTTGCATACGAGCGCCACCACTTGCAGAGAAGCAAATTAATGGGCAGTTATCTTCTAGTGCTTGTTCAACAGCACGAACAAAACGTGCCCCCACAACAGAAGCCATCGAACCGCCCATAAACGCAAATTCAAAGGATGCAGCAACAACTGGCATCTTTTTCAGCGTTCCTTTCATCACGATTAATGCATCTTTTTCTTGCGTTTGTTTTTGAGCAGTGCTGATTCTGTCTTTGTATTTTTTAGAGTCTCGGAATTTCAGAATATCTTTAGGCTCTAATTCGCTACCTAATTCTGTTGTACTTCCTGTATCAAGGAAAGTCTCAAGGCGACGGCGCGCTGAAATGCGCATATGGTGATCACATTTAGGACAAACCTCTAAATTGCGCTCTAATTCTGCGCGATAGAGTACCTGCCCACAGCTGTCACATTTAGTCCAAACCCCTTCAGGGATATTGGCTTTACGTGAACTTGTGATAGTGCTTTTGTTTAGAATTTTTTCAATCCAGCTCATTAATGGACCTTTTCGTCTGAATCTGACCTTCGCCAGTAAAATTATTGTTAGCGTATCAACCACAATGCACTGGCTGTGTGGTTAGCAAAGTTTATGATGATACCGCTTACTTAATTTCAGCGCATCTCTTTATTATGGCTATTCTACGGCAAAAACTTATGATAACTGCTCAAACCTCTTTGTTATCACTTTCTTTCTTTGCTTTTGCACTCGCTCTGCGGTGGCGTAGGATCTCAATAACGCCCGGTAAAATAGAAATAACAATAATGGCAACAATTAGCAATTTTAAGTTCTTTTGAACTATATCTAAGTCACCAAAAAAGTATCCTGCATAAGTAAATAGCAGTACCCATACAACTGCCCCAGTAACATTATAAAAGGCAAAATGACGATATGACATTTTACCCATTCCTGCAACGAATGGAGCAAAAGTTCGGATAATCGGCACGAATCTTGCCAAAATTATTGCTTTACCACCATGCTTTTCATAAAAGGCATGGGTTTTATCTAAATATTCACGACGGAAAATCTTTGAATCAGGCTTGCTGAATAGTTTTTCACCAAAAAGTCGCCCAATAGAATAGTTAACAGCATCCCCTAAAATAGCGGCACAAAGTAGCAGTAAAACAATAATATGGACATTCACATCATTGGTTTCTAGTGAAGCTAAAGCGCCAGCAACAAATAATAAGGAGTCTCCGGGTAAGAAAGGCGTTACCACCAACCCTGTTTCACAAAAAACAATAAGAAACAAGATGGCATAGACCCACGTACCATATTGTGCGACGAGTTCTGCTAAATGCGCATCAATATGTAAAATAAAATCAATTAGAAGTTTAATTAAATCAACAAATTGCGTTAATATTTCCATAAATCCTCAGAGAACTGGGTGTTTTTATGATTGAGATATCTCAATAGGGTTATCCGCTAAAAATAGTGGGCCCATTGCAGGTTTTGGTAATTCAAAATGCTCAGGATAATCCACAGACACCAAATACAGCCCATTAGCTTTTGCTGTTGCCGCCGCTTTAGTTCTGTCCTTTAAGGCTAATAATTCAGCCATCCATGTAATATCCTGATTGCCACACCCTATTTCTAAAAGGCTGCCAACAATATTTCTCACCATATGATGAACAAACGCATTCGCTTTAATATCCACAACAACATAGTCACCATATCGAGAAACATTGACATGCATAACGTTGCGCCATGGCGTTCGCGACTGACATTGGACAGCCCTAAAAGAGGTAAAATCATTTTCACCTAGTAAACATTGCGCTGCTTGATGCATACGTTCAGCGTCTAAAGGATAATGAAAATGTGTCACGCCCGATGACAAGATAGCAGGACGATAGCGATGATTAAAAATCACATAGCGATAACGTCTTGCTGTTGCACTAAAGCGAGCATGAAAATCATCAGAAACGGTTTTTACCCAACGAACAGCGATATCCGCAGGTAAATGAGTATTAACACCCATTGTCCATGCGGGATCTTTACGGTGCGCCGTCGTTTCAAAATGGACAACTTGCCCCGTTGCATGTACGCCAGCGTCAGTTCTCCCCGCACAAAACACAGATATAGGCTCATTAGCTACCTGTGAAAGCGCTTTTTCTAGCCGTTCTTGTACACTGCGCACTTCATTTTGGCGTTGCCAGCCATAATAGCGACTACCATCATATTCAACGCCTAAAGCAATTTTGATTGTTGTGCTTTCAGACGTAACCGCTGACTCAGTCAAGGGCTGTTCTGTCACTTCAGCACTCACTTGCGCATTCATTAGTAAAACTGCTCCTGCATTAATTGCTCTGCTACTTCAACAGCCATTAATGCCCCGCCAAAGCGCACGTTATCTGCCACTGACCAAAATTGTAAGGCTTCTGGCATACCATAATCATTACGGAAACAACCTAAATTTAAGCTCACATTACCTGAAGCATCAGTCACTTGTGTTGGAAAATCATTTTCATCACTGATACTCAGATCTTCATTTTCTTGTAATGTCTCGCGCGCTTCATCACTCCCCATTGGACGAGATGTTTCTAATTGTACGGATTGTGCATTACCATAGAAAACGGGTGCTTGTAATGTGGTGACAGAAATAGGCAAACCTTCGTCTTGCAAAATTTTACGAATTTGGTCAACCATGCGACGTTCTTCTTGTATAGAACCTTCGTCATCAACCATTAAAGGTAAGATGTTAAATGCTAATTGCTTATTAAAACGACCTAATTCAGGAGGAATACCGTTAAGTAAACGGGCACTTTGCCCTGCCAGTTCATCTACGGCTTGTTTTCCAAAACGAGAAACAGACATTAAGTTTGTCACGCTAAGGCGCGTTAAACCCGCAGATTCTGTTAATGGATTAATGGCGCGTAATAATTGGCTCACCATGCTATCAGCAATTGAAACAATATTACGAGTACGGTATTCGGCTAGCATTGCACTGTTCACGCCAGGAACAACCAACGGTACATCCCAATCCATTGCAAAAATGCCACTACAATCAATAACAATACAGCCAGCATCAGCCGCTTGTTGTGCATATTGCGCACTGATTTCTGTTGGTGCGGCAAAGAAAGCTAATTGAATATCAGCCCACTCGATATTGTGAATACCTTGAACCGCAACACTTTTACTATTTACACGCACTGATTTCCCAATGCTATCTTCACTTGCGATTGCAGTTAATTCACCAATGGGAAATTCACGCTCTTGTAGCAGTTCTAAAATTGCTTCACCAACAGCGCCTGTTGCACCAACAACTGCAATATTCCAACCTTCTCCCATAAGATATCCTCCAATACCATAAAATTTTTAAAATAATATTTTGCTTTATTTGTGTGTAGCACTTTTATATGTAGCACTAAAGCCAATTGTATTTAATGTATCAACCGTAGTTTGATTGTCACAAATGACGTGTAGTGAAGACCACTCACGACGTACAGGATAAAATTTGCGTAATTTATCAAACTCCCCTTTTATTCCTGCCACTTTTCGTAATGGAGCATCATCACGACGCACATCATAAACAAGATGAATAAGTTGTTTTAAAAGTGTTTGTGTTAACTCACCTTGTACTGAAATGGTGGAAATAGTAGGTGCAGGCAACAAAGTTGATAATTCAACTTTTTGAGGCTGTCCAATAAAATCACAATAAGCTTCAAAAACTTGAGTTGTACCACGCGCCTTACCTTCTAAGGTATAACCCGCAATATGTGGTGTTGCGATATCAACTTTATTTAATAACTCAATAGAGAGATCTGGCTCTGGCTCCCAAACATCCAATACAACGCGTAAGGATTTACCTTTCTCAAGTACAGATAATAATGCTTGATTATCAACAACCTCGCCACGGCTCGCATTAATTAAAATGCGACCTTCAGGTAATTTTTCGAGGTTACTCTCATTAATTAAATGATAACTTTTGTATGAGCCTGATTTATTGAGAGGTGTATGGAAAGTTAGAATATCTGCTTTTTCTAACAATGTTTCCAGTGGATGAAACTCTTCATCATCACCATTATCCGCTCTTGGTGGATCGCAAAGTAAAACATTTACACCTAATGCGCGAAGGCGTGTAGCTAATCGACCGCCTACATTTCCCACACCAACAATACCGACAACTTTATCGGTTAATTGAAAGCTATCTTGCTCTGCTAACATCATCAGTGCAGAAAATACATATTCAACAACCGCGATAGCATTACAACCTGGGGCTGATGAAAAACCAATTTGTTGCTGTTTTAACCATGCAATATCTACATGATCGAAACCCGCAGTCGCAGTTCCAACAAATTTTACTGGCTTGCCTGATAATAAGGATTCATTGACTTTAGTAATTGATCTCACCATTAAGGCATCAGAATCATTAAGCTCATCAGTAGGTAATGGGCGACCAGAAACAGCTTTTACCTCACCTAATTGGCGGAAAAGTTGTTCCGCATAAGGCATATTTTCATCAACCAGAATTTTCACGGTGTTATCTCACTGATTTGGTATTTATGTGTGTAAACAATCAATCGAAAAACAAAATTAAGCGGTCTATTTTGCCACTTATTCACAGTAAAGCCTATTATTGACAGTAAAATCCGCCTAGATTTTAAGTAAATATATGAAAAGAAGGCTTAACAATTGGGTAATCGACGAAAACGTTCCGGTGTTGTGCCCGCATATTGTTGAAACATCGCAATAAATGAAGATGAAGAGCTATATCCCACATCAAATGCAATTTCATTCACGCTTTTCCCTTGTTCTAATAAAGAAATTGCATGTAAAAAGCGTAGGCGCTTACGCCATTCACTAAATGACATGCCTAATTCTTGTTGGCAACGACGAGAAAGTGTTCTTTCTGAGGTATAACGTTTTTTGGCCCATTCTTCTAACGAGGTATTATCCGCTGGATCCTGCTCTAATATAGAAAGTATGGGAGCAAGTAATTTATCTTTAGAAGACGGTAAATAAGTATGATGTATTGGCGAAGCTTTAAGTTGATCAATCAGTACTTGAGCTAAGCGAAAATCTTCTTCTGTTTGCGGTTTACACACACCACGATGAAAAAAGTCGGAAAATATGGTTGAAAAAATAGCACTTAATTGAATCAAACAAGGTTTATCTAATAATCCTTCACACCAACTTGGTGAGATGTCTAGCACCTTAAAAGAGAGTGTTTTTTTATTGTAACTAGCATGCCCTACATTTTTGGGTATCCATACACTAAATTCTGGTGGCGCTAGAAACCGCTGTCCTCCCGCTTCTAAATCCATGACACCAGAAATCACATAAAGTAACTGACCAAAATCATGTTGATGATAAACAAACTCTGTTTCAGCTAATAGTTGCTCATCACGAAATCGAACCGTATCTGGATCAGACAATAACCATTGCATTTTTTGTTGTTCAATTGTCATCTTTATGTTGTTCTCTTGTCATGTTGTCTTTATTGGCCTATCTGTTGTCTGGTTTTCATTATATATATCTAATCAGACAGACTTACAATAGCGACCTGGTTTAAAAATAGATGTGAGAACAATGAAAAACGCAATTTTTCCGCTTTTAGCGGTGTTAATCTGGTCCATTAATGCAGTCGTCAATAAAGCAGCTGCGTCTGTTATCGATCCTGCTGCAATCTCTTTTTATCGTTGGTTCCTCGCCTTTTTAATTATGACACCATTTTTGATCATGCCAGTTTGGCATCATCGTAAAACCGTTAAACAATATTGGTGGAAATTATTTATTCTTGGTGCATTAGGGATGGTGATGTACCAAAGTTTAGCTTATTATGCGGCGCATTATGTTAGTGCAACATTTATGGGAATACTGAACTCTCTCATCCCATTATTAACCGTTATTATTAGTATTTTTGTTTTACGTGTTGTACCTACGGTGGGTATTGTTTTAGGCACAGTGCTTTCAATTAGTGGCTTAGTTTGGTTAATTAGCCGAGGCGAACCTTCTCAATTGCTTTCCCAAGGTTTGGGTTATGGTGAGCTGATGATGTTTATTGCTTCGGCGTCATACGCCCTTTACGGTGTATTAACAAAACGATGGTCTATTGCACTACCTAACTGGCAATCACTTTATGTGCAAATTGGATTTGGTGTTCTGTTATTATTGCCAAACTTCTTTCTTGCCGAAAGTGTTGCGTTAACAAAAGATAATATTGGATTAGTTATCTTCGCAGGTATCGGAGCTTCTATTCTTGCGCCTTATCTGTGGATTTTAGGTGTAATGAAACTAGGTGCAAATACGACCTCTATTTTTATGAACCTCATGCCATTATTTACTGCAATGATCGCTATCGCACTTCTTGGTGAAGAAATGCATAGTTATCACTTAGTCGGTGGGGGTATTGTGTTACTTGGTGTCCTCTTAGTGCAACAACTTAGAACACCACTGAATTTCCGACGTCAGTCTGCTCAGAAAAAAGTAGATTGTCATCAGGAGATGTGAGTCAATGTCAAAAAGACAACAATAAAAAATGCCGGCTAAATTCTTAGCCGGTCACATTCATAATGTTAGATTTAATAAATAAAACTGACACAAGAAATCAAAGTATAAAATATAAAGTAATACAAGTATCCGTGGCAAACATTACCAACTTTTATATTAAATAGCTCCTACTTATTTGTAATAAAATAACCCAGATCAATTTTTTTGCGCTCTTTTTGTCTTATTCAACTTTTCCGTTCGCCTAACCCTATATAAAACAAAATATTTAATGATTTTGGATAAAATTAAATTAAACGATTGAAATAAAATGAAGCTAATTTATTTTTCTCAATAGAAACAACATATTAACAAAATTTGTCTATTTTATTAGAATAATAAAATGAGCAACTATTAGGTAAGGTATTTTTAAACGTTATTTATATAATCTTTTTTTAATGATTTTTATTCGAAAGATGTCTTTATTAGAATAATAAATTATTTTTCATAATGAATTTCAAATAAAAAAGCAGACCCCATTAAAATGAAGTCTGCTTTTTTTAATAAGAAAATATAAGTATATCTAACTATTTTTTATATTTACTCATGACTAATGAAGCATTTGTACCACCAAAACCAAAACTATTTGACATTACAGTCTCCAGCTTCTGTTCTGTTGGTTGAGTAATGATGTTCATTCCCATTGCTTTATCGTCTAATTCTTCAATATTGATGCTTGGTGCAATAAATCCATGCTCTAACATCAGTAAGCTATAAATTGCTTCATGCACACCAGCAGCACCTAATGAGTGACCCGTCATTGCTTTTGTTGCTGAGATAGCTGGTGTATGCGAACCAAACACTTCCGTGATAGCTTCAAGCTCTTTTAGATCACCAACTGGCGTTGAAGTACCGTGTGTATTGATATAATCAACTTTATCAATACCTTGCATTGCCATTTGCATACAACGTACAGCACCTTCACCTGAAGGAGCAACCATGTCTGCACCATCAGATGTTGCACCATAACCTACGACTTCACCATAGATATGTGCGCCACGCGCTAATGCGTGTTCTAACTCTTCAACAACCACAATACCGCCACCGCCTGCGATAACAAAACCATCACGGTTTTTATCGTAAGTACGAGAAGCTTTGGTTGGGGTTTCGTTATATTTAGTTGAAAGTGCGCCCATTGCGTCAAATTCGCAGGTCATTTCCCAACTTAACTCTTCACCACCACCAGCAAATACAACATCTTGTTTGCCTAACTGGATAAGCTCAACGGCGTGGCCAATACAGTGTGCTGATGTTGAACAAGCAGAACTGATTGAATAGTTAACACCTTTAATTTTGAAAGGTGTTGCTAAACAAGCTGAAACGCCTGATGCCATTGCACGAGTTACCATATAAGGACCTACGCCACGTAGACCTTTAGCTCTCATGCCATCAGAACCTTGCACTTGGTTACGTGGAGAACCACCACCAGAGCCAACGACTAAGCCAGAACGAATATTAGAAACTTGGTCTTCTGTCAGACCTGAATCAGCTATCGCCTCTTGCATAGATAAATAGGCATAAACCGATGCATCGCTCATAAAACGGCGGATTTTACGGTCAATAAGACCTTCAGTATCAAGCTTAACGTTGCCCCAAATGTGGCTACGAAGCCCCATCTCTTTAAATTCTTCTGAGAAAGTTATCCCGGAACGACCTTCTTTTAAAGAATCCAGCACTTCTTTCTGGTTATTACCAATGCTCGAAACAATACCCAGACCCGTGATCACTGCGCGCTTCATTCATACCTCTTTACAATAATAGTTGTAGCTGCGGGATTTCTGAATAGCACTTTAGCGTACAGTTGTACGCCGAACAAGTCCGATCAGGATCTTTTTTACAAAAATACAGATAAGCTGATAATACACTTTCCCCTTTAAGTCTGGCACAAGCCACCTAACGGCGCTAAGATATTGGTTAATTTTTACGATAAATACAGGCAGTTCCGTGAATAATAGCCCGATAAATACTGCGTCCTTAAGTTGGAATGAACTTGGTACGCCTATCTCTGAACAATTTGGCGATATTTACTTTTCAAACCAAGATGGTCTAGAAGAAACTCGACATGTGTTCTTACATGGAAATCATTTTCCATCACGTTTTGGTACACATGTACGCTCTGAATGTGTTATCGCAGAAACAGGATTTGGTACTGGGCTTAATTTTTTAACACTGTGGCAAGCTTTCGAGCAATTTAAGCAAACATCCCCTGACTCTCGTTTAAAACGCCTTCATTATGTCAGTTTCGAAAAATTCCCTCTGACTAAAAGTGATTTACAATCTGCACATTGCCATTGGCCTGAACTCGAAAAATATTCACAAGCACTTTGTTCTCAATGGCCATTACCCATTGCAGGTTGCCACCGCATTATTCTTGCTGATGGTGCAATTACCCTTGATTTATGGTTTGGCGATATCAATACACTCCTGCCTCAAACTCGCCAAACACTACATAATAAAATTGATGCTTGGTTTCTTGATGGTTTTGCTCCGTCTAAAAATCCACAAATGTGGAGTGAAACCTTATTCCAAGCTATGGCTGATTCAATGCGTGAAAACGGCACATTTGCAACATTTACCGCAGCAGGTATTGTCAAACGAGGTTTGCAAAGTGTTGGTTTTGAGATAAATAAAATCAAAGGATTTGGTCAAAAAAGAGAGATGCTAACAGGTGTTTTTCCACGTACTCCATCCTCTGAGTCTCTCCCTTATTATGCAAGACCAAGTGCAACCAAAGCACAGAATATTGCAATTATAGGTGGCGGTATTGCCAGTGCATTTACGGCGCTTTCCTGCCTAAGAAGAGGTGCTAATGTCACCTTATATTGTGAAGATAAACAACCTGCAACTAATGCCTCAGGCAATCGACAAGGTGTGTTATATCCTTTACTCAATGGTAAATCCGATGAACTAGAACAATTTTTTACAACCGCATTTTTATTTGCTCATCGCACTTATGACAATCTGAGTAAAATAGGCATTCCTTTTTCACACCAATGGTCTGGCGTTGCACAGGTTATTTATAACGAGAAAGTGCGCAAAAAAGCACAGAGGGTTATAGATAATTCCATACCTTTTGCTCAAATAGCGTGTTATCTCAATAAAGATGAAGTCAATAAACGTAGCGGAATAGACATTAATTGCGATGCTTTGTTTTATCCACAAGCGGGCTGGCTTTCACCAACTGAGTTCACAATCAATACATTAAAATACGCTGAACAATTAGGGTTAACGTTACGATTTAATCATCAAGTTACTCAAATAAGTGCGCAAGAAGCATCTTGGTGCTTAGATATTGTTCATCACGATGGAGAGTGTACGACACAACTTCAATCACAACATGATTGCGTCATTTTGGCAAATGGGCATCGAATTATAGACTTTACCCAAAGTGCAAAATTACCCATTAGCGCAGTTAGAGGCCAAGTTAGCCATATTCCAACAACAAAGATATTATCAAAACTAAAAACCGTACTTTGTTATGATGGCTATTTTACGCCTGTTGATAACCAAGATAATTTGCATTGTGTGGGAGCAAGCTTTCGCCGCGATCGATTAGATTTAACTGTTTCGACTCAAGAGCAAGAAAATAACCAAGCACATCTTATACAATGTTTAGCAAAAGCCCCTTGGATTAAAGACGTTGATTTTAGCCGAAATGAAGCACGAGTAGGTATTCGTTGTACTATTCGAGATCATCTTCCACTATTAGGTGAAGTGCCTGACTTTGATCGATTAATTGTAGAATATAAGCACCTAGATAGATTTAAACGTAGAAGAAAGATCCCTTCATTAGCTCCCGCTTTTCATCAGCTCTATGTTTTTAGCGCATTAGGTTCACGAGGTTTATGTTCAGCACCTTTATCTGCTGAAATATTAGCAAGCCAAATTTTTGATGAACCTTTTCCCGTTGAAGATAATGTATTGAATGCCTTACACCCTAATCGTTTTTGGGTAAGAGCATTATTGCGAGGAAAGTCGATTGAAGTAAAATAAATGTCTAAGCAACCGACTTGGGTTGCTTGGCTCGCTTATTTTTGCTTTTTGTTTTACTCATTGAGAGATCCGACATCATCGCATGCAAAGAGAAGCTAAAGCTCAAACTTCATTGCACAGCGCATTTCTTTTACAAATCCCCCAATTTCAACTTCATCATCTAAGATTTCTTGCAAAGAATGAGGAATTTCACTTTCTGGTAAAATAGAAAAACCTAAACGTTGATAATACGGTGCATTCCAAGGTACATGACGAAAGGTTGTCAATGTAACAGCATCAAAGTGATATAGCTTGGCTTCATCTTTTACTTTTTGAATAAGTAATTTACCAATGCCCCTATTTTGCCAGTCTTGGCTCACTGAGAGTTCATGAATAAATAAGCTTTCTGGTAAAGGTTTCGTCATAATGAAACCAACTGGTTCATTATCACTATTAACCGCAACCCAGTGCCCTTGCTGGCGAATAAACTCTAAATGCTTTTCAACACTTTGTACGCCACTTTCACTTATCCAACTTAAATCTTCTAAGGTACTAAAGAGTTGTCCTGCCGATTGCTCAATAGCAGGTAGTTTAACAGCATCGTCGATTTGTGTTTGACGGAGCGTAATATCGTTATTTTTTATTTTGTTTTGTGTTGTTGTCATCTCTTTTTCCAGCTCGGCTGTTTTTATATTTTTATGTTTAATTTATTAAAAAGCCATCCCGTTGGATGGCTTATGCTAATGCTAAAATAATTTCTTATTTTTTAAATTATTAATCTTTAGGCAATATGCCGTAAGATTGGAACTTCTGAGTCTCTTTCATAAAGCGACCATAGTATTTATTATCTTCTACTGAGTCTTTAACTGCCCGATTCTCATACGCACGAGAAACAGCGAGTGTCGCCTTATAAAGTTTATCTTTTAATGTGTTATGGATCTTCGGATCTTCACTTTCTTGAATTTGATTTAATAATGAAACTAACTCTTCTGCTTCAGCTTGAATATCAGGATCAGTAAATTCTGCTGTTGGCAACATATAGTCTAAATCAAGATTAACAGAATCGTTATATTCATCTTCTTGAGTAAACGGAGCTAAATCTTTACTGTATTCCGCTGAAATATATTTAATAAATTCAGGTTTATCAAAGCATTTATTTTTTATGCTACCGTCATTATTTTTATTACGAGTGCGAATTTCATTAGGAAATGGCTCGCCTAAGGCATAAGTACACTGAAAAACATTACCATCAATTAATGTGGCATTAGTACTGCGCACTGGAAGTTCAAATTCATAGCCATTAATAATAACGGGGTAATCAACAGGTTTAAATTGATCTGTTTTTCCCTTTACTGCATAAACTTCAGAAAGAGTGTAATACATAAAATTATCAGGATTTAATATGCCACCATTATTATGATCATAAACCATAAATCGAGCATTATTACCGGCGCTGTCTTTTAAATTATGTTCACCAGGTGACAGCGTTATGTAACCATTTTTACCCGGCTCAACCTGATATTCTTTACCATCGACGCTAAAGCTAATGACTTTTTCACTTGGATTACTGTAATAAAACTTATTTTTTTTATTATCTAAATCAAATTGATCACAAGCAGATAAAAATAAAACAGCGCTAGTCAGTAGGCCTATTTTAAAGAAATTTTTCATCGTATCGTTATCCTTATCATAAATATTCTATGCAAATCATTTGCATCCCGAGAAACATTCCTAAAAAACATTTAAAAGTAATTTTACAGAAATGGCAAGGAGTTACAAAAGATAGCACTATTATGCTTAATCAATGAGAGATACATCGACTTTGAAAAATCAAATAAAAACAATTGATAAATAGTAAGGATCAATTTTTGTATAAAAACCAATCTAATTCAACAGCAAATATCTTAAATATGACTTAGAGGCTATAATTTTAATAAGATATTAAGAAAGAAAAAACAACCGATTTATGCCGGTTGTTCTCTTAATAGACATGCCGAATTAATTAATTGAGTTAACTAAATCATGCCATGTAGATAAAACTAACGCTTGATCTGGAGGTGAAAGCTCACCTGCTTTTATCGCCTTTTGAATGCTCTCTTCTACACGCGATCTTAACGCTTCTAACTGTGTGTTATTTTCTTGCTCAAGTTCAGCAATAGCCAGTGTAATATGGCCTTGTAAATACCCGCCTGCAAATAACTCATCGTCAGTGGCATGTTCAACACGGCTATCAATTTTATCTAATAAGTACGTTTCATACTCAGAAAGCATTATTTATCCTCAATATATAATGTTGCTACCTTTTATATTTATCCTGTATTAACAAAGCATAAATACGTGTGTTCTAGCAACCTTACTACTTCAGACTCCACCCTATTGGGTAAAACCTTCACAGTGGATAGGCGATAGTTATTCTCGCAATCCTTAATTAACTAAAGGATTTTCCTGATAAGGAAACATCTCTTCCGTTAGCTTTGGGGTATTGTAAAACAAATGTAACGCATTAATAAATAGCTGTGCGCGAGGTGGCGTATTTTTGTCTCGTAAATAAGTGAGTACTTGTTCTCTCACTTTATTTCTAAATTCATAGCGATCAGGTTCAAAGTTACCTTCTAAATTGTCACAACTGACATTGAAAGGATAACCAGCAGCTTGGCAGAATAACCAATCCAACGCTTGAGGTTTGATTTCTACAACTTCAAACTGTCCTTGAGTGGTTTCATCTCGTCCATCTGGGCAATACCAGTAACCATAATCAACTTGTTGGCGACGAGCCTCTCCGGCGATACACCAATGTGATATTTCATGTAATGCACTGGCATAAAAACCATGAGCAAAAACGATTTGGTGATAAGGTGTCTCTTCATTTGCAGGCAAATAAATCGGCTCATCATCCCCTTTAACTAAACGGGTTTGGAAACTTTCACTAAAACATTGATTAAAGATATCAATTAACTGTTGATAATGATGTGCTGACATTTAAAAACCATCTATTCCTAATTAAAAAGTGCAGAAAACCAAAGTGCAATAGTATCGCCATGATTGTCATGTATGAGTTTGATGCTCATCAAAAAGGAGATAATGACCAGCATAGGTCTTATTAATTTTTGCCCTTTTGTTAATACTAAACCTGCACCTAAGCGAGCACCAATAAACTGCCCACAAAGCATAACTAAACCAATAGTCCAAATAACCTGCCCACCAATAATAAAAAACAGTAAAGAGCCAAAGTTAGAAGTGAAGTTAAGTAACTTAGCATGAGCGGTTGCTTTTGAAAGATTATATCCAAGTAACATGACATAACCTAAAGCGAAAAAAGAGCCAGTTCCAGGTCCAAAAATACCATCATAAAAACCGACACCTCCCCCTAATATTGCACCAAAAGTATAGTAGCCAATACGTTGTTTACTATCTTGAGCACCTATTGATGGAGTAAGAAGAAAATAGAGACCGATGGCTATGGTAAGAATAGGAAGTGCTTGTTTAAGGATTTCTGGATTAATAAACTGCACCAACATGGCACCAGAAACTGCACCAATAAAAGTCATTAAAATTGCAAATCGTTGTGCTTTTAAATCAATAACTTTTCGACGTATAAAATAGAGCGTAGCCGAAAACGAGCCACCTACTGATTGCAGTTTATTCGTTGCGAGAGCCTGAACAGGCGGGATCCCCGCGGATAACAAAGCTGGAATAGTGATTAATCCACCACCACCAGCAATCGAATCAATAAAACCGGCGATTAAAGCAACAAAGAAGAGAAGAAGGTAGATGCCATCTGAAAAGAGCCAATCCATTTATCTATCCGAATTATTAGGAATGAAGGACGTGTTGCTGTGTTTATCTCATTTATTTTAAAAAAGCCACAGCAACACGATCTGAGCATAATAAAATTAGGCGCTCACACCTTTAAAGCTAACATCAAACTTACAACAGTTTATCGACCACATTATTGATGTAGAATGATTACCATTGCATTAACGGAGGTAGAACATCACCACATTGACCACGTTGGCGCAATGCATGATCGAGCAATACAATTGCCATCATTGCCTCTGCAATAGGAATAGCACGTATTCCCACACAAGGATCGTGACGACCTTTGGTTATCATATCGACTTCTTCACCATCACGATTAATTGTTTTACCTGCAATAGTAATGCTAGATGTTGGTTTTAAAGCGATATGAGCAACAATTGGCTGACCACTGCTAATTCCACCTAAAATGCCACCTGCATGGTTACTAGTAAAACCATTCTTAGTAATTTCATCTCTATTTTCAGTGCCTTTTAATGTTACAACACCGAAACCATCACCGATTTCAATTCCTTTAACAGCATTGATACTCATTAATGCGTGTGCTAAATCTGCATCTAGTCTATCAAAAACAGGCTCACCAAATCCTGCTGGCACACCTTCCGCAACCACAGTCACTTTTGCACCAATCGAGTTGCCTTCTTTTTTAAGCGCACGCATATATTCATCAAGCGCTTCTAGGCGAGAAGGATCTGGGCAGAAAAATGGATTGGTTTCAACGATAGACCAATCAACAAGCTCACAAGTAATTGGGCCTAGTTGAGAAAGATAGCCTTTTACTTCAATGCCCATTTTCTCTTTTAGGTATTTTTTTGCGATTGCACCGGCAGCAACACGCATTGCAGTTTCTCGAGCAGAAGAGCGCCCACCGCCACGATAATCTCGCAAACCATATTTTTGCTCGTAGGTATAATCAGCATGACCGGGGCGAAAAACATCTTTGATTTCACTGTAATCTTGAGAACGTTGATCGGTATTTTCAATCAGTAAACCAATGCTTGTTCCTGTTGTAACACCATTAAATACACCTGATAAAATGCGTACTTGATCAGGTTCACGGCGTTGAGTGGTATAACGTGATGTTCCGGGTCTACGTCTATCTAAATCAACTTGTAAGTCGGCTTCTGTTAAAGGCAATCCAGGAGGTACACCATCAACAATGCAACCTAATGCAATACCATGAGACTCACCAAAAGTCGTGACTCTGAATAATTGTCCGATACTGTTTCCTGCCATCCCTTTATTCCTATCTTTTACTGTATGATGTTATCAATATGTTATTTGCAATAAATAACAATCTATCGTCTCATTGCTGTTACATCAACGTTTATCAGTAGAAAAATACTCTGAATGTTCGACGAGCTGTTCACGGGTCAGCATAAAGACACCAAGTCCACCATTTTCAAACTCAAGCCATGTAAATGGAACCTCTGGGAATTGCTCAATAAGATGAACCATACTATTACCCACTTCACACACTAAAATACCTTTTTCACTCAGATATTCAGGGGCTTTTAGTAAAATTTGTCTCGTAATATCTAGACCATCAATACCTGAAGCTAATGCCAATTCAGGTTCAACTTGGTATTCATCAGGCAAATCGCCCATATCTTCAACATCAACATACGGAGGATTTGTCACAATAATATCGTAAGGCGTTGGAACAATGGCGCTAAATAAATCTGATTGCATTGGATATACACGATGTACTAAACCGTGGTTTTCAATATTGAATTCAGCCACTTCCAGTGCATCTTCAGAAATATCAACCGCATCGACTTCAGCATCTTCAAACTCATGAGCACAAGCAATCGCAATACAGCCACTTCCCGTGCATAAGTCGAGAATACGTGTTGGTTCTTGCTGAATTAAACCATCAAAATGGTTATTGATTAATTCACCAATAGGGGAGCGAGGGATAAGAACACGTTCATCAACATAAAATTCGTGACCACAGAACCAAGCGCGATGAGTTAAATAAGGAACTGGAATTTTTTGCTCAATTCGGCTTTCGATAAGTGTAATGATTTCCATTTTTTCAGAAGTCGTTAACTTCGTTGATAACAGAGCCTCTGGAATATCTAAAGGAAGTGCAATAGTCGGTAATACAAGCTGTAATGCTTCATCCCACGCGTTATCTGTGCCATGACCATAATAAATATCAGATGAATTAAACTGACTCATAGCCCAACGTAACATATCTAGGATCGTGCTTAGATCAGCAACTGCTTCCTCTTTTAGTGTTATATCCAAAACTGTTGTCCTCTGAAGAAATAGAAAGTCTGTAGTTTGCCATGAAGATGGCGATAAATCAGCGGGGAACCATAAAAAACATCACTACATTATTATTTCCTTCGCTATAACCATATATTGACCATGGTTTTAAACTTCAATCAGGTAATCAAAAGCAAAATTTACGATCTACTCATAAATAAATATTGGCATTTTATACTTTTAATTTAACTTTTATTAGCAAGTTAATGAAATTGAACCATACTTAAAACATGAAAGAGTTAACTGTGTACCAAAATGCGCCTATAGATGTTTTTCATTTAATATACAGTCACTTGAAAGCAAATAACTAATTTTAAAGACTATTTTGATATCTTTTTATCGCAATCTGAAGATATAGCAGCGTTTAATGTTCACAGATATCATGAGTAGAGCAACTTGTTAACCAGCCTATATTTGCTAACTATGTGACTATTTCGGCAGGGTAAATTCCCTGCCTTTTTTTATGCTAAATTTATCGCCTATACTTTTTATCTCTGACGCTATTTCATGTACTATTGCCTGATAAAGACAGTAACACTATGAAGAATCGTAAAAAATGAATAAAAAATTTTCATTACCACCTTCTGAAATTGAGTTATTTCAGGAGATGATAAAAGGCACCAAGAAATTACCTCAAGATAAAATACTTCATTCACCCAAACGTAAGAAAGTGACACACTACGCTGTTGAACGTCTACAACAAGAGCAAGTTGATGCTTCTTATTATTTTTCAGATGAATTTCAGCCTAACTTAGCCACAGAAGGCCCAATGCGCTATTTAAGAGAAGGCGCTAATGCTTATGAATTAAAAAAACTACGTCGTGGTGATTATGTTCCTGAGTTTTTTCTAGATTTGCATGGATTAACACAGCTAATTGCAAAACAAGAGATTGGTGCATTAATTGCGGCATGTAGGCGAGAACATGTTTATTGTGCCTGTATTATGCACGGCCATGGAAAACATATTTTAAAACAGCAAACACCACTCTGGTTAGCGCAGCACCCTGATGTCATTGCTTTTCATCAAGCCCCAAAAGAATGGGGAGGCGATGCTGCATTATTAGTATTAGTGGAAAATGACGATATTGCTCGCCGCTAAACCAAAAAAACTCTATCGCATTAACCCTTAAATCACCTATCGGGTGAAATAAGGTGTTAATTACTTACTTAGCTAATTGATTTAAATTTTATTTCAATGTTGAGGGTGATACCTGCCATAGCAACTCCCCCGCACCTTTTGATAAATCAAAATCAACACAAGCAATGGTTGATGTTGAAAACATAGGGGCACATACTGCCGGACAAAGTTCAGCGACAACATAGCCAACTAAAGGTAAGTGAGAAATAACAAGAATATTTTTATATCCTGTATCGCCCAAGGCACGTAAGTAATGTGCAACATGTGAAGGATTCCCTCCGGGGATAAGTCCATCATCTGTTTCTATTTTACTAGGTAGCGCTAAATCTTCTTTTACTGCATCTAATGTCTGTTGAGCACGTAAATAAGGGCTAACTAAAACATAATCGATTGTATGTCCCTGCTTAGTCATCCATTCAGCCATTTTTATTGATTCACTTTTTCCACGTTCAGTCAGTGGTCTTAGTGCATCGCTGGCAGCATCAAGAGCTGCTTCTCCGTGGCGCATAATAAAAATTTGCATAGTAAATTATTAAACCTATTTTATTTTTTGTAATTACTGGTATTTACACTTTTAAGATACTTAATTTAATTCAGTTTAAATCAATATATCCTCATATAAAATCTTCAATACCCTAATTGCAATAGCATTATTCATCTTTTTAAGAACATGCTGTTGGTTTACAAATTAACATCATTTTTAGAATTTTATTTTAAAAAGCTTTGTTTTTAAATTTATTTTCAAATAACTATTTTGCCATATCTGGCTATCATTAACACTTTCGACCCCTTTTTCCATTAAAAATTCACCAATTATTAATCTGACGCAAGAAGTACAAGAAAAAAGGCGCCTAAGCGCCTCAATCAAAACAAATGTCACAAAAGGAAAAAGCAATGGTAAAACGATGATATTAATTGTAAAAACGCTCATTTCGCTTAGCCATTTCAACTAAACGCTCACAAGGGCGATATTTTTCTCCATATTTATCGGCAAGTTGGTTAAGTTTTTCTGCCACCATTGTTGTTCCCATACTATCCATATAACGGAATGGGCCACCAAAAAAAGGAGGAAAACCAATACCAAATACAGCACCAATATCACCATCTCGTGGTTGCTTTATAATATTTTCATCTAAACAACGAACGGCTTCGTTTAACATTAATAATAAACAGCGCTCCGTAATTTCAGAGGAAGACAGTTGGTTTTTAGGCTTAATTTGTAATAGTCGATATATAGCCGGATCAGGCTGTTTTTTATTTTTACCTAATGAGAAAGGTAATGCATGTTTTGCATAAAGATAAAAACCTCGCCCATTTTTACGGCCTTTTCTATTATCAGCAATAATGGCATCCACAGCAGGAGGAGAGGCAAATCTTTCACCAAATGCATTCACTAATATTGGCGTTATTTTTGTACCGATATCAATACCCACTTCATCCAATAACTGAATAGGCCCTACGGGAAAACCGAACTGAACAAGTGCTTTGTCAATATTCTCAATAGGTTCACCTTGTACTAAACATGTCAATGCTTCGCTAATATAAGGAGCAAGAATACGGTTAACATAGAATCCAGGTTTATCACCAACAACTATTGCAACTTTGCCCTGTTTTTTAGCAAAAGCTACCGTTGTAGCAATCGTTTTTTCATCCGTATTTTCATGTGGAATAACTTCAACCAAAGGCATTTTTTCTACTGGGCTAAAATAGTGAAGCCCGATCACTTTTTCTGGATATTTGGCTGTTTCTGCAATTTTATGGATAGGAAGCGAAGAGGTATTTGAAGCAAAAATAATTTTACCTTTCCCTACGCCTTCAATATCTGCGACCATCTTCTGTTTTAAAGCAAGATCTTCAAAAACCGCTTCAACAATAATATTTGATTGATGAAAACCGCTATAATCCAATGAGCCAGAGAGTAATCCCATTTGGCGCTGACGTTCGCGTGCAGATAATCTTTTTTTACTCACTTTGGCTGAAAGCGCTTTCCAACTATAATTAAGCGCCTGAGCAATTCCTTTATCACTGATATCTTTAATTCTTGCAGGTAAATTAGCTTTTGTCGCCGTGACAAAGGCGATCCCTCCCCCCATTAATCCACCACCTAAAATACCAATATGGTGCAAACTATCTGGCTTTTCGGATGATCCTGTTTCATTTTTAAGTGCCGTAGAAGCAAAAAAGAGGTGTCTTAATGCAGATGAAACGGGTGTCATAGCGAGTTCACCAAACGCATTTGCCTCTTCTTTAAACCCTGTTTGAATATCTTTTTCAAGACCACGTTCTATAACATGAAGAATACGATCTGCTGCTGGATAGTGACCTTTTGTTTTAGCTAATGTGCGTTTTTTAGCTTGCCCAAACAGTATATTTCTACCTAAAGTTGTGTTTGCCCAAAAACGCTCCATCATCGAATGCTTTCTCTGCTCTTTTTTACCCGATAAGATCCATTTAGCAGCAACTTCCAATAGAATATCTTGTGAGACAACATCATTTACAAGACCTAATTTTAAGGCTCGCTTCGCATTAACTTGTCTACCCGTTAAGATCATATCTAACGCAGATGTCACACCAATAAGACGAGGTAAACGTTGAGTTCCGCCAGATCCTGGCAGTAATCCAAGTTGCACTTCAGGAAGCCCTAAACGCGTTTTGCTATTATCAGAACAAATTCGTCCATGACAGGCTAATGCCAATTCAAGCCCTCCGCCAAGGCATGCACCATTGATAGCGGCTACAACCGGCAATGGATAATTTTCAAGTTGAGTAAAAAGATCTTGCCCTGCTTTTGCGAGTGCACTCGCTTCTTCTTTGGTTTTACAACCTGCAATCATGGAGATATCCGCACCTGCAATAAAACTGTCTATTTTACCTGAGGTGATAATTAACCCTTTTACACCGGAATGTTGCTGAGCTTGCCTTAAAACATCTTGAAATTGCTGTACAAACTCTGCTTTTAGCGTGTTTACTTTTTCACCAACAACATCAATGGTGATAACACCCACTTTGTCATTACGAACTGAAAACTGAAAAACAGATGATTTTTCTAGTGTTGTTTGTTGTTGTTCCATTATTCCACCTCCAAAATCATCGCAGCACCCAATCCACCCGCAGCACAAGCAGTGGTTAACCCAAACCCGCCACCTCGACGTTTAAGCTCATGCAGTGTCTGTGTGACCATTCTTGCGCCAGTCGCAGCAAATGGATGTCCATAAGCAATAGAACCGCCTAGCACATTAAACTTATCCATATCCACTTCCCCAATCGCCTTGGATAATCCGAGTTGCTCTTTAGCAAACCGCTCACTGGCAAACAGCGTCAGATTACTGAGTGTTTGTGCAGCAAAAGCTTCATGCATATCAATTAGCGTTAGATCACTCAATGCAAGGCCTGCGCGAGAAAGTGCAAGTGGTGTGGCATATGATGGCCCCAATAACATATCTTTCCAGACATCTGTCGCTGTGAAAGCATAACTGCGTAAATAACCTAAAGGTTGATAACCGAGACTTTTAGCAACAGATTCTTTCATCATTAATACAGCCGCTGCACCATCGGTTAATGGTGTGCTGTTTGCGGCAGTGACACTACCATGGCGACGATCAAAAGCAGGTTTGAGCTTGGCATAAGAATCAAGAACAGAGTTTTTACGAATATTGTTATCTTGATGAAAGCCTTCTTTGTAAGGTGGAAAAAACGCAGTCATTACTTCATTATCTAATTTACCCATATCCCATGCTTTCGTTGCTAATTGATGAGAGCGATGCGCTAATTCATCTTGAGCGGCTCTTGAAATATGGTAAGTCTTTGCCATTTGTTCCGCAGTATCCCCCATACGTAACCCAGTTGAGTATTCAGCCACGGCAGGTGCCACAGGAAGAAGATCACGAAATCGTAATCGGCTTAAATAACTTAATCGTTGACCTAATGATTTGGCCTTATTAAGGCTTAATAAAACATCTGCAAGTTTTTTACTAACACCGATAGGCAAAACTGAAGACGAATCTGCGCCACCAGCAATACCGACAGAGACATGTCCTGCCATCATACTTTCAGCAACATTAGCTATCGCCTGAAAGCTTGTTGCACATGCTCTTGTTACACTATAAGCATCCGTTTTTACACTTAATCCTGCACCGAGCACAATTTCTCTGGCAATGTTAGGTGCTTCTGGCATTTGAACCACTTGCCCGAAAACAAGTTGATCAATAATTTCGGGAGGAATTTCATTGCGAGTCACTAATTCTTGAACCACTGAACGCCCTAATTCAACCGCAGGTATTCCTCGATACGCCGTCGCTTGTTTAGCAAAAGGTAAGCGTAGCCCGCTGACAATGGCGATGCGATCTTTCATAGCACTGTTCGTTGATGACTTCATAACGGCTCCTGACAAAATGATTTCCTAACACTAAAGAGGTCTGACCTGATAATAGTGTTAACAAAAATTTCACTTTTCAGAAACGTCATTTTACGAGAAGTGGGAGTTAGCGCTCAATATTTCGATGAAATGTCTGAACCTTAACAATAATGATAGGAAAGATAATGGAGTGGCCGAAAGGTATAAAAAAGGCTGTTGAATTTCAACAGCCTTAAATCTATTAATTTCAGAGGATTAACGTAATCCTAACTGGAAAATTAAGTTTTCTGCCTCACAAGAGAATGTAAAATCAGCGGTAAGTTGAACACCACCATCAACATCAGCAAATTGTTGATTGATTTTGCAAGGCTCTGAAGCGATAGATTGTGCTTTCGCACTGAGTTGATCTAACATTGCTTGCGCTTGTGCTTTATCAGCGAAGACATGCTGATATGACGCTGTGCAATTCTTATTGTCAATAATAGTACCCACATCTACACAACAGCAAGCAGCGGTTTCTTCTGCACTACAACGATTAATTGCGTCTGCCATTTTAGTCTCCCAACGAAAGAAATGTTAATTATCTATCATAATCGCAAAAAAATAAAATAAACTGCTTTAGCTCAAATTTTATTACAATCTTACAAAAATAATTGATTATTCTGTTTATTTAACAATCAAAAACATCTTTATTGGGATGTTTTGTGAAAAATATGTTAACTAAATCCCAATTATTGAATCTAAATGGAAATATTTATAAAACATACTTGCAACATTTGGGGTAATCAACTTTATACTTAATCAACTGGTCTGATTTGTCATAACGACAACCGCACCTAAAATCCAGCGCTTCTAATCAGAAGTTACTAACTTAAAAAAATTATGAGGGTTTAGGTCATGAACCGTAAAAACCTGTTTACTCGCACAGCACTAGCTGCCATTGTAGGAGCAATTTCCTCTCAAGCAGGCGCTGCCGGTTTTCAGTTAAATGAATATTCTACTTCAGCACTAGGGCGTGCATTTTCAGGGGAAGGCGTTATCGCCGATGACGCAAGCGTAGGTAGCCGAAACCCAGCTGCACTCACTATGTTTGATCGCCCCGAATTTTCTGTCGGTGCTATTCTAATTAATCCAAGTGTTGATATTAAAGGTAAATCACCTCTTACAGGTACTGATACCACTGCAAAAGATATCGCACCCAGTGCATTAGTCCCTAATATCCACTTTGTAGCCCCTATTAATGATAAATGGGCCATTGGCGCATCAGGCACAACAAACTTTGGTTTAGCAACAGATTTCCCGAACGATTATCCTGCGGGGCTTATCGGTGGTAAAACTGATTTAAAAACCATGAACCTAAACTTAAGTGCAGGTTACCGTGTTAATAACCAATTTAGTGTCGGTTTAGGATTAAATGCTCTTTACGCAGATGCTGAAATCACACGTCATGTGGGTGAAGCCGGTAAAGTATTAGGTGGTAAGTTATCTCAAAGCCAAGATCCTAATTATCAAGTATTAGGTGGTTATTTATCAAGCTTATCTCCTAGTGATCGCTTTGCTCAATTAAAAGGTGATGCATGGGGCTTCGGCTGGAACGCAGGGCTGTTATACGAATTCGACGAAGGTAATCGCATTAGCTTCACTTATCGCTCTAAAATAAAAGTGAAATTTAAAGACGGTGAATATCAAAGTGATTTACGTTCAATTCCACAACTTGAAGGTATGGGAATTGTTGGTACCAATGGTCAAACTATCCCTGGTAAGCTAGATTTAAATTTACCTGAAATTTGGGAATTTGCCGCTTATCACCGTGTTGCACCAAAATGGGCTGTTCACTATAACTTCGCTTACACAAGTTGGAGTGCCTTTGAAGAGTTAAGAGCCACACGTAAAAGTGATGGTCAGCAACTATTCAAGAAAGAAGAAGGTTTCCGTGATGCATGGCGTGTGGCTTTAGGTACTACCTATTATCACGATGATAACTGGACATTCCGTACTGGTATTGCCTTCGATGATAGCCCAGTTCCGGCTGATAAACGCTCAATCTCTATTCCAGACCAAGACCGTTTCTGGTTAAGTGCAGGTACAACTTATGCATTTAACAAAGATATGTCTGTTGATGTTGGCTTAGCGTATATGCACGGTAAAAAAGTCACCATCAAAGAGAAATTATCTGAAGATCTACCATTACCAGCTTATGAGTTTGAATCATCAGGTAAAGCATGGTTATACGGTATGAACTTTAACTACCGTTTCTAATTTTTCACTCTACTTTTTATACAAAAAATGGTCTTTTTTAAGACCATTTTTTATTTATTCATCAAGCTAAAAAAGATAATTCACTAATCAATGGAATCTAAATCATCTTCAATGGCTTTCGCATTAGGGTTTTCTTTTACGGTGCCATCTGCTTGGAAATCGTTACGTTGGAAATAAGCTTCACGCATCATTAAGTAAGGATCAGAAGAGTTTTGTAAAATGGCATCAGAATCGAGCAATTGTGCTCGTGTCTCAATACCTTCTAATGCCCATTTTCCTGCTGACATCCAAAATGTTAAGTAGCTCAGCATAGGATACGTTAAGTCAGCCCAATCACCACCTTCTTCACGAACTGTAAAACTACCATAGCCAGGCACAACCACATAAGGGCCGTAATCCATACCATAATGCCCTAATGTGCTACCAAATCGCATAGGGACTTCTTTTTCCATTGTTTCTTTAGACATACCAGCGACATCTATTAAACCACCCATACCAAAAACGGTGTTGATCCAGAAACGACCAAAATGTTTTGCACCCTTTTCAAAGTCACCACGTAATACGCTGTTTACCATACTTGCCGGCTCTTCTAAATTACCTAAAAAGTTAGATAAGCCATTTCTTGCTGGTGGTGGCACATAATCACGCCAAACAACAGCAACTGGGCGTAAGATATAAGGGTCTAAAACATAGTAGTTAAAATCAAACATCTGGCGGTTAAACCCTTCTAATGGGTCAGAGCGCCCCTCCCCATTATTAGGGGCACTTGCACATCCTGAAAGTAAGGCGACTGAAAGAGCAACACCGCACAGGCGATACTTCATAATGTTCTCCGCTAATTATCTTATGATGAGTAGCATCATAGTTCGCATATTCATAAACTCTACACATAATACTGTCAATGCATGATAAGTGGTACTTTTATTAGGTTTTGATCTTATAAGATAATTCGGGTTTTGTGATTATCTTATCGAGCTGATTTAAAACATTAGCCCTATATTATGGGCTAATATAAAAATACATAATGTTATTTAATTATATTCTTTTATCATTAATTGCTCTTCTGGATCTGGGTACGAAAAATGCTGTGTAATAAAATCAAACTCTGCATCTGTGGTTTTAAAGGGAGCCTCATCTGATTGATTACGTAAAGATAATCGTTTTTTACACTCAGCACTTTCTACTTTCAAAACATGAAATAGATAAGGCATTCCCATATTATCTGCTAATGATTTTAACCATTGTCGCTGCTTCAGTGTATTTGCCGGAAAATCCATAATAACGGTATTTCCCGCTTTAAGAAGAACTGCAATATGTTCGCTTAATACACACTTCACTAACTCACTTTTTTCAATATAGTCGCTCACTGTCTTTATTTGATTTGGATAAAGCCGCGATAGCCATTCATCTTCATTGATTAATACCGTTCTGGGTGATTGAGAAAGTGATTTAGCTAACGTTGATTTACCAGAAGCAATTTTCCCACAGAAAAAATGTAAACGAACATCAGAAGATGATTTTAATAAATCAGTACCATAAGAGTTATCTATAACACAAAGCCACCGGTCATTGATAAGTTTAAAAACATAAGTCGCTTCTCTTACTGTATTAAATTTCCCTTCATTTGGCATACTTGCACTTAAAAGTGTTTGAGCTAAAACAAGTGCACAATCTTCTCCAAATATAACCTTCACTTTTCCTTGAGAGACTTGCAATGAATGATTGAAAAATCCAGCGATCGCCATAAATGCTTTTTTTAGTGAAGGCTTACCAGAAACATGCAAATTATCTTTAACCACCAACGTGCCATTTTCAGTATAAAAATTCATTAAATACTCAAAATTTTCGTCAGTAATAGCTTGATCTGCATTCGCAATTAATTGAGTTAGCGATTGGATATGTTGGTCAACGTCTTGAGGAGTAAACATTTTTTTCCCTTATCTTTGAGCCAGATAAGGAGTTTAAAATAAAAAACCCGCTTATCTGGCGGGTTCTTAATACAACCAATCCCCACCACTAAGTGATGGTAATAATAATTGCTGGAGAGGTTGTAAAATATGACATAAAAATAAATCTTAAAAATAGACTAAATAAAATCTAACAGTAATTTATTTTTTAGACAAGAATACATTTTAAAAATTAAAGTAATAAATTAACTAATATTTAATTTCTCTTTGAATATAAAGCTATTTTATTTAACTGTTATAGATAAATAATTATTTACTCTCATGTTGACAAAAACATGATGTTTTTCCAGATGAATTTGCCTTCTGAATAGGTGGGCAAGGTACTGTTCCATAAGAACAAAATACACAGCAATCTCTTTCAAGGGGTTTTAATAGAGCATGACAATGCGTGCATTCATAAAACCATTGGCAAGCATCCGTTGGCATTGCTTCCATTTTTTTCATATGACAATGCGGGCAAATAATTTCTGATATCAAGTTAATCTGATTATTTGACATTTTATTTCCACATAAATTTATAAACATCATCTTTGTTATTTAGAATACGCTATTTTCATTTTTTCAATAGCGTATTGAATCAATAAATTGTTTATTTATCTGTAAATTGCTGATTAAATACTTGTTGTTTTATTGCGGAAATATCGACTTCTTCTAGGTATTGAACAATATTAGGAAAAAAAAGCTCGTGATAGCCGTACTCTTTTTTTCTTAATTCAGCAATTGCCTGCTCTTTTGTCCAATTCTCAAATATTAGCCGATACATTGCTATAACAGTTCCTGTACGATCACTGCCATGCCAACAATGCACTAATACAGGATCAGACGTGCTATTTATTTTACGCAATATCTCAATAACGTCCTTATCAGTAATTCTATTGGCGTTCATTTTTACGTGGAAAGTTTCTAATTGTGTGCCTTTTACATCATCACTATCACTATGATATTCACGTAAGTTAATAATCGTTTTTATACCTTGGGCTTCTAACCATTTCATTTCACCCGGTGTCGGCTGTCCTGAACGATAAACTTTTTCTGAAACTTGATGAAAATTTTCAGGAGGCACAAGAATATCAGTTGGCCTGGAGTTACACCCCACCAGCAGAAAAAAATAAGCAATAAATAAAAATTTCAGATATCGAATATCATTAATTGATTTTATGTCCATATAAAAACCTAAGTTTATTATTGGTGATTGAACGAAGAAGTAAAACAATGATGATAATAGCGTGAACTGATAAACACTGCTCTAAGAATAATTTCTAAATTTATAGGATGGGCAGTAGCTGGCGTTCCCTACAGGAATCGAACCTGTAACTAGCCCTTAGGAGGGGCTTGTTATATCCATTTAACTAAGGGAACATACGTAGAAAAATTAAGTGCAACTTATGGACGGCCTACATTTTACCCCCCTCACTCTCTATTAATCAAGTTTTAACGCACTGATATTGGAAGGAATTTTTTTGTTTCTTTTTTGAACAAAGAAATTTAACTTAAAAACCATCTGATAAATATCAGCATCAATGATTATGTTCATTCTTATATATATCTGTTCTATTAAAACTCTTTCAGTTGTTTTAAAAACAATTTTGGTGAATATCCCATCTCTTTATTAAACATTGCACTAAAGGCGCTCGGATTTTCATAACCCAGTTCTAAAGCGACTTCAGTAACTGAATCACCTTTCTTTAAAGCGGTTAACGCATACATTAAACACGCTTTTTGACGCCAATCTCGAAAAGAAAGACCTGTTTCTTTATGAAAAAAGCGGGTAAAAGTACGCAGGCTCTTATTTAATTTTTCAGCCCACATTTCTGGTGTCGTGCGAATATTAGGTTGTGACATAAATTCAGTACACAATTCATCTAATAAAGCATGTTGCGGTAATGGCGTAAAATAAGGTAATGGCTTGGCATGAGCTAATTCATGACAAAGCAAAGTCAATAATGCGCTATCTCGTCCACCTAGATCATAAAGTAAAGGAAGTTCATTGGCCGAAAGTAATAGCTGATGAAGCAAAGGGGAAACTTGTAAAACCTCACAATATTCTGAGTGACGAGGAACTTTATTAGACTCAATATAGAGACTATAAGTACTACTCCCCAACATTAGTACTTGATGTACTTTTTCTGCTGGGATCCACACGCCACTGTAAGGTAATACAATCCATTGTCCATCTTCTGTTTTAACTTTCATTACCCCATTAGGGGCATATAAAAATTGAGCTCGTCGATGGTGGTGAGCTTCAAGTAATGTGTCATAAGGATAATCAGAGCCTAATGCCAAAATATCACGAGGAAGATTATCCACACTGTTGATATCGATATTACGCATAATATTTAAATTGTCCTAAATTCGTATAAACTTGTCATTATTACGTGGGTAAGCCATCGCTTTATTCTATATTGTTAATCTCCTGACTCAACAGGAGATTTGAAATGACACTCTGGCTGATTTCTTTTGGTTTAATTTCAGGCATCACGACATGGTTATTTGGATTTGGCGGTGGCTTTGTCACTGTTCCCTTACTCTATACTCTTATTCTTACACTCTGGGGAATAGACAGTTTACCCGCTGAACATGCTATGCAAATCGCGGTTGCTACCTCTGCATTAATTATGTTGTTTTCTGCGACAGTCACAACCATTAAACACCATAAAGCAAAAAGACTTGATTGGAATATCATGTCCATTCTGTTTATTGGTATCGCTTTTGGAGGGATCTTAGGTGCTCTTCTCGCCTTAACGGTTGAAGGTGTGTGGATCAAGTGGATCTTTATTGGTTATCTTTTTATCACTATTTTAGATTGCTATTTTCGCCCCGGTTTTATGGCTCCTACTCACAACTCAAAAAAAGTGACCAAAGCAAAAGAAAGCATTAATGGTACCGTGATTGGTATTATTGCCGCTTTTCTAGGGGTTGGTGGAAGTGTGATGACAGTACCTTTATTGCGTCGTAGGGGAACACCAATGGCGCAATCAGCAGCAATCGCCAATGCATTAACGTTACCTTTAGCACTCACAGCAACATTCACTTATGTCACCCTTTCTTTTACATCACCTTTAAATAGTGAATCTGGTTTTATTGGTTATATTTGGCTAAAAGCTGCACTTATTCTGATTTGTAGCACTTGGGTTGGTTTGAAGATCTCTGAACGATTTTTATCTCGTATTCCTGACAAATGGCATGCAAGAATTTATCCTCTGTTACTGAGCCTTGTTTTAATTGTCATGCTGTTTTAAATCCTTTCTTCTATATAGATATATAGAAGATACAAAAACAACAAACAACGAAAAAAACAATAATGACTACACATAAAATATGTGGCAAATGGTGACTTTTAGTGTTCAATAAGTCGCCATTTCTTTAACATTTCGTTCCATCTTTTTCCTACGCACCTTCACTTAGCATTAATGCTGTTAAGACACATAAAACAAAAAATAGCTCTTTTTGACAATCACGACACAGTTCTATAACTATCAATATCATTAATTAATATTTAAACATAATGAATAATAATTTATAAATCGTCTCGTGTTTAGTCTTAATCTGGACTCGTTTAATAGCGCATTTTTTGTACCAAGCATAGCCTGGTTTATTTTTCTATTTTATTTGTATTTATCATCAAAATAATAAAGTTAGCTATTTTTTATAAGAAGATAATTTAAGAAGAAACGGGATTTAAATAGCATGAAAATTATTATTTATTCTGGTTTTTAAATAACAAATCAATTACAAAATGATGAGGTTTCGATATATAAATAATTATATATCGATGAGCTTTTTTGTCAAATTTAAATTATTATTAATCATACATTTCAAATACACTTTAATAAAACAGATTAATACCATAAGTTAGTGAATTTAAAAGAACAATCCGTAACCGTCATATCCTTTAAAATCCCCAATTTCTTCTCCAAACTTTTATAATAGCATTCAATGAAAGAAAATAATTATCATTTGATTTTGTCTATTTTAGTTAATTTATTTAGTGATATTTATTAACTTCTTATTCTCTATTATTTATTATTTACAACTAACTCATCACTTATGGATTAATAAAATGGAGACGCCTTCAAATATTTATTTAACCGTCCGTATATAATATTTAGCTATAAGAAGAAACTGGAGGTTATATGAGTATTAGTCGTCGTTCTTTCATTAAGGGGATGGGGATAGGATGTGTGGGTTGTACCGTGAGTAGCTTACCACCGGGTGCACTTGCATTTAATCCTGTAGATTCTCTTAAGGGTCAGTCAAAATTAACACCTAGCCTGTGTGAAATGTGTTCTTATCGTTGTCCGATAGAAGCTCAGGTTGTTAACAACAAGACCGTTTTTATCCAAGGAAATAGAAATGCGGAACACCAAAGTAGCCGAGTTTGTGCAAGAGGCGGAAGTGGTGTTAGCCTAGTTAATGATCCAAACCGGATTGTCAAACCCATGAAACACAAAGGCCCTAGAGGCGCTGGTGAATGGGAAGTGATAAGCTGGGAACAAGCTTATAAAGAAATTGCAGAAAAGATGAACGCCATAAAACAAAATTATGGTGCAGAAAGTATCTCTTTTTCATCTAAATCAGGTTCGCTCTCTTCTCACCTTTTCCATTTGGCAGCGGCATTTGGTTCACCGAATACGTTTACACACGCATCGACTTGCCCAGCAGGTAAAGCCATTGCAGCATCAGTGATGATGGGTGGTGATCTTGCAATGGATTTAGCGAATTCTAAGTATATTCTCTCTTTCGGCCATAACCTTTATGAAGGTATTGAAGTCGCTGAAACACACGAATTAATGACAGCGCAAGAGCGCGGCGCAAAACTAGTCAGTTTTGATCCTCGTTTATCTGTTGTTTCAAGTAAAGCAGATGAATGGTTTGCGATCCGACCAGGCGGCGATTTACCTGTTCTAATGGCAATGTGCCATATCTTAATTAAAGAAGATCTCTACGATAAAGATTTCGTTGAGAAATTTACTGTTGGCTTACCACAATTAAAAGAAGTTCTACAAGATACAACACCTGAATGGGCTCAAGCACATTCTGATGTTCCCGCTAAAGATATTGTTCGTATCGCACGCGAAATAGCAGCAAAAGCACCTCATGCACTGATTATGCCTGGTCACCGCGCAACCTTTAATAAAGAAGAAATCAATATGCGCAGAATGATCTTCACCTTCAATGCCTTACTTGGCAACATTGAACGTGAAGGCGGTATGTATCAGAAAAAAGCTGCTTCAAAATACAATAAATTAGCGGGCATTAATGTTGCACCTGAATTAGCGAAACCAAGCGTTAAAGGTATGCCTGAAATTACCGCAAAACGTATTGATGCAACAGCACCTCAGTTTAAATACATCAATAAAGGCGGCGGTATCGTTCAATCGATTATTGATTCAACTTTAGAAGGTGTGCCGTATCAAACAAGAGCATGGATTATGTCTCGTCATAATCCATTCCAAACGGTCAGTTGTCGTCCTGAGTTGGAAAAAGCAGCACAGAAATTAGATTTAATTGTTAGCTGTGATGTTTATTTAAGTGAAAGTGCTGCTTATGCAGATTATCTGTTACCTGAAACCACTTATTTAGAGCGTGATGAAGAGATTTCTGATGTTTCAAGTTTAAACCCTGCTTATGCATTACGCCAGCAAGTTGTCGAACCTATTGGTGATACTAAACCAAGTTGGTTGATTTGGATAGAATTAGGTAAAGCATTAGGATTAGAAGCCTATTTCCCTTGGGAAAACATGGGTGTAAGACAGCTTTATCAAGTCAATGGTGATGAAGCATTGTATAAGGAAATCCATAAAAAAGGTTACTTGTCTTATGGTATCCCGTTACTTTTACGCGAACCTTCTTATGTAAAAGCCTTTGTTGAGCAATATCCAGATGCAATTAAGCATGTTGATAGCAACAATACAATGGAAAAAGCTCTCTCATTTAAATCACCAAGTGGCTTAATTGAAATCTACTCTGAAGAATTAGAAAGCCGTTTAGAGAACTACGGTATTCCACGCTTCCACAACTTCCCATTAAAAGAAAAAGACGAGCTTTATTTTATCCAAGGTAAAGTCGCCGTTCATACTAATGGTGCAACACAATACGTACCATTATTAGCTGAATTAATGTGGGAAAACCCTGTTTGGCTTCACCCTGAAACAGCTAAAAACCATGGAATTAAACATGGTGATGAAATCATTCTAGAAAACAGTATAGGCAAAGAAAAAGCACATGCTTTGATCACTGAAGGCATTCGTCCTGACACCGTATTTGTTTATATGGGATCAGGTGCAAAAGCAGGTGCGAAAACAGCAGCGACTACAACAGGCATTCACTGTGGCAACTTATTACCTCATGAGATTAGTCCTGTATCAGGTACTGATGTACATACATCAGGTGTCAGAATTAGTCGGGCTTAAGGAAAAAAATAACGATGAACAATAATGATAAACAATTTGTCATGTTACATGATGAAAAACGTTGTATTGGCTGCCAAGCTTGTACTGTTGCGTGTAAAGTCATCAATGACATTCCAGAAGGATTTAGCCGACTTCAAGTCCAAATTCAAGGCCCTCATGACGACGAAGCGGGTAATCCACATTACCAATTTTTCCGTGTTTCTTGCCAGCATTGTGAGGATGCACCTTGTGTTTCTGTTTGCCCTACTGGTGCCTCTTTTATTGATGAAAATGGTATCGTTCAGGTGAAAAAAGAGCTGTGTATCGGCTGTGATTACTGTGTTGGTGCTTGTCCTTACCATGTTCGTTATATCAACCCAATGACGCATATCGCAGATAAATGTAACTTCTGTTCTGATACTCGATTAGCTGAGGGTGAACTACCTGCATGTGTATCGGTATGCCCAACAGATGCACTTGCTTTTGGTCGCATCGACTCACCTGAAATTCAGGCTTGGATCAAACAAAAATCCGTTTATCAATACCAATTAGATAATGTCGGAAAACCAAGTTTATTCCGTCGTAAAGAAATCCATCAGGGAGATAAAGCATGACTAGTATCTGGGGAGCAGAACTCCATTATACGCCAGATTATTGGCCTGTATGGTTAATGGCAGCTGGTTTATTAATCGTTGCTATGATAGCGGTATTAGTTATTCATGGTTTACTACGCTATGCCCTTGCACCAAAACACTCTGGTCATTATGAAGAAGAGCGAGTTTATTTATATTCTAAAGCAATTCGTTTTTGGCACTGGGGTAATGCTTTACTGTTTATCCTATTACTATTGAGCGGATTTTTAGGGCATTTCTCTATCGGGAATGTCACTTCAATGGTGCTATTACATAAGATCTGTGGTTTTGTACTTATCGCGTTCTGGATTGGTTTTATTCTTATCAATTTAACAACCAGCAACGGCGTGCATTACAAAGTAAGATTTAGCGGATTAATTGGTCGTTGTATCAAACAAGCTCGCTTTTATCTTTACGGTATAATGAAAGGCGAGCCACATCCTTTCGCAGCAACTGAAACTGATAAATTTAACCCACTTCAGCAACTCGCTTATTTAGGTGTGATGTTTGGTTTAGTGCCGCTGTTACTTGTTACTGGATTATTATGTTTATATCCTGAAGTACTGGGTGAAGGCTATTGGATGCTAAAAGCGCACTTAGTATTAGGAATAGTGGCATTAATGTTTATTTGTGCGCACTTCTACTTATGTACACTGGGTGATACTTTTACTCAAACATTCCGTAGCATGATCGATGGACATCACCGTCACCAGAAACATGATGATCATGGTTCCATAGCAGAAAAAGCAGAGCATTAATTACTTAATATCCCTTCTGTTATATTTCATTTCCTAAAATGCCCGTTTAAGCGGGCATTTTTTTGATCTTAATTCAGAAACAATTTCATAATCTTATTATTAGCAAATATATCATTTTATTTACATGTTATTCGGTGTATAGTCGGCGCCCATCCTCGTTATATATAAAATTATACAATGATATACATTACATTGCGTTCGCGATGGGTATCGTTATATAAATTTTTTAATATCGATGGGTTTATATAATTAAAAAATACATTTTAGGAGTCTATCGTGAAGAAATTTATCATTTCGACAATAGCTTGTGCTATAGCACAAACATTAGCTGTATCAGCAAGTGTAGCTGCTGAAAATGCTGAAAAAATCGTCGTTACTGCACAACCAGTGAATAATAGTGAAGCCGGTGCTGGGTTTGTTACGCGTGAAGTTGATATGGGGCCATTAGGTGAAAAAAAATGGCTAGATACTCCTTACACAACAAATACTTTCACTCAATCTATGATTGAAAATCAGCAAGTCACCAGTGTTGCGGATATCTTAAAATATAATGCCTCTTCCCAAATGCAAGCGCGTGGTGGAATGGATGTTGGACGTCCTCAAAATCGTGGAATGCAGGGTAATGTTGTTGCCAACTCTCGTTTAGATGGTGTGAATATTATTTCTACCACAGCCTTTCCTATCGAAATGCTTGAACACGTAGATATTATAAACGGTCTAACAGGTTCGCTTTATGGACCAGCAAGCCCTAGCGGACAATTCAATTTCACACAAAAACGCCCAACCTTAAAACGTTTAACCTCTCTTAATGCAACTTATGTCAATGATAACCAATTTAAAGGTCATCTTGATTTAGGTGGTTTTATTGATGACAACAACACTTTTGGTTATCGCATTAATTTAATGCATGATGAAGGTAAAGGTTATGTCGCAGGTAGCAAAACACGTCGCCAGCTAATCAGTACTGCATTTGATTGGAATATCTCATCTGATACCGTGTTAGAAGTAAATTTTAGTGATTATTGGTTTAAAAAAATGGGTTACCCTGGTGCATTTTCTTATGGACCCAAAGTCACCGCATTACCTGATGCACCAGACCCAACTAAAGCAGGCTATGGCCAAGCTTTTGCGGGTGTCGATCTTCACACCAGAACGGTAAGTAGCCGACTAAAACATGATTTTAACGAAGATTGGCAAATAAGTGCAGCAATTGGTTATCAAACAGCTGATCGTGGATTCCGTTCTGTGTCTAACCAATTAAGTAATGATGGTAAGCAATTTACACCAACGTTATCAGTACCGACAACTTATGGTCGTTTTACTGTTTTAAGTCATTCAGTCAATGTTAATGGTCATGTGATGACCGGTGCACTTTCTCATGATTTAATTCTTGCTACTAGCGGTTATCGTTGGGATATTTATGGTGCAAATGGTGATGATCAGAAATTCACATTACCAACTCAAGATATCAATAATCCTCATCGCTATGATGATCCTTCTAATGAAGGCTTCTATACAGGTGCTGCTCGCACCAAAAACAGTCGCTCTCAAGTTCAATCAATCACTCTAGGTGATACAGTTACATTTAATCCTCAATGGTCAGTGATGGGATCGCTAAGCCAAAACTGGATCAAAGAAACTTCTTATCGTGCTGGTGGATCAAATCACACCGAAAATGGATTAAGCCCTGCTGTCGCATTAATGTTTAAACCTATTCCTGAAGTGATGACTTATATTTCTTATACAGATTCATTAGAAGAAGGCGATTCAGCACCAAACACTGCCGACAACAAAAATGAAGTGCTAAAACCTTATCGCAGTGAACAGTGGGAAATGGGGATTAAATCGCAAATTGGCGATCTTAATTTAAATGCGGCTATTTTCCAATTAGAGCGCCCTTTTGCCTATGTAGGTAACGACAATATCTTTAAAGAACAAGGTAAACAACGTAACCGAGGGTTAGAGCTTATCGCTAACGGAAAAGTCACTGATGAGTTTTTCATTTTCAGTAGCATAACCTGGTTAGATCCTACCTTGACCAACACCGGTAATACTCAGACGCAAGATAAAGACGTTGTGGGCGTACCAAAATACCAAGCCAACTTATTAGCTGAATACCATTACCCTACTTTGCCAAATGTTATCTATAGCGCCAATATTCACTACACAGGTAAACGTGCAGCAAATACAACTAATACTATGTGGGCAAAAGCCTATACCACGCTCGACCTAGGTGCTCGTTATCAAACACAATATTGGGATAAGAAAACGACTTTCCGCCTCAATTTAGATAACGTTACTAATGAGCATTATTGGGCATCTATTTTCTCTGGTAACCAAAATGGTGCAATTGGTGGCGCAAATGCTTTCTTAGGTACACCTCGTCAAGTTTCAGCGTCTGTAAGCATTGAACTCTAAGAGGAAAACAGAATGTATAAAGGGCTTTTCAAAACCTTGTGCATTACGTTACTGGGAGTTTCGGCTCTCAGTCTCTCCTTTAATGTACAAGCACAAAGAGTTGTTCAATATTATCAAAACCAATCCATTACGGTTCCTGATTCCCCTCAAAGAGTCGCCACTAGTTGGAATGCTCAAAATGCGATCCTTGCTATGCTTGGGGCTGGAGATAAAATAGTTTCCACAACCGACTTGGTCAAAACTATTCCCTTTTTTACTGAGATTGTCCCAGCTATAAAAACAGCTTCAATATCCAGCAAAGGTAATAATGACACACTGAATATCGAAACATTAATAGTTAGCCAACCTCAAATCTTTTTTGCAACAGGAAAACTATCTGATGCACAAACAACAGCACTAAAAAATGCAGGGATCAGTGTTGCATTATTAAAGTCAGGCTCAATGGATGCATTGTTAGAAAGAACGTTGATCACGGGTGAGATTTTAGGTTCAAATAGTCACCAATTAGCAAAAGATTACTTAGCCTACTTTCAACGTAATAAAGCGCTTGTCAAAAGTGCAGTAAACGAAGTCAGTATCAATAAACCAATGAAGGTCTATCATGCTTTTGGTTCACCATTAAGAACCTCAGGCGCACCTTCGCTAAATAATGATTGGATAGCGCTTGCAGGTGGTGTTAACGTTGCCGAACATTGGTTTGATAATGTGCCAAGCCGAGCAGGTGATGTTTCCTTAGAACAAGTTATTCATGCCAATCCTGATGTCATTGTCACTATGTATGCAAAAGACACTGAAATCATTAAAAATGCACCTGAATGGCAATCTATTACTGCGGTACGTGAAGGTCGAGTTTATACAAACCCCAAGGGCTTATTTTGGTGGTGTCGTGAAACCACAGAAGAAGCCTTACAATTTTTATGGTTAGCGACTGTTTTATATCCAGAACAGACAGCACATATTGATATCCCTAAAGAGACACAACAGTTCTATAAAACATTTTTTAATATCACCCTCACTGATCAGCAGCTCGAACACATTCTTAAACCTCTCAAAGACTAATTGTTACTGCCTCTTCATATTCACGATGAAGAGGCAACAATAATCCATTCTAATGTGATATTAACTACTATTATCATAAGTAGTCATTTAATGATAAATACTTAAATTTTGATCTGATAACGTATTTGCACCAACGCTCACATTTTGCCTTTATCAAATTAAAATTTATTCTTTTTAAATTTATTGGTATGAAATGCGTAAGTTATACGCTTAATAGCTTCAAAAATGTTATCAGGAGGTGAAATTGTGGTGGGTAATATAAGAGATAATTTGATAGGTAGCTTATTCTAAACAAGTATTAATTAGCTGTTTTTTTCTCATACAAATAAATATGAGAATATATTTCTCCAAGCATGAAAATCTCAGTTCATTTGCAATACAATTATTCTTTTTTTCATAAAAATTAAAAATTATCATTCTCTATAAACGTAAAATGCCCTAATAAGGGCATTGGTTTCATATAGAGGCTCTATTTCATCTATTAAGAAAATTCTTATTATTAACTAACAAAAGAGAAATACTTACATATAAGAATTATCTTACTCAATTTAATTATTCTAAAATGAGTTACTTTCTAATTTAAGAATATTATTAGAAGATAGAAAGAGCCTTGCTATCGAAATGAGCTGGAATATGTTGTTCATTACGCTCAGTTTCTTGAGCCATTCCACCTGTTACTTCTTCAAAGAAGCTACCAATATTAACGCCTAGTACTTCTAGTACTCTAACTAAGCAATCAATATCAATACGGTTTACACCACGCTCATAACGAAATAACTGTTGTTCACTAATATCAATCTCTTTTGCTAACTGAAATACAGTATAACCTTGAGATTTTCTTAACGACTTAATTTTTTGTCCAACTGCATAAGCGACTGGATACTTGCTACTCATAATATTGTTCTCGCTTTTCACTTTGATTGATATCTAATTTTATAATGGTGTGTTCCTATGCAATAATATGTAAAACTATATATTATCGAGGACACCTTTTTGTTTTAATAAAATATTATTTTTAGTAGATAAGAAATATTACAATTCATAACATGACTTATCATATGTAAATAATATACTACGCATTTAAACACTTTCAACTAGTCAAAAAAAGACAGTGCAAACACAGCAATTTACCCATACTAGTAAACAATACCTAGGATAGGGGTATATTTCTTTTATTTTCATGCAGTTAAAATATTTTAGTTATAAAAATACGCTTTTTTTTCCTTAAACTTTACTCATTGATTAGAATTATTATCTAGCATGAGCTTAATTTAAAGTATGATTGGTTGAATTGCGCAAAAATAAATCAACTTATTTCAGCCTAATTTATTTAAAATAATAAATTAACCTCATAAAGGTAATGATTTTCTTATTTTTATTAAATAGCTTAAGCAATATCAATGAAATCTGATGAGTTTATAAATAAGTCAATATTATTTATTAATATCAATAAGTTACTTCGATTACATTAAAATATAGATATAAATCACATTTTAAACATTTGTTAATTAATTTATATAAGCATAAACCCTTACTCTTTCAACTAAATATATTTCAAGATCCATAATTCTTTATTACTCTAGAATAAATGAATAATAGATTTAATTACTCATTTTTTTTGAATTTTTATTAATGAATAACTTACTTTAATTTTTAATTAGATTAAAAATCTTCTTTGTGAAATAGAAAAAGAGGGAGTTCTAATATAAATATTTTTGTTTTATCAGTAAGTTATTAGAAGGCTATGCTTATTATCATAAAATCCGTTCCTTTTATGACCATACAATACTATTCTTTCTTTTTCACTCAAATACGCGCATTTTGTACATTACAAAAATAGATTAATCATCACATCTTAAGCAAAATTGGCAATGGAATGAACTGTAAAATATCAAATTTAGTATGATCTAATTTTGTTAAAAAAAACAAAAATTAATCTTTTTACATCCTAAGTAATTACACTTATTCCATATAGGAGTTATTCTTAGAGCAAAATAAACATTAATATTTTTATATAATTTATATTCTTGCCAAATGCACAATTTTCTCCATTTTTCGTAAAAAATGAAATTAACCGCTTCAGGACAAATCAATTAGCGATGAAATAAGTTTTTTTTGCTTTATATCATTTACTATTCAGTTCATTATGATGAAAATATTGATAAATATCAAACTTTAGTTTTAACTTATTTTAAATCATAGAGTTAACTAAGCACTCTCGCTCTATCATATCTTTAAAAAAGAAGAATAAAGAAAATAAAACATCATTATAATTAATCTTTCTTCTTGTTAGCACTATCCTATGATTTATAAAAAGTAAGAAAGATTAACTATAAATCCCAATTATTGCCTTTTAACCTTCTGAATTTTTTCTTAAAAAATGAGTGACACATACTTTTCAACGCTGACTAAAAATGTTTTAACTTACTCATTTTATGAGAGATATTGCTCATGAAAAGTACTCAAATAATTTGTAACAGTGCATCTAAGGTTATTTAATTTTATGAATAAACTGAAAATGACCACATTTACGCCTAAAAGGAGTAGATCTTTCTTTTCCAATTAGAGTAATTTTTTTAGATCGAAATTTGAGCTCTACTTAAAAATAAATACATATTTTCTACTGAGCGCCTCCTCGCTAAAAATGATTAACTTAACAATAGAAGAATGACTTTCTTTTTAAACACCTCCACTTTAAATAATTAAAATATGACAAAATGTAAAAAAGCGTAATAAAAAAACGACTTATGATCCTTTTTCACAGAAAACACAATGTAATAACAAGTTAAAACAGTCTTCGAAACTAATAGCACCACAGAAACAAGATAAGTAGCTAAGTATTACCTTAGGTATAAAAGAAATGAAGCCAATATAAGGACCTAGGAAAGCATGTGGTAAGGATATGTGGCCATGAACGAGGAATGCATGAGTAGATGGTAAAACAATAGATACAGAGAAAACGATTGAGGTTTAAATGAATGCAACTAGACTGCAATAACGCAAGTATTAAAAATACCAAATAACCATTGTTGATTGTTTTAGATAACTGCTAAAGGAAGTAAAGAAGAAGGTATAACGAAGAGATAAAGAAGTGGTGGGCGGTATTGGGCTCGAACCAACGACCTCCTCCTTGTAAGGGAGATGCTCTACCAACTGAGCTAACCGCCCGCTTTATTATTAAATGGTGGGTCGTGGGCGATTCGAACGCCCGACCAATTGATTAAAAGTCAACTGCTCTACCGACTGAGCTAACGACCCATTTAATAATTTTGCGTAAATCTGTAAGTAGCTTTGTGAATGGTGGGTCGTGGGCGATTCGAACGCCCGACCAATTGATTAAAAGTCAACTGCTCTACCGACTGAGCTAACGACCCATTTAATAATTTTGCGTAAATCTGTAAGTAGCTTTGTGAATGGTGGGTCGTGGGCGATTCGAACGCCCGACCAATTGATTAAAAGTCAACTGCTCTACCGACTGAGCTAACGACCCGTCACAATGTTCACTACTTTGCGTTGTATTTTTAGGAATGGTGGGTCGTGGGCGATTCGAACGCCCGACCAATTGATTAAAAGTCAACTGCTCTACCGACTGAGCTAACGACCCATACCTAAATGTGTGATATTGCGCGAAATAACCGGATGAAGTGGTGGGCGGTATTGGGCTCGAACCAACGACCTCCTCCTTGTAAGGGAGATGCTCTACCAACTGAGCTAACCGCCCACTTCATGATGACTAAATTCTCACTACCACGCTTCAATGTAATTGGTGGGCGGTATTGGGCTCGAACCAACGACCTCCTCCTTGTAAGGGAGATGCTCTACCAACTGAGCTAACCGCCCAATTACACTAAATCATACAACTTATCACAACGAAATAATGGTGGGCGGTATTGGGCTCGAACCAACGACCTCCTCCTTGTAAGGGAGATGCTCTACCAACTGAGCTAACCGCCCGTCGTGATGGGGTGCATTATAGGGATACTGCGCTATGAGTCAACGATTTTTATCAGTTTTTTATCGTGAAAATGATCGTTCGTTTTATTTTTAGTCAAGATGCTTTTTTTAGCACCATAAGTGACACAGCAATTAACCAAAGTAATCCTACGGATACTCTTCGTCAAACAAAAAATCATCAATTTGAAAAATTTATCTCTGTTAAAAGCTTAATGCCATTGAGGAATTAGCATCCAGTGATAAAATAAGACAACCATTTCGTTTTTTTGATAATCACGATTACTTATCTATATATAAGTAAGACGTACAAAGGCAATCCCAATGAGTAAAATAAAAACCCGTTTTGCACCAAGTCCTACTGGCTATCTACATGTTGGTGGTGCGCGTACCGCACTTTATTCCTGGTTATATAGCCGTCACAATAAGGGCGAATTTGTACTGCGTATAGAAGATACCGACTTAGAACGTTCAACACAGCCAGCCATCGATGCAATCATGGACGGTATGAATTGGTTAAATCTGAATTGGGATGAAGGTCCTTATTATCAGACTAAACGTTTCGATCGCTATAACCAAGTGATTGATCAAATGTTATCTGCGGGTACTGCATACCGTTGTTATTGCTCTAAAGAGCGTTTAGAGCAACTACGCGAAGATCAAATGGCGAAAGGTGAAAAACCTCGTTACGATGGTTGTTGTCGTGGCGGTAACCATAATCACAGCGCTGATGAACCTCATGTTGTGCGTTTTTTAAACCCACAAGAAGGTTCTGTTATTTTTGATGACAAAATTCGTGGCCCAATTGAATTTAGTAACCAAGAGCTTGACGATCTAATTATTCGCCGTACTGACGGTTCTCCAACTTATAACTTCTGTGTTGTTATTGATGACTGGGATATGGAAATCACTCACGTTATTCGTGGTGAAGATCATATCAACAACACACCTCGCCAAATCAATATTCTTAAAGCATTAGGTGCGCCTGTACCTGAATATGCTCACGTATCAATGATTTTAGGTGATGATGGTAAAAAACTATCTAAACGTTATAACGCAGTTAGCGTAATGCAATATCGTGATGACGGCTATTTACCAGAAGCACTATTAAACTATTTAGTACGTTTAGGCTGGTCTCATGGTGACCAAGAGATCTTCACTATTGATGAAATGATTGAACACTTCACTTTAGAGGCTATCAGTAAATCAGCAAGCGCATTTAATACTGATAAACTGCTTTGGTTAAACCATCACTACATCAATACACTACCAGCAGAGAAAGTTGCTGTTCATTTAGATTGGCATATCAAACAACAAAATATTGATACCAGCAATGGTCCTTCATTAGTTGAGCTGATCAAATTATTAGGTGAACGCTGCAAAACATTAAAAGAGATGGCTGAAAGTTGCCATTACTTCTATGTTGATTTCGAAACCTTTGAAGAAACTGCCGCGAAGAAACATTTACGCCCAGTTGCTCGTCAACCATTAGAAGTTGTTCGCGATAAGTTATCAGCAATTACAGAGTGGACAGCTGAAAATGTTCACCAAGCTATTCAAGATACTGCTGATGAATTAGAAGTGGGTATGGGTAAAGTCGGTATGCCGTTACGTGTTGCTGTAACAGGTGCAGGTCAATCTCCTGGCTTAGATGTTACCGTTCACGCTATTGGTAAAACTCGTAGCGTTGCACGCATTAATAAAGCATTAGACTTTATTTCTGAAAGAGAAAACCAAGCTTAATTACCACGTTAATCTTGCTTATTAAGAAAGATACATCCCTAAAGTAGGGAATGTATCTTTTTTTGTACTCTTTTTCAGCAATCAATAAATAATGTGAGATTAACTGATTGACAGTATTGTGCTTGTTGCCTATTATCAAGCCCGTTCCAGTATGTTGGGGCTATAGCTCAGTTGGGAGAGCGCTTGCATGGCATGCAAGAGGTCAGCGGTTCGATCCCGCTTAGCTCCACCAATGTACTTCTAGAACAATCCAATATGTGGGGTTATAGCTCAGTTGGGAGAGCGCTTGCATGGCATGCAAGAGGTCAACGGTTCGATCCCGTTTAGCTCCACCAGAATTTTAAGATCCTGAAGAGAAATCTTCGGGATTTTTTTTATTTTATCGCTTTAATGGCTTTAATAGCCCTTCTAAACCTTCAATTTTAATTGCTAAGGTCATCTCCATGAGTTGACCAAGTTTACCTTCAGGAAACTCGCCTTTCTTTGCAAACCACAATAAATATTCTTCTGGTAAATCAACCAGCATACGCCCTTTGTACTTACCAAATGGCATTTGTGTGTTTGCTATATCGATAAGGTGCTGTTTGTCTAACATGTTCTCTACCACATTGTCATTGAAGGAATAGAACCGATTATAGGGCAATTTAAAGATAAAAAAAGCAGTACCCAAAGGCACTGCTTGATTTTCTGTTACTTGATTAACAAGTGACTGCGTTTACATTGTTATTTTATTCACATGCTATCTGTTTACCTTCAGAGATTAAACAAACAGACCTGCGATAGCTGCTGATAAGAAGCTTACTAATGTAGAACCGAACAGTAATTTCAGACCAAAACGAGAAACAACGTTACCTTGTACTTCGTTTAGACCTTTAATCGCACCTGCAACAATCCCGATTGAAGAGAAGTTAGCAAATGAAACTAAAAATACAGATAAGATACCAACAGAACGCGGTGAAATTTCAGCAGCGATATCTTGTAAGCTACCCATTGCAACGAATTCGTTAGACACTAATTTAATTGCCATAACACTACCAACACGTAATGCATCTTGCTCTGGCACACCAATAACCCATGCTAATGGATAGAAAACGTAACCTAAGCAATCTTGGAAGCTAATACCGAAAATCATGCTGAAAATCGCATTCACTGCTGCGATTAATGCAATGAAACCAATCAGCATTGCAGCAACGATTAATGCAACTTTGAAACCCGCTAAAATGTATTCACCTAACATTTCAAAGAAGCTTTGACCTTCATGCAGATTACCCATTTGGATCTCTTCTTCATTTTCAACAGAGTATGGGTTAATCACAGAAAGGACGATAAAGGTACTGAACATATTCAGTACTAGAGCAGCAACGACATATTTTGGATCTAACATTGTCATGTATGCACCAACAATCGACATTGATACTGTCGACATTGCTGTTGCAGCCATAGTGTACATACGACGCTGAGACATTTTGCCTAATACATCTTTATAGGCAATAAAGTTCTCTGATTGACCAAGAACCAGTGAGCTCACTGCGTTGAATGATTCCAGTTTCCCCATACCATTCACTTTAGAAAGCACAGTACCGATAATACGGATCACGAAAGGTAATACTTTGATATGTTGAAGAATACCAATTAATGCAGAAATAAAGATAATTGGACATAAAACATTCAGGAAGAAGAATGCTAAACCACCTTTCATCATGCCACCGAATACGAATTCAGTACCTTGTGCGGCATAACCTAATAAGTGATCGAATAATCCAGCAAATCCACGAACAAAGCCTTCACCAACATCAGAGTTGAGGAAGAACCATGCTAATGCGATTTCAATAACTAATAACTGCACGATATAACGCAGACGGATCCCTTTGCGGTTGTTACTCGCAACGAATGCTAATGCGCCAATAACGGCGAGTGCTAAAACGAAGTGAATGATAGAGGACATGCATGCTCCAAAAATAAAAATAAATATTGTAGAGCATTTTATGTAACGCGTAACATTAGGATGTGACTACTGTCACAATCTCATGAAACCGTATACACACTATTTATTAAATAAGATAGATTGATCACACTTTGAAAGTTACTTAAGAAACATTAAATGTAAATTTAGCTTAAGTAAAAATGCCACTGAGAAGGTTTCCCAGTAGCATTTATTAAATATTAGGATGATTATTTCGATTGATCAAGTAATCGTATCATTTCATCTTCATCGATAACCGTTATCCCTAATTCGTTAGCTTTCACTAACTTAGAGCCTGCCGCTTCACCCGCAATTACCATGTCAGTTTTTTTAGAAACACTTCCACTTACTTTTGCGCCTAACGCCACTAATCTGTCTTTTGCTTCATCACGCGTTAACTGTGAAAGTGACCCAGTTAACACAACGGTTTTACCTGCAAAAGGATTATCACCCGCTTCATGAGTCACAATAACCGGCGCTTGCCATGTAATACCTGCATCATTGATCAATTGGTCAATAACCGTTCTATTGTGTTCCTCTTGGAAGAAATTAACGACATGTTTAGCTACGACATCGCCCACATCAGGAACTGATTTTAGAGCTTCTACATCTGCATTTCGTAATGCATCAAGAGTTGAAAAATGTGTTGTCAATCCACTTGCTGTTGCTTCACCAACTTCTCGAATACCAAGTGCATAAATAAAACGTGCAAATGTCGTTGATTTAGCTTTATCTAAAGCGGTGATCAATTTTTTAGCTGATTTTTCGCCCATTCGCTCTAAACCAGATAAGATTTTTTCATCTAAACGGAAGAGATCTGCTGGTGTTTTGACATATTCTTTCTCAACCAGTTGGTCGATAATTTTATCGCCCATTCCATCCACATCCATAGCGCGACGTGAAACAAAATGTTTAAGTGCTTCTTTACGTTGCGCACCACAAATTAAACCGCCAGTACAACGTGCAACAGCTTCGCCTTCAATGCGCTCAACATCAGAATCACAAATAGGACAATGTGTCGGAAAGACAATTTCTTGCGCACCATCAGGGCGCTTTTCTTCAATCACACTGACAACCTGAGGAATAACATCACCAGCTCGACGAATAACTACAGTATCGCCAATACGTATTCCTAAACGTTCAATTTCATCAGCATTGTGTAACGTTGCATTACTCACAACAACACCTGCAACTTGAACTGGTTCTAAACGTGCAACAGGTGTAATAGCACCAGTACGCCCTACTTGGAATTCGACATCTTTGATAATCGTCATCTGCTCTTGAGCTTGGAATTTATAAGCAATAGCCCAACGCGGTGCTCTTGATACAAAACCCAGCTCTTCTTGCAATGCAATTGCATCAACCTTGATAACAACACCATCAATATCGAAACCTAAATTAGGACGAATTTCTTCTACATGGTGATAAAAATCTAGTACTGCTTTGCTACCAGTGCAAAGTTTTACAGCATCGCTAACTGGCAATCCCCATTTTTTAAATTGTTGTAAGCGCTCATAGTGGCTTGTAGGTAATTCTCCACCTTCAAGTACACCGACACCATAACAGAAAAAGGTTAATGGCCGTTTTGCTGTAATACGAGGATCAAGCTGTCTTAATGAACCAGCTGCGGCATTACGAGGGTTAGCAAAAACTTTTCCACCTGTGCGGCGCGCTTCCTCGTTTAAATATTCAAAGCCTTTTTCATTCATAAAGACTTCACCACGAATTTCAATACGAGCAGGAATATCTTCGCCATATAAACGCAGTGGAATAGCTTTGATTGTTCTCACATTCTCAGTGATATTTTCCCCAGTTGTACCATCACCACGCGTTGCAGCTTGTACTAATACTCCATTTTCATAAAGTAAACTAACTGCCAATCCATCTAATTTTAATTCACAACAGAAAGTGATCTCTTCACTATTTTTTAAGCGATCACGCAAACGCTTATCAAAAGCCAGATAATTTGTTTCATCAAAAGCATTATCTAAGGAGAGCATCGGAATTTCATGTCTCACTTGCTCAAATGCCGTTAGAGGTAAGGCACCAACTCGCTGTGTAGGCGAATCAGAGGTAATTAATTCAGGGTGTTCAGCTTCTAATGCTTTTAGCTCATTCATTAAGCGATCGTATTCAGCATCAGGTATTTCAGGTGCGTCCATAACATGATAGAGATATTCATGGTGACGTAGAGTAACGCGAAGTTTATCAATTTTTTGTTGAGTGTTTTTATTCATGATTATCACCAAAGAAGAAAAACCCCCGCAAGCGGGGGCTTTTTACAGACAAATGCTATTGATTTAAATCCAGTGTCCTGCGGATCCTAGATTTATAAAGCTCGATTTTTTGTGGCGTTAAGAGTTTACGTTCATCATCCAGCACAACACCACCTACATCAGATGCTATACGTTGAGCCGTAAGTAACATCAATTTAAAGTTCTGATTAGCATCACCATAAGATGGCACCATCATAAACATCGATACACCTGGTGTAGTTAATTCAGCCATCGTATCAATGTTAAATGTTCCAGGTTTCACCATATTCGCTAAACTAAACAATACAGGTCCATTGGCTGTTGGATTAAGATGACGATGGAAAATATTCATTTCGCCGAACTGGAATCCAGCTTGAATGATACTTTGCATCAATGTTTCACCATCCAGCATTTGACCATGATGTGCACTTACGTTTAGAACAATAACCAGCTCTTTCTCTGCTTCTGTTGCTTGCGGAACAGATTCAACTTTTGGCTCTTCAGCCGGAGCATGATGCGAAGCCTCAGTTTCAACAGAAGTCACATGAGCCGTTGTCTCTGAAATTGCAGGCTCAAAACTTGCTGATGGGCTTATTGTATTAACGTGTGATTTTATTTCACTCGCAACATTAACCACAGGGGCTTGTTTTGGCTCATCCCTAACAATTGGTACAGGCTCTTTTTCAATAACATCAAAAACACCAAGACTAGGCTCTTGCTGTAATGAAGTATCGTGAGAATTCCCTTTTGTTTGGGTTTCAGACATTAATGGATCTCTATCTGCCACTGAAATTTCAGGTTCATGTAGAAGCTCCGATTTTATCGGTGGCTCACTCTCCCGCTTTTCAGTAGAGGATAAAGTTGATGTCTGATGACTAACCTCAGCATATTGTGGTTCGTCATCGTTCTCATCTGACTGATAATTCTGTTTCTGACGTTTTACTGGGCGATTACGGAAAAGCTTAGAACGCTCTTTTCGACCAATCCATAAGCCGTGTAATAACAAAGCTATGATTAAAATCGCACCAACAACGATTAATATCAGACGCAAATTTTGCTGCATCATTTCTATCTCTGTTGTCTTGAGGTTTAATAGCCACGTTGGCAAATATTACTTTTTACTAAGAGTATTTGCCAATGCTCATAAGTGCAAGCCAATACTTAATTTTCTTGTCACAAAGATACACACATCAATCTCTTATGCGCGTTTTTTAGACAATTCATGACTAGTAAGGCTGATTATCTCCCTATATGATACTAGCTTGCCCTCATTGGAGAGAATAGGAAGTATGACAAATTTGACAGAAACGAATAAAAATTTAAATGGATTTCATTATTTTGCTCTTGGTTGGCGTTTAATTACACGCAAAGGGCTAAAACGTTTTGTTATCTTACCCCTACTTGCCAATATTATTATTCTCGGAAGCGCCTTTTGGTGGTTATATGGACAAATTGGTGGCATGGTCAATTGGATGATGGAAAAAGTTCCTGATTGGTTACAGTGGTTGAGTTATTTAATCTGGCCATTATCCGTTATTTTTATCTTATTAGTGTTCACTTATTTCTTTAGCACCTTAGCCAACATTATTGCTTCCCCGTTTAATGGATTATTGGCTGAAAAATTAGAAGGCCAAATAACTGGCGTCGCCCCACCAGATACAGGTGTTGCAGGTATATTGAAAGATGTTCCACGTATTTTAAAACGTGAGTTAACTAAAATAGCTTATTATTTACCTCGCGCTATTGTTTTGTTATTGCTCTATTTTATTCCTGCTATCGGACAAACCGTTGCTCCTGTTTTATGGTTTGCTTTTGGTGCTTGGATGATGGCAATTCAATATAATGACTTCCCATTTGATAACCATAAAATTTCATTTGCAGCGATGAAATCTTCGCTTAAACAGGATAAATGGAATAATCTTCAATTTGGTATGGTTATTAATATTTTTACCATGATCCCTATTCTAAATTTAGTCATCATGCCTGTTGCTATCTGTGGTGCAACCGCAATGTGGTGCGATCGTTATCGTAAACAGCATGTGCAAGATGGACAGTGGTAAACCTAATTTAGCGACATATCGATAAATATGAAAAACCCCGTTTTATTATTAGACGGGGTTTTCTTTTGTGCTTTTCTTCTAAAACGTGATTTGACTTATTTTGTTATTAATCAGATTACTCAATTAATGAACGAATATAATCTTTTGTCTCTTCTCTATCCATTGGATCACGCTCATTAATACCCATTTCAAAGATATTTAATGCGCCATCTAGTTTTTCAATTATCTCTTCATCATCTCGAATACAGAAAATATAAGCATTTTCAAACGGAGTAAGGTCTACCAATCGTAACCCTTTTTCTGTCAAAAAATGGTTAATATATTCCAAATAAGGTAGTTCATAAGGCAGCATATAAGGATCTACACTCACCTCATCCCAATCAATATTCTCAACTTGAGATAAAATCAACGCACTTGGTGATTCAGGCAAAGAAATGTGCTCTAACGATTTTAGATCAGGAATATCACCAAAATATTCTGTCCACTCCACATAATCCATTAATCCTTGAGCTGAGAGTGATTCATATAGCCAATTAAGGACATCTTCTTGAGCATCTGACTCGGGTAAATTTTCACGCAAAGCTTGCGCATCTAATTCAGGCACGGCGAGTTCAAGCGCACTAATCAACTCTTCAATGGTTTCCATTATGACCCCTGTATTTGCAGTAAATGTGGTTAAAAATAGATTATCAGCCATCAATATACTGTACATCTCTTGATTTATTAATTTGTGAATCGTCTCACTGACTCTTGATTAGAACCTTTTGGAATAAAAAGATAAAAAAGTTATAAGTATATTCATAAAGCTTATTTCCATCTTTAGCTTGATGGCGTATGGTAATTTCATCTGACCTTATAAAAATCATGTACCGAGGATAAAAATGAGCAAGATTTTCGAAGACAACTCGCAAACTATTGGGCACACTCCCTTAATTCGCTTAAAGCATTTCGGAAATGGCAACATTCTGGCTAAAGTGGAATCTCGTAACCCAAGCTTCAGTGTAAAATGCCGTATCGGTGCCAACATGATTTGGGATGCAGAAAAAAAAGGCATTCTTAAAGAAGGTGTTGAGCTTGTAGAACCTACCAGTGGTAATACTGGGATTGCTCTAGCTTATGTTGCAGCGGCTCGTGGCTACAAATTAACACTGACAATGCCAGATACTATGAGTGTAGAACGCCGTAAATTACTCAAAGCATTGGGTGCTAATTTAGTGCTGACTGAAGGCGCAAAAGGCATGAAAGGTGCCATTGATAAAGCCAATGAAATTCGCGATAGCGATCCTAAGCGTTACCTTTTACTACAACAATTTAGTAATCCAGCTAACCCTGAAATTCATGAAAAAACCACAGGCCCAGAAATCTGGAATGATACTGATGGTGAAGTAGGTGCTGTTATTGCTGGTGTCGGCACTGGTGGTACTATTACAGGTATTGGTCGCTACTTGAAAAAAACACAAGGTAAAGCGGTAACAATGGTTGCTGTTGAACCAGCAGGCTCCCCTGTTATAACTCAAGCTCTAGCTGGTGAAGAAATAAAACCGGGTCCACATAAAATCCAAGGTATCGGAGCTGGTTTTATTCCTGAAAACCTAGATTTATCGTTACTGGATCGTGTTATTCAAATCACTAACGAAGAAGCCTTTGATACTGCTCGTGAACTTATGACTAAAGAAGGCATTCTCGCAGGTATTTCTTCAGGTGCAGCTATTGCGGCAGCAGTAAAACTCGCAAAAGAGCCAGAATTTGCAAATAAAGAAATTGTGGTTATTTTACCTTCTTCTGGTGAGCGTTATTTAAGCACCCCACTTTTTGCTGACATTTCTGATAGCTAAATCGCGTCATCTCAATTGTAAAATATTTATTAAAAAAGCACCTCAATGGTGCTTTTTTTGTGGTAGAGATCAAAGTTTGTCATCCAGACAGGTGATTTATTTCTTCGAGTTTAGTATTTAATCAATTAATTATTTCGAAGGTCGAAATTAATCAGAAAATAACCGAGATGACAAAACGAACTCTTTTATCTTTCTGAACACTATTTTTATCAGATGACGCTTTACGACTTAATATTATCTGATATTGCTACGCAAAGCAGGACAAATTCATCTACACTTACTAAGTCCTGACTTAATGTGAACAATTGAGTTATAAAAGGAAAAAATCCTATGTACCAGCAAGAAGTTACTATTACAGCACCAAACGGCTTACATACTCGTCCTGCGGCACAATTTGTAAAAGAAGCCAAAACATTCTCTTCTGATATCACGCTTATCTCTAGTGGTAAATCTGCCAGCGCTAAGAGTCTTTTTAAATTACAAACTTTAGGCTTAACCCAAGGTACTGTTGTGACTATCTCTGCTGAAGGTGAAGATGAAAAACAAGCTGTTGAAGCATTGGTAAAATTAATGGCGGAATTAGAGTAATTCGCGATTAAGTATTAACGCAGTATTTATTCCCCTGAAACCATTCAGGGGAGTTAATTTTAATGATGATTTTAAAACAACAGTATTTTGCAATCCTATTCTTTTAAGATTATCACCAGCAAGTCGTAGGATAAATTATGATTTCAGGAATTTTAGCGTCACCCGGTATCGCATTTGGTCAAACCCTTCTCCTCAAAGAAGAACCCATCATCATTAGCCAACGTAAGATCCAAAGTGATGAAATTGAAAATCAAATCGAACGCTTTAAAGACGGTCGTAACAAATCTGCACAACAACTAGAAATTATTAAAGAGCGTGCTGAAAAGAACCTTGGTGCGGATAAAGCCGAAATCTTTGAAGGCCATATCATGTTGCTAGAAGATGAAGAGTTAGAACAAGAAATTGTTACTCTCATCAAAAGCGACAAAAAAACCGCTGAAGCTGCGGTTCAATCTGTTATTGAAGATCAAGCAACCGCATTAGAAGCATTAGATGACGAATATCTAAAAGAGCGTGCAGCTGACGTTCGTGATATTGGTAAACGCTTAATGCGCAATATCTTAGAGATGCCAATTATCGATTTAAGTGCTATCTCAGAAAAAGTTATTTTAGTTGCAACTGACCTTACCCCTTCTGAAACTGCGCAATTAAGCTTAGACAACGTATTAGGTTTTATCACTGACTTAGGTGGTAGAACATCTCACACCTCTATCATGGCTCGTTCATTAGAAATTCCAGCTATTGTGGGAACATCTAATGCGACACAAACCATTAAAAAAGATGATTATCTTGTTCTTGATGCGATTAATAACAAAATCATTATTAATCCATCAGATGAAGAACTCGAAACATTAAAAGCTATCAAAGAAGAGTATCTGCACGAAAAAGAAGAATTAGCAAAACTCAAAGACCTACCTGCTATTACACTTGATGGGCATCAAGTCGAAGTTTGCGCTAATATTGGTACAGTTCGAGATGTTGCGGGTGCTGAACGTAACGGTGCTGAAGGTGTTGGTCTGTATCGTACTGAGTTCTTATTTATGGATAGAGACTCTTTACCAACAGAAGAAGAGCAATTCCAAGCCTATAAAGCGGTAGCAGAAGCCGTAGGAAGCCCAGCGGTCATTATTCGTACTATGGATATTGGTGGCGATAAAGACTTACCTTATATGAACCTACCAAAAGAAGAGAACCCATTCTTAGGCTGGCGTGCAATTCGTATTTGTCTTGACCGTAAAGAGATCCTTCATCCACAATTACGTGCTATCTTAAGAGCATCTGCTTTTGGTAAACTACGCATTATGTTTCCAATGATTATCTCTGTTGAAGAGATCCGTGCATTGAAAGCAGAACTTGAAATACTAAAAAGCCAGCTTCGTGAAGAAAAGAAAGCTTTTGATGAATCTATTGAAGTCGGTGTGATGGTAGAAACCCCAGCCGCAGCAGTGATGGCTCGTCATATGGCAAAAGAAGTTGACTTTTTTAGTATTGGGACTAACGATCTAACACAATATACTCTGGCTGTAGACCGTGGAAATGAGCTGATATCTCATCTGTATAATCCAATGTCACCTGCAGTACTCAACCTGATAAAACAGGTGATTGATGCATCACATGCTGAAGGTAAATGGACTGGAATGTGTGGTGAACTTGCTGGAGATGAACGAGCAACGTTGCTCCTTCTCGGCATGGGATTAGATGAGTTTAGTATGAGTGCTATTTCAATTCCTCGCATCAAAAAAGTGATCCGTAACGCGAATTACGATGATGCAAAAGCACTAGCAGAGCAAGCACTTGCTCAGCCAACTGCAAAAGAATTGATGGACTTAGTAGAAACTTTTACTAAAGAAAAGACACTGTGCTAATCGCATTAGCCAGAGCCCGGTCCCAACTACAATAATTAGGAGAAGATTCATGGGTCTGTTTGATAAATTAAAATCACTGGTTTCAGAGGAAAAGAAAGGCAGTGGCACGATTGATATTGTTGCACCACTTTCTGGTGAAATCGTCAATATCGAAGATGTTCCTGATGTTGTTTTCGCTGAAAAAATCGTAGGTGACGGTATTGCTATCAAACCTGCTGGTAATAAAATTGTTGCGCCAGTCGATGGTACTATCGGTAAAATTTTCGAGACTAACCATGCTTTCTCTATTGAGTCTGACAACGGTATCGAGTTGTTTGTCCACTTCGGTATCGACACTGTTGAACTGAAAGGTGAAGGGTTTAAACGTATCGCTGAAGAAGGTCAGCAAGTAAAAGTAGGTGATACTATTTTAGAATTTGACTTAGCTGTATTAGAAGAAAAAGCAAAATCAGTTCTAACTCCGGTTGTTATCTCTAATATGGATGAAATTCAAGGTTTAACCAAAATGACAGGCCCAGTTACTGTTGGTGAAACCGTTATTATTCAGATTAAAAAATAATCTTCTGTGATGTTCTCTATTTAAACCGCCACCAATAATGTGGCGGTTTTTTTGTATTCAAAAAACACAAACCAAAAACTACTCTAACTAATTCGACGATGTTCTTACTCTAAATAATTCAAGGTGTAGCTAGGCGACAAGTGAATGAGTCACTAGGAGCATACATAAGTATGTGACTAGGGTGAGTGAACGCAGTCAACAACGCTACAACTTGGAGTATGACGAGTAAAATGCTCTAAATAATTCAAGGTGTAGCTAGGCGACAAGTGAATAAGTCCCTAGGAGCATACATAAGTATGTGACTAGGGTGAGTGAACGCAGTCAACAACGCTACAACTTGGAGTATGACGAGTAAAATGCTCTAAATAATTCAAGGTGTAGCTAGGCGACAAGTGAATAAGTCCCTAGGAGCATACATAAGTATGTGACTAGGGTGAGTGAACGCAGTCAACAACGCTACAACTTGGAGTATGACGAGTAAAATGCTCTAAATAATTCAAGGTGTAGCTAGGCGACAAGTGAATAAGTCCCTAGGAGCATACATAAGTATGTGACTAGGGTGAGTGAACGCAGTCAACAACGCTACAACTTGAAGTATGACGAGAAAACGCCCGTAGATAAATAACGATCCCCCCTATCACACACAATCGCAACAATCACCGCACCGGGATTCTCTTTTGCAACGCGCAGAGCGCCAGCAACAGCCCCTCCAGAACTTACGCCACAGAAGATACCCTCTTGACTTGCTAAAAGGCGCATCGTTGATTCTGCTTCTGTTTGTGACATATCTATCACACTATCCACCAGCTCTTTTTTAAAGATACCTGGCAAGTAAGCAGGTGACCAACGACGAATACCCGGAATTTGACTTTTTTCTTCAGGCTGAAGACCTATCACTTGCACACTATCAGATTGTGTTTTTAAGTAACTTCCCACACCCGTAATTGTGCCTGTTGTTCCCATACTCGAAACAAAATGAGTAATACGACCTTGTGTTTGTTGCCAAATTTCAGGACCAGTAGAAATAAAATGAGCTCTTGGATTATCTGGGTTATTAAATTGGTCTAATACCTTACCTTCGCCCTGTTGTTCCATCTGTTGCGCGAGATCTCGCGCACCTTCCATACCAACTTCACGACTAACTAGAATCAATTCTGCACCATAAGCTTGCATTGATGCTTGACGCTCTTTACTCATATTCTCAGGCATTAACAACTTTAAACGGTAACCTTTTACCGCTGCAATCATCGCTAAGGCAATACCCGTATTACCACTGGTTGCTTCAATCAACGTATCACCCGGTTTTATTTCACCGCGTAATTCTGCTTGTTCAATCATCGATAATGCAGCTCTGTCTTTTACTGAACCTGCGGGATTATTGCCTTCAAGCTTAACCCAGATTTCAGCGTCCACCTCTTGTGTAAGTCGTTGTAGTTTTACTAATGGTGTATTACCAATAAATTGTTCTAACCCTGCCACAATAAGTTCCTGCTCATTTGTTTGTCTGTATTAATGAAGAAATCACATTTAACTTATTAACGCAATAATATTAACGTAATTCGATAAGTCTCTTCGCTTTTATAGAAACCAAAACACCCATGCCAGAAATAAGCATGGGTGAAAAATAGTAAAATTAATTGATAGATTAATAATTAGGCAGTATAGGCTAACGATACCGTATTTAAGGGAGTATCCTCCGTATATAAACGGGCTTGAGCACCTCCCATATAATAGGTATTTCCTTTTGTTGGCGCAGAAGAAATATCATTCCAAACCGCAGTAATAGGTATATCACTCCATCCTAATGGCTGTAAAATTATCTGCCAATAATGCCCTTTGGGTGATACCTCAATAACTTTAACGGGTAATCGGCAAACACTATTGGCATATACACTTAATGCAATTTCCCAAGGACGTAAGAACACATCTACTGAACCTTGATAAAGTGGTGTCACAGACAATGGTAAGTGATATCCCCCAATCTGTAATTGAGCACCATTAATTTCACCTTTTAGGTGGTTCACATCGCCTAAAAATTCTAAAACAAAGCGACTTTTTGGTGATTGCCACACTTCTTGTGGTGTCCCCACTTGCTCTATTTTGCCATTTCCCATAATCACAATGCGATCAGCCACTTCCATCGCTTCTTGTTGATCATGAGTGACAAAGACACTGGTAAATTTAAGCTCTTCATGTAATTCACGTAACCAACGACGCAACTCTGTTCTTACTTTGGCATCTAAAGCGCCAAAAGGCTCATCAAGCAGTAAAATTTGGGGTTCAACAGCCAAAGCTCTAGCTAAAGCGACTCGCTGTTTTTGCCCACCAGATAATTGTGCTGGATAACGTTGCGCTAAATGAGGCAATTGGATCATCTCTAACAATTGTTGCACTTTTTTATGAATAGCTTCTTTGTTAGGACGCTCTCGTCGAGGCAATACCGTTAAACCAAAAGCGATATTCTCAAATACAGTCATATGGCGAAACAGCGCATAATGCTGAAAAACAAAACCAACTTTGCGATCTCTCGCATGTAATCGGCTAACATCCTGCCCTTCGAAACGAATACTTCCTTGGGTTTGATGTTCAAGGCCTGCAATAATACGCAAGAGTGTTGTTTTACCTGATCCGGAAGGCCCTAATAGTGCCACCATTTCACCTGAAGCCACATCAAGAGTGACATCATGCAACACTTCAGTGCGATCAAAATATTTTGTGACACTATTAATTTCAATACTCATATTTTGCCTCTACTTTGTGTAAATAATGATGTTCATTGCTGACGGGCTAAATGCCATTGCAAAGCACTTTTAAACATTAAGGTAAAAATTGCCATCATCGCAAGTAATGCCGCCGCAGTAAATGCACCGACGGTATTGTAATCTTGATGCAATAATTCAACTTGTAACGGTAGTGAATAGGTTTCGCCACGAATAGCACCAGATACCACAGAAACCGCACCAAATTCACCAATAGCTCTGGCATTAGTTAATACCACACCATATAACAATGCCCAGCGAATATTTGGTAATGTCACTCGCCAAAACATCTTCCAACCACTCGCTCCTAATAACACGGCTGCTTCATCTTCTTGGCTGCCTTGGCTCATCATCACTGGCACCAGTTCTCTCACTACAAAAGGGCAAGTGACAAACACTGTCACTAATACCATTCCCGGCCATGAGAACATAAGTTGAATATCAAATTGCGATAACCACTGCCCAGCCCAGCCATTGCTACCGTAAAAAAGCAGATAAAGTAATCCAGCAACCACTGGAGACACTGCAAATGGAATATCAATCAGTGTCATTAATAACTGGCGCCCAGGAAAACGAAAGCGCGTGACAAGCCATGCCATACTGACACCGAACAACATATTGACAGGTACAGTGATTAGCGCGATGAGTACAGTTAACCAGACAGCATGTAACATATCGCTGTCTAATAAGTTCTCAGTAAATATTTCAACGCCTTTTGAAAACGCGGTCATAAAGATCCACGCAATAGGCACAACTAAAAACAAAATGGATAACACAACGCCTGTAAGGATTAATCCCCACTTTACCCAATCAATTTGGCGACGATATGCCGAACGTTGTTGCATAATATCCGACATCAATGCCCCCTCAATCGTTGACCAAATCGGCTTTGTAATCCATTAATTGAAAACAGTAAGACTAATGAAACAAGTAAAATTACAGAAGCAACTGCACTTGCCGCAGGATAATCAAATTCTTGCAATCGAATAAAAATCATCAAAGAAACGACTTCTGTTTGCCATGCAATATTGCCGGCAATAAAAATAACCGCACCAAACTCACCTAAACTACGCGTAAAAGAGAGCGCGGTTCCCGCTATTAGTGCCGGTGATAACTCAGGTAATACAACTTTACGAAAAGTCTGCCAACGACTCGCCCCTAGCGTCTCAGCCGCTTCTTCATACTCAGGGCCCAACTCTTCAAGAACTGGCTGAACCGTTCTTACAACAAAAGGTAAACTGGTAAAAGCCATAGCAACGGCAATACCAATCCATGTATTAATGACTTTGATATCAAATTTATCCAATACAAAACCGTACCAGCCTTGAGTTGAAAAAAGAGTTGCGAGTGTCAAGCCAGCAACCGCCGTAGGTAAAGCGAAAGGTAAATCCATTAAGCCATCGAGTAGTTGTCTACCCGGAAAACGGTAACGAGTAATGATCCACGCAAGCAACATACCGAAAATAGCATTAAAAATACTGGCAACTGCCGCTGCTAATAGCGTGACTTTATAAGCGGCCACAATTTGAGGATGCGTTATCACTGCCCAATATTGAGACCAACTCATATCAGAAAGTTGCACAACCAGCGCACTCATTGGTAACAGTAAGATCAAGCAGGTATAAAACAGTGTTCCACCTAAACTTAATCCAAATCCTGGTAATACCCGTTTACTGGTTGTGGTAAACATTATTGACGTCCTTGCGCTAACAATTTATCAAGCATGCCATCTGTCGTGAAATGTGTTTTCATCACGTTATTCCAGTCACCAAATACCTCTTCAATCGTAAATAGTGACGTTGTTGGGAATTGTGCTACTTTTTCAGCCATGACCGCTTTATCATTTACGCGATAATTAAATTGCGTAATGATCTCTTGTGCTCTAGGGCTGTATAAATAATTTAGATAGGCTTTCGCCAATGCTTCGGTGTCATTACGTTGAACGTTTTTATCAATCCAAGCGACAGGAAACTCAGCTAAAATATCAACAGGTGGCACAATGACTTGATATTCATCTTCACCATATTGTTGACGAATATTATTAACTTCAGATTCAAAGCTTATTAATACATCTCCAAGTCCACGTTCAATAAAAGAAGTCGTTGCACCACGACCTCCTGTATCAAATACCTCAACATTCTTGAGGAATTTCTTCATCGCTTCTTGTGTCTTCTCATTATTACCATAAGCTTTTTCAAATGCTCCCCACGCTGCTAAATAGGTATAGCGACCATTACCCGATGTTTTAGGATTAGGGAAAACCACTTTGACATCTTCACGCGTTAAATCTTCCCATGAAGTGATGTTCTTTGGATTTCCTTTGCGTACTAAATACGCCATGGTGGAATAATAAGGTGAACTATTATTAGGAAGACGTTGTTGCCAATCAGCAGGAATTAATTTGCCTTTATCATGCAAAATTTGCACATCAGTGACTTGGTTATAGGTCACTACATCCGCAGGTAAACCTTGCAATATGGCAAGTGCTTGCTTAGAAGAACCCGCATGAGATTGTTTGATGGTGACTTTATTGTCAGGATGTTGAGCATCCCACTGCGTTTTAAAATCACTATTTAGCTGTGTGAATAGCTCTCTTGCGATATCGTAAGAGCTATTAAGTAATTGAGCTGCTCCCGCATAACTACTAACAACCAAAGACAATGCTGCGGTTGCTTGTAATGCAAAGGTTCTGATTGTGTTTTTCTTCATCAAAAGTACCCATCATTGTAAGTTTTATTCTAATGGTTACTCTATCGACTTTATTTATAACAGTGTAGTTAGCTTTTGTTATTTGATATAACCATAAGCTATTAAAACCGAATGAAACTCAGTCTAATCAATTAAATTTACATCAATTACTCTTTATGTGAAAAAAATTCAGACAAAAATGCCCGCTTTTAAAGCAGGCATTTCATTAATAAAACGTATTTAACACCAGATAATGATTACAGTGCTTTTAATACTTCATAAGAAGGTGCGAAGTAATAACTCCCTGTTACAGGTTTACTCATACGTAATAGGTCGTCATGTTTGCCGTCTAATTCACCAAACATACTCAATAGTTGCTGCTCAATGTTATATAAACGACCACAGTAAGCTAAGAAATATAAACCATGTTTACCGCTTGCAGTACCGTAAGGCAGGCTGTGACGTAAAATCGCTAGTTCTTCACCATCTTCTTCAATCACAACACGAGAAACGTGAGATGTCACATTACGCTCGGATTCATCAAGTTCAACACTGTCTTTTTTAGTGCGACCGATCATTTTTTCTTGGTCTGATTCACTAAAACGAGCCCATTTCTTCAGGTTATGCTCATAACGTTGAACTAAAACATAACTACCACCAGCATCAACACCGTCATTAATTAGTGCAACACCATAACGCTCATCATCTTGTGGATTTTCTGTGCCATCGATGAAACCACTTAAATCGCGCTCATCTATCCAACGGAAACCATGAATTTCTTCTTCAACTTTGATTGCATCACCAAAAGCAGCAATTGCGGCTTGTGCCAGTGAGAAATTCACATCATGACGCATAGATTGAATATGAATAAGAAGATCGCGCTGTGTTGCAGGCGCTAAACCTTTACCTAAAGGGCGAAAAGGTTTCAGTTCTGGTGCGCTATTTTCATCAGAAAGTTTTTTCCAAAGATCAGAGCCGAATGCAACAACTGCGCCTAGTGATGCATCAGGAAATTGCTTTTGTAAATCAGATAATGATTGCATGAATTTCTGACATCCTTCACGCAGAGCCTCTAATTCACCCACAACCATTGCTTCGATAAAAAGACCAAATTTACTATGTGCGACTAAAATGCCACTTTGTGCATGAGACATATTGCTTTCCTAATCAATAATCAAAACACCCAGAATGATGTTGATTATATCGAATATTTTTTCCTGAAGATTTGCCTTTTAACAAAAATCGGACAGTCTGATTATAAAATCTTCCTTGTTTTATAAGGAATAGCATAAGGAATAGCGTGAAGGCTATTTGTTCTGCCAAATAATTTGCGTTAATGTCCAATTAGATAAAACTTCATCAGGTGGCATTAATCCATCAGGACCATCCCATTGACCACTAAAGACATAACTCACCGATTTAGCTTCTGCGGATTGGCATAAAATGGTTCTCTGTTTTTCATCTTTAGGGCCTTTGCTGCACGCACCAAATGCTTTTTTATAGATATCTTTAAATGGTGTACCTATAGTTGTACCCCAATCCGTCGTTGCCTTGGCATCAAAGACTTCTATTTTCTCAACGGTACCTTTTTCTTTGCCATAGAAAGCCACTTGAACTTTATTATCTGCGAGCGCTTGGACGACAACAATAATATCGCTACCTTGCATCTCCATACCTTCACGATAATTAAAGCTACCACCTAACTCATTTTTTATTTCACTTTCTGTTATTTTTGTTGAGCTGGCAATATTTCCTAATCCATTGGCAGAAACTGTTAACGTATCACTTGAAAACCAATTCATCGGATTTAGTGCAGAAAAAGACATTCCTCCCATGGATGAACAGCCACTTAATAGCAAAACACTTGTGCTTAAACACAAGGGTAACCAAAACTTAGGCATCATTTATTTCTCCGTTAAACTTTTTCGTCACACATTAAAATAGACATTGAGGTTATTAAGAACACCTTATCTTACTCTTTGTATCGCCTCAATCATCAGGCTAAAACAGTCGCGATAAGTCAGCATAACAAAATATTTACTGATTTGATCTTAGATAACCACATGAAAAGAAAGCCTAGTTACGACCATCAACATAACATTTTGTTCCACAGAAAAGGCAATATCAGATTTTACGCATAAAATAAGAAGTACAAATGTAAGAATAGGAACAAAGAAAAAAGAGATAAATATAAAGGGAAGAGAAACAACCCCTAAAAATATCAGGGGCTTTAAACACAATTAAAGATCGAAATCCTGATCAACAATTAATCGTTTAGTATAAGTTGTGCTTTCTTGGTTTTGATCTTCATACAATAACTTCTCAAACATACAAATTGTTGCATCATTTTCTTCAGGCACAACTAATGTAATTTGAGGACACCCTTTTGCAATCAGCTTTTTCTCTAATCGAGAGATCAATGCATTCGCAATGCCTCTTCCTCGAAAATCAGGGTGAACGCCTAAATAGTATAAAGAGCCACGATGACCATCGTAACCTCCCATCACACTACCCACAATCTCACCTGCCACTTCTGCTATCAAAAATAAATCGGGTGAGTGGTTTAATTTTCTTTCAATATCAATTTCAGGATCGTTATCAGGCGATATCAAATCGCAACGCTCCCAAAGTGTAATAATTGCCTCAAAATCATCTTGGCGAAATACACGTATTTCCATGGTTTTGCCCATTATCGGTCACATAAATCTGAATTTATTATCGCTTGTTTGGTTTATGAATCAACTTGAAAATGAGAACATAGACAATATGGAGTTCTATTTTTAATAAATATGATAAAAATTGTAGGTTATTATGAATTTACCTGATATTCATCGCGTTAAAGAATTTTTCTTATCACTACAAGATACGATTTGTCGCTCCCTTGAAAACATAGACCCAAAAGCCACTTTTCAGCAAGATAACTGGGAAAGAAAAGAAGGGGGCGGTGGTCGTACTCGCGTTTTAACCAATGGCGCTCTTTTTGAACAAGCTGGCGTCAATTTCTCACATGTTTATGGCGATACATTACCGAAATCTGCCACTGCACATCGCCCTGAATTAGCTGGACGTCGTTTTCAAGCAATGGGAGTGTCATTAGTTATTCACCCTCTTAATCCTTATATTCCGACCTCTCATGCTAATGTCCGTTTTTTTATTGCTGAAAAGGAAGGTGAAGATCCCGTTTGGTGGTTTGGTGGTGGCTTTGACTTAACACCTTATTATGGATTTGAAGAAGACGTTATTCATTGGCATAAAGTTGCTAAATCAGTGTGTACTCCTTTTAGTGAAGATTATTATCCTCGTTATAAAAAATGGTGTGATGATTACTTTTATATAAAACACCGCAATGAACCGCGTGGTGTAGGTGGTCTTTTCTTTGATGATTTAAATACCCCAGATTTTGACCATTGTTTCGAATTTGTCCAACACGTTGGACTTGGTTATATTGATGCCTATTTACCTATTGTTGAAAAACGCAAATCAATACCTTGGGGTGAGCGTGAACGCCAGTTCCAACTCTATCGCCGCGGTCGCTATGTTGAATTCAATTTAGTGTGGGATAGAGGCACATTATTTGGCTTACAAAGCGGTGGAAGAACAGAGTCAATTTTAATGTCGATGCCACCTTTAGTTCGTTTTGAGTATGATTACTCCCCTGAACAAAATACCCCAGAAGCAAAGTTATACAGTGACTTTTTGATCCAAAAAGAGTGGGTGTAACGACTTAATTTATTGATGATAAAGCCACATTAAAATGTGGCTTTACTGAAATATAACTAGAAGATTAATGATAAATATTTTCTAAAATCAATTAAACAAAAAAGCCAGTAACCCTGTGACTTTATTTTTATTTTCCCATCCTTCGGCTCTCATGCAGGTATTAAAATAATCTTTACGCGACCATTCATTAGCATCATAAGGAACTGATGGCCCAATCCCTGCATTAGGGATCTCTTTCCCATTAATTCGCATCGGTGCAAACACAGGTTTACTTGGCGTCACATATTTCACGGTATATTGCTTGTTCGCTTCTTGGTTACACATATTTTTGGCAATATCTAAAGGAGATGGAGTGGTAGTATTCGCTTCCCATTTTTCAGGTGTTGCACAAGCAGAAAGCATAAAAATTGATGTGATAATAATCTTTTTTTTCAAAGTAATAGCTCTTTAAGGCGAATAGGAATCAATTGCATTTTAAATTATTATTTGAAAAATTAAATTAATTTTTTATGAAATATAAAAAACCACTGCCAGCAGTGTCATTAAAATAACTACTTAAATTGTAGGTATAAAAAAGCCACATAAAAATGTGGCTTTTCACTTAAATAAGAAATTTAGTTTTCTTATTTCGATTTCTTCAAGTGCGACATTAAACGCTTACGTTTACGCATTTGAGAAACGGTTAATTTATTTTTCTTATCCGCATAAGGGTTTTCACCCTCTTTAAATTGAATGCGGATTGGCGTACCCATAACTTGCAGAGTACGGCGGAAATAGTTCATTAAATAGCGCTTATAGCTATCTGGTAAATCAGTTACCTGATTGCCATGAATAACGACAACAGGTGGATTATAACCACCAGCGTGTGCATATTTCATTTTTACACGGCGTCCGCGAACAATCGGTGGCTGATGATCATCTTCTGCCATCTTCATGATACGAGTTAGCATAGAAGTTCCTACGCGACGCGTTGCACAGACATAGGCTTCTTGAATTGATTCAAAAAGATTACCAACGCCACTACCATGTAATGCAGAAATAAAATGAACTCGCGCAAAGTCAACAAAGCCCAGTTTAAGATCAAGCATTGCTTTTACTTGCTCTCGGTCGTCTTGTGTCATGCCATCCCATTTATTGACAGCAATGACTAATGAACGACCTGCATTCAGGATATAACCTAATAATGAAAGATCCTGATCTGAAATACCTTCACGAGCATCAATAACTAGCAATGCAACGTTAGAGTCTTCAATGGCTTGTAATGTTTTGATAACAGAGAATTTTTCTACTGTTTCTTTTACTTTACCACGTTTACGAACACCCGCTGTATCGATGATGATATATTCTTTCTCATCGCGTTCCATTGGGATATAGATACTGTCACGGGTTGTACCCGGCATATCGTAAACAACCACACGATCTTCACCAAGCATACGGTTCGTCAGCGTTGATTTACCGACATTAGGACGGCCAACTATCGCTAATTTTACTGGTAATGTAGAAGGATCGAAGTCGTCTTCTTCCTCTTCTAACGCTTGCGCTTCTTGTTCTGCTTCTAATGCAGCCCAATAAGCCGCATTTTCTTCTTCTTCAGTCAGCTCTAGCTCTTCTTCCACCACTTTCCCCGTAATAGGTAATAGTGCTTGTTCAATCAATTGAGCAACACCACGACCGTGAGATGCAGCGATTGGGAAGATTTCACCTAATCCTAAAGAATAAAAATCAGCTAATGCAGTATCAATATCGATACCGTCAGTTTTATTCGCAACTAAATACGTTTTTTTCTCAACACCACGAAGGTGTTTTGCAATACCTTGGTCTGCTGGCATCAAGCCCGCACGGGCATCAACTAAAAACAGTACGATATCGGCTTCTTGAATAGCCTGTAGCGACTGTGATGCCATATGGGTTTCAACACCCTCTTCAGCACCATCAATACCACCGGTATCAATAATAATAAATTCTTCGCCTTCTAACTCTGCTCGACCATATTTACGGTCACGGGTGAGGCCTGGAAAATCGGCAACTAATGCGTCTCTTGTGCGTGTTAGTCGATTAAATAACGTGGATTTACCCACGTTAGGGCGCCCTACTAAGGCAATAACGGGTATCATTTTTTGATGCCTCATAAAAATACAATCACAAATCTGATTGTATTTTACATGTAATTACTAAAAAGACGAAACGGCTCCTTTAAAGGAGCCGTAAAATAAATAGATTTGTCAGCAATTAATTACCGACTATAAAGATAAAGCTTACCGTCACGAGCTTGGATCATCAGTTTATCTTGTACCGCTTGAGGGCGGCTTAATAAACCTGAACTGTTCACTTGGTTTTGTGCAATAAATTTACCTGTGTTGGTATCAATCCAATGGAGATAACCTTCTGCATCACCAACCACTAAATAGCCATCAAAAATAGCCGGAGCAGTTAAATTGCGATGCAATAAATCTTCTTGTGTCCATAATGTCACACCATCAGACTTACGAACAGATAAAACTCTGTCATTTTGGTCAACAAGGTAAAGATTATCACCCAACAGTACCATATCATTGACTGAGCCTAACTCACGTTTCCAAAGGATTTGTCCAGAACGCATATCAAGGCTAACTAAGTTGCCGTTATACGCCATTGCATAAACAGTATTTTCATCAATAATCGGTGTAATATCCACATCATTTAATCGGCTAATTTCAGTAGAGCCTTTAATTTGTGAAATATTTTGTTGCCAAATCAACTGTCCTTGAGAAAGAACAACTGCACTGACACGGCCATTATCTGCACCAATAATAGCAGCACCGTAAGCAACAGCAGGTGCAGACTCACCACGAAGAGATAATGATGGCGTGTCTAAGTTAATAGTCCAAGAAATCTCACCACTTAATAAGTCGAGTCCTTGCAACATACCATTACTAGTATGAATAAGGACTAAGCCATCACTAACAACAGGTTTTGAAATGGCTTCACCAGCAACATCTGTTTCCCAATCAATGGAACCATCTTCAGTATTCAGTGCATATACTTTCGCTTTTTCAGTTCCCACAAAAACGCGAGTACCTGAAACTGTTAACCCACCAGAAAGTAATGCAGACTCATTGGATGAAAGAAAACCGGTTTTAATAGAGAGATCTTGTGACCAAAGCTCTTTACCTGTTTCTACATCTAATGCTTTAACTAAACCATGGCGATCAGCGACATAAACAGCTGCGCTATCCCATGTCGGTGACAAGTGAGAATAGTATTTACCAATACCATTTCCAACTGATTTGTCCCAAACAGCTCTAGGTGTAAATTGGCTTTGCACCTCAGGCAATGGAGACATTGTCACATTATCCTGTTCACTAGAACATCCTGCCAACAAAGCAGATGCTAGTAGACCAACCAGGAGAGTTTTACGCAGTTGCATGTCTGAAGATCCCTTTAATTGGATAAATTATTGAGTTTAAGTTCAACCAGTGAGCGAATAGCACCCGCATTTTCATCAGTTAATGCGCTACGATAAGCGGCTGTTGCACCTGTGTTATCGCCTTTTTTCGCTAAGACATCACCACGGATATAATTTTTCATTCCATTCCATGCTTTGCCTTTCACTTGCTCTAACGAAACTAAAGCAGCATCTGTTTTATCTAATGCTAATTGTACGCGAGCTAAACGAAGATTAAGCATATCTGCAAATGCATCATTTTTTACTTTTGCCACAGCATTCGTTAGATGACGTTCACCACTGACTAAATCATTAGCATCGATAGCGATTTGGGCTAGCTCTAATGAAGCTAAAGCGCCATAAATATCATTCGTTTCAGTAACAAACTTTTCAGCTAATGCAATATTTTCAGGCGTAGGCTTAGCAAGTGCCTCACTGACTGTTGCAAAAGCACCTGCACTTTCTTGCAGACGATTTGTTTGATGTGATTGCCAATATTTCCAACCAAACACACCACCAAAACCAATAACAGCGGCTAAAACAATAGTTAAACCGTAGTTTTTAAAGAACTGTTTAATTGCATCAACTTGTTCGTTTTCGGTGCTATAAACTTCCACAAGTCTCTCCTTAACCTAATAACAGAGTCAATTGCTGAGCGAGGTCATTGCGAGCAACGATTGTTTGTTCCCCTGAACGCAAATCTTTCACTGCAACAGTGCCAGCATTAATTTCATCTTCGCCTAAAATCAGAGCAATTTTAGCGCCTTGTTTATCAGCACGTCCTAACTGCTTTTTAAAGTTACCATTACCATGATTCGTCATTAAACGTAATGTAGGTAATTGATCACGAATTTCTTCCGCCAGCATTAGTGCTGCGCTTTGGCTCTTTTCACCAAATGAAGCGAGATAAACATCAGCGACATTAGTATCTGCAACAAATTCAGGGTTAACCGCTTGAACTAATAAGATCATGCGCTCCATTCCCATAGCAAAACCAACTGCGGGAGTTGGATGTCCACCAAGTTGTTTCACAAGACCATCATAACGGCCACCTGCGCACACTGTTCCTTGTGAACCTAATGCGCTGGTCACCCACTCAAAAACAGTACGGTTATAATAGTCTAAACCACGAACTAAACGCTGATTAACACGATATGTAATACCGACAGCATCCAATAAGGCACAAAGACCATCAAAGTGCGCTCTTGATTCGTCATCAAGATAATCGAAAAGTTCAGGCGCATCATTCAATAAAGTCTGAATTTCAGGATTTTTTGAGTCTAAAACACGTAATGGGTTAGAATACATACGACGTTTGCAGTCTTCATCTAACTTATCTACATGCTGCTCTAAGAAAGCAACTAATGCTTCACGATATTTAGCACGCGCTTCTAATGAACCAATAGAGTTAAGTTCTAATGTTACGTGTTCTGCAATGCCTAACGCTTTCCACCAGCGCGCAGTTAGCATAATTAATTCCGCATCAATATCTGGGCCTTGTAGACCAAAGACCTCTGCACCTAACTGGTGGAATTGACGATAACGACCTTTTTGAGGACGCTCATAACGGAACATTGGCCCTAAATACCATAAACGTTGTTCTTGATTATAAAGCAAGCCATGCTCGATACCTGCACGAACACAACCGGCTGTATTTTCTGGGCGTAATGTCAGACTTTGGGCATCTTCGCCACGATCGGTAAAAGTATACATTTCTTTTTCAACAACATCGGTCACTTCACCAATTGCTCGCTGAAATAGAGGGGTATGCTCTACGATAGGTGTTCTGATTTCACTAAAGCCGTAACCCGCTAAAATTTGTTTTAGCGTATTTTCAATTTTCTGCCATACACGAGTGTCAGCAGGTAGATAGTCGTTCATACCACGAATGGCTTGGATTTTTTGTGCCACTTTTCTTCTCTAATAGTTATTAATTGATTGTTAGGCTGATTATAGAAGCGAAATCAATCAGTATTCAATGTGAAATCAATAGTAAAACTGGCTCATTGATTAATGAGCCAGTTTTTTGAGCGTTATTTGTTCAATTGATTTATGTTTATACGCATACTGTCATCAAGCATTGATGCTTTAGCACGAATTTTGGCTTCTAATAAATCAATCATATTAACGTTATCAAGACGCTCTTTTTGTCTCACGCCATCTTCATAAAAACCACTGCGTGTTTTAGCGCCAGTTACACCTAACGTTGAAACTTCAGCTTCGCCCGGACCATTAACAACACAACCAATAATAGAAACATCCATAGGTGTGATGATATCTTCCAAACGTTGCTCTAGTTCGTTGACTGTTCCAATAACATCAAATTCTTGACGGGAACAGGTTGGACAAGCAATAAAGTTAATTCCGCGAGAACGAATACGTAAGGATTTGAGAATATCGAAACCAACTTTAACTTCTTCAACTGGATCCGCAGCTAATGAGATCCTTAATGTATCGCCGATACCTTCTGATAATAAGATCCCAAGGCCAATCGCAGATTTAACCGATCCCGCTCTTGCGCCACCCGCTTCGGTGATCCCAAGATGTAGAGGTTGATCTATTTTTTTCGCTAATAAACGGTAAGAATCAACAGCAAGGAAAACATCAGAAGCTTTAACGCTTATCTTGAATTGATCGAAATTGAGTCGTTCAAGAATATCAACATGGCGCATTGCTGATTCCACCAATGCTTCTGGTGTAGGTTCGCCGTATTTCTCTTGAATATCTTTTTCAAGTGAACCGCCGTTTACGCCAATGCGAATAGGAATATTGTTGTGACGAGCACAATCAACAACCTGGCGAATGCGTTCTTCACTACCAATATTACCCGGATTGATACGTAAGCAATCAACACCATATTCAGCGACTTTTAAAGCGATGCGATAGTCAAAATGAATATCAGCGACTAAAGGCACATTGACTTGTTGCTTAATTAATTTGAATGCTTCCGCAGCATCCATTGTAGGTATAGAAACACGAACAATATCCACCCCTACACGTTCCAGAGATTTTATCTGGCGAACAGTCGCATCTACGTCTGTCGTTCGTGTATTCGTCATCGACTGTACTGCGATAGGAGCACCATCGCCAATAGGTACATTGCCCACATAAATTCGTGTCGATTTGCGACGAATAATAGGTGATTCTTTATGCATTGATTAATTCTCCCATGCTTCCATGCTTGCTCAAATGTGTAGTCAGATTAAGCGCTCGGTACTGTTATTTTTGCTATTTTTCCAGTAAAACGGCTTAAATCAACAGATTCACCATTAAACTGTAAGCGAGTAACAGAAGGTGCGCCTATTTTTAGTTTATAAGGTTGCTCACCATCAAATTCCAAACGATCACCCGCTTTCTTAATACCATTAAATAAGACTTTATTTTGAGCATTACGAACTTCTAACCAACATTCACCATCAAACATAAGAACCAATTGATTCGCAATAGCAGGAGCTTCCGATGAGGTAGATTCTTGCGTTGAATTTGCTCGAGAAGTTGTTGATGTTGTTAGAGGTGATACTGGTAGTGGAACCGTTCTCACTTCTGTTGGTTCTGGTGACGTCGTTTCAGTCGTTGGTGATGTAGCAACATTATTCGCCTGATTATCGACTAATGGCGACGCAGATACTTGTAAATTATCACCTTCAGATGTTGACGTATTATCTAAGGTTGCTATAGGAGGATCTATCGTGTTGGGGGTTTCTTGTGTACTATTTTGCCCTACGTCTTGAGATGCCATAGAGACTAATTCTTGTTGATCAGCTTGATGACCTTGCCACCACCAAACCCCCACAAGGGCAACCATAACAATCAAAATCACCCATGTGATTTTCATCAGCCAACCTTCACGTTTTTTATGACGTTTGCCTAATGAGTAATTTTGAGTGGTTGTCATTCTAATTTGTTTGACAGGAGCTTGTTGGTTAATAAAACCCAAGATATCTTTTTCAGGAACGCCAACTAACTTAGCATAAGAACGCATGTATCCGCGTAAAAATGTGGGTGCAATATCAGAAGAAACAGAATCTGTTTCAATGTCGCGCACTGTTGATAACTTCAAACAAAGTCGATCAGCAACAGTTTGTTGTGTTAGCCCTACTTTTTCTCGTGCCTGACGTAAAAGTTGACCTGCTGTTAATTTCACTTCTTCGGTTTTGTTTTCAGTATTCATTAGCAATCTAGGCACTGTGGCTATTGGATGTTTAACATTGATGAAATCGCAAAAGCACAAAGTACCTTAACGTATCACCGCGAACTTTTTGATATTTTATTATCACTTTGCTGACAGACCAAATAATCTGGCGGTATATCCTCAATTAACACACTATTATTGTTTAATAGTTTTTGTTCACAAAGGAAATTACCATAAAGCCTTAATACATTAACATTTACTGGCTTCGAGTTCATCGCTAATTTGTAATAATCTAACGCTTGAATAGAATTTCCCAATAACTGCGATGTTAACGCCATTCCTAAATTCGCGTCAGGGTGATTTGGCATCACCGATAACACTTTTTGAAAATGATATTGCGCTATTTGATATTGTCTTTCAGCTAAATAAGCATCACCTAATTGTAAACGTGTAGACACTGCAACACGTTCTTGATTGGCTGATGATTGACAACCAAGTGTCAATAACATCAAGCCAATAGTTATAACTACTGATGATATCCTTATCATCGTTTTATTCCTCAAATATGTTCATCCATGTTCTCTCTACATTGTAATTATGTAATACACTTCACAAAGAAAGAGATATCCAACTGTATCAGACTGCTTTTACTGAAATTAGTTCACCTTGTTGGCGTTTTTTCAGTGTGCGTTTTGTACGGTCAATAACATCACCTGCTAATTGTCCACAAGCCGCATCAATATCATCGCCACGGGTTTTACGTACAATCGTCGTAAAGCCATATTCCATTAATACTTTAGAGAAACGGTCAATACGGCTATTAGAACTACGTCCATATGGCGCACCTGGGAACGGGTTCCATGGAATTAAGTTAATTTTACACGGCGTGTCTTTTAAAAGCTCTGCTAATTGGTGAGCTTGGTCTGTGCTGTCATTAATATGATCAAGCATGACATACTCAATAGTCACTCGTCCTTGGTTCGCGTTTGATTTAGCAATATAACGGCGAACACCTTCAAGAAACATTTCAATATTGTATTTCTTGTTAATTGGAACGATTTCATCACGAATTTCATCAGTTGGTGCATGCAATGAAATGGCTAAAGCTACGTCAACAGCATCACCTAATTTATCTAATGCAGGTACAACACCTGATGTAGAAACAGTGACACGACGTTTAGATAGACCAAAACCAAAATCATCCATCATGATTTCAAGTGCTGGAATAACATTATTTAAATTCAGTAATGGCTCACCCATTCCCATCATCACGACGTTAGTAATAGGACGACGGCCTGTCTCTTTTAATGAGCCAATAATTTTAGCTGCACGCCAAACTTGCCCAATAATTTCAGAGACTTTCAAGTTACGGTTAAAACCTTGCTGTGCAGTTGAACAGAATTTACACTCTAAAGCACAACCCACTTGCGAAGAAACACATAATGTTGCGCGATCATCTTCTGGAATGTACACAGTTTCTACTTGTTGATCGCCAACTTTAATTGCCCATTTAATCGTGCCATCTGTTGAACGTTGTTCTTCAGAAACTTCAGGTGCTTTAATTTCAGCAATTTCTTTTAATTTATTGCGTAACACCTTGTTGATATCTGTCATTTGATCAAAATCGTCATAACAGTAGTGGTACATCCACTTCATAATTTGGTCAGCACGGAACGGTTTTTCGCCCATAGAGACAAAAAGCTCACGCATCTGTTTACGATTTAAATCTAACAGATTAATTTTAGTTTTTTGATTCACAGTATTTTCTTTAGAAACAGCGACAGAAGCGCTTGGCGCTGGAGTGGTAGATTGGGTCATGACATTGCCTCGTTGTTACACTATGCGGCCTGCATTAGCATTGATGCTAATGGGATACTTATATATTTGTATAATTAAACAATAATAAAAAACGCCCTGTTAATTATCAAACAGGGCGTCGCATTGTACTGTTTTTCGCGTAGAGATGCTAATAAATTAGCGCGCGCAAACTTCGTTTTCAGTGAAGAAGTATGCAATTTCACGCGCAGCAGAAGCTTCTGAATCTGAACCGTGTACCGCATTTTCAGTAAAGCTATCAGCGTAGTCAGCGCGTAATGTACCCGCTAATGCGTTGTCTGGGTTAGTTGCGCCCATCAGATCACGATGACGTTGAATCGCATTTTCACCTTCTAACACTTGAACCATGATTGGGCCAGAAGTCATAAATTCAACTAAACCGTCAAAGAAAGGACGGCCTTTGTGTTCTTCATAAAACCCTTCAGCTTGTTCGCGCGTTAAATGCAACATTTTAGCGCCAATGATGCTAAAACCAGCACTTTCAAAACGGTGATAAATAGCACCGATAACATTTTTTTTCACTGCGTTTGGTTTGATAATAGAAAATGTGCGCTGAATAGCCATGTCTTACCTCTAAATTATTTTATTAATGATAACTTTTGTTATCTCTTTTATCGCAGATCATGGAAAAACGAATCAAAAACCGCATTCCCTGCAAAAAATAGGGCTCGATTATAGGAGGATAAAAATGAATTGCACAGATTGAATATCCTTTTTTTTAAAAAACTGTGGCAAAAAAGTTATAAATTATCGATCTAATCACATTTTTGACGTATTCCATGTTCAAACTTGAAAATAAGAATAAAAAAGAACCGAAATGACACTTGATAAATAGTCTCTTTATTTTATTAAAAAGCCTATTTTAGTGAAAAAACTCTCAGTTCTCGTTTATTTCATCTTTTTAGTTTAACGAAATATAAAATTAACCATATCCGTTTGACCACTTAGATCAAGCACTGAAAGTTGGTATTTACCTCGTTTCTCTAATAAATAAGAGAACATTTCCCCATTTTCTGTTTTACCTATTTGCTCACCATTTAAAAACCACCATTGCATCCCACTGCCACCTTGTGTGGAAACTGTTATTTCGAGATTAGTTTCACCAGGTAATGGCCTTAATAAATCCCCCGCACGAATACCCGAGATAAATAAGGGAATAATATCTTCTTTAATTGGTGGGCAAGTTTCAGAAATTGGTGGCAGTCGTTTTGCTCTGCGCTCTTTTTCAGGCAACCATGCTTCTAATGCTATCGGCCATAAAGCAATATCTTTTAACTCTGCGTTAGGACAATTAGGCCCCGTGCGTTTACCTTCATTATCTAACCAAATTTTTTCGTTGATCCCCAAAATACCTTCTTGGCTATCATTCAATAAAGTTGGCGGAATGGTGTTATCTAAGATCCAGCTTCGACGACTGACTCTACAGTTACTATCTTCTTTAGGTAATGCCTTACCTGTCGGCCAACAGATTGTTGCAGCTGTTACACTATTAGGACGTAAATCCGTTGGTGGTCTTTGTTTATTTTGATAGAAATAGCCTGTTAATAAGTTATTGACCTGATTCATGATAGGGACAGCCGTCGCAAAACCAAATTGCCCAGCTACAGGAGTTCCATCAGGTCTGCCTACCCAAACACCAATGGTATAGCGTGCATTCACACCGATAGACCATGCATCCCGATAGCCATAACTTGTCCCTGTTTTCCAAGCCAAAGGAACAATGGGTGAAATTGCACTATCAGGGCGAGGTCTGGCTTCTCCAGCTAATATGCGCCTAACAATCCATGCCGCTCCTTGTGACATCAACACTCGGTTTTCTATTATTTGTTCCGGTTTAAAACGTAACGGTGCTGTTTTTCCTTGCCTCGCTAATGCACTAAAGGCGGAAACAAGCTCATCCATTCGTGTTGCTGTTCCTCCTAAGATCAGCGCTAAATTTGGCTCTGAGCCATAAGGAAAGCGCATTTCAAGATGGTTATGACGCAATTTTGCTGCGAATTTCTTTGCACCATACACTTCGATAAGTTGTACTGCTGGCAAATTTAAAGAGCGACTTAGTGCTTCACTGGCACTGACCGCACCATTAAAACCAGAATCAAAATTACCAGGACGATAATTATCAAATTGACGAGGAACATCTTGTAAGAGTGATTCTGCATGAATAAGCCCTTCATCTAATGCGAGTGCATAAATAAATGGCTTTAATGTTGAGCCCGGCGAGCGCCATGCACTAATCATATCAACATGACCAAAGCGAGAATTGTCATTAAAATCAGCAGAACCGACATACCCTTTCACACTCATATCCGTATGATCAACAACTAGGATGGCTAAGGATGTTTTATCCGCTAATTGATACTTCCATTGATTCGCAATATCTTCGAGTTGTCGTTGAATATTAATATCAATGGTTGTAGTAATAACAGGCTCTCGCTTTTCATTATACATACGACGAGCTAGCAATGGTGCTAATTGCGGTGTTTGCCTTGGTGCTAATAAAACCTGCTCTTCTTTGATTTCATCAACTTTTTCTTGTGGCCATATTAGATACTCTGCCAGCCTATCTAATACTTTATCTCTGGCAACTTGAGCGCGTTCAGGGTATCTATCTGGTCGTAAACGGCTTGGTGCTTGTGGCAATACCGCCATTAATGTCGCCTCACCCGCAGATAAATCAGCGGGAGATTTGCCTAAATAAGCCCAACTTGCTGCACCAATCCCTTCTAAAGTACCGCCAAAAGGAGCTCTATTGAGGTAGATCTCCAGAATTTCATCTTTTGAGTAATACCACTCTAATTGTAAAGTGCGCCAAAGTTGTTTGATTTTCCCCCCTAAAGTACGGGAGTGTGGATCAATAAGACGAGCCACTTGCATTGATAACGTACTTCCGCCTGACACTATTCTTCCTGAGCTTAAATTTTGCCATGCTGCACGTAATATCGCCATCGGGTTAACACCGGGATGTTGATAAAACCAGCGATCTTCATAAGCAATTAGAGCTTCTAAATATTCAGGAGAAACATCAGAGAGTTCAACATGATAACGCCATACCCCTTCTTTATCAGCAAAGCGCCAAAGAGGTGTACCATCTTGCGCTGTAACAATAGTCGCAATTTGAGGTTCAGGATCAGGGAGAGGCCAAATTTTATCTGCGATCCAGACTAAAATCGGCGTTGCTAGCAAAAAAATAATGATAACAGCAATAAGCCGTTTATATCCTAGTTTCATTCAATCACTCAAAGGAAAAAGCCCTTTCCGAAGAAAGGGCTACAAGATTTAAGGAACAACATCAATCTTGGTTTCTGTTGATCCTATTGCACGCCAATAAGGCACATACATAGATTCAACTTGTGGTGGTGGTACTTGATAATTACCCGGTGTTACAGCTCTTGCTAAATAGAGCAATGTCGTTGGGCGATATTTATCAACTGAGATAGCGGCAACAAAGCGATCATCTCGATACTCAAGATGTTTGATATTCGCTTGTCCCATATCGTCGATAAATTCCTGCAAGTCTGCGGCACTGTCACTTAAGCTTGCACTACTTGATGCTAAGTTTTGGTTTTCGATTTCAAGACCCGCTGGTAATAAATCAACAACTAATGCATCAGGTACGTCTCTATCAGCAGAAATTTCCAGTTTAACCACCAGCATTTCACCACTTTGTAGGCGATTAGGATGAACGCGGTTTCCTTTCAAATCATAATAACTACGATGGATATTTAATATATTACTATAAGGAGCAGGAGCGACTTTCGGATATCCCACGATATTCATACGAGAATAAATCGCGGCACCACCACGATTATTCAGCTCCAAGCCTTCTTGTAATTGTGCTGATGTTAATGTCTCATTGACTGCACGATCGCTACTGATTGCAGGAACTTGACGATTAACAGCAACTTCCCAAGGCTGTTCTGCCATATTAATAAAGAAGCGCCCAGCAAGGTATAACGAGTTACTTTCTTGGGTTGAGAACCATTCACGGCTTGTTAAGTTATCAGATAGTGTCATAACACTTGCATCACGAGATTGTGTTTCAAGGTTATTTTCACTTAACAATGCAATAATTAATGCTTGGTCACGAATGGTGCTGCCGTAGTCACCCAATCCATAATTATATTTACGCGTTGTTGTCACACCTTCAGCAATTAAGCTTTCAGCGCGGCTGCTATCACCCATCAGTTTTAATGCGATACCTAACTGAACTAAAGCTAAGCCACTTCCTGCTTGATTACGCTCAAGATAGAGACGACGTAATTCACCTAAAGGTGCTTTTTGCTGATTAGCTAATACTAACGCAGCATAAGCCCTTGCTGAGAAACGTGCTGCATCTTGATTAACCGCATATTCATAGTTAACTAAGCTTTTATCTTGTAAATAACGTAATAAACGATCATTCGCACGTTTTAATGAATCAGCTGGAACTGAATAGCCTTGTTGTGACGCACGGAATAAGAAGTCAGTTGCATAAGCGGTTAACCAATATTCTTCACGTCCACCCTGATCCCATAAAGAGAATCCGCCTTCTGATTTTTGCATCGTCAGCAGATGAGCAATACCTTTATCAATAGCTGCTTTTCTATCAGCATCAGTTTGCGTTTTAATTCCCAACTGTTTCAACTCTTTTTCAGTTGAATACAGTGAAGGATAAAGTCCACTAACTGTTTGTTCTAAGCAACCATAAGGATAAGCAAATAGCTCTCTAACATAACGCGCCACTTGTAACGGAGGACGGCTTGTCAGTAATAACTCACCTTCAAGCGTTGAGCTATTAAAGCGACTTAAAATTTCTGATGGTAAGCGCCAAGTGTCACCATCTTGCAATGTACTTGCATAATGAATAGTTTCTGCTGGGAATGCAGGGCGAACACCAATATTCCATGTATTGTGGTAAGGTTTAATCTCTTCACCCGGTACTTTAATACCATAAATAGACAGTGAGAATTCACCTTGACCAAAACCATGTTTCGCTTTTACTGGAATTTGAATTTGAGTGCGTTCGCCTTTTGTTAGCGAGACAGTTTTGCTTTCAGCGCCACCTAATCCCACCAAACCTGAAGCGGTATAATTTAAGGTAATAGATTGCGCATCATCGGTCAGATTAGTTAAATCTAACGATAAAAGTGCATTATCACCACCAGCCATAAAGCGAGGTAATGAAAGCTGAGTAACTAAAGGTGCAGCAATAACAACTTTACCTTCTTGGCTACCAAATTTATCCGCAGTCCAAGCTTGCGCCATTAAACGAACTTCACCATTAAACTCAGGAATAGGTAAAGAAACTTCACCCTCACCTTGCGCATTTAATTTTACAGGAGCCGTTTGTTGAGCAATGATTTGCACATCAGTTAATGGCTTTTTACCACCACGAGATAATGCGGCTGCCTCACCACCATCACCACCAAAGCGCAAGTTAGCTAAACGGCCTTGCCCCTCAATTAATTGTCCGTAAACATCATATTGGTCGATGCTGTAACGTTTACGACCAAAGAAAGCATCGTAAGGATCAGGGGTTTTATACTCTGTGATATTCAATACACCAGTATCAACCGCAGAAACCAATACATTAATATTTTCAGGTAATGGCTGACCAGCAACTGGATTCGCTTTAATACGAATTTTTAAATCTTGGTTAGGGCGAATTTTTTCAGGTGCATCAAGTGAAATATCAATCCGACGGTTTTTATCCTGTAATGGTAAATGTAAAATACCCACAGCACGTTTTACTGTCGCTTGTTTTGAAGTATCTCCCGGTCTTACAACAACAGAAGTCAGATAGAGATCATGTCTTGCCCACTCTTTATTAATAGGCACTTCAACATCAAGCCCTTTTTCTGGTACATCAATTTCCTGCCACCATAAAGGCCCATTACTTGATTCCAGTAATACATAACCTTTACCCGGATGAGGCGCAACAATGTTTAATTTGACTTTTTCGCCCGGTAAATAACCATCTTTATCCAGTTTCAATTTAACTTGGTCTGGTCTTACCGCGCCTGTTCCACCAGTATTATCCATCCAAGAATAACCCGCCCAGAAACGTAGGCTACTGACTAATTCTGTTTTAGGATCGACAACTTCAATACGATAAGAACCCCACTCAACAGGGAATGCCACTTTTGCAGTGCCATCTTCCGCAATCTTGATTGTTTGCTCATCCATTTGCAGATCTTTTTCGTTATAGCCAGATTCCCAACCATTCGAACTAGACCAACGCCAGTAATAATCGTGGCGTTCATAGATAAACTTCACTTTCAGATCATTAGCAGGTAGTTTTTTACCGTCTTGGTCTGTATAAACAATTTCAAATTCAGCCATTGAGTTTTCATCAACGCTATAACCTGATTTATACTTGTCTGTACGGTAATCGTAGACTTCTTTTTTAGGGAATACAGGACGAATACCAGCAAGATGAGTAGCTGGCCAAACTGCTTGTTGATAACGACGAGTAACAGGGCGTCCACCCGCTTCAAGTAAGCTTGCTTGTAAAATGATATTGATAGGTGATTTCAACTCAGCGTAGCGTTCACTATCAACACTTAACTCACCTTCACCATCAGAGTCTAAATTAAGTTCAAACTCATCCAGTAGACGGCTGAAGTTTTCATCTTTTACAGCACCAAATTCATATCCAGGTAATTTACTGACAGCTTCACGAGAGGCTTTTAAGAAAACTTGCCCTTGTAAGCGATTATCAGCAGCTGGTGCGCCATAAAGATAGCGCCCCTTAATGTCAAAATAAGCGTCATTACCACTTAATAAAATGCCTTTCTTACCGGTGATTTCTAATGCCATACGTTCTGGCATAAAATCTTCGACCTGAAACTCATAGAAACGAGGAGTACCATCGCCTACATCAAAACGTAAGGTACGTGTACCAGTATTTTCATCCGCAGGAATAACTAATTTTAATTGGTAAAGCCCATTTTCAGGTTGCCAAACAAAACTACGAGACACTTGCCCGTCTGTTTTAAGCAGATCGACTTTAACTGGTTGCTCTTTAATAGGATTACCATCACCGTCACGTAGCAATGCGTTAACGATCAATGTTTCACCGGGACGATAGAGATCACGCGGACCAAAAGCAAAAAATTGTTTGCTATAACCTTGCGGACCACCAATATCAAATTCTGAAAGATCAAGCGCAGGTTTACGCAAATCAATCATACTGGTTTGCCCATCACGAATAGCCATTAATAAACGTGCTTTATCACTTTTCTCAAGTGTCGCATGCCCTTGGCTATCTGTCTGCGCTTTAGAAATCAGTCCACCTTTTTCATCTAATAGGCGAATTTCTACTTTATCTAATGCAGAACCATTTTTCAGTGATTGGGCAAAGATATCTAACGTATCAAGATAGCTGTGCATCGACAGTCCGATATCACTAAATGTAAATACCGTTGCAGGCACTGTATAAGAGTATTTACCCGCCTGTTGCATAACCGCAATGTAGGCACCCTCTTTTTTCAGGGCATCTATTGATTTTAGCGGTAACAATACGTTTTCACGGGTATTTTTTTCTGTGTTTAATTCAAAGCGACCGGTATAGACCAGATCAGCTTGAGATAAAAACTCATCTGATTCCCAATAGTTAATATTGGAACGGCTTTCCCATTGCGTTAAAAATTGAGCTAATTGCTCATCTTTAACGCGGAAAAAGTTTACGTCAACTTGCCCCACATTTAACGCAATAATGGGTAGACCTTCAGCCGCTTCAAGTGGCAGTAACGATCCTTTACTGGTAAAGCCAACAGATGGGAAAATTTCTTCTGTCGTTAATTTCTGGCTAAAAGGTGTCGTTAATGTACGTTCATTAATACCTTTTATTTTTTCATCAATGGTTAAATTAAGTTCAGTTGATGGGGGTAAATGACGGAAACGCAGTTCCATTAAGTTATCCGATAACTCCCACGCACCTTCTAATTTCCCTTTTTTGGTATCAACAAGATGAATAACATCATCAAATTTTTGGTCAGGATCAAGTGGCACAGAGAAAGTCACAACCATTGTGCTCGCACCATCACGCTGTAATTCTGATGCATCTAATACGGTGACTTCTTTTCCGGCAAAACGCATAGCCAACTCATCACGGACTTCTTTGCTTTTTAATGCAGTTTCGTTATTCGTTTTTGTTGTAACTGCTGGCTTTTCACTTGTTTGAGTTGCTGCACCTGATGTGCCTTGAGCGGTATCTTTTTGCTCTGTCACTTGTGTATTTTGCGTCTTGTCAGCAGATGATGTGTTTTCATCCGCTTTATCATCACAGCCTGTAAGAGCCAATGCTGATGCCAATACAACAGCAAGAGAGCTCCAACGATAGCCTCTCTTTTCTGTATATTGTCTAAATTGGTTTTGGTTCATATCCATTTCCTTTAATTCAACCCCTGAATAATGCGATGTTTTATACAGGCAGAGATAATATATGTATTTCTTCATTCTAATAAGGTAAAAAATAACTCGATAAGCTATTTTTTACCGCGTAAGACGAAATAAAATACAACACAAAGTCGCCTTATTTTTACTTTAAAAACAAAGCCCATCTAAAACAAAGCGTTATATAAAAAGGCAAACGATTTGCTAATTTAGTCAATTTTCTATTATAAGATAAAAAAAAGCGATATCTGATGAGATATCGCCTAAATTTAGAGGGCTGAATTAGCTATCCAAATTAACTATCGGGATCCCTTTTCTTAAGAATCCCCCAAGTTTGCGTTGATAAAAAGGTGATACATGGTGGATCATAAAATGACTCACGCCTTTTTCATCTTTATTCACAAAGCAAAAATCAAGAGATTGCCCTTCTTCTAAATATTCAAAAGCCGATTCAGCTGCTTGAGGGAGTATCTGCGCAATGACATCTTCTTCACCCGTTATTTCTAAACCAATAAGATAAAATGACTCTTCATTATCTTGCTCCTGAGCATTAACAATAAAGGCACGGCGGATTGGTTTATGTTCACCAAAAAACTCGCTAAGTGCGGTTGTTAATTTTTCAGGTTGCGGCTCTAGAACGCTTAACTTTAAAGAAGAACCTTCAACAGAAACAATTTCTTGTGTCTCAAATTGTTCAGATACACCCATTACAAACTCCAAATCAAATAACGTTTATTATTTTGCTTTTGCTAATAACAGATTCGCGATAGAACGCACGCCATAACCCGTAGCACCTGCCGCCCATTGTTCTACAGAAGATTTTCTGTACGTTGCTGAACAGTCGATATGCACCCAACCTTTTTTGTAGTCGGTGACAAAATGCGATAAGAATGCAGCCGCAGTACTTGCGCCCGCAGTATGCGAAGGTGCCGCGATATTATTTAAATCAGCGAAGCTAGAAGGTAATTGACTACGATGGAAATCCGCTAATGGTAGACGCCAGAACAATTCATTTTCTTGTTCAGCGCTAGTCAGTAGCTCTGTAGCTAATTTATCATCAAAGCTCAATACAGAGTGGTAGTCATTACCTACTGCAACTTTAGCTGCGCCAGTTAATGTTGCTGCATCGATAATCAGCTCTGGTGCAATATTACTTGCATCAATTAAACCATCAGCTAAAACTAAACGGCCTTCAGCATCTGTATTCATGATTTCAACTGATTTGCCATTACGGTAACGAATAATATCACCTAATTTAAAAGCATTACCGCTGACCATGTTATCTGCGATACAGAGCAGTAGTTTTACGCGTTTATTTAAACCACGAGTAACCGCTAATGCTAAAGCACCTGCTAACGTTGCTGCACCACCCATATCGGCTTTCATTGAATTCATGGATGATGAAGGTTTAATGCTATAACCACCAGAGTCAAAAGTAATACCTTTGCCGACTAAACAAGCAAACACAGGGGCATTGCTATCTTTTGTTGGGTTGAAATCTAATGCTAAATAGACAGGATCACGAGAAGAGCCTCGTCCTACTGTATAGATACCCGCATAGTTTTGATCGCGCAGATCAACACCTTTGGTGATCTTATAGCTAATATCTTCTTTATCAAGACCACAGAACAGATCAACTGTGCGTTGTGCCAGTTGTTCAGGCCCTAATTCTTCAGCTGGTGTATTGATGGTATCTCTAACCCAATCAACGATGCGAATACGTGATTCTAGTTCGTGTTTATCTGCATCCTTTAATTGTGGCCATTCGATTGAACGAGCGCCTTTAGGTGCTCTAAAACCTAACCAGAAAGCCCAGCTACGTTCTAAATCCCAGCCTTCGCCAACAAGTGCAACATTACGAATACCTTGACCATCAACTTTACGTCCACCACGCTGAATAGCGCCTAAACGGTTTTCTTCCGTTAAGTGGATTGTCATGCCGGCTTCGCTAGTGCTAATTAGTGCTTTTTCACCCCAACATGCAGCAGCAGGTTCATTTGACAGCATGATAGGCATAATTTGTTTATTCATTTATTGTCTCACTTATTATTACTGGTGGCAGTTAACCTATTCAGACTACCAGATATTTACCGTTTAGCGTGATCAATTTACTGCAAAAACAAAGAGATCACCATTATCATCCAGTGATCTTACGTATTTACATGATATTCCTCGAAGAAGATCGCACAATAAAATATCCATACTTCCCTATTTATGGTTATTTTAAAATCGCTGATAAAGTAAAGAGTGAAAGGTCATAATGCAAAAAGACCAGCAATAAGCCAGTCTTTTAAATTTACAATGTCATCAATTATTCAAATTCATCAAGCCAAACAAGTAAAATAGCCTCAAGAATTTTTTCATTGGATTTCTGTGGATCATCATCAAAATCTTCTAAATCACAAATCCACTGATGCATATCAGTAAAGCGTACCGTTTTAGGATCAGTGCCAGGGTAAAGATCAAATAACGCTTCCCCTATTTCACGCGTGTCACTCCATTTCATGCTCGGCTCCTAAAATTAATGCTCTCTTGCGTGATTAATCGAATATTTAGGGATCTCAACAACTAAATCTTCGTCAGTCACTTTTGCTTGACAGCTTAAGCGGCTTTCTGGCTCTAAACCCCATGCTTTATCTAACATGTCGTCTTCAAGCTCAGAGCTCTCTTCTAGTGAATCAAAACCTTCACGCACTACACAGTGACAAGTTGTACATGCACAAGACATTTCACAAGCATGTTCAATCTCAATGCCGTTGCGTAATGCAACATCTAGAATAGACTCACCTTCTGTTGCGTCAACAACAGCACCTTCAGGGCACAGTGTGTTATGGGGTAAAAATACAATTTTAGGCATAGTTATATCTCATCCACAGAATGACCTGCCAACGCTTGTCGAATAGATGAATCCATACGACGCGCTGCAAAATCCTGAGTTTGCTTATCCAGTAGTTTAATCGCGTTTTCAATAGCAACAGGATCTGTTCCTTCAACGCTCTCTATTAAGGTATCTACAACTTTGTCGATAGCCATTTTCTCATCTTCATTTAACAGATGAGCATCTTCTTCTAATGCTGCAGTTAAACTTTCTAACACCCGAGCTGCTTCGACTTTTTGCTCGGCTAAACGACGAGCTTGTAAATCTTCTTGGGCATTTTCCATCGAAGATTGGATCATCTTAGCGATTTCAGTATCACTAAGACCATAAGAAGGCTTAACTTGTACAGAGGCTTCAACACCCGTTGATTTTTCCATCGCACTAACACTGAGTAAGCCATCAGCATCCACTTGGAATGTGACACGAATATGTGCGCCACCCGCAGCCATTGGTGGAATTCCACGTAATGTGAAACGTGCTAAAGAACGACAATCACTGACCATTTCACGTTCACCTTGAACAACGTGAACACTCATTGCCGTTTGACCATCTTTGAATGTGGTAAATTCTTGCGCTCTGGCAACAGGAATAGTGGTATTGCGTGGGATCACTTTTTCAACTAATCCTCCCATTGTTTCAAGGCCAAGAGAAAGTGGAATAACATCTAGCAATAGCATTTCGCTATCCGGTTTATTACCCACCAAAATATCAGCTTGGATTGAAGCACCAATGGCAACCACTTTATCTGGATCGATAGAGGTTAAAGGTTCACGTTTAAAATAATCACCAACCATTTGACGAACTAATGGTACTCGTGTTGAACCGCCAACCATAACCACTTCTAAAACTTCATCTATTTCAACATCCGCGTCTTTTAATGCACGGCGAACAGATAATAGTGTACGCTTCACTAATGATTGAATTAATGATTCAAACTCAGCACGCGTGATCTCACCTTTCCATCCATTAATGCTGATATCCACAACGTCGTTATCACTCAATGCAATTTTGGTTTCTGATGCAACATCGAGTAATTGACGTTGTAATACAGCATCTTTTTGATGCCCAAAACCAGCACGTTCTCTTATCCAGTCTGCCAGCATCATATCAAAATCATCGCCACCTAACGCGGTATCACCGCCAGTTGCTAAGACTTCAAAAACGCCTTTAGTTAAACGCAGAACAGAGATATCAAAAGTGCCACCACCTAAGTCATAAACAACAATGGTGCCTTCTTTTCCTGAATCTAGGCCGTAAGCAATAGCTGCCGCAGTTGGTTCGTTTAATAAACGTAAAACATGCAAACCAGCACGGCGAGCCGCTTCTTTTGTGCCTTGACGTTGAGCATCGTCAAAATAAGCTGGTACGGTAACAACAACACCATCAAGTTCTCCACCTAATGATTGGGTTGCACGTTCAGCCAATGTTTTTAAGATGTCAGAAGAGACTTGAATAGGATCAACAATACCTGCAGCCGTTTTGATCAACGGTAAACCATTGTCATTTTCATGAAAATGGTAAGGTAAATTAGGATAACGGCTTATCACATCACTCAGTGAGCGACCCACCATTCTTTTTATTGAGCTTATCGTGTTAGCAGGATCTTTTTCTGCTTCTTTTTTAGCATTCCAACCAACATTGATATCATCAACTTGATACTGCACAACAGATGGCAATAAATAGCGACCTTCGCTGTCAGAAAGCGCTTCGGCTTGCCCACTACGTACAGTGGCAACTAATGAGTGTGTCGTTCCTAAATCAATACCTGCTGCAAGTCGGCGTTGATGCGGCGCAGGTGTTTGACCCGGCTCACTAATTTGTAATAATGACATAACAGTTTCCCTTAAAAACCATCAAACAGACGTTCTTCGAGTTGCTCTACTTGCTCTTTTAATTTTGCGAGAAAACGCAATTTTCTCACATTATCTGCAGCAATATCCCAAGTTTGATTATCTAGCGTTTTGACCATTTCATCATGGCGTACTGTGTACATTTTTTCTAAACGTGCAGAAAAATCAGCTAACAAACTTTCGGCTTCAGCACTGTGTTCGATGTTATCCAGCTCTTCACGTAATGTGAGTTGCTCCATTAAAAAAGCAGTATCGTGCATCGTTTGTTGCTCATTAGCAATATCGATACCGTGCAATGAGAGCATGTATTCAGCTCTTGAGAGTGGATTTTTTAAGGTCTGATAAGCCTGATTGATGGTTGAAGCAAGTGAGATTGCTTGAGCCTGTTCTTTTTCAGACTGACCTGCAAAACGATCTGGATGATATTGACGCTGCATATCTTGATAACGTGTAGCAAGTTGTTGTTTATCAATATCAAAGCGATTAGGCATGCCTAATAGTGTGAAATAGTCCATACATCTACTCTTGGATTAATTAACGTTAATACTGTGTTTTAACACAAATCACACAGTGAAGCTCTCACCACAACCACATTCATTCGATACATTGGGGTTGTTAAATTTGAAGCCTTCGTTTAATCCTTCTTTGACGAAATCAAGCTCTGTTCCATCTAAATAGACCATGCTTTTACCATCAACGATAACTTTCACACCTTTGTCTTCAAAAACAGTATCTTCGTCATTGATAACATCAGCAAACTCAAGAATATAAGCCATTCCAGAACAACCTGATGTTCTTACGCCTAGACGTAAACCTTCACCTTTTCCGCGGTTAGAGAGGAAAGAGCGAACACGATTAGCGGCGGATTCTGTAAGGGAAATTGACATGGCACACCTCACTCATAAAGAACGAAAGCGGATACTGAAAAAAGTTTCAGCATCCGCCAATATTTTATTTTTTTATTATAAAAGACAATTACTTGCCTTGGCGTTTGCTTTTATAGTCTGCAATCGCTGCTTTTATTGCATCTTCTGCAAGAATTGAGCAGTGAATTTTCACTGGTGGTAATTCTAATTCTTCTGCAATTGCTGTGTTCTTAATAGATTCGGCTTCATCTAATGTTTTGCCTTTCATCCATTCTGTTACCAGTGAACTTGATGCAATCGCTGAACCACAACCATAAGTTTTAAAACGCGCATCTTCAATTACGCCATTATCATCAACTTTGATTTGCAGTTTCATAACGTCACCACAAGCTGGTGCGCCAACCATACCACTCCCTACTGTAGGGTCATTATTATCAAATGATCCCACATTACGAGGGTTTTCATAATGATCAATTACTTTATCGCTATAAGCCATGATTTAACTCCTGAAAACGTCTGATTAATGGTGAGACCATTCGATACTGTTGATATCAACACCTTGTTTATGCATATCCCAAAGTGGAGAAAGATCACGTAAGCGACCAATTGCACTGTGGATTTGTTCAATTGCATAATCTATCTCTTCTTCTGTGGTAAAACGACCCAGCGAGAAGCGAATAGAACTGTGTGCAAGTTCATCAGTTAAACCTAAAGCACGCAGTACATAAGAAGGTTCTAAACTTGCTGAAGTACAGGCAGAGCCTGAAGATACAGCAAGATCTTTCAGTGCCATCATTAATGATTCGCCTTCAACATAGTTAAAGCTCACATTAAGAATATTTGGCGCAGTATGTTCTAAAGAACCGTTGATATAAACTTCTTCGATATCTTTAATGCCATTCCATAAACGTAAACGTAATTCGTTTAAGCGTTTAGTTTCATCAGCCATTTCTTCTTTCAAAATACGGTAAGCTTCGCCCATACCTACTATTTGGTGAACGGCTAATGTACCTGAACGCATACCACGCTCGTGTCCGCCACCATGCATTTGTGCTTCTAAACGAATGCGTGGTTTACGACGAACATAAAGCGCACCAATACCCATAGGGCCGTAAACTTTATGCGCAGAAAGAGAAAGTAAATCAACTTTTAACTTAGAGAGATCAATCGGTAATTTACCCACGCTTTGTGTTGCATCTACGTGGTAAACAATACCTTTGCTACGGCATAATTCACCGATAGCAGCAATATCTTGAACAACACCAATTTCGTTATTTACATGCATGATAGAAACTAAAATAGTATCTTCACGCATCGCTTCTTCAAGCTCTTTCAGGTCAATCAGACCATCACTTTTTGGTGCTAAATAAGTAACTTCAAAACCTTCACGCTCAAGTTGACGACAAGTGTCTAAAATGGCTTTATGTTCGGTTTTTGAAGTGATGATGTGCTTACCTTTTTTCTGGTAAAAGTTAGCAACACCTTTTAGTGCGAGGTTATCAGCTTCAGTTGCGCCTGATGTGAATACAATTTCACGAGGATCTGCACCGATTAAATCAGCAATCTGATTACGTGCAATATCAATAGCTTCTTCTGCTTGCCAACCAAAACGGTGTGAACGAGAGGCTGGGTTACCAAAAATGCCATCAATAGTCAGGCATTGCATCATTTTTTCAGCAACTCGTGGATCAACAGGAGTGGTTGCTGAATAATCTAGATAAATGGGTAATTTCATTGCTCACTAACTCCAAAGACGACGGATCTTCTTTAATAATTTTGTTTTTGCCTACCTAGAGATCGCCGTTAAACTCGCATATTGACAATGGTTTCTTGTAAACGACCATTGATAGCATGGCGTTTTTCATTGTCTTGACGATCGGCGACATCCATAACCTCTTCGTTATTTACTAACTCTTCAAGGCTGATACTGCTTAGGAAACTGGTTATACGATCACTTAAATCACGCCACAAAGTATGAGTCAGGCAACGATCGCCACCTTGACAACCTTCTTTGTTACCCTGACAACGGGTAGCATCGACAGATTCATCAACCGCAGAAATAACTTGAGCAACAAAAATTTGCCCTGCATCACGACCTAATAAATAGCCGCCACCAGGACCACGAACACTTGCGACTAATTCATTTTTGCGCAAACGTGAGAAAAGCTGCTCAAGATAAGAAAGGGAAATCCCTTGACGCTCTGAAATATCGGCGAGGGGGACAGGACCTTGCTGTGAATGCAATGCAACATCAAGCATTGCAGTAACTGCGTAACGCCCTTTTGATGTCAGTCTCATAACAAATACTCCGTGGTGAACAATAATCAAATTGTGTCATTCCCGAGTAATTTAGTCAACTATTTATCCGAGTGTTTTAGTCAAGTATTATACTCAGCCAAAAGTTGACTTAAGTTAATCAACTTTGCCCTCTATTTCTTAGCCCATTTCTCAACTGATGTCAGGATACCACGTAAGATATGAAGCTCTTGTGTTTCTGGGCGCGCACGCGTAAATAGACGGCGTAAACGGCTCATCACTTGTCCCGGATGTTTAGGACGAATAAAGCCAGATTCATTAAGCACCTGTTCTAAATGAACGTAAAAACGTTCTATATCATCTGCGGGTGGATAATCAATCTCTGGTGGGCTATTTTCCTCTTGTTTTTCTTCTTGAGCAAGTGCTGCCATACGAATTTCATAACTAACAAGCTGAACAGCCATCGCTAAATTTAAAGAACCATATTCTGGATTAGTCGGAACATACAGATGAAAATCACATTTTTGTAATTCTTCATTGGTTAAACCTGTACGCTCACGCCCAAAAATAACAGCCACAGGTTTATGTGCCGCTTCTTTCACACAACGTTCGCCACACTCACGAGGAGCCAGCATTGGCCAAGAAAGTGTGCGACTACGTGCGCTTGTCCCAATAACTAAACCACAACCTTCAATCGCTTCATCGATACTATTAACAATATGTGCATTGCCAATAACATCACTTGCACCTGCTGATAGGGCAATAGAATGTGAATCTGGTTTTTCTTTTGGATTAACAAAATAAAGATTGGTTAATCCCATGGTTTTCATAGCTCGAGCTGTAGAGCCCATATTGCCTGTATGCGAGGTTTCTACAAGGATGATGCGAATATTTTCTAACATTGATTTCTTGTTAATTGCTTTGTGATCCATCTATTTTATCACAATTGTAGCCAGAAACACGAATGCCTGTTATACTCTGGCACGTTTTTTATCCCCGTTCTTTAACATCTTGTGGAAGATAACCATGCATCCGATGCTGAATATTGCCATACGTGCCGCACGTAAGGCTGGTAATTTAATCGCCAAAAATTACGAAAATCCTGAATCTGTAGAGACTAATCAGAAAGGTACCAATGATTTTGTCACTAATGTTGACCGTGACGCAGAACAAGCAATCATTGAAATCATCCGTAAATCTTATCCAAAACACACCATTATTACGGAAGAAAGTGGCGAGTTACTCGGTGAAGATCACGACATACAATGGGTTATTGATCCACTTGATGGCACTACTAACTTCATTAAACGTTTTCCACACTTCTCTGTTTCTATTGCTGTACGCATTAAAGGCCGTACTGAAGTGGCTGTTGTTTACGATCCTATGCGTAACGAATTATTCTCAGCTGTTCGTGGTCAAGGCGCGCAATTAAATGGTTATCGTCTGCGTGGCTCTAACGCTCGCGATTTAGACGGTGCTGTTCTTGCGACCGGTTTTCCATTCAAAAGCAAACAACATTCAGCCGCTTACATGAACATGTTAGGCAAACTGTTTGTACCTTGTGCTGATTTCCGCCGCACTGGTTCAGCAGCATTAGATTTAGCTTATGTTGCCGCTGGTCGTGTTGATGGTTTCTTTGAAATTGGTTTAAAACCTTGGGATTTCTTAGGTGGCGAATTAATCGCTCGTGAAGCAGGTGCTATTGTTTCTGACTTTACAGGTAACCATGGCTACCTACAAACAGGTAATATTGTTGCTGGTAACCCTCGTGTTGTTAGAGCATTACTCGCTGAAATTCGTAGCGAATTAACAGATGCATTAAAACGTTAATTCCGTAGATACGAATAAAAATATAAAAGAAAAAGACCATAATATTATGGTCTTTTTTATTGCACTTTTTAATGCAGAACAAACTAACTATTTTGAGGTTTAACTTGAGGTCTTATAAACATCGCAGGAATAGTTAACGCCGCCATTAACCAGAAAATTAATGATTCTTGATTTGGCAGTTTCTCATATAGCCAGCCTGAAACTATCGTCATAATCGCAATACTTCCTCCCATTGCTAAAGCAGAATAAACGGCTTGCAAGCGAATAATTTCATGCTCTTGACGTGCACTAATAAAGCGCATAGCGGCTAAATGGCACACTGTAAACGTACCACTATGTAAGATTTGAACAACAATAAGCGCGGGTAATGCGGTAAAACTCCCCATCAACCCCCAACGTAAAAGCCCTGCAAAAGCAGAAAGTAAGAGTAGATTTCTTGCGCTCCAACGACGGAATAAACGATGGCTCAGCATAAAAACAACCACTTCTGAAACCACACCTAATGACCAAAGGTAGCCGATTGTTGCGGTGTCATACCCTGCTTTTTCCCAATAAAGTGCGCTAAAACCATAATAAGCTGCGTGTGCACCTTGCAGTAAAGAGACACATAACAGAAAACGCCAAACTGGCCCATCTGAAATGAGTTTCATAAAGGATACATTACTGTGTTCTGCTTTTTTCACTTTACCCTGTGGCATGACTTTAGGGCGAAGCATAGATGTTAGGAATAGTGCAAAAGTACTGGCAATCAATCCATAAAGAATAATGGGATGCCCAAAAGCATCAATTAAAACACCCAGCAATGATGAACTAATAATAAAAGCGATTGAACCCCAAACGCGGATTTTTCCATAATCAAAAGGAAACTGTTTTTGCCACGTTCCTGCTAGAGAATCCCCTAAAGGCACCATAGGTGAAAAGAAAACGTTAAACCCTGTCATCACAAAGAATAACCATGCCCAATGGCTACCCATAATAAATGCAACAGTAAAAAGTAATGAGAGAAAAGCAAATAATCTCAATGCAGTGATAAGTTTTGACGGATCCTTTACCGCAGGCGTTAAAATTAGGCTACCAACAAAACGTGCGGTTAAACCTACACCTAATAACAGACCTATCATTGCCGGATCGACACCCTCTCCTTTTAGCCATATAGACCAAAAAGGTAAAAAGATGCCGTATGAAAAGAAATAGGTAAAATAATCTAAGGCAAGCCACAATGTTGATGGAATAACCATCTAATCCCCCATTTTTAAGATGCAAAAAAACCCGCCAAGAACAAGTTCTCGAAGCGGGCTTGTACAACGGGTTTTATTATATCGTTACAAACTTATGCGTAAACTGGAAATTTAGCGCAGATATCCAAGACTTTTTGTTTCACTTTCTCAATGTTCGCTTCATCATTGATATTATCAAGGACATCACACATCCAACCGGCTAATTCACGAGCTTCCGCCTCTTTAAAACCACGACGCGTAATCGCAGGAGAACCGATACGAACACCAGAAGTTACAAATGGGCTACGTGGATCATTTGGTACGCTGTTTTTGTTAACAGTGATATTTGCACGACCCAGTGCTGCATCTGCATCTTTACCTGTAATATCTTTATCAACTAAATCTAATAAAAACAGGTGGTTTTCAGTTCCGCCAGACACTACTTTATAACCGCGATCTAAGAAAACTTCTACCATTGCTTTCGAGTTTTTAGCAACTTGTTGCTGATAAACTTTAAATTCTGGTTCCATAGCTTCTTTTAATGCAACCGCTTTACCTGCAATAACATGCATTAAAGGGCCACCTTGAGAGCCTGGGAATACAGCAGAGTTCAGCTTTTTATAAAACTCTTCATCGCCACCTTTAGCAAGAATAAGACCACCGCGTGGGCCTGCTAAGGTTTTGTGGGTGGTTGTTGTAACAACATGAGCATGAGGAACTGGGTTAGGATAAACACCTGCTGCAACCATACCTGCTACGTGTGCCATATCAACAAATAAGAATGCACCAATGCTGTCTGCAATTTCACGCATTTTAGCCCAATCAACCAGACCAGAATAAGCGGAGAATCCACCGATGATCATTTTTGGTTGATGTTTTTTGGCCTGAATAGCGATATCTTCGTAATCAATTTTACCTGATTCATCAATACCATAAGGTACGATGTTATACAGTTTACCAGAAAAGTTAACTGGTGAACCATGAGTTAAGTGACCGCCTTGCGCTAGGTTCATACCTAAAACAGTATCACCTGGTTTTAATAATGCCATATAGACAGCGGCATTCGCTTGAGAGCCTGAGTGAGGCTGTACGTTAGCGTAATCTGCACCAAATAATGCTTTTGCACGATCGATAGCCAGTTGCTCTACAACATCCACATACTCACAACCACCGTAGTAACGTTTACCCGGATAGCCTTCAGCATATTTATTTGTCAGCTGAGATCCCTGCGCCTGCATAACACGAGGGCTGGTATAGTTTTCAGAAGCAATAAGTTCGATGTGCTCTTCTTGACGAGTCACTTCACCTTCCATTGCATTCCATAATTCTGGATCGTAATCAGCAATATTCATTTCACGTTTTAACATTCACATCTCCTGACTCAGCTAACTTCACTAAAGACAAACTCCCATGCGGGAGAAAGAATGGCATACAGTGTAAACTCTTTTTCTTCATTGAGATAGCCCCTAATAAAAAAATACGCAATCGTTTGCCAACCAACTATAACAGCACATTATTACTTTTTAACAACCTCATTTTATCCTGTGCTTATTCCTCTTTTTGAGGTGCATCTCGCTTTATTTTGCAAACACCCCGCATCATTCTCTAAGAATTGAGATTTTTTGTTAAAAAATAAAAACGGAGATTTACAAAATACTCAAAAAGAGATAAGTTGCATATAAAATGCAATTTATAAAAATTCACAATAAACTGAAAATTTTTCAGGAGCAATTATGTTAGATGCACAAACTATCGCGACAATTAAATCAACAATTCCTCTCATTGCTAAAACAGGCCCTGCATTAACCGCCCATTTTTATGATCGAATGTTTTCTCGCCATCCAGAGTTAAAAGATATTTTCACCATGAGCCATCAAAGCAGTGGTGCACAACGTGAAGCCTTATTTAATGCGATATGCGCTTATGCAACGAATATTGAAAACTTAGCCACCATTTTGCCTGCCGTTGAAAAAATCGCACAAAAACACGTCAGTTTAAATATTCTTCCTGAACACTATCCCATCGTCGGTGAAAATTTATTAGCAACAATTGATGAGATGTTTAGTCCTGGGCAAGAAGTGTTAGATGCTTGGGGGGCGGCTTATCAAATATTGGCTGATGTCTTTATCAATCGCGAAGAGCAAATTTATCAACAAAAAGAACAAACAAACGGAGGTTGGAGAGGATTACGAAACTTTAAAGTTAAACATAAAATAAAACAAAGTGATGTAATTACCAGTTTTGAATTAGAGCCTGAAGATGGACTTGCTGTTACTCCTTATCAAGCAGGACAATATTTAAGTATTTATATCCGTGATGAACATCTTGAAAACCAAGAAATACGTCAATATTCATTAACTCAATCTTCAAATAATAAAACCTATCGCATCGCAGTAAAACGCGAAGATAAAGGTATTTTATCGAATTTTCTTCATGACCATATTCAAGAAGGTGATACTTTACAAGTTGCCGCACCAGGGGGCGATTTCTATTTAGATGTGTCACCAACAACACCAGTAACCTTAATTTCAGCAGGTGTGGGTTTTACACCAATGCTGTCTATGTTACACACGCTTTCAACTCATCAAGCTAATATTAATTGGTTACATGCGGCTGAACATGGTGGTGTCCATGCTTTTAAAGATGAAGTTAATCAAGCTGGCAATCAACTTTCACATTATCAACAAGCGATATGGTATCGCACGCCACGTACTGAAGACGTACAAAATAAAGATTATCAATTCGAAGGCTTAATGACATTAAAACAAGTTGAAGATTGGCTAACTATTCCTGATATGCATTTCTATTTTTGTGGCCCATTACCTTTTATGCAATCTGTTGCTAAGCAACTTATTGAATTAGGTATTAATAGTGAAAAACTTCATTATGAATGCTTTGGTCCTCATGCTGTTATTACACAAGATTTACAGTAAAAATACTTTCATTAACGTCCAAATGTAGATTGAATAAAAAAGCGCTGATAGAGTTATATTTATCAGCGCTTTTATTGGTTATTTCACTGCCTTTTTATGATCGATATTTATTTTCAATCGTGGCAGGAATAACATGATCTTTAGCAGAAAAACCGTACCAAATAACACTAATTAAACAGAGCGTATAACCAAATAATTCACAGCCCTCTTCCACCATGTTTTTAACAGCGCGGTTATAATCCTCACCTAATAATTTATGCCAAAGTATTCCCATGCCAAATAAACGAGAGAACAGTAAAACACATAATAAACCAGCAACTAACATTCCATGGCTTGGATGAGTAATAAAGTGAATTAAACCTTTTAACGTTTTCTTTCCTTCTCTAATGGCAATAGCAATACAAATAAACGTTACCGTTAGAGCAAACCAAACCCAAGATCCGTGTGCAATCTGATCAAATACACCGTCTAACTCGCGAATTAAAATACACAAGAAAAAGCCCAAAATAAGCGTGAACGCGCCCTGTTGTTCACTTCTTTGGCAAGCTTTAACAAAAAAGAATAAACAAATAATGGCAACAATAATTTCTTGACCTAATTCAGTTATCGACGTTTCAGAAATACCATTATCAAGAACCAAAATATCAAGAAAAATAAATCCCGTAGTGATAGCGATTAACACTGCTGCACATAAAAATAAAGCGAGACGCTTTAATAAATAATTAAACACTATTTTGCCCATACCTTAATGATTTTTTAATATTGATGATAATAACTTTCCTTAAAAGTTATTGAATAACATTTTGTGCCTTAAAGTTCATAAAAAATAGTAAAATAAATTGCTCAGCATCATCAATAGACTTGTATAAGATATAAATAGCATTATAGGCAAAACATTAAAAAATTAATTATGCGCAAAAAAAAAGAAAAAACCCGATATTTGATTAAAAAATATCGGGCTTTAATAAAAATGAATAATATAATTATTTGGCTTAATTTAATTAATAACTAAATAGCCTCTTCGTCTTGTTCGCCAGTACGAATACGAATAACGCGACTCACATCAAAGACAAAAATCTTACCATCTCCAATTTTACCTGTTTGTGCCGTTGTCATAATTGTATCTACACAGGTTTCAACAATTTCATCAGAGACAACTATTTCAATCTTCACTTTAGGTAAAAAATCGACCATGTATTCAGCACCGCGGTAAAGCTCAGTATGCCCTTTTTGGCGACCAAAGCCTTTCACTTCTGTTACTGTCATTCCCGTGATACCCACTTCGCCGAGCGCTTCTCTTACATCATCTAATTTAAACGGCTTAATTATCGCTTCAATTTTTTTCATCGTATTATCCTGCTATTACCAGTTGTGGCGACCAAAACCGCTTGTAATTGGGTATCTGCGATCTTTACCAAAATTACGACTTGTAATACGTGGCCCAACAGGGGCTTGACGTCGCTTGTATTCATTAATATCGACTAATTTTATCACTTTACGGACTGTTGCTTCATCAAATCCGGCTGCAACTAAATCAGATACAGATTTATCTTGCTCAACATAACCTTCAAGAATAGCATCCAGAATATCATAAGGAGGTAAATTATCTTGGTCTGTTTGTCCCGGTGCAAGTTCTGCTGATGGTGGTCTATCAATAACGCGTTGAGGAATAGCAGGGGAAAGTGTATTACGATATTTAGAAAGCTCGAAAACTAACGTTTTAGGTACATCTTTTAGCACATCAAAACCACCCGCCATATCACCATACAGTGTGGAATATCCCACTGCTGATTCACTTTTATTGCTAGTGGTTAACACTAAACGACGGCGTTTATTCGACATTGCCATCAAAATAACAGCGCGACAACGGGCTTGTAGATTTTCTTCTGTGGTATCAGCGGCAGTATCTTTAAACATAGGCGCAAGCTGAGCCATAAAAGCATCAAACATGGGTTCAATAGAAACCGTATCAAACTCAACACCTAATAAATCGGCTTGTTCTTTCGCGTCATGAATACTCATTTCTGAAGTATAACGAAATGGCATCATAACAGCCTGAACACTCTCTTTGCCTAAAGCATCAGCTGCAATAGCAACTGTTAATCCAGAGTCAATACCACCAGATAACCCTAGAATTGCTCCTTTAAAGCCATTTTTAATTACGTAATCACGCGTTGCAAGCACTAACGCTTGGTAAACTTGCGCTAAAGGTGAAAGTTCTGGAGCAGGATCTGCCATCGGAATAATATTCAATTCGTCGAATTCAACGATGGTGGTTTGTTCATCAAATGCAACTAAACGATGCGTAATAGCACCGCGTTCATCAAATACTTTTGAACAACCATCAAATACCAACTCATCTTGACCACCAATTTGGTTAAGGTAAATCACAGGAAGATGTGTTCTTTGGCAATGTTCTTTAATTAGCTGTGTACGAACATGGGGTTTTTCACGGTTATAAGGTGATGCATTAATAGATAGAACGAGATCAGCACCCGCTTGTTTTAATGCATCGATAGGTTCATTGATCCAGATATCTTCACAAATTAACAAACCTAGGTGATAACCTTTAAATGGCACCACACAACGCTCATTTCCTTGTTGGAAATAACGCTTCTCATCAAACACACCATAATTAGGTAATTGCTGTTTGAAATAACGCGCTTGTAATTCACCTTTATAGAAAAATGAAAGTGCGTTGTAAATTTTGCCGTTTTGCCACCAAGGATGTCCAACAACAATCGCCGTTTTTTTACTTGCTTGTTCTAAACGCGTAAGTTGTGTTTCACAACGCTGTTGGAAATCAGGACGAAATAGCAGATCTTCAGGAGAGTAACCGCATAAAGCCAACTCAGAGAACATAACCAAATCGGTATCTTCTTGTGCTTTAACGGTAGATAACATGCGTTCGCAGTTACCTTCAATATCGCCAACAACCCAATTAAGTTGAGCCATGGTGAGTTTTAGTTTACGACTCATAAAAATTAGTCTCTCCGCTATCTTCCGCATAAAAGGAAAGTTAGTTTAAAAATATATTCGTTATCTGAAAAGGTTATTCTTTAAAATCATTCGCATCTAGCTCATGACGAGATAACAATTTATAAAACTCAGTTCGATTGCGCCCAGCCATACGTGCAGCTTGAGTCACATTGCCTTTTGTCATTTGTAAAAGCTTTCTCAAATAGGTCATCTCAAAATGTCCTCTCGCTTCTGCAAATGTGGGCAGTGCCGTATTTTCACCTTGTAATGCCTGTGTTACAAGCGCTTCACTGATCACCGGTGCGGTTGTTAACGCAACACATTGCTCAATAACGTTAACCAATTGACGAACATTACCCGGCCAACTTGCTGTCATTAAGCATTTCATCGCATCAGTTGAAAAGCTTCGAACAAAAGGTTTATGGCGTTTAGCCGACTCTCTTAATAAGTGATTAGCAAGAATAGGAATGTCTTCAGCTCTCTCACTTAATGTCGGAATACGTAAGTTAACCACATTTAAACGATAGAACAGATCTTCACGAAATTCATTACGTTCCATCGCTTTAGGTAAATCACGATGCGTTGCAGAAAGAATTCGTACATCAATATCAATATCGCGATTACTGCCTAATGGGCGAACTTTTCGCTCTTGTAAAACACGTAATAACTTAACTTGCAATGCCATTGGCATATCGCCAATTTCATCTAAAAATAATGTGCCACCTTCTGCTGCCTGAAATAGACCTTCACGGCTACTCACCGCTCCTGTAAAAGCGCCTTTCGCATGACCAAATAATTCAGACTCTAAAAGTTGCTCAGGTAAAGCACCACAGTTAATGGCAATAAAAGGTTTTTTCGCTCTAGGGCTTGCGCGATGAATTGCTTGAGCAAGGACTTCTTTACCCGTACCACTTTGACCATTAATAAGTACACTGACATCGGATTGGGCGACTAGCTTTGCTTGCTCTAATAAACGTAGCATTTGCGGGCTACGTGTCACGATATCTTTTGACCACTCTTCATCTGACACAATAGTCACAAGCTCAAGTGCTTCATCAATCGCTTTATAAAGTGCGTCTCTATCAACAGGTTTGGTTAAAAAGCTAAATACGCCTTGCTGCGTTGCGGCCACTGCATCAGGAATAGAGCCATGAGCCGTAAGAATGATAACCGGCATGCCCGGTTGCTGGCGTTGTATTTCAGCAAACAGCGCCATACCATCCATTTCATCCATTCGGAGATCACTAATAACAAGGTCTATTTTTTCTTTTAAGAGAAGTTTTAGTGCTTCTTGTCCACTTTCAGCGGTGAAGATATGAAAACCTTCACTTGTTAATCGCATACCAAGTAACTTTAATAACCCAGGATCGTCATCGACAAGTAAAAGATTTGCTGATTTATGGCCAGCCATGCACATTCTCCTTATTTAGAACCTGCTTCAGTCGGTGTTGAGCTTTGTGTATCAGTATCAGTTTTGACAGGGTCTTGTTTTACCGCCTCAGCTTTCGTAGATTCTGGTTTTGAAGGCTCTGGTTTAACCGCTGTTGCAGGAGGTTGTTTTTCCTCACCCTTTGGCTTTTCTGTTATCGATTGCGTCGAAACGGGTTTTTCAGTCGTTTTTTCAACCGCTGGTTTTTCAGCAGCAGGTTTCTCTGCATTCACTTTTTCTGTTTCCGTAGATGTTGCTGTTGCGCTTTCGGCTAAATCTTCATTTTGCGATAGCGAATCAACAGAGCCACTCTGTTTTCTATTCGATAACTGCCGTTCAATCTGGGTTAGGCTTTCAAGCTTTTTCAGGGTGACACTTAGTTCATGCTGTAATGCATTATTCTCTTTTCTTAGCATATCAATTCTATTATCTGTCTCTGTGGTTAAACGGCGATAACGATTCTTTTCTTCTGCTAAAGAGAGAATAAGTGTTTGGTTCTCAATCCATGTTGATAATAGAACTCGCATAGAACTCGGAAATTGTAATTTATAGCTTTCTAATAACACTAATTGTGTTCGACGATCGGCAATCGTCATTCCAGCACGCTCTAATAAAATACTTTTATAAAATGCATCATCCCAACCAGTGACGACAACACGGCTGGCTTGGCGTTGTGCTTCTGTCGTCATTATGCGGTTTGTACACTCAATGGCACGTAACCAATAAAGCGCGTTATTGATGCCTTCATCATAAAATGAGCTTAATGTTTTACATTCAGCCCAACGATAATCAATCGTTTTTTGTTTAACAACGGGGATTTCTGGCTCAGGCTCTTGTGTCTCAGTGAGCGACTTTGGTGTACACCCTGAAAGAACCAGAGGAAACATAATAAACAAGAAACACTGCTTCCAATTTAATGCGATTTTTCTAGTTGATGCAGGGGCCATAGATAACAATTCAATACCAAGCATCTTCTTATTTATTTTTTTATACTCATGATGAGGAGATGCTTGTTTTTGTGACCTGATTTGCATTATTTAATCTCAGAAAGTAGCGGTAATTCAATACGAAAACAGACATCAGCATAGTCAGAAGGAACAACACTTAACTCACCTTCCATTCTTTTGATACAGTCATGAGCAATGCTTAAACCTAAACCACTTCCTTTTACAGCCCCTTTGCGTAGCAAAGATCCTTGAAAAAAGGGTTCAAAAATCATTTTTTGTTCAGACTCAGGAATTGGTGTTCCTTTATTGGCTATATCAATAACTATTTTCTGTTCAACTTGATAACTAGAGATCCAGATATTACCTGATTCAGCACCATAGTGCACCGCATTCGAGTAGAGATTGTCGATAACTCGTGATAATAGCGTCGCTTCTGCTCGACATGTGGTTAGATTAAGTGAAATTATCGTTTTAATATCTTTTGCTCTCGCGGGTAAACTGTGGGCTAATACCACATCATTTACTAAATCAGTCAAGTTAATTTCTTCAATTTGTTGAGGAACTTCAGAAAGTTTACGATTGTAATCAAGCAGTTGTTCAATTAACAACTGTAACTGCTTACTACTATTATCGAGAATTGAAACAACTTCTTTTTGATCAAGAGTTAAAGGACCCGCAACTTCATCAGCCAATAATTCCGTACCTTCTCGCATACTAGCTAATGGTGTTTTTAACTCATGAGAGATATGACGCAAAAATTCATGTCGTTGTGATTCAAGCCATGCTAAACGCTCACTTAACCAAATAATACGTTGTGCTAATGAACGTAGTTCTCGTGGTCCTTGGAAAGTATCTAAATTATTATTGAGTGTTCGACCTTCACCTAATCGATTGATCATCTTTTCAATCCCTTTAACAGGACCAATAATCATTCGAGTAAATAATGCAATGAGGATCAAGCTAAAAACAAAAACGATAAGACTTTGCCAACCGAAATAGCGCCCTTTCTCAGCGATTGCCATTTGGAGTTGTTCACCACGACTAAAAATAATCTCTTTGGTTAATACAACAATACGGTTATTGGCATAAGAAAACTGCTCTAAAGCTTGTTGCATCTCTTTTGTGGGTTCACTGCTTTCACATTGGATCAATTTTAGTTTTTCAAGAGAAGTATTAAGTACATTAGCTTCTTTAGATGCCGAAAGAGGAATGATAGTTTGCTGCAATGTTGAGAAGAGTTTGGTGTATTGCTGGTAGCGCTGCTGATACATATCATCATCGGTTTTATCTCTTAAAACACAATATCGACGATAGTTTCCTTCCATTTCAATCGCTAGATTTCGCATCACTTCACTGCGTTCAGTATCTGCAAGTGCATTTTTATTAGTAATTGCAGCCTGATTACTTAATTGATCAAGACTTTGATAAGCCTGATAAGCAAGCACAAGTAAAGGTAATAGCACCATCCAAAATGCCATTATCACGAGCTGTCTTAAAGAACGAGGGAAAATACGCCACTTTTTCAATGAAATCATCTCAACACCTATTAGAGTAATGCGATGCTACATGACTTGATAACAAGAAAAAAGTCCGACATTGGGAAAATCAGGTAAGAGAACAAATACAAACGAGGAAATGCGACAGGCTCTAGAAGTGGGAGAGCGGAATATCTTATTGAGATATTCCGCTCGTCAATATTTCATCTCTTTTTTCTCTAAAAGAGAATGAAGGTGGTGCCTCACTCCACGTGTCGCCCTGTGTTTGATAAAGTCCGAAGACGAGTATCATGATGTTGGACGGTAGGCACCTTACTCTGGCGTCATTCCTGGCTTATGTGGTATGTTCCCACCCATATTGTGGACCGACATAAAAAGTTGAATGAGCAACTGATTTATATAATGCACAAGGCGTGCCAACTTTTAAAACAATCACTTAACAAACTGAAAATAAACAAAAAATAAAAACACCTCTCTGATATTTTATTTATAACTCTTTTTTATCTAGTTATAAAACAACCAAGCTGTCTCCATATCCAGACAGAGTTACCCTAAATTTAATAATTACTTATATTTCAATAGATTAAGTGTCGCCAAAAAGAGACATGCAAAATAGTTAATGTCGCTGTTTTTACACAATAAAAAATAATTCCTTTATTATCAATAAAATAAAGCCTCTAACAATGTAGAGGCTTTATGTCTTTATCTCTAAGATAATATTACATTTGATTAATCAAATTGTTTTCTTGCATTGCGGAATAAACGCATCCAAGGGCTGTCTTCACCCCAATTATCTGGATGCCAAGAGTTACTAACTGTTCTAAACACTCGTTCTGGGTGAGGCATCATAATGGTTGAGCGACCATCTTTTGTAGTGACAGCAGTGATCCCTTTTACAGAGCCATTAGGATTTAATGGATATTGTTCTGTAGGAGCACCGTAGTGATCCACAAAACGTAATCCTACTAAATTTTGAGCTTCTAGTTGTGCTAATTGTTCAGCATTACGGAATTCAGCAAAACCTTCACCATGAGAAACTGCGATAGGCATTTGTGAACCCACCATACCTTGCAGCAATAACGATGGGCTTTCTGTCACTTTCACTAAACTAAAGCGCGCTTCAAAACGCTCAGAACGGTTGCGAACAAAACGAGGCCACAAATCTGCACCCGGAATAAGTTCTGATAATGTTGACATCATTTGGCAACCATTACAGACCCCAAGGGATAAGGTATCTTGACGTTCGAAGAATTGAGCAAATTCATCGCGTAAGCGAGAATTAAATAAAATAGACTTCGCCCAACCTTCACCCGCGCCTAATACGTCACCATAAGAGAATCCACCACAAGCCACCAGCACATCAAAATCGCTGAGTGAACGTCGTGATGAATGCAAGTCACTCATATGAACGTCGATAGCATCAAAACCCGCTCTGTCAAAAGCTGCCGCCATTTCAACATGAGAGTTAACACCTTGCTCTCTTAATACCGCAATACGAGGACGACTTCCTGTTGCAATATAAGGTGCAGCGATATCTTCATTTGGATCAAAGGTTAACTTCACATTTAATCCCGGATCGTTGAGATCTTGTTTTGCTTGATGCTCTTCATCCGCACACTCTGGATTATCACGTAAGCGTTGCATTTGCCATGTTGTTTCTGCCCACCAAAGACGCAATGTGCTGCGTTTTTCATTGTAAACTTCCGTTTCACGACTTTGGATAATAATGGCGTCATTTTCTGTTGCTTGACCTAAATAGTGTAAACAATCTGATAAATCATATTCAGCAAATAATGCTTCGACAGCCTCTTGATGTTCAGCACGAATTTGGATCACACCACCGAGCTCTTCATTAAAGAGTCCGGCTAAAATATCTTCATCATAAGCACTGATATCAACGTGTAAGCCACAATGACCTGTAAATGCCATTTCTGCAAGCGTGACAAATAATCCACCATCAGAGCGATCGTGATAGGCCAGCAATTTGTCATCACTGACCAATTTTTGCATCACATTGAAGAACAGCTTTAACTGTTCAACATCACGAAGATCTGCCGCTTTTTGACCTAATTGACGATAAACTTGTGCTAGTGCCGTCGCGCCCAATGCGTTATGACCATTTCCTAAATCAATCAAATACAAGCGGTTTCCTGCTTGTGTTGATAATTCAGGAGTCACTGTTTTACGCACATCTTCAACACGAGAGAATGCCGTAATAACTAAAGATAATGGAGAAGTCACCTCTTTGGTTTTCCCCTCTTTATCTTGCCAACGTGTCTTCATTGACATCGAATCTTTACCCACAGGAATAGTAATGCCTAACTCTGGGCATAACTCTTCACCAATGGCTTTCACTGCATCATATAAACCCGCATCTTCACCAGGATGACCTGCTGCTGACATCCAGTTAGCCGAAAGCTTAATGCGATTAAGCGCTTCTACATCACAACCCGCCATATTTGTTAGCGCTTCACCGACAGCCATACGTGCAGATGCAGCAAAATCTAACAGTGCGATAGGTGCTCGTTCACCAATAGACATTGCTTCGCCATAATAGCTATCTAATGTTGCAGTGGTAACGGCGCAATTGGCAACAGGAATTTGCCAAGGCCCAACCATTTGATCACGCGCAACCATACCTGTTACCGTACGGTCACCAATGGTAATTAAAAAGGTTTTTTCAGCAACGGCAGGTAAATGAAGAACACGATAAACCGCATCTTTTAAATCGATATCTTTACGAGAGAGATACTCACCTTCTGTTTTAAGTGATTTTACATCACGCAACATTTTAGGCGCTTTACCTAATAATATGTCTAATGGCATATCAATCGGCTTATTATCAAAATGTGTATCATTGAGCACTAACTCACGCTCTTGCGTTGCTTCACCAATCACAGCATAAGGTGCTCTTTCACGCTGACATAACGCATCAAAAAGAGGCATTTTTTCAGGTGATACCGCCAATACATAACGCTCTTGAGATTCATTACACCAGATCTCAAGTGGGCTCATACCCGGTTCATCATTAAGAACATCACGTAATTCAAAACGACCACCACGGCCACCATCATTGACTAATTCAGGCATTGCATTAGAAAGACCACCTGCACCAACGTCATGAATAAATAAGATCGGGTTATCGTCACCTAATTGCCAACAACGGTCGATAACCTCTTGGCAACGGCGTTCCATTTCTGGGTTATCACGCTGAACAGAGGCAAAATCTAAATCTGCATCTGATTGACCAGATGTCATAGAAGAAGCCGCACCACCACCAAGACCGATGTTCATAGATGGTCCACCAAGTACAATCAACTTGGCACCCACTGTGATTTCACCTTTTTGTACGTGATCTTCACGAATATTACCAATCCCGCCAGCTAACATGATTGGTTTATGGTAACCGCGAATTTCAACACCATTGTGGCTATTTACTTGTTCTTCATAGGTTCTGAAATAACCTAATAATGCTGGACGACCGAACTCATTATTAAATGCCGCACCACCTAGTGGACCTTCAGTCATGATGTCTAATGCATTAACAATACGCTCTGGTTTGCCAAAATCTTCTTCCCAAGGCTGTTCAAATCCGGGAATACGTAAGTTAGAAACCGAAAATCCAACTAGACCCGCTTTAGGTTTTGCACCACGTCCAGTTGCGCCTTCATCTCGAATTTCACCGCCTGAGCCCGTTGCGGCACCCGGCCAAGGTGAAATTGCCGTTGGGTGGTTATGTGTTTCTACTTTCATCAAGATATGTACAGGTTCTTGATGATAGTGATAATGCCCTTTTTCTGCATCAGGATAAAAACGCCCCGCCACAGAGCCTTCCATTACTGCCGCATTATCTTTGTAAGCTGACATGACATAATCAGGCGTTTGCTCAAACGTATTTTTAATCATTTTAAATAATGATTTATCTTGAGCTTTACCATCTATTATCCAATCAGCATTAAATATTTTGTGACGACAGTGTTCAGAGTTAGCTTGTGCAAACATATAAAGCTCAACATCTGTTGGATTACGTTGTAAGCGCTTAAAAGCATCGACTAAGTAGTCAACTTCATCGTCTGCCAGCGCTAATCCCATTTCGATATTCGCTTTTACTAGTGCATCTTTGCCTTTTGCAAGAACATCAATAGTTTTCAGTGGTGCTGGAGTTTGCTCAGCAAAAAGTGCATTTACATCTTGATAATTTAGGAAGATGGTTTCCATCATTCGATCATGAATAAAACCATAAAGTTGTTGCCACTGAGTGTCTGTCATCGTACCGCACTCAATAAAGTAGGCGATACCACGTTCAATTCGGACAACCTTGGCTAAACCACAGTTATGTGCAATATCTGTCGCTTTAGAAGACCAAGGTGAAATTGTTCCCGGGCGAGGCGTAACAACTCGCATTTCCCCAACAGGCTCATGTTCTGTTAATGAAGGCCCATAATGCAGTAGTTGACGTAATTTAATTTGATCATCTTCAGATAACTGCCCTTCCACTTTCGCGAAATGGACAAATTCCGCGTATATACCTTGTACAGGAAGATCATTTTCCTGACATAGAGTGAGTAATTTATTAATACGAAATGCCGATAAAGCGGGGGAGCCACGCAGGATTTCCATAGTATTGAGTTCTCTCTTTTAGCAGCCAACCTGACCAATCATTCAGGGGAAACGCGCCTAGTATAATAGAATAACCGCTCAGACGAAACCGTTTGCGTGAACAAAATAACGGCATTTAACTTAGAGTGTTTTAATGATTAATTGGTGTAATCAAGTTGCGTCTTGCCAATATGTTAAGCAAAATGCTCGATTACTGGAAATTTATCCATGTTAAAATGACGATTTTACACACAACAATAAACAACGTTAACGAGAACCAACCTATTGAATAATATAAGGATAAACTATTTCGTTATCGTTATCATAGCGCTCTTTTCAGCGGCTATTATCGCGTTGAATATTACATGGCCAGATAGGCAAAAAGCGCAGATAAATAAGATTTTATCTCGTGGTGAGTTAAGAATTAGTACGATACCTTCACCATTGATAACGATGAACGATAAAAAGGACCCCGTAGGTTTCGATTATGAATTAGTGAAACGCTTTGCAGATTACCTAGGCGTGAAACTTGTCGTTAATATGCGGACAAATATCAACCAAATGTTTGATGATCTGGAGAATAATAAAGCTGACTTTATCGCCGCCGGATTACTTTATAATAAAGAGAGATTAGATACGACACGCAGTGGCCCTGCTTACTTTTCAGTTTCTCAACAGCTTATTTATCGTAAAGGGACATTAAGGCCACGTAGCTTTGATACGTTAGATGGGCGTCTTGTTGTCACTGCTGGCTCTGCTCATGCAAGTTTATTGCGAACATTAAAAGAGACGCAATATCCCGAGCTTGAATGGGAAGAATCAGATAATCAGACAACCTCACAACTGCTAGAAGCATTATCAGAAGGCAAAATAACCTATGTGTTAGCCGATTCTATCAGTGTTGCAGTACAACAACGCATTCATCCTAATGTTGCCGTAGGGTTTGAAGTCACTGAAAGCCGTCCGCTAACATGGTATCTGCCAGATGGTGAAGATAATAGCTTATATGCAGCGATGCTCGATTACTTTAATCAATTATCTCAAGAAGATGTGTTAGCAAGACTTGAAGAAAAGTATTTTGGTCATGTAGGTACATTTGATTACTTCGACACTATCTCTTTTATTACGGCGATAGATTCTATTTTGCCAAACTATCAACCACTTTTTGAAAAGTATGCAGATACTTTCGATTGGCGATTATTGGCAGCTATGGCATGGCAAGAATCACATTGGGATCCTCATGCCACATCACCGACTGGAGTTAGGGGATTGATGATGTTAACTCGCCCTACTGCATCGAGTATGGGTGTTACTGATAGGCTTGATCCCGAAGAGAGTGTTCGAGGAGGAGCGCAATATCTTAAGCATCTCCTCTCGCGCTTACCAGATTCTATTCCTGAAGATGAAAGAATTTGGTTTGCATTAGCAGCATATAATATGGGATTTGGTCATATGCTTGATGCCAGAAGGCTTACTGAGCAACAAAATGCCGATCCTGACAGTTGGCTAGATGTAAAATCAAGATTACCTCTACTTAGCCAAAAGAAATATTATGCAGACCTCCCTTATGGCTATGCTAGAGGCCATGAGGCCTATCGCTATGTTGAAAATATTCGACGATATCAACTTAGCCTTGTTGGCTACCTTCAAGCCAAAGAGAGCAAAAATAAAATATTATCTAAAGATAAAGAGAATGATAACGATGAAGAGCAAGAAAGATCATCATTGCCATTGACTCAAGATATGGCTTATCAATAATTTTTGTACTTAAAAACAGCCTATTAAACAACATAGCCTCTTTTATAGAGGCTTATTTATTTCATTTCTATTATTCAAAAATCACTCCAACCATTAAAGCAATCCCTAAATTAATGTTTTCTTAATATTAAAAATTGTTACATTTTATCATGTCATTTTTTACCCAAAATAGGGAAAATTCATGTGTTAAAAAATGTAACACTCATTAGCCAAAACACTCAGCCAATGAGTAAACTGTATTTAAAATAATCCAATTAGTCATTTTAAGACTATCAGAATAAGTGAAATATAAGAAAAAATTAACTTAAATACGTAGGAATTATCTCATCAGTTATTATTCATTTTATGATTATTATTTTTTGAGAAACTTTTTTCGTGATGAAAATTAACCTGAATGCGTCATTATTAACATATAACTTATTGAATTATATATATTACGATAATCTATAATTGATTTTATTAATTTTCCTAACCTAATGTTAATAACATTACTTTTCGTAAAGTTAAAACAATGTTAATTATATTGTCTATTAAATTTATCTGCCTGATAAACTTTTTCACCCATAAATTGAGTAATAAAAAGAATAAACCTACATAAAACTCTATTAATATGGAATAGGCAAGATTAAATATGAAAATTGAGGAAATCAACAAAACGTTATATCAAATAGAGCGCCTTTATTGATATCATATAAACCAGTCATTATTCGAAACAACTCGAAATATAATGCAAATCAATTTTTATATTCCGACATTAATATTATTTTTCTATAAATAATAATACGCACGATCTTCAAGGGATTATCTATAATGAAACTGAGTAAAATTGCTTTAGCTGCTGCTTTAGTATTTGGTATTAATTCTGTTGCAACTGCTGAAACTCCTGCTCCAAAAGTTGGTGCAACTAAAGGCGAAATTCAATTAAAAGGTGAAATTGTTAATTCAGCTTGTGGATTAGCAGCTTCTTCAAGTCCTGTTATTGTTGATTTCAGTGAAATCCCAACTTCTGCATTAGCAAATATGCAGAAAGCAGGTAACGTTAAAAAAGATATCGAATTACAAGACTGTGATACTACCGTAGCAAAAACAGCTACAGTTAGCTATACACCAAGCGTTGTTAATGCAACAAATAAAGACTTAGCATCTTTCGTATCTGGCTCAGCTTCTGGCGCTGGTATCGGCTTAATGGATGCTGGCAGCAAATCAGTAAAATGGAACACAGCAACAACACCAGTACAATTAGTTAATGGTGTTTCTAAGATCCCATTCGTTGCTTACGTTCAAGCTGAATCAGCAGACGCAACTGTAACTCCTGGTGAATTCCAAGCCGTTATCAACTTCCAAGTTGATTATCAGTAATCGTTTTATTTATTTAAATTAATTAAATAATTAATTACTGCATTAACGCAGGGGACTTCCTCTGCGTTAAATTTGATAAAACACTTCAACTTAATAAGAATAAAATAAAAAATAATAAAATAAATATTCATTATTTAATTACTTTTTATTTTATTAATAATTAGGCGTTTATTCATGTTAATTTCTTTTTTTCACAGCACAATATGGAAAAACATTTGTGCCATTTTGCTATTGTGCTTAGCGTTTTTCGCTCAAGCCGAGCAAGATGATTCTGTGGAATTTAACATTCATATGCTAGATGCCGAAGACAGAGATAATGTCGATTTATCTCGTTTTGCAACCTCTAATTACATTATTCCGGGTATGTACTACTTAGATATCCGTATAAATGGTCGTGACTTCCCTCGCCAAAACATTAATTATGTTGAAGTGAAGCCTAATTATTCCATCGCTTGTATTGACCCTACTCTTCTAAAAAAATTAACAATTAACGAAGAAAATCAAAAATTTATCGAAGAGATCTCGCCAGATTGTTTCGATATTAGTCAACTACCAGGTATCTCTATCAAAAACGATGGCGGTATTCTCGATATTGTTATGCCTCGTTCATTAATGAAATATGAAGATACGGATTGGACACCACCTGAATTGTGGGATGCAGGTGTATCTGGGTTATTAGTTGACTATACCTTAAACGGTATATCGACTCGCCCGAATAAAGGCAATAACAACAACTCATTGACAGGGTATGGGCAAGCTGGAATTAACCTTGGTGAATGGCGACTACGTGCTGAATATCAAGGAAATTATTCATCTGAATATTCATCAAATAATAGCTTTGATTGGAATCAGATTTACGCATATAAACCATTACCTAACCAAGCAGCAAAATTAACGCTTGGTGAAACTTATTTAAACTCTCAAATTTTTGATAGTTTCCGTTTTACAGGTGCAAATATACAAAGTGATGAAAGAATGTTGCCTCCTTCTTTGCAAGGTTATGCACCTGAAATTCATGGCATCGCAAACACTAACGCCAAAGTGACTGTAACGCAAAACGGTCGCCTAATTTATGAAACCACTGTACCTGCTGGTCCTTTTGCTATTAAACATTTACAAGATACAGTACAAGGTCAATTAAACGTCAGAGTCGAAGAGCAAAACGGTAAAGTAAACGAATTCCAAGTACAAACAGCCAATCTACCTTATATGACTCGCCCTGGCTCTGTGCGTTATAACACATCAATGGGTCAGTCATCGCTCAACAACCATAAAATGCAAGGCCCTGTTTTTTATCAAGGCGATTTTTCATGGGGTATGAACAACACATGGTCGCTGTATGGTGGGGTTTTGTTGACGGCTAAAGATTACAATGCATGGTCATTAGGTTTAGGTCACGATATGGGGCGTTTAGGTACGCTTTCAGGTGATATTACTCAGTCTTATAGCAAAACCTATGATAATGAAAATATCAACGGCATGTCATTCAAACTGAACTATGCTAAAACATTCGATGAGTACCATAGTACGATTACTTTTGCGGGTTACCGATTTTCAGAGAAAACATTCCGATCTTTTTCTCAATATATAGATGAGCGTTACAACGATATTAATAACAATGGTTATGAAAAAGAGATGTATACCATTACAGGTAACAAAACTTTTTGGGCTGATGATATTGAAAAATCGACAACACTTTATCTCTCTTATCGACACCAAAATTATTGGGATAAAAATACACAAGAGCAATATGGTGTTACGGTAAGTCGTAATTTTTCTATTATGGGTATAGAGCAAATTAATACTAACTTATCTGCATTCCGTACTCAGCATAAAGGAAATACCGATGACAGTATTTCTTTCAATATTTCAGTTCCATTAGGAAGTGGCAAGAGCATTGGTTATAGCTTGCAAAATAGTAACGGAAAAGTGAACCAAATGGCCTCTTATTCTGATAATAGCAATTATAATAATCTATGGCGTGTCCGTGCAGGTTTAAGCTCAGACAATAAAGCCAATACTGATGGTTATTATCAACACCGTTCGCAATATGCAGAAATTAACGCTAATGCAAGCTATCAACAAGATAATTATGTTGCACTAGGTGCAACAGTTAAAGGTGGATTTACTGCAACACGCCACGGTGCTGCATTACATAGCAGTAGCATGACATCAAGTACTGCTCGCATGATGGTTGATACTGATGGAGTTGCAGGCGTGCCATTTAATAATCAAAGCACAACGACAAATTTATTTGGTATTGGGGTATTAACTGACTTATCTAGTTATAACAATGTTGATGCACGTATTGATGTTGATAAAATGGATTCAGATATTGAAACACACAAAGCCATTACTTCTGCCACATTAACTGAAGGTGCTATTGGCTACTATAAATTCCCTGTTCGCCAAGGTGAGCGCCTAATGGCTATCTTACAAACTGTCGATCAAAAACACCCGCCATTTGGTGCCGAAATCACCAATAAAAACGGTGAAAATATGGGAATGGTGATGGAAGATGGTTTAGTCTATATCGCCGGTGTTAGCCTTAATGAATCATTAAACGTGATCTGGGGTGGTAAAACCCAATGTACGATTACAATTCCAGCCGCAATTAACGATCCACTAAAACGTGAATTGTTATTATGTCGGGGATTTTAATGAATAAAATGAATTACTAGAGATAATTGTATGAACTCATTCAACACACTCAAAACACTTTTTTGTAGCTCATTAATTGCACTCAGCATAGTGAGTACAACTCAAGCGGGCGTGTCATTAGATAGAACTCGCATTGTACTAATGGGCAACGAAAACTCAGCTAGTGTAAACCTAAAAAATACTAGCCCTGATATTCCTTTTTTAGCTCAATCGTGGGTTGAAAATGAACACGGACAAAAAATCGCTTCTCCTTTAGTGGCGTTACCACCTTTACAACGTCTTGATGGTGACCAAAAAGGCGTTGTCAGAATTACCAAAACAGCAGAAATTGGTCTTTTGCCACAAGATAGAGAATCACTGTTTTATTTAAATGTGCGTGAAATTCCACCAGCACCCAAACAAGCTAACGTGTTGCAAATGGCAATGCAGTCTCGTATTAAATTATTCTACCGCCCAACAGCTATTATTCCTGAAAAACCGGGCATTATTTGGCAAGATCAATTAGTGTTTACAAAACAAGGTAATCAATTTATTGCCGAAAATCCAACACCTTACTACATCACTATTATTGGGCTTTCTAATAAATTGAATGGTGAAGATAGCGATAAGTTAACCACTTTCCCTGGTTTAATGGTTGCGCCTAAATCATCATTGGAAATTCCAGTTAAAACCAGTAACGTCAATCAATTTTACATGATGTATGTAAATGACTACGGTGGGCATCCAGAATTAAAATTTGTTTGCCAACAAAATAGCTGTAAAGCTGCACCAAAAGAACAACAACCCAAATATTAATTAACTTGACGCCGGTAGGAATAAAATGAAATTAACAACAGCAAATTTTTATTTCAATACGCTAAAATTACTTTTTACTGGCGCAATGTTATGTACTCCAGTTGTTGCATCTGCTTATATTCATGGTGAAGTTCGCACTGTTGGAGGCCCTAATATTTTTAGAGTAGATTTAGATACCACCATGTTTCCTCGTAATCGAGCAGGTGAAACAGCTACCGTAAACTTTGCTTTAAATAGCCTTTATGTTGCAACCGTTTTTTGTCCTAAAGATCCTTTAGTTCCTCAATCAAGAACCTATTTCAAAGCGACCTCTGATCTTCGTTATGTAGGGCGCAATTTTTATGAACTCAATGAGTATGTCGATGTACAAATTAAGTTCTCTATTTGGGGGCCTGACTCTCTCCCTGCTGTACCTTTTATAGAAAAACCTAACCATGTCAATTGGCAACAAGGATGTAGCGTACCTCAATCACCTAAACCTAATATGTATTCAGGGGGAAGTGGTGTTTTGGTTTTTAGACTCAAAAAACCGATTGTGAATGGTGTATCCTTAACTGGGTACTCTGTCGCGCAAATGTATGCACGCGTAGGTAATGGCTTATATCAAGAATATGGTCCTGAGCCAATTTCAAAATTAGTGATTAGTTCCGGAATATTAACCACGGAAGATAGATGTACATTTAATAATGGCTCTCCAATTACCTTTGATTTTGGCAATGTCGGTAATACTTCAGACTATTTAAATGGTCAAAACTACAAGATCACGCGCAATATTCCAATCAAGTGTGAAGGTGGTAGCTTTACTAATCCTAACAGTCGAATTATGTTTAAAATTCAAACTGGAAGCTCAGGTATCGCTAGTTTTAACCCTAATTATCTTGGCACAACAGGATCTGTTGATAGAACAAATCTAGGTATTGTTTTAAGAGACAAATCAGGAACGATTGTGCCACCTAATCAATATTTTTCTGTCGGAAAACTGAATAATTTTAAAGGAAACTGGGAAGTTACAGCAGCACCCATTGCAAAAACAGGTAGCAAAATTACAGAAGGTGAATTTTCAGCACATGCCACATTAGTTGCGGAGTTTATGTAATGGAAAACCCAATAACAAAATCTGCTATTTCTCTTTTATTATTACTTTCACCTTCAGCCTTTGCAGTGACAGAGCTTATTGGGGGCGATATGGAATTTAAAGGTGTTGTGGTTGCACATGGTTGTACCATTGTTGCTGGTGATGAAAATAAAGTAATCGATTTCAAGCAGATATCAGCAAAAGATCTCTATACTTTTCAAAAAAGTGAACCAGTTACTTTTAGTATTAGTTTAGAAAATTGCAGTCAGGATATTTATAAAAGCGTCACTATCACACTAGATGGGAAAGAGCATCCTACAATGCCCAATCACCTAGCTGTTGTCGGCACAGGATCTGAAGATCCTAAAAGTATTGGAATTGTATTTACAGATGTTCAACGCAATGTTATTCAATTAAAAAAGCCGAGCTCAACTCGACTTCTTAATAATAAACGTATTCAGTTTAATTTTATGACATATGTTGAGGCATCACCCTCTGCACTGAAAAATCAAACATTGCTAACTGGCCCATTCCAAGCACAAGCAACGTATACCCTTAATTATCAGTAAGCAGGAATTATTCTTTTATTGCTGGTTCAGTATTAATTATGACTGGACTGGTTTTCTGCTTTTTAAGTTGTTTCTTTTCAGCCCTTCTCATTTTAAAGAATTGGCTTAACAGCTGTGAACACTCTTCACCTAATACACCCGATGTTATCTCAACTTTATGATTCATTCCGGGATGCTGTAAAATATCAATAAATGAGCCGGCTGCACCTGTTTTTAAATCTGAAGCGCCATAAACCACACGTTTTACTCGACTATGCACAATCGCTCCTGCACACATCACACAAGGCTCTAGGGTAATATAAAGAGTTGCATCGAGTAGACGATAATTTTGTAAATGTTTTCCCCCTTTGCGTAATGCCATAATCTCTGCATGTGCAGTAGGGTCGTTATCGATAATTGAATGATTCCATCCTTTAGCAATGATTTTATTATCAACGACTAATACTGCGCCCACCGGTATTTCACCGATTTCTTGTGCTTTTTGCGCTTGCTCAATCGCTTTATGCATCCAATAAATATCATCTTTAATTTTATTCACAAGGATATCTCTTCATTATCATATAGCGGGACATTGTACTCTGTTTTATATTGATAACTAAAGAGATTATCTTGAATTGTTTATGACCAAGATAGCAAGATGAAACTTTAGTTTACGCGCGCTTCTGTAGCTAATTTGATAGCTAAAGCCCCTAAGATTGTTGCCATAAACCAACGTTGAACGAGTGCCCAACGAGGCCTTTGCATAAAGAACCCTGCAATAGAGCCAGCGGCAATAACAATCAATGCATTTACTGCGATGCTAATAATAATTTGAATACTACCTAACACTAATGATTGATTTAAAACGCTGCCATTTTGAATACTAATAAATTGAGGTAACAGTGATAAATACATTAATGCAATTTTAGGATTAAGCAGATTAGTGATAAACCCCATAACAAAGAGCTTTGTCGTATTACCTGAAAGTAATTTTTTAGGATGAAAGATAGAACGCCCACCGGGTTTAATAGATTGCCAAGCGATATAAAAAAGGTAAATAGCTCCACAAATTTTTAATGTATCGTAAGCATAAGGCACCGCCATAAAAATAGCTGTAATACCAAATGCAGCCAATAACATATAAAAAATATAGCCAACAGCTACACCGATTAGTGAAATAAATCCGGCTTTTTTCCCTTGAGAGATTGAGCGTGAAATCAGGTAAATCATATTAGGGCCCGGAGTTAGCACTAAACCCAAGGATAGAAGTGCAAACGTCCACATATTAAACAGTGTTGGCATAGAATACCCCTTTATGTTATTGCATTATTTAACATCAATAACAGAGTGTTAGGTGTGCGGGATACCACAAAATATGCCCATAATAAAAAATATTTTTTTATAGTCTATCTGATATTTTACGACTCATAAGATAAATGTTACTCTTGCGAGGTTTTTTACTCTGCAAAATATACACCTATTAAATAGGTAAAATAAAATCATTAACAATGCAGAAATTTAAGATAAGAATAAATACAATGACTAAATTGTATTAGTAATAATTATACATGTAACATATAAGTGCAAGATATAAGTTACTGAAATTTAATAATTTATATATTAAGTGACTGATATGGCTTTACTAATTACGAAGAAATGCATCAACTGCGATATGTGTGAACCAGAGTGTCCAAATGATGCTATTTCAATGGGGGATGAAATTTATGAAATTAATCCTGATCTTTGCACTGAATGTGTAGGACATTACGATAAACCAACTTGCCAATCGGTTTGTCCGATTACTAACACGATCATCACTGATCCTACTCATACTGAATCTCAAGATGAATTATGGGAAAAATTTGTGTTGATCCACCATGCAGATAAAATCTAAACCTTAATCAATGATTTTGTGGGTGATAAATCTAAGAGAGTTATTTTTCTAAAATAACTGTCGCACAAGCATAACGCTGCTCATCAGCAAGTGTTACGTGAATAGAGTTTATCCCCGCTTTCTCTGCCATCTCTTTGGCAACCGCTAAAAAGTGCAGCGTAGGTTTGCCTAATTCATCATTACGCACTTCAAAATGATTAAAAGCCAATCCTAAACGAATGCCTGTTCCTAATGCTTTTGCCGCAGCCTCTTTTACTGCAAACCGCTTAGCTAAAAAACGTATTGGCTGTTTATGGGATTGATAGATTTCCCATTCTGTATCGGTAAGAATGCGACGAGCAAGGCGTTCACCAGAACGCCCTATAATATCTTCGATACGTGATATCTCGACGATATCCATACCTAAGCCAACAATAGCCATTAGCGACGCGCTTCTCGCATTAAGCGTTTCATTTCTTCAACTGCTGGTGCTAAGCCACTAAATACTGCTCTACCAATAATCGCATGACCAATATTCAGTTCATAAAGTTCAGGTAATGCGGCAATACGTTGCACGTTATGGTAATGCAAGCCATGTCCCGCATTCACTTTTAAGCCTTTAGATGCGGCATAAGTCACTGCATCACGAATACGTACGAACTCTTTTTCTTGAGCCATTACATCTTCAGCATCAGCATAAGCACCTGTGTGGATCTCAATAAAAGGCGCACCAACACGGTCAGCTGCGTTTATTTGCTCATGGTCAGGGTCAATAAACAAAGAAACTTTGATACCCGCTAAAGATAATCGTTTTATTGCATCAGCAACTTTTGCTTCATTGCCAACAACGTCTAAACCACCTTCTGTTGTCACTTCTTGGCGTTTTTCAGGTACTAAACAGCAAAAATCAGGCTGAGTTTGACAAGCTATCTCAATCATCTCTTCAGTGACTGCCATTTCCAGATTTAATCTTGTCTGAACCGTTTGACTTATCAGCATTAAATCGCGATCAGTGATATGACGTCTATCTTCACGTAAATGGATAGTAATGCCATCAGCACCAGCTTGTTCTGCAATAAAAGCCGCTTGGACAGGATCGGGATACGTTGTGCCACGGGCATTACGAAGGGTGGCGATATGGTCAATATTAACGCCAAGTAGAATATCAGACATGCTCTTCTCCTGAAAAATAACGTTGCATTACCTTAGTTTACACATTCCATAGAGAAGAAAAAGACAATATTACTGTTCTGCCATCAATGCTCTTTTCTTTGGAGATTTTTTAATGGCAAATTGTCTAAAAAGTTCTCTACTTTTTAATGGTTTTCCACCTAAATAGGGTTTCAATGCCATTCGAGTAAACCTTTTCGCCGCTTTTAATGTTTCAATAGTAGGAAATTCGCGACTGGCTAAGGATTTTAATTCAAATCCCGTAAAACTATTATGATCAACCACTAAACTCGCAATAAAACCTTTTTCTTCTCGATAACGATAAGTCATCGAATCTGAAACAGGCTCTCCACTTCCTGCACAATGCAGAAAATCTAAACCGTACCCAAGTTGTGTTAATAACGCGAGTTCAAAGCGTCTTAGTGCGGCTTCAGGTGTGGTATCGCTGGCAGCAAGAATTTGCAAACAGGAGAGGTATTCAAAAAAAAGTACACTATAAGACGTACCATTTTCTAAAACGCGAGATAATAACTCATTAAGATACAAGCCACTGTATAGTACAGAGCCTGTCAGTGGTAGTGCTAAAGAAATGGGTTCAGCATCACGAAGTGTTTTAACTTCTCCTCGCCCACTCCAACGAATGAGCAAAGGAGTAAAAGGTTGAAGTGCCCCTTTTAAGGGTGAACGACGGCCTCGCGCACCTTTTGACAATATGCGTACTCGCCCTTCATTTTCAGTGAAAAAATCGAGTAATAAACTCGTTTCACTGTAAGGTCGAGCATGGATAACGAATGCACGTTGCCAGCCATCCACTTCAGCTACCTACTTTAAATCGTCCACATAGCCAAGGCTACGTAAAGCACGTTCATCATCAGCCCAGCCCGCTTTGACTTTCACCCAAAGTTCTAAGTGAACTTTGTTTTCAAATAAGTCTTCCATATCCATACGGGCTTCAGTACCAATTTTCTTGATTTTCGCACCTTTATTACCAATAACCATTTTCTTCTGGCCTTCACGCTCAACCAGAATTAATCCGTGGATGTCATAACCTCCACGCTCATTGGTAACGAATTGTTCAATTTCAACAGTGACAGAATAAGGTAATTCTTCACCTAAAAAGCGCATCAATTTTTCACGAATAATTTCTGATGCCATAAAACGCTGAGAGCGATCAGTAATATAATCTTCTGGGAAATGATGAGTCGCTTCAGGTAAACATTTACGTACGATTTTTGCTATCGTATCGATATTCATGTCTTTTTCAGCACTGATTGGTACAACATCAAGAAAATCCATTTGTTGGCTTAAAAAGCCAATGTGTGGAAGTAGCTTGGTTTTATCAGTCACGTTATCTACTTTATTAATTGCTAATAAAACAGGGCAACGTAATGATTTTAATTTATTTAACACCATTTCGTCGTCAGGCGTCCAGTTGGTACCTTCCACAACGAAAATAACCAATTCAACATCACCAATTGAACTGCTTGCTGCACGGTTCATCAGTCTGTTGATGGCTCGCTTTTCTTCGATATGCAAGCCCGGTGTATCCACATAAATCGCTTGGTAAGCACCATCTGTATCAATACCCATGATACGGTGACGCGTAGTTTGCGGTTTACGTGATGTAATAGAAACTTTCTGCCCCAGTAATTGGTTCAGTAGTGTTGATTTTCCCACATTTGGGCGACCGACTATCGCAATAAATCCGCAATAGGTTTGTTCTTCGCTCATTCAAGCTCCAGTTGTATTAATGCCTGTTCAGCAGCGGCCTGTTCAGCTTTACGACGGCTTGTACCCATCCCTTTGACAGGTTGTTCGATACCGCTTATCTGACAATGGATCGTAAACTCTTGATCATGGGCTTCGCCACGAACCTGTACCACAATATAAGAAGGTAATGGTAAATGACGGCCTTGCAGATACTCTTGCAAACGAGTTTTAGGATCTTTTTGCTTATCGCCCGGACTGATTTCAGCCAAACGATTCTCATACCAGTTTAAAATAATTTTTTCGATATTTTGAATATCACTATCGAGGAAAATCGCACCAATTAAAGCTTCCACCGTATCTGCTAAAATTGATTCGCGACGAAAGCCGCCGCTTTTTAATTCCCCAGGACCTAAACGTAAACATTCGCCTAGTTCAAATTCACGCGCTAATTCAGCGAGTGTATTTCCACGAACAAGTGTTGCTCTCATTCGGCTCATATCACCTTCATCAACACGAGGAAAGCGATGATAAAGTGCGTTAGCAATTACATAGCTTAGAATTGAATCACCTAAAAATTCTAAACGTTCATTATGTTTACTGCTGGCACTACGATGCGTTAAAGCCTGTAGTAATAATTCATTTTGCGTAAAAGTATAGCCCAGTTTTTTTTGTAACTGGTTTACTAATAAAGTATTCATGTGCGATCAATTTCCATAACTTAATTTGAAGCACACGCAACAAATCTGTTTAAGACAACGAGAAATTATCGGGTTGGATAACAGAACTGTTGCGTTTGCACTGGCTCCTGCCAATAACAGGAGCCAATCATATTTAAAGAAGCGACATATTCTACACTTAGATAAGAAGGAATGCTGTCGCTATTTTGTTAAAAATTATTTAATGCCACCGATACGGCTAAAACGAACGCCTGTTGGCCATTCATTCTCTACTTTTTCAAAGCTCATCCAGATTGTTGTCGCTTTACCTACTAAGTTTTTCTCTGGAACAAAGCCCCAGAAGCGACTATCAGAACTACCGTCTCGATTATCACCCATCATAAAGTAATGACCTTCAGGAACAATCCACGTACCGACAGGTAATCCGGGTTGAATAAACTCTGGCATCGTCATATCACCAGGTATTGTCATAATACGGTGAGAGACTTTATCAATAGTTTCTACTCTTTCTTCTTCACGTAATTGAGTTGCTGTTGAAATAGGCTCCTCAATTGGAATAGATTTCATACCATTAATACGCTGACCACCCGGTACATTTTGTAATAACAACGTCCATTCACTTGGGTAAGCAGTACCATAATTTACTGATATTTCTTCATTACAAATGGCTTTATCACAATTTGGATAGATATGAAGTTTTTTCGACATCATATCATAAACAATTTTATCGCCCGGTAATCCAATAACACGTTTAATAAAGTCAGTAGAAGGATCACGAGGATACTTAAATACGGCGATATCACCTCGTTTGGGCTTCCCTGTATTAATTAACGTGGTTTGTGTAATTGGATCTTTTAATCCATAAGCAAACTTTTCAACCAAGATAAAATCGCCAACCAACAAGGTTGGCATCATGGAGCGAGAAGGTATTTGAAACGGCTCATACACAAATGAACGCAGAACCAAAACAATAATCAAAACTGGGAATAAAGAGCCTAATGTCTCTGCCCAGCTTGGTTTATTAATTGATTTTGCTAACTCTTGCTGATCCTCGGTCCCTTGCGTCATCTCTTGAAGACGCTTTAGTTTTGCTTTTCGAGCTGGCTTGAGCTTAAAGCGTTCAATTCCCCAAAAAACTCCCGTTATTAGCGTTGCCAGCGTTAGGATCAAGGCAAACGTGTTAGCCATGTTTTCTCCTTAAATTATTTATCTTTACCAACATGAAGAATGGCTAAAAACGCTTCTTGTGGTAGCTCTACGTTACCAATTTGCTTCATACGTTTTTTACCATCTTTCTGTTTCTGTAACAGTTTCTTCTTACGGCTAACGTCACCACCATAACATTTGGCTAATACGTTTTTACGTAACTGCTTAACAGTTGAACGAGCAATAATATGGTTACCAATTGCCGCTTGGATAGCGATATCAAACTGTTGGCGTGGAATAAATTCTTTCATTTTTTCCACCAACTCACGGCCACGATAAGGTGCATTATCATTATGTGTAATCAATGCTAAAGCATCAACACGATCACCGTTAATCAAGACATCTACACGTACCATGTTAGAGCCTTGGAAGCGAATAAAGTTATAGTCTAAAGAAGCATAACCGCGTGATGTTGATTTTAAGCGATCAAAGAAATCTAATACCACTTCAGCCATCGGAATTTCATAAGTCAATGAAACCTGATTACCATGATAGACCATATTGGTTTGAACACCGCGTTTTTCGATACATAAAGTAATTACGTTACCTAAATATTCTTGCGGTAATAACATATGGCATTCAGCGATAGGCTCTCTGATTTCCTCAATATTATTTAGTGGTGGTAATTTAGACGGGCTATCCACTAATACAATATCACCATTCGTCATTTCGACTTCATAAACAACGGTTGGGGCCGTTGTAATCAGATCGAGGTCATATTCACGTTCTAAACGTTCTTGAATAATCTCCATATGAAGAAGACCCAAGAAACCACAACGGAAACCGAAACCTAATGCAGATGAGCTTTCTGGCTCATAGAATAATGAAGCATCGTTTAAGCTTAATTTACCTAATGCATCACGGAATGATTCATAGTCGTCAGAGCTAATTGGGAATAAACCCGCATAAACCTGTGGCTTAACTTTTTTAAAACCAGGCAATGGTTTATCTGCTGGTTTTTGCGCTGCTGTTAAGGTATCCCCTACTGGCGCACCTAAAATATCTTTAATACCACAAACAACCCAGCCTACTTCACCGCAATTTAGCGTGGTTGTATCAATTTGTTTTGGTGTAAAAATACCAATACGGTCAATGTTATAAACCTGCCCCGTACTCATTACCTTGATTTTATCGTTTTTGCTGACTTTACCGTTTTTAACACGGATCAGTGAAACAACGCCAAGGTAATTATCAAACCAAGAGTCAATAATCAGTGCTTGTAATGGAGCATCGGCATCACCTTCAGGTGCTGGAATTTCTTTAACAAGACGTTCGATAACTTCTTTTACACCAATACCTGTTTTTGCAGAGCAACGCACTGCATCTGTGGCATCAATCCCCACAATATCTTCAATTTCTTCAGCAACACGCTCAGGCTCTGCTGCGGGTAAATCTATTTTATTTAAAACTGGAACGACGGTGAGATCCATATCCATCGCTGTATAGCAGTTTGCTAATGTTTGCGCTTCAACCCCTTGCCCAGCATCTACGACCAATAAGGCGCCTTCACATGCAGCGAGTGAACGAGATACTTCATAAGAGAAGTCAACGTGTCCTGGGGTATCGATAAAGTTAAGCTGATAAACTTCACCGTCATCAGCGGTGTAATTCAAGGTTACGCTTTGCGCTTTGATTGTAATACCACGTTCACGCTCAAGATCCATAGAATCAAGAACCTGCGCAGCCATTTCACGATCTGATAAGCCACCACAAATTTGAATAATTCGATCTGATAACGTCGATTTACCGTGGTCAATATGTGCGATAATGGAAAAGTTACGTATGTTTTTCATTCTGAAATTATTTTTCTCTATTGCTTTGCTCTATAAATCTGGCTTTGGAGTCATTCATGGACACAAAGCGAAAACTCTATATTGCAGGAGTTATTATTGATGACGCATTCTACACACTAGAGACATTATACTCAAAGAAACGTTCATCAAACACAAACATTTATGCTAAGACTTGCATTTATTTGTAATTTTTTGCGGGCAATTTCCAGATATAGAAACGTGTTAATTTAAGATAGATATTATTACAAAAGCAGCATGACAAAAATAATGGGGCAAATGCCCCATCTTTTTAATCAACTCATTATTCTTGAAATTGAACTTTAAGTTCATGAGGTGGAAGCCCTATTTGCAATACAATAGGTTCAAAACCTTCATCTTTGCTCCACCAAGTCGCTACTTTTTTGGCAAATAAAAAACCAAGGGCACCGCCCACAATTCCACTACAAAAAATAGCAAATTCACTCGAAAGCCAAAGGCTCGCAATGCCTGCGACAATAAATAAGCCTATAAGTGGCGTTAAATACACTAGCATTGCGGAAAGAAGTAGATTATTTTCAGGTATTCCCACTTCCACTTTTTGCCCTTCGACTAAAGGTTGTGCAACGGGAAGCTCGAGTTGATGAACTGTCTCAGGTCCTATTTTATTTAATAAATAAGAACCACATGCAGCGCGAGCTTGGCAACTACCACAGCCAGAAGAAGATCCGTAGCGTAATAACGCACGTCCTTCGTGCCAATGTATAACTGTTGCCCACTCTTTAACCATAACTTATACCCTTTTACTTTTTCGTAAATACAACACTATTAACTATTGCTTGTGCTGTAGGAAATGGTAACTGACCAATAAAGGTAATTTCATTACCTTCTTTGTCATAGGTATAAATTGTATTACGACCATACCTTAACATTTTATCGCGTTCGGGCGAATTAACGTGTTGACCACTTTTATTAACATAAATAGAGAAGTCAAATAAGCCATCGCTAAATAAAATAGACTGACTAAACTCAGTTTCAGAAATTTGATGGTTACTGCGTTTTACCTCTTTAAAACCCTCAGGCAATTGACTAACCGACCAGTTATAAACCAAAGGTTTAGCTTTTGGTACAAGTAATAAAGGTGGCATATTGACGGTACGTAATGAATTAAGTTCAGTTACGACTTCACTCCCTTCATTAACTGTGATCACTCGAAATTGTTCAATGATGTCATTATTCTTATCTAACAGATCAACTCTTAAAGGCAGATATCTTTCTTCATCAATAAACAAGACATAATCATAACGGTCATTATTTTTTGATAGCACACGAACAACTCGGCTTGGAATATCACCAATATGTGTTCTACCTGCATCAATAAAATTATAATAACCGGATAATTCGTTGAAATCTTGGTAAATGATAGAAGGAATATAATCAACGATATGATCATTTCTTAAGCTAAAAGCATCTAAGCCCGGCTCAAAATAGCTGATTTCATCACCACGTTGAACTATTTCACGGCGAGTACTATCCATTTGCATTAATTGTGCAAGTGGTTTGCCATCAATAAGAGTGTGACGGTAGCGAATAGGAACAATACCTTGAGAATTGATATTGATAAAAGATAATTCATAGGTAGAGCTTTGACTTGTCTGACCCATCTTTTGCAACAAAGCCTCGACACTACCTGTTTGAGGTTGTGCCAAGGCTTGTATCGGCATTGACAGGCTGCCCACCAGCAATAAGGTGGATAACCATAATTTTTTCATTACGACTGTTTCATTCCCACACGTTATTTATACATTCACATCTATTATTACTGTGCTGCTAGGGGTTGAGTTTCACCTTGAGCGCTAACTGGCGCTTCATTTTGTGGTGCATTATAGATACGACGATCTAACTCATACTGTTGCAACATTAATCCAAGGCGCTGATTACGCTCTTGTAAACGTGTTTGCTGGTCTTTACCTAAAGTATCATTTTGAAGATTTAAGCTTACAGGTGAACCTGAACCCATAATAGGTTGAGTATTAAATACAGGTGTATCTACTTGGAAATCTTCAGAACCACTTTTTCCATTATATTGCTGAACACCAACAATAACAGCTAATGAAACACAAGCCGCAACACCGATTTGAGTTAACTGACTTGCCCAAGGACGTAACGTTTGTAAGAAAGAGTGCTGACGCCATTGTGATGGCGCAGGTTGCTGCTCTTGTTGTTGTTCAGGACTTATGCGAACAGGTTCATTCTCTAAAGCGAGCGCAACGCGACTTGCGATATCGAAGTGGACTACTTCACCTACATCACCACGCATTGTGTCACGAATTAAATGGTAGCGTTGCCATGTCTCTTTCATGGAGTCATCACGAGCAATTGTACCCATTAATTCTTTATCAAGAACTTCGCCATCCATAAATGCAGAAAGTTTTTCTTTTTGCATGTAAAAGTACCCTTCAGTCAATGATGGTTCACCCACAATTAAAACTCTTGTATTAATGGTTGAACCTTATTATCAATAGCTTCTCGCGCCCTAAAAATTCGTGAACGTACTGTTCCGACAGGGCAATCCATAATGACCGCTATCTCTTCATAGCTTAGCCCGTCAAGTTCCCGAAGTGTAATAGCAACCCTTAAATCTTCAGGTAATGACTCTATGGTGTGAAAAACCACTCTCCGTAACTCTTCAGACAACATTAAATTCTCAGGGTTCGAAATTTCTTTTAGTGCATTAGGTGATTCGAAATTTTCAACATCACTCGCATCTAAATCATTCGAAGGCGGACGTCGCCCCTGTGCGACCAGATAATTTTTTGCTGTATTCACAGCAATGCGATAAAGCCATGTATAAAAAGCACTATCTCCACGGAAAGAACCAATGGCACGATAAGCTTTAATAAAGGCTTCTTGCGAAACATCTGGTACATCACCCTGTGGTACATAACGGGAAATCAGGCTTGCTACCTTGTGTTGATAGCGGATGACCAGCAGATTAAAGGCTTTCTGGTCACCATTTTGTACCTTTTCAACCAACATTTGGTCCGTTAACTGCTCGCTCATTAGAGATGGACTCTCCCGAAGTCAAGCTTCACACTATTTTTAAATGACTCCGTCATATTTACTCTCGTTATTCCTTCTCGTTTTATGAGCTACAAGACTTAGAGCGCAAAAATAGTATGAAGTTCAATTCAATCATTATTTTAAGAGATGAATCACAAAAAAATCATCATGGTGATCACCCAACCAAAATGCAATTTGCCAATAAAAAAACGATAACACAATGATATTATTTAAATATATACGATTACTTACAACAATATATATTATCTTAAACAAGATATTATTAAATATAGATTTAATAATATAAATAAAAGTCAGTCACCCAAGATTGGAACTTATCAGTATAGTGCCCTTCGTTATTACGAATAATAAGTTCGTCTATACTACATGCAACACTGCCTTGATTTTGTCTTTGAAATGCTAACAAAATTCGATGATAAGGTTTATCTGCACTGTCTTTAATATTAACGCGTTTTGCAACATTCCACTCTTTTTTTTCTGCAATTTCAATAAATTGCTCACCAATAGAATAAGGTAATACAACACAGAACAAACCATCTTCGGTGATAAGTGATTGCGCACTATCCAGCAATCCCTCATGCGTTAAGGTTTTGGTATATCGTGCTTGCTCACGAATGTCATTACGACAAGCAATTGCTGGCTCAAAATAAGGAGGATTACTAACAATCAAATCATACTTGTTTTGCGCTTGCTCTGCATAATGATGAATATCACTATGATAGATATGAATAAATGAATGCCATTGTGACTCTTGGGCATTTTCCGTAGCTTGTAATGCTGCTTTCTCATCAAGCTCAATGCCATCAATACACTCAATTTTATTCGCTCGTTGAGCGAGCATTAATGCAATTAGTCCACTTCCCGTACCAATATCAAGTGCTCTTTTTACATTATCGATAGGTGCCCAGGCCCCTAATAAAACACCATCTGTACCCACTTTCATTTCACACTTATCATGAGCAACAAAAAATTGTTTAAATGTAAAACCACCTTTGCGTAATCCTGCTTTTTTCACTTTCTTTTGATTCATCTATTGGCTCTATTGATTTGTACAGCAATCTCTTTTTTATTGCTTATCAAGCATGTCACGAAAAAAGAGATATATGGTAAGATAACGTTTCTACAGCCCCTATCTTAACATTAAACTATTTGTATACGATGCACGCTTATTTAGATTAAGCCTAAAAACAACGAATACCTTCGTCTATCGGTAATATATAATGTGATAGCGGTAAATCCTCTGGCTTTTAGCGGGGGATAATGTCAAAATCCGCGCCCTAAACAGAGGTATACAATGACAGCCACGACATTTTCCAGTCTTGAACTTGATGAAAGTTTATTGACCGCATTAGAAGAAAAAGGATATCAACGTCCTACTGCTATTCAAGCAGATGCAATTCCTGCTGCAATGGATGGACGCGATATTTTAGGCTCTGCGCCAACAGGCACAGGGAAAACTGCGGCCTTTTTGCTTCCAGCAATTCAACACTTGCTTGATTATCCACGTAAAAAATCAGGCCCGCCACGTATTCTTATCCTGACACCAACACGCGAACTTGCCATGCAAGTTGCTGAACAGGCAAAAGAATTATGTGCGCACACACATTTAGATATCGCCACAATCACGGGCGGTGTTGCTTATATGAATCACGCTGAAGTCTTCAGTGAGAACCAAGATATCGTTGTTGCGACAACTGGTCGTTTATTACAGTACATCAAAGAAGAAAACTTTGACTGCCGTGCAGTGGAAATGCTGATTTTAGATGAAGCAGACCGCATGTTAGATATGGGTTTCGCTAACGATATCGAAACTATTGCAGGCGAAACTCGCTGGCGCAAACAAACATTACTGTTCTCTGCAACACTGGAAGGTAATGCGGTTATTGATTTTGCACAGCGTATCCTCAACGAACCTGTTGAGCTTAATGCTGATCCATCTCGCCGTGAACGTAAAAAAATTCAACAGTTCTATTATCATGCTGATAATCTCGAACATAAAACAGCGTTACTTGCTGCATTACTGAAGCAAGACGATGTTAAAAAATCGATTGTCTTTGTTCGTAAAAGAGAGCGTGTAAGAGAGCTTGTCACTGCGTTAGAAAAACAAGGTATTAAATGTAGCTACCTTGAAGGTGAAATGGCGCAAACACAGCGTAACGATGCGATCAAACGTTTAGAATCAGGCAAAATGAATGTGCTTATTGCCACAGACGTTGCTTCTCGTGGTCTTGATCTAGATGACATCACACACGTTTTCAACTTTGACTTACCTCGTACTGCCGATGTTTACTTGCATCGTATTGGTCGTACAGGACGCGCAGGTCGTAAAGGTATCGCAATTTCATTAGTTGAAGCTCACGACCACCCATTATTAGGGAAAATTGGCCGTTACGTTCAAGAGCCAATTAAATATCGTGTTGTTGCTGAACTACGTCCAGAAACCAAAGCACCAAGCTTGAAAGCAACATTCAAACCTTCTAAAAAAGTACTTGCTAAACGCAAAGCGAAAAAAGAAGAAGAGAAAAAAGCAGTTAAAGAAAAAGTGCGGACTCGCGATCGTAAAAATATTGGTAAACGTCGCAAAGCAGTTGCTGAGCATACAGAAAAAAATGTTGCGCCTACTGCACCAACAAAAGAAACGAATACTGATAACGAATAATTTGTACACTTTCTGATCTTATAAAAAAACCGTAGCTATATAATATAGTTACGGTTTTTTATCTTTTTTCTTCTATTATAGAAAAAAAGCCCGATATTTTCATATCGAGCTCATTATTAACTTATTGCTTTAGTGAAGATTACAGGCTTTCTGTGAAAGTACGAGTAATAACATCACGTTGTTGTTCTGGAGTCAGTGAGTTAAAACGCACTGCATAACCAGAAACACGAATAGTTAATTGAGGATATTTCTCAGGATTGTTAACAGCATCTTCCAGTGTTTCACGGCTTAATACGTTAACGTTAAGGTGTTGACCACCTTCTACACGAACAACCGGTTTAGATTCTACAGGCACTTCACGGTATTCGATATTGCCTAACTCTTTACGGTTAATCACTTGGCCTTCTTCAAAGCCTTTTTTAGCACAGATGCAACGAGCTTCGCCGTTTTCATCATCTAATAACCAGAAAGAGTGTAATAAATCATCGTTATCAGCTTTAGTAATTTGGATACCAGTAATCATTTCGACCTCCAATTTGGGCGCAAAATCAAATTCTAATCTCATATCAGAACTTGGGTATTTGGTCTAACCAATGTTTCTGTCTACTTATATACCAGTATAAATGGTGTCATTCTTTGATAAATATCAATAAAATTCATAAGCACTTTACCTCATAAGGTGCAAAGTGTTGTTTTAAATCAATAATCATTTATCGCTAATTTGCAATTTTTTTTGTAAATTTTCAAATAAAAGTTGAGAAATCAATTAATTTTTATTTTTAGTCCGTAATATTTTCATTCCCCTGATGAAATCGGTAAGCTTAGGCACTATAAGATATCAACAAGGATTTTAGGTTATGACTACACCATTAACTTGGCATGATGTGATAGGCGCTGAAAAAGAGAAGCCTTACTTTCATCAAATTATGTCTCAAGTCGCACAACAAAGAGCCGCAGGTAAAATTGTTTATCCTCCTCAAGAAGATATTTTTAATGCTTTTCGTTTTACGCCTTTTGATAATGTGAATGTAGTTATTTTGGGGCAAGATCCTTACCATGGCCCTAATCAAGCACATGGACTCTCTTTTTCAGTGCGACCAGGCGTGCCAGCACCACCTTCATTAGTCAATATGTATAAAGAGCTTGAAAAAGAGTACCCTGATTTTAAACGCCCTAACCACGGCTATTTAGAAAGCTGGGCAAAACAAGGCGTTTTATTACTTAATACCGTATTGACGGTAGAGAAAGGCCAAGCACATTCTCACGCTAACTATGGTTGGGAAATCTTTACTGACGCAGTAATTGAACAGATCAACCAGCGTAGAGATGGGGTTATTTTCTTACTGTGGGGCGCTCATGCTCAGAAAAAAGGACGTTTTATTGATACAAATAAACACGTTATTTTAAAAGCACCTCATCCATCCCCGCTTTCAGCCCATAGAGGCTTTTTAGGTTGTGGTCATTTTAAACAAGCCAACGATATTTTACAGCAGCAAGGCCGCACACCAATCAATTGGCATCTTGATCCCATTGAATAAAATCACCCTATAAAACATAAAACCGCACAATAACAAGAATATTAAATAATCTTCATATTGTGCGGTTTACTTTATCTACATGTAATAACTCATGTGATAACGAATGTTTTATCGATATTATTTAGAAACGATAACCATAGCTGGGCGCAATAGACGACCATTTAAGGTATATCCTTTTTGCATAACATCAACAACATGATTAGAGTCATGTGCTGGGCTATCAATTAAAGTCATCGCTTGGTGAACTTCAGGGTTAAATACCACATTTTTTTCTTCAACCACTTCGATACCAAATTTACGAACAGCATCTAAAAATGATTTCAGTGTTAATTCTAACCCTTCAATCATTGGCTTTAATGATTCATTTTCATGATCGGCCGCAGATAAAGCACGCTCTAAATTATCGAGTACAGGCAGTAACTCATTAGAAAATTTCTCAAGCGCAAATTTATGTGCTTTCTCAACATCTTGTTGAGTACGACGACGAATGTTCTCAATTTCAGCTTGAGCACGGATCATTGCTTCACGCTCTGTCTTTTGAGATTGCTCAAGTTGTTTTTCGAGAGAATCAACACGCGCTAATGCTTCCACTAATTCAGCTTGAGCATTAAAATCCGCTTGTGCTTCTTCGGTCATTGTTGGCTCTTGAGACTCATTCATTGCAGATTCCATTCCTTCTTTTTCTTTTGAGACTTGCTCTTCATGTACATTTTGTTCTTTACTACTCATGAACATCTCCGCGTAGTTTTGGTATTCATCTTCATATTTAGTTTATTATGGGGATCAATAAACGGGTTTCAAGGAATTGGCGCAAAACGAGGGTAAAAAAATGCCAGATAATACCGTAACGGAAGAAAAACACTTTAAATGCATTGGCATTGTTGGCCATCCACGCCACCCTGAAGCAATTTCAACTCATGAAATGCTCTATCATTGGCTATTGGCTCAAGGCTATGACGTTATTATTGATACACAAGTTGCTCAAGAACTAAAACTAGAAAATGCACAAACCGGTGATTTAACACAAGTTGGCAAAGTTGCTGATCTTGTCATTGTTGTTGGTGGTGATGGCAATATGCTTGGCGCTGCACGCGTTTTATCTCGTTATAATATCAAAGTGATTGGAGTTAACCGGGGTAATTTAGGCTTTCTTACTGACCTTGATCCTGATAATGCCTTACAGCAATTAACCAATGTGTTAGCTGGACACTATCATGAAGAAAAGCGTTTTTTACTTGAAGCACGCGTCTGTGCTGAAGGTCAAAGAAATCGCATTGGTACAGCAATCAATGAAGTCGTGCTTCATCCTGGTAAAGTTGCTCATATGATTGAGTTTGAAGTTTACATTGATGATCGCTTTGCTTTCTCTCAACGTTCTGATGGCTTAATTATTGCAACACCTACGGGATCAACGGCCTATTCACTTTCTGCGGGTGGTCCTATTTTAACCCCAAATCTTGATGCTATTGCACTTGTGCCTATGTTTCCACATACCTTATCAGCACGTCCTTTAGTTATCAGCTGTGATAGCCAAATTCGTTTAAAATTCTCACAAACAAATATCGATTATGAAGTCAGTTGCGATAGCCAATTAGTGTTACCAATTAAAGAAGGTGATGAAGTTATTATTAAAAGAAGTCGTCAAAAACTCAATTTAGTTCACCCGACTGATTACAATTATTTTAATACACTCAGCTCAAAATTAGGTTGGTCGAAAAAAATGTTTTAATTTTTTTGCCTCACTACTTTACTGTATAAAAAACCAGTTTATACTGTATGTAATTACAGATATGTTTTTATACACAGGAGAGGCACTATGCTGACTCAATTAACCATTAGTCATTTTGCCATAGTCCGTGAACTTGAAATCGATTTCTCTGGTGGCATGACCACCATTACAGGCGAAACTGGCGCTGGTAAGTCTATTGCAATTGATGCACTAGGTTTATGCTTAGGTAACCGTGGTGATGCCAATATGGTGCGCCCCGGTGCAACTAGAGCCGATTTATGTGCGCGATTCACACTCTCCGACACGCCATCCGCACAACGTTGGCTTGAAGAACATCATCTTGATGATCATAACGAGTGCCTATTAAGAAGGACTATCTCTGCTGATGGGCGTTCTCGTGGTTTTATCAACGGCACTTCCGTACCTCTTTCACAATTAAGAGAACTGGGTTCTTTACTTATTCAAATTCATGGGCAACATGCTCACCAACAACTTCTAGAACCTCGCTATCAAAAACAACTGCTTGATATCTATGCCCATGAACCGGCTTTGTTAAAAAGCATGAAATCGGCTTATCAAACATGGCATCAAAGTTGCCAAACTTTAGCTGCTTTTCAACAACTCTCTTTAGAACGAGAAGCAAGACAGCAACTGGTTGATTACCATTTAAAAGAACTCAATGAATTTCAGCCAGTACAAGGCGAATACCCAGAATTAGATCAAGAATATAAACGTCTTTCTAACTGCGGTCAGTTTTTAACGCTAAGCCAAAATAGTTTACAAATTTTAAGCGACAACGAAGAGCAAAATATTTTAAGTATGCTCAATGTAGCTAAACATGAAATTGCTGAACTGACCTCTATGGAAAGTCAGTTCAATTCACTACTAGAAATGTTAGAAGAAGCAACGATTCAAATTAGTGAAGTGAGTGATGAACTTCGTCATTATAGCGATCGCCTAGAGATGGACCCGAATCGCTTATTTGAAGTAGAAAAACGCATGTCTAAGTACATTAGTTTGTCACGTAAACATCGCGTTGCACCAGAAGAACTCTATGATCTTCATCAGCAATTAATTGAAGAGAAGAATGCCCTACTTCGTCAAAATGATGATTGTGACGCTTTAATAGAACAAGTCAAAGCTGACCATTTAATTGCATTAGATGTTGCAAAGCAATTGCATCAAGTTCGCCAACAATATGCAAATGAATTAAGCCAACTTATCACTAACAGTATGCATCAGTTATCAATGCCACATGGTTATTTTACTGTTGATACCTATTTTGATGACAGCTCACTGCAAATCGATGGTGCCACAAAAGTTGAATTTAATGTCACCACAAACCCAGGACAACCTCATCAAGCACTTTCTAAAGTGGCTTCAGGCGGTGAGCTATCACGTATTGCACTCGCAATCCAAGTGATCACAGCCAAAAAAATGGATACCCCAGCACTTATTTTTGATGAAGTTGATGTGGGTATCAGTGGCCCAACAGCGGCTATTGTGGGTAAATTACTCCGTGAGTTAGGTGAATCAACTCAAGTTATGTGTGTCACTCACTTACCTCAAGTTGCAGGTTGTGGTCATCAACACTATTTCGTTAATAAAGAGACAAATGGTGAAGAAACTGAAACAACCATGAAACTGTTATCGAAAAAAGAACGTCTACAAGAGCTCGCTCGTTTATTAGCAGGCAGTGAAGTCACCAAAAATACCTTAGCAAATGCGAAAGATTTGTTGGCTGCATAACGATTAACAAACTTTTATTGATATTTAGGGTCATAGGCAGAGCGTGAAAGGTTTTCAATTGCTGCGTTGTCGATTATCATCGTCACTATGACCCTAAAAGGAATGTAATAACCATGCGTTTTAAACTGTTAAAAGTTGCCGCCTTATCTTTAGTCGTAATGACTTCAGGTTGCTCTATGTTCGAGAGACTGGTTTATCACCCAGATATCAATCAGGGAAATTATTTAACGCCAGCCGAAGTCGCAAAAGTTCAGCAAGGAATGACACAGCAGCAAGTTCAATTTGCCCTTGGTACGCCAATGCTTAAAGATCCTTTCGGAAGCCAGACTTGGTATTATGTTTTCCGTGAAGAGCCTGGTCATCAGGAAGTACGTCAAGAAACTCTTACCCTGACTTTTGATAGCAATGGCATACTGACTAAGATTGATAAACAAGGCAATATGCCTAACTTCTCAGCACCGGCAACAAAATCGTAATTCGATTACAGTGCTAAGAAGGCTTAGTTTTGTATAAGATTGGCAAAAGTGAATTGCACCCCATACGTTAAAGTTGACGTTGGGGTGTGTTTTTATATAAAGGGAAATTACTTTATAACAGTGTTGTCTTTTATTATATCTGTCTGTAATCAAACGTCCTATCAATGCAGCATATGATGCTCACCCTATTGGAGCGAACAGCATGATATTAATCCGCTTTTTGTCGTGCTTTCTCAGCACGTTTACGACGCATTTCTTTAGGATCAGCAATTAAAGGTCGATAAATTTCAACTCTATCACCATCTCGCACATTATCACTTAACTTTGCTGGTCGACTATAGATACCCACTTTATTCTTTGTCAGATCAATATCATTACAAATCGTTAAGATATTTGAAGCAATAATGGCTTGTTCAACAGTATCCCCTAATGTTAGTTCAACAGGGATAAGGTACTGTTTGTCAGGCAACGCATAAGTTACCTCTACCCATATTTTAGTCACGATAGATCTCTTTCGCTCTGTGAGTAAATGCCTGAACCATATTGTTCGTTAAATCCTTAAAAATACGTCCAAAAGCCAACTCAATTAATTTATTGGTGAACTCAAAGTCTAGCTGAAACTCTATCTTACACGCATTATCATCAAGTGCGGTAAACACCCATCCCCCAGTTAATTTACGAAAGGGACCATCAACAAGACGCATATCCACACGTTCATTTGTCTTTAAAAAGTTATGGGTAGTAAATGTTTTACTAATCCCCGCTTTAGAGACGTTAATTGATGCAATCATTTCTTCTGGTGTGCTTTTGATCAGTTTACTTCCAACGCATCCTGGTAGAAAATCAGGATAAGTAAGAACATCATTAACCAGTTTAAACATTTGCTCTGTACTAAAAGGGACAAGAGCAGATCGACTAATCTGAGGCATAGTTATTCCTGTACGACAACACTGTGTGTGATCATATCATTGAACAGTGACTAATTAAAAATCTAATGGAATATAGCTTAAGTTTTATGCAATTGAAAAGAAAACAGTCGGTTAAATGATTTCTTTCTATTGCTCATACAGTATAATGTGGACATTATGACAAAGAAAAAATCACACAAACCTGGTTCTGCGACCATTGCGTTAAACAAACGTGCTCGCCATGAATATTTCATCGAAGATGAGATAGAAGCGGGCTTGGCGCTACAAGGCTGGGAAGTTAAATCACTACGTGCAGGAAAAGCCAACATCAGTGATAGCTACGTTGTCATGCGTGACGGTGAAGCTTATCTTTTTGGTGCAACCATTACTCCTTTAAATGTTGCATCAACTCATGTGGTTTGTGACCCAACGCGTACCCGTAAACTATTATTAAAACAGCGTGAACTTGATAACCTTTATGGCCAAATCAACCGTGATGGTTACACCGTTGTTGCTCTTTCCCTTTATTGGAAAAACGCTTGGTGCAAAATCAAAATTGGCGTTGCGAAGGGTAAGAAAGATCACGATAAACGTGAAACCATTAAAGATCGTGAGTGGAAATTAGACAAAGCACGTATCATGAAAAATGCTAACCGCTAAATTGCGTTAAGTACTAGCAATTACAAGTATTTTTCTGGTATACTCGCTTTCAACAACTTGGGGCTGATTCTGGATTCGACGGGATTTGCGAAACCCAAGGTGCATGCCGAGGGGCGGTTGGCCTCGTAAAAAGCCGCAAAAAAATAGTCGCAAACGACGAAAACAAACTAGCACTAGCAGCTTAATAACCTGCTTAGAGCCCTCTCTCCCTAGCTTCCGCTCTTAAGACGGGGATCAAGAGAGGTCAAACCCAAAAGAGATCGCGTGGATGCCTAGCTTGGGGTTGAAGCGTTAAACTTAATCAAGCTAGCTTATTCATGGCGTGTCTGTCCGCAGTGGGTAAGTGAAATTAAAGACTAGACTAAGCATGTAGTGCCGCGGATGTAGAAATTTCGGACGCGGGTTCAACTCCCGCCAGCTCCACCAAATTATCTTCTAAGGACGTCCAAAGAAGACTGAAAAGCCCGCTAACTCAATGAGTTGCGGGCTTTTTTATGTCCTACACTGTCCTATTTTATCCCACCCAAGCTAATTACTTTAGGCCCATTGATAGGCCCAACGAAAAGAACTAACATCTTTGTTGGGTCTAAACGCATGGAGATTTTTCATGGCAAGAAAAACTAAGCCATTAACCGATACCGAAATCAAAGCAGCTAAACCGCAGGACAGGTTTTTCAGGCGTTGTTACTTCATTTATGTCCATTGTTTACCTCACTGGATTATTACCGGTAAGGCCCGCCTTACCGACGGGAAAATGGCGAACGTTATCCCACCTAAATAAGATAGGTGATAATAATGATTGATTTGAATAGTACAAAGTTTGTTTTCATCGACATTCAAGTTAACAGAGTCTGGATGAAAAACCAGCGCTTTTTTCACTTATGCGCTTAATGTCCGCTCTTCGCTCTAAGCGGACATCGTGTCTTCTGGTATAGCTCACTTAGGACCAACAAAGGAAGTTAACAGTTTTAGAAATCAATCTAATCAGTATAATATCTCTCAATTGATGAAATTTAGAGCGGAAGAAATAAATGACGACAAGGGAGTATTTTCAAAAATCAATCGTCGATCTGGAAGCAATATTCGAACGGTCGCACAATAATGCTAGTGAACTTGAACGACTATTAAACGAGCTGACCTTTCGAAACACAGCTAAAGCGCGAATGCTGACGACTAAAGTCGAGCAAGCCCTAACCACCATTAACGATCGCAGTTTAGTCTCCATGCCTAGTTCCACTCCATCAGAGCTTCATCCTGATTCAGCATTCACTCAATCATCCGAAGTTGTTGCCCACAACACACCCGAAATGACGGTACAACTAAAGCGTGAGCATACTCCAGACACAGACATAGGACAGCAATTCGACAATGATCAAATTGATCTAGGTTCGTTCCCGTCTCTCACTCCATCTGGTAAGGTGAATGATGCGCCCGCAATATTGGCTGCATGGACTGCGCTCGAAGCGCTGTCACCTCAAAGCTATAAGCGGCCAGAAGATATGGCATCTGGTGACCGTTCTAGGGTAGCCCTATTGAGTCAGGGTATTCCATGGGGACCAAATGCCCGCAGCAAGCCTAAACATAAGCTTTATTTCGAAATCATCCTCGGCGCTATCGCACTCGACAAGGCGACAGACGAATTGGTCAAGGTTTTTGGTGAGGATGAGGAGCAATCAAGGCCGGATGGAAAAAAAGCAGCCATAGGCTCAATCTTGGTCGACAAGGAAGGCTTTGTACTTGAAAACAACGGCGTCGCTGTCTCCAGTTTTGCTTGGGCGCTCAAGCCGGCACTCGATCTGAAGCTTGGTAGCTTAGGGGCTTGGCCTAAAGTAGAACGGCACATTATCGAGCGTTTAGAGCAGATGGTTCTCCGCCATAACGAGGATGGAGAACCCATACCGATCGATCTGGATACTATTATTAATGCTCATAGATGGCTGGTGTCACAATTCGATGTACCCGAGCATTTGGTTGAACCACCTTCATTTGTAATCAAAGTATTTCATTATTTCAAGAACAAAACACCACCTGAGCCTTCATTGCTGAATTCTTTCTATCTCGAAGATCTTGGCGAAGCAGCAAAATTGATCGAGGCGGATAATGCAGGAATTGGTTTGCAGCGCTACATGGGAATAGGCAGACCTAACCAGAAAATCGATGTGTTGTCCCCCGTTTCAGCAGTCGAGCCGTTCGTCGCACCGTCTCTCATGCCACAGGCTCGTTGGCCTTCACAAGGTGGTCACCCATTGGTGTTGCTTCAACAGGCCGCTGTGAATGCGGCACGTGTTGAGCTGATTGATGCTCCGGGTATCATTGGTATAAATGGACCACCAGGCACAGGAAAGACAACTCTTCTTCGAGATATCGTTGTTGGTTGCATTCTTGATCGGGCCACAGCGATGGCCGCCTTCAATAAACCGCAGGACGCCTTTTCCACAACAGGAGAGAAACAAGCATTTGGCTCTAATGCTTTTCTGCACTTCTACAGGTTACATGAATCCTTGAAAGGCCATGAAATCGTCGTAGCATCCTCCAATAACAAAGCGGTTGAAAACGTCAGCAAAGAGCTTCCCCTCAAAGAAGCTAATGGCCGCCATGAACAGATTGCCTACTTCCGCTCCATCAGTGACTTAATTGCAAACCCCAAACGCACAGGCTCCTTCGAGCCCGAGGATACGACTCTATCCGGTCCTATCGAGACTTGGGGATTGATTGCCGCCGCACTTGGCAATAGCAGCAATCGAGGTGCTTTCCAGCAAAATTTCTGGTGGAATGAGGACAGCGGTTTTCTTACCTACCTGAAAGCTGCTCGCGGAATGAACGTCATGCGTGAAATCAAGGATGAACAAACGGGTGCAATCATTGATCGAGTGATGCCTAGCGTAGTCATCAATGAGCAGCCCAGCACCAACGAAGCAGACGCCGCCGCTGCTTGGCGAAAAGCACGAACCATATTCCTTAAACTAAAGGAAACGATAGATACTGAAATAGCCACTATCGAAAGGATGCGCCGAGATATTCAGGCACTCAAGGGGGCGACCACTGAACTTCAAAAACTCGAACAACTTCGTCCTAGCCTAAATGAAGCCATCGAACAAACCTGCCAGATTGCTGAATCTGCCCATAGGGAACAGGAGAAGGCAAAGTCGCAAGCCGAGTTGAGCAAGGTTTTGCTCGATAGCCATCTTGCTAGTCGCCCAGGTTTTTTCTCTCGCTTGTTCGGGACTGCAGCCTGGAAGTCGTGGAAGTCGGCATTGAAAAATCTCTCAGCAACCTTACAACAGTCAGCCTCACAGGTACAGATCGTGAATGAAAACCTTGGGATTGCAAGGGTTGAATGGAACAATGCTCAGTCCCAGTTACAGCAACTCGAAAATGAAATTTCAAGCAAATGGCAGATAGTCGAGGAATTGAAGGCAACAGCAGCTCGGGCTCGAAATCTCATGGGTGACAGAGTCGTTGATGAGCAGTTCTTCGAGCGAGAGCACGAGGCTATCCACCTGACAGCGCCATGGCTTCCCGATGAAATTCATCGCCTGCGAGAGGATCTCTTCGCCGCCGCCTTGGCTGTGCATAAAGCATTCATCGATGCTTCGGCTAACCACTTGCAACACAATCTTGGGTTATTGATGTCGGGCATGGTAGCTGGCGCATTTCAATCCCCCGCTCACCGTAGACTTCTCCCTGACCTCTGGTCCAGCCTTTTCATGGTGGTACCGACAGTGTCCACAACCTTTGCCTCCGTCCGGACGATGTTCGGAGATCTTCCTCCTGAAAGTATTGGCTGGCTTCTAGTCGATGAAGCGGGTCAAGCAGTTCCTCAAGCTGCAATTGGCGCTATCATGCGGGCAAAGCGTTCTATTGTGGTAGGCGACCCGTTGCAGATCCCTCCAGTGGTTTCACTTCCAGAGAAGCTAAACACCGCAATCTGCCAGTTCTTCGATATTGACCCGTTAGAGTGGTCTGCCCCCACAGCATCTACGCAGACACTTGCGGATCAAGCATCGCGCTTCAAATCCACTTTCATCGCGGATACTGGTGATCGAGAGGTTGGATTACCACTCCTTGTTCACAGACGCTGCCAGAATCCAATGTTCGATGTCTCTAACGCTATCGCCTATGCAGGGCAGATGGTCCATGCCGTCAGGCCTAAAAAACCGGGTTCTATTGGCTCGGCGTTGGGTCAATCACGCTGGTTCGACGTCAATGGCGATGCCGAAACGAAATGGTGTACCGACGAGGGAGACATGGTTGTGCAAATGCTTAAAAAATTAGCGGCATCGGGTATTACAAACCCAGATGTCTTTATCATCACACCATTCAAGATCGTAGAACAACAAATGCGTCGGCGTCTCAACAGTGAGACTAGTCTGCTGAAGGAGTTAGGTGTAAAGTTCGATGAGTGGAGTCGTGATCGTGTAGGCACTATTCACACTTTCCAAGGCCGAGAGGCAGATACGGTTATCCTGCTTCTTGGTGCGCCGAAAGCCAGTCAGCAAAGGGCTCGTCAGTGGGCCGCAAGTCCACCAAACATTATTAATGTAGCCGTCTCACGAGCTAAGCAAAACCTATATGTGGTTGGTTCAGCTGTCGCATGGGCTGGAGCAGGAACTAGCCTACAGGTCCTACAACGACAATTGGCACAATCAGCCTGACAATATACAAGTTGGTATTCAATAATGAGTACCAACTCGTAACTAATCTTCAGTTTATGTCAGTAACGGCCTAAATGCTCTGTGTTAGAAGAGGTAATCCAGAAATTCATGAGACTGTTAGTCAGTAATTACAAGATATACTAACAATAGCTCTATTTTAGACACTGAAGAATATAGGAATACGCAAGGCTACGAACATGAAATCTAAGAGTACGCAAGTTTTAGAAGAACTCAGATCTAAATTACGTCCCGCATCGGTGGCACAGGTAGGTGGTTTTCGCCCTACAACAGACCCAATTACATCTTGGTTTTTGAAAGGGGTCGCTCTACCGGGTGAAGGATTACCAGTTTGGCAAGGTCTGCCAATGTTTCCGCTTCTTCAGATCCGTGTAGATGAGCTTCCCGTGATCCCTGAACAATTGAAGGGCATTGCACTTCTAGTACTCTACCACAATATGGAAAGCCACCCGTTTGATAAACCGCATGGCGAAGGTTGGCTAATACGAGAATATACCTCTCTTGAGGGACTGGAATTATTACCCGCAATAGACACGCCGTACCGTGCATTTCCGATTCGATGGTTGCATGTCAATGATGATGCTCCGGGATGGGAGGATGCTTGGGATATTGTTGACCTTTCTGACGTAAACGAGGATGAGGAAGCAAGTGACTGCTTCTTTAATGATTTTAATCGATATAGAGGAACCAAAGTCGGAGGCTATCCGATGGAGATACAACATGGTGCGGGAATTCAAGATTTTGTCTTTCAAGTGGGATCTGAGGAAAAAGTAAACTGGATGTGGGCTGACAATGGTATTGGTTACTTTCACAAGTCACCAGAGGGGGTCTGGACGTTTTCATGTCAGTTTTATTAGAGGTACAACGTCAGATCTTTGCTCAAAACCTAAACTCACCAGAGCCAACGTCGCTTAGATTTTTGCCTGCTTCCTTCCCAGAGGTCAAAACGCTTCAATTGTTCAAGCTTGTGTAGAACGACATCCTCACCCACGGATGAGAGAGTTCTCTTCGGAATTGAAATACCAAAAAGCCCTTCAGCGACTGGGAAAATTTCACATTCTGATATCAATGATCCCAGCGTTTTTTCTATCTTATTAAGATCTGCTTTTACAATTAGTTGGAGTCCCATTAGCTTTTAAACTCCATAATGGCTACATGCTCAAGCGCTTGTCTAATCTGGGCTTGAACTTGATCAGACAATCTGTTGGTTGGATCGAATCTGAAATCAACGATTGGTTACTTCAACGAGAGTCAACATAGCTAGTCATTATTTTATCATTAACGATATTAATGTTTTATTGAGAATGTTTATTATTGTGAAGAAGTTAAAGAAGTAAAACCAAAACTGGCCTAAATTATCGAATATTGACTATTCAATAACGTTAAAATTTATTTATACAAAACTTAAGAGAGGATAATTATCATGTCTCAACGGATAACTATTACTGTAAAAAATGAAAAAAGTTTAAAACAGATAGATGAGTACTGCTGTAAGCATAAAACTTCACGTTCATCTTTAATATCCAGTATATTAAAGAGTGCTTGCCCATTACTTTCAGAGATAAACCAATACACTCAATTAACTAACGAGCTTGAAAGTAAATTATTTTCCCCAGATAAATCTTCAATAAATTATCAAGGGAAAGCATCGACATTTTCTTTAGCTGAACATCTTTTAGATATATGGCAAACGCACATAATAGAAAAAGGTGTCATTATTGATCAACATGCTTATCCTCATGCATTTAAAAGCCCTAAAGTTGGCCTCAAAGAAAAAATAAGCATTCAAGAAGAACTAGAACACTACATTAGCGAACCAAATATTAAGAAGGCTATCTTTATTTATACTGATAGGCATGTTCACTATAAGCTACATAAAGCAGGTGGATTATCAAATACAATTTTAATTAAAAACACTGAGTATAAAAATTACATTTTTGACTTTAATGGGATCATTAATATACCGATGAATGATATTGTTTTCTTGGCATTGAAGAAGCGATAAAGAAAAGTAAGGTACAGTTAAAACATACCTATGAGGCTTTTATACCGATTTATCACACAAACCATCAGTGCATTCTAATTGGGGCTATTGATAGGAATAATGCCAGCAGAAGAATAGACAAAAGCTCAAACACCATAATCATAAACCCACTATAACAGGTCATTAATGCGTTTTTTGATACCTAAGGGAATAAAATGAGCCATTATGCATACATCCGAGTAAGACATGATGACAGTGATGCCTTAGCAAATCTTGAGCAATACACACAGGAAATTGTCACGTTTTGCCCTGAGGTTAAGGATAACATCATCATTGAACGTCAACCATTGCTTGATGTGAAACTTCCTCCACCACAACTTATGGAGCATATTGACCATATTTTAACACCAGAAGACACTTTAATAACAAGGAGCCTCTATGATATAGGAAATAATACTCAGCAGGCTGCACAGATTTTATCTCGATGCCACGAACTTGGTATGGCTGTTATCATTCTTAATCAGTCTATCACGAATATATTTGAGCAGAAGTTTTTCTTGCTAGACGTGCTGAATCTATTAAATGATTTAGAAGAAAGCTATGAAGCACTAAAACTAAGCAGGCGACATTACATTTCGTTATCCCAAAATAAGTCATTAGGTCGACCAGCAGGAAGTAAGTATAAGGATTATATTTACGAGCTGAAGTGCAAGGGATATAAACAGCGGGAGATAGCAAATAAGCTTAACATTAGTATTTCAACTATAAAGCGACATTGGAATAAAGATATTTTCGAACAGGACTAACTCCAGAGTAATTAATTAATAGAAAATACAGTTACAGCACGAATCTAAATATAGTTTTCGTGTTGGATAGGTAATATATATACCATCTATCATAACTAGTAAATAACAAAAAATATAGTAGAGATGCATTACATATAAAACCGCCAAGGAGACGATATCTAATTTAATAAAAAACCATTTTAAACCTTATTATCTAAATTATACAAAAAGGGATAACGCGGCTCCTTTGCCCTATCCCGATATTACTTTAATCATATTAAAGGGTAAATTAATATTATCCTAGGGAACACTCATGTCTAAAAATGAATATAATGAATTTTATCTAGAATGCATTGCTGATACATTGAACTATGCTTTAAAGGAATACTCTCGTATCACTGTAATACGAGTTGACCTTCACTTTCCGCCTATTATCGATAATGGCGATATGCCGACATGTTTCCCTTATTTAGAAGGAAGTCCTATATCCCGATTTACTGATTCCTTAAAGGCTAAACTTAAGCACGATCAACACCGTAAAAAGCTTCAAGGTAAACGTACTTTTGAAAACAACATGCGTTATATGTGGGTAAAAGAAATCGCAACCGCGACACTCCCTCACTATCATGTATTTTTAGTCTTCAATAAAGACGCATACTACCACTTAGGGGACTACAATTCGTTTGAGCCTAGTTTACGGACCATGATCACCACAGCTTGGTACAATGCATTACAGCTTGAATTTGATCCTTCTTTTGATACAGGCACATTAGTACACTACCCAGAAAACTGCCGATATTGCTTAAATAAACTTTCATCATCATTTTCTGACGATTACCAATTAGTCATGAAACGTTTGAGTTATTTAGCAAAAGAATACTCCAAGCAGTACAGCCCTGTGCGTCGTAGTTTAGGACGTAGCCAGTATTGATATTTGTGGTGGCCTTAATGCCACCTATATAATTAGGTAGCATTCCTACTGGTAACACCGCCAGCCTATCATTATAACAGACTAGTATCACACTCAATGAACGTTACTATTCAATGCGTAAGAAAACGATTGTACTCCCATCTTCCTAACTCACTTCATTCAATTCGAATAATTTGAGAAAAATCATATTAATGGTAATATAAGCAATCGTAATACATTAAACTCAACATTAGAAAAATCAACTATTAATCAAATTGTTATGTTTAATTTGTAACATGTGACAAAGGCCTCATTAAACGAATACAAGCTACCACTACCTAGTTGTTGTAGTTAGTCTAATGAGTGAATATAGCAACACTAGTAACTTACTTTAGTAATTTATCTATCCGTTTAGCAACACATTAACAAGAACAATAAACGATAGTAAAAACCAATGGGCATCAAGGAGTGTGGATATGTCGTCGGAAGCAGATACTAGAGCTAATTATATAGATCCAGCACTTAAGGCTGCATATTGGCAGCCAAGTAATATAATTCGAGAGCATTTCTTTACCGATGGACGCAAACTTGCTGGTGGAATACGTGGTCGCCGCTGTTTTGTCGACTATCTACTTCACAAAGACAATCGTTACCTTGCTGTAGTTGAAGCAAAAAAAGAATCCGAGCATCCAACCAAAGGTCTCCAACAAGCCATTGACTATGCTAAAAAGCTACTCGTCCGCTTTGTCTATTCGAGTAATGGGAAACAAACCTATGAGTTCGACTTAGAAACTGGAAAAGGTGACTACATCGAGTTTTATCCGACACCTGAAGAATTAGAAAAACGCTATGCTGGTATTCACTCCAACTTAGGCCAACAGCTTCGAAATGTCCCCTTTCACTTAGAAGGAGCAATGCACCCACGTTATTACCAAGAATTAGCGGTGCATGCAACCACTGACGCCATTGGTAAAGGAGAGTCCCGTATACTTTTAACATTGGCTACGGGCACTGGTAAAACCTTTATTGCTTTTCAAATCGTCCATAAACTATTCCAGTCTCGTTGGAACAAAGAATCACCTGGCACTCGTCGCCCTAGAATATTATTTTTAGCTGATCGTAATATACTTGCAGACCAAGCGATCAACACATTTAACCCTTATGAAAAAGATCTAATTAAGATTAATGGTGAAGAAATAAGAAAGCGTCATGGGATTGTGCCAACTAACGCACATATCTTTTTTGCTATCTATCAAGCTATTGCCGAACGAGAAAATATAGAGGGTTATTACAAAGCTTATCCAAGTGATTTTTTTGATCTAGTTATGATTGATGAATGCCACCGCGGAAGCGCTAATGAAACTGGCTCATGGCGAGCTATTCTCGACCATTTTAGTAGTGCAATACATGTGGGCCTTACGGCCACACCAAAGCGCGAAGCAAACATTGATACATATAACTACTTTGGAAAACCTGCATTTGAATACTCATTAAAAGATGGTATCAATGATGGTTTCTTAACTCCTTACCGGGTCAAACGGGTGCGAACTAACTTAGACGAACTAGTGCTAACCAAAGATGACCAAGTGATCGAAGGCGAATCTGGGCAAGATATTTATCAGGTAGAAGATTACGATAAAAAAATTGAGGTCGATGAACGTACCGAACTGGTCGCTAAAGCTATTTTAGACAATATAACCCCCCTAGAAAAAACCATCATCTTTTGTGAAAACCAAAATCATGCACTCACCATGCGCGATATGATTAACAGACACAAAAAAGTAAAAGACCCAGACTACTGTGTTCGTGTAACCAGTGATGAGGGTAAAGTAGGTCGTGAATTACTAGAAAAGTTTCAGGATAATGACAAAGATATTCCTACCATTATTACCTCATCGCAAATGCTTACCACTGGAGTTGATGCCCGTAATGTGCGTAACGTAGTACTGGATAGAACCGTTGGCTCAATGGTGGAGTTTAAACAAATTGTGGGTCGCGGAACCCGTGTTTTTGATGGCAAAGACTACTTTACCATTATCGATTTTCGCGGTGCAACTAATAAGTTTTACGACAAAGACTGGGATGGCGAACCTGAAGCAACAGAGTCAGATGGCACTACTGAACCAATACCACCACCTTACACACCAGAGCCATCTGAAGGAACAGATGCTTCAGATCCCGAGCCTAGCGAGCCAAAGTCCCGCTTAAAAGTAAAACTGAGCAAACACCGTGAACTTAAAGTGATTGATATTGAAACTCGCTATATCGATGAAAATGGCAAGCCACTAACGGTGCAAGAATTTGTTGAGCGTCTAATAACCCAGTTACCAGGGTTATTTAAATCGGTTGAGGAACTACGTCAGATTTGGTCAGACCCCGATGAACGAGAAACCTTACTCGATAAACTCGTGCAAACAGGTTTTGACAAAGAACAACTTGCCACGCTGCGGCGGATATTTGAAGCAGAAGAGTGTGATATCTTCGACCTGCTGGCCTTTTTAGCCTTTGAACAGCCAATGGCAACTCGCAAAGCGCGTGCTGACCAAGTACGTACTAATAGCGCCTTCTTTGAACAATACCAGCAAAAAAAGGCTCAGCAATTTTTACACTTTGTGCTCAATCGTTATGAGCAAACTGGCAGCGCTGAGTTATCACGCGAGCGCTTACCTGCTCTCATTGAGCTATCGGGATTGGGTACAGTGAAAGACGCCTCAACAGCATTCGGTGGAAAGCCAGCCTATTTACTGGCCGCTTTTAAACAATTACAACAACAGCTTTATCACGTAAATTAAAATGGAACTGACTCTAGCACCTAACCCGCTGTACGATCAGCCGCAGACCCTACATATCGACAAAGTTGCGACCTTGATTGGTGAAAATGGCAGCGGTAAATCCAGTATTTTACATTCAATCTTTAGAAAGCAGATTGCAGAACCTAGCGACAGGCTTCAGCTGATCTGTGCGACTTCAGGACAAAATGAAAACTTCTCTTCCTTTTTTGAACGAAGATTAACCTCTTTACGATCAAGGAAAGATATAAGTGACATTGATTTTTCTAGCCTTTTCTTTACTCAGAAAGATGTTCGATTCCTTACGTTTCTCGCCTACACATTCAAGAAGAACGGCTTAGTTTTTAATTTTGTTAACAACCACAAGGCATTCCAGGATCAAGTTTCAGTTAAATTGAGACTGAAAATATCTGTTCCTGATGCTTACATAAAGAATGTACAACAAGACCAGATAGCTGAAGCTAAAGACTATGAACACCCGTCGATAAGAAAAAGGCCTTTTAATCAGCGACTTGATGCTTTTCTCGAAAAGATCGAAACGCTTCCTGACCTTGATGCTCTGATAGAAACAGGTAAAGGCTTAAAGTCAACAGAAGCAGAAGTAACTTATGAACAATTTTTTGATGTTTTTGATGGCTCTACAGTCGATGCCACAAAATTTCTAATCGAAGGGTCATACAACGAATATTTCTTTTCAGCATCTGAAACATCTCTTTACCTAACTGATAATATTGAATTTTCATCACTAAGTGATGGTGAATATCAGTTTTTGTTCATAGCCTCACTAATTGATCTATTTGATAGTACTTCTTCTCTTTTCATGTTTGATGAAGTTGACTCACACCTGCACCATAAAAACGTTGAGCTACTTTGGGACATCCTAAGCAAAACTAAAGGTAAAGTCATAACCACAACTCATTTAGTCGATTCAATCGCTGAGAATGACTTCGAATCATTGTTTTTGGTTGAAAATGGGCAAATAAAAAATGAGCAGAAGTCTCAAAAATTATTGGAAAGATTGAAAATTTTATCCAAAAGTAAAGTCGTTGAGTTAGAAATAGCCTCTAAATTGAAGAACATTTGCTTGATTGATTACTATAACGACTGGAAGATCTTTGAGTTATTAGCAAAGCAAAAAAGGCTTGATTGGAGGCCTCTGTCCTCAATAAATCCTATAGCAAAATCATCTGGTTACAATTCGGTGGGTGACAGCTTTGGTGCGTCAAAACTCAAGTGGCTGCATGAATTGAGGGACATGAAAGAATATCTCAGAGTGTGCAAAGCTGAAGTACACAAAAAAGATAAAGCTCTTCATCCACGTAAAATAACAAATGTGTTCATGATATGCGATCGAGACGAACTCCCTGAAGCTAACATTCACGCACAAAGCGGTGTCGAAGTAGTTGGTGTTGATCACTCCGCCATATTTGACTTAGGATTGCCTTGCCCAGAAAGAATAAACTGCCATTTGCTGACTTGGAAACGTCGCGAAATCAAAAATTACTTGCTTTCGCATACAGCGCTGTCACATCACAACGTGCTCGCTGCAATCAACAACCCTGATATTGCGCAGCGAAGTCATTTACAACCAAACAACCCAGGTGATAACGACGATATTCGCCGATTGAATGCCAAAGATGTTATTAACCCTTTAATTAACACCGATGGTGTAGGCCTCGACATTGACAAACTCCAAGCCTATATCGACCTGATTCCACCAGAAGAAATCAGCGAAGATATCACCAATATGTACAATTTTATTATCGGAAAACTATAAGCCATGTCATTACAACAAAAGATTGACCGAATTACCGACATACTGCGCCGCGACGATGGCATTAGTGGGGCTATGCACTACACCGAGCAAACTTCGTGGGTGTTGTTCTTAAAGTTTTTGGATGATTACGAGTCTGACAAAGAAGATGAAGCAGTACTATCAGGGAAAGACTATCAACCTGTATTAAATGAAAAGCACCGTTGGTCAAATTGGGCCTGTCCGAAAAACACCGATGGCAAACTAGATATCAATAAAGCTCGCACTGGTGATGACTTAACCGATTATGTCAACAATGAGTTATTTCCTTATTTAAAAAGCTTTGCCAATATCACGGCCACTGGCTCAGATCCTAAATCTTTTGCCTATAAAATTGGGGCAATCTTTCAATACTTAGACAACAAGGTTGCCTCGGGTCATACACTACGTGAAGTACTGGATATTATCGACACGCTGAATTTTCAATCCAGTGATGAAATGTTTGAGCTCTCGTTGGTCTATGAAGGCTTATTGCAAAACATGGGTGATGCTGGTGGTTACGCGGGTGAGTTTTATACACCACGCCCTGTAGTACGCACCATGATCAAGGCCATTAACCCACAAGCAGGACAAACCATTTATGATGCTGCAGCAGGCTCTTGTGGATTCTTGGTTGAAGCTTTTGAACACTTGAAAACTAAAAAAAGCGAATTATCCACTGAACAATGGAATTTTATTCAACGCGATACCTTTTATGGTTTTGAAAAAACTTCTCTGGCATATGTGATGGGTATGATGAACATGATTTTGCATGGCATCGAGTCACCCAACCTGTTCCGTGGCAATACCCTTACCCAGAATATCCGCGATATTCAGGAAAAAGATCGTTACGATATTATTTTGGCTAACCCCCCATTTGGTGGTAAAGAGAAATCGCAAATACAACAAAACTTTCCTATTCAGAGTAACGCGACTGAATTGCTGTTTTTACAACATTTTATGAAAACCTTAAAAAGTGGCGGCAAAGCAGCGATCGTCGTTCCAGAAGGCGTACTGTTCCAAACCAACAATGCTTTTAAACAAGTCAAACAGGAACTGCTCGAAAACTTTAACCTGCACACTATTTTAAGCTTGCCCGCAGGGGTATTTTTGCCATATTCGGGTGTTAAAACCAACGTGCTGTTTTTTGAGCGCAGCGGCGGTACCAGTGACGTGTGGTACTACGAATGTGAGCCCGAGCAAAAGCTTACCAAAAACAAGCCGATCAACGATGAGCACTTAAAAGAGTTTGTCGAGCTGTATAACAGCCGCGAAACTACCGAACGCTCCTGGGCAGTTTCAGCCAGTAAATTAGCTGAAGACTATGACCTATCCGCTAAAAATCCAGCTAAGCAAAAAGACGCCGAACATCTAGCACCAAGCGATATTCTTAAGCAGATCCGCACCAAAGAAAAACTGGTGTCAGGCTTGTTAGATGAAATTGAAAACCTATTGGCGGAGAAATAAGCATGGAACAGGTTTTGTATAAACTACCGGAGGGGTGGGAGTGGACTAATTTGACCGATGTCTGCACTCCGTCAAGAAAAACTGTGGAACCCAACCCTGAAGAACAATATAACTATATTGGTTTAGAGAACATTGAAAGTCATACAGGGAGAGTTATCAGTAACTCTCCGACCAAAGGTTCGGAAATAAGTAGTACAAAAGTTTCGTTCAAGCAAGGGATGGTACTTTATGGAAAGTTAAGGCCATACTTAAATAAAGTGATTGTGGCTAAAGTAGATGGAATAGCTACTACAGAAATCATCCCATTTAAATGTTCTGATGCAATTAGTCCGGGCTTTTTGGCTTACTATCTTCGCTCTCAGTATTTCGTTGATTTGGCAATGAATAATTGTTCAGGAGCACGAATGCCTAGAGCTACAACCAAACTGTTTACTCAAATAGCCAAAGTACCTGTTACTTCAATAATTGAACAAAAGCGTATCGTCGCAAAACTAGATACACTGTTTACCAGCATTGACACCGCCATCAAACATTTGCAGGAAAGCGTCACACTCGCAGATGCGCTATCTCAGAATGGGCTTGACTCCTATTTTGCTGAACTCACAAAAACAACCCCCGAACTGCCTTTATTAAAGTTGGCTGAATTTATATCTGGCTATGCATTCAAGAGCGGAGATTTCACTTCGGAATCTGGAATTAAGTCGATCAAAATAACCAACGTTGGTGTTAATGAGTTTACTGAAAATATAGGAGAGTTTCTGCCAGCTAATTATGAAAGTGAATATCAGAGATTTGCAGCAAAGACGAACGATATCGTAATCGCATTAACTCGTCCGATAATTAATGGTGGGCTGAAAGTTTGCCGAGTACCTGAAACTTATAGTGGAGCGCTAGTAAATCAGCGTGTCGCTGCAATAACTTCACATAACAAACATGTATTAGATTTCATTTACCTTTACCTGCAGTCATCCCGTACAAAAAACTATGTACAGGAAAAATCAAAATCTCTTAACCAACCGAATTTATCAATAACAGATCTTAAAAATTTGACGATTCCTTTACCAAATCATGATGACGCTATTGTTAAAGCAGTTTCTGATTGCAATGCTTTGATCTCCAAAACAAGAAAGAGCAAAGCTGAAATTCTTGAGAAAATATCACTATTGAATCGGCTCAAGACATCAATTCTCGACTCTGCCTTTAAAGGCGAGCTCTAATGAGGGAGTATGGCATTCGATACCACAGTTTTTGAACAAAAAGAGTTTAGGGAAGCAATTAATAAACTTGAAGAATTACTCTCACATTCAAAAGCGGTTCTGTTAGGCGCAGGGGCGAGTTATTGTGCTGGCCTTCCATTAACGAACCAGCTAACAGAGAAAGCTCTAAACAGTGAAAAGCTCTCCTACGATTCCAAACAGATATTGATTGCCATACAAAACTCTTTTGCAGGTGCAAATCCAGCTTCACACATTGAAGATTACTTAAGTGAACTCGTCGATTGGCTTGCTATCACGGCTCGTCGAGCAAATCGCAACGTAACAGCGAGCAAGGTGACTATTGGTGGCACTGAATATAGCAACAATCAGTTATTACAAGCGATAATTGAGATAAAACTTGCGATTTTTGACGTGATTAATGTTGAAGTAGATTCTGCTGTGCATGAGCGTTTTGTTCAAGCATTGCATCGACCAATGCGGCCAGGTAAAGACACCCTATCGAACACCATTGATTACTTAGTGATGAACTACGATACGTTAATTGAAGACTCACTCGCACTATCACAACTTCGATACGCAGACGGTTTAGAGGGCGGTGTATCTGGGTGGTGGAATCCTTCGATATTTGAACAGAACAATCTAGATGCCCGAGTATTTAAGCTACATGGTTCCATCAATTGGGCTGAGCATGCTTCTTCATCTACACCATTGCGTATTGCTCCACACTTGAAGCGGAACCAAGACAAAGCGGCAAAAATTATGATTTGGCCAGCTTCGACTAAATACAGTGAAACTCAGCTCGATCCCTATGCAAACTTAATGCATCGAGCTAGAGCAGTTTTAAACCCGCAAGGTGGCAGTCAACGTGTTTTATTGATCACTGGGTACAGTTTTGGTGATGCACACATCAACCTAGAAATTGAACGTGGTTTAAGGGCTTCAAATGGTAATTTAACCGTGATGGCCTTTACTAGCGACGCTGAACCTAGTGGCGTATTGCAGACTTGGTATAAAGATAACTCAATTAACGAACAAGTACTGATCTTTACTGATAAAGGATTTTTCCACGCAGAGCAAAAGGCAATCTCAACCAAAAGTATTGAATGGTGGAGATTTGAAAACCTAACCCAAATCCTTGAAGGAGATATTTAATATGGATAACAAATACATAAACCCCATTGAAAATCTCTCTATCGGGAAAATTATTGAGGTAGATGGCTCGCGCATTATCGCCGAGCTAGACCCTACTATTTCAGACTTGTCCCGAGTATTTGCTGGCGAAAACTATCCAATTGGGCAATTTGGCTCAATCATTAAAGTTCATTTTGGCCGCCGCTCTATTTATGGTTTAGTCAGTCGATTACGAATGAAGGCTGACTACCAGCTAGAAAAAGGCTTGCCTGTAGCATCTTCCGATGAACGAATTATTGAAGCTGACTTGTTTGGAGAGGGTGAGTGGCGTAGGAAAGGTGAAGATGAGTTTGCCCTTGCGTTTGAACGCGGTGTTGCTACTTATCCACTACCACAGCAAACCATTTACCTGACACCCAAATCAGAGCTTAGGTTTATTTACGGTGACGCCAAAGGTGCCGTTATTCAACTTGGCGAGCATGTTGGCTCTGGCGGTGCACCTTGTTACGCTGAGTTAAATGAATTGCTAGGTAAGCACACTGCCATCCTTGGTTCTACCGGTGCCGGCAAGTCAGGCACTGTTGCGGCTGTTATTCACAGTATTCTTGAGCGTGGGGAAATAGCTAAGCATAGATACTGGCATCCACAAATTATTATCCTCGACCCACATAATGAATACGGCAAAGCGTTCCCTGCTCACCAACGTTTATCGACCGATGAAGATTCGCTAAAACTACCGTATTGGTTACTCAATTTAGAAGAGTCATTGAGCTTGTTTATCGGTAAGACCGAGTTTGCAGCAACTTCGCAATCAAACATTGTTAAAAATGCGTTGATTGCTGTACGTGAGCAGGCAGCAGAACAACTTGGGCTTGATAAAAATCAATTAACGGTTGATTCCCCCGTTCCTTATATTCTGGGGGATAGTTGTGGGCTGGATAATTTCGGAAAAAAAGATGATGAGCTGTATACAGAAGGATTAATTGGAGCAATTAATCAGCAAAGACCATCAAATAAAACTCAAAAAGATCACGAAGATTATAATAAAGTCATTCGCAAGATTGATTCACTGCTAAAAGACGCTCGACTCAAATTTATGATGAAAAGCTGGGATGCAACTGAAGATCCACTACCAGCAATCATAAACCAGTTTTTAACACAGCAAACCACTGTGCAAATTGTTGACTTGTCTGGTGTGCCTAATGAAGTGGCAGGGGTAGCTAGTGCTGCAATCGCCAGAATCGTGTTTCAACTTAAAGTCTGGCAAACCGAAACCGAACGGCAAAATAGTCCTGTACTTTTAGTGTGTGAAGAGGCTCACCGATACGTACCGAATCGTGGAGAAGCTCAATATGAGGCGGCACAATCTGCAGTTCGCCGTATAGCTAAAGAAGGTCGAAAATATGGCGTTGGCTTATTGTTAGTTTCACAAAGGCCTAGTGAAGTTGAATCTACAGTGCTGTCGCAATGTAATTCATGGATCGTGCTTCGTATAACTAATGATGCTGACCGCGAGCATGTTCGCAGTATATTGCCTGATTCAATGTCTGGCTTAACAAAAATGCTTTCAGGTCTCAGACGTCAAGAAGCCATATTTGTCGGCCAAGCAGCAACGTTACCAACCAGAGTGGTGATTAGAAGCTTATCTGATGAACAATTACCTCGCTCAAATGATATAGATTTTGACAAGGGATGGCAGCAACAGGCTATGACAATCGAGCAAATTGGTGATGTGGCTATGAAGTGGCGTTATCAAACTAAGTAATTATTGCAGCATTCATAGATTACCACACAAAACGACGATACTCAGTGAATAACTAAGTTGAGTGCACAATAGGCAACGTACCTTAATTACTCAATGTGGACGTGTTCTCTTCATTGCACTTACAACTAAATATGCATTGAGTATCCTTTTGATATTATTGTATTAATAATTTCAAAAAATCTAAGATATATATTATCTTCTTGAATAACTATAATTTTCTTTTATTTCAAGGAGTAATATGCCTCAAAACTCTCACTTCAAACCGCTCCTATCAGCACTACCTCATTCATTCCAAACCTCTTTTTTCAACCAACTAAACCACCTAATCAACTACTCCCCCACCATCGGCCTGATGGGTAAAACTGGAGCCGGAAAGTCCAGTCTTATCAACGCACTATTTCAATCGTCATTATCACCTGTGAGTGATGTCTCCGGCTGCACACGACAAGCTCAACGCTTCAGTATGACGATGAACAACCATACGCTCACCTTTGTTGATTTACCCGGCGTAGGTGAAAGCCTTGAACGAGATAGAGAATACCACTCGTTATACCATAACTTATTGCCAGAACTGGATTTAATCATCTGGGTACTCAAAGCGGATGATCGTGCATGGTCTTCCGATGAACAGTGCTATCGCTTTCTTACTGAGCAATGTGGCTACCAACCTAAGCAATTTCTATTTGTTCTGAACCAAGCAGACAAAATAGAGCCCTGTCGCCAGTGGGATGAAGTGTGCCAGCAACCATCCTCTGAGCAAGTAGCTAACTTGGAATTGAGGCAACAAGCTGTGATAACAGCATTCAAGCCACACCACCCTGTGATGACAGTCTCTGCGGTAGAAGGTTTTCAACTCACTGAATTAGCAGAGCAATTAATACAGGCGTTACCAGCGCAGGCCAGTAGCGGGGTAGCCAGGCAACTGAACCTCCCTTATCGAACGCAATCTGTAGAAACTTCGGCACGTAACGATTTTGGGCAATGCGTCAGCGATATCGTCGATACGCTGATAGACATCCTTCCCCTACCTGCCTTGATGAAAAGTACGATTGGTACGGTCAAAAATAGCATCGTCTCCGTCGCTAAATCCCTGTGGAGTTTTTTCTTTTAACTTCTTAAATTAACACAACATTGATGACATCAAGCGCCAGTCCTTAACGGGATTGGCGCTTTTTTATTTCTTTTTAATGGAGTATCAACTAATGAATCATTCAACTGAATCTGCTATCACAATGGAATTAGTCCCTGATGAGCAACGCCTAGATTTTTGGTTCAACCATTTTGGTGCAGTAAAAGGCTGGGCTACCTTTGAAGTGGTGATCTTCACCACGATGGGTCAATTCTGCGACGAATATCATGGCGGTTACTGGGAGTACGGCTCGCTTAATAATGGCGGTGCCTTTATCTACCCCGATATCAACGCAGATACCTTAACCCTATTCAACATGCACAACTGCAATGAAGCCACCGTGAGCCAAGAGGCTGCAGGGATTGCGGTGTGTCTGATCTTGTACAGCATCTGGTCATTCCAAACAGAAAGTGAAGTGATGTGCGACCGCTTTTATCAGCTGCGTGACTACGCTTCACAACATCCCGAGTCCGCTGCCATTTTCCACTTAATTGATTAATCAGGAGTCTATCATGAGTTTATTAGCTTCGCGTTTTGGCTCTGCTAACAGTATTCGCCGTGACCGTCCACTCACCATTGAAGAATTATTTCGTACTGTACCGAGCGTTTTCTCCGAAGATAAGCATGGGTCACGCAGTGAACGTTATACTTACATTCCCACCATCACCTTGTTAGACAGCCTACAAAAAGAAGGCTTTTACCCGTTCTTTGCCTGCCAGACTCGAGTGCGTGATGTCAGCCGTCGAGAGCACACCAAGCATATGTTACGACTTCGGCGACATGACCAAATTACGGGCGTACAAGTGCCTGAAATTATTTTGCTCAATAGCCATGACGGTTCGAGTAGCTACCAGATGTTGCCGGGACTCTTTAGAGCTGTATGCTCCAACGGTTTGGTGTGCGGTGATGTGTTAGGTGAAGTACGTGTGCCCATAAAGGGGATGTGGTGGGTAAAGTAATTGAAGGGGCATATGAGGTACTCGATACGTTTGAGCAAGTGGCTGAAAAACGCGAAAGTATGCAATCGTTATTGTTACCCCCACCAGCCCAGCAAGCCTTTGCTGAAGCAGCTTTGACCTACCGCTTTGGTGAAAAGTTCCAGCCCGTCACGCGAGAGCAAATTCTACAGCCTCGACGCGTTGAAGATAAGAAAGAAGACCTCTGGACAGTGTACCAACGTCTACAAGAAAACCTGATTAAAGGAGGATTATCTGGTCGCACTGCAAAAGGTAAACGTGCCCGAACTCGTTCGGTGAATGGAATTGATGGTGATATTAAACTCAATAAAGCCCTGTGGGTGATGGCCGATACTTTATTTAATCAACTCGCCCCTCGCCAACCCAACTAATTTTCCCGCCCTGACAGGTTGTGTCGTTACGCCCTACCTCCTTATTGTTCAAATAATTGACATAACATTATTTATCAATAAATTACTTGTAGTGGTTTTTCACTAAAAAGCCGAATGATAATTTTTCCCAACAGACATAACCTGTCAATCCCCTAAGTTAAACTCCCTTACTTCTTAATTTCCTAACGTCCGTTATTGAGAGCAATACGTTATGTTTCAGACCAACCGAAAATATGACCGCATGGCTGTGCGACTCTCTGCGTTGATTGCCCGCTTAATGGCAGGAGAAAGCCTTGTGCTCTCATGTTTAGCCCAAGAGTTCAATGTTTCTGAACGCACGTTACAACGGGATTTACGTGAACGCTTGGCTTATCTGGGTGTAGAAGGTCGGCAAGGTTGTTATCGCTTACCCATCAATACGCTAAAAGCTTATCGAGACAAAGATGTTCTGACCTTTGTGAAACAGATTGGGATGACTCGGTTGTTTCCGGGGCTAGACAGCCGCTTACTGGGGTTACTGTTAACCCAACAACCCCATGCACCTTGTTTGATTTGGCATCACGCCCATAAGATTTCGGCTTTGCATGCCGACCATTTCTATCAATTGGTGTATGCCATTACCAGTAAGCAATCTATTAGCCTACTCACGCCAGAGCATCGTTTTAATCCACTACAACCCTATCAACTGATTTACCGTGAAGGCCTGTGGTATTTACTGGCGGAATACCACCAGAAAGTGCATGTCTTATTGTTAGATGATATCCAGCAAGTTCAACTACTCAATGCCCCCTTCACACCGAAACACGCAGTGATGCAATTGTCACAACAAAACAGTTTTATCGCAGCATTACCGCATTTTAGATTGATATCACAAGTACTTACCGCTATTCCATCACACAAAGAAAGGAGCCGAGCATGACGTTATTAGCCCCACCAGCATCGCATCCAACCCATTGCCCTCACTGTTCTTCTGAGCAAGACATCATTGCATGGGGTACGGGCTGGATGTGCCACGATTGCGGTCACAAATGGATCACTGGCGTATTGTTAACACATTTCCAGCTTATCGCCCTTATCATGAACCCGTATGGGATCACATTGATGTACTTCGTTTTATATCTCTTGGCGTTGGTTATCCCACAACTCTTGGCGCAATTAGGCTTATGGATTTTGAGTGCTTTCAAGGGGGTTGATTATAAAATTCATTTCAACCCCAAATTAATTGCCATTATCTCGTCCATCATTATCGGATTAGCCCTCTCTAGCCTACTGATTATCATGTCATCCGGTTGGCTATAAGGTTTTACTGAAGGTATCGCCACCACGATATTACTGGTTGATTTACTTATCGCCAGTGGTATTGCCTTTTATCTTCATCGACGAATTCGTCACTGGGTTTCAATGCGACTAAACCGTCAGTCATCACATTGAACATGATCAGCAATTTTTGTTGTGAATGCCTTATTCACCAGATAACCACCGAATACGCCATATCAGGGAAAACCAAGCACCCATTAGACGGTGTTCATCAAGCGTCAATCTGACGTTTCTATTTATATTGATAGGAATTTATAATGAAAAGATATGTAGTTGTGACTGAATTAGCCTCACTGTGGTTGATGACGTCACCCGTCTCTGCCACCAGCCAACCCCCTAAAAATACCATTTGGGAATATAAAGGGGATGGCGGTAAAACCTTATGGCAAGTGTGTGGAAGCCAAAACAGCACCTGTAGGATTGTAGGCTCAACCAAGCATTATGTTGCTGTACTGAATCATAAATCAGCATCAGGTTGCGCATTTGGTGATTTTTATATTGTGGCAAGAACTGACGGAAACTGGCAACAACGCGATACGGGCACTTGTAGCCCTAACGCCTATGTCCAAAAAGGAACCATTAATAATGGTCAGTACTCTTCGGTCGATATTGGTGTTGGCGGGACGATTGTAGCCCGTTACCCCATTGGATATTGGAGTATGCAAAAAGAGTTCTCAGGCAAGAACCGACCGCGCTGGAAAGAAAAAGACCGTACTAAAGGTGGATTGCAAACCAATCAACAATAAATAACATTCTCGCTACTGTCATTTGTGGTAGCGAGAACGATAAAAGATAACTAAAGGTAACGTAATGAATAAGATAAAAAGCCTATTTGCGATAGGACTATTGGCAGTTAGCACATTTAGCTTCGCTGAAGAACAACAGCGTTATGCGAGCATCACACATACGAGCTCAAATTTTATTAACCAAGGTTACTGTGGTTACTCATTTACTCTCGATAATGGCGGTAACCATATGGTTCTAGACCACGCAGAGTTTGGCGCGCTTGAACTAACGCTGCGAATGAAAGATGGGCAAGGAAAAGTATTAGGGGATACGGTACTGGAAGTGGAACCTTTTGGCGATTCTAGCGCCACTCGTGCCACCTTTGCTGGATTGGAAATTCCTTGTGAAGATGTTGCTGAATTTGAGGTTGTTAAAGCGGTAGAAGATCAGAATGGTCGTAAGGTTGAATTGCCACTATCTATCTTTCAGGCCAATAATCCGGAGCTGGCAAAGATGTCGGTGGCAGGGGAAAAATAATCATTTTTTAGTTATACACCAAAGAAACCAGTGGCAGATTGAAAGATCTGCCACTTTTGTTTTTAGTAATTCTATTTTAAATGGAGTGAACGTCCAATATAGCTTAAGGGAAAAACTTTATAAGCCTATTACTAAAGCTAAAAATCACTCCAACTCGTTCCATGAATGGCGTTGATAAATTTATTAAGTTAAACAAACGGTTGTGATTTTTTAGTGAAAAACACCTCGGCATTTTTCTATCCCCAAAATGATATAACAATCGCGGTGCAATACTATAATAATGCTGCACTTTTTCATCTAACACTTGCGCTTTTCAATATGCCTAAAGCAATCCTCTTGCAATCTGCAATAAACTGCTTAACTATGCAGGAAAGCTGTCAGCGTAAGTGTTACTATATTACCATCTAAGGTAATATAGCTCATTAATTTATAGGTACTATTAACATTGAAAGGCTCTATGTTTTCATCTTCCAAACCAACTGTATTCTCTTTCTTCGCTGGTAGCGGTTTTTTAGACCTTGGCTTTGAAATGTCAGACTTTGATATTTCCTTTGTCAACGAGTTTCACAAGCCTTTTCTAGAGGCCTATACATACTCACGGCAACAAATGAATTTACCAGCCCCTAAATATGGTTACCATTTAGGTAGTATTGATGAATATGTTAATGGTGACAAAAAAGATGAGCTAAAAAATTATGTTATAGAGGCTAAAAGTAAATCCTTAGTAGGCTTTATCGGTGGCCCCCCTTGTCCAGACTTTTCCGTAGCAGGTAAACATAAAGGCTCGGAAGGGGATAATGGTAGATTAACTAAAGTTTATGTTGATGCAATCATTAATAATCAACCTGATTTTTTCTTGTTTGAAAACGTAAAAGGACTATGGAGAACAACAAAGCACCGCAAATTTTATGATGAAATGAAACAAGTACTTGAAGATGCGGGCTACGTGTTAACGGATAGACTGACAAACTGTATTGAGTATGGTGTTCCTCAAGATCGCGATAGAATACTAATGTTTGGTATCCTGAGTAAACATGTAAAAAATTTGTCTAGTAATCATCTAGAAACAAACTTTAATTGGAAACAAGAAATCATCTTTGATAAAGAAGTTGTTTTTGACAAGAATTTATGGCCAACAACAAATCCATTCAAAGAGGTAGCTAATTCCAGACAAATGTTCCCAAAAAAATTAGAGGCTTTTAAAGAACTTACGATTCAATACTGGTTTGAGAAAAATGATGTTTATAAACATCCTAATGCTAAATATTACTTCAAGCCATACTCTGAACGATTTCAAACCGTTGAAGAGGGTGATGTGAGTAAAAAATCATTCAAACGTTTACATCGTTTTAGATATTCACCAACAGCAGCCTATGGGAATAATGAGGTTCATTTACATCCATATCACCCTCGTAGACTCAGTGCTGCTGAATCATTAGCTATCCAATCATTACCAAAAGATTTTCATCTCCCTTTAACAATGACGTTATCGGACATGTTTAAAACTATAGGTAACGGTGTTCCATACCTTGCTGCGCTAGGAATAGCTAAAACAATTAGAAAATATCTCGGAACATTATAAAAAATAGTATATTTATAGGGCTCTTTTTCATTTATGTGTACATTGAGCCCTAGTACATCTTAACAAGTATTGGTAAGCTAATGATAATTGTATAGGATAAGTTAGGTTCGCTATGAAATTTAAACATATATTATTAGACATTGAAAAATTAGTTGGGAAACCACTTCAAGCCATCAATCCTAAAACTGCTCCTATATATATCACAAAATTTGATCACGAGCTCAAGAGCTATTATATATCTAATTCTCCTAGTGAGTTAGGAAATAGCCGCCCTTTTACCGAGTTAGAAGCGATTTGGAACGACTTAATATACAAAGGGTTTTGTAATGTTGATCAAGCATTATATGGAAGTGGTAGTAGCCGTAACCAACCGGAGACAGTATTCGCTCATTTGCCATATATACAACACTTTCGATTTAAGGGTAAAAAACACATTTTTTTACGGACTGAGCCTGTACATGAATTAGGTACCTTATCCGAACTCACAGGTGATGACTTAAGCATTTTATTATCTAAAATTGATAACTACCTCTCCCTAAGCAATCAAAATATATCCATTCGGCAAAATGAAATATTAACCAAGTTAAAGACAACTTTAAACCATATTGATAGTGGATTATCCTATACCCAAATTAGTAAAGAGCTTAACCGAACAATCAGAACATTAGATAGCTTGGAAGGTGATGTTAACAACTCTATAGTAACCCTTAAAAATGAATTATATCAAATAAGTGAAGGCGAAGACTCCTATAATAAACTAACTGAAATCAGGTCAGTCGAGGAGCTTATTGAAGATGAAGCATTTACAGGAATAGAAAATGAAACTGATGATCATGAAATTGATGTTGATGACGACTTAATAATAAATGGAGAAATAGTTCATTACGAGAATAATAAGGATGGTCTGCGTATTAGACATATAACTCCAGTGTTGTCCCTTATATATGATCGCCTTAGTTTTAATGAAATTGAACTACAACCAGATTTTCAGCGCAAAGATCGTATTTGGTCTATGGAAAAAAGGTCTAAACTTATTGAGTCAATACTAATGGGATTACCTTTGCCAGCTTTTTACTTTGCAGAGAAAAAAAATGGTGATTGGATTGTTGTTGATGGGCTTCAGCGTATTACGACAGTTTTTGACTTTATGAAAGATAGTTTTAAGTTAGCAAATTTAACTACTCTAGATGATAATTATAATGGAACATACTTTAGCGAACTTAGTAGGCTAGATAAACGTAAAATAAGAGAATACCAAATTACAGCTCATGTTATTGATGCTGAATCTGATAAAGATAGCCTAATCGTTGAGTTATTCCATCGAATTAATACATATGGTGTAAAATTAAGTAATCAAGAAATACGCTCAGCAATGTACCAAGGATCAAGTGTTACCTTTTTACGATATTTATCTTCTAGCCCTGAATTTATTGAATCGACCAATAGTAAGGTAAGCCCTCAACGACAAAAAGATATGGAGCTTTGCCTATCTGCTTTATCCTATATAGTGTTAGGTTATAAAGATTTTAATTATAGCACTTATAATGAATTTTTATCTCTAACTATGAAAGTAATTAATAAGCATAAATTGTTCCTAGAGGATGCTGATTCTATTGATGAAGGGTTAGCCGTAATTTCAGAAAATAGTGATATTATATTTTTCAAGCTTGAAAATAAATTTAAACAAGGGTTACGTTTAGCTCATAAAGTGTTTGCTGGTGCAGCATTTAGAAAATCATCAACTGTCGGAAAAAGTGCACCTATTAGTAAACCTTTGTTTGAAGTTATTATAGCTATATTTGCTAATTTAGATAAAAATCAAATAGAACAAATTCTATTAAACATTGATGATTTTATCAACGAATTATCACGAGCCATTGACTCTGATTCAACTGAGTTTGCAACTTGGGAATCTGATAAATATCAAATAGAGAATCGTGGTTTTATGTACTCAATTTCAGCTTCTACTGGTAAGAGAGTTACTATACTTTATAGATTCAATGCTTTTAGGAATATTATTAAGAAATCAACAGGCATAGATGTAGATATAAAACCAGTGCTGGGTAAATATAATGATAAATAAATTAAGATTACATAATTTCAAATCGTATAAAGATGAATTGATTGAGTTTTCCATGCTAACTGTGTTTTGTGGTAATAATTCAGTCGGAAAAAGTACTGCTATTCAAGCAATATCAGTACCTATTCAATCTAGCTTTAAATCTATTGTTGCATTAAATGGTAATTTAGTTGAGCTAGGTTCTCTCAAAGATATTCATCACCAAAATGCTGATGATACTAGCCTAAACATCGAGTTGGAAATCAATTCAGGAACTATTTCTTGGGGTTTTACAGATATTGATACACAAGAAAAGATATCTAATAAACACTTAACTGCACTAACACCTATTGAAATAACTGCTGAACTAGAATATCTAACAAATAATATACAATATCTTCAAGCTGAACGTTATGGGCCAAGAGTTAATTACGAGATTAAAAAATCTGATAGTTTTCATAAAGATTGGTTAGGAGCTAAAGGAGAGTTTACTTCAGAGTTTTTATCCCAGTCAGATACTTCTAGGCGTTTGTTTGTAGGAGGGGCTGATAATCCCAAAGATGCCCAAATAGATCCTAGATTACACCCTGATGAAGAACAAACCTCACTAAATAGGCAGATTGATGCTTGGTTGAAAGAGATTAGTCCGGGTATCTCAGTAACCTCGCAATTATTTGAAGAAGCTTCTACATCAGTAAATATCTTTGTGCAAAATGGTAATAGAAATCTAAAATCTCAAAATGTTGGGTTTGGTGTCAGTTATGCTCTTTCAATTGTCACCGCTCTACTCTTTACTCGCCCCGGTGGCTTAGTAATTATTGAGAATCCTGAGGCGCATTTACATCCCAGAGGACAGAGCTATCTTGGACGTTTAATTGCCCTTACAGCCCAAGCTGGGGTGCAAGTTATCATCGAAACTCACAGTGACCATTTAATTAATGGAATGCGTTTGATGCCTAGGTTAAATAAGGTAGACTGTGAAAAAATAAAGATTTATCAAGTAGTAGCAGACTCAACGGAGAAATGCAGCAAAGTTATTCCGATAACTGTAACACCACAAGGAGAGCTATCTGAGTGGCCTACTGATTTTTTTGATCAGCAACTCATTGATATGGACATTTTGATGAGTGGTAAAGAACCTGAGAAAGAATTTGGTAAAAAATAATGAATATAATCATTGGATTTTCCAATTTTAGCTTTGAATGCTATCACTTCAATAATTTTGATGAAGTAGAGGAGCAATTTTCTAAACTTAAACGCCTTCAAGACCAGTTTAAGCGAGACAGTGTAACCCTCTCATTAGCAAATGATATTCTTGATGATCAATACTTTGGTCACTCATTAAGACAACAATTTGATAATTTTTCTTATGGTAAAGACAGATTAGTCGTCTCAGCCTTTATCAGCAAATTGCATCGAGAATACTTTAGCGGATTTAATAAACAGCATACTGGGGAAAAATTAAAAGAAATATCTGCATCACCAGACGTAGACAATCACCTCTGGTGCGCTTTGTACGCGCCTAATGGATTTAACTCTGCTGATGCTCTTCACTTAATAAGTACCACTGATGATTTTTATTTCTTTTATGAGTATCTCCTTGGCAACTACCCCATTAATGAGAAAAGCTACTACACTCGTGCTAAAAGCCATTTTAAAAATATTGAATATCATGCTGACTGTGAAGCTACTTTAAGTCGAGTTTCAGATGGTTTTTGTAATTATTCGATAGCTATAACTCAATGTCTACGCGCTTTAAATGATTCAAGCCCATTTACTGATAGGAACTTTCTTAGACTTACTAGAAGTATTGGTTCGAAAGCTGGTTATGATTGTACCCCACAAGGTCATTCACATAAGCACTTTCAGTTTAAGTTTGAATATAATGGGCATATATACCCAAATTTAAATTGTAATTACCATTTGAAACCTTCTAAACGCAACAATGAAGGGGATACTAAGCATTACCATAAACGTATCTACTTTGGATTTATTCCAATAAATGAATCAGAGTATAAAATAGCAATCGCAGCCATAGGGCCACATATTTCAACTCATGATTCTCAAGATCGGTACGCTCCAGAAAGCTAATCAAAAGAGATAGACTGAGCCTATCGATGTTTTTTTAAGCAATAGCAAATACGACAGATTAATTCTATTGCTATTTCTTCATTCTACTTATTTATTGGCTTATAGACCATATATAGTATTATAATTAAATTATCAGCTAGTTCTTTTTCATGCATTATTTGGTCAAAATATTTTTAGGCACCTTATTAGGCACTTTTGAAAAGTTGAACTGAACATTAGGACTATAAAATCATTTAGTTAAGCGACGAATTCAGACTCCGCCAGCCCAAATTTGGTGGGTCAGTGATAGGACTACGGTTTCAAAAACAAGAAGTTAGCGAAATCATCAGGACTACACACTGACAACAAAAGGACTATGAATGGCACGCAAATGACACGCGGATCATTTAAAGTTTAGAAAGGCTCACTTCGGTGGGCCTTTTTTACTTTCAATGACCAAACAAATACATCCATCCTCTTCAACTTTTATAGCATATTCATCATAGATTATTGCAAACCGTAACCGCATACATATAATTTTTACAATTTTTTCTCAAGAATGAGAATACAAAAACAAGTGAATCTACTGTCATAAAAATTTCTGAAATAACACTAATTATTTACTCTTTTACATAAAAGCTATTTAATAACAATGTAATGAGTCTCTCAAACCTATTATTACAAGTTCAGTTTTAGTAAAAACTATCATATTTAATTAGCTCTATTAATCCTATATATGACTGGTTTAAAATAATACAAAATACCTATTCTAAAGAATTTAAGGGAATAATAATGAAAATACTCTTAATTGAAGATCATGAAAAAACAGCTAATTGGGTTAAAAAAGGATTAGAGGAAGCTGGCTATACTATTGATATTACAAGTGATGGTCGAGATGGACTCTATTTAGCATTAGAAAATGACTACAAATTAATTATTCTTGATATTATGCTCCCAGGAATGGATGGCTGGAATATTTTAAAAATATTGCGTACATCGAAATCAGTGCCTGTGATTTGTTTAACAGCAAGAGATGCCGTAGATGATCGTGTTAAAGGACTAGAATTAGGAGCAAATGATTATTTAGTAAAACCCTTCTCATTTTCAGAATTATTAGCAAGGGTTAAAAATCAATTAAGAGTTCAACAAAATATTTCAACAATTATTGAAATTGCTGATTTAAAAATTAACTTATCTCGTCACGAGGTGGAGCGTAATAATATACACATCCCTATGACACGACAAGAATATTCATTATTACTTTTTTTTGCTTTACATATTAATGAAATATTACCGAGGACATTAATTGCAAGCGAGATTTGGGGAATTAACTTTGATAGTGATACTAATATTGTAGATGTTGCTATCCGTCGTTTACGAAAAAAAATTGATGATGGATTTGAAATCAAATTAATCGAAACGGTCAGAGGAATGGGATATAGGCTAAATGGAGTCAATAATGAAAACAAAATCACTGAGATTTAAAATCATCTCTTTATTTATCATATTGATGATTGCAAATGCAGGTTTTATGTCTTTAACGCTTTATCAATCGCTTAAAAATGAATTAATATCTCGCGATAATGCCTTACTTGTAAACCGTGCAGACCAATTAGCAAAGTTAATTAATAGCGGAATTGATATCAAAACATTACCAATCTATTTTCAACGTATGATGGATATGCAACAAGATATTATTTATATTACTGATGCTCATAATAAAATTTTAGTTGATACTAATTCAGATATTTTATTTACAAATCATCTAAAAACTGTTGATACAAAGAATATCGATTTAAATATTATTACTTGTTGGGAAACAGAATCAGGAGTCCCCGTTTCTGCTATTAACTTTACAATAGAATCACCAATAGGCATGTTAAATGTAGTGATCGCCAAAGCATCTATTGTGCGTATCAGTATGCTAAGCGAATATTTAAGTAAAACATTGATAATCTCATTAGCTTCTATTTTATTTATGGGAATATTAAGTTTTTGGTTAATTAAACATGGGCTAAGAGATATCCGTTTTCTTAGCCAAATTACAGCAAAAACAGATGTACATACTCTTAGCCAAACTATAAATATCTCACAACTTCCCAGTGAACTGAAAAGTTTAGGTGACTCATTAAATATAATGAGAAAAAGGTTAAAAAATGATTTTGTAAAGCTAACTCAATTAGCAGATGACTTGGCTCATGAACTCAGAACACCGATTAATGCAATAAAAGTTCAAAATGAAATTATGTTACAACGCTCTCGTAGCGTAGAAGAATATGAATCAATTATTATTAGTAATATTGAAGAATTGGATAAACTTGCAAAAATAATCGAAAATATTTTATTTATCGCTCGCGCTGAAAATAAAAATATTATTTTAAATAGAGAAACTTTGAATTTATCGGATCTAATTGATGAAATTTATAATCTATTTTCATTTTATGCAGAAGAAAAACAAATCACCTTATTAAAAGAGCCAACAACATTAACAGTTAGTGCAGATCACTTACTTTTTACTCGCATATTAATGAACCTCATTTCAAATGCAATTAAATATTCTCCTGTTAATACACAAGTCATCACTCAATGTAAAAAAGAAAAAAATCAGTTAGTGATTTGTGTCAGTAATATTGGTGATGAATTGAATCAACAAGAAAAAATATTTACTCGTTTTTGGCGTGGTGATAATGCAAGGACAACAGATGGAAATGGTTTGGGTTTATCAATTGTACAAGCAATTATGACATTACATGAGGGTAAAGTCAGTTACAAGCGTATTGGAAAACATAATGTATTTATTTTAACCTTTCCATGCTAATTACGCGATATGACAAAATTGTCATCTTTTTGTCAGCTTTTTTATAAAATATCTCTGCATAATTAACTTATCAATCTAATATCTTCTTAATTATGTAGAGGTAACATCATGAAAAAAAACAGGAACAATAACCTATCAGAAATTACACCTGAATCTGTTTTTATGATGAAACGACGTAATTTACTAAAATTATTAGGCATCGGCACTGCTGGAATAGCGGTTTCATCCACTGTAAAAGCCGATTTATTTTCATGGTTTACTGAAGATAACAAACCAACAACACCAAAATCATCCCGTAAAGAATTACAATTTATTCAACCTGAAGAATATCAATCTTCATTACAATTAACTCATGAAGATAAAGTAATCGGATATAACAATTTCTATGAATTTGGCCTTAATAAATCCGATCCTGCTGAGTATGCACACACAATGAAAACAGAAGAATGGACATTAACTATTGATGGTGAAGTTAATCGCCCACTTACTTTAAACTTAGACGATATTAATCGTAAATTTCAATTAGAAGAACGTATCTATCGTATGCGTTGTGTTGAAGCATGGTCGATGGTCATTCCCTGGGTCGGTTTTCCATTAGCGAGCTTACTTTCTTTGGTTGAACCCAATAGTCGTGCAAAATATGTTGCCTTTGAAACACGTTATGCACCACAGGAGATGCGCGGACAAGATAGTCGCTTCATTGGCGGTGGTTTGCAATACCCGTATGTCGAGGGATTAAGGCTCGATGAAGCGATGAATCCACTCACATTATTGGCGACAGGAGTATATGGAAAATCCTTGCCAAACCAAAATGGTGCACCTATTCGCCTTGTTGTTCCGTGGAAATATGGATTTAAGGGGATCAAATCCATTGTCAAAATTCGTTTAACTGAGTCAATTCCACCAACAACATGGAACCTTTCAGCACCGCATGAATATGGTTTTTATGCAAATGTTAATCCAGATGTTAGCCATCCTCGTTGGTCACAAGCAACAGAACGCTTTATAGGCACAGGTGGATTAGGTCAAGTTACAAGACAACCAACATTATTGTTCAATGGCTATAGCGACCAAGTCGCGCATTTATATAAAGATTTAGATTTGCGGAGAAATTTTTAATGCAACCAATATATGGAATAAAAGTTAAGTTATTAAAAACCATATTCCATCTTATTGGTTTATTGGCTTTCACTTGGCTTATTTATGCAACTTATACGCAAAAATTCAGCGCAGATCCTTCAAAAGATATTCAGCATTTTACTGGAATTACAGCGTTGCGTTTATTAATTATATTAGCTCTGATCCCAATGGTTGCCTTTTACTTAAAATTAAACACATTATTTCAAGTAAGAAAGCTATTAGGATTATGGTGTTTTTTTTGGGCTAATTTACATTTAGCAAGTTATCTGCTACTTGAAATAGGTTGGAAAAATATTACTTTCTTTTTTAGCGAGGTTTTTTCCCATATTTATCTTATTATAGGAGCTTTATGTTGGATTATTTTATTATTGATGGCTATAAGTTCATTTGATTGGTTAAAAAATAAATTTAATCAAGAATGGAAAAGAATACATAGTCTATTTTATCCACTCTTATTATTAGCCTATATTCATTATTTTTTATCATTAAAATCGCCAACACCAGAGCCTATTATTTATCTAATTATTATTGGATTAACTTACCTTTTTCACTTTTGGCAAAAGAAAAAAAACAAACCAACTAATATATAGAATAGCCTATCCACCAATTTAATTCTAATATTATATAAGTTATCTTGTTAAAGCCTCATTTAAGAGGCTTTAACAAATTGTAATAAACTAAATAGTTACCTATCTATTCAGCATTAGAAATACAATGATATATCCATAGAAAAATTACGCCCAGGAGCAGTAAAACGTTGTAAACCAAGACGATCACGATCTATTTGATTTGTTGTACCAAATTCTGGCAGACTTCTTAATGCATCCCAAGTACTATATTTTCTATTAAATAAATTAAAAATCCCTGCACGCAATACAATATTTTTATTTACATTATAGTAAGCTGTTGTGTCAAATACAGTATAAGGATCACTAAGATATGGCCATTCACGACCATTCCGTATTGCTTGATTACCTTCTTTTCGTGCTGAATAAGTCATAAATATCCCTGCACCATATTTTCTATCCGCATTATCATAAGATAAGGAAGAAACCCATTTAAAAGGTTGTACAGAAAGTAATGAATCTCCAGAAGCATCTTTTCCGCGTGTATAGTTAAATGTATTACGCAATATATATATATTATCTAAGCCAAATATTTTGGAAAGCCGAATTTCATTCGTTAGCTCAAAACCATAAACGTATGCTGAGGCAACATTACTATATTGAAGATGATTTTGTGGTAATGTTGGCTTATTCCAATAACTATCACCCATATTAGGATTATACCACGGATTAGGAACTTGCTTTTCGCTCTGCTTAAGATCAATAAAGTTATTGTATTTAGTATAATATACATTTACTTTATTAAATAATTTATCATTATTATAACTTAATGATATTTCATTACTTAATCCTTTTTCTTGCTTTAAATTAGGGTTAGGCTCTAAGCGATTACGAGCATCATTACCTCCATAATCAAAATAAAGCTCTTGAGCTGTTGGAATACGAAACCCCTGCCCAATTTTATATTGGAAAGTATAATTTGGTGTTATGTTATAACTGGTTGATAATGCCAAAGATAAAGCCTGATAATGATTATCAGTGAGATGACTATCTTTCGCTAAAGATAATTTAACATTATCTGTATGATGAAAAACATTATCATATCTACTACCTAAAACTACATTTAATTTGTCATCAAACATTTTTATTTCATCAACAAAAGCAATACTAATATCTTGAGTATATACAGGTCTGATGATGCTATAATTAGATTGATAAGGTATTTTAGGTTTTCCTAGATATTTAGTATCTGTATTTTTATTGTTAAGTGTTTTTGTAGAATATGAAGTTCGTAGTGCTAATGAGTGCGTTGTATTAAATAAAGATAATGGCATTAATACTATTTCATTATTAATAAACCTACCATATTGAATGATATTCCTACTATTTTCTTCAAAAATATCATAATAATGACCATTATAATGTTCATCAAACGTAGAGCTAAATGCTTTTTGTTCTATTTTTTGCCAATTAAAGCTTGTCGTCATACTGTCAATATATCTTTCTGGAGTCCACGTATCAGAGAGTGTATATCTAATTCTTTTTGATAAATCATCACCAGTACGATAATAGGAAGAAAATAAGTACCAAGATTTTTCATCTGTATATGTTTTACCCTCACTGTATTCAAAAGTAGCACCTATTTTATGGTTTTGAATACCTAATAGATTAATCTTTGATAGTAAAGAATGACGCGTTTTTTCTTGAGGATCTGGTGTTCCTCTAGCAGAACCGAATATATCATTTTCATGTTTATAATTATTAGTTTCATGTCCATTACGATAAACATATAAGAGCATCCCTTCTACATCTTGTTGGGAAGTTGCAATACCTATCGTTTGCATTTTTTCATTATTTTTAGAAGTATAAACACTTCGAGAAACAAACCCCCAATTGCCTTCACTAATCAAATCAGCAGGATCTTTGGTAACGTATTTTACAGCCCCTCCTAATGCTCCACTACCTGAAAATATAGAATCAGCACCTTTAGATATAATTACAGACTTTAAATGTTCTGTTTCTATATCATTCATACTCCCATTAAAATAACCATAACCTTTATAAATGGTATTATCGAAAGTTTCTGCTTGAGGGATATCATCAACCTGTATAGCAACACGATCTTTATCAACACCTCTTATTGCATATCCATTATTACCAAAGCGTCCTTCGGATGAGACACCAACACCAGGAAGATGGCGAACAATATCTTCCATGCTAAATATCAAGTTTTTTTCCAATTGTTCTGAATTTAATGTTTTTTCATTAACTTTTTCTTCTTCTTTTTCAATCACATAAAGAATATCTTCAGCTATAGTTTTATTATTAAAAAAAAATATCAAGGTAACAACTAGATAGAATAACGTTTTTTTCATAAACACCCCTTAGTTAAAGTGACGAATGATAATTATAATCATTAGCATTCAATTTAATAAAAGGAATTGTAATACAATTGGAAATTTAGTTGCTTTATCTAATTAATAACAAATTAATTATATTTATGTTTATATATATTGGTTTAAATATATTTTTTAAGAATAAAAGATTGCAGAATTATAAATACAAAAATTAAACAACATTTTAAAACACAAAGGCTCTAGCTTTTAGACTAGAGCCTATTAGGAATCACTTTATATAAAACACCACTAGTTATTTAAAGAATAATAATCTTCGAGCCTATCATTGTCGCTTTTCCACCCACTCTCACTCTACTAATTGTATTTTCCGTTGAATCAATAATAACGTGAATAAGCGAAGAACATTGCATTGCACGCCCCTGCTCTAATAGAAAATGTGTCTTATGAGGGAAAACATGCTTAACAAGATAGCAGCCTAAAGCGCCACTAGAACTTCCTGTTGCAGACTCTTCATTGATGCCATATAAAGGCGCAAAGTTACGGCAATGAGCAGTAATTTCTTTATCTTGGCTAAGCTCAAAAACATGAAAACCGATAGTATTAAATTCACGACTTAAGTTTGCAATTGCTTCAAAATTAGGCTTTAGCGTATCTAATTGCCCAAATTGTACGGGGATCAGAATATCGGGTAATCCCGTTGAAAATATCTCAATAGGTAAGCCTGTTGCTGAAATAATTTCACTATTTATTCCCAGTGCAGCAGCCACAGCATCGATATTTGGAGCTTGTCGTGAAACAGGCAGTGTTTGCTCCATAACGACATTTTCAGTATCAATTGCGACGCTTAAAATACCTGCTTTCGTTTTTTGTGTGTAATGACCAGAAGCCAATAAATTGAGTGAAGATAAAGTAAAAAATACCGCTAATGTAGCATGACCACAAAAATCGACCTCACCTTCAGGGGTGAAAAAATCAACCTTAAAATCAGTCTCTTCACCTTGATAAACAAAAGCTGTTTCAGAAAATCCGACTTCTTTAGCTATAGCAATTTTCTGTTCATCACTTAATTGAGGGGGATTAAGTACCACGCCAGCAGGATTACCACCTTTATTATTTCGAGTAAATGAGTTTACAAGGTGAACTTTGATCTCGTGCTCTACTGAACCTATAACTTCATTTTGCATATATTTCCTGCATTATTTCAAATCGTATTAAATCTGTGTGTAAAAATAGAGTGTTATAAAATACCCACTAATTAGGGCAAATTTCTGACACTCTATCTAATCCTTGCTGTCTTTGTTCAAAGATAACGCTTTTCTTATCACCCTCTCGGATAATTTTTAAGATATAAATACTATCAAAATCACTACTTTTCCATTTAGGGATTAATTTAGGATCGCCCCCCTCTTGTTTCATGATATCTCGTGCAACTTTAACTAAATTATCATGCTCCCATGCAATAAAAATAACTGCATTTTTATATTGCTGGTTTAGTAGATCTTCACGCAATTCTTTTATCTCTTTAGCATGATATTGAAGATGAATAGGCAATGAGGTTTTAATAGCGATAGGCGAAATCGTTTGGAGTGAACGCAATGAATTGCCTAATTTACTCTGTTTAGGTGCAGCGGCGAATAATGCATCAGGTTTACCAAATTGATTTATAAGCACATCAGGTAAAGCTAATGCTCTATTTAACCCTTTACAGGTCAGTTGCCCGCTATCATTATCAGGTTTTTCACCATGTCTTATAAAGACCAGTGTTTGATCGGAATACGCCATATGACTAAATCCTAAAATAAATATGCTCAAAAATATAAATACACTGCGCATACAGCGTTACCTTTAAGTCAATTGAGTATAAGAAATATGGAAAGTTAAAACACATCTAACATTAACCATAAACTCACCTGTTTTAAGTCACTCAGTCTATCATAGCTAAAAGCATTTCAGAGGTGAGCGAGTCTTAGATAGCGTACATTTTGCCACTCTTATAATCTGTTGACCTTTGTTCTACCTTTTAAATACCACAATATTAATTAACAAATATTAAAATCGAACAAACAATCGTTAACGGAAAATAAAGAATATTTTTAATTCTCTATTACTTTACGTTCAAATTTATAAAGTTGAATGAAATTTAAACACTCAGCACATTTAGATAAAAAAAGGGAAGAAATCTCTTTTTTACAATAAAAATAATGTATTAAAAATCAATGCAAGCCTTTTTATCTCCTTTTATTTAGTTTAATGACTAAAGTTCTGCCACTGCTTACCGATACTGTTTGTTCTTAAATAAGTTACCAATACTTATTAATTATTATTTATCCAGGGTTAAGCATGTTCTTTAAAAACTTTAAAATTCGTACAAAGTTAACCATCGCATTTACAACTTTTGTGATGTTAATTATGTTGGGTTCCGGTTTCGCATTAATGGGTTTAAATAGCGCGAATCAAGATATTCATGATGTTGTTGATGATATCTATCCAGCCACAGTCAAAGCCAATTTACTGATTAATAATTTCAATGAATTTATTATATTTCAGCAACTCACTATGCTTGATGAGCAAGGAAGTTTAGCAGTTGAACAAGAGAGCAAAAAAGCAGAGATAACCGCTAAGGTTGCACAATTACTGAAAGAGTTAGACGAAACCACACACGATGCTGAATCAAAAAAAATCTTAGCTGAGGTTTATGATATTCGTCAGCAATATATAAACTCTCAAAACTTTGTGGTGAAGGCATTTAATGAAAATAACAGACACGCTGCCGTTAATGAACTGATCACAAAAACTTCCGTTATTCAATTAAAGTATCGCGATAAAATATTAGAGTTTATCGAATTACAAAATCAAAAAATGGTGGAGGCTGGTGACGCGGTTGAACGTGATTTTTTCGAGAAAAGAATCTTTTTAGTATTATTAACTCTCATCAGTATTATTGTGGGCAGTATTTTAGGATGGTTTATTACTAAAGGCATTACTCTTCCATTAGAGAAGGCAATAAACTTTGCTAAAGCGATTGCTAATGGTGATTTAACACAAGAAGTGAATACTGATTATCAGGATGAAGCAGGAATATTATTACAAGCCCTTGCTGAAATGAAATTGCACCTATTAGAAGTTGTGCAAAATGTACAAAATGGCGCTGAAAATATTTCGTCGGCAGCGGAACAAATTACAGCTGGTAGCCAAAATTTAGCGGCAAGAACAGAAGAACAAGCAACATCAGTAGAAGAAACGGCAAGCTCAATGGAGCAAATGACGTCAACTGTTAAAAACACCGCAGATCATACTCATGATGCGATTAGTGTTGCTGAAAAAACTGAAATCGCTGTACATCATAATGGCGAAATGATGCTTCAGCTAACTGAAAAAATGAGAGCCATTAATAGCTCATCGTCTCAAATGACAGATATTATTAACTTAATTGATGCCATTGCATTCCAAACTAATATTCTTGCACTAAATGCAGCTGTTGAAGCCGCTAGAGCAGGTGAACATGGTAAAGGTTTTGCGGTTGTTGCGGGTGAAGTTAGACTGCTGGCACAAAAAAGTGCAGACTCCGCTAATGATATACGCACACTTATCGATAATTCATCAACGCAAACACAAGAAGGAATGGAATTAGTTGAGCAAGCCGGCTCACAAATCCGAAAAATGATCACCGATGTCGAAGAGATCAGTGCGCTATTGCGTGAAATTGGGCAAGCCAGTAATGAACAAAGCGATGGTATATCACAAATCAATAATGCTATAAGCCAGCTTGATTCAACAACTCAACAGAATGCGGGATTAGTAGAGGAATCTGTAGCCGCTGCGAGTTCACTAAATGAACAAGCACTTAATCTGAATAAATTAGTAAATTACTTTCAGATTAAAAATATCTAATATTTAGTTGAATAAGTTTATTGAAAAAATAAAGGTCACTAATCTTCTATCATAGTGACCTTTAAACATGTTTTAAGCATAAGCCAAACGGCTAGACGGAACAATAAACTCAGCCAAATACATGAGTTAAATGTGCTTTATATTCAGCAATATCATTATCAACACTTGGCTCTTTAATAACATCATTGACCATAAAAGTTGGTAATTGAGATAATCCTAAAAATTGTTGTGATTTGTGAAAAGCAAAATAAACACCATCAACACCTCTACCATCAAAGAAATTACCAAATTCATTAAAGGCTTCAACAGGCGCATTCCACGTCACGGAAATCATATATTGTTTCCCTTGTAGCAACCCCCCTGTACCGTATTGCTTTTTAGGATCACGACGCGTACGCCCATCATTTTCATATAATTTGCCATGACCAAATGTATAAACATCATCCATATATTTTTTTACTTTCCATGGCATCATCATCCACCAGCCAGGCATTTGATAAACAATGGTGTCTGCCCATAAAAACTTCTCAATTTCGTCATCAATATCATAGCCCTCTTCTATTTGAGTTTCTTTAACGCTATGACCTAATGTGACTAAATGTTCAGCTGCAACATCATGTAATGTGCGGTTTAATTGACCCGCAGAATGACCAAAGTTTTGACCACCATTAATCAGTAAAATATTCATTCTAATTCCTAAATTTTCTCTTACGATACGTTTAATAGCGTTAATTTAACAGGAAATTAAGAAATCCACACACAACACCAAATGCCGCAATAAATTAAAACTCAGGATTATTTTCTTTAAATTGGAAATAAATGAACAATAAAAAGCATAAAAAACCAAAATAATCCATTTTTACGATTATGTGTATTAATAATAGAGATTATTGCTTTTTAGGTAAAAGTCTATTGTTGTTCAGGCTATTTTTTTAAACATTCGGCTGTTATAACATTAATAAAAATATCTTCTAACCCAATAGAATTAAATTACTATCACACTAAGATAAGCTGTAAGAAATTAAGTGCATTAGCGTGCTAAAAGTTACAGCTTTAATGTGTCAGATAGATATTGAGTTAAGCTATCAATAAAAACGCGAATGCGCTGACTCACAACTCTGTCACTATAATAAACGGCATGAAATGGTAAAGGTACAGGCTGTAATTCATCATTGAATAATTCAACTAATTTCCCATCTTGAATATCCTTATCCAACATAAAATCAGATAAACAGGCGATCCCTTCACCATTAATACATAACCGTCTTAATGTTTCGCCACTGTTTGAGGAAATTCCCTCAGTCACCGTTATTAACTCGTTATCTTTAATCTCTAATGGCCATGTATTTAATGAAGCGGGCTCAGTAAATATTAAACAAGTATGCTGATTTAAATCTTCAACCGACTTAGGTGTTCCTTTGCGCTCAAGGTATTTCGGTGAAGCCACAATTTTACGATAGCTATTTAATAGCGGGCGTGCTCGTAGACTTGAATCCGTTAATTGGCCAACACGTATAGCAACATCCACTTTACGCTCAATTAAATTAACAAAGGTTTCCGAGGAGACTAACGACAAAATAATATCAGGATACTGTTGGCGAAAAACAGAAATAAAAGGGATCAAAAGATGTAATACCACAGGTGTAGCCGCATCGATACGCAGTAAACCTTTAGGAGAACTTTGTGTACCATGTAACTCATTTTCAGCCGCTTGCATCTCTTGCAATATCACTTTCATGCGTTGAAAATAAAGTTCACCTTCTGCGGTCAAATTGATCTGGCGTGTCGTTCTATTAAGCAAATTAACGCCTAATTTATCTTCTAATTTTTTTACAGTACGACTTACCGCTGAATTAGCAAGATTCAGTTTATCTGCAGCTTTTGTAAAACTTTTATGTTCAACAACTTCAACAAATACACGCGCTTCTTCTGATGTTGCTTTCATATCATAAACCTCGGTAGCATTAAGTAACGTACTGAAATTTAAGAATACGAATATTTTTTCATTATTGCAATTAAGTTAATAATAGAGAGAAATAGTGAGTTATTAGTCATAATCCACTATAAGTAATGCCTACCAAAAAATAAGCAGATAGACCTTAATGGCATACCTGCTTAACGCACTCACTGAGGAAAAATAGCGTTAAGCTAATTTCTCAATAAATTTAATCTCTAGTGAATCCATTTTATCTTTTAAATTTTCGACAAATGCTTTCATATGTGCCGTTTCATTATGTTTATCAATGGCACCTTGGTTTTCCCATATTTCAAAGAAAATAAAGGTTCTTGGCTGAGTAGTATCCTTATGAAGCTCATATTGGATACAACCTTCGTCTTGATGACTTGGTTTTATCATTGCTTTGCAAGCAGATAATACTTCATTTTCATGATTTTCTTTTGCCACAATCGTAGCTATCAATCTGATATTATTCATATAATGTCCTGTATTCCAACATAAGTGTAAATGATAAATAAATAACGGTCTGAAATTACTCTAGCATAATTCTTCATTTCATTATTTACATTTAGGCAAAAGTACTTTTCATTGGAGAAACTGAATTTACATCGAGGAAATTATGACTAAGTGTTGTCACTGAGTTAAATTCTCCAATCAACATAATGAACAGTTAATCACGGTTCTGTCACTAGTGTGATTGCAATAGCTTCTATAATGGCATTTGATTTATCCATTAATACGCATTCATCTCAACGAAAAAAATGAACCTAGTTCACACTTTGGTTCTTTTTTTTCATGTGTAACAACGTTGCCAATAAAATGTAAACAATTTTACCAATATCAGACAAACTGTTTGCTTTTGCCAATTTATTTCAGCGGTTATGGATAGTGCCAAATGTTAAATCCTAAAACATCGCTAACATAATCGCTGATTTCCATTATCAAAACAGAGCTATTTAATGATGAAAATAATCTTTTCACTATTAATACTCCCATAATAATTTTAGGGTTATGTCACTTATTGTGAGATACGTTTTTATAGAGCCAAAATAGACAGCAACACATTTACACACTCAAGAAAATATTCCGCTAGAGATTATTACGTAGTTAAACTGAAAATAATTATCTGCAAACTCACTTTCCAATCACCTATTTTACTTTGAATATTTGTATGACAATTACCCAGATAAAATTAATATTTCATCTAAAAATGAGACTATTACTTAAAAAGTATTTCATATCTTATCTTTGTTCTATAACAGTCAAATCAAACACTTTAAAAAAGGTAAGAAATGTCCTTAAATAAACATTTCTCTTCTATTAAATAGAATTTATTTCACGATTCCTCAATCATAAAGAATAAGAAAAATAGACTTTTTATTTTTACCAATACGATCAAGATCACGTCAATCATGTCTTTAATTGAGGATCGCTAAAAAGAACCATTCTCATTTGTTATTTATTTTGCTTATCATAGATTCACTATCTCGCTGATTTGTATTACAATTGAACTCAATTCAAAAGCGAGTGATTATGCGGTTCTAGATACCAAAAGAAGTTAATCNAATCATGTCTTTAATTGAGGATCGCTAAAAAGAACCATTCTCATTTGTTATTTATTTTGCTTATCATAGATTCACTATCTCGCTGATTTGTATTACAATTGAACTCAATTCAAAAGCGAGTGATTATGCGGTTCTAGATACCAAAAGAAGTTAATCATTGATGAGGAAATCATATTAATATCTATTTAAACAGTTAATATAAAAATATTAATTTTGTATAATTAAAATCATTAAATTAAAAAAAATAAAAATAAAAATAAACAAGTAATAATAAATTATATTTTCACACTAAATAAAAATAAAAATGAATTAAAAACAAAAAAATAAACATATTTTAAGCAATAAAAAACAAGTAAAAACAAAGTGAGAAATAAAAAATAACAGT
>NZ_NGVR01000008.1 GCF_002777965.1 Proteus columbae | reverse complement strand
AAAGGACTGAGTCCAGTTCAATACCGAACTCAGTCTTTACCTAACTAATTTAAACTGTCCAATAAACTGGGGTCAGTTCAATCAGCAAGGTTTTTTTAATTAGGAAGTTTTATTACTTGAATAGGTCAGCGGTAATAGTGACTGTACCACCATCACTTTGCCATTCATTTGTAATATGGTAATACTTGGCACCTTTTGCAGCTGCACGTTTAGCAACTTGATAAGAAATCTCTGGTGAGTTTACAAAGTATCCGCTAAATGTAATGGTATCAAATGGGTCCATTAATGCAGCAGCTGCTTTGTTGACTTCTTGGATTTCAGTACCATCAGGTAATGTGACAGTGTAACGACCACTAGCACCCGAAGTTTGTGTATCAGCAAATGTTCCTACACTTCTATCAAAATCAGTGTTTGATGCAAGACCTGGTTTCTCAACTTTATTGGCAGCGGCTCCGCCTTCTGCAATAAGTGCGCGACCTGCATCTGAGTCATAAGGAACGACGGCCTCTGGTGCTTGAATTGCACGTTTTGGCGCATCTTTTTTGTAGATATAAGCTGTTACTTCTTGGTTACCACCATCATTTGTTGATACGTTACGTACAATAAAGAATGATGCAGCACCTTTTTTAGCTGCCGCTTTTGCAATTGCATCGTTAATATCAGGGGTTGTAGGGTAGTAACCACGGATAGAAACTGTATCAAATGGTTGTAGCAGAATTGCTTCAGGTTTTGGTAGTTCTTTCACGCCATGAAAGACGCGATAGCTTTCTTGATCTGCTTTGGGTGCATCTTTATGGTATAGATCAGCAGTAACACTCATGTTGCCGCTATCACTAATATCATCTAGACCTTGAATATAGAAACTATCAGCACCGACTTTATCCGCACGACGAGATACCGCATCAGCGGCTTCATAAATAGCGTTAAAACGACCGATAACTGTAATTCTTTCAAATGGTTTTAGTTCTGCAGCTTGTTCGGGTGTTAATTCCTGAGCAGCCTGCGCAACAGTGATATTAGTTAAAGACAACATCGCTGCTGCGATGACTGAGGTTTTCAGCTTCATACAAAATCCTTCCGCCTTGCGCAATTAATATTGGTCATGTGCTGAACGTCGTGGTTTATCACATAGGGATTAATTATTACATGTAATAATAGCATTTGTCGCATTATTTTATTTAGCGAATCACCACAGAGTCAAATGACCAGTATATGTTACCAGATATTTACCTGAATATAGTGAATAATTCATAAATATGCCTTTTCGACTAAAATGATCTAATTAAGTTCAATTTTAGCTTTACACAGATATAGATTATTGGTTTTATTTTCAGTAGGTTATTAGAACTCCGATTAATGGCATGTATATTATTATTTTTAACATTTTTTTTGCATGAATGTGAAGTTAACGGAGAATTTTTAACAGATCTCTATGGACTAAGAAGGGAAAATTATGCGAATTGGTATACCCAAAGAGCGACTTTCTAATGAAACAAGGGTTGCAGCTACACCAGCTACAGTGACTCAACTCATAAAATTAGGATTTACAGTCGCAGTTGAAAATGGTGCAGGCATTGCCTCAAGCTTTGAAGATAAAGCTTATCAGGAAGCCGGTGCCGAGATCCTTGCTCTTCAAAATGTTTGGGAGTCAGACATTATTTTGAAGGTAAACGCACCTCTGGATAATGAAATTACGTTGCTACAAGATGGCGCGACACTAGTGAGTTTTATTTGGCCAGCTCAAAATTCGGCATTACTCGAAAAGTTAGCTGAAAAGAATATTAACGTGATGGCAATGGATAGTGTGCCACGTATTTCTCGTGCACAATCTCTTGATGCGTTAAGTTCAATGGCAAATATTGCAGGTTACCGTGCTGTTGTAGAAGCTGCCCATGAATTCGGAAGATTCTTTACTGGACAAATTACTGCCGCAGGTAAAGTACCACCAGCTAAAGTGATGGTTATTGGTGCTGGTGTTGCAGGTCTTGCAGCGATTGGTGCAGCAGGAAGCCTTGGTGCAATTGTTCGTGCATTTGATACTCGTCCTGAAGTTAAAGAGCAAGTTCAAAGCATGGGAGCCGAATTCCTTGAGCTTGATTTTAAAGAAGAAGCGGGCAGTGGTGATGGCTATGCTAAGGTAATGTCAAAAGCATTTATTGATGCTGAAATGGCATTATTTGCAGAACAAGCAAAAGATGTTGATATCATCATTACAACGGCATTAATTCCAGGAAAACCAGCTCCTCGTTTAATTACGAAAGAGATGGTCGATTCAATGAAGCCAGGAAGTGTTGTAGTCGACCTTGCGGCTCAAAATGGTGGCAACTGCGAATATACCGTGCCTAATGAAGTCTTTACGACAGAACATGGTGTAAAAATCATTGGTTACACTGATTTAGCTGCTCGTTTGCCGGCACAGTCATCTCAACTTTATGGTACTAACTTAGTTAACCTATTGAAATTATTGTGTAAAGAAAAAGACGGTAATATCAATATTGATTTTGATGATGTTGTTATCCGTGGTGTGACTGTAATTCGTGCTGGTGAAGTAACATGGCCTGCGCCACCAATTCAAGTTTCAGCACAACCTAAAGCTGCTCCTGCTGCAAAACCACAAGAAAAACCCGTTGCTAAACCGGTTTCACCTTGGAAGAAATACAGTTTATTGGCGATAGCTTTTTTATTGTTTGCATGGCTTGCAAATGTTGCGCCGAAAGAGTTTTTATCTCACTTTACAGTATTCGCACTTTCTTGTGTTGTAGGTTATTACGTTGTTTGGAATGTAAGTCATTCATTGCACACACCATTAATGTCAGTAACAAATGCAATTTCAGGCATTATCGTCGTCGGTGCTTTACTCCAAATTGGTAGTGGTGGCTGGGTTAGCCTATTTTCGTTTATCGCAATATTGATTGCGAGTATTAATATTTTTGGTGGGTTTACTGTTACTCAACGTATGTTGAAAATGTTCCGTAAAGGATAAGGGAGACAATTATGTCCAGCGGAGTTGTTACAGCGGCATATATTGTCGCCGCGATATTATTTATTTTCAGCCTTGCCGGCTTATCAAAGCATGAAACCTCTAAACAAGGTAACTACTTTGGTATTGCAGGGATGGCAATTGCATTGTTCGCAACCATTTTCGGGCCTTATGCTGGCAATGTGGGTTGGATCATTATTGCAATGGTAATCGGTGCTGTTATTGGTATTCGTTTAGCTAAAAAAGTCGAAATGACGCAAATGCCAGAATTGGTCGCAATCTTACACAGCTTTGTAGGTTTAGCGGCAGTTTTAGTCGGTTTTAACAGTTATCTTGACCACAATACAGCAATGGATCCTGTAATGGTGAATATCCACCTAACAGAAGTCTTTTTAGGGATCTTCATTGGTGCCGTTACATTTACGGGTTCAATTGTTGCTTACGGTAAATTAAGCGGAAAAATGTCATCTAAACCGATGATGTTACCTAATCGTCATAAATTAAACCTCGCAGCGTTAGTGGTTTCTTTTTTATTGATGATTTGGTTTGTTAAAACTGACAGTGTTGGCTTACAAGTTTTCTTAATCATCATAATGACTGTGATTGCCTTAGCATTTGGTTGGCATTTAGTTGCGTCAATTGGTGGTGCGGATATGCCAGTTGTTGTTTCGATGCTGAACTCTTACTCAGGATGGGCAGCAGCAGCAGCAGGCTTTATGTTAAGCAATGACTTGTTAATTGTAACAGGTGCATTAGTGGGTTCTTCAGGAGCTATCCTTTCTTATATTATGTGTAAGGCGATGAATCGTTCTTTTATTAGCGTAATAGCAGGCGGATTTGGTACTGATGGCTCAGCTTCAACAGAAGAAAGTGAGATGGGGGAGTACCGCGAAACAACCGCTGAAGAAGTGGCTGATATGCTGAAAAACTCAACTTCAGTTATTATCACTCCAGGTTATGGATTGGCGGTTGCTCAAGCACAATACCCTGTACATGATATTACTGAAAAGTTACGTCAACGTGGTGTGAAAGTGCGTTTTGGTATTCACCCAGTAGCAGGGCGTTTACCGGGTCATATGAATGTGTTGTTAGCAGAAGCTAAAGTACCTTATGACGTTGTATTAGAAATGGATGAAATCAATGATGATTTCTCCGATACTGATACAGTCTTGGTTATTGGCGCTAACGATACAGTAAACCCAGCAGCACAAGATGATCCAAATAGCCCAATTGCAGGTATGCCAGTATTAGAAGTGTGGAAAGCGCAGAATGTTATTGTGTTTAAACGTTCAATGAATACAGGGTATGCTGGTGTTCAAAATCCACTATTCTTTAAAGAGAATACACAAATGTTGTTTGGCGATGCTAAAGCCAGTGTGGATGCAATTTTAAAAGCACTGTAATAGATACAGATAGCGAATAGCAAAAAGCCAGTCAAAATTTGACTGGCTTTTTTAGCATATAGAGCAATACGTTTAATCGTGATCACTATCAACAGTAATTGGGCAGGTAAAACCATCTGGCTTGATGGCAAGTAAATCACATTTGAGATGATCAATTAGCTGTTCTGCTGTATTTCCTAAGAAGGCGGCGGAAAGACCTGTTCTCCCTAAAATACCTAAAACAACAATGCCAGCATTTAACTCTTCACAAACTTGAGGGATCACTTGCTCTGGCAATCCTTCTTTAACATGTGTTTTCTCTTCTGGGATACAGAATTTCTGGCGCAACTCTTTCATCGCAATAAGATGTTGACCACGTAGAGCATTGTTATAAAGATTGGGGTCAAAATCAGGTAGCTCAATCGCAATATTAATTGGAGCAACAGGATAGGCGCTAAGTAAATGGACATCAGGATCTTTTTGTATTCGATGAGATAAGTCGGTTGTTAGCTCAATCAGTTTTAGATTAAGGGCATCATGATAAGATTCTTCATTCGATAAATTTGCGGCAACAACGATAGTACCGTATTCAGGCCACTCTTTATCTTTGACCATCCAAACAGGGCAAGGGCATTTTCTAAGCAATTGCCAATCTAGAGGAGTAAAAATGAGTGAACCTAATTTATCATGTTGGTGAGCCATTTTTATGAGTAAGTCATGTTGATGTGCAACAACTTCTTCAATAATGGCTTCATAAGGGCGATTATGCCAAATAACTTTTATATCAATCTCTATACCCGCTTCAAGGTAATAGCGTGCTTGTTGTTTGATCCAAGCTGCCTTTTGGCTGATAACACCTTTACGCATTGCATTACGTTCATCGGGAGATAAAAGGGTTGTCATGTCATAAGAGAGATCATAAACAGGTAGAAAAGCTTTTATCCGCCCACCATTACGCTGAACGATATAGACAGCACGACGAAGTGCTGGTTGGTCATCTTGGTTAGGATCAATGACAACGAGAAGGTTTTGATATTTTTCCATTGTAATATCCTCTTTAGGGCTGGATTTATCCATCTACAATTTAAAGATAACCCAAGAAGATAAAATGCAATAGTACAAAATAGAAAACGGGGCACAAATTTGTGTGCCCCGTTATAAAATTAGCGTGTGAAATGTAACAGATTAAACTTCAACTGATGAAGGAAGTTTGCCTGCAAGTTCACTTAGCAGTGTACTATCTTCGATAGTAATGTATTTGCCTTTAACGCTCAACATACCACTTTTCTGGAAGCGACCCAGTAAGCGACTAATTGTTTCAACGGTTAAACCTAAGTAATTACCGATATCACCACGAGTCATGGTTAAACGGAATTCACGAGGAGAAAAACCACGCTGTGCGAAACGGCGTGAGAGGTTATAAATAAAAGCAGCCAGACGTTCTTCTGCATTCTTTTTCGATAGCAGTAAGATCATTTCTTGGTCACCTTTGATTTCACCACTCATTAGGCGCATCATTTGTTGACGTAAGTTAGGCATTTTGCCTGACAGATCATCCAAAGTTTCGAATGGAATTTCACAAACCATAGATGTTTCTAAAGCTTGTGCGAAACTTGGGTGTTCAGTATTAATAATGGCGTCAAAGCCAACCAAATCACCAGCAAGATGAAATCCTGTTATTTGCTCGTCGCCTTCTTCCGTAATGGTATAACTTTTAATTGTACCGGAACGTATGGCATAAAGTGATTTCAGCTCATCACCTGCTTTAAACAAGGTTTGACCTTTCTGGATGGGCTTTTTACGCTCGATAATATTATCGAGTTGATCAAGCTCATGCTCGTTTAAAGTAAACGGGATGCAGAGCTGGCTAATACTGCAATCCTGACAATGGATTGCACAACCGCCAGATTGGATTCGGCGAACGACGCGTTTTTCTGGGATCATAAGCTTGCTCATTACAAATAAAAATATTGATATGCGTCAATTTTAACACATATTGCAGTAATTAGTAAGGGGAATAACGGTACGTGTGGAAATAATTCTGAATGTAACAAAACATGTATCTTGATAAAAACAATGTTTTGCTTAAAGGTCTATTTAGAACAATTTGCGCTAACCCTATACTCAATTGGTATATTATTCGATTTTTTAACGAAGTCATAGTGCTATTACTAAATTATCCTTGGTAAAAGCCAAAAATGAAGAGGCGCTTCAAGATTTTCTACCTTTATATTGACATTTTATTTACGACTCCACCTTAAATTCGTGTTTTTTAGGCATAACTCTTTATTTTTATAACAAAAAATTAGGTAAAGTTAACTAGATGTATTTTTGATACAACTTAATGCTACCTTGAATTAGCTTTTCCTTATAAAAAGTGGGGGATCTGTAAAGAAGTGCGGAATATTGAAACATTCTATTACCTCTTTAGTGGTATTGATATACATCAATGAGGGTTTACCACTATATCCTATCATTTTTACTGATGAGAGTTGTTATGTGAGAATGATAAACTAATGAAAAAAATAGAAAAAAGTGAGAAAAACAAAGGGATGATGTCACTAAGTCGTCGCCACTTTGTTCAAACGAGTGCTGCGTTAGTTACTGTGCCATTTTTCGCACGAAATGCACAAGCGAATGCAGATGAAAGTTTGCCAATTGCAAAAATGGATGAGAATCCCGCTACCGTTGTAGCAACATGCAGTACTTTTGACTGTGGTGGGAAGTGTGATATACGAGCCCATATTAAAGAAGGAATTGTCACTCGGATCACAACAAGACCTGATAATGAATTAGATGAAACGATGCCTGTTATGAGAGCGTGCGTGCGTGGCAGAGGTTATCGTAAATTTTCTTATCATGCTGATAGGCTAAAATACCCAATGAAACGCGTAGGCAAACGCGGTGAGGGTAAATTTGAACGTATTTCATGGGATGAAGCGACAACACTTATNCATGCTGATAGGCTAAAATACCCAATGAAACGCGTAGGCAAACGCGGTGAGGGTAAATTTGAACGTATTTCATGGGATGAAGCGACAACACTTATTGCAGAAAATATTACACGTTTAACTGAAAAACATGGTGCAGCAAGCCGTTTTTTAACCGTTAATACTGCTGTAACGGGGGGGATCTTCTCTGGTGATACCATGATGAAGAAACTCTTCAACTTAACTGGTGGATACTTACCTTATTATCATTCTGTTAGTTTAGGGAATACCGTCAAAGTAACCCCTTATACTTACGGCATATCCAAAACAGGCAGTTCTCTCGATACACTTGAAGATACACCATTAGTAGTTTTATGGGGTCATAACCCCAATGAAACTATTTTTGGTCATACAAACCATTATTTTCAGAAAATGAAAAATAAGGGTACTAAGTTTATTGTGGTTGACCCCCGTTATTCAGATACAGCTCAGTCTCTTGCTGATCAATGGGTTCCTCTTTTACCAACAACAGATAATGCCTTAATGGATGCAATGATGTATGTCATTGTCACAGAAAACCTTCATGACAAACCTTTTATTGATAAATATGTCGTTGGTTTTGATGAAGAGCATATGCCTGAAGGTGTTCCTGCTAATGAGTCTTTGGTTGCTTATTTAATAGGTAAAAAAGATGGAATAGAAAAAACGCCAGAATGGGCAGAAAAAATCACTCGAGTACCCGCAAATACTATTCGCCAACTTGCTCGCGAATATGCCATGACAAAACCAGCGGCTCTTATTCAAGGTTGGGGGCCTCAACGTCATATTTGTGGTGAGCGTAGTGCTCGAGGTTCGACATTATTAGCCGCGATCACCGGAAATGTGGGTAAAAAAGGGGCATGGGCAGCCGGTTACGGTGGTATTGGTAATCGTCAATCTCTACGTGGTCCTAATGTTGGGAAGAACCCAATTAAAGCCCAAATTTCCATTATGAACTGGATGCAAGCGGTTGATGATGCAAGCCAAATACGTGTTGAAGATGGTCTTTTAGGTGTTGATAAACTCGATACCAATATCAAAATGATATTTTCTTTAGCCGGCAACTATTTAGTTAACCAAAATCCAGATGTAAATGCGACAGCTAAATTATTAGCTGATGATTCAAAAGTTGAATTTATTGTTGCTAGTGACTTATATCTCTCTCCATCTGCAAGATATGCTGATCTTGTTTTACCTGAAACCAGTTTTCTAGAACGTTGGAACATTGGTAATACATGGGGTACGGGTAACTATTTTCTTCTGTCTGAAAAAGTGATTGAACCAGCTTTTGAACGTCGTTCTGATTATGAGTGGATAACAGATGTAGCAGAGAAAATGGGAGTAAAAGAGGCGTTTACTGAAGGTCGAAGTGAAAAAGAGTGGATAGCGCATCTTGTTGATACCAATAAAGAGCGTTTCCAAGATAGACCTGATTTCCCTAATTTTGAAGAACTAGTAAAAACACGTCGTTACCTTTTCAAAGATGAGCCATTTGTTGCTTTTGAAGAAAACATTAATGATTTTGCGAATAATCCATTCCCGACACCATCAGGAAAAATTGAAATTTTCTCTAAACGTCTTTACGACATGAATAATCAGGATATTCCTGCCTTATCTCATTATGTTCCGGCGATTGAAGGTCCTGAAGATAAGTTAACAGCAACGTACCCATTACAAATGCTAACTTGGAAAGGAAAAAACCGGGCAAACTCAACACAATATGCCAATCCTTGGTTACAAGAAGTACAACGTCAAGAAGTATGGATAAACCCAATTGATGCTGAAAATAGAGGTATCAAAAATGGTGATATGGTGCGTGTCTATAACGATAGAGGAATAACTCAAATCCCTGCATTAGTGACGCAACGCATTATTCCTGGTGTGGTTGGATTGCAAGCCGGCGCATGGTGGATGCCTGATGAAAACGGCGTTGATCATGGTGGATGTCCTAATGTTTTAACATCAACACGAATGACACCATTAGCACATGGTAACTCGCATTTAACCGTTTTAGTTGAGGTAACCAAAGCATGAGTGACTTTAAAGAATATGCGCCAGTGAGTGATGAACAGCTCGGTTTCTTTATTGATTCCTCTCGTTGCTCGGGTTGTAAAGCTTGCCAAGTGGCATGCAAAGACAAAAATAATTTAGAAGTAGGACGCCGTTTTCGCCGTATTTATGAAATAAAAGGTGGTGGTTTTGCACCAACAGGACAAGGTGGTCTGGTTAATAATGTTTTTGCATATACATTAACAATTTCTTGTAACCACTGCGAATCCCCCGTTTGTGTGAAAAACTGCCCAACGACAGCAATGCATAAACGTGAAGGTGATGGCATTGTCCGTGTTGATACCTCTAAATGTGTGGGTTGTGGTTACTGCGCTTGGTCATGTCCTTACGGCGCACCACAAATGAATGAAGAAACTGGGCAGATGTCAAAATGCGATTTTTGTATCGATTTGTTAGCAGAAGGCAAAAATCCAATTTGTGTTGATACCTGTCCGCTAAATGCGATTAAGTTTGGCAAAATTAAAGATCTAAGGGCGAAATACGGGCATTTAAACCAAGTTCAAGGATTACCTGATTTTACGATGACAAATCCGAATTTAGTTATCAAACCTCATACTGGTGCGACGAAAAAGGGAGGAGTTCAAGCATGAGTGAATGGCCATTAGTTACCTTTACTTTGTTCGTCCAAAGTTCTGTGGGTGTGACTATTTTCACTGCACTTTATTTTTGCTGGTTAGAAAAAGAAATTGGTAATCAAAGAGCAACTATTGCTATGCGTCCAGTGTTATTAACGGGTGCTATTTTAGGCTGTTTAGGATTATTAGCTTCAACGTTACACATGGGCTACCCATGGAATGCTTTTCATGCATTACGCCATATATCTTCATCATGGTTAAGTCGTGAAATTATATTTGCTGCAATTTATCTTGGTGCATTATGCCTTTATACCTTAGTTGTTTTTATAAAAGGGCATATGAATAAAACCATACTGGCAATTATTGGTTTGCTTGGCATCATCGATATATTTTGTATGGCATCACTGTATTACAACACCTCAATGCTGACATGGATGCACGCAAATACCTATTTTATGTTTATAGGCGCATTATTTGCAGCAGGTGCAGTTATTGCTCTATCAATAACCGCATTTCGTGTTAAAGCATTTGTGAATGATGAATTAGCAAAAAGGATTGTAATAGGTGCATTAGTAGTTGTTTTCCTTGCTGTAACATTACGTATGGCTGTACAGCCGTCCTATTTGGAATGGATGTCAGCAGTCATTTCAACAAATGATGCAATAACGTTCCCTCATACGCCTATCATTGCGTATAATGAAACATTCGGATTAAGAATATCTGCATGGCTTATGTCGGTTCTTGGTATTTTAATGATGGGATACAGCGTATGGAAATATCATAATGCTGTATTTACTTCAGGATTGCGTATGGTGTTAGCAAGTAGCGCAATAATACTGATTGCAGAAGTTCTTAATCGTTTTGCATTCTTTATTGTTAAGTAGTGGAGTAGTGATGTATGAGGCGTTTTATTAAGGTGGATCTTCCTCCTGAACCAATTATTAATGATAAATGTGTTAGAAAACGCCTCAAACAAAGCCTATGTGATAGTTGTTCCAAAGTTTGCCCTGTGGGCGCTATCACTTTTGCTCACTTAGATGTAAAAATAGACAATGAACTCTGTTTTCAATGTGGTAATTGTCTATTTACCTGTCCCGTTGACGCGATAGAAAATATTGCACCTCACGAAAGAACACACCAAGATAATTACCTTGTTGTTAATCATGATGAACCGTTAGCAAGTACAGAAGAATTATTAGTGTGGCACCGCCAATATCAAATTAGAGGAATGAAGATAGCGCAGCCTTTAGTGGATAAATGGCTTCCAATTTTAGCAAACTTAAATCTTCAATTAAAAACATTACAAGAGCCTATTTGGCAATTAATTATCACTGAGCCTACTGATATTGATAGTGGGCGTCGCTTTATGCTTTTTCGTCAAAAACTAGATGAAAAGCCACTCAATAAAAATCAAGTAAGAACAGGGTTAAATGCAAGAAAACAACTTTATCCAGAAGACAGTTGGTTCCAAATTCAGTTAGACAAAGACAGTTGTATTCTTTGCTCTGCCTGCGCCAAAGTATGTGATGAAGGTGCGATTAAACTTGAAAGTAATATATTCATGCTTGATGAAAAGCGTTGTACGGGTTGCATGAATTGTGAAGTAGTTTGTTTTCCTAAATCTATTCATGTTAATGAACAAGTTGCTAAAAATAACGAGCCAACACACTACCATTATTATGATGCCCACTGTGAAAAATGCCGTTTAGCCTTCTTATCTTGGACTTCAGAAGCTAAATTGTGCCCGATTTGCATACAACATCAGAAACAAGGTTGGTTATAATCTCTCAAATACACTTAAGTTATTTATTGATTAATAAACTCACATCCTTATTAAAATGGGAATAGGATGTTGATTTTGTTTATTTATCATTAAATTCTGAGAGTGACCAAATAAAATGGGAGCATAGGATGAAAACAACTGTTTTACCTGCGGACATGTTAGAAATTGCCATTACAGAGCCTGGTGGTATAGATAAACTACAACCCCAACTATCACCAATACCGTCACTACCTCAACATTATCTTTTGATCAAAGTTGCAGCATCAGGTGTTAATCGCCCTGATGTCTTTCAACGCCAAGGTAGTTATCCGCCACCAGCAGATGCTTCACCTATTCCAGGCCTTGAAGTTGCTGGAGAGGTTGTCGCATTAGGTGAAGGCTGCACTAAATGGCAGTTGGGAGATAGAGTCTGTGCTTTAGTTGCTGGTGGTGGTTACGCTCAATATTGTATTGCGCATGAAGACATCGCATTACCGTCAATGAATTTAACAGACATTGAAGCAGCAGCATTGCCTGAGAATTTCTTTACTGTCTGGGCTAATTTATTTCAGCTAGGAAAACTAAAGCAAGGTGAGTCTGTTCTTATTCATGGTGGCACATCAGGAATAGGATCAACTGCCATCATGCTTGCTCACACAATAGGTGCGACAGTTTATACAACGGTCGGCTCTGAAGAAAAAACTGCCGCAGCTCGCGCTCTCGGCGCTGATTATGTCATCAATTACAAACAAGCCGATTTTGCTAAAGAAATTCCTATTTTAACTGAAGGAAAAGGCGTTGATGTTATTCTTGATATTATTGGTGGGGATTACGTAGAAAAAAATTATCAAGTTGCCAGCAAGTTTGGGCGCGTTATACAAGTGGGTATGATGAAAGGAATGCCTAAAAATTTAAATATGATGCCAATGATGATTAAGCGTTTAATTCATACTGGTTCAACGATGCGATCTCGTTCAATAGAAGAGAAGGCACAAATAGCACAAGAATTAAAACAGCAAGTGTGGCCACTTATTGCTGAAGGAAAAATCAAACCAATCATTAATACTATTTTTCCATTAAAAGAAGTGGGTAAAGCACATGAGTTAATGGAGTCTGGTGATTTAATTGGTAAGGTGATGCTTGAAATTTTATCTTATAACGGAAAAGAGTAAAAATAAGAGAGCTTAAAACTTATTTGATATAAGAGTAAGCACTTATTTTACTTCCTAAAAAGCGAATATTCCGAAAAACACATGTTCAATATTTCATGTGTTTTTTTATGTATTGAAGGAAAAATAAATAACATTTAAATAAATAAATTCTTATTTTAGATAAGTAATTTAATATCCATTCTTTTTAATAGGTGTTAAGCGATAGAAGTATTCGTTAATTCTAATTAAGGTAGATTTAAGTGTTGACCTTAGCAAAAATAATATCACATTTACAGAAATATAACTTAAATCAAAATTAATAATAAATTTAAGAAACTAACAAGTAAAGCTAAATCATTTATCATTAAAGTGTCATTTGTTTAAATCAAATTAGAAAAATATTAACTGATATCAATAAAATAAAGAAGATTCTTACTCATCATGTGGTATATCATTTGAATAAAGATTAATTATTGACGATTAATAAACACAATTCTCATTAAAACAGATAATAAAAATTTATATATAGGTGCGATGATGGCAAATTACAAACAAACCTGTCTGAGTGCTACAGAGCGTGTATACCATACCCGAACCATTGATACTCTTACATGTTATCATCGAGAGATGGCAAAAATACTAATGAATAGTGAGTATTCTTTTCCTAAAGCAAATAAAATGAAAAGAAATAATAGCGAGAATTCAGACGCTAAAATAAAAAGTAACACTATTGAAAAAAAAGCAGTAGATAATGCTTATGAAAGTATTTTAGAGACTTTAAAACAGCAAAATAATTATAATCAATCTGATATTGAACCTTATTTTTCTCATCATCATTCACAAGTGATGCAATTGGCGAAATTTGGTTATCTTTCTGCATTAGCATACAATTCGGATAATGTTTTTAATAACCATTCCCCCTTACTAAAAGAACAAGAAAAGAAAATTACAGATGATCTCTGTAAATTAATCGGGTTCTCATCAGAAGATGCATTTGGCCATATCACAACAAGCCACACTCTTGCTTGCTATGAAATATTATGGGCGCTTAGAAATTTAAAAACATTACCAATGGCAATTGCTCGTCATCCAAAATCACGAGATTTGGTTGCAGATAAAAAAGCCTTTGAGTTATTCAATATGTCAGTCACTGATATTTTAGCAATAAGCGAACAGCTCAATGAGCGCGGGATTTTTGATGATGTTAGTTATTTAACATGCCGAGGAATGGGCATGACAAAAACAATGCACTTAGGAAAACTGCTTGTTCCTGTTTCCCGTTTTGAATTTTGGAAAAAAGCAATGGATATACTTGGGTTGGGGTATGACAACCTTATTGCATTGCCTATTGATGAAACATTTAAAACCGATATTGAAAAAACACGCAGTATTGTTTTTCGCCTGATTGAACAAGGTGAGCCAATTCTTGGTGTTGTAGGAATATTAGGCGCACCGTCTTATGGTTGTGTTGATAAGTTAAAACCCCTTTTTGAACTCAGAAAAGAGTGCGAGGAAAAATACAACAATTCATTTTATATCCATATTGATGCATCGCAATTTGGTTATATGAAAAGCTTATTTCTTGATGATAATTATGATCTTATCCCTTATCCGATTTTGTGTAAGAAATTAAAAAAAGAAGCACCATTGCTTGAATTAACACCTGAAATATATGAAAGCATCACACAACTTTCTCTCGCTGATTCAGTCTCTTTTGAACCATTTCAAGCTGGATTTTCGCCATATCCTACTGGTGTAGTATGTATTAAAGATGCGCGTATTAGTCGTTTTTTAACAAATCCTCCTAGATTATGTCCAGAGCAAGCAGATGATGTTCCTGAAATTGATGGTATTCAATCTGCACCAGCAGTAGCGTCGATGTGGAGTGTGCATCAACTCTATCCTTTTACTTCATCTGGATATGGAAAATATGCACAAATTCAATGGGAAACGCGCATCAAACTTGAGCAGTTTTTTAATCAAGCCACTGCTTTTGAAAAAGAAGGTGAGCACTATTATATTCGTATTTTATCTGCGTCTGATTTTAATAAACTAAATTTTGCGATTGTAAAGAAAGGAAATAAGGACTTAGAAACGCAAAATGATCTTAATAAAACAATCTATGAAAACTTGGTTATAAAAAGTCATCATAAACAAGATTTAAGTTTATTAACGTTTTGCGCTCGTAATAGCGATGATGCACCAGCGCAGTTTTGTTCTGAGTGTGGTTTTGATAACAATGAGTGGGAAACTATCAAACACTTAAATTTGTTGCAGCTTACTATAAAAAGTACTGAAATCTGTGATGAACAACAAATTGAAGCTGGATATCAATATATTAAGAGAGTGGTTTTATCCGCATTAGACCAGTAGCGACATCTCTTTTTTATTATATTTTCTACAATTAAAATAATTTTTGTTAAAAAGCGAAGTAGTGGGTTATTACTCATTATCTTCGCTTTTTTTTAACCAATCATAAGTGACAATGTCACTTATTGTGTTCTAAATATGTTTTGTTTTTTCGTGTGTACTTCAAGCTAAAAATGTCTATTTTTTATTCTTTTTTATTAATTATCTTCTTTTATTTTCATTGATAGCACATAAAAGCAAGCTAGAGAATGATAATCATTCATAATTAAGCTCATATTTGAAAAATTTAATCATAGATAAATCATATTGTTAATCAGTAAATCGATTTAGATGTGCATTTAGATATATCTAAAACTTGATTGTTTAGATATATCGGATTATATTGCACTACATGAATTCGATATATCTAAAACAATGAGGGAATATTTATGATGATTCGAGCATTAAACTCACTTTATCAGCAACGTGCTGAAAATGGCGAACATGGTAGTCATGGACATGGTCACGGAAAAGGGCGTTGTGGTGGTAAGGGTAAACATAGCCGGCACCAAGAAAATCATGGCGAGCATTGTTGTCATGGTGAACACGGTCACGGACACGAAGGTCGTGGCGAGCATTGTTGTCATGGTGAACACGATCACGGACACGAAGGTCGTGGCGAGTGTTGTCATGGTGAACACGGTCACGGGCATGAAGGTCGTGGCGAGTGTTGTCATGGTGAACATGGTTCGGAAAGGCATGGAAAACAACGTGGTCGTGGGTGCAGAGGTAAAGGCCAAGGTCGCCAGTTAAAACGTATGTTTGATCATGGTGATTTACGCGTTCTGTTACTTAGCATGATCTCGAAAAAGCCAAGCCATGGTTATGAAATTATTAGAGAAATAGATGAGGCTTCTTCAGGATTATATGTACCTAGCCCTGGTGTTATTTATCCAACGCTAACATTACTTGAAGAGCAAGATCTATTAGTTGCTACGATTGCTGAAAAAGGCCGTAAAAACTATAGCATTACATCTGAAGGCACTGCATTTTTAGCAGAACATCAAGATATAGATGCCAATATTCAAAGAAAACTGGCTTATGCGAGAGATTTATCTCAAAACGCAGGTGGTGTTTCTGAGGAAATTGAATCTGCTGTTGGTAAATTAAAAGCAGTTTTACGCCATAAATTAGTGTTAAAAGAGCTCTCTGTGGAAAGAGCAGGACGTATTGCTTCTATTCTTAATGAAGCAGTTGAGAAAATTGAAGCTATCAATGAGGCATTGATCTCAGAGGAAAGGGAAGATGAATAAAACAGATACTCAGCTACAAAATTCAAGAAGAAATAATGAAATAGATAAAGATGATTTGGAAAATAATCCCGCAGTAAAAGAACAAATTTGCCCTAAAATGCCAGTTTCTTACTTTCGTAGAGCGTTACGTAAACCTGGCAGAATATGATAATGATGGACGGAGGTTATAATGACATAACCTCTGTCAGTTTTTCTCCTCTCTCATCCTATTTATGTCCCACCGTATTAACTCATCCTTACAGCAAAGTTTCTAAATAATAAAAGCTAACAACACTGTTATACAATTATTCTCTTCAGATTTTAACGATCATTTGCTTAGTTTTATATCTCCCTTAATGAATAGTTTTATTTTCTTTCTATATCTTATTTTTTGATGGTCATTTGTGTCGTTTTTCTAAGGTTATTGTACTAACCTCAAAAAAATCACAAATGATTGTGGAAATGTTCCACATTAGCGATTATTTTATTTAGCTAGTGAACCCATTATAAAATTTGAAAACTTAAACCAGAGATATGCTTGAAATAGCAATAAATTAAATACCGAATCAAAATAATAAGCGTTTGTAAGTACTTAAACGAGAATAAGTCCCTTAGTTCAAACGTAGCCTTACTTATGATGCAGAAAGCTAATCAGCGGAAATAATGGCAAAGTGATGAGGTATCGGTTTATCTATTGTTAAGAATAGAAATAATGATGCGAATAACTGATTGATATTTATAAAAATATTATCGAATAAAAATAACAATACGCTCATCAGATAGAACAATCGATCAACTAAATTGATTGTTATGTATTTGCCGTACCTGTTAAACCAACATTTGCTAATTTAGGAATATTCGAATGAAAGTAAAAGCATTATCTGTTGTGATAAGTTTAATACTCGCTACGCCATTATGTGCAAATGCACAAACTGATATAAGTGCAATTGAAGCAAGGTTAAATGCGCTTGAAAAACGTGCAACTGCTGCTGAAGCTAGAGCTGCAGCAGCAGAACAAAAAGCGACTCGCCTTGAGCAATTAATTAATTCCAACAACCAATCTCAAACGGATCATGTTACAACCGTCAACATGGAGCAACGCGTTGCTATATTAGAAAAGCAATCTGATGAGGCTCAAGTAAAAGTAAACATTGCACAAACTCAACTTAATGAAATCCAACAAAAACAATCTGCTCAGCTTGCTAGTACGAAAAATCAAGAAGGTGCGGATTTTTTCTCTACCAATACAAATTGGGGTGATCTCAAATTGTATGGTGACGTTGAATATAATATCGATGCTGCTAGTAAAAAGGGGCAACTAACATCGATGAGAATGATACCTGGTAATCAAAAAGACTTCGATGATAATGAAAAATGGTCACTTAATGGGCGCATTTTAATTGGTGTGGATGGTGAACGAGAATTAAAAAACGGTAATTATGCGGGTTTTCGTGCTCAGCCCATGGCTGACATGACAGGTAAAATGAATTTAGATGATGCTGTTTTCTACTTTGGTCAACGTGATAAATGGCAATATAAAATTGGTCGTTATGAAGCTTACGATATGTTCCCTCTAAACCAAGATACATTTGTTGAGTATTCAGGTAATACAGCAAATGATTTATATGGTGATGGTTTTGGCTATATCTATATGATGAAAGAAGGGCGAGGTCGTAGTAGTGATGGTGGTAGTATGATGGTTAACACACACTATAACGACTGGTATTTTGAGCTAAATGCTTTAGTTGAAGATGGAACTTCTGTTTTTAAAGACAATGAATATCATGGGCGTAAACTTGATAACCGCAAAAATGTTATTTATATGCGTCCTGTTGTTGCATGGCAGAAAGACAATTTAACTATTGCAGGAGCAATAGATGCGAACGTGATAAGCAAAGCCTATGGCTATGATGATGAAAATGGAAAATTCCAAGATCAATCTAGACGTACAGGTTATGGCTTAACTGTAAAATGGGACACTTTAGCTGATGATCCTATTAACGGTATTGTTGCAAATTTAAGTGCTGCTTATCTCGACGCTAAAGATGAAAATGATTTTTCTATTGGTAGTAATGTGCTATGGCGCAAATTTCAACTTGGTTATATTTATGCTCATAATGATATTAAAGCTTACTATCACAAAAGCGGGAACAACAGTGGTCAAAATGACACCTATTTAACGCTCAATCCGGGTAAGTACAATATCAACACTGTATTTGCTTCTTATGAACTGCCTAATATTTTGGATATGGATAATTTTAAAACCTATTTAGGTGCTTATTATTCACGTATAGATGGTAAAGACGATATTAATGTACATAGTAGTGATAAAGATCGTTACGGCGCTCGTATCCGCTTTAAGTATCTATTTTAACTTTATTTTTAGTACATCTTGTTAGATATTGATTTTATATATAAAGACTTCATGATGCAGAGTATTGTTGGCTAATGAGGTCTTTATATTTTTATATAGTTTGCACAGTTGTTGGGGTATAAAACATCAGATACCAGATAAGAAAAAAGCCTTAACTAACTTTTCAACTGACCACTCTTTAATGTCTGAAACTTGCCCATCACCAATTTCAACTAAACGTAATTCTCCTACTGCATTTTTGACTACATCAATGGAATAGAAAGGTGTGTTTATATGCTGTGCTACTGTTTTTACAAACTCAGGAATTTCATCATCCGCAGAGAATATTTTCTTATTTAAAACAAAATATCTACGCTCACTATCATTAATAAATTCCTCAACATAGCGAAGACTTACACCACCTTCAATGTTTCCTCTAAACTGCGCAATAAGTTTTAGTATTTCTCTAATTTCATCTGCATTTTTAGCGATGGAACCTCTTGTGGTTGTTAAGGATTTTACATAGTCTTTTACAAAGTAAGCGGGCCATTGAAGCTGGTTAGTTAAGCTTTCAAAGTCAGTATCTATGGTTGTGATAACTGTTTTTGGTGTGAATGCTTTACAGTTTTCATACCAACCTGTTATATGATGGTTACGGATATAATCTTCAGGCGTTTCAAGCATTTGACCACCATGAGTATTAACCGCATGGTATAACTGTTGATACTCGTCTTTATTTAGCATCCATCCACGCCAAATAACGGGAGAGTCTGATTTAAAAGGATGTGAAAACTTATATTTACCTAATGCCATATCTTCTGATGAGAGTAACAAACAATGAATATTTAGCATTTGAGCGCAACGATATTCTTGTTCAAAGGCCTCATCAGGTTTTCCAGTATTCGAATAGTCATCAGGGTAAATTATTTGCATAAGTAATTCCTTTTAATTAAATAGGTTTGATGAAGAAATATCCTAACCTTTTATTTAACGACTTGAACCTTTTTTCTCTTAATTACATGTTCTCTTTTCTAAGTTGTGAGATCTCTCGATTTTTTGATCTTTTTCGGCTAGGCAATTGATTTTGCTCGTGCCATTGTTTTATTTCCTGCCATAATCGGTTTAATGTTTACAGACGCTTAACTAGCGTATTAAGTGCAGATGATATTTATCAGGAAACAATTCAATGCCTTTCTATATACAAAGCAGTAATTCAAATAGCGACAAGACCTATAAGAAAAATAGAACAAAACCACTATTAATAGGTTTAGCCTTAATTCCTTCATTTGTATTTGCTAATGATCTTCCTCAATTACCGCAAAAAGAACGCGTGGCTTACTTTACGCAAGCTCAGCAAGCAGGGATCACGGGGATTGCAATTAAAACAAAACCTGTCCTGGCAAGACCAGCCAAAGAAGGTGAGATCATCATAACTATAATTAAAGGTGAAGGTGTTGAAACAGTTTCAGAACCTGCAAAATTAGGAGATTGGGTAGTGCAAAATATTTGCCCAGAAACAGGTAATGAGGAGATTTTGGTAAGAAAAGCTAAATTTGTTCAACGCTATAGTGCCACAGAGAAAAGTGAAATTAATTTAGCATCTTATCCTCGTGGTTATCAGCCTTTTACTCCAAAAGGTATCGAAATGAATTACTTTATTGTGCCTGAGTCTACACTTCCATTTACAATGAAGGCGCCTTGGGGAGAATTACAACGTTTTCAATCGGGCGATGCTGTTGTTCAATCCACAACAGATAGCCAAGATATTTATCGTATTCAAAAGGAAGCATTTGAATGCACTTATACTATTCTTAAACCTGCCAAATTAGCTAAATAATATTGAATTCATCTATGAGAGAATGAATGTTACTTTTATAATTCATGCTGTTATAAGTATTTCGTTACTGAAGCTAAGGATATTAAACAGAGAGCAGGTTAAGAAAGTAGGCTAATAGAAGGTAGGCGTAATTGACTTGTTGTACATTTGCTTTAATAGCTACATTTCGTTAACCTATCTCTATCAATTTATTCAACTCATTAGGTAAAACCTATTGAACTGATAGCAGGAATGTATTAGCTATTCTCAAATGGAATAGGTACATTAGTCCCATACCAAACAGGAGGAAATACAATGTCTTTAATTAATACCCCAATCAAACCATTCAAAAACATGGCATTTAAAGACGGTCAATTCGTAGAAGTGACTGAAAAGGACGTCGAAGGCAAATGGAGCGTTTTCTTCTTTTACCCTGCAGACTTCACTTTTGTGTGCCCAACTGAATTAGGTGACTTAGCTGATCATTATGCTGAGTTCCAAAAAATGGGCGTAGAAATTTACTCAGTTTCTACTGACACACATTTTACCCATAAAGCATGGCATAGCAGCTCAGAAACTATCGGTAAAATCAAATATGGCATGATTGGCGACCCAACTGGCGCATTAACTCGTAACTTCGAAAATATGCGTGAGAACGAAGGTCTTGCAGACCGTGGTACTTTCGTTGTTGACCCACAAGGTATCATCCAAGCAATTGAAATCACAGCTGAAGGTATTGGCCGTGATGCATCAGACCTGCTGCGTAAAGTTAAAGCTGCTCAGTATGTAGCTAGCCACCCAGGCGAAGTTTGCCCAGCAAAATGGAAAGAAGGTGATGCAACTTTAGCTCCATCACTGGATTTAGTTGGCAAAATCTAAATAAGAATTAAGCCACTAAAAAAATTATTTATCGGGTGTTTCGGCACCCGATTTTATTGAGGGTGCAAAAATGTTAGATAATAATTTAAAAGCTCAATTGAAAGCTTATTTAGAACGATTAACCCAGCCAGTTGAGTTAGTAGCAACATTAGACGACAGTAAACATTCTGCTGATATCCAAGCGCTATTAAAAGAAATCGAACCATTATCCGATAAAGTCACTTATCGTGAAGATAATAACGCGAATGTACGTAAACCATCTTTTCTTATTACCAACCCAGGGAAAGAAACTGGTGTTCGCTTTGCAGGCTCGCCATTAGGTCATGAATTTACTTCATTAGTTTTAGCATTATTACAAACTGGTGGACACCCATCAAAAGAAGCACAAGAATTACTTGAACAAATTCGTCAGTTAGACGGTGAGTTTCATTTCGAAACCTATTATTCGCTCTCTTGTCATAACTGCCCTGATGTTGTTCAGGCATTAAACTTAATGGCGATTTTAAATCCGAAGATCACACATACTGCGATTGACGGAGGCATGTTCCAAAATGAAATTCAGGAACGTAATATCATGGGCGTTCCTGCTGTATTCTTAAATGGTAACGAGTTTGGTCAAGGCCGTATGACCTTAGCTGAAATCGTTAACAAAGTAGACAGCAATGCAGAAAAACGTACTGCAGAATTGTTGAACCAAAAAGATGCATTTGATGTATTAATAGTGGGAAGTGGCCCTGCGGGCGCATCAGCAGCTGTTTATTCAGCTCGTAAAGGTTTAAATACAGGCCTTATTGGCGAACGTTTTGGTGGCCAAGTTCTTGATACTGTTGATATTGAAAACTACATCTCAGTACCAAAAACGGAAGGTGCAAAACTTGCAGGTGCATTAAAAGCTCACGTTGATGATTACCAAGTGGATGTGATTGATAGCCAAACTGTTAGTCGCTTAATTCCGGGTGCATCAGAAGGGGAGTTACATCAAATTGAAACAGCATCAGGCGCAATTTTGAAAACCCGTAGCCTAATTATTGCAACAGGTGCTCGCTGGAGAAATATGAATGTTCCCGGTGAAAATGAATACCGTACTCGTGGTGTAACTTATTGTCCACACTGTGATGGCCCACTGTTTAAAGGCAAAAGAGTTGCTGTTATTGGTGGTGGTAACTCAGGTGTAGAAGCTGCAATTGACTTAGCTGGCTTAGTTGAACACGTAACAGTATTAGAATTCGCTCCAGAAATGAGAGCAGATGCAGTATTACAGAAAAAATTACGTAGCTTAAGCAATGTAGAAGTTATCTTAAATGCGCAAACTACAGAAGTATATGGTGATGGCACTAAGTTAACTGGTCTAAAATATAAAGATCGTACTAATGATTCTATGCATGATATTGCATTAGCAGGTATTTTCGTTCAAATCGGTTTATTACCTAATACACAGTGGTTAGAAGGTACTGTTGAGCGTAATAAGATGGGCGAAATTGTTGTTGATGCCCGAGGCGAAACTAATATCAAAGGTGTGTTTGCAGCCGGTGACTGTACAACAGTACCTTATAAGCAAATCATCATTGCCGCGGGTGAAGGTGCAAAAGCCTCACTTAGCGCATTTGATTACTTGATTCGCACGAGTGCAAAATAATCAAATTATCGTTAAAAAAATTAATTATTTTTCATTGTTTAAAGCATCTCAATTGAGATGCTTTTTTCTGTATTAATTTCCTACTTGCCTTAAAAATCCTATTCATAAATCCTAAACAACCTATGCTATTATCACGCAAAATTAATAATCTATAGGGAAGTTGATATGAATATAAATAAAATGTGTTTTAGACAGATTGTTCCTGTATTTCTTTTTTCTTTACTCAGTGTTAGTTCTTTCTCTGTCAACGCAGATATTGAAGTGCGTGATGAAACTTTATATGAAGCGCACCAGCGCTTTAAAACCGAAATTATAAACGACAGTTTTGATAATATTGATCCGCCTTGGGAAGCACCACCAGAAATATTTAATGTGATTAAATATCCGGCAAAACCGGGAGATATGTATGCCTATTTAACACCACCTCCAGCAAATAAAAAAACGAAATTACCTGCTGTGATTTGGTTAAATGGAGGTTACGGTGGAATTGGGGGTGATGATTATTTTTGGCAACCTAAGCCGGCTGATAATGACCAAACAGGTGCTACTTTTCGTGACCCCAATATGGTGTTGATGATCCCATCTTTCCGAGGTGAAAATACCAATCCTGGTCGTTATGAAATGTTTTATGGCGAATTAGAAGATTTAGAATCAGCAAGAGAATATTTAGCATCATTGCCCTATATTGACTCTAAACGTATCTATGTCGTTGGACATAGTACGGGGGGAACTAGAGCATTATTAGCGAGTGAATATAGTGATAAATTTAGGGCTGTTTTCTCCTTGGGCGGAATACCTGATCTTAAATTAAGAGCTGAAGGCGATATGATAGTTGAATTACCTTTTGATAGAAATAACGAAGAAGAGTTTAATGTCCGCTCGGTTTATCGTTATATTAAATCAATAAAAACACCAACGTTTTATTTTGAAGGCCGTGATTATTTTTGGAATGAATTTAATGAATTACGTGGTGTTGCAATAATGCATGATATTCCATTAAAAATATACAGCATTAAAAATGGTGACCACTTTAATATTATTGTGCCTGTCAGTAAATTAATTAAAGATAAAATCTTGTTAGATACTGATACAACTAAAGAAAGTAATATTCGATTCACTAATGAAGAGATTAAATGGATCAATAAGCAGGTTAGATAATTATTGATAATTTATCTTTCAAATTGGATGTTTTAATAATGATATCCGCTCTTTTATTTAACCAATAAAAAAGCGGTATTTTTTATTTAAAAATCAATATAGTTAGCCAGAAAACTCATCACATAACGCTTGGAGTTTATTTATCATTCTAGCTATATGGAAGCCATCGCACGTAGCATGATGCACTTGAATGGATATTGGTAATAAAAAATTGTCGCTTTGTTGAGTATATTTTCCCATAGTAAAAATAGGAGGAAAATAATCTTTTACATTAGCTACATTTAAATTAAATCCATCAAAACTTACCCAAGGGATCATCGAAATGCAGAAATGATTTTCGGGAAAATTAGTTTTCGCAGATAGACTCAGATTATCTTTATATTTTTGATGATCTTGATTATATCCTTGTGAAAAAGAATGCCAATCCTCAAAGTACTCACTCCATAACTCAGAGAAAGTCTCCGTTTCTGGGTGAAAAATCGTGTATGCAGGATTGATATAATCCCAAATAACTAATTCATTATCCTTGATAGCCATTCTAGACTCAGGGTAGCTATTAACCGTTTTTGCAATCAAATAGATCATTGCAGGATAAAGTTTAAAATTATTTTTAGCTAAGACGGCCTTTAAGGCAGTAATATCTATTTTAGTTGTTAAGCTAAAACCACACTGTAAGTTGTGTCGGTAATGTAAGAAATGTTCTTTTCTATTCCATTGTTCTAAATCGATTTTTTTATGATTCATTTTTAAAGCCCTTCTTGTTAAGTAATAAATTTTTTTAACGAAGAAGGGCAAAACGGGTTGTTTGAATAGGTAGCATGGTAGCTCCTTATGTATTTAATATTTTAGTTAGATAAAGAAAAATAATAAGAGATGATTATTACACTAAACATCAAAAATTGAAGGTATTTTTGTGCTTTCATCTGATAATGATATCATTATTTTGGAAAAAGATATTAAGTGTATTATGATAAAAAAATTACTATTTAAAAAATGAAGGGATTTATTATGCAAGCTAAACTTGCTTATCAATGGAAACAACAAAGACGTGGTAGACTCTCTTTTTTAGGCTTAGAAATTGCTTGGACAATTTTCTTTTTTATTGCAGAAAACTTAGCTGATCGATGGTATATAGAGCTTTATCCCGAAAACATGGAGTTAATTGCTGAGAATTATTTTTACTATCAATTTTCTTTTACACCATATGGACTAATGGAAACGGTGTTTTTAATAACACAAGTCTACATCTTTACACTTATTTTATCTCAACGAATAAGAGATATAGGTATAGGCCACCCTGTTATTATTTCACTTATTTTAACAGCTAGTCCTATCTTATTAACACCATACTTATTATTTAATGCACCATCTATGTTAATGGTATTGTTTTCTATTTTATTAATAACAGGTCTGGTTGCTTTACTTGCACCATCAGCCTATAAAGTTGATATCAATAAAGATTCAAAAGAGAAAGAAAATAATAGTGAAATAAACAAATAAAAAGTAAGTAGGTTAAGAAGAAAAAGCATCTAAAAGATGCTTTTTCTGATCTAGACATATTACTTACCAAAAAATTAGGACAGGATCTCAATTATGCCTTTTTGCCCATCAACTTTCACTTTCTGTCCATTTTTTAAAATATTCAAGATATTGCGAACACCCATAACTGCTGGTAATCCTAATTCTCTAGCAGTAACTGCACCATGAGATAATGGCCCACCACTTTCTGTAATAATGCCAGATGCACGATAAAAGAGGGCTGTCCAAGCAGGGTTAGTTGTTCTTGCAACTAAAATAGCATTCTGCGGAAATTCGGCAAAATTCTCTGGGCCATAAACAAGATAAACTTCGCCTTCAATAATACCTGCACTACCAGCTAGCCCCTTTAATTGATGCTCATTTGTATTTAGTGCATTACAACTATCTTCACCATAGATCCATTGTGGTGTGACTGATTTTGCTTTTAGATATCCAGCTTTATTTTGGTATATATGATGACGTAACTGATTCCACTCAGTAGGATTATCTGCAAGAATTGCATCAGCTAAAGGTTTTTCATTAGCAAAATAAATATCCATTGGGCAATCTAAGACACTACGAATAACCAATCTTTCTCCTAATGCTTTTAACCCGCGACGCATAGGTAAGGCTAATCGAGTTGTTTGGTAATGCTCTAAGTCATCAAGTGCAGTATAAACGCGAGCTAATCGAATAATCTCTTGTAAGAAGAAGCGCAACTCTTCTGGGGCATCAGAGATAATTGAAAATTCCGTTTCTGATTGCAGAATTTTTTTACCTAATGGATCATCGGTCTGTTTATCATCTGCTAAGTCTGCCATTGCTTTAATTTGAGTTAATACAATATGTGGGGCATCTAACCAAGTAGGATGATATGCATCAAAATCTAATTCTCTATGACCATGATTAGCTAAGAATAAGGTAAATTGCTGGTGAAAATGAGGATCACATAGCGCAATTTCTTGCATAATACTTTCAGGAACAATGGATGTGATAAGTTTTAGAAGTTGAGGGTGCTGGCGAACATAGCGAGAAAGAGTCCAAAGTTCTGCATTCACTTGTCCAGTTTTAGTTTCGGACATAGCAATTAAATTATCGAATGCTGTATGTGCATATTTTTCTTCTTTAAAGAAGAGTTTTAGCAATGCCATTAATGCGGAATAGAGTGAGCGCTGAGTTAAAGATATGGCAATATTAGGTAAAAAGTAATCAGCACCTAACTTATTAATTCTTTGCACATAATCCCATAATTGAGGTAAATTTTTATCCTGCAATGGTTCATTCATCAATGCACCAATAGAGATTAAATATTTATCTAAGTCACGCATCCAAGTAATAGGTAATTCCTGTACCCAACTGAATTTTTGTGCAATTTCAGGCAAAGATTTTAATAGGGTCGGTAAATCATTCATCATCGACGTAGGGAGACGATTACTATACAAGGAAACCGCATTCTGGTTGCCATAAATATAATAATCTTGCATCCCGAACCATTTACCATTAAACGAAGGAAGCCCCATAAGATTAAGGCTAAAGTTTAATGATGAGTGAAAACCAGCTTCACACATATCCCATGTTAATGGCGTGATAGGATTAGGGAATCTTTCTGCTGATTCTTCCCTTGTCCAAATAGGGGCGATTTGTGTTACATTGCGGGATTGTAAAAGCCACAATTTTCCATTATGAAATGCCCATTCTATATCTTGTGGAAAATCAAAATATTTTTCCGCTGAAATAGCAAGCTCTGCAACTTGTTTGCACTGTTCTGCTGTTAATGAGGACATGGATTGTTGGGCAGAATTAAGAGGTAAGATTTTAGTACCATTATCAACCATAACAATGGCATTTATTTTTTGAGCAATCGTTTTTTGTTTTAACGCGAAACTTTCTCTATCAATAAGAAATTCATCAATAGGATCTTCACCTGCAACGACGGTTTCACCTAATCCAAATGCTGCATTAATTAATACAGTTGAAAGAGAGCCTTGAACCGGATCAACAGAAAAAGCAACACCTGCTGCTTCATTTTCTTGGACGTCAATCATTCTTTGTAGCACAACGGCCATCGATGCTTGAGTATGGGGTAAATTTAAATGCTGGCGATAAAGCATAACGTGTGTGTGCCATAAAGATGCATAACATTGGCGAATAGCATCTAATAAATTAGGCAGTGTTTTAACACCTAATACAGTATCGTGTTGCCCTGCAAAGGCGGCTCCAGGCATATCTTCTAATGTTCCAGAAGATCTTACGGCCAAAGCGGTATTATTTAATTGAAGCTCATTTAATCTTGAACTTAAAGAATGAATTAAGTCCTCTGGTATAGATGCTTGTAAAATTAAATGGCGAATATTTTTACTAACGGCTTCAATTTCTTGCTTTTTTTCTGATAACAAGCGATTAATTTCAGGTAGTAATGGCGTGATAAATAACTGATAAGCTTGGCAAGATAGAATTAAACCATCAGGAACAGGCAGTGACTGAATTGTTTTTGCTAAACTCGCGCCTTTACCCCCACTAATAGATACTTCAGAAGCAATAGACTCGTTAATCTTATAAATGAGTTCCATATTCGACCTTATTATTTTTACATGTGATGTAAAGCACCAATAATGCAAGTAATGCACCGACAATAACATCAATGCCGTAGTGGTAATGCAAATAGACAGTTGCCAAAACAAGTCCTATTAAGATAGGAGATAAACAATACGCTATTTTTCGATAACCTGAAAAAAAGAAAAAGCCAACAATATAAAGAGTGATCCCTGTATGCAATGAAGGAAACACATCCATTCCTGTGATTCCTTTATCAACAAGATCAGTTAGAAATAATGTCATGGCACCAGAGTAAACTGGATAGTTAAAGTCAGAAGGAAATGCAGAGTAAGGGCCTGCCGCAGGGATAGCGAAGTAACCAATAAAACCCCAAAAATACATTAGCATTAAGCCGAAAAAATAATTTTTAGCCAGTGTATTATTTCGGCTAAAAAAGAAGAAAAGGGCACTACCAATAATCAACAAGTAGAAGCTAAAATAGCAAAAAGAAAGAAATTCACTTAGCCAACCAGATTGTAAAGAAATTGCCCATTCTGGCAAACTTTTTCCAAACCATAGGAATTTGTCTAGATTATATAAAATGTCATCAAAACTCCATTGGTATAAACCATAGCGAATCGATTTAAACAGAGGAAAAATAGTCCAACAAACAATCAGTTGTAATAAGCCAAACCAATAGAATCGGGAATGAGAGGTTGCTTGTTGTGTTTTGTTTCCAACAAAAATGAGCAATACCCATAAAAAAAAGCCTAAAAATATGGGGAACAACATTTCTGTCGCATTAGTTAACCAACTTCCGTAAGTTCCCAAAGCCCAAATAATAAATAATTGTAGAGAAAATAAATGGTTAAAAAGCATCCTGGCTTTCGTAGTTAACATATTTCAGCGCCTTTCTTCCTTATTAAGATAAAACCGAATAGTGCACTAGCTAAACTTATACCAATAAACATGGGGAAATAGAATAGGAGCATGATTAAGATGGGGATCCAAATTGCAGTTGCTATTGCCCCCCCTAATATTTTAAAAAAGCTGATGGTATTACGGGCATCAGCAAAATGAGACGCAATAAGTGATGATAATAATATTGGAAATAAAATATACATAAATAAAAATGAAATATAACGCCAAATTAATATAGATGATTGAGAATTTTTTTCTATATTTCGATTGTCATTATTTGATTGAGAAGGGTTTTTTTGATAGTCAATAAAGGATTCAGCATAAGATTTACCATCCTTGTTTTTATTAAAAGCATAGGCTGATGCTTTCTCAAAAATATCAATATTTGGACAATTAACGGAAATCTTATTTAGTGATACAGAAACTTCCGAATGAATATTTTCTTCCCATTCTCTGATTGACAAATTATCTTTTTGTGAATTTATACAAATATTTTCACCAATATAAACTTCAACTTTTGAACTGAATTTATCAGGGGCTATATAAAACAATCCCATAGGAATAATATCAAAAACTACTCCCTCACTGATCAATGTTCTAATAATTCTTGCCGCTCCTCGTTGATAAGGTAATGGCTGGAAACCCCACTCACTACTGCCTTCTGGGAATAAGAGTAGATTACCACCTGCTTTTATATGTGCAATTGCAGCATCTGAAGGACTTGAAAATATATTTGCATTTACGCCTAAACGTTGTCTATCCTTTTTCCTAACTACGGGAATACCCGTAAAAAAACTTTTCATTAAAGGACTATTTAATAATTGAATTGAAGCCAAAGCTTGAGTGTTAGGAAATGCTTTTAATGCAATGTAACCATCAAAGGCACTGTTCCGATGACTACATAGAATTAACTTTGGATGTGTATTTTCAGTTTGAGATCTATTATGGTAAATAAGTGAGACTTTGGAAAAGTAGATTTCTCTAATTGCACTAGAGATGAAGCGATAATAAAAAGGAAGAGGAGAACCAGCAACAAAAGAGGAGTTTTTTTTTATTGCTGAAGGTAACACTGAATTAGGCATAAAATTTCCTTACATTATTCCTTTTTCAAAAACATATCACGCTCTTAAAAAAAGTAACACTAAAAAATTAAAATTTAAAAAGCATTATTAGAATAAATTATTTCACTAATTTGAGGCTGTTAATTCTAATGAATAAGATGGAAATGAGTATGATTCAACTTAGACTCGCTGAACCACAGGAAGCCAAAAGATTGTGGTATTTACGAAATCAAGCACTGCGATTTGGTTGTGAGAATGTTTATCCATCAGAGATTTTAGCCGCTTGGACTCCTGATGAAATGCCTGAAGGATATCGGCAAGCTATTATTGATAATCCATTTTATGTTATTGATTATAAAGAATATAATATTCCTGTTGCTTCGGGTTTTTTAGATGTTAAAACGGGTTTTGCTGAAGCTATTTTTACATTACCTGAATATATGGGGAAAGGATTCGCTGGACTAATTTTAAAACAACTTAAACATGAAGCAATTAAGAGAGGGCAATCCAAGTTGTTTTTAGATGCAACACCTAATGCAGTATTATTTTATTTAAAACAGGGTTTTAAAGCATTAGAAGAACGTGACTATTATTCTAATTTAGCAAAAGCAAATTTACATTGTTACCGCATGTGCATTGATTTAGAGTAGTTGTTTGTGTTTTAACCATCTTAAAAGGATGGTTTTTATAATAGACTAATAATAAAAAAGCTATTCTTAAAATGCGGTATAAATTTATTTTTATCATTTTTTGAATTAGCTTTTATATTAATCATATAAAATAGCAATCCGCATGATGTTGCGATATTGTAAAGTATCACGATATCTCTAGGATAAATATTATGCAAAATGTGTTATTAACGTTATGGCCGTTATTTGCGTTAATTGCGCTAGGTGCAATTTTAAGAAGAAATAAAACATTTGAACCAGCATTTTGGGTAGGGGCTGAAAAATTAAATTATTTTTTACTTTTTCCCGCTTTACTAATTAATAGTTTGGCAAATGCACCTTTATCTGATCCTCAATTACCTCATTTAGCTGGGGCTATTTTTTCTATAGTGATTATTGTTACAGTATTATGCGTTGTATTGAAAAAAATCACAGGTTGGCCAGCTGGACGTTTTGGAGCAATCGTTCAAGGTAATATTCGATTTAACACTTATTTAGGTTTAGCTATTGTCGCTGATCTATTTGGTGTTGAAGGATTAGGAATAGCTGCATTAATATTGGCAACACTAGTTCCATTATCTAATGTGACCTCTGTGCTTTGTTTAACTGCTGGACAAAATGTAACTTTGCGTCAACTAGTACTGCCTATCATAAAAAATCCTTTAATTATCTCTTGTGTTATTGGGATCATAATAAATTTATCAGGAGTGGGGCTTCCTTTTGGTAGCGATCAATTTCTAAAATTGCTAGCAGCAACCAGCTTACCCTTGGGGCTTATTTGTATTGGTGCGGCATTACATTTATCAACACTAAGAGCAGAAAGTAAAATGATTAGTATTAATACTGTTACTCGTTTACTTGTTGTGCCAATAATCGCGTATAGTGTTGCTTACTTTTTAGGTTTATCTTCATTAGTTATGATGCTTTTGGTTATTTTCTTTTCTATCCCAACTGCTCCGACGTCTTATATTTTAACCAGACAGTTAGGGGGGGATTCTGAGCTAATGGCGGGAATTATTACTTCTCAAACAATGTTTGCAGCAATTACACTGCCTATTGTCTTAAGCTTGCTATCAGGATGATTTTTTAAAATACTCATTTAAGTGAAATGTTCTTTATATTTAATAAAATATGATTTTGTGGCGTTTTTTTATATAAAAAAATAATATTTTTTATTATCTTAATTTTTCATTTAGTTAAAATGGAAAAATTAAAATGATTATTTCAAATGCAAATATCAGTTTTGACAAAGTAATTAAATTATCGGATAACTCTCCGTCTAATGTAATGAGTATTTGGGAAAAAATAAAAGATTGGTTTGGGTTTAGTCAGCAAAAAAAAGTATTAACTTTAATTAAAAATGTTTATCTTAACCAAGAAGCAACAACTTTAGAGAAAAATAAAGATTTCTTTCATCTAAAAAAAATTGCTGGAGAACACTATAAAAATAATTTCAAATGTGGCGTAGATAATGATGAGATATTCTATCGGATTGATTTTGGTGATGGATTCATTGAATCTAAAAAAAGTATCATACCATTTATTGAGGCTGTAAAAAATGAACTCAATCTTGATTTAAAAAAATATAATAATGAAGATCTCACTGCATTTATTAATAATTATTATAAATTATCTACATTAAGTAATGAAAAAATAGATTATGAAAAGAAAACTATTGCATTTAGAGCGATTCTTATGGAATGCATTGATGCTAATGATAAACAAGGTTTTTCTCTTGATATTTTCAATGCAAAAGAATCATTTAATAATAAATATGAATATTTAAAAGAAAATAGTGAAAAATATTTCGGAAAAATTAATACTAAGAAATTAATCGATAATATATATGATTCTGCAAATCAACATGAGTACAAAGAGCTTAGGGGACAGGTAGAAAAAGATATTCAAAGATATGATTTAAAATTCAACAATGAAAGTATATCTGACATTACTTCATTAGAGGAAAAATTAAAACTATTAAATAATAAAGATACTATGGTTATTTTTGAATTACTTAATCAAGGTATTTTCCCAATGATAAAAGATTCTTTTGAAGAATATGATCCTATTGCTTCAATGTATTCGCCCTTTACAGGAAAGACATCTGTTAATATAAAAAATGAAGGTAACTTATATACTATAATTGTTAACAATAAAAAGGAAATTGCAGAGTCTGATATTGAAAAAGTGAATCAGCTATCAGATTTTATTTTAACCGACTTTGATTATAATTCTATGAATTTATATATGAAAAATTTTGTCGATGCTCCTGTATCAAAGGAAAAGTTAGAGGTTGCATTAAATCAGTATGAAAGTGAAATAGAGAAAAGAATGACAGACAGCATTGGCGATAAATTTAATTACAATCAAAAGAGATTCATTTTGCTGGAAGAAAATATGAATATCAAATTTGAATTTAATCCTGACCTAATGAAAAAACTCTCCATTTCAACCAATGAAAGTAAAGTTGAATATAGTTTATTAAAATCTTGATTTGGGATAAAAGGGGCTTCTTGCTATTATGGTCATAAAACCAATAATAAGTGAGAGGCTCTTTTATGTCACAACCTCAGTGTCCAGAAATTCAAAAAATTATTAATGAGTTAAAGCAACAATATCAAAATGCAGTCGATGCATTACGTAATGCAATTATTGATTATGCACAAGATGGAAAATTACCTGATATAAAACAAAGAGCTGAAGGAATATTTGCTTACCCTCAATTAACTGTACATTGGTATGGTGAAGTTAAAACAGAAGATAAAACACGCGCTTATGGCCGATTATCAAAATCAGGTAATTATTCTACCACGATCACTAATCCGGCTTTATTTGAAAATTATTTGTCAGAACAACTACAACTTATTGCTGATGCTTACCATGCCACTTTTGAAGTAACCGCTTCAAAACAAGAAATACCTTATCCTTTTGTGATTGATGGTACAGGCATTGGTTTTGATAGAAAAATGAGTGCCTCTTTAGCAAAATACTTTCCTACTACTGATTTGTCTAAAATTGGTGATGAAATTACCGATGGTTTAATCAGTGATAGGGATATTTTACCTCTTTCTCATTTTGATGCATTGCGTACTGATTTTTCATTAGCACGTTTAAAACATTATACGGGAACACTACCTGAAGATGTTCAACCTTATATTTTATATACAAACTATAATCGTTATGTTGATGAGTTTGTTCGTTGGGCTTGTGAACAAGTTGCAGATAAAGATAGTGCATATTGCGCACTCTCTTGTGCGGGGTTCCAGCAAATTACGGCAGAAACGGTTGATCCTGAAAAGTTAATTTCTGATTTAACTTGGAAGAAATATCAAATGCCAGCCTATCACTTAATTGCTAAAGAAGGTCCCGGAATAACATTAGTGAATATTGGCGTTGGTCCTTCAAATGCGAAAACAATTTGCGATCACTTAGCTGTTTTACGTCCTCATGTTTGGTTAATGATTGGTCATTGTGGCGGATTACGTGAAAGCCAACAACTTGGTGATTATGTTTTGGCTCATGCTTATTTACGTGATGATCATATTTTAGATGACGTTTTACCTCCTGATATTCCCATCCCAAATATTGCTGAAGTACAACGTGCACTTTATGATGCTACGAAAATGATCAGCGGTAAACCAGGGCATGAAATAAAACAAAGATTAAGAACGGGAACGGTTGTTACAACGGATGATCGCAACTGGGAATTACGTTTTTCCGTTTCAGCAAGAAGATTTAACTTAAGTCGCGCTGTTGCTGTTGATATGGAAAGCGCCACAATTGCCGCACAAGGTTATCGTTTTCGCGTTCCTTATGGCACTTTATTGTGTGTATCAGATAAACCATTACATGGTGAAATTAAATTACCCGGTCAAGCTAATCATTTTTATGAAGGTGCAGTATCAGAACATCTGCAAATTGGTATTCAAGCGATTGAGCTATTAAAAGAAGAAGAAGATAAACTACATTCTCGTAAGTTAAGAACGTTTAACGAACCACCTTTCAGATAAACCACAACAAAATAACAGCAAAACAGCATGTTAAAAAAATAAACTTAATTTAATACCCAGTTTAATTTATTAAATTGGGTATTTTTTAGAATAAAAACTAAAAACGTAAATGTCGAGCCGCTTTTCTTAGTCGATCATCTCCACGTCTATCATAACGCTGAGTTGTCATAATACTGGCATGACCCATAGCATCTTTTACCGTGACAATATCTTCACCGTTATCAAGCATTGCTGAAGCAAAGGTTCTTCTCAAATCATGGGGAGCAAATTTATCAATACCACTTTCTTGTTGGCGTATTTCTAAAATATAATAAATGGCTTGGTCTGTTATTCGCTCATCAGTAACATCATCAAACCGGCGAATGCGAGTGAAAAGAGGGCCATCTTGTGTACCTCTTATTTCATCAATCCATAATTGAACGCGATCCCAAGTATCATCAGGCATATAAGACATTCGTTCTTTATTACCTTTACCTCTAACAAGAAAAGCTTGATCACGAAATTGAATGTGTTCGTAATTAATGGCGACTATTTCTGAACGACGTAATCCACAACCTAATAACACACTTAATATTGCGGCATCTCTTAAACCTTTCGATGAATTGTCTTTTTCACAACTTCTAAATAAAGCACGGATTTCACTGCTAGTTAGTGCACGGCCTTTAGGTAGCCGACTTCCTCTTACAGATTTTACTTGGCGGATATGCTGATAACTTTCAGTATCCATTTGTTTCATTGCCCAAGCTTCTAAAGCAACACCTTTTAAAGCAGCAAGATAAGTATTGATAGTAGCGGGGGCTTTATTGGCATCAGATAGCATATCAATAATAGCTTGAATATGATGACGGCGAAGAGCTCCCCATTGGCAATTTTTAAGAGAAGAAAAACCGATCATCTTAGCAACAATAGTAAGAAACGATCCCATTGTTTGACGACTACGTTTTGAACCTAGACTCATTAAATATGCCATTGCAGGATTAGTGTGAGCAGGCGAGGTGAATGTTGCATTCAGATCCAATATTGCTTGTTTTTCAGGCAAGACTAGCGATGTTTCAGGTGTTAAGTCCTGATCGTCGTGGTGAAATTCCACTGTGATTTCCTTATTAAATCAACATAACCATGATGAATATTCTAACAGATCCAAAAAAGAAAAAAGCTACTTTTTCAAAGGATCATTTTAATAAGTAGAAGCGATCTTGTTTATTTTGTCCTCAATAAGGTTATTTGGTGAGCTTTTTTGGAGTAAATAACAGCCAAGTCGAGTTAAAGAGAAAAACACGTTAAATAGCGTTAAGAAAAAGAGTAGGGAATAAGAAGAGGAAAAGTGAGTTTATATCGTTTTCGCACCCAAGATTTTCACCGTTTATCGACTGAGAAATAACGAAGATAACGGCAAAAATTGGGTGCAAAATAATCAATGGATATTTAAATTACTCTTTATAAATTGCGACAACAGGTTTTCCATCATTAGCAATTGTGCCACGATACATGCCTTCAGAATTAAAACTCATTGTGTAGTTACCTGTTTTATCTAATACGATAACACCGCCACTACCATTAATTGCTTTAACTTCATCAAGTGCATTTTGAGCGGCTTCTTCTAACGGTAAATTTTTATATTTAACTTGGGCTGCAATATTGAAGGCAGTTAATGTTCTGATAAACATTTCACCAGATCCTGTTGCAGATACAGCAACGGTTTCATTATCAGCATAATTACCCGCACCAATAATTGGGGAATCACCAACTCGACCATAACGCTTATTTGTCATTCCTCCCGTAGAAGTTCCAGCCGCCAAGTTGCCATGTTGGTCAAGTGCAACCGCACCAACGGTGCCATATTTATAATCGTACATCATAGGATCAACAAAAAGAGCGGCGGTTTTACCATCATGGTCTAAAACGACTTGTTCTTTTTCTATTGCTTTTTGAAGTTGTTGCCAACGATGTTCAGTTCTAAAATAAGAAGGATCAACAATAGTAAGCCCTTGTTCTTTAGCAAAAAGATCAGCACCATTAGAAACCATCATAACATGTGGACTTTTTTCCATCACGGCAATGGCGGCGTTAATTGGATTTTTAACCGTAGTTACACCGGCAACAGCGCCAGCTTTTCGGGTTTTACCATCCATAATAGAAGCATCAAGTTCATTACGACCATCATGGGTAAAAACCGCACCTTTACCTGCATTAAATAAGGGGGAATCTTCCATCACATTAATGGATTTTTGAACAGCTTCTATGCTAGTGCCTCCACTATTCAAAACAGCATATCCCGCATTTAATGCTTCGGTTAGTTTTTCTTTATATTCTTTTTCTTGTTCTGGAGTGATGGTGTCTTTAGTGATTGTTCCTGCACCACCATGAATTACAAGGCGAATAGGGGAATCAGTATTTGCGAAAACAGAGGCAGAAAACAGAGTGCAAAGTGTTATTGTGGCGAGTTTATACTTAATATTATTCATATAACCCTTCTTGTTTTTAATTAAAATTGACGTGGTATCATCATATGGATTTTACAATCTTGATCTTAAATTCTAATTAATTACATCAAAGTACTTTAATAACTAACTGCAATAATCACTATATAAAAAGTTTAAGGCATAAGTGGTCTGAACACCCAACTTTCTTTTTAATTTATCGATCTTCATCATAGAATAGCCTGTTTTTCTTATTTTTATCATTTGTAAATAATATAAAAATCAATGCGTTGTGTGTTTTTGATGTTTTTTGGTTTAATGAAGGGAATAAATATAAACGTAGCTAATAGTGTTTTTTTAAAAACAAAAATAATAATGCTATTTTTACTTTTTGTTTTTATTTTATATTATGAAATTTAAAATATAAAATTTATTAAATTATATAAAAAATACAATTTTTGATAATTTTAAATTAAGGAGTAACTCAGTTATGAATTGAAATTTTATTAAAAAATTGAGTGTTACTTTAATATTGATTAATAATTGATAACGTTTTGTTACTATTTCATCTGTATTTTAGTGTAACGGAAACTAGTTTTCTATATACAATTTGTGTGTTTCCTCGAATAATCAAAAATAGATGGTGAATTATGTGATAAAAGTACTACATTAATTTGAGTTAAGGCTCTATTATAATGACATAATATTTATAATTCATAAGGTTAGCCTTTGATATTTTATTTTTTTATAGTGAGTGCGTTAGCTTTATTAATACAAATGAACTATTTTTAACTATATAAAATAAAAATAAAAATAAAAATAAAAAATTAATACGTCTCATTATTTAACTATTTTCTTACATACAGCGGATAAACATATTTTTGGTATTCTTTTATGGCTAAAGGAAGGTTAAATAATTTATATGAAAAATCAAAAAAAGAGTCGTTTTTTTGTTTATAGTATCATTCTTGTCGCGGTTATTGCCGCGGGAATTTTTTGGTGGAAATCTCAAGCACCCACACTTCCTTCAGGATTTGCTCAAAGTAATGGGAGAATAGAAGCAACAGAAATTGATATTTCAACAAAGAGTCCGGGAAGAATAGACTCTATTTTAGTGCAAGAAGGTGATTTTGTTAAAGCGGGTGAAGTGTTAGCAAATATGGACACCCGAACACTTAAAGAACAACTTCATGAAGTTCAAGCTCAATTAAACCAAGCAAAAAGCAGTGTGGTCACTGCACAATCTGCATTATCACAACGTAAAAGTGAACAACTTGCAGCTCAAGCAGTTGTTCGTCAACGTATAGCAGAGCTTGATGCTGCACAAAAAAGACTTAATCGTTCTCGCGCTTTAGTAAAAACTAATGCTATTTCTATTCAACAATTAGATGATGATATTGCAAGAACAGAAGGAGCAAGAGCGGCGGTTGAAGCTGCTAAAGCTCAAGAAACTGCAACCATTGCAGCAATAGAATCAGCTAAAGCTGGGATCATTCAAGCTAATACAAAAGTGGATGCTGCAACGGCAACCGAAAGACGTATTTTAGCAGAATTGGATGACAGCATTTTAAAAGCACCGCGTAATGGTCGTGTTCAGTATCGTGTCGCAGAGCCCGGTGAAGTTTTAGGCGCTGGCGGTCGTGTATTAAATATGGTCGATTTAAGTGATGTTTATATGACGTTCTTTTTACCAACAGAAGCTGCTGGTAAAGCTGCATTAGGAAGTGAAGTTCATATTATTTTAGATGCAGCACCTCATATCGTTATTCCTGCAAAAACAACCTATGTTGCTAGTGTCGCTCAATTTACACCAAAAACTGTTGAAACTGATAATGAACGATTAAAACTCATGTTCCGTGTAAGAGCGCGTATTGCACCTGAATTACTTGAAAAACACCTTGAATATGTAAAAACAGGTTTACCGGGTCGTGCTTATATTCGTTTAGATAATAATCAATCTTGGCCAACTGATTTAGAGGTGAAATTACCGCAATGAGTCAAACAATGAGAACGCAAAGTCATTCTCATATCATTGAATTGACTCATGTATCCCAACATTATGGCGATACCAAAGCGCTTGATGATGTGACATTGGCTATTCCTGCTGGAAAAATGGTCGGATTAATTGGCCCTGATGGTGTAGGGAAATCGAGTTTGATCTCTCTTATTGCTGGTGCGAGAGAAATTCAAACTGGGCAAATAATTGTTTTAAACGGTGATATGAATGATGTTGAACACCGAAGAGCCGTTTGTCCTCGAATTGCTTATATGCCTCAAGGATTAGGTAAAAACCTTTATCACACACTTTCTGTTTTTGAAAACGTTGATTTTTTTGGCCGGTTATTTGGTCAATCAAAACAAGAACGGGCAGAACGCATAAATGACTTACTTGAAAGTACCGGTTTGGCACCGTTTCGTGATAGACCAGCAGGTAAACTTTCTGGAGGAATGAAACAAAAACTGGGTTTGTGTTGTGCGCTTATTCATGATCCAGAATTACTTATTCTTGATGAACCTACAACTGGGGTTGACCCATTATCACGAGCACAATTTTGGGAATTAATTAATCGTATACGTAAGCGTCAAAAAAATATGAGCGTATTAGTTGCGACTGCTTATATGGAAGAAGCTGAACGTTTTGATTGGTTGGTTGCTATGGATGCCGGAAAAATATTAGCAACTGGTCATGCTGATGAATTAAAAGCCCAAACTCATACTGATGAACTAGAAGCTGCTTTTATCGAGTTATTGCCAGAAGAGAAAAAGAAAGATCACCAAAAAGTGATTATCCCACCAAGAGATAAAAGTGACGATGATACTATCGCTATTGAAGCACAAGATTTAACCATGCGTTTTGGGCAATTTGTTGCAGTAGACCATGTGAGCTTTCGTATTCCTAAAGGAGAAATTTTTGGATTTTTAGGATCGAATGGTTGTGGTAAATCAACCACCATGAAAATGTTGACAGGTTTACTCGAAGCGAGCGAAGGGCGAGCTTGGTTATTTGGTCAAGAAGTTGATCCTAAAGATATTGAAACACGTCGTCGTGTTGGTTATATGTCTCAAGCATTTTCACTTTATAGTGAATTGACTGTACGACAAAATCTTGAATTACACGCTAAACTTTTTCATATTCCAGAAGAGGAAATTCCTCAACGTGTTAAGGAAATGAGTGAGCGTTTTAATTTAACTGATGTTGAAGAAATAATGCCTGATGGTTTGCCATTAGGTATTCGTCAGCGTTTGTCGCTCGCTGTTGCTGTTATCCATAAACCTGAAATGTTGATATTGGATGAACCGACTTCAGGGGTTGACCCCATTGCGCGAGATATGTTCTGGAACTTGATGGTTGACCTATCAAGACGTGACGGTGTCACTATTTTTATCTCAACTCACTTTATGAATGAAGCAGCACGTTGTGACCGAATGTCGCTAATGCATGCTGGTAAAGTATTAGTTACAGATACACCTGCAAATTTAGTTAAAAATAGTCAATTTGATACGCTTGAAGAAGTCTTTATTGATTACCTTAAAAAGGCATCAGGTGAACAAGAAACACCTGAACTTGATGAAAAAAGCCTACAACTTCCTGCATCTAGTGATGAAAGTGCAGAAAAAGCACTAAAGCAACGATTTAGTTTACGACGTTTATTTAGTTATAGTATTCGCGAAGGTATGGAATTACGCCGAGATCCTGTACGCCTTACTTTAGCGCTATTAGGTACGGTGATCCTAATGTTTATTATGGGTTACGGTATTAGTTTAGATGTTGAAAATCTACGCTTCGGTATTATGGATAGAGATAAAACAGGGTTAAGTCAGGCATATAGCCAAAATCTTTCGGGCTCTCGTTATTTTATTGAAAAAGCACCCATCACCGATTATGACCAACTGGAAAAGCGGTTGCGTAGTGGTGATATTACGGTTGCAATTGAAATTCCTCCTAACTTTGCACGGGATGTTGCCAAAGGCCACACTGTAAAAATAGGTGTCTGGATTGATGGTGCAATGCCTAATCGGGCTGAAACTGTTCGCGGTTATATTCAGGCAATGCATACAACATGGATGCTTGATATGGCTATGCGTCAACCAACTAATGTGGTTGATAAATTGTCACCTATTAATATAGAAACCCGTTATCGCTACAATCCAGATGTAAAAAGTTTACCAGCCATTGTACCTGCAGTTATTCCTCTTTTATTAATGATGATCCCCGCAATGTTAAGTGCATTGAGCGTCGTTCGTGAAAAAGAGCTTGGTTCTATTATCAACCTTTATGTTACACCTATCACCAAAGCAGAGTTTTTGTTAGGTAAGCAATTTCCTTATATCTTATTGGGTATGTTTAACTTTTTTATGCTCTGTGCGCTTTCGGTCTTTGTGTTTGGGGTGAGTTTTAAAGGGAGTATGTTAACGCTTTCTTTAGGCGCATTACTCTATATCACTATTGCTACTGGAATGGGGTTACTCATTTCATGCTTTATGAAAAGTCAGATTGCAGCCATTTTTGGTACTTCAATTATTACCTTAATTCCAGCAACGCAATTTTCAGGAATGATTGACCCTGTTTCGTCACTGGAAGGTATAGGTAAATGGATAGGGCATATTTATCCTACATCTCACTTTTTAACTATTTCAAGAGGGACCTTCTCTAAGGGATTAAACCTTTTTGATTTACCTTGGTCTTTTATTCCTTTGCTTATCACTATCCCAATTGTTATTGGGCTGAGTGTCTTTTTCTTGAAAAAGCAGGAGGCTTAAATGTGGCGCACAATTCAAAATGTGTTTAATTTAGGCGTAAAAGAGCTGCGCAGTCTCTCTCGTGATAAAGCGATGTTGGCGTTAATTGTGTTTGCTTTTACTGTGTCTATTTATTCATCAGCAACTGTTACACCCGGCTCGTTACATCACGCGCCGATTGCTGTTGCTGATCAAGACAAATCACAGCTATCTGCACGTATTGTAAATAGTTTTTATATGCCTTATTTCTTACCTCCAGCTGAAATTACTCCTGAGCAAATTGATGGTTTGTTAGATAGAGGTGCTTATACCTTTGCACTCGATATTCCGCCTAATTTTCAGCGAGATCTCTTAGCAGGCCGAAAACCTGAAATACAAGTTAATATTGATGCAACGAGAATGAGCCAAGCTTTCTTAGGTAATAGCTATATTCAAAATATTGTAATGGGGGAAGCAAAAACATTTTTAGCAAAAAATAGAACCAACGATCCACTGCCTGTTGATCTGGAAGTTAGAATGAGTTTCAACCCGAATCTGACACAATCTTGGTTTGGCTCTGTTATGGCAATTATCAATAATATCACTATGTTATCGATAGTATTAACAGGAGCAGCATTAATAAGAGAGCGAGAGCATGGCACCATTGAGCACTTACTGGTTATGCCTGTAACTCCCTTTGAAATTATGCTTTCTAAGATATGGTCAATGGGATTAGTTGTATTACTGGCATCAGCTATGTCGCTGATATTAGTCGTGAAATCTTTACTTCATGTTCCTATTGAAGGTTCTGTTCTGTTGTTTATGTGTGGTGTCGCTTTAAGCTTATTTGCGACAACCTCAATAGGTATTTTTTTAGGAACAATGGCTCGTTCAATGCCTCAATTTGGTTTATTGATGATTATGGTATTGTTGCCATTAAATATGTTATCCGGAGGGATGACATCACGAGAAAGTATGCCTCAGTTTGTACAAGATGTAATGCAAACAATGCCAACTACACACTTTGTTAGCTTAGCTCAGGCTATTTTATATCGTGGTGCTGACTTCTCGATTGTGTGGCCTCAATTCATTATCTTAATTGTTATTGGCGCTGTATTTTTTTCATTAGCATTATTACGTTTTAGAAAAACCATTTCGGCGATGGCCTAATAAATTTAAATATTAATCGATAAATTAACCTATTTTCTTCTATTATTAAATATAGAAGGGAATAGGTTTTTTATTAATTCAATTATTTAATGTTGGTGTTTTTACTTAACGATGAGATTTCATAAACAATATTTACAAAGGTAAATAATCTATTTAAGGCAAGGTGTTAAGTAAAATTTATTAATAAAGGATTTTATCCATTAATTGAATAATATAGTTTATATGTTTTTATTGATTGAGTTAAATTTATTTTTAATAAGGCTAATTTTATGAGAATAACAAAGATATTAAAAAAAGTAATAGGAGAAAGGAAATTTAATAAAGAATAAAAAATTGGCATAGATATAATGGATGTTAAACCAATTAGAGATAATTTGTTATTTGGGCATCAACGTTTTTTAGATAATAATACTGGTTTAACAATAGATAGAAGTAAACAGCATTTTGTTTTTAATCCTGATGGTGTTTTATCAAATAATAGACATACAGTCGGATATACACGCTTAGAATCACAACCTAATGGTAATGCAACAACTGAAGGTCAATCTGTAATACTCAAAGAGAACAGTAAAATGATGGTGTTTTTTTGGTTAACCAACAGCGTCCCTGATGACACCTTAATGCTAAGAGACTGACTGAACGAAGCATAGACTATTTTTAGGAAAAGTCACTGAAACATAAGAAAATAATAGAAATAACTTGCGAAACTTTGCCTTGCGTTAGATTTATTACATTTCACTTTGAAAAGTCATATACATCCGTACTATAAAAGATAAGATTTTCTTATTGGTTTTTAATTTATTAGTTTCTGGCAAGTGCGGAAACTAATCAAGAGAAAACACATTAAGTCACTCATTCTGTTTTTTATCATTGCTATAATTAAGAGGTTAAATATGTCATCTACACTTAAGCTTAATGATGGTTTATCTGATATCGGTGCGATAATACATTATGGTATCAGTCAGATCCCAGTGGTCGGAGGTGTGCTAAGCACCATTTTTGGCCTTTTATGGCCAACAGATAAGGAAGATATATGGAGCACGATTAAACAGGAAGTGCAAAGCCTTATTAATGAAGATATTCAAGAGGACGACTGGAATCGCCTTGTGGCCGCGGTAAGCGAGCTTCAGGATAAAGTATCATTTATCAATGACCAGTTGATTAATGCCCAGTATGATACTGCTGGCCCTGAACTGATGACAGTGGTTGTAGATATAATTGGAATTGAAGAAAACTTCAAAATAGAAGGGACTAATTTCAAATATGCATTTGCTCCACTTTTTGTCGCCGCTGTGAATTTAAAAATTGCTTTATATCTTGAAGGCATTAAATACTCTAATGAATTAGGACTAAGTCAAGATCAAGTTAATCAATTAAAGTCATTGCTTCAATCTGATGTTCAAAGCTCCAAGAGTTATTTATCTCCAATAAATTCGGCAATAGGCAGTACTTATCTTAACAACATACAGACCTACTTTAGTGTTAAGTTATATTATGAAACAAGCGTGTCTTTATTTAATGAACTATGGTCAGGGGATTATGAAGACTATAATGCGCCTGCACCGCTGGAAAATTACTACGTTCCAGTCATGGCAGCTGGATCTTTCTATAAGCTTATAAGTCTAGACGGGCAAAATTTCTCAGTGCCTATGACATTTGCTGAAGTAGCTGATAACTCAATGATGCCTTCTACAAACATCCAGGGATCTTTATATCAGGAGCCAACATCTTATCCAGATGGCTATATTAATTTTATCGATGTTTATACAGACCTGTCAGTGTCACATCGAACTACTGGGCTAATGTTTACCTGTAGCGAGTCTGATGAACAATATGAAATGGGTATGACGCCAAATAACAATTACTCATTCAATGTTGGACAAAACACCATGAATATTAATGTTGATGGTGGTGAGTTCATTAATCAGGTATCCGTGAGAGCGGAATCTTTTGTTTCACAAATTGAGTTCACCACTAATCTTAATAATACAATGGTAGCAGGTCAGCATCCTGATGATGACCCTATACAAGAAGTCACTTTAGTCAGCCCATTTTCAATTAACTCCATGTATGTGGTCTATGATGTTGCAGGATATATACAATCATCTGGCCATCAAATGTGTGGGATAGCGATTTCAGCAATATATAATAATGAACTTGCGATGCAATATGTCAGTAGTCTATATAAAAACAGTTAAGGATGCGCGTTATGTCGACTAATTATGTTATTCAACCTTTGGAAACAGTTACAGTATGGGACGATGCTGAGCCTATCATTCCAACAGTTACTAAAAGTGTAATTGTTACTAATAATGGCGAAACGAAATTAGAAGTTGTGAATTACTGGGCACCACCATCACATGTTTTTTATCCCGATACCACATATTGGGTTGAACCCAATGACACGATTATGGTTCAAGCACCCGAACGATCATTTTACTACTACAGAGTTAATGTAACTAACTCGGATGATACCAAGGTAGGTGCAGCTATCGTTGAAATTTTAGATTAGCATTTACTTGATGGTCAGGTGAGATCTTACGCGGGTTAGGTATGTATATATTGTATAAACAAAAAAGCTGATTAATTAATCGATTAACCATACGCTTTTTCCAATAGTCTTTAATTAAGGCATAAATCGATAGCCGATCCCTGTTTCTGTCATTAAATGCACAGGACATGCGGGATCGGTTTCTAGTTTTTGGCGTAAATGTCCCATATAAATACGCAAATAGTGACTATGCTCGACGAAATTAGGCCCCCAAACATGTTGCATTAAATGTCGTTGAGTAAGCACCTTACCGCTGTTATTAACCAATTCGCTTAGCAAACGAAATTCTGTTGGTGTTAAATGAACGGGTTCATTTTGGCGAGTAACAATACGATTAACCCAATCAATTGTAATATCGCCAAACGTAAATTGTGTGCTCTGTGTTTCTTGTTTAACAAAACGGCGTAGTGATGCCCTGACTCTGGCTAGTAGTTCGCTAATACCAAAGGGTTTAGTCAGATAGTCGTCTGCTCCTGCATCAAGCGCTTTCACTTTATCTTGTTCTGAATCTCGTGCTGAAAGTACGATAACGGGTGTACTACTCCATTGGCGAAAATCTTGAATAAAACACAGTCCATCTTTATCAGGCAAACCAAGATCAAGAATAACTAAATCAGGTTTTCTTGATGCTGCTTCAATTAATCCTCGTTGGCATTCATTGGCTTCATAAACACGAAATCCTTCGTTCTCTAAAGCAAGTCGAACAAAGCGTAAGATCTCTTTTTCATCTTCAATAATTAAAATGTTATATGGAGTCACTGTTTTATTTCAATCTCATCAATATCAGGGAGTGATTTTAAAGGTAAAACAAAGTGGAAACTTGCTCCACCTTTTTTATGCTTTTCAGAAAAATTATGGCTTTCAGCCCAAATTTCGCCTTCATGTAAGCGAATAATCGCGCTACATATCGCCAAACCTAATCCAACACCAGGAATTGCAGATTCTTTTACTGCGCGTGAAAATTTATTAAAAATAAGTTGTAGTTGATCAGTGGGAATACCATTGCCTTCATCCCACACTTCAACATGAATTTTAGAGGCCTCAATATAGGCTCTTACTCCAAGCTTTGTATTTGATGCTGTATATTTTACTGCATTTTCAAGCAAGTTCGTGATAACTCGTTCAATTAAATTACCATCGCAATAAAGTAATAAATCAGCGGAAATATCAATTTCTAATGGATGTTTATCAAGCAAATAAGAGAGGGAACGAATGGCACTTCCTGTTATTTCTTGCAGCGAATTCCATTGTAAATTCACCTGAATACCACCGGATTGAATACGAGCCATATCAAGTAAATTATTGACTAATCGTGAGGTAGTAAGGATCTGTTGTCGAATTTGGTTAACTTGTTCTGTATGGGATGAACCTTCGGCGCTTAAATCGAGAAGTAAAATCTCTGATTGTCCAAAAAGCACAGTGAGCGGTGTTTTTAAATCATGAGAAAGCGCGGCTAATAATGCATTTCTTAATTGTTCTCGTTCGATATTAATTCGAGATTGCTCTGCAATTTCAGCCTGTTGTAATCGCTCAAGCGCATTAGCAATTAAACCATTAAACGTTTGCAATAGCTGCTGTTGTTCAGGGATAAGCAGTTGGCGAAGATTATTCGGTTCAATCGCTAAAATAGCCAAAACTTGTTGAGAGGCGGTAATTGGATGTAATTGGTAAGGTACACTTGGCAGAGTATCTGTGCCTGCACCAGCAATTTGGTCTTTATCACAACACCAGCGTGCAATTGCATTATCAATAGGTAAATGCCCCATACCTTGCGCATGAAAAGGCGTTAATTCACCTTGTTTGTTGGGAAGTAATAAGCAGACTTTGGCATCAAACGCACTTGATAAAAAATGGTAACTAGTACGAACGACTTCTTGTAATGTTACCGCTCGACCCAGTTCTCTCGTCATTTCAAATAAGTGACGAGTGCGTTGTTCTCGATAACGTGCGACACGAGTTTGATAACGCATACCCGCAGTTAAATTACCGACCACTAATCCTACAATAAGCATGACGGTGAAAGTTATCAAATATTGCATGTCGAGTACAGCGAGCGAAAAATGGGGCTGTACAAAAAATAAGTCAAAACTAATGACATTGATTAATGCTGCAAAAATAGAAGGGCGACGGCCAAAAAAGAGTGCAATTAATACAACACCCAATAAATAGAGTGTCACTAAATTGGCTTTATCAAGTGCTAATAGAAATGTACGAGAGAATAAGGTGATCGCTAAACATAATCCAATCGCGGTTAAATAGCCTTTTATCTCTTGTCGCCATTTATCATTTTGCAGTGGTGCTGTTTTGGTTTTATAACGAATGTCCTCATCATTGAGAGCAACACTAATAACATGGAGATCGGGTGCATAGCGTGCTAATTTTTCTGCAAAACGCATCCGAACCCAACGTTTTAACCATTGCCATTTTTGGTAAGCACGTTGACCAATAATCACTTTTCCAAGATTGTGCTCTCTGGCGTAACGGATCACGGCCTTTTCAGCTTGGTTATCAGAAAGGATCGCAGTTCTTGCACCTAGATGTTGTGCCAGTTTTAAAGAGTGCAAAATAGCTCGGCGTTTATGCTCTCCAATTTGATGAAGTTTAGGGGTTTCAACATAAATAGCATGCCATTGGCAACCAAAGGCGGCAGCATAACGCGCTGCCGTGCGAACTAATTTATCGTTACCGCCATGAGCGCCAAGACATACCATCAGGCTATCTGTGGTGTGCCAAACAGGAGCCGTTCCTTGGCTATCTCTAAATTCTTTAACTTGTGTATCAACTCTATCTGCCATACGGCGTAAAGCTAATTCTCGTAGTGCGATTAAATTACCTTTACGAAAAAAGTGTTCGATGGCACGTTCTGCTTGCCCAGCTAGATATACTTTGCCTTCATGCAAACGTTGTTGTAGATCATCGGGCGGTAAATCCACCATAACTACTTCATCAGCACTATCAAAAATATAGTCAGGGATCGTCTCTTGGACACGAATTCCTGTAATACTTCCCACGATATCGTTAAGACTTTCAATGTGTTGTACATTTATTGTGGTAAGTACATCAATACCGGCATCCAACAGTTCTTCCACATCTTGCCAACGCTTTGGATGCCGACATTTATGAGGATTACTAAATGCCAGTTCATCCATTAATATCACCGCTGGATGTCTGGCTAATGCGGCATCTAAATCAAACGCGACAAGCTTTCTACCATGATGATGAATACGTTGTGGCGGTAATAAAGGCAATCCGTGAAGTAACGCAGCCGTTTCTTGCCTTTGGTGCGTTTCAACAACACCAGCAAGCACATCAATACCTTGCTGGTGGAGGCGCTGAGCTTCTTGCAACATGGTGTAAGTTTTCCCTACACCGGCACAAGCACCAAAAAATATTTTTAGTCGCCCACGAGTTGTTGTTCGCGTTGAAGCGAGTAAATCATCGGGTGAGGGGCGTTGCCATTGCTGATCGAGTTCCATTTTATTGAGTACTCACTTTTCGCTGCTTTTCTGCACTTAATTTATCAAGTGCCTGATTTAGCATAAACACATTTACAACAGGCTCACCCATAAATGACATTAGTGGCGATGTTGTATTGGCTTTTATTAATTGTTCAATTTCATTTTTAGTGAGTTGGCGAGAATATGCAATATTTTCAATTTGATAATAAGCGGCTTGTAATGAAATATGAGGATCAAGCCCGCTCCCTGATGCTGTGACTAAATCAACAGGAACAACATGTTGATTATGCGTTGTTTTTTTCCATATTTGGATACGTTTAGTTATCTCATTAAGAAGTAATGGATTTGATATTGCTAGTTGGCTGGCGCCTGATGCCATGCTGTTATAGGGCATTTCTGATGTCACTGATGGACGACTTTTAAAATAATCATCCCGCGTAAATTGTTGCCCAATTAATTCAGAGCCAACAAGTTTATTATCTTGATAAATCAGCGAGCCGTTCGCTTGCCATGGAAAAATAAGGTTGGCTAATCCTGTAACAAGCAAAGGATAGGCGAGCCCGGTTATTAGCGTGAGTAATAATAACATTACTAATGATGAACGAAATAAATGCATATAAAACTCCTTAAAACCCGATAAACGCTAAGAGCATATCGATGATTTTAATGCCAATAAAAGGAACTAATAATCCGCTGATCCCGTATAAAGAGAGGTTACGGCGCAACAATGAATGTGCAGAAACAGGGCGATAATGAACACCTTTAAGGGCAAGAGGGATCAAAAAGACAATAATTAAAGCATTAAAAATAACCGCAGATAGCATTGCAGATGTTGGTGAATGTAAGTTCATAACATTAAGCATGTTGAGCTGAGGATAGGTGACAGCAAAAGCAGCAGGAATAATGGCGAAATATTTGGCGATATCGTTGGAAATACTAAATGTAGTTAAAGCGCCCCGTGTCATTAGCATTTGTTTACCAATATGCACAACTTCGATTAATTTTGTTGGATTAGAGTCTAAATCGACCATATTTCCTGCTTCTTTGGCAGCTTGAGTACCTGAATTCATCGCAACAGCGACATCAGCTTGTGCCAATGCTGGGGCATCATTAGTACCGTCACCCGTCATTGCAACTAATCGACCTTCTGATTGATATTGACGAATTAATGCTAATTTTGCCTCTGGTGTTGCTTCGGCCAGAAAATCATCAACACCAGATTCTGCTGCGATAGCTGCCGCCGTAAGATGATTATCACCAGTGATCATGACGGTTTTTATACCCATTTGGCGAAGTTGAGCAAAGCGCTCTTTAATTCCACCTTTCACAATATCTTTAAGTTCAACAACACCTAAGATTTTCTGATTTTCAACCACCACCAGCGGTGTTCCTCCCGTTCTAGCTACTTGCTCGACTATCGCGGTGACTTCATCAGGAAAATGACCATGACTGACTTCAATATGGCGACGAATAGCATCAACGGAACCTTTGCGGATCAAACGCTCTCCTAAATTGACACCACTCATTCTTGTCATTGCAGAGAAGGGAATAAAAGAAGCCCCAATTGACGCTAAATCACGTTCGCGCAAATTAAAACGCTGTTTAGCGAGGATCACAATGCTTCTGCCTTCAGGCGTTTCATCCGCAAGTGAGCTTAACTGTGCTGCATCAGCAAGTTGTTTTTCACTAATACCTGAAAGAGGAATAAAACGAGAAGCTTGACGATTACCAAGTGTGATCGTGCCTGTTTTATCAAGAAGTAAGACATCAACATCACCTGCGGCTTCAACAGCACGTCCACTGGTTGCAATCACATTGGCATCCAGCATTCGACTCATGCCCGCCACACCAATCGATGAAAGTAAACCGCCAATCGTCGTAGGAATAAGACACACCAACAAAGCAATTAAAGTGACAACAGAGATAACATCGCCATGCCCTTGAAATTCGACAGCAAACACACTAAATGGATAGAGCGTTATACAAGCCAATAAGAAAATAAGTGTCAATGCTGTTAATAAGATAGTCAAAGCCACTTCATTCGGCGTCTTTCTGCGCTTTGCACCTTCTACCATTCCAATCATACGATCAAGAAATGAATTACCCGCCTCAGCAGTACAGCGAATAATTAGCCAATCTGACAATACTCGAGTTCCACCAGTTACAGAAGAAAAATCGCCACCCGATTCACGAATAACAGGTGCTGATTCACCCGTAATCGCGCTTTCATCAACAGAAGCACCACCTTCAATGACTTCACCATCACAAGGAATAGTTTCGCCAGCGTTGACTAAAACGATATCTCCTTTATGTAATGAGAAAGAGTCAACGGTTTCTTTTGTGGCATTAATGTCTGCGTGATGTAAACGTACCGCTTTGGATTGTTGTTTTGCACCACGTAAGCTAGCCGCTTGTGCTTTGCTTCGACTTTCTGCTAATGACTCAGCAAAATTGGCAAACAGCAATGTCACCCATAACCAAAACATCACTTGTAAAGTAAAGTGATTATCATCAGGAAGATAACCTAATAGCGAAGCAATCCAAATTCCGGTAGTTAAAAGCGCACCAACATAAACAATAAACATAACGGGGTTACGCCATTGTGCTTGAGGCGTACATTTTTTTATCGCATCAATGAAAGCCGATATCACGGTTTTTCTGTCAAAGAGTTGAGTTTTTTTCATGATACGTTTCCTTATTTAGCCCAAAACAGCTGTAAGTGTTCTGCAATAGGGCCAAGTGCTAATGCCGGAACAAAAGTCAAAGCACCGATCATTAATACAGTGAGGATCAATAACAAAATAAATAACGGTGAAGTGGTAGAGAGTGTTGCCAAACTTTCTGGCTGACGTTTTTTCACGGCTAAACTACCTGCAATAGCTAAAACAGGTAACATGACACCAAAGCGACCAATCAACATGGAAAGCCCTAACAATAGATTATAAAAAGGTGAGCTGGCGTTAAGTCCGGCAAAAGCACTACCGTTATTATTAGCAGCAGAAGTAAAGGCATATAACACTTCGCTAAAGCCATGAGGACCTGGATTTAGAATGGCTTCACGACCAACATCAGTAAATAAGGCGAGGGTGGTACCTAATAAAATCACGGCGGGAGAAATTAAAATAGCAACGGCTACCCATTTCATTTCGGCAACACCAATCTTTTTACCTAGGTATTCAGGTGCTCGACCAACCATGAGTCCAGCAATAAACACAGCTAATAACACATAGAGGATCATGCCGTAAAACCCTGAACCTACACCGCCAAAGACCACTTCTCCTGTTTGCATTAACCACATTGGCACCATACCACCTAGGGCAGTTAATGAATCATGCATTGCATTAACAGCGCCACAAGATGCCGCTGTTGTGACAGCAACAAAAATAGCACTACCTATTATGCCAAAGCGTGTTTCTTTACCTTCCATATTCAGCGAGCTATCTGTACCAGCAAAGATAAATTCTGGATTTCCTTGCCATTCAGCCCAAGTGATCACCGTAACAGCAACAATGAAAATTAGTGTCATAGTCCAAAGCAAGGTATGGCCTTGGCGTTGTGTTCCACTTAAGCGACCAAAGGCAAAACATAGGGCAGTAGGAATAAGAAATATGGCAAGTATCTGCAAGAAGTTACTTAATGATGTCGGGTTTTCGTAAGGATGGGCAGAGTTTGCGGCAAAATAGCCTCCACCATTTGTGCCTAATAATTTAATGGCTTCTTGAGAAGCAACTGGTCCCATTGGTAACCATTGCTGTTGTCCATCAAGACCTTGACTTAATACTGCTGGATGAAAGTTTTGTATAACGCCTTGGCTGACAAATAACAGCGACCAAATAATTGATAAAGGCAGTAAGACATATAATGTAATACGTCCAATATCGACCCAAGCATTCCCTAATGAGGTACAAGAGGACTGTGTTAGCGCTCTAATTAAGACAAAAGCGACAGCAATACCCGTTGTTGCAGATAAGAAATTTTGTACTGCAAGCCCTGTCATTTGGCTTAAATAACTCACTGCGGTTTCACCGCTATAAGCTTGCCAATTAGTATTAGTGATAAAACTAATTGTGGTATTTAACGCTAAATCCCAACTCATATTAGGTGCAAATTGAGGATTTAAAGGTAAATAACCTTGGTTAAGCAGTATGACAAATAATAAAATTGCACCCATTAAATTAAAAATAAGTAGAGCAAGCATATAGTGATACCAGCTCATCGGCTGAATTGCTTTTCCTGCGGGCTTAAAACCACAACAACGCCAAATAACATGTTCGGTTTGAGTAACCCAATGAGGTAAATCACCTTCGATAAGGCGAGCTAAATAATGCCCAAGCATTTTTCCCATCACAAATAGTGTGATCAGAAAAACAGCAAGATATATCAACATTGTTGTTGCCATTTTTAAAATGCCTCTGCGTTAAATAACACATAGATAAGATAAGCAGTGAGCAAAACAACTAACGTCACAGCACCGAATATCAGCATTAGAACAATCCTTTTACTATTTAGATTGAGTGAGCGTACTGAATGGGCTGTAAAGATGTTGATAAAAGAGAAGTGATAAGTGTAAAAAAAGTATAAAAATAGCTATTAATAAAACACATTAATAGCTGTCATAACATGACAAGTTAAACTGTCAGCTAATGACAAAACTTTGAACTTTGTGTATGCTTTACATACAGAAAAAGGAGGGGTCATGAGGATCAATATTGCACATTCAGTTCGTCAATATGTTAACCATCAACGATTCGGAAAAGTGTTTACTTTTGAGCAAATTATTGATCGTAAAAATTTGATATCTAAGGCCAATGCTGTTTCTGCAGAGATGGTTAGGTTAATGTCTGAAGGTGTTGTTAAGCGGGTGGGTAAAGGAACTTATTATCGTCCTAAAGTATCACGTTTTGGTGAAATTCCCGTAGATCCTGAAGAGGTTATTAAAACAATAACATCAACCAAAAAAGCAGAGTATGTATTAGCATCAACTTCAGCAATGAATGCTTTAGGTTTAAGTACACAATTACCTATGGTGTATAAATATTTTGTCACAGCGAGAATAAGAACAGATTTTTATCATCTACCAATAAAACTTGAATACAAAGAATCTTTGGGTAAATTTACTAAACAGCTTCATATTCAAAATATTGACGATCGTAAAAATGCATTACTGTTATGGTCATGTTTAGCTGGCCTTAATGCAAACAATTTTGAAAAATATGAAGATAAGATCTACTATAAATTTATTTCATTATTATCGTTAGATGCTCAGCAATCATTCTTGCAAGCACTTCCTAAATCTATGGAATGGATTACGGTAAAATTAGAAAATATAAATGAATCAATTTATTCAATTAAGTAATAAAGAGAGAGAAGAGGCATTATTAGCAGCATCTTTATCTCATTCAGAAAAGTTACCAGCATTTATCATTGAAAAGGATTTTTGGATATGTCAAATATTAAAAATCATCTTTACTGTGATTGAACCTAAATTAGGATGTGTAGAACCTGCATTAATATTTAAAGGTGGAACGAGTTTATCAAAATGCTTTAATCTAATAAGTAGAATGTCTGAAGATATTGATCTCTCTTTTTCATTAGAGCTATTAGAGTGTAGTAATGCTGTTCCAAGCAATAATGCAAAGAATAAGATTATTGATTCATTCATTTCCTATATGACTAAGAAATCTAAATTATTTGTTGAGGAAATATTAACTCCTGAATTAAAAAACAATCTTAGTTTATTAGATAATAATATTAGAATTGAAATAGAAAGCCAGTTTCCTCTTAACCTAGCTATTTATTATCCACAGAGTTTATCAAAAGAACATTATGCTAATAAAACAGTGAAACCTCGTGTTTTATTAGAAACAGGAGGACGTTCAAATAATCATCCATTCGAGCATATACATATTACCCATATGCTGGGTGATTGTATAAGTTTTTTTGAAGAAGAAAAATTTAATGTTATTGCATTAAAACCAGAAAGAACAGTCGTAGAAAAAATGTATGCTACTCATGAACTCATCCTTAAAAGTGAAAAACGAAATGACGTTAAATTAGCTAATAAATATGCACGTCATCTTTACGATATTTGGATGATTTATGAAAATGATAAAGAAAATTGCTTTAATATAAAGCTACATAAAGATAATTTAATTTTCCAAAGGTTATTTTATAGAAAAAGCCAATATGCATGTTGTCCTAAATTTAGCGGGAAATTTAGATTAGTGCCTACAGGTGAGCTATATAAATTATATAAAAAAGATTGGAATAATATGGACGATCTTTTTCCGAATGCCCAGTTGCCTTGGGAGTTTGATGAAATGATAGAAAAAATGACAGTGATTGAATTAGAATTAAACAAAAGATTAAATAAATTTCTTTAGATTTTAAAATAATAAACCAGCCATTAAGGCTGGTCTATTAATAACTCTATTTTGTTATTAGCAAAACAATTGCTTTTCAGCAGGAGTGACATTTAACTGTGATTGCCAGTTTTTTAGTGTTAATGTCGCCAGCATAGCTAAACCTTCATAATAAGGGAATGCACCTTGCAGAGATAACTTCTCTAAATAACGATAAGCCCACGGCAGAAGATGTTCTGCTAATAGCTCATTTAATTTTTCAGGGCGAGTTTCTGCAATCCATGCGACCATCATGACCATTAAACCAAAATGGTCTTCCGGCTCATTTTGAGTTAACGCAATATCAATGCCATTTTCTAGCATCCATTCACGTAGATCTAATGTTGAGTTACCGAATAATACATTTTCATGATCAAGGTAAACAGAGCCCCAAGGTGGAGCTGGTAGTGCATAAGGACCGATAAATAAACGTTGATATGCCTGTGCCAAAGTTTCTTCCGCTAATGTGGTTTGTGAAAGAAGGCTTGCAATGCGTTGCTTTTCTTCATCACTGCCATAAGGCCATTCTTCAACCCACTTTTGGCTAGACAGCAGTTCGACAATGTCACTTTTCTCAGTAGGTGCATAATAAAACGCTGCACCTAAAATACGGGCAGTAAGAGAAATATCAGTAATAAGTTGTTGTTCCATAATATTTTTATAATCCGCTTAGATTTATTGTCTTTACTATATGCGATTTTCTATCTAAACATAATGACGAAGATTAAAAAAGAGCGATACCGTAATATAAAAGGAAAACCGCCATAACAGATAAAAAGAGTGTGCTTTTTAACTATTACAGCGGTTTAGAAGGGTGAGAAATTAATTAACCAACGACAGCCATGCCGACAGTCATATGTAAACCATAGAACACACCGCGTCCTATAAACTCACCAGCAAACACTAAAATAAAGCCCAATGCTAACAAAGCAACTGAAGGGTTATTTTTACGTAACAGTGGGGCAATCCAGCAACTCAAGCCTAAGACTAAAGCCACTAATTTAATACCCATCAAGGTGCCATAGTTAGGTACTAAATCCACCGCTTTTTGCACAGAAGTTTGAATAGAACCTAATTCAAAACCTTGTGATGTTGCCACAATAGCACTCACAACAATGGCGATAACACTGAGTAATGGCAATGCACTGACGCAGTTTAGGTTAAAGCCTGCAATGCGCATTAAGAGTGCAGCCAAAATAGGGCCACCGATAAAGGCTGTCAGTACAAAATTAAAGGTGGTATAGCCGTTATACCAAGTTGGAACCGTATCAATTTGGTATACACGAGAGATAGCCGTAATAAATAATGCGGCTAATACCATAACCAGTGCGACCCATAATTTGCCTAGTGCAGCAGGCATTTTATTAAGCACAGCCAGTAACCAGTAAATACCACCCAGTGCAAAGAAAATTGAACCGCTAGCAATTTCATTACTTAATGATGAGTGACCCAAACGAAGTAATGAGTTAAATGCGCGTAATGGGGTTCCCATATGCATCATGGATAATAAGAAGCCAATCCCCATTAATGCCCAGAGTCCAAACATGCTGTAATGCACTTTTCGGTTCATTTCTGCGGAAAGCTTACCCGAAAGAATAGCGCATCCCATAATAATAAAGGCGCCAGCAACACTTTGACCGATAATAGTAAAAAACATTAGTGGCCATTCATGCAATCCCACCATCTTACACCTCCTCTGGGTTTGCCAGAATGCCTGTGGTATCACCTACAGGACGGCTATTGGCATTTAATTTAAGGACAATATTTGGCTTGGTATATTTTGCTGAAGGAAGTGGTGCAATTTCAGCTAAATCACCATATTTAGCGCGTAACTCTTCAATTGGTGCCATATCTAATGCACGCAGTGGGCAAGATTCGACACAAATAGGTTTTTTGCCTTCGGCTACACGTTCATAGCAACCATCACATTTGGTCATATGGCCTTTGACTTCATCAAATTGCGGTGCGCCGTAAGGGCAAGCCATATGACAATAACGACAACCGATACAAATATCTTCATTAACAACGACAAAGCCGTCTTCACGTTTATGCATCGCACCACTTGGGCAAACTTTGGCACAAGCCGGATCGTCACAGTGGTTGCACGAAATAGATAAGTAATAGGCAAAAACGTTCTGTGTATAAACGCCATCTTGCTCTGTCCAATCGCCACCTGCATATTCATAAATACGGCGGAAATTCACTTCAGGGGATAAATTTTTAAAATCCTTGCACGCCAGTTCACAGGTTTTGCAGCCGGTGCAACGACTTGAATCAATATAAAAACCATATTGCGTTGACATAACCAGACTCCTTACGCCTTGACGACTTCAACAAGATTACTGTGAGAAGGATTACCCTTAGCGAGAGGTGAAGGGCGTTGTGTCGTTAACACGTTAATACTACCTGCGTGATCAATTCGATTACTGTCTGGGTTATACCAAGCTCCCTCACTTAAACCGACAACTCCCGGTAAAATACGAGGTGTGACTTTCGCATTGATCCGAACTTCACCACGATCATTATAAATACGCACTAAATCACCATGTTTGATATCACGTTTAGCAGCATCAATTGGGTTGATCCACATTTCTTGAGGGCAAGCTGCTTTTAATACATCAACGTTGCCATACGTTGAGTGGGTGCGTGATTTATAGTGGAATCCTGTCATTTGTAATGGATATTTTTCCATTGCCGGATCGCCATAGCTTTCAAAGCCAGCAGAATATATCGGTAGTGGATCAATCACATCGTCAGGCGCGAGTTCCCATGTCGCTTTAATATCGGCAAGTTGAGAAGAATAAATCTCAATTTTGCCTGATGGTGTTGTTAATGGGTTGTTTTCAGGATCTTCACGGAATTTGCGATAAGCAACGTGATGACCTTCAGGGTCGCGTTTTTTGAAGATACCTTGAGCACGGAATTCTTCAAAAGTCGGCAATTCAGGTAAGTTTTGACGAGATTGTTCGTAAAGATGACGTAGCCACTCTTCTTGAGTGCGGTTTTCAGTGAATTTTTCACCCACACCCATACGTTTTGCAATTTCGCTTGTCATTTCATAGATATTACGGCTTTCAAAACGAGGTTTGATTGCCTGATCAGCGAAAATAACATAAGACATATTACCTGCTGATGCATCCATACAGAAATCCATCTGTTCTGATGCGGTGCAATCAGGAAGTAGAATGTCAGCGTATTTAGCGGATGCTGTCATATGGTTATCAATCACCACAATCATTTCGCATTTTTTATCGTCTTGCAAAATGTCATGTGTACGATTAATTTCAGAATGTTGGTTAACTAAGCAGTTGCCCGCATAGTTCCATACCATTTTGATAGGTACATCAAGCTTGTCTTTACCACGAACACCATCACGAGTTGCCGTCATTTCAGGACCACGCAAAATGGCATCCGTCCACATAAACATAGAAATGCTGGTGGTAACAGGGTTGGTAAAGGTTGGCATGCGAACAAAAGGAATACTGTAAGAGCCTTCACGAGCGCCAGTATTACCGCCGTTAATTCCCACATTACCCGTTAAAATAGAGAGCATTGCGATAGCACGAGAAGCAAGTTCACCGTTAGAACGGCGTTGAGGGCCCCAGCCTTGTGTAATATAAGCTGGTTTCGCTGTTGCGATTTCACGGGCTAATTTAACAATGCGTGAAGCAGGAATACCGGTGATCTGCGCTGCCCATTCAGGTGTTTTGGGCTGACCATCTGCACCATTACCTAAAATATAGGCTTTATAGTGGCCATTTTTTGGCGCACCTTCTGGCATAGTGGTTTCATCGTAACCAACACAGTATTTATCTAAGAAAGGCTTATCAACTAAGTCTTCTTTGATCATGACATAAGCTAATGCATTAACTAATGCAGCGTCTGTTCCCGGACGAATAGGTATCCATTCATCTTCACGACCCGCACCCGTATCGGTATAACGAGGGTCGATAATAATCATTCGAGCATCCGATTTTTCACGAGCTTGCTCAACGTAATAGGTGACACCACCACCACTCATACGAGTTTCGCCCGGATTATTACCGAACATCACGACAAGTTTGGTGTTTTCAATATCTGAGGGGCTATTACCATCTGCCCAACCACCATAAGTATAATTTAAGCCCGCCGCGATTTGCGCCGTACTATAGTCACCATAGTGATTAAGATAACCACCACAACAATTCATTAAACGTGCAATTAATGTTGCACCTGGCGGCCAAGACTTTGTCATGGTGCCACCTAATGTTCCTGTACCGTAGTTTAGATAAATAGATTCATTACCATAATCTTTGATTAAACGTTTCATGGTATCTGAAATAGTATCAAACGCTTCATCCCATGAAATACGTTCAAATTTACCTTCACCGCGTTTACCTACACGTTTCATTGGATAACGTAAACGGTCTGGGTTATAAACACGGCGACGCATAGAACGACCACGTAAACAGGCACGAACTTGGTGTAATTCTTCGTAGACATCATTGCCAGTGTTGTCAGTTTCAACGTATTTAATTTCACCATCAACCACATGCATACGTAATGGGCAACGACTACCGCAGTTTACAGTACAGGCGCTCCACACAATTTTTTCGCTATTAGTTGTTGGTTTTGTTTCCGAGGCAATGGCTTGATGAAAAGGGAGTGATAATCCACCTGCGGTTATCGCTAAACCACCCGCTGCACCTGTTTTTACAAAACGACGGCGAGATAAGGGAGTGGAAAGTAACGCCATCTCTTTGATGTTTTTCATACATTACTCACTTGATTATTAATATTTTAAGAAAAAACAGAAGCTAATAAGCTTATAAAGAAATAATTATTGTTATTGTTGTTAAAAAATAAGCACTTTAACGTAGGCAATAAAACCCAACTGTTAATGTGGATACTACGTATTTTCTGAAAGTTGTAGTTGCTTTACATCAAAGAAAAGTGATTTATTACAAGTGTTACCAGTTTTTAAGATTATCTTAAGTTTTTGTATTAGTTATATTTAATCATTTGATTAACACTGTTATATAGATAAATATATAACGATTAATTAAGTGTTTGGATGTTATCAGTAACATTTATTAAGTTTATTTACTTGTTTCTATCTATATGATTTTATTAGTTCAATGGTCATTTTTATTAATGCTTAACTATTATTTTTAGAAGCTATAATTATCTAACAACCAATTAACCCATTTTGCTAAACAAGAATTAAAATTTGTTTAGCTTATCGTTATTTTTAATTATTTAAAAAAGTCAAAATATGATTAATAAATGCGCTTTTTTGTAATTTTGATCACAATTAAATGCCCTTTATCTGAGTTTTTATTGCTATCTTGAATCGATTTTTATTTAATCTAATCGTTAGCTAAACCGGTTTAGTTTTTTCCGGTTAAGCTAAATACTCGCTACATAAATAAAAAAGAATGACAGAGGCTATGATGAATATTGAAAAAGTTGCTCACCAGCTTGTACCTTTATTAGGTGGTGCTGAAAATATCGCAAGTGCAGCACATTGCGCTACGCGCTTAAGACTTGTTCTTGTTGATGACGCCAAAGCAGACAAAGAAGCAATAAACAAATTAGAGGGGGTAAAAGGGTGTTTTAGTAATGCAGGGCAAATTCAGGTTATTTTTGGTACAGGGTTAGTCAATAAAGTACATGCTGCATTTATTGCTGCGGCAGGCATTAGTGAATCAAGCAAATCTGAAGCAGCCAATATTGCAGCTAAAAAACTCAATCCATTTCAACGAATAGCAAGATTACTTTCTAATATTTTTGTACCTATTATTCCTGCCATTGTGGCGTCAGGTCTATTAATGGGATTATTGGGATTAATGAAAACTAACCAGTGGGTAAGTCCTGATAATGCACTCTATATCATGCTTGATATGTGTAGCTCCGCAGCATTTATTATTTTACCTATCTTAATTGGTTTTACTGCGGCAAAAGAGTTTGGTGGAAACCCTTATCTTGGTGCAACACTCGGTGGTATTTTAACGCATCCTGCATTAACTAATGCATGGGGTGTTGCTTCTGGCTTTAACACCATGAATTTCTTTGGATTAGAAGTTGCCATGATTGGTTATCAAGGCACTGTTTTTCCTGTCTTACTTGCCGTTTGGTTTATGAGTGTATTGGAAAAACAATTACGTAAAGTTGTTCCTAATGCCCTTGATTTAATTATCACGCCATTTTTAACCGTTATTATTTCGGGTTTTGTCGCGTTATTAGTCATTGGCCCAGTAGGTCGTCTTTTAGGTGATGGTATTTCATTAATATTAAGTACCTTGATCACGCAAGCCGGTTGGATAGCAGGGCTTATTTTTGGTGGGCTCTATTCAGTTATTGTTATCACTGGTATTCATCATAGCTTTCATGCGGTTGAAGCAGGTTTATTAGGCAATCCTAATATTGGGGTTAATTTCTTATTACCTATTTGGGCAATGGCTAATATTGCTCAAGGTGGTGCTTGTATGGCAGTTTGGTTTAAAACCAACGATGCGAAAATTAAAGCAATTACCATCCCATCCGGTTTCTCCGCGATGTTAGGAATTACAGAAGCGGCAATTTTCGGGATTAATTTACGTTATGGAAAACCCTTTATTGCTGCATTGATTGGCGGTGCCGCGGGAGGCGCTTGGGTTGTGGGTTCCCATGTTTATATGACAGCTGTTGGTCTTACAGCTATTCCGGGTATCGCGATTGTACAAGCTGGTTCAATTATTAATTATGTTATTGGTTTAGTGATTGCATTCTTAACAGCTTTTGTTCTTTCTCTTTTATTGAAATATAAAGTGGAGTCTGCATAAATGACAAAAAGAGAAGAGTTACCTGCAATTTTACAAGCGGTTATGCGTAATAGTGCTAAAGCTGTAAAAGATAAATACTATCCATGTTGGCATTTAGCACCAGTAACGGGATTATTAAATGATCCCAATGGGTTTTGCTTTGATAGTGAATATTATCATCTGTTTTATCAGTGGAACCCTTTGTCTTGTGAGCATAAAAATAAATGTTGGGGACACTGGCGCTCAAAGGATCTTATTACTTGGCAACATCAACCGATTGCTTTAATGCCTGATGAATTTTATGACAAAGATGGCTGTTATTCTGGTAGTGCAGTTACCCATCAAGGACAACTCACGCTCTGTTATACCGGTAATGTCAAATTTCAAGATGGAACTCGTACAGCTTGGCAATGTTTAGCCGTAGAAAATAAGCAGGGCGGTTTTGATAAGTTAGGGCCTGTTTTAGGGCTTCCAGAAGGTTACAGTGGTCATGTTCGTGATCCGAAAATTTGGCAATATAACGACATGTGGTACATGGTGTTAGGTGCGCAAACTTTAGATAAGCAGGGTAAGGTTTTACTCTATCGCGCATCTCACTTATATCAATGGCAATTAATAGGTGAGTTAGCAGGAAGTCATTTAGGTGGCTTAAATGATGCTGGCTATATGTGGGAATGCCCAGATCTCTTTGAGCTTGATGGACACTTTATTTTATTAACCTGTCCTCAAGGAATGAAAAAAGAACAACATCGATTTTTAAATTCGCATCCTAGTGCTTATTTGATAGGAAGCTTTGATTATTCGACCTTACAATTCCAACATGGTGATTTAATTGAGCTTGATGCAGGCTTTGAATTTTATGCACCTCAAACAACATTAGCTAATGGCAGACGCCTATTATTTGGTTGGATGGGTGTTCCTGATGGCGAGGAAATGTATCAACCAACTATTGCCAATGGTTGGATACATCAAATGACATGCCCTCGTGAATTACACATAAAAGAAAATAAACTTTATCAACAACCTGTAAAAGAGTTACAGCAACTCAGACAAAAGCCAGCATATTGGCAAGGTTTGGCTGATGATGCACCAGATATTCACGGATTTTTGTTTGAACTTGAAATAGAGCTATTTGGCTCTCTGGATATTCACTTTTCTGATACTCTTATTTTAACCATTGAAAATAACCAAGCTGTATTAAAACGCCGTAGTGTTAAAAACGGGGAGTGGCAATCACGTTTCTGGTTTGGTGATATAAAACATCTTCAAATATTATGTGATAACTCTAGTGTGGAAATTTTCTTTAATGGCGGTGCTGGTGTGATGAGTAGCCGTTTTTTCCCTTCAGAAAAACAGACGGTCTGTTTCTTAGGGAAAGACACAGTAAACTTCACAACTTGGCAATTAAAAAATATATTGCTTAGTTAAATACAATTATATAAACGATAAAACAGTTTAAGTTCAGCAAACGTGACATTAAGTAGAATAACAGTGAAAAAACAAAAACGTATCACGATCACCGATATTGCAAAATTAGCAGGTGTTTCAAAAACAACGGCAAGTTTGGTGTTAAATGGCAGAGGCAAAGAAATGCGCGTTTCTGATGATACCATTGCGCGTATTACGACTATTGCTGAACAATATCAATATCAACCTAATATTCATGCTCGCTCTTTACGTGATAATCGTAGTTATGCGTTGGGATTAGTTATTCCTGATATTACTAACTATGGTTTTGCTTCCGTAGCTTATGAGTTAGAAATATTATGTAGAGAAGCGGGTATTCAACTACTTATTTCCTGTACTGATGAAAATGCAGCTCAAGAAACGCTGGCAATAGAACATCTATTATCACGACAAATTGATGGTTTGATTGTCGCCTCGTGTTTACAAAGTGATGTTGAATATCAGCGTTTAAGTCAACAAATTCCAGTTGTGTTATTTGACCGTTATTTTGAAGGAACAACACTCCCTTTTGTTGTCACAGATTCAACAACTACGACACAACAACTTATTGCAGAGATTGCTTCAACAAAAGGTATTGATGAATTTTACTTTTTAGGTGGACAATCAACGCTATCACCGACTAAAGATCGCCTTTTAGGTTTCACTCAAGGGCTTTCACAAGCGAATATCAATCTGAAATCAGAGTGGATCATTCATGGGCATTATCACCCAAGTTCTGGCTATGAAATGTTCGGCTCTTTGTGTTCATCTTTAGGCCGAGCACCTAAGTTTGTTTTTACTTCTGCCTGCGGTTTATTAGAAGGGGTATTGCGCTATTTAAGTCAAAATAAACATATGCAAAATGAAGTCTATTTAGTGGGTTTTGATGATCACTATCTTTATGATTCATTATCAATACCAATAGATACTGTTGCTCAAAACAACCCTGAATTAGCCTCACACTGTTTCAGACTAATTATGGGATTAATTAACCAGACAAATTTAGGAACTCATCAAATATTTGTTCCAGCAAAAATCAATCGACGACATTTATAAATTTATAAATGAGTATATATTTAAAATAATATATACTCATTTTTATAAAAAATTTATTTACGCTCCATCTTTTAATAATAAGTTTAAATTATTTATATACTTATCTATTTCTACTGATGAATAACTTAATATTTCCCCCATTTCTCTTGCGATCACTAATTCTGATTTTAATGCTTTCATTCTATCTGATTGACCTTCTAATGAATCCATGATTTTTCTTTTTTCATTATATAATTCAATAAATCGCTTGGCATATGCTTCACCTAATTCTGAATCCTTTCTATAAATAACTACAATATAAAGAAAATCATTATTTTCCTTAGGGAATAATTTAAAATCAATATTGGGTAATTCAGAGATAATTTGTAATTCAGGTGCATATAAACTATCAACTGAAAACTGCCCCATAGGTCTTTTCCCTGAGAGCACGGTTTCCCAACTTAATTTCGATGTATTAGTTTCGCTAGGTAAAAGAGATGTAAAATCAAGGTGGTATTCTGAATAGTTTCGGGTTATTTCCTTTGTTATTTTTTCTTTTAAATGCATATAACTATCTTCTATAAATTTGGCGTTTTGTCTATTTTCTCCTATGATATAATTTCTGTCATACACATTAGGCTTTTCTAAAAAGAAATCTGAATTAATTTCAGGATATATTTTCCTTATCACATCTGTTGCATTAGTTGTTTTTATTGGCATTATAAATTGATTGCTATCAGATGAAACTTTCATTTTTGGCTCTCATAATAGAAAATTGGTTTTAGGAACTTCTTACACTATTTAGTGTACATTAAGACTAGGTGAAATTAATTTATTATTTTAACAAAAAATTAAAATGTCGATTATTTATAAATAGCCACACTTGATAATATGTATAATTCTTTTATTAATTAGTTTTTTTTTATAAACTAAAATTTATTATCAGAAAAACAGATTATGTTTACATTTTAAAACTATCATCTCTGTAATGATTTAAGTTATTATTTTATCAGCCGTCTTTGAACGGCTGATTCTACCTCTCTTTTCTTAATCACCATTCTTTATTCGACTCGTTTCACCTCTCATTTTTAACGTATACCAATTGATGTTGTGTTAAAAAAATGTGATCTAAATTGCTTTGATTTCGTTTTGCTTTTGCTTTTGGTTTTTTGTTTTGAATACCATCGCAGAATCACTGACCTAATATCCTTATTCTCGTTATCAATGACACGGAGGCACTTTATATGTTTTCAGAAGAACGGCGACAGGAAATTTACACCATCATCAGGGAACAAAAGAAAGTTAAAGTGGCTCAGCTTGCGGAAAAATTCAGTGTTACATTGGAAACTATTCGCAGTGATTTGAAATATCTTGAAGGAGAAGGGTTGATCAAACGTTGTCATGGAGGCGCCATACTAGGGAAACAAGAAATTAAAAAAATAAGTAAATTTAGTGATAGTTTTGATATTTCATGTTTATTGCACGATTTATTAATCGTGAGAGAACGTAAAGACAGAAAACCAGAAGGCAAAGTCTGTGTGCTTGGGTCGTTTGTGGTAGATATTATTGCCAATGTTGATTCTTTTCCAAAAGTCGGTGAGTTAATTAACTCTAAAAGCAATTCGATAGGCCCCGGTGGTAAAGGAACAAATCAGGCAATGGCTGCCAGTTTTTCTGATGCGAAAGTGCATTTGATAACGAAAGTCGGTGAAGATCATTTCAGTAAATATGCTTATAAATATTTACAAGAAAGCGGAATTGATTCTTTCACTATTTTTCAAACAGAAATAGAGCCAACAGGTAGTTCAATTAGTTATTTAGCAGATAAAACACAAAACAATATTACAGCGACTTATTTAGGGGCGAACAATACATTCTCAGATCAAGAGATTGATATTTCTTTACCTTATGTAAGCGAAGCTGATGTGTTATTGCTCCAAGGTGAAATTAATATAGAAGCCAACATTAAAGCTGCACTGTTTGCAAAATCGGTTAATAAAACAGTTGTGCTTAATGTTGCTCCTTATAACGAAAACCTAAAGCAGCTTTATTTAAACCTTGATTTTATTACCTTAAATGCGAATCAAGCATCACATTGGGCTAGCATTGAAATAAACGACATTAATGACGCTAAACATGCTATTGGCGTTATATCAGGTGATGAAAACAAGAAAGTCATTATCTATATGGATGAACTTGGCGTGGTCTATTTTGACGGACGAGCCACTTTTCATATTCCCCCTATGCCATCGTTACGAGTGGATACGATGGCAGCCACGGATGCTTTTAATGGCGCATTTGCTTCAAAAATAGCGGCAGGAGGCACAATGCATGAGAGTGTATTATTTGCCAGTGCTTTCCTTTCTGCATTTATAGAACAAAAAGGTGTAACAGCAATGCCTGTACTTTCTCAAGTTCAGGCTCGCCTTAAATCAAGGCTCGAAGATATTCGACCACAAATAATCTGCAATGAGAAAAGGTGCATATAATGAAAAAAACACTTCTGGCATTTACCCTATGCAGTTCCATTTTTACACTTCCGGCTTTTGCTCAATACCCTGAAAAGCCAATTACTATTGTTGTTCCTTGGGCCGCTGGAGGTAATACTGATACAGTTGCACGCCTAGCGGCTAAAGGGCTACAAGACGAATTAGGCGTGACCGTTAATGTGGTAAATAAAACTGGCGGTAGTGGCGTTGTAGGTCATGATGCCATTAAAAATGCAAAACCTGATGGTTACACATTGGGTATTGCAACGGTTGAAATTACCATGATGCATCATCAAGGAATGACAAATTTAACTTATCAAGATTACACACCGATTACACGCCTTGCCGTTATTTATGGTGGATTACAGGTTGGGAAATCTTCACCATTTAAAAATGCACAGGAAATCATTGATTACGCAAAAGCGAATCCGGGTAAATTAAAAGCATCCGGCAGTGGTTTAAATTCAATCTGGCATCTCAATACTATCGGTATGTTGCGTGCCGCAGGATTACCTGATAACGCCATTCGCTTTATCCCATCTCAAGGTGCAAGCGCTGCATTACAGGAGCTTGCTTCTGGTGGTGTTGATATTGTGACCTCTTCATTAGGCGAGGCAGACAGTATGGTAAAAGCCGGATTAGTGAAGCATATGGCAATTATGTCAAATGAGAAATCAGCTTTTTATCCTGATGTGCCATTATTTAAAGAAGCCACACCTTATAACTGGGATTTGCAAGCATGGAATATGCTTGTTGCACCAAAAGGGTTAGATAAAGAAGTGCAAGATAAACTCACTGCTGCAATGAAAAAAGTGTATGCATCTGGTGAATTAGCCGAGTTTGCAAATAAACAAGGATTTGAAGTTATCGAACTATATGGCGATGATGCCACTCAATTTATGGCCAATGAAGATAAAAAGTTTGGCGAAATTATAAAGAAATAACTGAGGAAACGGCTGAACAACAGCCGTTTTTATGCCTATGCTAAATCGTCATATTCTATCGCTAATATTTTGTTGCTTTGGTTTATTTCTTATTGTTTATAGTGCGTATTCATTAGGTGATTTTAGTGAATATGGTGCCGCATTTATGCCATCTATTATTGGCGGTGGCATGATTATATTTTCATTAATAGATATATTTTCACGCAATCAAGAAAGTGATATTCCATTAGTCTCATGGCATGAAATAAAATTTGTTCTATTAATTATTGGCATTATTCTTTTTTATGTTTTTGCATCAGATTATCTAGGTTTTATTTTAACGGGTTTAATTATTACAGCACCGTTAATGATGAAATATGCAACAACAAAACCTATATACAGTTTTATTATTTCAGCCAGTGTGGTGTTAGGTGTGTATTACTTATTTACCGCTGTACTGTTAGTACCGCTACCTCAGCTATTTTCATAAATAGAGAACAACAGTATGGATATATTAATTAGCGCACTTGCTTATATTGATTACACAACAATACTTGTCGTTATTGGTGCTTGTTTATTTGGCTTATTTGTTGGTGCAATTCCCGGATTAACATCTACAATGGCTATCGCATTAATGGTGCCATTTACTTTTTTTCTTGAACCCATTCCTGCATTAGCCTTAATGATTTCTGTCGGCGCGTCTTCTATATTTGCGGGGGATATTCCAGGTGCTTTATTAAATATTCCAGGTACGCCTGCATCGGCAGCTTATACTAATGATGCACACAGCTTAGTTAAAGAAGGTAGAACCAACCGCGTATTAGGTATGTCGTTAACAAGCTCTGTGATTGGTGGCGTTATTGGTACGATTATATTAGCGTCAACTGCACCAATTTTAGCTGAGTTTGCTTTAAAATTTAGTTCTTATGAATATATGTGGCTGTCTTTAATTGGGCTTAGCTGTGCAACTATTGTTTCTGGTTCACATATTAGAAAAAGCTTATTAGCACTGTTCTTTGGTATTGCATTAGCTACCATTGGCTATGATGAATTTACAGGGCAAGCACGCTTTACTTTCGGTGAAGTCTCTTTAATGCAAGGTGTGAGCTTTATTCCAGCAATGATAGGACTATTTGCAATTTCCGGTGCAATTAAATATTACGTTGAGCGCTGGAAAGAAAAGCAGATCATGCTAAGTGAAGTGAATGCTGAAAATAATTCTTACAATATTTTTAAAGGCATTGGTGGTGTTGTTTGCCAACGTAAAGGCGGCATTTTTCGTAGCGGAATAATAGGAACATTAATTGGTGCTTTACCCGGTGCGGGTGCCGATATTGCAGCATGGATCTCTTATGCCGTTTCAAAGAAACTCTCTAAAAAACCAGAAAAATATGGTCATGGTTCTGAAGAAGGTATTGTTGATGCTTCAGCAAGTAATAATGCAAGTTTAGCCGGAAGTTGGATCCCATCTTTAGTATTTGGTATTCCGGGCGATTCTGCCGCTGCAATTATTATCGGTGTATTGTATATGAAAGATATGCAACCGGGGCCAACACTGTTTTTATTCAACCCTGATAAATTGTATGCCGTCTTTATTATCTTTTTTATTGCTAATCTAATTTTATTACCGATTGCTTTTATTGTTGTCAATTTATTGAAGAAGATAGTTTCTATTGATAATGCGATTATTTATCCAGCAATTATCTTATTTAGTATCGTCGGCTCTTATGCAATCACTAATACGATGTCTTCTATTGTTGTTATGTTAGTAATGGGTGTTATCGGCTATTTCCTTCAAGAACGAAAATTTCCAATATCACCCATTATTTTGGGCATGATCTTAGGGCCAATGTTAGAAAAGAATTTGCTCTCATCATTAATGAAATCTGATGGTAACTTAATTAATTTCGTTGAAAGACCTATTTCGATGGTATTAGCCAGTGTATTTCTACTCATTGTAGTTATGCAAATTAGAGGTGCTTTCAAAACTAAATAAATGACCTATTTAATACTGAATATTTATTACTAAGCATTTATTTATAGAAAGATACTTTTTAAGTATCAGGGAAAACTCATCTTAAATAAAATTAGTTTATTTAAGATGTCAGAAATCAGCAGATAAATAAAAATATCGGGTGATCACATGAAAAAAATATTAAATAAGCCAGAAAATTATGTCGATGAAACATTAGCAGGTTTATGCCTTGCTCATAGTGATATTTATCGTCAACCACAGTCAAGATTGATTACTCGTTCGAAAAAAGCAAATAAGCCCAAAGTGGGTATTGTAACCGGTGGCGGGTCGGGGCACTTACCTGTATTTACAGGATATGTCGGTGAGGGCTTATTAGATGCAGCCGCCGTAGGCGATGTTTTTGCTTCACCTTCTGCCGATTTAATGGCAGATGCCATTCGTGAAGCAAACAGTGGCTTAGGTGTATTGCTACTTTATGGCAATTATGGTGGCGATATCATGAATTTTGATATGGCGACTGAAACTGTCGATTTTGAAGATGACATCCGTTGTACAACCGTTTTAGCTGCTGACGATGTGGCTTCAGCAAAACCAGAAGAAGCGCACAAACGCCGTGGTGTTGCTGGGATGATCTATGGTTTTAAAATGGCGGGTGCCAAGGCGGAAGAAGGGGCAACACTTGATGAAGTTACGCGTATTGCTCAAAAAACCATGGAAAATACTCGAACTATCGGTTGTGCGTTGACATCTTGCACCTTACCCGCAGTAGGACATCCTACTTTTGAAATTGGTGAAGATGAAATGGAAATGGGGATGGGTATCCACGGTGAACCGGGAATTTGGCGTGATAAATTACGTAGCGCAGATGATATTGCACAAGAGATGTTTGAGCGCTTACAGACAGAATTACCATTAAAAACAGGTGATAAAGTCTCTGTATTAGTTAACTCTTTAGGCGCAACACCATTAGAAGAACTTTATATTCTGTATAACAAAATTGCACAGCTGATTGATAAGACGGGTGCAACAATTGTGCATCCATTAGTTGGGCGTTATGCCACGTCCATGGAAATGACCGGTGCAAGTTTAACATTGTGCAAATTGGATGATGAGCTAGAAGCCCTAATGAATGCACCCGCTCATTGTGCATTCTGGAGGGTATAGCGATGAATATTACGCTTGAAATGCTCAAACAAGCGGTGATCCGTATCGCTATCGCTTGCGAGCAAGCGCAATCAATGTTGTGTGAAGCAGATAGTCGTCTAGGTGATGGGGATTTAGGGATCACCATGCAAAAGGGCTGGCGACAAATTGCAGACGATTCACAAGATTGGCCTGATGATCTAAGCAAAGCGCTTTTTCAATGCAGTAAATCATTACAAAAAGCCTGTGCTTCTTCTTTTGGCACATTGCAAGCAACTGCTTTTATGGCAATGGCAAAATACTGCAAAGAAAACCAACTTCAAGAAATATCGTCTTCCGACATTTCACCGCTATTAACTGTTGCATACCAAAGCATGATGGCGAGAGGAAAAGGGGAATTAGGGCAAAAATCCGTACTCGATATTCTTTACCATTTATCTGAGGCGCTAAAACCAACTTCAGATATCGATAATCTAAAAATAGCTGCCTTACAAAGCGTCAATAGTACGCTTAATAAATTTCGCCAAAAACCTAATTTATTAGGTCGAGCTCGTATGTTCCCAGAAAAATCTATTGGTTTAGATGATCCGGGTATGTTGGCAATTAAAGTTATTGTTGAAGCAATCTGATTTAATAAAGGTCTTTATATGAAAAAATTATTTGGCGTTACAGTGGCAATGGTTACTCCGTTTGATTCAAACGATCAAGTCGATATTAAAGCGTTATCTGCATTAACTGAAATGCTAGTAACTAAAGGTGTTGATTGCCTTTATCCTTGTGGTACAACGGGTGAGATGTTGCGTTTATCGGCATTAGAACGTAAAAATGTTGCAAAAACCGTTGTTGAAACAGCGAATAAGCGTTTACCTGTTTTTATTCATGTTGGTGCAATGACATTAACTGAAACCATTGAATTAGCCAAACACGCAGTTGAAATTGGTGCCGATGGTATTGGTGTGGTGACGCCACAATTTTTTGGTGCGACAGACAGAGAATTAGAAAACTATTTTGTGACCGTAGCCAATAGTGTGCCGGATAACTTCCCTGTTTATCTGTATAACATTCCACAATGTGCCGCAAATAATATAAAGCCTGAATTAGCGGCAAAAGTACAACAACAGTGTAAAAATGTAATTGGTATTAAATACAGTTTTGCTGATAACAATACAACATTAAGTTATCTTGCGGTTTCTGAGGATTTTTCAGTCCTTCATGGCTACGATAAATTATTCCTAGGTTTATTAGATGCTGGCTGTGACGGTACTGTTTCAGGTTGTGCTTGCGTATTCCCTGAGCCTTTTGTGAATATGTATAAAGCCTATACCGCAGGTAATTACCAAGAAGCGAAATACTGGCAACAATTTTGTGTGAAATTTAGTGATGCACTTAAATCTGGCGCGAATATGGCAATATTTAAATCAGCATTAACCATGCGTGGTTTAGAAGGCGGTCATATGCGTTTGCCACAACTCGATTTATTACCTGAAGAAAATCAACAATTAAAAGAAAATCTGACTCAATTATGTAAAAAAGCAGGTATTACTTTTTCACTTAACTAAAAAGTGGTTAAACAAACGTCCCCGTTATTTTAGTTGATTGGTTGTATGTTGGTTCTTTTAAGCAGTATAGGCTTTGCTATACTGCTTTTTTAATATCAGAACATGCGTTCATTGCGCTAAAAAGTGACCATATTGCGCGATATCGACATTACCGCCGCTGATAATAATACCTATTTTCTTACCTTTTAATTTATCACCGAATTGACGAGCTGCCGCCAAACTTAAACAGCCAGTTGGCTCTACAATCATTTTCATTCGCTGGGCGTAAAACTGCATAGCCGAAATTAATTCTTCATCTGTCGCAGTTAAAATATCGTTCACATTGTTACGAATAATTTCAAAAGTATAATTGCCTAGGTGCTGCGTTTGCGCGCCGTCTGCAATTGTTTTCGGAGTATCAATATGAATAATTTCGCCTTTACGTAATGATTGTTGTCCGTCATTTCCTGCTAAAGGCTCAACGCCAAATATTTTACAATCAGGTGAGAGGGCTTTGGTTGATAATAAAGAGCCAGAAAGTAAGCCACCACCACCTAATGGAACAAATAGCATATCTAATGCACCAACTTCATCAAATAGCTCTTTTGCAGCAGTACCTTGCCCAGCAATAATATGAGGATGGTCGTAAGGTGGAATTAATGTTAGACCTTCTTTTTGTGCCAGTTGTTGTCCAATTTCTTCACGATCTTCTGTATAACGGTTATACGTGATCACTCGACCACCATAGCCTTTTGTTGCTTCCATTTTTGCCTTTGGTGCATCTTCAGGCATGATAATTGTTGCAGGAATACCTAATAGCTTCGCTGATAAAGCTATAGCTTGTGCATGATTACCTGATGAGAAAGTCACGACACCATTTTTCCGTTGTATTGCGGTAAATTGAGATAACGCATTCATCGCACCACGAAATTTAAAAGCCCCCATTCGCTGAAAGTTTTCACATTTAAAATAAAAGTGTGCTCCTGTTAGCTCATTAATAGTGCGAGAGGTAAAAACAGGTGTTTTATTAAGATATGGCAGAATACGTTGATGAGCTTCAGCAACATCTTTATAAGTAGGAGTAGATAACTTATTCATAAGATTATTCCTTGATAACAACGGCTTCAATTTCAATTTTGCTCCCAAAATGGAGCTCTTTTACACCTGCTACTAATCTTGCTGGTCTATGTTCGCCAATCCATTTTGCATATAACTCATTAACGATGGGCCATTCATTAATATCTGTCACATAAACTTTAACTTGAGCAATATCGGTTTTCTTTGCATCAATTCCGAGAAGACAAGCATTTAAGTTTTCAAGAACTTGTGTGATTTGAACTTCAACGGGTTTATCTGCTAAAGGTTTACCTTGTTTATCTAAGGGTAATAACCCAGAAATAAACGACATATTATTTGCAGTAACGACATGAGAGTAATGCCCACCAGGTGAAGAGAGTGCTTCAATATTTTGTTGGATAAGATGTGAACTCATTGTGTTTTCCTATTTCACTTAAAGTAGATAAAATGTACACTGAGTTATACATAATGTCTAGTATTGGAGCGATAGTTTAATTTTTCACAAAAAAGCAAGAGTATTTGTAAAATAAGGGGAAGGTTGAGTTAATCCATCTTTAGGAGTAGCCAATTTTCGTTCAGCGATTTCTTTAACTGCTTCTTTTATTTTAGAAAAATCAACTTCATTTTTATTTACTGATAAAAAATTGTAAATATATTCAGCCATTAAACAATAAGTTTCATATTTTAAATGTGGATCTTCAGAGATCCCCAATTCATCTATTGCTTTTACAACTTCAGGGATATCTTGTAAATGTTGGATCATCGTACTTTGAGCTGCTTTCTTATCTAAATGTAAATTAAATTCTTTAGATATTAAAATAAATATAATTTCTTTAAGTTTTTTATCTATAAAAAATTTTTTATCTATATAATTTTCTTTATTTATATTAACATCTTTATTCAAATTTAAATTGTCAATTCTTCGACTAATTATTGAAGAAGGAAAAATTATTCTTTCATTTTTCCACCAATCTAAAATATCTTTATCTATTTTCTTATAAGCTTTATTTAACAATTTTATTGATTTTTCTTTGTTTTCGGTACTAATGTTGCAAGAAGATATTTTTGTGGGTGTATAAAGCTTTAGTATTTTTGATAGTAAGTCACGACTAATTTCTGCAATATTTACACTAACCTTTTCTCCATTACTACCAGAAAAGTCTATTAAAGGGGTGTTTTTAATATCTTTAATGTTATTTAAAAGTTTCACATAATTTTTTAAATTATCGTTATCAAAAATAGTTTCTGTATTTTGTTTTTTAATTGCAAAATTAATTAAAATATTTTTCATAAAAACTCCCTTTGTCATAAAAATAAATTTTGACGGAATAAATAATAAAATCTTTCACAAATGAAACTAATAAAAAATAATTTTAATAAAAAAGAGGTGAAAAAATATCACCTTTTTTATTTTTATATAATATTAAATATAAGGTTTAATAAGAACTGCGTGTTATTTTCCATGCTGAATTAACCGCTCAGATTTTACTGACTATTCGCGAAGAATTGGGTGAAAGTGCTATCGAAAAAATTATTTTAGCTCGAAAGAAATAGAGTTATGAGCGCTACACACAAGCGATAAAAGATGCGGATGAACTAACAGAGCGCTTAGATATTTTAGCCACACTACGTAGCCAAGAAGGCTATATGGCACACTGGGAGCAAGTAAGAGATAACGAATATCTTTTTATTGAAGATCATTGTCCAATTTGTGCAGCAGCTAAAGTATGCCAAGGTTTTTGTAATACAGAAAAAGAGCAATTTTCTGAAACACTAGGGGTGGAACTACAACGTGTTGAATATATCTTAGAAGGTGCAAGACGTTGTGCTTATTGTATTAAAATCTAATCTTACTCACTCTTGAGCGATAAAAAGCAAAAACCGCGCAATAGAGCGCGGTTACTGTTCTGTCCTTAGAAATTTAGCTTAGTTTTTACAATGTAATCGCAGAAGCTTTCCAAATTCGTTGCATATATTCTGTTACTGCACGATCCGCAGAAAAATAGCCCATTTGGCAGATATTTAACGCAGATTTTTTCAACCAAGCATCTTCATCCTGATAGAGAACATCAACACTATCTTGAGTATCAACATAGCTACGGTAATCAGCTAATACCTGATAATGATCGCCAAACTCAATTAAGCTATCGAAAATTGATTTGTACTTATCAGGATCAGTTGGATTAAAGAAACCATTAGCAATTTGATTAAGCGCAGTATGTAACTCAATATCTTCATCGTAATAACGACGAGGGGAATAACGCTGTCTTAGTTCCGCAACTTCTTGTGCATTGTGACCAAAGATAAACATATTATCGAAACCAACATGTTCACCAATTTCAATATTAGCACCATCAAGTGTACCGATGGTTAATGCACCATTTAGGGCAAATTTCATATTTCCTGTACCAGAAGCTTCTGTTCCTGCTAATGATATTTGTTCAGATAAATCTGCCGCTGGGATAATGTGTTGCGCTAAACTTACGCCATAATTAGGAATAAAGATCACTTTTAGTTTATCTTTAATACGCTCGTCATTATTAATCTTACTTGCAATATCGTTGATAAGATTGATAATTTTCTTCGCATTATAATAAGCTGATGCAGCCTTACCTCCAAAAATAAATACGCGAGGTACCCAGTTTTTCTCTGGGTTTTCTAAAATGCGATTATAACGAGTGATAATGCCTAATACATTGAGAAGTTGACGTTTATATTCATGAATACGTTTGATTTGTACATCAAACAGTGCATCTGGATTAATATTAATATTTAAATCATCTTTAATGATCTGAGCAAGATTTTGTTTATTGATACGTTTTGAATCTCTTAATTGGTGCAAGAAATTTTTATCTTTTACCAATGGCATTAATTCACCCAATTGCTCTAAATTGGTTCGCCAATTTGTACCAATATGGCTATCAATTGCTTTAGAGAGCGAAGGGTTTGCTAATGCTAACCAACGACGTGGTGTGATCCCATTGGTAATATTGCAGAATTTCTTAGGATAGATCATCGCAAAATCAGCAAATAAAGATTGCACCATTAATTGGCTATGAAGTTCAGAAACACCATTAACCTGATGGCTAATAATAACGGCTAACCATGCCATACGAACATTACGGCCATTTTCTTCATCGATAATAGAAACACGACGCAATAAGTCGTTATCGTTAGGAAATTGTGCTCTAACTTGTTTCAAGAATTTATCATTAATTTGGAAAATGATTTGTAAATGGCGAGGAAGCGAACGACCTAGCATGTCAACAGGCCAAGTTTCTAATGCTTCTCCCATTAATGTATGGTTAGTGTATGAGAATATATGAATAGTTTGTTCCCATGCCTCATCCCAGCTAAATCCATGATTATCAATCAGTTGACGCATTAACTCAGGAATAGCAAGAACAGGGTGAGTATCATTAAGATGAATTGCAATGAAATCTTTCAGATTATCAAAGCGTTGATGCAGATGATAATGACGTTGCAAAATATCTTGAACAGAAGCACTCACTAAGAAATATTCTTGCTGTAAACGCAACATTTTACCTGACGCGGTTGAATCGTCAGGGTAGAGAATACGAGAGATATTTTCAGAGCGATCTTTTGCTTCTGTTGCTTCTAGATATTCACCTTTATTAAATTTACCTAAGTTAAACGCAACGTTTGATTTGGCTGACCACAAACGAATGGTATCTGTTGCTTGCGTGTTATAACCCGGAACAATAGAGTCGTAAGGCTGTGCCATAATATTAAAGGTATCAACCCAATAACTTTTCTCACCTTCTTGCTGTAAACGTCCGCCAAAATCTACTTCAAATTGCAGATCATGACGAGGAAATTCCCAAGGATTACCTTTTTCAAGCCAGTTATCTGCAACTTCATATTGTTCGCCATTTTGAATTTGCTGGCGGAACATGCCGTATTCATAACGAATACCATAACCTGTAACGGGATAACCTAGCGTGGCACAAGAATCAAGAAAGCAAGCTGCCAAACGACCTAAACCACCATTACCTAAACCGGGATCGGGCTCAAGTTCGATTTGTTTTTCAAGATCAAGACCTAACTCTTTTAACGCCTCTTTGACTTCGTGATAAACACCTAAAGAGAGCATGGCGTTGGTTAAAAAACGCCCCATGAGAAACTCCATCGAAATGTAATAAACCTGTTTTACTTTCGGTGAAAGCTCCGCCTTGGTTGATTTTAACCAACGCTCGACTAAACGGTCTCTAATCGCGTAAGAAGTTGCATTTAACCAATCTGTTGGTGTTGCATATTTTGGCGACGTACCAACGATAAACATTAGCTTATAAACAATAGAACGCTTTAATGACTCAATATCCTTATCGGGTGATAGATAATCAAATTCACATAAATTTTTCATTATAAATCTCTTTTTGTTATCCACTGATTCAAATGGACTTCATGTCTATAAATTTTGATACAGTGTCGCATACGTTTTTGCAGCGGTTTCCCAACTAAAAACAGTTTGATTCATGCCATCAGTTTGAGCTTGTTGCCACTGTTTAGGCATACTCCATAAGGTAAAGGCTCGATTTATAGCCTGACGCAGAGAGTCAGGCGTCGCTTCATAGAAAACAAAACCAGTAGCTTGGTGATGCGCTAAATTCTCTAATGAACAATCATTAACCGTATCGGCTAATCCCCCTGTGTGTCTCACTAAAGGTAGGGCACCATATTTCAAGCCATATAACTGAGTTAACCCACAAGGTTCAAAGCGGCTAGGCACCATAATCACATCAGCACCCGCGACAACTTGGTGTGAAAAACTTTCGTCATAGCCAATATGCACCGCTACATTTTGCGGATATTGCTGTTGTGCATGTAAAAATGCCGCTTCAAGGTGACTATCGCCAGTACCTAATAAAACAAACTGACCGCCTTGTTCAACGATATCGGGGAGCGCTTCAATAACTAAATCGAGCCCTTTTTGCGAAGTTAAACGACTTACCGCTGCAAAAAGAGGGGCGCTATTGTTGATAGGTAAACCACATTTTCTCTGTAATGCTGTTTTGTTTTCTAAACGCTTATTCAGGTTTTTAACATCATAACGACGCGTAATTAAGTTATCTGTTGCAGGATCCCAAACTGCCTCATCAACACCATTTAAGATGCCACTTAATCGCTGTTCATAAGCACGTTGGCGTAATAATCCCTCTAAACCGTAACCAAACTCGTGAGTGGTTATCTCTTTGGCATAAGTTGGGCTGACTGTCGTAATGTGGTTAGCATAAAAGAGACCTGCTTTTAGGAATGAAATTTGTCCGTAATATTCCAGCCCATTAATTGAAAAACTGTAATCAGGTAATTCAAGCTGATGCAGATGATAGGGTGAAAACTCACCTTTATAAGCCAGATTATGAACAGTAAAAACAGATTTTGCGGGGTAATGTTTAACTGCGAGATAAGCACAAGCTAGTCCTGCATGCCAATCATGAGCGTGAACAACATCAGCTCGCCATAAGGGGTCTAATCCTGCTGATAGCTCACTTGCCACCCAACCTAATAAGGCAAAACGAAAAACATTATCACCATAAGGATGTTGATATTGATCGTGATAAGGGCTACCTGTACGTTGATAAAGATGAGGTGCATCAATAAGATAAATATCAACACCTTGGTACTGCCCGTAAAGCAGAGAAACATTACCTGCAAACGTATCGATATTAGTTACTAATTTGAGATCGGGAATATTATCTTTGATAGCAGGAAACGCGGGAATAACAACCCGCGCATCTAAACCTATTTTTTTCTGAGCTAAAGGTAAAGAACCCATAACATCAGCCAATCCCCCTGTTTTTAGCAGAGGGAAGAATTCAGAACAACAGTGAAGGACATTCACGAAAATGCCTCCTCATTTTGAGGTTTTTGTTCTGCACTTGTTTCAGTTGGATTTTCTTTTTCTTTCCGTGCTAATTGCTCAAGCATTTCTCTTGTTACAAGCACGATGCCTTCTTCAGTGCGGTGGAAACGTGCAGCATCTTCTTCTGCATTCATCCCAATAACTGTGCCTTCTGGAATTGTACAGCTACGTTCAATAATGCAGCGTTTTAAGTAGCAATGATGGCTCACCGTCACATCAGGTAAAATCACGGAATCTTCGATATGGCAGAAAGACTCAACGCGAACTAATGGGAATAGAATAGATGAATAGAGTGTTGAACCATTAATAATACAACCGTCAGCAATCAGCGAGTTCATCATTTGTCCATGTTCACCATGATTATCTTGAACAAACTTGGCTGGTGGTAAAGGTGTCATAAAGGTGCGGATTGGCCAATCCTTCGCATACATATCAAGCTCTGGTGTTACAGAGGCTAAGTCGAGGTTAGCAGACCAATAAGCTTCAATGGTTCCTACATCGCGCCAGTAGGGTGGTACTGAAGGATCTGAGCTGACACAAGAGAGTTCAAATGGGTGTGCAAGAACATCACCACGTTCCGTGATTTTGGGAATGATATCTTGGCCAAAGTCATGGTGTGAATTTGGATCACGACTATCTTCTTCCAATAAATCAAAGAGGTAATCTCTATCAACCACATAAATACCCATACTTGCTAATGAGTGTTCTGGATCATCAGGAATACAAGGCGGGTTTGATGGTTTTTCTAAGAAATTGAGCACTCTACGATTTTCATCGATATCCATAATACCAAATTGGAATGCATCTTCTTTAGGAACACGAATACAAGCTACGGTGAATTTTGATTTGTTTTCAACGTGATCGAGTAATAAACGCGCATAGTTCATTTTATAAATATGGTCGCCAGCTAAAATCACGACATATTTTGCTTGGTAGCTACGAAGAATATCGAGGTTTTGATAGATAGCATCAGCGGTACCCATATACCAATGTTCGGTATTACGACGTTGTTGAGCGGGTAATAAATCTACGAACTCATTCATATCTTCGTTGAAGAATGACCAACCACGCTGAATATGTTGAACCAAAGAGTGCGACTGATATTGGGTGATTACTCCAATACGACGGATCCCTGAGTTAAGACAGTTTGATAGCGTAAAGTCGATAATTCGAAATTTCCCACCAAAGAAAACCGCCGGTTTTGCACGTTTTGAAGTCAATGCTTTTAAGCGTGTACCACGACCTCCCGCTAAAACGAGTGCAATTGCCTCTTTAGGAAGTTGTTGTGCCAACATTAATTTTTGGCCTTGTTCTGTTGTCATCATAGTTATAGCACTCCAATCAAATTACTTAACTTGGGAGGAAATAATGGGTAATTTTTCAGTAGAAGACTGAGTATAAAAAACGCTATTTCGCCAAAGGGTGATACTGTTAGGTTGTACTTCACAATGCTGAGATTGTGTCGGGTGACAATCAGGCCAGCTAGCCGTATCAAGCAAGCAAGACCAAGACCCTTCAGGTAAAGAAAAAACAGCGCTGTTTCTTAATGGGTTAAACATTAAGATCCATTGTTGCGCTAAAAGAAGTTGTAATGGTGAGGGAGGAAGTTGTTGCCATTCTTCATGACTCATAGGTTGAGCATTCTGATTTAACCAAATGATATTTTGGTTATCTTCTTCCCACCATTTAAGCGAACTTAAAGGTGTAATTTGGTGACGTAATTCAATAAGGTGGCGAATGTAATCAGTTAAGTTGTAAGGTTGTTGAAACCATTTGATCCAACTGACTTTATTATCCTGACAATAAGCGTTGTTATTACCATATTGCGTATTACCCACTTCATCACCGGCGAGTAAATGAGGTGTTCCTCTAGAAAGCAGTAAAGTTGCCAGCATGTTCCTTGTTGCAAGCAATCTGTATTGACTTATTTTTTCGTTAACTATCAAACCTTCTTCACCAAAATTCACACTGTAATTGGTGTTATGTCCATCTAGGTTTGATTCTCCATTCTCCTCGTTATGTTTGTTCTGATAACTCACTAAATCCCGTAGTGTAAAGCCGTCGTGGCTAGTTATCATATTGACGCTAGAATAGGGAGGTCTGCCATTTTTGTGATACAGCTTTGCAGAGCCCGTAATATTGTCTGCAAATGTCGCAATAGCCACATCACGCCATAACCAAAAACGACGAATGACATCGCGATAGCCATCATTCCACTCTGTAAATGGAACAGGGAAATTACCGACTTGATAACCATCAGAGCCTAAGTCCCAAGGCTCTGCGATAAGTTTGATACGGGACAGCAGCGGATCTTGTCTTATCGCTGTCAGTAGTGGTGATTGAGTATCAAAATAAGGAATTCGACCAAGGCTTGTTGCTAAATCAAAACGAAAACCATCAATATGAAATTCTGTCACCCAATAACGTAGGCAATCCATAACCCACTGCACTGTTTCTGGGCGACTTAAATTGAGTGTATTACCACACCCCGTCCAATTTTGAGCTTTGTGTTCATCGTTTAGCCAATAATAGCTTTGGTTATCAATACCACGTTGCGAAACAATATAACCTTCGAATTGATCACTTAATTCCGCAGTATGGTTAAATACCACATCTAAAATCACTTCAATATTGGCTTTATGCAGGCATCTTACGGCTTCTCGAAATTCATCAATAATATTCCGACCCGAATTAGAATAATATTGAGTCGATAAAGCGAAAGGCGCTAATACGTTATAGCCCCAATAGTTTTTTAAACCGATTTTATGAAGATGTGGCTCTGTTAAATGATATTGAACAGGTAATAACTCTAATGCCGTAATACCCAATTTTTTTAGATGTGAGATAAAAGCAGGATGCCCTAAAGCGGCATAGGTACCCCGTATTTTTTCTGGTATTTCAGGATGCAGTTTTGTCAGTCCTTTTACATGTCCTTCGTAAATAATGGTTTCTGACCACGGCGTATTTAAACGCTGATAAGTGCCTTTTTCTTTATAAGAATGGCAAAAACAACCGCTATCATCTGTGATAACTGCTTTAGGTGTAATCGCACTATCGTCATGCTCTAATGCATTAAAAACAGGAGAGGTATAAGGTAATGTATTATCAACAATACCTGTCACCTGTTTTGCGTAGGGATCTAATAATAGTTGCTGAGGTTGGTAGAACAATCCTTCCTCTGGGTTCCATTCACCTTCTACACGATAACCATAATGTAAACCGGGCCCTGCACCGGGCAAATACCCATGCCAAATCGCGCCCGTTTTACCCGGTAACGGGTAGCGGATCTCTTTGCCTGCTTTATCAAACAGGCAAAGAATGACTTTAGTGGCATTTTCACTAAAGAGTGTAAAATTTACTCCATAGCCATCATAATGACTGCCCATAGGAAAAGGGCGACCATAATCTAAAGACATATTAATCCTTCAATCTTAAATACAGCGTCGCAAGCGGAGGCAGTGACAACGACAAAGAGTGAGGTTTGCCATTAAACGCATTTGCGGTTGTTTCTATTTCACCTAAATTGCCTACATTACTGCCGTTATAAAACTCAGAATCACTGTTGAGGATTTCCTGATAAGCGCCTGCTTTATTTACACCGACAACGTAATTGTGATGAACAACAGGAGTGAAATTACTGATAATAATAATTTCATTGCCTTGTGCATCTTTACGGCAAAAAGCAAAGACAGAGTTATCGTGATCATCAACGGTAAGCCATTCAAAACCTTCGCGTTCAAAATCACATTCATAAAGCGGGGCATTAGCTTGGTAGGAAAGATTCAAATCACGTACAAAGTGTTGAACACCTTGATGCGGGCTATTTGGCTCTTCAAGAAGATGCCAATCTAAGCTACTGTCGTGGTTCCATTCGCGCCATTGTGCAAACTCACATCCCATAAATAGCAATTTTTTACCGGGATAAGCCCACATAAAACCGAGATATGCACGTAAATTGGCAAATTTTTGCCAATCATCGCCCACCATGCGACCAATCAACGAGCCTTTGCCATGCACGAATTCATCATGAGAAAGAGGCAAAACAAAGTTTTCGTTATAGGCATAGAGCATGCCAAAGGTCATTTGATTGTGATGAAATTTACGATAGATAGGATCACGTTGCATATAAGCTAACGTGTCATGCATCCAACCCATATTCCATTTGTAATTAAAACCTAATCCACCATCATCAGGCGGTAAGGTAACACCTGGAAAATCAGTAGATTCTTCTGCAATTGTGACAGTACCTGGACAAGTTGTACCCAGTAATTTGTTGGTATGACGAATAAAATCAATAGCTTCCAAATTTTCACGTCCACCGTGTTTATTTGGGATCCATTCGCCTTCTTTTCGGCTGTAATCACGATAAAGCATTGAGGCAACAGCATCGAAACGAAAACCATCTAGCGCAAAATGTTCATGCCAATACAATAAATTACCGGAAAGGTAATTCAGCACTTCATTGCGCCCATAGTTATAAATTAAAGTATTCCAATCGGGATGAAAGCCTTCACGTCTATCCGCATATTCATAGAGCGATGTGCCATCAAAATTACGTAAACCATAATCATCTTCAGGGAAATGACCGGGAACCCAATCTAAAATAACTTTAATTTCGGCTTGATGTGCCGCTTCAATAAAGTCACGGAAATCCATCGGAGAACCAAAGCGACGAGTTGGTGAATATAGCCCTAACGGTTGATATCCCCATGAGCCATCAAAAGGGTGCTCGTTAATAGGGAGCAGCTCAATATGAGTAAAACCCATCTCTTTAACATATGGAATTAACTGTTCAGCTAATTCGCGATAACTTAACCAACTTTGATCATCAGTATGTCTACGCCATGAACCTAAATGAACTTCATAAATAGACATAGGTGCATTACGTTGATTCGCTTGCTGACGCGATAATGGCATTGGTTTGATTGGTGGCAATGTATTGATAATTGATGCAGTTTCAGGGCGTATTTGTGTTTCAAAAGCATAAGGATCGGCTTTTAATCGACGTTCGCCATTTGCATCAAGAATAGAATATTTATAGCAATCACCTAGGTGAGCTTGTGGAAGAAAAAGCTCCCATATTCCGCTTTCACGACGTAATCGCATTGGAAAACGGCGTTCATCCCAGAATGAGAAATCGCCTACAACACTGACACTTTTTGCGTTGGGTGCCCAGACAGCAAAAGTAATACCATCGATATCACCTAGTTTTGCAGGGTGTGCGCCTAAACATTGGTAAGGGCGGGAATGATGGCCTTGCGCTAAAAACCAAATATCCATTTCTTGCAATAAAATGCCAAATTGATAGGGATCATCAACGACACCTTGTGCATTCTCCCACGTTACATCTAGACAGTAACTAAAACGACGTTTACGTCGGGGGATAGCGCCACAGAAAAAACCACTAGGATGTTTACGCTCCAGCGTTGCTACTTTTCGGCCGTTTTTTCTATCGATGACACTGACTGCAACTGCATCTGGTAAAAAAGCACGAACCTCCAAACCTGCCGATGTTTCATGCATACCAAGGAGTGCAAAAGGATCAGACTCATACCCATTAATTAGTTTTTCTATTGCTTTTTTTGTCACAGCTACAGACATCTTATCGTCCTTCGTTGCCAGCAAATAAATTAATAAATTTTATATATAAATATCAGCATAGAACGTTAATTTAAGTTAAACAATAAGTGTTTATAACAGATTATTTAAAATCAAAATAATTTACATAAGTTAATGTACTTAATTTTTAATCTTAATAACTTGAATTTAAATAAATTTAATAGAAGAGGTAGAGAAAGATCGCGAATTATAAAAACAGCACGATTGGCGTTTTTACCTATTCATAAAAAGAAGGTTATCATTAGATATTTTTAATAAAACCACTAAAAATCAGTTTTAAAAAGTGTAGTTAATAGGGTTAAAATCGCTATTTTTATGAAAAATAATCACTTATTTCATTAGTAAAATTAACTTTTCTTTTGGGTGAGCCATTGTTCAAAATCAAGATGTGTTTTGGTTTTTTGTACACCCAATGGCGTTAAAGCGTAATAGCTTATTGGAGCAATTTGGATATTTGGAAATAACACTTTTAAAGTACCACTATTTATTTCATTCGATAAAATCGAAATCGGGCCAATGCCTAAACCCAATCCTTCAATAATGGCTTGAAGAGAAATATGAAAGTGATCAAAGCGATAGTGACGTGAGAATGAGCGCTGAGTATTAAGATGAGTCGCCATTAACCATTGCTGCCAATGCCCAGGGCGAGTAAGTGTATCAATAACAGGGCAGTCAAAAACATCCTCAAATTTAGTGACACTGTAATGTTTTAAGAATTTTTCAGAAGCAATTAAACAATGTTTATCCTCTAAAAAAACAATAGATGAATACTCTTGTTGCTGAGGTTGAGGGCGAATAATCAGATCATCATGGCTAATCAAATGAAATCGCTCACTATTTGCAGACGCAATTTGGATATTTGCATTAGGATATTTAAGATAAAAATCCTCCATTTGTGGAATAAGCCATTTTAAACAAAGTGTTGTAGGAACACTGATATTTAAAATATCGTTTTTTCCACCATTACCATAACGAAAACCAATATCATTTAACTTATCAAAAACATCACTTAACTCTTGCGCCAATGTCAATGCATAAGGAGTGGGTACTCGGCGTAAACCTTGTTTATTGAATAAAGTGACACCAAACCATTTCTCTATAACTTGGATATGACGACTGATAGCACCATGAGTGACACATAATGTTTGTGCGGCTTCAGTATAACTTTGGCTATGGCAAGCGACTAAGAAAGCACGCAATGAAGGTAATGGAGGAAGATTTCTCATCATAATTTTCTCATTCTCATTATAGTTTATTCATCATAAATAAAGCGGCTTTCTGATTAAAACTCACAATACCGTGACATTTTATCACAGGTAAAAATAAAGAAGGCGGGTATGATACAGCGTCTTTAACGTATTGAACTTAAAGGATGATAATGAGTTTTATCGCGGTTATTTTATTGGCAGTATTGTCTGGTGTAATCAGTGGCGTTGTAGGAACTGGCTCTTCTATTTTATTAATTCCCGCATTGACCTATGTGTTTGGTGCTAAAGAAGCTGTACCTATTATGGCATTAGCGTCAGTGATGGGAAATTTATCGCGTATTTATTTATGGCGTCACAGTATTCGCTTTAAACCACTATTTTATTATCTGTTACCCGGTATTCCAGCCGTGATTCTTGGTGCTAATACATTATGGATAATGCCTGAAAAATGGCTAAATATGGGTATGGGTATGTTTTTTATATTGATGATCCCCGTGATCCACTTATTACGCAAACATCAAATCAAAATGAAAACTTACCAAGTTATTATTGCTGGCGCCGTTATCGGCTATTTAACGGGAGTTGTGTTTTCCACAGGACCATTAACTATTCCCATATTTTCTGCATATGGTCTGACATTAGGGCCATTACTTGCGACAGAAGCAGCTGCTTCATTTGTTATTTATCTCACCAAAGCCCTGACATTTAGCCAACTAGGTGCAGTTAATAGCTTTATCTTCATTAGTGGGGTGTTAGTAGGTTGTGGCTTAACTGTAGGAAATTACCTTGGTAAAAAACTGGTATTAAAACTGACACCAAAACTTTTTCAATGGTTACTAGATGCCATGCTGATTTTTGCAGGTGGCTCACTGCTATTTAATGGCATCTATTCTTAATAAAAAGGCTGTATTCACAGCCTTTACTTTAATAATTATCTGATAAATAAGGTATGACTAAAGTTTGTGAAATATCAGCAAATGGCAGTAATTCATTAACGGTGGCACCGGCTCTTGCTCTTAATGAGATTGAATGTAAAAGAGCAACCACACCCAATGCAATGGTACGAATATCCGTTTCTTCTTTTAATTCACCCGCCTCTAACGCTTCTTGTAAAGCATCTTCAACTTGCTGAGTTTGTGCGTTAATAACCTGATTTAACATCGTTTTTATTGCTGGATCTTCAACTTCAGTTACTGCGGTTGAAAGTACCATACAGCCAGCTAAACCTTCGCTATCAGTATAAAAATGGATAGCTGAAATCAAATAGCGCTTTACTCTTTCTGTCACTTTGTCTTGAGGTGATTGTTTCTCAAGTTCATGGCGATAACGTGTAGAAGCAATATGATTAAAGCGTTCAATTGCTTTCTCATACAATACTGCTTTATTACCAAATGCGGCATAAAGGCTAGGCTTATTCATTTGTGTTTCAATGACTAAATCATCCATTGATGTTGCTGTAAATCCTTTTCGCCAAAATAATGCCATTATTTTTTCAAGCGCAGCATCACTATCGTAACGGCGAGGACGACCTTTCTTTTTCATTTTGTACCATTTAGTAATAAATGTATTTACTCAGTATAAAACAAATGTCATTATTTTACTAACTAGTACAAAATAGGAAAATAAAATGACACGTAATGAAATGCTGTATGGAAAGAATATGCCTTCAATTATTAAACTTGTTGAAGAAGGGCGTAAACAACAATCCAAACCGCTCAAAGTCGGTATTTTTGTTTGTCCCGGTTTTATGCCTATGGATATTAATGGCGCTCAATCGGTATTTACTATTGCCAGTGCAGAAATCTATTTTATATGGAAAAAGAAAGAGTTAGTTGAAGGCTATATTGGTTGGCCAACAATGCCAACCATGACTTTTAATGAGTGCCCAGAAGATCTTGATGTATTAGTGGTTGGAATGGTGCCACCAGAGATTGTTGAAGATGAAGAGACATTGGCATTCTTCGCCAAAATGGGTAATAAAGCGCGTTATGTTATTGGTACATGTTATGGCTCTTTAGTTTTGGGTGCCGCTGGATTATTAAAAGGTAAGAGAGCGACAAGTAATTCAAATGTCGTTCCAATGTTACCTGATATGGGAGCCATAGCGGTAGAGGGAAGTGATGTTGTTATTGATGGTAATATTTATACCTCGGGGCCCGCAACTGGTTCATTCGACGCTTCATTATTAGTATTAGAACAATTGCTAGGCACACCTTTTGCTCAATTAGTTGAATTAGCGATTGAGTATGATCCTCGCCCGCCTTTTGGTACAGGTTCACCCACTTTAGCAGGGCCTGAAATGACCGTTATTTCACAAAGCTTAACCGCTAATTTAAATGATCAATTTCATCAAGCCGCACTTAATGGACTTAAAAAACACCGCTAATTTAAGTTAATTAACGCTAGAATAAGGAAATTAATATTGACGTTTATCTAAACTGTTTTATTTCAAATTCGGAGCATCACAATGACAGAATACGAAAAAATGGTATCAGGTCATCTTTATCATGCTAGTAAAGATGATAGTTTAGAACCACTTAGAGTAAAAGCGCGTGAAATTATTTATGATTTTAATATGACGCGTCCTTCTGACGTTGAAAAGAGAAAGACATATTTAAAACAGCTTTTAGGAAAAACGGGCAATAATTTTACTATTGAACCACCATTTCATTGTGACTATGGTCAGTTAATTGAAATTGGCGAAGCATTTTACGCTAATTTTAATTTAACAATATTAGATTGTGCCTCAGTAAAAATTGGACACAATGTGATGTGTGCGCCAAATGTCAGTATTTTAACTGCAACTCATCCGATTGATCCTGAAATACGTAGCAGTGAACTTGAATATGCATTACCAATTACTATCGGTAACTCAGTATGGTTAGGTGCAGGGTGTATTATTTTACCTGGTGTGACCATCGGTGATAATTGCGTTATAGGTGCAGGCAGTGTAGTAACAAAATCTATTCCACCTAATTGCGTTGCTGTTGGAAATCCTTGTCGTGTGATAAGACAAATTAGCAATAAAGATAAACAAGACGCTGAGAAAAGACTTAGTCTCTATTAATATTTAAAAAATAGGCTCAACAAACATGATTGAGCCTATTCATATAGCAGCTTTTATTCTTTAATAAAACTGAGATAGTTAAAGAGCGATTTAAAACCAAACTTACGGTATAGCGCTAAACCATCTGCTGATGCATCTAAGAAGCAACGTTCAACGCCTTGTTCACGGCAAAACTCTAAAACATGCTTAATCAAATGTGTCGCATAACCATTACCTTGATAGGCAATATCTGTTCCAATATCATCAAAACGGGCTAATTTATCGTGTATTGTTAACGTTAATGAAGAGACAGGCTGACCATCAACTAATAACGCGTAATGGAAAATAGCTACGCCATTATCTAATGCTTTCTGGTGATAGCGAATATATTCATTAACAATCGTATCATCACTATCATCTCCCACTGGAAACGCCGTTTTTAATGGGTGCGCCCACTGTTCAAGGTTGTGATTAGTTAAAATAATATCGCAAGGATTATTTCTGTAAGATGGGAATACCGCTTCTGATAATGTTAAATACATTGCAGTTGTCATACCATCACCGGTATAACCTGCATTTTTTATTATTTCTTCAAATTCAGGCAATAATGACTCTGGTAATACCAAAATATGATTTTTTTTCTGCGAAGTAAAAAGGGTGCTGGCTTGCTGGAATGAACTTTCTGTTGCACCTTGGCGCAAATAAATAAAGTTAAAAATGGCAGCATCCATTGGTGTCATAAAGCAATGTGTATGATCACCAATACGAATATTATTTTCACAAATTTCTGACCAAAAGGCTTTTTCTACTATTTTAAATTCTTTATACAGTTGTGCATCCATAATGGTTCTCTAGCTGAATCGTGATACGCGATAAGGCGTTAATAGAGGTTCCGCTTTTTCGTAAACAAGTTCTTGTGCAACTAATTCACATAATAAAGGTGACAATGTCACGGCAGCGTGCATAGTAACAAGATATAATCCCTGATAAGGAGATATTTCTCCAATAATTGGCATTTCATCTTTAGGCATAGGCCTTTCACCAACAGCAACCTGTTTTATTGTTAGTTTACCTGTTTGCGTAAAATTATCATAAAAAGTCGCTTGTGCATGACATGCAATTCGCTCAGGGTGATGTTCATCACTATTATCAATGTAATCTTCAGTTGCAATAATCTCATTTTGAGCAAAATGGCGTAACTCCATCTCTGGTGTGGAGATAATACAAGGTAAAGATGAGCTATTTAGATCCATTTTATTCTCTTAAACTGTAATCAGAGGTAAGCATGTTTTTTATGCTAAAAATAAAAAACAACCTAGAATAATGGTTTTGGTAAATATAATCTTTTTTATTCCCTCTCTTTTTGTGCTAAATAACGCTCTAAATACTAATAAAAACACTTATTTTTCATGAAATTAATGAGTAAGGCGGTTTTAATATTAAAAATAAAATATCGCTCAAGATCACAAAAAGAATAATGAACCATAACACAAAACAAACAATAGGATATTGAATCTAAATTAAAACCAAAATATAGTTTATAACTTCATTTTAATAGATTTATGCAGAGGTTAAATCTGAATAAATTTTAATTTCAGCATCATACTATAACTTAGATTCAAACTGGTTTTTTAATCTAAAAATAAATACAAAAAAAGTCTTACTAACTGCTTTTTATATTAAAAAGCAGAGTAATTAACTTATCTTTAGTCTGTATAAAGATTATTGTTTTACAAAAAAAATATTGTGGATATGATAGCTCACATATTCAGCATGTTATTTTTTTAAAAAAGGCGTCGTATGTTAGAAAGTATCGGTATTTCAAATATTTGGACATACCTTTTAGGCGTTATTTTTATTACTTTAGTACCAGGTCCAAACTCGATTTTCGTCCTTACTTCCAGTGCGAAGCATGGCGTAAAAGGGGGGTATAAAGCCGCTCTTGGTGTTTTTACGGGTGATGCATTATTAATCTTTTTGGCATTTTTGGGGGTTGCTTCATTAGTCAAGACTTCACCCGTCTTCTTTATTGTCATTAAATATGCAGGTGCTCTTTATTTAACCTATTTAGGGTTAAAAACGTTATATGCAACGTTCCAAAAGAAAAAAGAGACACCAGAGCAAGTAACTGAAGTAACTGTAAAAGCAAAAGATGGTCTTTATGTTAAGGCGTTATTTTTGAGTATGCTTAACCCAAAAATGATCATTTTTTATGTTTCTTTCTTTATTCAGTTTATCGATCCTAAGTATGAAAATGCAGGTGTTCCATTCTTTGTATTGGGTGCAATTTTAGAAACATGCAGTATGCTTTATTTATCAGTTCTTATTTTTGGCGGTGTTGCTATTACTAATAAAGTAAAACATAACAAACGGTTAGCTTCATTATCAAATAGTTGTATTGGTGCCGTGTTCTTACTTTTTGGTGCCAAACTAGCGTTAACTGCATAATCTTTTTTAATCTAAAAAGCCACTTTTGAAAGTGGCTTTTTTTGTTGCTACAAATAAATGACTATCTCAATAGGTCATTTAATAACGACTTCTAATATTGAGTTGTACGTTTCTGTTTTAACCACTTTATTAATTTTCAAATCTGCTTGATCTAGTAAAGCAATAAACTCTGCCTCTGTACGTTCACCCGATTCAGGAAATGCACACATACAGAGAAGATCCATATATTTAGCCATATCAGATACATTCTTTTTGAAAATAACCGGTTCAATAATAAGTATTTTTGAATTAGGCTTCATTGCATTACGGAAGTTTTTAAAAATTTTAATAACGCTTTTATCATCCCAGTCATGAATAATATATTTTATTAAATAAATATCAGATTCGGGATATTCTCCAAATAAATCTCCTGATATTAAACGCCAACGACTATCATCATTTAATTCAGTCAACAACGTTCTTTCCAGCACATGAGGCCTATCAAATAATTGTCCTTTCAAAGTCGGATTTTCTTTTAATACGTTTAATAACAATCCGCCTAATCCGCCAGCAATATCTGTGATAATTACATTTTCAGGAAATTGATAATGTTTAATAATGAAATAATTTTCTATCTTTGAAAGTGAACTCATACCTGATTGAAAATCATGATCTGTTCTTACATTATCTTGCCAGTATTGGTAAAAACTTATGCCATAAAGATTTTCAAAGGCGGGATTACCTTGCACAGATTCAGTAATATCACCGACAGGTCTCCATAACGTCTCATTTGTCAGCATTAAAATGGCATCACGTAAGCTATATTCATGATCACTTAATAAAAAAGCGCCCATAGGAGTAAGTGAGTAGTTTTGATTTTCTAATTCATAAAATATTTTCTCAGAGGCTAACATTCTTAATATTCTATTTAATGCAGATGGTGATGAATTTGTTTTTTCTGCTAATTCATCAATACTTTTAGAGCCATTTTTTAATAAATCCGCGATATTTAATTTTACTGCAACTCTTAATGCGGCAGGAATAGTAAAGCTCATTGCTTTCTTCATTACTGCTAGTGCGTCAGCTTTGTTTTGTAAATTGAGTGTATGATTTTTCATATTAAATCCTGTAATTACAGAATAACCAAGAATTGACCTAAGTAAAAATTCAGAAGGTAAAATAAAGTATAGGTGCTAATTTAAATTTGGTATTTTTATATTTGTTATAACTTCTAATATAAAATTATAGTTTTTAAATGTGATGATATTTTTTATTGATTAACTTCTTCTACGAAAAATTAATTAAGCTCTTTTACCAAACACTACTTTAGTTACCTATGATAAAAGGTAGAAAGTTTAGCAAAAAAGCAAGAAATGGAGTGCATAGCACACTTATTTTCACGTTATACTGACATGAATATTCCATTTAAATTAAGTTAATTTATGCATTTTCAATATGGCGAAACAGAGATAAACTCATTAAAAAAATGTGATAAGCGCTTAGCCGAACTCATTGAAAGAATAGGTGAAATTAAGCGTCCATTAACACCTGATCTATTTACAGCATTAGTTAAAAACATTATTGAACAACAAATTTCGGTTTCTGCTGCCATAACTGTTAATCAGCGACTACTCAATTTATGTGGGGGTATTTACACACCAGAACGTATCGCAAAATTATCAGAACAAGAGATCCAACAGTGTGGAATGACTATGCGCAAAGCCGATTATATTATCGGTATTGCTGACGCCGTTATCTCAGAAAAATTAAATTTAAATAAAATTCCTGATATGACAGATAAAGAGGTTATCGATACTTTAATTCAACTAAAAGGTATTGGGATTTGGACAGCAGAAATGCTATTAATTTCCTCGCTTAATCGACCAGATATTTTAAGTTGGGGAGATTTAGCTATTCAACGCGGAATTATGCGTCTTTATCGTCATAAAACATTAGATAAAGCGCGCTTCGAACGTTACAGAAAACGCTATTCACCCTATGGTTCCACGGCATCGCTTTATCTATGGGCATTATCTAAAGAACCAGAGTAATTGAGCAATAAACGGAGTTCTTTATTCATTATGTTTGTCAAGAATAGCCATAATCCCGCGTTTAAAGGACTACCATAATGGAAAGTAAATATAATCAACTTATTGAGCAAGCCTGCCGTTTTATTGAAAAAAATAACGGTGACGTGTCGCTTACCTCTATTGCAGAGCATGTTATGGCAAGCCCATATCATTTCCATCGCTTATTTAAATCAACGATGGGGATCACACCAAAAGATTATGCTAATGCTTATCGTCAAAAATTAATAAAAAAAGCGTTAGTTCAAGACGGCAGTATTACAGATGCGATTTATCAATCAGGCTTTAATGCTAATAGCCGTTTTTATGAAAATGCAACAGCAATATTAGGTATGACACCAACGAATTGGCGTACGGGTGGTAAGAATATTGCCATCTTTTTTGCTATCGCTCAGTGCTCTTTGGGAAGTATTCTTGTAGCACAAAGTGAAAAGGGGATTTGTGCCATTATGTTAGGGGACGATGCAGAGGTGTTATTAGAAGATTTGCAAAAACAATTTCCTCTGGCCGAATTAATTGGTGCAAATGAAGAATTTGAGCAAGTCATTGCACAAGTCATCGGCTTTATTGAATTACCCAAACAACCCTTATCTTTACCTCTTGATATCCAAGGTACTGTATTTCAGCAAAAAGTTTGGCAGGCATTATTAGATATCCCTTTTGGTAGCACTATGACTTATCAAGAAATTGCTAACAAAATTGGAGTGCCTAAGGCATATCGAGCAGTCGCTAATGCTTGTGCCGCTAATAAACTAGCTGTTGCTATTCCATGCCATCGTGTTATTCGACAAAATGGTGAATTATCTGGTTATCGTTGGGGGATTGAGCGTAAGGCTAAGTTACTTCAGACGGAAGCTTTAAATGACATCTCTATGGGTAAAAAGAAATAAAAAAGAGTTATTGTATGATAAGATAATCAGCAACTTATCAATAAATTTATGAGTCAATATTATGTCGGCAATACCAACAGAAATTACTTTTTTTGAACGTTTAATACCTTCCATTCTTGAAGGAAAAAAAGTGATTACTATCCGAGATGAAAGTGAAAGTGATTACAAACCGGGAAGCATTGTTGAATTATTTGCTAATGAACATCGTACTCATTATGGAAAATTGAAAATCATAGCGGTATCGTCTCTACGTTATGACGATATTAATGAGTATCACGCGCAGCAGGAAGGCATGACACTTCCAGTGTTGAAAGCACTTATCAAAGATATTTATCCGACAACACAATCTTTATATCTTATTGAATATCAGTTAGTAAAATAAGAACAAATAAAAAAGGATCACATCGTGATCCTTTTTACTTAAACAAAACCTTATCAATCTTATATCAATTTAAGTGCTTGCTTTAGCTGGCTAATTTCTAATTTCCATTGCGCCTGCAAAGCAGGTTTTTGATGGTTAGTTTTACGCGCTAAATCAGCCTCTAATTTCTCTTCTAGCTCAATTAACTTAAAGAGTTTTTCATCATCATGTGAATCTAATGGAACTGATGAGATATTCTGCAAATTATTGAGTTTATTCTCTTGCTGAATTTCTGGTATTTCCTCTTCAGTAATAAGCTGATAAATCGCTTCAATATCATGGTGCTCTATTAAAATACCATTATGAATATACCAAAAACGATTACAGCTATTTTCAATCAATTCTCTATCATGGCTAACTAATAAGACACCACCAGGAAATTGGCTAATTTGTTCAGCTAATGCCTTTTTGCCTTCCATATCAATATGGTTTGTAGGCTCATCCAACATTAATAAAGAATAGTTTGCTAAACTCAGGCCAACAAACAATAAACGTGCTCGTTCGCCACCACTTAATGTACTCACTTTCTGTCCGTGGCGAGTATAAGCAAAACCAGCACTAATAAGTGCCATTTTTCTCTGTTCATCCGTTAATGGCGCAAAGGGTTTTAATGCATCAGAAAGGGTATCATTATCAACTAATTGAGCAATTTTTTGATCGTAATAACCCAATTCAACTCGAGGATGCAACTTTATTGCATTTTGTTCACTTATATCAACTAAACTAAGTGACCAAATCATCTTTAATAATGATGATTTACCTGTTCCATTAGCGCCAATTATTGCTACTCGATCACCACTTTTTATACGCTGATTTTCAACTGTATATAAAACTGGTGTATTTTCAGCAGGAATAACAGCAAGTTGATTTAATTCGCAGAGTCTGTCGGCACGTAATGTCGTACCAGAAAACTGTAATACCCACTGATTTCCAGACGTCACTTCAGTTTGTTCATCTTTTAAACGAACAATATGTTTTTCCATCTGTTTGGCTTTACGAGATAAATTCTCGTTATCATAAACGTGCCCCCATATTGCAAGTTGCTTCGCACTTTGGGCTATTCTATCTATCTCTTTTTGTTGTGCATCATAGCGATGTTGCGCACTGATATCTTGCTCTTCTTGTTCAACTCGAGCTTGAGAGCAGGGTAACCGAAAGATAGATAGCGATTTATCACGAATAATCCATGTACAATTCGTTACGTTGTCTAATAGCGTATTATCATGTGAAACCAGAATGAAGCTACCACGCCACTGTTTTAAAAAGGTTTCCAACCATAAAATGGTGGGTAAATCGAGGTGGTTACTTGGTTCATCAAGTAATAATAAATCAGGCTCAATAATTAACGCTCTCGCTAATAATAAACGAGTGTGTTGACCACCACTTAATTGTGAAACAAGTAGATCTTTTTCGTGAAGTTTAAATCCCATTTCACTTAGCAATAACTCAGCTCGCCAGCCTTCAGATAATCTGTATTCTTCAGGTAATTTATGAAGTACAGCATTCATTAAAGTCATTGACTGTAATTCAGTGGGTAAGTGTTGTTCTATATATGCCATAACCGTTTGATTAGCAACGGAAATAACACCTGAACTTGGTAATAATTGATGTGAAAGTAATTTTAATAAAGTACTTTTCCCACAACCGTTATAACCAATTAAACCAATCTTCTCACCTTTAATCAGTGCTAAAGAAATATCGTTTAATAATAAACCGTGATTATTATGGAAAGATAGATTTTGTGTAGATAATAAAGTGCTCATAGCTTACTCATTTTTAGGCATGACAATGCCTTGGGTAATATCAAGCGATAACCCTGTAAGCTGAGGAGAGGTAATAGTTAACGTCGCTCAGGCAGGTTAACGCAGTAAAATACTGTGAGAGCCTGAGCTGTGGCGATTACCAAAGAAGTGTGAGTATTCAATAAGATCACACAAAAACATAATTAGCCTCCTTCTCTAAGTTTAAAAGTTAATCGGTAGTGTAATTCTACCAAGATAGATTTCTGATATGCAATCCTGTAAGAAGAACAAAAGGTGTCATTTTGTGTGAAAGCCCGCTATTTAAGCGGGCTTAAGATAATTGTGAACAAATAAAGAACAATTTCTATTTGCCGTAAATTTATAGAATTACTCTATTGTGCTGTAACAGGTAAATGTTTTCGTAGTTTAATTGCTATCAACAAAATAATAAGTCCTTTTTTCTCATGATAACGGATCGCTGAAGAGGCGATACCAGTTGCTTTTACAACTTCGGTAATATCCATTTCAATCGGTTGTTTTACATCAGCCATGGTGTTTACCTTATACCAATAGAATTGTTATCGTTATTGAGTCGTTATATCTTGAAATAGTGACGTTTAAACACTCTAAATCATAGAATTTCATCATTTTATCGTAATTTTTCGCAGATAAGAACTATCTACCTACATTGGGGGTTTTTATCATGATATATTGCTACCTATTCGCTATAGCTGTCCTATAAAAGGTTAGAAAATGAGTAAATTAAGAGTCGCTATTATTTTTGGTGGTAAATCCACAGAGCATCAAGTTTCATTACAGTCAGCAAAAAACATTATTAATGAATTAGATCGAACGAAATTCGACCTTTGCTTAATCGGTATTAATGAACAAGGTCAGTGGCATGAATATTCAGAAACTGACTATTTACTAAATAGCGATAATCCTAAAACTATTTCATTAAGCAAACCTTTAAGAGCGGTTGCTATTATTCCTGGTAGTGTAAAAAACCAATTTGTTTCACTTGAAGATGGTCAGGCATTACCTCAAATTGATGTTGTATTCCCAATTGTCCATGGCGCGTACGGTGAAGATGGGACACTTCAAGGCTTATTACACATGATTGATATGCCTTATGTAGGGCCAAATATCATGAGTTCAGCAGCTTGTATGGACAAAGATATTACTAAACGCCTACTTGATGGCGCAGGATTAGCAGTTGCACCATTTATTACCATCATGGCGCATCAGATTAATGACATTCCTTACAACGAAATGGTTCGTCAATTAGGACTTCCTTTATTTATTAAGCCTGCGAACCTAGGTTCTTCCGTAGGAATAAGCAAAGTTAATAATGAAGAAGAATTCAATGCTGCATTAGAAATGGCTTTTGAATACGATCTTAAAGTGATTGTTGAAAGTGCTATTGTAGGTCGTGAAATAGAGTGTGCTGTTTTAGGTAATGAAGATCCAGAAGTTAGTCCTTGTGGTGAAGTCGTATTAAACGATGCTTTTTATGCCTATAACACAAAATATATTGATGAAGATGGTGCTAAAGTTATTGTTCCAGCGGTAATGGATGAAAATACGAGTTTGCATATTCGTCAAGTTGCATTAAAAGCATACCGTGTTCTTAATTGCTTAGGTATGGCTCGTGTGGATGTGTTCTTAACACAGGATAATCGTGTTGTGATTAATGAAATAAACACACTGCCTGGTTTTACCAATATCAGTATGTATCCAAAATTATGGCAGAGTGCAGGTTTAAGCTATCAATCATTAATTACTAAATTAATTGAGTTAGCACTAGATCACCATAGAAAAACGGCCATTTTAAAAACGAAGTGTGAATTTTAATTGATGTATAAAAAGTGAGAGCTTGATGAAAATTACACACCTTGATCACTTGGTGTTAACGGTTGCCGATATTCAGATAACCTGTGATTTTTACCACCGCGTATTAGGCTTTAACGTTATTACGTTTAAAGAAGGACGCAAAGCACTCACTTTTGGTTCTCAAAAAATAAATCTTCACCAAGTAGGAAAAGAATTTCTTCCCAAGGCCGCAAGACCAACCGCAGGTTCAGCTGATTTGTGTTTTTTAACACAAACACCATTATCAGAGATTATCGAGCATTTAAATCAGCAAGGTGTAAAAATAGAAGAAGGGCCTGTTCCTAGAACGGGAGCAACTGGCGCTATTATGTCGGTTTATTTACGTGATCCTGATAATAACTTGCTTGAAGTTGCCAATTTAATTGAAGAGTAAAACACGCTAAACAACCTTATTTAGCGTGTTTTTTAGTTTTTAAAATATGGATCCCTTTACTAGAAGAGTTTGCGCTTCATCTGCTCTATCTTGCATAGATTGAAGTAACCAATTTCCTTGGCTTTCTCCCACACCGGCTTTATCCCATGTATACACACCAATGCCAGCATCCAGCAAACTATTAATTAATGGCAAATATCCACTATTTGAAAAGCGATCTTGAGCACCATCACCATGAACCAAAATAGCGACTGCTTTTGTATTGTTCTGATTCGGTAAAATTAATGTCCCAGATAAAATGTCTTTTTTAGAAGAAAAACTAATCGGTGTTATCGTGGATGTATGATCACCCAATTCAAAATCAGAATACTGACCAGCACTAATGATAATCACAAAAATAAGTGTGATTAACCCTAAATAAAACCAAATTGATTTGAAATATTTTTTCATATCTTGAAAAATCCACCATGGGCATAGACCCGTGAGTATTATAAATAAATCATTTATAACTGTATTTATATAATATGTATTAATTAGACTGATTAGTCTAATTAATTGAAGTGATTTTATTAAAATTTGCTTAAATAGGAACTGGTAAGATGAGTTTCTTGTTGAAGTAAAATTTATTCAATACAAAAAAACAAACAATAGAATATGACTACTATTTCACTTAATTTTTTTACAAATGACATTTATTGTTAAAGAAAAAAGATATTGAGTTATCATTTTTTTAAATTTTTATTAAATAAGTATTTTCTCTAAATAAAATATCAGTATAACTACTCAAGGTTAAATGTTGCTATCTAAATTGGATTATCTAAAATAGAGCGCTTTTGCGTTGTCTTCACGTAATTGTCATATAAGAAATATTGCTAAAATGATAAATAGCTTACTTTGTTTTTATCTTTTAAATTAAGTAGTAAAGGAATGAAGTAAATATCTTTAGCGATGTTTTTAATCAAAAAATGGACGGTGTGATGAAAAAACTTATCCTATTCGGTGCAATATCTGGCGGTATACTATTTTGGTCTATACATTTACAAGCAGATAATTTTGATTGTCGAAATGCGGCGACTCAGACTGAAATTAATCAATGTGTATATCAAGATTTTCAGCAAAAAGATGAAGAACTTAACCATATTTATCAACAATATTACGCCAAGTTAGATGGTGGTCGAAAAGATCAGCTTAAGCAAGCCCAGTTAGTTTGGGTTAATTTTAGAGACCTCTCTTGCCAATATGAAGCTGACTATTATCAAGGTGGTAGTTTAGCACCAATGGTATATAGCAGTTGTTTAAAACATAAAACAAAAGAAAGAATTAGCGATCTTAAAAATTATATTGCTCTATATTAAAGCGAAAGGTTAAATCTAAAAAATATAACCACTAAAAATATATTCTTTTTATAATAGTCAAATAATTATCGTGATTACCATGAAAATAATTTATAAATAATATAAATGTAAATTTTGTATTATTTTGAAACATAAAACACCTTGACTAATCACTGTTACAAAGTAGTCTGATGCGCAAGTAATAAGCAAAAAAGAAGTGAATACAATGAATAATATATTAAAACTTGGGCTAGGATTACTTTTTTTATCATTACCATTTGCTTTAACAGCAGCAGATATTAAACTCGAATATGGAGTAAATCTTATCGATTTTAATGGTGATGGTGTTCCTGATGTTGTCGTTAAATCTAGACGAGCATTAAATGATTCAACCTCTGTTGATCTGGCAACTGTTTATATCAAAGGAAGAGATCAACAGGTTTATATTGTTCCGTCCATATATGCTAACGCTTTGAGTCTTTTTAACAATAAGATTAAAGGTACAGATATCACCATCTCTGATTTCAAATTTATTGAGAAAAAAAATCACGTCGTATTGCTAAGTGCTGAAAAAGTAGGAAACAACCTACAAAAAAACACTCCAATCCGCTTTTCAAGTTATTCTATTTCAGAAAATAAGAAGGGTGATGAAATCCAGTTTAAATGGCAATTTAATAGTTATTGTGTAACTGAATCATCTTATCTTAGCGTAGAAGATGCGTATTCTGATAATTGTATAAACAAAATTATTAATGAATAAATCTACAATTAAATAACAAACACATCATATTATGATGTGTTCTTTTTTGTTTTATAAAACAATGTATTGTGAAAATATAAATAATATTCCTTTCTTTATATGCACTGGGTACTTGTATCATTTCTTGTTCCTTGTTATTAATCTACTGTTAGGATATTTCTTAATCAAAATGATTTTTATGGCGCTGTTTTATCAAAGTCTGTTTAAGAGGGAGATATGAAGGAAATTATTACAGGTTTACTTCTAGCCTCAATATCACTATTTACAGTGTCTTGTTCACAAGAAGATACACATAGAGTAAAAGTGGCAATTAACACAGGGCCTGATCAAGTGATTTGGGATGAAGTAATTCGTTTAGCGAAATTAACTGAAGGGTTAGATGTTGAGATTGTTGCTTTCAATGATTATGTTCAGCCCAATAAGGCATTGAACGATAAAGAAGTTGATGCGAATGCGTTTCAATCAATTCCTTATCTTCAAGCTCAAATAAAAGAGCATGGCTACCAATTTCATATTGCCAGTAAAACGTATATCTTTCCTTTAGCCGCATACTCTAAAAAAATTAGCGATATAAATGAATTAAAGCCTGGTGATGTCGTTGCAATTTCAAATGAAGTTAGTATGAAAGGGCGTGCACTTTTATTACTAGCAGAAAATCATCTTATTACTCTTAATGATAATGTTGGTTTTACACCAACAGTAGATGACATTATCTATAACCCAAAAGAAATCACTTTTGTTGAAATCGACACCCCCAAGCTTACTGAAGCATTAAATGATCCAAATATCACAATGGCTATCATCAACAATAATTTTTCATCTCAAGTTGGGCTTATTGCAACTCGTGATGGATTGATCTTAGAAAATAAAAACTCACCTTATGCTAATGTTATTGTTACGCGTGAAGATAACAAAAATGATGAAAATATAAAGAAACTGGTTTCAGTTCTGCATTCAAGACAAATCGAGTTAAAATTTAAAGAAATGTATAAAGGTGATGCTGTAAGAGCTTGGTAATCTCCCTTAACTTAAAGGTAAAAAGAGGCTCTCATTCTTTTTATCTTTAAGTTTTTCCTACTGCTTTTTCCTTCTTTTTAACTAGAATAATCAACTTTTATTTAATCAAATTACCTTGATTAAATATCACTCAACAAATAGAACCTTTTATTTAACGTTATTTTTATGTTTGAACTCGCTATTTTTATATAACTACTGGTTTTTATTCTATATAAAACAATCTAACAACATGAATTTTTTTCAGTATGATAAAGATCCTTCATTAAACATAAGAAATAAAAAAAATGACTGACTCTCAACTGAAAAAACAATATATCGGCGAGCATAAACTATCACCAGAAACACTAATGATGAGCTATGGCTATGATCCATTACTCTCTGAAGGTTCAGTTAAACCACCTGTATTTTTAACATCCACCTTTATTTTTAAAAGTGCTGAAGAGGGTAAAGCTTTTTTTGATACCGTAAGTGGTAGAAAACCTTTACCAGAAGGTGAAAAAGCAGGTTTAGTTTATTCTCGCTTTAATCAACCTAATAGTGAAATTGTTGAAGACAGACTAGCTGTTTATGAAAATACGCAATCCTGTGTATTATTCTCATCAGGAATGTCCGCAATTACCACAACATTAATGGCATTAACGCAGCCCGGTGATGTTATTTTACATTCACAACCACTTTATGGCGGAACTGAGACATTAATTGCCAAAACACTTGCTAAATTTGGGATCCAAGCCACACCATTTACTGATGGGCTAAACCTTTCACTGATTCAAGAACAAGCAGATAAAGCCAGCCAAAAAGGACGTGTATCCGTTATTTTTGCAGAAACTCCTGCAAACCCAACTAATTCATTAGTAGATATTGAAGCATTAAAAAACGTTGCTGACCAATTAGAAAAAGCACAAGGCTACCGTCCTATTATTGTCTGTGATAACACATTACTTGGCCCTGTATATCAACATCCGATAGAACAAGGTGCTGATATCTCGGTCTACTCTTTAACAAAATATGTTGGTGGACACTCAGATTTAGTCGCAGGTGCCGCAATGGGCTCTCGTGAACTTATTAATCAAATTAGATTATTAAGAGGAGCAATAGGGACACAACTGGATCCACATTCTTGCTGGATGTTAGGCCGTTCTTTAGAAACATTACAAATTAGAATGGAAAAAGCCAATCAGAATGCATTATTAGTTGCAGAGTTTCTGCGTGATCATGAAAAAGTAAAAGCAATTCATTATTTGCCTTTTGCTGATAAAAATTCTGTTGAAGCTCAGGTTTTTGCTAAACAATGTACAGGTGCGGGATCAACTTTCTCATTTGATATTGTGGGTGGAGAAAGTGAAGCTTTCCGTTTTCTTAATGCAATGAAAATTTTTAAACTTGCAGTAAGTCTGGGAGGAACGGAATCTCTAGCATGTCATCCGGGTTCAACAACGCATTCGGGTGTACCAATAACATTACGACATAACATTGGCATTCAAGACACCACTATTCGTTTATCTATTGGGATAGAAAATCCACACGATTTAATTGCTGATCTCTCCCAAGCATTAGCAAGTGCTTAATTAAATTGCCGTATTAATATTAAAAAACACCAGATAATGTAAATTTCACAATCTGGTGTTTTGTTTTAATAGGTCTGTTTTTGGATTTCAACCCATTCATCTTTAGTTAAGTGGCAAATATTTTCAACTTTCACTTCATCTAAAAATTCCGCGTACTGCTCTTCTATAACGTGATGGAATTTAAATCCACATTTTTCTTGTGCTTTTCGTGATTTCTCATTATCAGCGAAATAGCCACACCATAAATTATCTAGTTCTAGTGTTTCAAAGCTATGCCGACTGATTTCTTTTACGGCTTCAGGTATTAAACCTTTACCCCAAAATGGAACGCCTATCCAATAAGAAACTTCAGCATCATTATCCCCAATCGGGAAATTACTCTCATTTGCGAAAGATAATCCAACCAAGCCGATGGCAAGATCGTCATCAATTAACGTAACAGCATAAACTTCATCACGCATAAATATAGTGCGAATAATTTCGGTACTTTCTTCAACACTTTTATGTACTGGCCAACCTGCAATTGGGCCAACGCGTTCATCTTTTGCATATTGATACAAACTTGACGCATCAGAAAGTTTCCATGGGCGTAGTATAAGTCTCTCTGTTTTTAATGTTTTCATTTCAATAACTTCTCTTAATTTTTAAATATTCTGCAATTTATCTTACGTTTTTAAGATGTGTGTATTCTAAAGAAAACGACTAAAAAACCGAATGTCATAAAAAAAGAATTTAGTCGTAAAGAAAAGCTTTGCTGGCAGTTTTGGGAATTGATTGGAAAACATTGTTTAGAGCATAGAGAAGTGGCTTTTTATGCAAATCAGCTAAGTATTACACCGTTTTATTTATCGCAAATAACGAAGCAGTTCTTTAATGATGCACCTAAAACCTTGATTAACCGTCAGGTTATTCTTGAAATAAAAGCATTATTAATGCACACTTCGCTTTCGGTAAATGAATTATCAATGAAGCTTCATTTTGATGATCCCTCTTATTTATGTCGATATTTTAAACGAGAAACAGGGCATTCTTTATCAGGTTATCGTAAACAACATCAACGACAATAAGACAGATGATATTGTACTTAACTCAATCTTGAAAAGAAAAAGTAGATACTGATAAGTCATCAGTTTTCTATCTATAACTCAATAAAAAGACACCTTAGTATCTTTTTATTGAGCAAAACTAAAGTACAATCGTTCTTCTTTTACTGGCATTCATACCTTGGATCATACAAAACCAAGCCAATGCAGAAATCACCATTAAAATAGCGAATAAAGAGGCTGGTGGAAACTCAGTTAAAATAAAACCACTCGCAAGTGGATTAAGCGCTGCACCTAACCAACCGAGTGACTGTGCCGAAAAATAACTGGCTTTCATTCCTAACGGGGCAATATTATCAATCATCATATACTCACCAGGTGCATAAATTAATTCACCAAAGGTAAACACAGCGATAGCTAGTGCCCAAAAGATTAAATTATCGCCAGCAAACATAAAACCAATTAAGCCCAGCATAAAAAATAGCGTACCCAGCGTCATTAATTTACGAAGTCTTTCGGCTGTAACATGCTTACCGACAATATATTGTAGAGAGACAACAATGGCTGCGTTTACAGGTAATACAACCGCAATAACAGACTCTGCTAATTTTGCATCGTAAACCACTAAAATATATTGTGAAATACACGATGCAAAAGAGCCAAATGTTAATGTACCGAAAAAAGTAGAGAGCACAAACCAACTTAATGCTCTGTCTTTTAACATTATTTTCGGATCCCACTTCACACTATTTTCTTCACCAACATTTATTGCTTTAGAACGCTGAACAAATAACTGGATCATAAAAAGTGGAACACTGGCAGAAATAGCTGCAAGCCAAAACGGTAATTGTGTTCCATACATTAATAATAAGGTGCCAATAGGTGGGCCAACCGTCCACCCCATATTAATAAAGGTATAGTTTAGAGAGAATATTTTAGGTTTCGCTGAAACTGATAAAGTTTCAGAAAAATAGGCCTTTAACACGGTTGAAAATACTAAATAAGAGCAGTTAATCACCGAGAAAAAGATAACGACTAAAACCGTACTATGGATCATAGGTATTGCAGCAAATCCAAAGATAAACGTTATAATAGATAGCAACATATAACGTTTTTTCTCAAATTTATCAGCCAGCATCCCAAAACCAAGGCTGAAAAAAATACCAGTTGTTAATGCAATAGACATGGCAATACCAATATCATCAACAGGTAATTGATACTCCCGTGACAAATAGATCGCCATAAACGGTAATGTTGCACCTCTTCCTATTGTAAGAAGAAGTGATGAAAATAGCAGAGCAGTTGTTGAGCGTGTTTTTTTTGAGAACATATTATCTTTATTCTAATTATTTGTATTTTATGAAGTGTTTTATAATTTGCGCGATTTTTTTACGGGTGAAAAAAGAACAAATTCGCACTGTATATTAATACATGACTTGGTAATTACTGTATAGCTTAAAGTTAGAAAAAAAGCTCTTTTTGATCTTGTTTTTTTTCTTGCTGATCTTGTAGTAATGTTTAATTATCCCATTTTTGATAATAGTGTTTATCAAATTCCTCTCTATCAACACATTGCTATTTTTTCTAAACTGAACCAATCACTGTTTTATTTACCGCATTAAATCTGAGGTCGTTATGTCTTTTATTCATCTTGAATTTGAAAAACCTATTGTTGAATTAGACGAAAAAATAGATGCATTGCTCACCTTTAAGCAATCTCAAGATGAACCAACAGGTATTAATTTAGATGAAGAGATCGCACGTTTAAGGCAAAAAAGCCTTTCGCTGACAAAATCTATTTTTACTGATTTAGGTGCTTGGGAAATTGTGCAACTTGCTCGTCATCCTATGCGCCCATATACCCTTGACTATATTAAAGCAGTTTTTACTGATTTTCAGGAGTTGGCAGGTGATAGAGCTTACGCCGATGATAAAGCGATTGTTGCGGGTTTAGCGCGTTTAGACAAAATGCCAGTCATGGTGATTGGACAGCAAAAAGGGCGTGATACAAAAGAGAAAATTCTTCGCAATTTTGGCATGCCATCACCTGAAGGTTATAGAAAAGCATTACGTTTAATGAAAATGGCGGAGCGCTTTCATCTACCCGTCATTATTTTTATTGATTCTGCTGGTGCTTATCCAGGTGTCGGTGCTGAAGAACGAGGACAAGCAGAAGCTATCGCTCGTAATATTCTTGAAATGTCGCGATTAAAAACACCTATTATTTGCACTATTACTGGTGAAGGATTTTCAGGAGGTGCGCTAGCTATTGGTGTTGGTGATAAAGTTAATATGCTGCAATACAGTACTTATGCCGCAATTTCACCAGAAGGGTGTGCTTCTATTCTATGGAAAAGTTCTGATAAAGCGCCAATTGCGGCAGAAACCATGGGAATGACAGCACCTAAATTACAATCATTAGGTATTATCGATGCCATTATTCCAGAGCCATTAGGTGGCGCTCATCGTGATCATCAACAAGCTGCAGAATTTCTTAAACAACAGTTATTAACTGACTTAGCTTTATTAAAAAGCTATTCAACCGAGGAACTATTAGATAAACGCTATCAAAAACTTATGTCTCACGGTTACTGTTAATTATTAACGAGTGAAAAGAAAATGAATGATACACTGCCTATATTGAGTAATAGAAATACAGTAGGCAGTGAATTATTTATGCAAATCGATCTTAATTTATTACGTATTTTTTCTGCCGTAGCAGAGCAAGGGCAATTTGCAGCCGCAGCTCGGCTATTATCTATGCCTACCTCAAATATCAGTCGTGCAATTAAGCAGCTTGAACAGCAACTTAATTGTAAACTTATTGATAGAACAACTCGAAAGATGCGCCTTACTGAACAAGGCAAAATACTCTATCAGCAAGGAACAAAGACCTTAACTGAATTAGACAATGTTGTAAGTAATATCACCAGTGATGGGCCATTAACGGGTACTTTCCGTTTAACTATTCCGAGTGAATATGGTAGTGAGCTACTTGGTGATATTTTGGCTGATTTTGCTGCACTTCATCCTAATTTACTTATTCAATGTGATACCCAATTAATGCCAAGAAATATCATCGATGATGATATTGATTTGCTGTTAACTTTTCATCGTGGAAATTTGGCGGATAGTAGCTATCACTCACGCTTAATTAAATCATGGCGCAGTATTGTTGTGGCATCTAATAAATTATTAGAAAAAACAGGAGTACCGACACATATCGAACAATTAAGCAAAATGCCTTGTATTTCTAGCTTAAGCGCACTAGAAGGGCAACCCTGGATATTTATGGATAAAGATAAAAAACCGATCAGAGTAACCATTAATAGTAATTATCGAGTAAACAGTGCCATATTGGCAAAATCAGCAGTATTAAAAGGTTTGGGATTTGCCATTTTAGCTGAGCATTGTTGCCTTGATATGATTAAAGAAGGAAAGTTACGAGCTATCGAGTTTCCTCAACAACCCGCAACGATTAATTTAGTGGCAATATATGCAACCCGAAGCACGCTTTCACGTAATATTGAGTCTTTTCTTGAATTTTTAACTCAGCGTTTATAAACATTAATCTGTAATTTGTTGAGTAAGTGCCTTATGTTTTGCTTTAACAGGAAAAAGCACAATAAATAAAGTCACAAAACATGAGATCCCCGCAGTCGCAATTGCATAAGCGAACCCCGAATTAAATGCCTCTGGCAATAGAGTGACAAATTCTTTGTCTAAACCATTTGTCACATTTTCAGTCACCAAACTAACGATATCGATATAGTTTACAGATATTCCCAATGCCTGACTTTGGATCACCATATAATGAATTGCTTGTTGCACCATCAATGTACCTAATAAAGCAATTCCCATTGTCATACCAGTTTGTCTTAATGCATTCATGGTTGCTGACGCCATACCAGAACGAGATGGTGGCACACTTTTCATCACTAAAGCACCTATTGCAGGTGTTGATAGCCCCATTCCAGCACCTAATACAAAGAGGTAACCTCCTGTTACTCCATAGTGACTATTTGTTGCTAATGTCGCTAATAAACAAGAAGAAATAGCGATAAATAAGAAACCACAGATCATGAGTTTTCTTACTGAGAAATATGAAGAGAGTCGTCCAAAAGACATAGAAAACAGTGCCATTGCAATAAATTCTGGTGCCATTCTCCAACCCGTTTCTAATGCACTCCAGCCTTGTGCTTTTTGCAAAAAGAAAGCGATAAAAAATACATTACTGTATGTAGCAAAACCCAAGGTAAAAGAAGAAAGGTTATATTGAAAGAAAGTGCGATCTTTAAATAAAGCTAGTGGTAATAAAGGGCGCTCAACACGTTTTTCTATCATTAAGAAAAGGACAAGAAATATAATTCCCACAATCAGCGTTGATATCGTTCTATAATGTGACCAACCCACAGAGCCTGCTTCAATTAAACCATAAGTTAGTGATCCTAATCCCAACATACTGGTTAATTGGCCAAAGGGATCTAAAGCAACATTTTCAGGATCAGCACTCTCACTTAATCCATACCAACCTAATAAAACGGTAATGATGCCAATAGGAATATTAATAAGAAATATACTTGCCCAACCACTCACATGAACTAAAACACCACCTAAAATAGGGCCAATGATGAGTGATAATGCACTAATAGAAGACCATATTCCGATGATACGAACCCGTTCAATATCAATAGGAAAAGCATGAGTAATTAAAGACAATGCGCCCGGAATAAGTGCCGCTGCAGCAATACCTTGAATAATACGTCCAAGAATTAATATTTCATGTTGCTGTGCAACCGCACAAATTGCTGAGCCTAACGTGAAAATAATCACACCCCATAACCATACCTTTTTTCGCCCAAAGCGATCACTTAAAGGGCCTGATGACAAAATACAGGCTGATAAACAAAGTGCATAAGCATCAACAATCCACTGCAAGGTCGCCATATCAGCATGTATATCATTTTGAATAGTCGGTAGAGCCACATTCACGATACTAATATCGAGAGTTGCCATAAAAGTACCTAAACAAATGGCACAGATAAGTGACAGTCGTTTTAAATAAGTCATAAGCTTTATTGCCTTAATGATGAATAATAATGGCATAATAATACTCGACCGACCGTCGGTCAATTATTATTGATAATGAGTTTCATTTGTCATCATTGTGACTCGCTTTAATATAGAGTACTCTTTACAAGCGACTTTGAGGGAGATAAGCAATGTCATTAGAAGAACAAACAACAGATAAACCGAGAACAAAACCCGCAGAGGTTCGTTTAGAAGAGTTAATGAATGCCGCAGAAGCGTTATTTCTTGATAAAGGTTTTGATGCCACAACCGTTAGCGATATCGTAAAAAAAGCAGGGGTAGCAAAAGGAACGTATTATCACTATTTTTCTGCTAAAACAGATGTTCTTGATGCGCTCAGAACTCGTTATATGGATTGGTATTTAAATAAAATAGATAACGCAATGGACGCCTGCTCACAACAAGATCATCGTGAAAAATTAAAACAATGGTGTGAAATCAGCGTTATTGCTTATGTTGAGAAACAAGAATTACACGATATGCTTTTTCATCAAGTATTTCATCAAAGCAGTAATATTCATGAAAATAGAGCATTACAGCAAATTCAAACACTGTTAATTTCGGGTACAGAAAATAAAACTTGGCACGTTACACAACCGGAATTAACCAGTACATTGATTTATCATGGTATGCATGCTGCTGTTGATAATTTAGGCCATAGCGAAGAATATACCGCAAAAACATTAGGTAACATGTTATATCAGCAATTTACTCAATTACTAAAATAAACGAAACCTTATAGTGACACTGTCACGTCATTAGGTTTCTAAAAGAGAAAAGGGTAATAATGATTACCCTTTTTATGTATACAGAACGTGAGTATATTATTTAGCTGAACACTTCGTGTATTTTGATGAAAAAACACACAATAAAGCGGATGCAATAAACAATATAGCAATAAGTAATATTGAATCTAATCCGTAATTATCAACAAGTAAACCGCCTAAATAAGCGCCTAATGCAATAGCTAAATTAAAAGTTGCAATATAAGCAGAACTTCCTAATACAAGAAAGAGCGTGATTAATAATCCTAAAACTAACTTTGTATTTTTAAACTGGACAAAAAAAGCTTTAGTGTGTGAGGACGTTGAGCCTGGCAATGAAGGCAAACAAATAAACATTAATACCAGTACTGCGAATGAAAATAGCCCCATAACAATAAAAGCACCACGCCAACCTAGATATTCACCAATAAAAACGCCAATAGGAATACCCAATACCGATGCAGCGGCAATAATGGCAGGAATAACAATCATAAAACCAGATATTCCCGTAGATATGCCAAAACTATCCCTAATGGGATTTAATAAACCCACTGGCTTGATTTTATTGAAAAGCAATGGCAGGGAAAAGCGATATGGCAAATAACATAATCACAGGGATCATAGTTGAAAACGAGATATGCAATGGCGAGGCTTATTTGAATAAACCTCGCTATATTTTATTTATTTTGCCGAAATACGTAGGCTGTTTAATAAAGTATCTAATGTTGATTTATAGAGTCTAAAAATAAACCTGTGGTAGAAATGTCAGGAAACTATAATCAAATAAGAATGTAAAAACCCATTTATCAAAATTTAAAAAGGCTTGATAAATATTATCAAGCCTTTTTTTGTTAATTACTTTAACTCTATTATGAAATTAAAATGTTATGAAATTAAAGTGTAACGCCTTTTTTCGCTAAGAACTCATCATAAGTACCTTGGAAATTAGTTACTTTTTCAGGCGTAATTTCAATAATACGATTTGCTAATGAACTCACGAACTCACGGTCATGAGAAACAAAAATCAATGTACCTTGATAAAGTTCTAATGCCATATTCAGTGATTCGATAGATTCCATATCTAAGTGGTTAGTTGGTTCATCCATAATCAAAATGTTTGGTTTTTGCATCATCAGCTTACCAAATAACATTCTGCCTTTTTCACCACCGGATAAAACTTGAACTGATTTTTTCAAGTCATCTTGAGAGAACAGTAAACGACCTAATACGCTACGTACAGATTGCTCATCGTCTTCTGGTTTCATCCATAAGCTCATCCAATCAAACACCGTCATATTGACTTCAAAATCAGTTGCATGATCTTGTGCATAATAGCCAATGTTTGAGTTTTCAGACCATTTTAAACGGCCTGTATCGGGTGTTAATTCACCGACTAATGTTTTGATCATCGTCGATTTACCCACGCCGTTATTACCTAAAATGGCAACTTTTTCGCCCACTTCAAGCATCATATTGACGTCTTTAAATAGCGGGGCATTACCATCATAGCCTTTAGAGATATTTTCCACTTCAAGCGCATTACGGAATAATTTTTTCTCTTGTTCAAAGCGAATGAATGGGTTTTGGCGACTAGATGCTTTAACTTCAGCTAATTGAATTTTTTCAATTTGTTTTGCACGAGAGGTTGCTTGACGTGATTTAGATGCATTAGCGCTAAAGCGACTTACGAAAGATTGTAATTCACTAATTTGTGCTTTTTTCTTCGCATTATCCGCTAATAAACGCTCACGAGCTTGGGTTGCAGCAAACATATATTCATCATAGTTACCCGGATGAACAGCAAGCGCACCATAGTCTAAGTCAGCCATGTGCGTACATACCATATTTAGGAAGTGACGATCATGGGAAATAATGATCATGGTACTGTTACGTTCATTTAGCGTTTGCTCAAGCCAACGAATGGTATCAATGTCCAAGTTATTCGTCGGTTCATCCAGTAACAAAATATCAGGATCAGCAAACAGAGCTTGTGCAAGTAACACACGCAATTTCCAACCCGGAGCCACTTCACTCATAGGGCCATTATGTTGTTCTAATGGGATACCTACGTTTAGCAATAATTCGCCAGCACGAGATTCAACGGTATAACCGTCCATTTCACCAAATTTCACTTCAAGATCGGCAACTCGTAAGCCGTCTTCTTCGCTCATTTCAGGTAAGCTATAGATACGTTCACGTTCTTGCTTCACTTCCCAAAGTTCAGTGTGACCCATAATCACCGTATCAAGCACAGTAAACTCTTCATAAGCAAACTGGTCTTGTTTTAGTTTACCAAGACGTTCATTAGGATCGAGGAATACGTTGCCGCTACTTGGCACTAAATCGCCACCTAAAATTTTCATAAAGGTTGATTTACCGCTACCATTGGCACCGATTAAACCATAGCGATTTCCGCCACCGAATTTGACAGAAATGTTTTCAAACAGTGGCTTTGAGCCAAACTGCATAGTGATATTATTGCTGATTAACAAGACGAATACTCATTATTAGTGAATGACAAAAGGTAATGGGGCGACATTATGCCACAAGTTACCCCTATTAAGACAGTAAAGTGACGAATGTCTGTTAAGGAATTTTGGCTGTAAGAGAAAAACTCATCATATTGTGAGTTATTGCCCATAATAAAAGTAAGAAAAAGAGATAACGTAAATACGCTATCTCTTAATGGTGATCTTAACTTGAAGTTTAATATATTTACCGCGAGTGCAACTACTTGGAAGGTACTAAACCCGGTTCAACCACTGCATAAACTTGGTCATTTAGAAGGTCGGCCTCAAGAAGCTGAGCCACTAAACGCGCAACATCTCGACGGTTAACTAAACCATGAGTCTCTTCATATTGATAAAGCTGAGCCTTACCCGTTTCTTCACCATTAAGTAATCCACCCGGTCTTACTATTGCATAATCAAAACGACTGGTTTGTAACCATACTTCAGCCAATGATTTTTCTCTTACGGCTTGACCAAACGCCACCTTTGCTCTGTCAGATAAGGCTGTCCAACTATCACCACATCCTAAAGATGAAACCATTAACATACGTTGAAAACCCATGTTCTCCGCAGTATCAATCACGGTTCGATGAGCTAAATAATCATTTTCACCGCCCATTGTGGAAATAATGTCGGCTTCTTTTCCTGCCAATGTTAAAACAGCTTCAACAGCCTTAGCATCAATCGCATCGCCAATAACTGTTTTTATCCCTTTTTCTTCTAACCGATTAGCAGCCTCTTCGGAACGGACTAAAGCCACAATAGGGCGTTGTTGTGTAACACCAATATCTGCAATATGTGCGCCAACACCTTTACCGCCAGCGCCAAAAATAACCCATGTTTTCACGCGCAATTATTCCTTATTTAATTGTTGTGCTAATTGACGGAAGGCTGATAATTGCTCTGGTAATAATTGACGATGTTCGTCTCTGCCAAGGAAAATCTTAAACATTGCAACGCCTTCATGATTGAAAAATAAGATAGAGGCGGTATCCATACCCATAAATTTACGCTCGATCATCGCAATATATTGGCAATTTTCAGCTTTAATATGGCCTGTCATTCCTTTTTTACCACGTAAGTTAAAATAGCCATGACGATGAAAACCACTTGGCAATTCACCGCTAAATTCTAAAATAACATCTTGAGTATGCACAAGCGTGGTGACATTACCCCATTTCATCACGTTATCCCACACTATATCGAATTGCTCACCACTCATTAATGAGCGTGATGGTAAATGTCTCACAACATCTAACAAGGTTGTATCAAATTGCGTTGCGATAGTTTCTAGTGTTCCATCAGGTTCGGTCATTAAAAATTGTTGTAACTCTATATTCATGATGTTATTTCCATCTTTTAATTAATATTTAGGGTAATAAAATTAACGAGGTGTATTTAATTGCAGAATTAATTGCTGTAAGGATGTCAGCAAATTACTTGCCCAAAATCGACCTTCATTGGTGAGTTTCATACAAAGAAAATCGTCTTCAACAAGACCTGCTTGATACCATTGATTTAATAAAGGGGAGAGCTGAGTCGCCTGTGGACTCAATTTGGCTAAATCAACACGCCCACACTCGATACCAGCTTGTAATTCATGACGCCAACGAAAACCACTATCAGTTGTACGACTCATCATCATTAACGGCTTTTGGTTATCTGTAATTTTTTGATAATAGCTATCCAATGAACGCTCTATCATCCATGAATAACCATTAACTGAGCCACCAGCACCAGAGCCAAAAGCAAGGCAATCCGCGCCTTGTTTAATTAATAAATTATACAGATTGCGCTCACGAGTTGTTCTAGCCCAATGACTATTACTGATCTGACGCCAACCCACATTCTCCATAAAATCACAACCTTGAAGATAGAGTGCACGCCGTTCTATCGGTGTTGGTACAGTCACTCGCTGATTTTCCACCGCTTTGCCTAATGGTGTATTGGGTAATAAATTCAATGCATATAAATCGACACCGTCTAAACCAATATCATGGGCAATAGTGAGATCTTCTTGCCAATTCACCGCATTTTGTCCCGGTAATCCAAATAACAGATCACACACCACAGCAGCTCTATCTCGCAGACAGAGTCCTTTCATAAACTTAGCGGCTTCTTCACCAGTTGATGTCCTTGCCATTCGTTTGCGTATTTTGCCGTTAAATGTTTGAATACCAATAGAAAAGCGGTTTGCACCGGCATCCAAACAAGCATCAATTCGATTATCATCAAAATTTAAAACGCGACCTTCAATCGTGATTTCACAATCTGGAGCTAAAGGAAGTGATTGGCGCAAATGTGTGATCACACGATAGAGATCTTTTGCTGATAATGCAGAAGGGGTACCACCACCAAAGTAAACTGCATGAATTGGTGCTGACTGATAAAGTAAGCTATCTGATTCAGCCGATATCTCACGCAATAATGCGTCGGTATAGCGCGTACAGGCTTCTTCATGGTAGTTATTTTGATAAAAACCACAAAACGTACAATGAGTTGCACAAAAAGGAATGTGGATATACAACAAACGTTTACATGCAGGTGTTTTACTTTCTAATAAAGCTTGCCATGTTGATTGTTGTTCTTCTTTTGCAATAGGTACTGAGCCTCTCCATGGCATCGTGGCATGTCTATCACGAAAAGGGCTATCGCCCTCAAGTGCAAAATGGGGAGTAAGATCGATTTCAGTCGAAGATTGCGTGCTATGTGTTGCGACTAACTCTTTCATTATTAAATCATTCCTACTTATTATCATTAACAGGATCAGCGGGATAAAACTGTTGATGCAATAACTCTACGGCATCCACAATACGAGGTCCCATTCCCAAAATAAGGGATTGATCAATTTCAATAATGCGTTGGTTTTTCCATGCTTGTGTCATAGAGACACCGGGAACGGACGCTAATCCTTCAGAGGCTCTTATGCCACCAGTATGATTTTGTTGGCTTTGTGTGGTTATCACGATAACTTCTGGATCAGCCGCAATAATGGCTTCTGCGCTATAGATACGATAATTTTCGTGCGTAGCGATATTATCGCCACCCGCTAATGCCAAAATGGCATCTGCAACACTGCTTTTTCCTGCAACTTGAGGAATTCCCCCTCCAGGTGAAAGAAAAAACAACACTTTTACTTTCCGTTTAATGTGATTATTTTTTTCAGCAATCACCGCTAAACGAGATTGTAATGTATGAATTAATGCTTCAGCCTCGGTTTGCTTATCGAGAGAAACCGCCAGTGTGCGAATATTTTTCAGCATTAAATCAAACGTTGCAGGTGTTCGTGGTAATGCAATTACATCAACCTTATGTTGTGCTAATTGGCGCAACACCATTTTAGGTTCAGCATCATCCCAAGTAACAAAAGTAGAAGGGAGTAAAGACAGAATTCCTTCTGTACTTAACTGTTTCCAATATCCGATATGGGGCAATGCTTGTGTTTGTTCAGGATAAGACGTTGTTTCATCAACACCGATAACCTTATTACCAGCACCTATGGCGTAAACTAATTCTGTTATAGAGCCGCCAGCAATAACCCAACGCTCACTACTATTGTTATCTTTTGCCATTAAGTTAAAAGGTAACAATAATAAACTAAGTGTGATTACTATTTTTTTCATAATTAAAATGCCCATGTCAGACCAACTGCAGCATTAATACCCGCAGCAGGAATAGATTCATGAGCAGTTTGATAACGCTTATTCAAAATATTATTTAAATCAAAGTTAATACGGTATTGATCGTTATTACCAAATTCCGTACTCAGTGAAAGATTAACCGTTGTCCAACCTGCATAGTGCTGTTTGTTTTCTGGGTTACTATGATCTTTCGCTTTTGTTGCTGCTCTTAAATATAAGTCTGACATTAGGTTCATATTATTGAGCAATAATAAATGCTTAGCACCAATGCGAGAGGTTAATGTCGGTTCGCCTGTATCCCATGTTTTCAATGTTGATCCAATAAATTGACGACGTATCACATTGGCAGAAACATAAGGAGTAATTGACCAACCTTGGTATTGCGCCATCACTTCCATACCATAAGTTTTAGCACGATCGATATTATCGTAATAGAAATAATCTGCTCGGCCTGTTTTACTATTTCCTTCGCAAATAGACTGACCTGCACAAGCAAGAGATGTGATGTAATCTTTGGCTTCAGAATAATAAATCGCGCTATCGATATACCAATTATTCCCTTTATAACGCGCACCAAATTCCACATTATTAGAATGTTCAGCACCAAGATCTCGATTACCGTAAGTCACCGCACCGCCAGCAGTCGTGTTCATAAATTGCTGAACAAGCGTTGGAAAAACATAACCTTGTGCAAACGCGAGACGTAATTCTGTATCTTTAAATCCAGAATAACGCAAATTAGATGACACAATAAAAGCGTTATCTCTTACGGGATCAGAACCTAATGTCTTATAACTTGTTCCTGTTTTATTATGGTGGATAGTTTCATCACCATCTTGTAATTCTGATTTCAACCAATATTGTCTGGCACCCATTGTCCATGACCAATCATCTGTAATTTTCCAATTATTTTGAGCAAAGACAGAAATATTGGTTTGTTTACTGCGGTTATGTAACAAGGATTGTTTTTCATAATTTACAGCAGGTGGAAATCCTGTTGTGCTATTTGAAGAAGTTTGCCCAACGGACGTTTGTTTGACTTTATCTTGTTGATATTGAGAACCTAAAATTAATTCATTATTTGCAGGTAAAGTAAAATTAGCCTGCATTGTTATGCCTTGTGTATTCTGCGTATCTTCAGATTGAGTTCTATTTTTTACGGTTAAATTACCAATCATCGGACTACCCGTAGGCGTAACTACGCCTACGCGGTTTTCAAATTTTCGCTCTATACGTTGTGTATAGGCATCAATATGAAGTTTTTTGAAATAATCTGTATCAGCATCATAGTCATAAAATAAACCAATTTTTTCACGCTCAAGTTTAGGCACTTTAACGCTAAACTCTTGATATTTTCCTTCATCAGCATAATAAGATTGTGTTGATAAATTATAACGATCGAGCGAAAGACCAAACTTATGTTTATCCACTTTATAACCTAACCATGCACCTTGACCGTTATTTCTAAAATGCGTATTAGGTAAACGCCCATCAGGAGTATATCTATCATTATGATCGGCATAACTTCCATTAAAGCGATATTCAAAATCACCGACAGAACCTGAAATTAACGCAGACTCTCGCCATCCCATCGTTGCTGAGTCATAAACAACTTTGACATTTCCCCCAAAAGGCTTATCGCCACCTTTTTGAGTAATTAAATTCACTACACCGCCAATAGCTTGTGAGCCATAAAGCACAGAGTAGGGACCTTTAACCACTTCGATACGCTCTAGTGCAGATTCATCAATTAAAATACCGGCACCATAGTTTTGACCACCTCGTTGATAGGTCACTTCTTGTCCATCAACCAATAAAAGTACACGAGATGATGCTTCTCCACGAATACGGATCTGTTTACGGCCAGCAAGACTATTGTCCGTGATTTCAACACCGGGAATATCACGTAATTGGTCAGCAATAGAAGAGGAGGTTGATTGACTTAATGTTTCTTTATCAATAACTTGAATAGTAGCAGGACTATTCCATAAAGAAGATGCGCTACGTGTTGTAGTAACAACTAGTGTTTCTTCTTTAGGCGAAACATTATCAGCAATAGCATATTGAGAGAGTGAAAGTGTTAAAGCAGATAATACGAAGCAAGACTTAAATCGAATACACATAATTGCGGATCCTAATGAGATCAATAATGATTATCATTCGCTTTATAATTTAAGTTTTGGTATTCATCAACCATAAAATGGCAAATAGAATGCATCTTTGATTTAAATCAAAGTAAAAGTGTGATTTCATGCATATTAGATGCTTAAATAAACAAAAATAACACAAACAGAAGGGTTTTTAAGCAAGCACAGGAAAGAAGGTAAGTAAAAACACTAAGCTCTTATTCTTACCTTCACTATCAATGAGAGTTAAACAAAATGGGAGAAAATAAAAGTGGATAAAATGCTATTCTAACGTGTTAAGAAAAACTTTAAGCAATTGATTTAACGCTTGTTGCTCTTGTTGTGATAAACCAGAGATTAAACGCTTTTGATTCTCAACGTGTGCTTCTATCACTTTGTTGATTAATTTCAGGCCTTCAGGTGTTAGCGAAACTAAAAAACCGCGTCCATCTTCCGGATTAACTTTACGAATAACCCAACCTGCTTTTTCTAATTGATCAATACGATTTGTCATCGTGCCGGATGTAACCATCAGGGTTGATAGCATTTCCCCCGGAGAGAGGGTGTAAGGATCTCCTGCACGCCGTAGTGTAGCAAGAACATCAAAACTTGATGTATTTAAGCCAAATTGAGAGAAAACTTTCTCCATTTCGCGCGAAAGATGCAAAGTAATATTCCCCAATCGTCCAATTAATCCCATCGGGCTAATATCAAGATCAGGGCGCTCGCGCTGCCATTGTTTAGTAATGTTATCGATTCTATCCATGCATTTATCATGTCAATTATTTATCTTGACGTCAAGATATTATCAATTTATCTTGACCTCAAGATAAATTAGTCTAGTAACAACTAACCGAGTGATTTTATGAATCGATACACAACATTACTATTAACGGCATTGGCTCCCATTGTATGGGGGAGCACTTATATTGTGACAACGGAAATGTTGCCAGCTGATGTTCCCATGACATTAGCTGCCTTGCGTGCATTACCCGCAGGAATTTTATTATTAATTATCATGAGACAACTGCCACAAGGCATATGGTGGCTACGTGTCATCATTTTGGGTATTTTAAATTTCTCGCTGTTTTGGTGGTTATTATTTATTTCAGCTTATCGTTTACCCGGTGGCGTTGCTGCAACAGTAGGGGCGGTGCAGCCTTTAATTGTTTTATTTTTATCTCGTTGGTTATTACAAACGCGCCTATCCTGGTTATCTATTTCAGCTGCATTAGGGGGTATTTTTGGTGTAGCAATACTCATTCTGACACCAAATGCAGCACTCGATCCTATCGGAATAATTGCAGGATTAGGAGGCGCATTTTCTATGGCAACAGGTACTGTATTAAGTCGTCGTTGGCAACCGCCGGTTACGCCTTTAACTTTTACAGCTTGGCAATTAACCGCAGGTGGTGCTGTATTATTACCTTTTGCCTTATTATTTGAACCCGCATTACCTTCATTAACAGGTATTAATCTTTTAGGCTTGGCTTATTTAACCTTAATTGGTGGCGCATTAACCTATATTTTCTGGTTTAGAGGGCTAGCATTATTAGGCCCAAGCTCTGTGGCTTCATTAGGCTTTTTAAGCCCATTAAGTGCGGTTATTTTAGGTTGGGCATTGCTAGGACAACAATTAACGAGTTTACAAATACTGGGAATGATCGTGATATTACTCAGTATCTGGGCTAATCAACAGTCAGAAAAACGAGAAAGAGTAAAGCTTCAATCACTTAGTTAGTATTAATGTGTTATTTTAAACGTCATAAATACAGACCATTTAATACTGAATAACAAAGAGAGTGTTGTTATGCCTATATGGGTTGATGCTGATGCATGTCCAAAAGTAATCAAAGAAGTGTTATATCGTGCAGCAGATAGAGAAAAAGTAATTATTACTTTTGTTGCTAATCAACGATTAATTGTACCCGCATCGCCTTTCTTACGCACATTACAAGTTTCTGCTGGGTTTGATGTTGCTGATAACGAAATTGTTCGCCGCACCAATAAAGATGACTTGGTTATCACCGCTGATATTCCATTAGCTGCCGAAGTCATAGAAAAGGGCGCAGTAGCTCTAAATCCAAGAGGTGAACGTTATACTGAAGCAACTATTCGTGAACGTTTAAATATCCGTGATTTTATGGATACGATGAGAGCAAGCGGTATTCAAACTGGAGGCCCCGCAAGTTTAAGTCAACGTGACCGCCAACTTTTTGCGAATGAGTTAGATAAGTGGCTTTTACAACAAAAAAAACGCGCTTAATTTAGTCAGTAATAAACGCTGTTAATAAACAAACGGGCATAGATATTATTGCCCGTTTTTCTTTAAGATAAACTTTAACTTATTTCTTCTTTAATAATGAGATCAGACATAACGTTTTGTGCCTAAAATACTCGGTTTCTTCCCTTTAAAAACATGAGGGCCATCCATCGTTAATTTAAGCTCATCACCATTACGCGTTAACCAAGGTGTCGCTTCACTGCCTGCTCTTGATGTTACACCTGATGGTTTTAATGTAATGCTATCTTGATCAATTTCAATAATACCAATCACATAGGTATAAATCATATTATTGAAAAAGCCTTTCTTATATTCACAAGAACATTCAACCACTTGATTGCCATATTCCATACGCATTGTGGGTTTTAATGAGGCAACAGAAACACAACCATTACTAATAGCAGAATAAACACTACAAACCAACGCGACTTTACCTCCCATTAATTGGGAAATAGCAGGGTTAATTTCAACAGTTTCACAACCAGGTTGTTCTTGGCTAACACTCACTATATCACCGGTATGGAAAACAAAAGGATCTGACTGAAAAGCACCACTTTTATCTGGAGCTTGAATAATAGACATTTGACCATTCGGGCGTAAAATTCCCACACGAAGATCTAAATCATCATTATCTTTTCCGTCTCCATTATCTATCCATGTTGCACTCACTAAAATACGTTTAGGTGCATCATTGCCTTTTAGTAATGAAACCCGATGGCTACTATCTGGCTTAGTCAGTTTTACTACACTTTTTTGTATATTAACGGGAGCAGGTGGTGGCGTAACAACAGGAGTCGGCTCTTCAACTTCAACACCATAAAGGTTACATAAACCTGCCAATCCAGAAGCAAAACCTTGCCAAACAGAACGAACTTTATTTTGGCCATTGCGAACATAAAGTTCTAAAACGATGATGCCTGTCTCTTGTGAAAACTGGCTTGGTGCTAACTCAATAACTTCATTATTTATCAGCACTTGTGCTTTTAACTGATTAACAACGGCAAAACCACCTGCACTGCCATCTTGCGTTAATGTAATTGCTATTTTGGTGATATTTGCGGGTAAACGAGAAAAATCAAAATCAATACTATGAATAACGGTTGAGCCTTGAGTTATCGGCGAAATAAATGAAGCCGCCCCAGAGGCATGATGAGGAGCATTAAAGAAAACCATATCGTCGTCATTAACGACTTTTCCTGATCCTGTTACTAAAAATGCAGTCAGATTAATATCAAGATTATCGCCTACTGCATGAGAGACTTTAACTTGTCCTTTATTTTCACTGAGTGATGTATTTTCACCAGGTTGTAACGTTTTACTCATTAAACCGCTCCTTGATTGATAAGACTAACTGCAAGAAATTTAGTCAACGAATACGATAATAACTTAAATTAATTATTTATTCGGTGATCTCATTCACTTTCAATTGATATCAAAAGCCAATGAATTTATTTATAATCTTAGGGAAATTTTCCCATCAAGACGAGAGGTAATGATGTCATTTTCTAAATCTATGCTTGCTTTGGCTGTAATGGCAGTCTCCTTTTCCAGTTACGCGGCAAAACAGGCTGATTTGATGATAGTTGACGGCACTGTTCTGACTATGGATCAGCAAAATAGAATCATTGAACAGGGTACTGTTGTCGTAAAAGAAAATAAAATTGTTGCCGTTGGTGGCCCTGAACTTTCTAAAGAATATCAAGCCAATAAAGTATTAGATGTTGATGGTGATATTGTGATGCCGGGTTTAATTAATACCCATACTCATGGTTCAATGACTGTATTTCGTTCATTAGCAGATGATGTGCCAGACAGACTTCACCGTTATATTTTCCCACTTGAAAGCAAAATGGTTTCTCGCGAAATGGTCAGAGTGGGTGCTGATCTTGCAAATATCGAAATGGTAAAAGGTGGCGTAACAACTTACGTCGATATGTATTATTTCGAAGATGAAGTAGCCAAAACCGTTGATAAAATGGGTAATCGTGCAGTATTAGGAGAATCCGTTATTAATTTCCCTGTTGCCGATGCAAAAACACCAGAAGAGGGTATCCAATACGCAGTAAACTTTATTAAAGAATATAAAGATCACCCTCGTATTATCCCAGCTTTTGCCCCACATGCGCCTTATACAAATACCACAGAGAACCTTCAGAAAATTGCTAAGTTATCAATAGAACTTGATGTTCCTGTGATGATCCATTTAGCTGAAACCGATCGTGAACAAGAAGAAATCGCTAAACGTACTGGTGGTAAAAGCCCAGTTCAATATATGGCAGATATCGGAGCGTTAAATAATAAAGTTATCGCGGCTCACGCAATTATGGTTGATGATAAAGATATTGATTTACTGAAAAAATATGACGTTGGTGTCGCTCATAATATCAGTGCAAATACTAAATCAGCGAAAGGTGTCGCGCCTGTCGTCGCAATGCTAGAAAAAGGTGTTCGTGTGGGTTTAGGAACTGATGGCCCAATGTCAAGTAACACACTAACGACCATGAATGAGCTAAACCTTGTGGGTAAAATCCATAAATTAGAGAATAAAGATCGTGCGACTATGCCACCATTAACCGTTGTAGAGCTAGCAACAATGGGTTCGGCGAAAGTATTACATATGGAAGATAAACTGGGATCTTTAGAATCAGGCAAACTTGCTGATATTATCGTTGTTGATACTAAATCACCTAACATGGTGCCAATGTATAGCCCTTATGCAGCATTAGTTTATGGTGCAAATGGAAGTAATGTCCGCCACACCATTGTTGATGGAAAAATCTTAATGGAAGATCGCCAATTATTAACAGTGGATGAAAAAGCCATTATTAAAGAAGCGCAAGATTTCTCTGATAAAGTGCGTAAAACTGTTATCGACAGCGGTGAAGTTGTTAAATAAAAATCGATAACAATATTTTATCCTAGGCAGTTTGTTTTTAAACTGCCTTTTTATTGTTTATTACTGAAGTTTTTCTCTTACTCTTATCTAAACAAAACTATATAAAGCTAATAAAAGCTAAATATCTCTTCATCATTAAGATAATCCTTATTATTTAAATATTCATTTAATTAAAAACACTAATAGGCTGTTTTATCTGGTTTTTTCTCCTTCACGCTATTAGATCTTTAAGTTTATTCTGTTATCTAATTTATTAGAGATGCAATACTATCTAAATATACTTGTGCAACAGTGCATCTCTATTTTGCCGTTCTTACTAATACTGCTCATCAACTATGGATAGAATGAAAATGATGATTAAACCCAATAGACTAACACTATCGCTTATTACATTATCTATTATTAGTGCAACTAGTGCTTTTGCTAATGAAATCAATCCAGTAGATAACACACAACCACTTAATTATGATATAAAACTTAATCAAGCAACTATTTTTCTACGAGGTGCTGAACTCGATAATAACGTAACGCTCAATTTACCTGCTGGGCAGAGTGAAGTTGTTTTATCTAATGTTGCAAACAATATTGATCCTAAAAGTTTGTCAATTAGCATTGATAATGACGATGTGATTATTAACACCATTAACGTTAAAAAAACGCCTATTGCCCCTAGTTATCCCTCTGCAATTGCAGTATTGATGGAAAAGCAGAAAGATATTAATAAAAGAATTGAAGTATTAAACATCAATATTAATGTGGGTGATGAACAAATTACCTTACTAAAAGACCAATCATTTTTTGGATATAGCGAAACTCAGTCATTAGAACACTCATCACAAAAATTTGATTTTATTAGCCAAAAAATGACATCTATTCTAAATCAGCAAAAAATGGCGCGTGAAGAAATTGCTGAACTGACAGAGCAACTTGAAGAATTAAGCAGACAATTAGAAATTGATATGCCAATTATTGCAAAAGAGAAAACACAAATTGTTTTATCTTTAGGCACATCAAAAAACTTAACCAGCAAAATGCGTATTTCTTATATAACACCAGATGCTGGATGGTCACCCGCTTATGATATTCGAAGCCAAGGAATGGATAAGCCGATATTACTCACCTATAAGGCAGATGTTATTCAAAATACAGGATTAAATTGGGATAAAGTAAAATTGGTTTTAACATCAACTAATCCATCACTTAATATCACTGCGCCAACCTTATCACCCTGGTATTTATCTCTTTATAATAACACTTCGAAATTCAGACAGTCTAATATGGATATGAAGATGGCAATGCCAGCTCCCGCATTAGAGGCAATAAGTGAAGAACCAAGAGAGCGATTAAGTAAAGGTGTAACTCGTTACGTAACAACCAATAATAATGGCATTAATTTAAGCCATGCTATCGCGTTACCTTACACCTTAAAAAATAGTACAGAGCCTAATACATTAGTGATTAATCAAAAAGAAGTTGTTGCAGATTATCGCTATTTAACAACGCCAAAATTAGTTGAAGAAGTTTATTTACAAGCTGAAGTGAAAGATTGGGAAAACTTAAATTTACTCAATGGTCGTGCAAATATCTACTATATGAATAGCTTTGTTGGCAATAGTTATATTAATACTAATGAATTAACAGAGTTATTTAGCATTCCATTTGGAATAGATAAAAATATTCAAATTAGCCGTATTAACAATGAGAAGATAAGAAAAGAGCCTATCTTTATTGGTACAACGATTGAACAAAAAGAGAGTTATACCATTAAAGTAAGAAACACTTACAACGCTCCTATAAAAGTGACCATTTACGATCAATTACCACTTAGTCAGGAAAATAATATCAATGTAGCAGATGCGGTTTATAAAGATGGCGTACTTGATAAAGATACTGGCGAAATTAAATGGGATATCACATTAGGTGCAAAAGAGGAAAAATCATTACCTCTAAATTACACTCTTTCTTATCCTAAGAATAGACAAATTGTGGGGTTATAATTTTTCTCATCTAAATTTAAAAAGTAAAATAGAAGAGGGTGCATTTGCACCTTTTTCTATTTTAAAGAAAAACTAGTTACTAATTTTTAAACCACTGCATGACTTCTTCATAACTTCCTTGGTAAATAATTTTATCTTCCTTTTTGCTTAATTGATAACGATACATAGGATCGTAATACTCTTTAAGTAAAGGGGTTAACCAAGAAAAATGTGCCTCTGTGCTAGACTCTTTTTTTTGTATTTCTAGGGCATTATCTAGCAACTGAGTTAATTCTGCTGCTCTTTGAGAGCCTAATCGGCGGCGGATAGCAAATAAACCGTGATGCAGATAATCACTGTAAGCTTGCCAGCCTTTTTCTTCGCCATACGCTTCCAGATAATCATGAGTCATGCGATCAAAGTATTCTGCCTTCAAACGTTCTATGCGTCGCTCTAAGGGATCATCAACAACAACGATTGAAGCCTCAACCATTTTTGCTCGTAAACATTCAGGTAATCCATTAGCACCAATAGCGCGACCTTCATCCTCAAGTACCCATCGTGTATATTTTGGGGCTTTCTGCAACATTTCAACACCAAGATGGTTTTCAAATGTGGCTTGAGGAAACTGATCTTCTACAATGCGGCCAAAAGATGAACCTCGATGGTGTGCTATACCTTCAAGGTCAATACCCTCAGGCAACGAACGCACTAAAGTCGTTTTTCCATTACCGGTACATCCACCAATTAAGATAATAGGTCGTTGAACCAATTCATTGGTCATTTCAATAACAGCCTGTCTTAGCGCCTTATATCCACCTTCAATTAATGGATAATCTATGCCTATTTCTTTAATCCATTGCTGAACTATATGAGAACGCATTCCTCCTCGAGCACAGCAAATATAACCATTGGGAAATTGCTCACAAGCTTCACGCCAAGCTGCGATACGGTTATCACGAATTTCACCACTCACTAATTGATGCCCTAAATCGACCGCTTTTTGTGAGCCTTGCTGTTTATAACAAGTTCCCACAGCCGCACGCTCTTCATCATTCATTAAAGGCAAATTGATAGCATTAGGGATCGAACCTTGATTAAATTCAATAGGCGCACGCACATCAATAATTGGTGTGTTATTAGCAAGAATATGTCGAATATTTTGAGCAGAAAACGTTGATTCCATAATAAAAATTGTTATATCTAGTCTGGCTGAAAGATTGACTACTATACTCTTAAGAACATGTGATGACACGTTCTTATCGTATGTTTTTATTAAATTATAGAGTGTTATTTCTGACAGAATAATTTTTTCTAGAACAAAAAAATACACCACTGTCAGTAAATCCTATGGCGTATTTTTAAATTTGTCACAATGGCATTTTACCACTGTTTAATATTTCTATCTTCCTGTGTCACTGATGTTAATTTGGCTAATAGAGGCAATAATTTGTGCTTAAAATCGTCCATAAAGGTGTAAATAACAGGTACAAATAATAAGCTTAATAGTGTTGAGCTAATTAGCCCGCCAATAACCGCAATAGCCATTGGTCCTCTAAAACCCGCATCAGCACCCGTCGTTAAAACAAGAGGGATCATTCCTGCAATCATTGCAAAAGTGGTCATAATAATCGGTCTAACACGCTCTTGACCCGCCTCTAAAATTGCTTTTTCAAGACTTAACCCAGCACGTTCTTTTTCAAGAATAAATTCAACTAACAATATTGAGTTTTTAGTCACAATGCCCATAAGTATAAGAATGCCAATAATCACAGTTTGTCTGTTAATGAAATTCTAATATCATATTGTTTTATTTAGGTGCGTATTTTTCACTTTTTTAATCATCGTGAATACAATTTAGATGATATTTTTTGTTTATCACTTATAATCACAACGTATTCCAGAATAGCTCAGTGGTAGAGCATTTGGCTTCGGACCGAAAGGGCGCAGGTTCAACTCCTGCTTCTGGATCCCTCATTAATAATTTCTATTGTTTGATTCCTTTCAAAGCAATCAAAAACCATCTCGAATACCTCTCTTTATTTGGTGAATATCATGGCTGATAAACAAAACCTATTACCCGTTGGACTTTCTTATGCACAATCACAATTGGCTAAAGTGTTAAGCCAACCCGAGATAAATAACCATAAAGTTCAACAATGGGAAGCTGTCTTACACCAGATACTGCAAGGGCAAGCCAATTATGGCAACCGAACACCATTCGAAAATACACCTGCATGGATCACCCTTGAAGTTATAAAAGGTGGATTCGCCACCGGTAATTGGTTAGCAGGTGGAGAAACAACACCTGAAGAGCAATATTTATTAGATAAACTGCAAATAAAAACCTCGCCTGAAAATCAGCGATTAGCGTTAAATAGCTACTATTTAACTGATGAAGGAATGAATGTTCTTAATAAATGTTTAGATAATGAAAACTATCTTATTACGGTTCCTGAAGAGAGTGTTTTACTCACTGTTGCATGGCTGATCAGAAATAAAGCTCAAGCTTACGCAAGAGACTTACTTGATATTATTTCGCCTTGGTTTTCAACATTAAGATTTTACCCTCGCATTGTCGAACAACCTGTCATTTCAGGCAGTACAGTAAGAGTGCAAGATCTCGATATGACAATTTACGATCTTAAAAGAATAAAACCAAATAAACGCGTATTAGCACAAAAAGAAGCCGTCACTATTTGGCATCCTTTTAAAGTGAAAATGGTGGTGTTGCTTTCAGATATTGTTGATAAGTCATCAAGTAGTACAATTACATCGTTATGGAGACAATCGGCAAAAGATCTTATTGCTGAGTATTCCAAATTACGTAAACAATATTTCCTCTGCAATAAACCTGTAAAAAATAAAGGCGATTTTGCAAAATTACGTATCGCTATTGAGCAATTATCTCTTGAAAGGAATGAGTTAGATCTTCATCAGGCACAACATATTCGTGTTTTATTACAACGTCATATTGAGAAGTATGGTGTGCCAAATTCGGAAAAAAGCGATAGAAAACAAAAAACAAAGCAAGATGATGTGCAAGCACCATTACATTACACATTAAGTCGAGTCATTTTAAACCGACTTGATAGTTTAGATATTAATAATGGTTTTGATGATAAAGAAATTGCCACAAAAGCTATTTCTGAAAGTGAAGCAAGCAAATTTAATTTAACGCAAGATTATCCTATTCCACATATCATTACGTATAAAACAATGCGTAGTTTTAATACTACAGCAAGCCAACTTATCGAGCGAAAATTAATCACATCTTCAGAGGCTTTAAGCAGTATTATTCCTCAAATTACAGCGGGTTTACGTGCCAATAGTCTATTAGATATTCCATTACGCCATCTTTACGAAAAAAACTATAGAGCATTTAAACAGCGTCGTTCTTTATTGCTATTAGATTTACAACATCAAGTGCAATTAGAAGAGCTACCGTGGGTTGCGATTATTGATAAGTTTCGTACAAAACAAATTTCCAACAAAACTATCTTCACGGAAGTATTAAATGAGTTTTTATTATTAAACTTTCGTTATTTTCCACATACGCAGCTACCTAACCCTTTATTACAAGAATTGAATTCACTGACATCTGAAATAGATCCAAGTATTAAATGGAGTGAAGAACTTGCAACAGACATTTTTATGGGAATGTTTAGTAAGAAAATCGCTAATATATTGATAAAAAACGCTGATTCAGTGTTACCTTACAGCCTGTATTCACAATATTATGGTGTTGATTATTTACTATTAAAGCATGAATTACGCACTGCTTTATCGTCTGCAAACACACAAGGAAGCGATCCTTATGCAACATCTCGTGTGATTTTAAAATGGTGTGAAGATAGAACAAATGAAAAATTTGTCTCTTATTCTCCTGCGATAAATGGGGAATTACTTGAGCAATCCTACATATTAACAACCCATAACCTTAGTACTATTTTTAATACCCTTGGTCTTGCTGACAAATTAAAGCCATTTTTGCTTGATATGTGTAAACAATGCCTGCAAGTCATCAATCGTTATTTACAGGCTCCTTATCGTGGTTATCACGCATCATTAATCACAATAAAAAATGCGGCTTATGCATGGCGACAATGTGTTTTTTACCTCTCTTATTTATCCCAAGAAGAACTGCAACAATTTGTTTTATGGGCAGAGAATTATATTGATACCCAATCTCAATATTTCAAAACATTATTTATGCCAATTTGGAATGGGCTAATAAGCGTAATAAATACACCAAATAATTATAATTATGATGATAAAGCATCACATCTTATTTTTTATGGTTGGTCTAAAAAACATTGGATGATGAAGACTATTTTAAAAGCTAACGGTGAAGAAATTCTTGAATAATACCCAATAATCAGGGCGTTATTTGTTTAAAATACACTGTTAAAAATAGGTACTGTTACGAGGCTTATGTGATATTTGAAATTTTTAGAACACTTTTACATTACAGCTTGCACTTTTTAGCTCCTATTTTATTAGGCTATCTTTTCTGGCGTAAGAATTGGAAGATAGCCTCATTGCTTATGATAGGAACAATGGCTATTGATATTGACCATTTGTTAGCAACACCTATTTTTGATCCCAACCGTTGCAGCGTGGGTTTTCACCCACTACATACTGTTTGGGCTGCCTTAGTTTACTTAGGTATATGGTTTTTACCCTCATGGAAATTAAAAGCCATTGCAGTAGGGTGTTTATTTCATTTATTTACTGACTCGGTTGACTGCTATTTAGGTGGATTAAAGCCAAATTTAACAATAACGATGAGTTGTGATAAAGATTATTTTATATCTGCTCTAAATAATGATTTTATTATCCTAAAATAGTAGGAGATTTAGACTTCCTTGCAAATGATGTTATTTGTTGATTTCTTATAGAGAACAATTCGGCGTAAATAGTGACTACCAACGCAACATCGAAAGAAAATCATCACAATAAACGGTTATCATCGCCGAAAAAGTCATCTGCTAACCACTGCGTTACGGTTTTAGTATTAATTTGATTTGCTTGTAGTTTTTCAATCGCAAAATATTCAGGGAAAGAGGCATCAGATTCATCATACTCTTTTTCGAGTTGTTCTAATTTAGTGAGCGCATTTTCATAATTATCAAAAATTGCTTCAATATCACGATAGATCTGCCCAAAACCTTCACTAAAACGTGAAACTATGTAATAAAAATCTGAAAGGGGGATATTACAGCTAAAACGGTCTAATTTCACATCTTCGACTTCTATCCATCGGTCTTTTTCAGCGAGTACTTCAACTTGATTGTCTTCGCTTTGATTATTTTTAATAAATGCCACTCTTGCTTTTTCAGCCGCATCTTCATTGTCAAAAGCACCTAAAATAAAATTAGGCCCTTCATAGCCTGAAATTCCTACTATACATAAATGAATTATATTCATATTTATTACTCTTTCCCGAGATAATCCTTTAGATTGTTTTACAGCCATTCTTAATATCATTTCAGGTATTATAAGCCACTAATGTGCTGCATGACTTCACTTGTTTTCTCTCTTTTAAGTCTCATAATCTGGTGGTAATTGCAAAAAGCTTGATGTAGAGTGCTCAGTCTTTTTTAATGAAGTCTATTGGGGAGGCTGAATGTTTATTGGCTTTGACTACGGAACATCGAATTGTTCTGTTGCAATTATGAAAGAGGGAAAACCCACTCTTTTGCCTTTAGAAGGTAATGATGTGTATATTCCATCAACCCTTTGTGCGCCAACCCGTGAATCTGTTTCTGAGCACTTATTTCGCCATTTAAATATTAAACCTTCCAGTGAAGTTGGCGAACAATTACTAAGAAAGTCGATTGCGTTTAATCGAGAAGAAGATATTGAATTAGTTCCTGAAGATATTCTTTTCGGACAATCTGCACTAAGTTTATACTTACGTGATCCTCGTGATGTCTATTACGTTAAATCACCTAAATCCTTTTTAGGTGCTTCAGGCCTACATGATATACAAATTAGCTTCTTTGAAGATTTAGTTTGCGCCATGATGGCAAATATTAAGCACCAAGCAGAAAAAAGCACACAAGAAGCGATAACAGATACCGTTATTGGCAAACCTATTAACTTTAATGGGTTGGGTGGTGATGCTTCAAATAGACAAGCTGAAAGTATTCTTATCCGTGCAGCTAAAAGAGCTGGCTTTAAGAATATTATGTTTGAATTTGAACCTGTGGCTGCGGGGCTTGAATATGAATCTACATTAAATAAAGACCAAACAGTGTTAGTGGTTGATATTGGTGGTGGTACAACAGACTGTTCATTAATTCAAATGGGCCCAAGTTACCAAGGCAAAACTGACCGTTCAAACTCATTACTTGCCCATAGTGGGCAACGTGTTGGCGGTAATGATCTTGATATTTACCTTGCTTTTAAACAGCTTATGCCATTATTTGGTATGACAGGATTAACATCTTCAGGTATTAAACTACCACTGAAACAGTTCTGGGATCCTATTGCGATTAATAATGTAGAAGCTCAGAAAGAGTTTTATTCTCGTCAAAACCTTGCTGTATTAAATCAGCTAAGACGAGATGCAAAAGAGCCTGAAAAAATAACGCGCCTTATTGAAGTCTATAATGAAACATTAGGTTACAGCATTGTTCGACGTGCAGAAGAAGCTAAAATTGCCTTATCAGATTCTCCTGAATATATTGCTAATATCGCGTTATTAAGTGAAACCTTAGAATTAACGATTGAACGTGAACAGATGGTTGAATCTATTGAATCACCAAAAAGCAAAATGATTGAATTAGTTAATGATGCGGTTCAGCAAGGAGGCATAAAACCCGACGCTGTCTTTATGACGGGAGGCTCTGCACGCTCGCCTATTTTATGTCAAGCCATTGAACAGCAATTACCTAATATTCCGATTGTTAAAGGTAATGATTTTGGGTCGGTTACCGCAGGATTAGCGCGTTGGGGCGAGGTTTGCTTTAAATAATGAGTATCAAATAATCGGTTTTAAATAACTGACTTTTTCAATATATTAAAGCGCTTTACATTCAATCATTGTATTGGTTAGATGTAGAGCGTTTTTCTTTATAAAACACGATAAAAACACAACATTCGACAGGAGAACACATGTACCGCTTCCAAAATGATTATAATGAAATTGCACATCCTGCGGTCATGAAGGCAATCACTGATACAGTGGGGCAACGCTATGATGGATATGGTATGGATAAACTTTGTCATCAAGCTGCTCAATCAATAAAACAGCGTATTCAACAATCCGATGCGGATATTCACTTTTTTAATGGTGGCACCATTACTAATTTAACCGCTATCTCTCATTTTTTACGTCCACACCAAGCTGTTATTTCTGTCAGTACAGGGCATATTGCTACACATGAAACAGGCGCTATTGAAGCAACAGGACATAAAGTTATTACAACATTTTCCGCTGATGGCAAATTAACCCCTGCATTGTTAAAACCTATTCTTGCTGAGCATAATGATGAACATTGGGTTCAACCTAAGCTTGTTTATATAACGAATGCCACAGAAATTGGTACAGTTTATCGTAAAGCGGAGTTACAAGCGTTACGTAACTTCTGTAACCAGCATAATTTGTGGTTATACCTTGATGGTGCTCGTTTAGCAGCAGGATTAATGTCTGCACAAAGTGATCTGACTATCGAAGATATCGCCAGCTTAACCGATGCTTTTTATATTGGAGGCACTAAAATCGGTGCAATGTCAGCTGAAATGCTCGTAATTTGTCATCCAGCATTAAAATCTGATTTTCGTTTTAGCCTAAAGCAAAAGGGTGGATTACAAGCAAAAGGTTGGTTATTAGGCGCGCAATTTGAAGCTTTATTTAAAGATGATCTCTATTTTAAATTAGGCAAACACCTTAATGAAATGGCATTTCAATTAACTGAGTTTTTTACTGCGCAAGGTTTTGAGTTTTTAGCGCCACCAGAATCTAACCAAGTTTTTGTTATTTTGCCAAACATGATTGCAGAAAAATTAACTCAGCAGTTTGTTTTTCATCGTGTTTTACTTGAAGATCCTAATTTGAGTTGTTTACGTCTTTGTACTTCTTGGGCAACAACACAGCAAGATATTGATGGATTTAAAACAGCATTTCTTCAATTAGTTTAAATTTCAGTCTACATTTATCTTTTATTTTTATGCATTACACTCTTATTAAGTGTGTAATGCATTATCGATATAATCAGAATTTAATTACCTTAAATCTAAACATAATGATGGAGCGTCGCATTAATAATGTTATATTAATACTTCCTCTCTCAACATAGGTAGGGTAAAAGAATGAAGAAATTGACACTCCAAGAGATGACAGATGCCCAACAAATGCGAGTAAAAACCAGAATAGGTCAAGAGAGAAAGAAATTAGGGCGTGAATTAACCAATGCTGAAATGAACAAAGTCAAAGACTCCATTATTACCGAAATCTCCCTCGAAGTTGAAAAAGCCGCCAAAAAAGCACAAGCCCTCAAGAAGAAGCAAAAACTAGCCCCTAGTGATGAAACTTATAGTTGGTCAGCCAAAAACCATACTCGGGGATATCGTTAATATTGACAAAATAGCGCTAACTTTATCAATAAAAATTAGCGCTATTAATTTACCCTGATATTGACGCAATATTGTTATATTTCCATCGTCTCTATTAATGAATATAACTTTTTAAAAGCATGATATTTTTTTTCGTATGTTTTATGTTTTTCTAAATTTGGTGTATGGCGTTTTTCAAGCTTAGGTTGAGAAAGAACAATGTGTGATGAATGAGCAGGGTTTACCGCTAATTGTGCAAGTCTTGCCGCACCAAGAGCAGGGCCGACATCACCGCCTTGACGATAATCGAGGGTTTTTCCTGTAATATCTGCAAGAAGTTGTCGCCAATATTCGCTTCTGGCACCACCACCAATTAATGTAATATTATCAGCTAATTGACCTGCATTTTCAGCAACTTCAATCCCTTGTCGTAACGCAAAACTCACTCCTTCGAGAACTGCTTGGCATAAATCAGCCCGTTGATGCTCATGAGTTAATCCCCAAAAGATACCTTTCGCATTAGGGTTGTTATAAGGCGTCCGTTCACCTGAAAGATAAGGTAAAAAAAGTAGAGGGCTATCAGCAAAAGTAGCGTGTTCAACTTCTTCAAACATCGCACTTACACTCTCAATTCCTGTTAATTGACACACCCAATCAAGGCATGATGCTGCACTTAACATCACAGACATTAAATGCCAAGTATTCGGTAATGCATGACAAAAACTGTGTACTGCATTATCACTATTTTGGAGAAACTTTTCGCTAACAACAAAATAAACACCTGAAGTACCTAAAGAGAGCATTGCTTGACCGGGTTGATAAACACCAACACCAATTGCACCCGCTGCATTATCGCCACCACCAGCAATAATAGGAACTTGTTTCATCTGCCATTTTTTAGCGATATCAGCCAATAGATAGCCCGTTATTTGATTACCTTCAAACAATGTAGGCATTTGACGACGCGTTAATCCTGTCGCATTTAAAAGCTCATCACTCCAATCTCGCTTTTGCATATCTAACCAAAGCGTACCGGCTGAATCTGACATATCACTGGCGAAATTACCGCTCATTTTCCAACGTAAAAAATCTTTAGGTAATAAAACATGTGCAATGCGTTGAAAAATTTCCGGCTCATGTTCAGCAACCCATTGTAGTTTTGGCGCAGTAAAGCCGGGCATAACTAAGTTACCCGTGATTTTTTTAAACTGAGGATATTGCGCCTCAAGCATTTGGCACTGTTTAAAACTACGACCGTCGTTCCATAAGATGGCAGGACGTAGCACTGCTTGTTGAGCATCAAGTAAAACAGCACCATGCATCTGTCCGCTTAACCCAATTGCTTCGATTTGATCCATTGAGTAACTGCGCCCAAGCTGAAGAATAGCGTCTTGCGTAGCTTGCCACCATTGCAGTGGATCTTGTTCTGACCATTGAGGGTGAGGGCGTGATATAGCTAAAGAAACGGAATGACTGGCAACAACGTCACCTTGCTCATTCATGATGATCGCTTTAACGCTTGAAGTGCCTAAATCTAGCCCTAAATACATGAAATTACCTCATGACCTGTCTCTAATTATAAACACAGCGGAAAACCCGCTGTGTTATTACATTGATGCAATTAACCAAAAATATAGCGATTCACTAAACTTTCTAGCATTTCTTGGCGTCCACTTTGTAACTGTGGTGCTAAGGTATTGCTTTGCGCATATTTCGCCACTTCTTCAAGGCTTAATTTACCTTGTAAGATATTTTGACCAAACTCCGCACTCCAACCTGAGTAACGCTGCGCCGTAAATTTATCAAGACCACCATCTTGGATCATTCTTGCTGCAATGCGTAATGCCATTGCCATTGTGTCCATTCCTGAGATATGCCCGTAGAAAAGGTCATATTTATCATTACTTTGACGACGAACTTTAGCATCAAAGTTTAAACCACCTGTTGTAAACCCACCCGATTTAAGAATTTCATACATCACGAGTGCATTTTCTTCTACGCTATTTGGGAATTGGTCTGTATCCCAACCTAATTGTGGATCGCCACGGTTAGCATCAACAGAGCCTAAAATACCTAACGCGATGGCAGTCGCAATTTCATGGTGGAAGCTATGTCCTGCTAATGTTGCGTGGTTGGCTTCAATGTTTACTTTGACTTCTTTTTCAAGACCGAACTGTTTTAAGAAGCCATAAACCGTCGCAGTATCATAATCATACTGATGTTTTGTCGGCTCTTGTGGTTTTGGTTCAATCAGTAATGTGCCTTGGAAACCAATTTTATGTTTGTGTTCAACAACCATCTGCATAAAACGGCCAATTTGCTCTCTTTCTTGGCGTAAATCTGTATTTAACAGAGTTTCATAACCTTCGCGTCCGCCCCATAATACATAGTTTTCGCCACCCAGCGCTTTTGTCGCTTTCATCGCTTCACAAACTTGTGTCGCTGCCCATGCAAAAACGTCAGGATCAGGATTAGTTGCCGCACCTGCGCCATAGCGAGGATTAGTAAAGCAGTTTGCAGTTCCCCATAACAGCTTAACGTTGGTTTCTTCTTGTTTTTTCGCTAATACATCGGTGATCGCCGCCATATTAGAGATATATTCATTGATGTTATTACCTTCAGAAATAACATCAACATCATGAAAGCAGTAGAAAGGAACATTGAGCTTATGAAAGAACTCAAAGGCAACATCGGCTTTACGTTTAGCTTGTTCTAAGGCTTCACCCGGAGTTTGCCACGGTCTATCAAAAGTACCGATACCGAACATATCAGAACCATTCCAGCAGAAGTTATGCCAATAACAAGCTGCAAATCTTAGGTGATCTTCCATTCGCTTACCTAAAATAATCTCATCAGGATTATAGTAACGAAACGCTAATGGGTTATCGCTTGTTGTGCCTTCATATTGAATTTGTTCAATTTTATCAAAGTAAGACATGGAACCGTCCTTATTTAGTATCAAGTTGTAATTCTGAATGTGATTCAAGCTCAGCAGTCATCTCTTCCTGCTCTTCTGGTGTTAATTTGGCAATGCCAAAGCCCGTGAAACCCCACAGCATGGCAAAGAAGATGCCACTCCAGCACAATACCGCCCAAGGTAAGTAACTTAAGGTTGCAACACCTAACGTACCTGCCATATAAGCCCCTGCGGCTGTCCACGGTAAAATGGGTTCAAAGATAGTGGCGGAGTCTTCTACAGTACGAGCTAGGTTTTTAGGGTGTAAGCCTCGTTCTATGTAGGCACCGCGTAACATTTCGATAGGAATAAGGATTGAGATTTGTCCATTACAGGTCACGCCAATCATGGTTAGCCCGCAAGCAATTGTGGCTAAGATCATTGAACCTGTTGAGTGAACCATTTTTAACAATGCATGGACAATCACTTCTAATGCGCCACTTAACGATAAAGTACCGGCAAAAGAGAGGGCGCAGAAACAGATAAGCAGGGTGCTCATCATCGAGTTCATGCCACCACGATTTAATAAGTTACCTAATAATTCAGGGACTTCTTTCCCTTGGATCATCGAGACATTAAAACCATCAACTGCACTTTTTACGATGTCATGTAAGCCAAAGCCTTGAATAAGATAAGCATTAAACATCGCAATGGCGGCAGAAGCTAACATCACGGGAATAGTCGGTTTTTTCGTTACCGAACCATATAAAATCACTAATACAGGAATGAGAAGGATCAGATTAAAGTTATAAACATTCTCAAGACCATTTGTAATTAATGTCACTTTTTCTGGCACACCTTGACCTGCTAAATCGCCATTCATGCCATAAACAGTCATCACAATCGCAGTTAAAATCAGCGAAGGCAGTGTTGTATAAAGTAAGTGCCAAATATGTTGATAAAGGTCGATTCTAGCTGCCATAGCAGCAAGGTTAGTATCACCTGATAAGGGTGATAATTTGTCACCAAAATAAGCACCCGCAACCACGGCACCTGCTGTTGCTGCAAGGTTTGCATCCATACCAACGGCAACCCCCATAAAGGCAACGCCGATGGTTCCTGCTGAACCCCATGACGTTCCCGTACAGACCGACACTAATGATGTAACCAATAATGCCGTGACATAAAGCATTTCTGGGCTGATCATTTTTAAGCCATAGTAGATCATCAATGGAATGGTGCCACCAATCATCCATGTGCCTATTAACAAGCCCACACTGATTAAAATCAGCAATGCTGGCATGGTTTTAGCAATTTTTTGTGATATTGCTGTTAAGATCTCGTCATAGCGATATCCTAATCGTTTTACTAATAGCGCAGCTACAACCGTAGATAGCACCATTAAAGGCTCTGGTGGTAAATCAAAAGCGGCGTAGCCTCCACCTAATAGCACCACCATGGTGAATATCGGAAAGAGTGATTCGAGTAATGTAGGTGTTCTCGGGCTGTTTATCGTTTGCGTTTTCATTGTAATTTATTCCAAACTGGCGTGAGGTAAGGTACGAATAAGCCGAGTGAAAACGGTTTCTAATATTGAACGAGGTGTCGCGATATTCATGCGGAAAAAACCATTCCCAACCGCACCAAAACCGCGCCCCCAACTCATTTCCACTTCAGCTAATGAAACAAACCAATGTTTTAGTTGTTCTTCGGTTAACTGCATTTTTTGGTAATTAATCCACAGCATGTAGGTGCCATGACTTTGTGTAATAACCCAATCAGGAAAATAGCGTTCACATTGTTCTTTTACCCAACGTCGGTTATCAGCAAGGTACGTTTTTAATTCACCCACCCATTGTTCGCCTTGTAAGGTATAGGCTTGTAAAAAAGCGGGTACTGAAAAATAACCAGGATTATGAATACCCGCGGCAATTAGGCATTGCTTGAATTTTTCACGATATTCAGGATTGGCAATAACTATATTGGCAACTTCGAGGCCAGCTAAATTGAATGTTTTAGCAGGAGAAGTACAAATAAAGGAGTGTTGTTCTACGTAAGTATTTACTGATGAAATAGGATGATAAGTTGCGTCATCAAAAACAAAATCTGCATGCACATCATCAGAAATAATAAAAACCTGATATTTTTGTGCAAGTTCCGCTATCTTTAATAAATCACTTTGTTGCCATACCGTTCCTGTTGGATTATGTGGTGATAGCAAAATAAAGCAGACAGACTGTTTAAACTTACTTTCCAAGTCATCAAAATCAATTTCATAATAGCCATCACGATAAATCAACGGGCTTTCTAATAGTTCACGCTGATTGACACAAACGGCATTGCTAATAGGATGATAAGCAGGAGATAGTGTTGTTACTTTATCGCCCACTTGTGTGAAGTTTTGAATATAAAGTGAAACAGCTTGAATAATACGAGGACAAAAAACAATAGATTCAGGATTAACAACCCACTGATATTGCGTTTTAAACCAATTTGCAGCAACGTTATTCCAATCATGGCTAAGGTCGGTATAGCCATAAATGCCTTTAAGATTAAATTCAGCAAGTTTATTAATAATAAAATCAGGCGCAGCTATCTCCATATCTGCAACAGATAACGGGATAACATTGGCGTTACTATTACACCATTTTGCGCTATAGGTATTTTGCCTAGAAATTAATTTATTAAAGTTGTTCTGATACATGAAAAATCTCCTCGGCAACCGTGTTTAAAAACAAAATACTCGTTGTTATTAACATTGGTTATTCCTATTTTTTACTTTGCTATTACGAAATTTGGCTTGTGTGATAGTAATCACATAGCGATGAAAGCAAGTTCTAGCAAAATTAAAGCTGTGGTTTAATGCGTAGCTGGATAATTAGGTAGAGTAAAATGAAAAAAGATAAATACTTTCGTATTGTGCTGTTATTCAACGCTAATAAAGTCTATGACCGACAAGTGGTTGAGGGTGTTGGAGAATATCTTCAGGCATCACAGTGCCATTGGGATGTATTTATTGAAGAGGATTTTCGTACTCGGCTTGATAATATAAATCATTGGGTTTGTGATGGTATTATTGCTGATTTTGATGATCCGATTATTGCTCAGCATTTAAGCCAATCACCATTAGCGGTTATAGGCGTCGGTGGCTCTTACCATCAAGAAGAAAATTATCCCCCCGTTCCCTATATCGCCACTGATAATTATGAATTAGTTCAACAAGCCTTTTTACATTTAAAGCAAAAAGGGCTTAAACACTTTGCTTTTTATGGCTTACCAGCAAAAGAGCATCCTCATTGGTCTAATGAACGAGAGCATGCCTTTCGTCAATTAGTCACCAGCGAGAAATATCCAGGCATTGTTTATAACGGCATGGATATTACTCAAGAAAATTGGCAACACGCACAAAACCGCTTATCAGATTGGATACAAACTTTACCGCCACAAACTGGGATTATTGCTGTTACCGATGCAAGAGCACGACATTTACTGCAAGTTTGCGATAATTTAGATATTAACGTGCCTGAAGAGATCAGCATTATTGGGATTGATGATGAAGATATGACGCGTTATTTATCTCGCATTGCATTATCTTCTGTTGTGCAAGGCTCACGACAAATGGGATATTTAGCAGCAAAGCTATTACATCAAACGTTGGAAGGGCATGTAACCGAGAAACAGCAAAGAATATTAGTGCCTCCCGTTAAAATAGTCGAACGCCGCTCAACCGATTTTCATTCATTTAACGATCCCACCGTTGTCCAAGCCATGCATTATATTTATTACAATGCCTGTAAAGGGATAAAAACAGAGCAAGTTTTAGATGCAGTTAATATGTCGCGTTCTAATTTAGAACAACGATTTAAAAAAGAAATTGGCAAGACAATTCATACCGTTATTTATGAAGAAAAACTCAAACGCGCTCAAAATTTATTAGCCACAACAACATTGGCGATACAAGAAATATCTGTGATGTGTGGCTATCCATCACTACAATATTTTTACTCTATCTTTAAAAAAGAATTTGGTATGACACCGAAAGAGTTTAGGGATGAGTGAGAAAATAGGGTAACAGAAATAAAAACACCTATCTCTTTCTACTATTCGCCCATGGATCGCAATCAGGGTGATCGATAACTTCAATCACATCATCAATATCTGCTTCAAGAGAATCAAGATATAGTGCTTCTACTTCAGCGCGCGCCCAAGGGGTTCTGCGCAAAAATTTTAAACTTGATTTCACGCTAGGATCACTTTTAAAGCAATTAATTTTGATAAGTTGTCCTAATTTAGCCCAACCATATTTTGCCACCAGCGCATTTACTTGCATTTCAAGAGTGACGCCATGTAGCGGATCTTTAGAAATATGTCCTGTCATGATTTTCTCAAATACGATTTATGATTTCAAAGGTAAGAAGCGGTGCAGAGTACAAGAAAGTCATAGCAGTATCAATAAAAGGAGCGGAATAAAGAGTAAACCAATTAGTGTTGACAGTTCAAAAAAGTAAAAGGCTCTCTATTAAAACAAACTTAATTAATTTATGTTTATCCGCTTACATTATCAATATGAGATAAGCATTCGCAATCTAATACCGTTATCGATTTACTCTTTAATGTAATCGCTTTAATACTCACTAAATGTGCTAAAGCGCGGTTTAATTGTCTGGTTGAGATCCCAAGCATTGCCGCTAATGAGTCTCTTTTTTCTAATTGAAAAGAGAGTCCTTCTTGCTGAGTTTTAAAAAATAAATATCGGCGCAATTTAAATTCTGAAGAATAGGGGGATTGAGAGTGTTTTAATGATGATTGATAAAGTTTTTTGCTTAATTGCTGGCAAATAAAGGTCAAGAAATTAGCATCTTGTAATGCTTTTTGTCTGACAATGGAAAGCGGTAACGCTAATAAATAAGAAGGCACTAAGGCTTGTACAGTACTAAACACCATTTCATCTTTGGCTGAAAAAAGTTCTAAATCACCAATCACACAAAAAGCTTGTTCAAAAGAAAAAACCACATGCTCACCGTTTATTTCGTAACGTTCAATCTGTAATTTTCCTTCCACTAAGCAGTATAAATGTGTTGCTTGGCTATTTTGCGTTATTAAATATTCCCCCGTTTTCACTTCCATTAATCGCATAGAAGACAACAATGCATCAGATAAGTAGGCATCAAGTTGGTGCATTGAAATAAAAGCGTTACGTTTTTTTTCATCATTAACTATTTTCACTTTTATTTTCCTTTCACGATGATGAGCAATTTATTATCGAAAATAACATACTTTTCAAAAAAGGACATATGTCCTTTTTTAGGCTGGTGGAAATTATTACTATCATGATATTCCTAATATTTAGAGCCTATATTGATGACATTTAATCCCAATTTATTACCTAAAGTTGAGCTTCATGTGCATTTAGATACCTGTTTAAGCTATTTTTATATTAAACAGCTAGATCCAACCATAAGCTTTGACGAGTTTAATCAGCAATTTGTTGCACATAAACCCTGTTTTGATTTGGGCGATTTTTTAAGTAAAGTCACACCACAAATTGATATTTTGCAGACAAAATCAGCAATTACACTGGCTGTTGACGATCTGTTTTATCAGTTGAAAGCAGACAATGTTATTTACGCTGAAATACGTTTTGCCCCGTTATTACACACAAAACAAGGCTTAACAGATAAAGACGTTGTTGAAGTTGTTATTTCAGCAATGAATGAAGCATCTCAAAAATATGATATTAAAGCCGGATTGATTTTATGCACATTACGCCATTTTAGTGCATTAGAGAGTCAGCAAACCGCCAATTTGGTTGCGGAATACCTTAATAAAGGCGTGGTTGCACTTGATTTAGCCGCAGATGAAGCGCGTTTTCCTTTAGATAATCATATTGCTGCTTTTGATTATGTTAAAAAAGCAGGTGGTAATTTAATTGCTCATGCCGGGGAAGCGAAAGGCGCTGAAAGCGTTACTGAAACATTGGATAAACTGCAAGTTACTCGAATTGGTCATGGTGTAAGAAGTATTGAAGATAGTGAAGTAGTTAACAGGCTTAAGTCTCAAAATATATTATTAGAGGTTTGCCCAAGCTGTAATATTATCTGCAATATATATGATCAAATAGACCAACACCCAGTTAATCAGCTAAAAAAGCAGGGTGTTAAATTAAATATTAATACCGATGCACGAACGGTTGCCAATACTTCATTAAATAAAGAGTATCAGTTATTGCATGATATTTTTGGTTGGCACGAAAAAGACTTTCAGCAATGTAATATTGATGCTCTTAATGCCAGTTTTATTTCTAATGACGTTCGTGAAAAGCTAATGGATAAGCTCAGCTAATTTTACGTAAAATAGCGATTTACACATCATAATCATGAGAAAGAACACATTTATTTTTAAGGTGTTCTTTCTACCAAAAACCAAAGTATGCAAAACAATCAAATAAAACAATAACTCTTATGTTTTGGTTTTTTATGATTTCATTATAAAGTGAATTATTTTCTTTTTAGTCATACTTAATTTCTAAATTTATTTAGATTTCTCATTTCAATTCTTATCGAAATGTTATTTATTTTTATAGGTACACTCTCTATCACTAAACAAAAAGGAGAATGTGATGATTGCTGTTATATTTGAAGTGAAAATAAAACCGGGGAAACAGCGCCGCTATTTGTCTTTAGCGGCTGACTTAAGACCATTATTAAAAGATATAGAGGGATTTATCTCAATAGAGCGTTTTCAAAGTTTATCAACGGAAGAAAAGTTATTGTCACTTTCTTGGTGGGAAAATGAAGAGGCTGTTTTACAATGGAAGAAAAATATTTCACATAAAAACGCACAACAAGAAGGCCGTGGATCTATTTTTGATTTTTACAAAATTAGCATTGTTTCTTTGACTCGCGAATATTCATTTGATGCAGAAAGTCTGTAATTAAATAGACTTGAGATCTTACTACAATAACGTGATTACACCATTAATGGCATGTCATCAAAGGACTTAAATTTCAAATGGCTAAATCAGAGATAAAATCGGAACATCAGCACACAGTAGAGTCAGCAATAGCTGCTGTTGGTGCAGCGATATCTGATATTTCCAGAGTGAAAATACTTTGTGCTTTAATGGATGGAAGGGCATGGACAGCCACTGAACTTAGCATTGTGGCAGATATTTCAGCTTCTACGACAAGTAGTCACTTATCGAAACTACTCAATAGCGGTCTTATTTCTGTAATAGCGCAAGGTAAATATCGTTACTTCCGATTAGCCAATGATGATATTGCAAAAGTTATTGAAAATTTAATGAGCTTTTCAACTGACCATATTTCACGAGCAAAAATAACAACCCCGAAAAACTTAAGAAAAGCACGCACTTGTTACAATCATTTGGCGGGTGAAGTCGCTGTTGATATTTATCACTCACTTTGTCAGCAAAAATGGATAACAGAAGATGGTCATACTATTACAACGCTAGGTCTTGAGCGATTTAAAAATATGGGTATTGATTTCCAAGCCAAAGGCTCACGTAATATTTGTTGTCCATGTTTAGATTGGAGTGAGCGCCGTTTTCATTTAGGAGGGCAAATTGGTGCGACTTTTCTTAGTTACGGGGAGTCACAAGGGTGGTTAACTCGACATCAAGGATATAGAGAAGTGACCATTAGCGAAAAGGGATATAAAGTGTTTGCTCAATATTTTAATGTGAAAAAGTAAGGTGAAGGTTTATCTAGTAAACCTAATTAAACCCAAAAATCGATAACACTAATAATGTGTTATCGATAAAAATCTGATGAAAGAAAAAGATACGAAATTGGCCATTATGTGGGGTATTAATAAGGTTCATAAATCCTGTGTCTATATTAAACTCAATTTAACATAATATACATTATGCGAACCTTAGTATCTAAATACGGATAGGCACTGAAATCTCTGTTTTTGGCTGGTTGATTATGTTGACCGATTTTTAGCTTAAGACTTATTCGCCAATGCTTTTTTTAGGTCTTGGATATAGATTTTTTGTCTCTTTTCAAATACCTTTTCATTCCCATATCAAACTTCCATCGTTGATATGGTACTTTGGCCGTTATCGTAAATGTGCTCACAAAGCTATCTTTAAATAGTATCAAGTTAAAAAAATATTTTTCGGCAGTAAGGACGTCAAAACGTATTCATTTAACTAAGACATGAATAACAACTCAAGTTTTATGCTAATCATTATCTAAAGGACAAGTTATGTTAATCATCTTCAGTGGTTTGCCTGGAAGCGGGAAAGTTACCTGAATGGCGTCTTGATGACCTGATGATCTCCTATTCAGTACCGGGAGGTGGTGTCGGGCCACATATTGATAACTATGATGTTTTTATCATTCAAGGAATGGGTCGTCGTCGCTGGCGTGTGGGTGATGCCCTGCCAATGCGCCAGTTCTGCCCTCATCCCGCATTACTACATGTTGATCCGTTTGAGCCAATTATTGATGTGGAAATGGCACCGGGAGATATTTTATATATCCCGCCTGGATTCCCTCACGATGGCTTCACCTTCGAAGATACCATGAACTATTCTGTCGGCTTTCGTGGACCAAATGGCCGTGATTTACTGAGCAGCTTTGCAGATTATGCACTGGAAAAAGATCTGGGCGGAGTCAATTATGGCGATCCAAACCTGACAATTCGCGACAATGCAGGAATAATGGAAACTCATGAAGTTGAAAGCCTGCGTGCCATGATGATTGAGATGATCAACAAGCCCTGTGATTTTGAACAGTGGTTAGGCCGTTTTGCAACAACACCGCGTCATGAGTTAGATATTGCACCTTCAGAACCACCTTATCAGCCAGAAGAAGTACTGAATGCGCTGAATGATGGTGAAAAACTAATCCGATTAAGCGGACTGCGCGTCCTACGCATCGGAGAGAATTTCTTTGTGAATACAGAAGCTTGGGCTACCAAAGAAACGAAGGGAGCAGATGCATTGTGCCAGTTTACAGAAGTTGGAGCAGATCAACTTGGTGAAGCATTGAAGAACCCAGCCTTTGTTGCAGAATTAACCGAATTTATCAATCAAGGATATTGGTACTTCGAAGAATAAGCGATATCTACTGAGCATAATAAAACACCTGCTTGCGGGTGTTTTTTTTATCGTTTCCGCCCTCCTTCTTTCTCAAGTCTAGTGGTGTTGGCTTCTTAATTGCAACAAGAGAACCTCGTCTTAACGAGGCTTCTATTACCGTAAAAATAGTTAATAGACTCTTTTATATCAGCCTATTTCCTTTTTCATCGACAACATTTTGCCCATCTTCTTTTGAAAAGACGCCTTTCTGTGCTTTTGGAAGAATATCTAAAACGACTTCTGAAGGACGGCATAACCGAGTTCCTAATGGTGTGACAACAATAGGTCTATTGATTAATATTGGATATTTCAGCATATAATCAATAAGTTGCTCATCAGTCGTATTAATATGATCAAGTTCTAATTTATTATAGGGTTCAACATTCTTTCGTAATAGTGCTCTAGCCGAAATTCCCATATCAGTGATAAGTTTATCTAAAATAGGTTTAGAAGGTGGCGCATCAAGATAAAGGATAATTTCAGGCTCTATTCCACTATTTCGGATCATTTCAAGCGTATTGCGAGAAGTACCACAATTGGGATTATGATAAATTGTAATATTACTCATAATGTCACCATCAATTTATGAAAGTAAGTCTAAGTACTAAAGCAATTAATGTTACTGTCAGCACTGGAATGGTCATAATAATGCCCGTTTTAAAATAATAGCCCCATGTAATGGTCATATTTTTTTGTGACAATACATGTAGCCACAATAAGGTTGCTAAACTTCCTATTGGTGTAATTTTTGGACCAAGATCCGCACCAATGACATTGGCATAAATCATCGCTTCTTTGATTAAACCCGTTGCATTACTGCCTTCAATAGATAAAGCACCTACAAGAACAGTTGGCATATTATTCATAATTGAAGATAAAAATGCGGTAATAAACCCAGTTCCTAATGTCGCTTCCCATATTCCTTTTTCTGCCAATGTGTTGAGTATTTCTGACAGATATTGAGTCAAGCCTGCATTACGTAGTCCATAAACAACAAGGTACATGCCAAGAGAGAAAATCACGATTTGCCAAGGTGCTCCTCGTAAAACTTTTCGAGTATTAATCGTTTTTCCTTGTACCGCGACAAACCACAAAATTACGGCACCAACAGCTGCAATGACACTAATTGGAATACCCAACGGTTCCAGTATAAAAAAACCAAGCAATAACAGAAACAATACCAACCAACCTGCTTTAAATGTTTTTATATCTTTAATCACTGTCGCAGGCATCGCTAATTTAGAGGTGTCATATAGCTGAGGAATATCTTTGCGGAAAAACCAATGCAACATAATTAATGTCGCGATAATAGCGGCAATATCAACAGGAACCATCACTGAGGCATATTCCGTAAATCCGATATTAAAGAAATCAGCAGAGACGATATTGACTAAATTGGAAACAATTAAAGGTAAGCTTGCGGTATCTGCAATAAATCCTGCCGCCATAACAAAAGCCAATGTTGTGCCTTTACTAAACCCAAGAGCGAGCAACATTGCAATCACAATGGGGGTTAAAATAAGTGCAGCACCATCGTTGGCAAATAGTGCAGCAACGGATGCACCCAGCAGGATAATATAGCTAAATAAAAGACGACCTTTACCACCGCCCCATTTTGCAACATGAAGTGCAGCCCATTCAAAAAAGCCACTTTCATCAAGAATAAGGCTAATGATAATAACTGCGACAAATGTAGCAGTTGCATTCCATACAATATTCCAAACTACTGGAATATCTTGGAGATTAATAACACCTAGTAATAGCGCGATTAATGCACCAATTGTTGCACTCCAACCGATCCCTAATCCTTTAGGCTGCCAAATAACAAAAGTGATTGTCAGAACAAATATTAATACTGCAATAAACATAAAAACCTCTTTCAGAAGACTCATCTTCTAATTTTTATATCTGTTTTTTCGTATATGTTAAATTAAAAAATTTTATTCAGAACAGCAACTAACTGTCCCTTTCTTTTCAATAGTTCGAAGCAAATCTGCTATTTTATTTTTCTCTGTCGCGTAAGTGATTTCAATAATATTTTTCACCCACGGTAATAATGTGGGAGACAAACGATAATGAACCCATTTTCCATGCTTAGAATCAAGCAATAGTCCGCTTTCCCGCAACATAGCTAGGTGGCGAGAAGTCTTCGGCTGGGATAAGTTTAGAGCTGTATAGATGTCACAAACGCACAACTCGCCAGATGCTTTAAGTAGCAACACAATATCTAGCCTTGTTTGATCACTTAATACCTTAAATAATTGCAATGGTTCCATATTTGCTCCTTTCTTGAATAAGTCCTAACGTACACCCAGAATACATATCTGTCAAACCGTATGTGTTAAAAATGATTATTTTACTTAACCACACGTCATCTTATGAGCATATTCCGTTGACTTATATCAAATGAACCAAAGTTAAGCGAATCGATTCACCTTATTGATGAACTACCTCTCTTGACTTAATAACCAATGGGGTGAGAATGCACTAATACTTTAATTTATCTGAATAATAATCTGATATTGGAAGGTTTATCATGAGCTATCGTATGTTTGATTACTTGGTACCGAATGTTAACTTTTTTGGTCCAGGTGCTATCTCTGTTGTTGGCGAACGTTGCAAATTATTGGGCGGTAAAAAAGCCCTGCTGGTAACGGATAAAGGTCTACGAGCGATAAAAGATGGTGCCGTAGATAAAACTATCAGTTATCTAAAAGAAGCGGGTATTGATGTTGCCGTATTTGATGGTACTGAACCTAACCCCAAAGACACTAATGTGCTTGAAGGTCTTGCAATGTTCCGCAAAGAGCAATGCGACATGATAATTACAGTGGGAGGCGGTAGCCCACACGACTGTGGTAAAGGTATCGGTATCGCAGCCACTCATGAAGGTGATCTTTACGATTATGCAGGTATTGAAACACTAAAAAATCCACTTCCACCTATTATTGCAGTGAATACCACTGCCGGTACAGCAAGTGAAGTCACTCGCCACTGTGTTCTGACTAATACAAAAACTAAAGTTAAATTTGTTATTGTGAGCTGGCGTAACCTCCCTTCTGTTTCTATTAATGATCCACTGTTAATGACTGGCAAACCCGCTGGACTCACCGCCGCAACAGGTATGGATGCATTAACTCACGCAGTTGAAGCTTATATCTCTAAAGATGCGAATCCAGTCACTGATGCTTCAGCTATTCAAGCCATTCGTTTAATTTCTCGTAACTTACGTCAAGCTGTCGCTTTGGGAACAAATCTGAAAGCCCGTGAAAATATGGCTTATGCTTCACTTTTAGCTGGAATGGCATTTAATAATGCTAACCTTGGTTACGTGCATGCAATGGCTCACCAATTAGGTGGTTTATATGATATGCCGCATGGCGTCGCTAATGCGGTGCTGTTACCACACGTACTGCGTTATAACCTGATTGCTAACCCAGAAAAATTTGCAGATATTGCTGAATTTATGGGTGAAAACGTCACTGGATTATCCGTGATGGATGCTGCGGAACGTGCTATTGCAGCTATCGCTCGCCTCTCTGCGGATATTGGTATTCCGCAACATTTAGGCGAATTGGGTGTGAAAGAATCTGATTTCCCATATATGGCAGAAATGGCACTTAAAGACGGTAATGCATTCTCTAATCCTCGTAAAGGTAATGAAAAAGAGATCATTGAAATTTTCCGTCAAGCATTCTAATTCTTTAAAAGAAGCACAAAAAAGCATTAACTCACTACAATGTGGATTAGTGCTTTTTTAATGTCCTTAATTAGAAAAACAGTAATATGAACAACAAGCTCTTCTCCTTTAGGGATATATTTTCCAATCTAAGGAACAAAACCTATCTCTTCACACTTTTCTAATTCATTAATAGTTAATAATAACTTAGCTTTATTCTGATTTTAATTAGCTTTATAGATTTCAACATACTTTCCATTGATCTTGGTATTCTAATGGTACTAATTCTTTGTTATAAACTTTCTCGTAATAAATAATCCGTCCATCAAATCTCAGTTGAGGTACTGTCGCAACACCTACATCAAAAATAGCATGACACCAATCTTCTTTGATTAAACCACGTCGCCATAAGCGGTAATATCGATTTACTTGTGATTTTAGTTCATTATCTTTTAAAATAACCGATAGTGGTGCAAATAATTGTTGTGAAAGATGATATTTCTTCATCAGCCAGCGTTTATTTCTTTTAATTAATTTTCTTTTCATCGTTATTAGCTCTATATCTATTGCCACTTATTGCTATAATTTAAAAACTTATCTTTATAAAAAATATCATAACTCATGTTGTACTTTATCTAACAAGGAAAATAAATAGTGAAAAATAATATGATGTCTTTTACTTCAGCGTTATGTTGGCTAAGCTTTTGGTTTGGTGCTGTTCTTGTTGGTGGTTCATGGCTATATGCAAAATTACAAGAAAAAGTATTTTTAACAGGATTAGATAAAGGACTTTTAGAGTTAACATCACCAGATAGCACTGTGGCGTTGATGCTATCAATTGGTGTTATGATGATTGCACTAGGTTTGATTTATGTTCCTTTATATTACTCAGCCATGTTTATTGGTAATACGGTGGCTATTTTAAGTAGAAAGCCAATTAGAATTTAATTCTCGCCTATTAAAGTATTTTAATATTTTATTGAATTATCTTTCGACTTAAAATAAACAGAGCCTAAATAATCTTGTTTAAGCTCTGTTTATCTATGGTTATTAAAGTGCTTTAGATGGGCAACATAATTGTTTTAGTCCTCTAAAAAACCATAATAATGAATGCCAAATCAGTAGTAAGATAATTAAATTAGCAAAGATAAATAGTGCTGTTGAGAGTAACTGCATAAAATGGCTATTAGATGTCATACTCATATTTAATGAGGCTTTTGCTAACGCAGATACACCGAAAGAGAAACTCCAAAAAGGTAATGAAAAAGGCTGCTTAACAAACCAAGGAATTAATCTCACCATAAATAGAAGTTGTAAAAGACCATAGCCTAATAACATTTTAGCGAAGAAATCAATATGATTATCATTGATAGCTAAATAAGCGCTACAAGCAACTAAAGCGGGTGCTAATTGAATACCAAATGATAGTCGTGATTTTTCATCCATTAGCCCTTCACTGCGTATTCTTTTTAAAATGGCGGGTTCTAAACTTAACCAAGAAAATACACCGGCACCAAAAAATAAAACTCCCAGATCATTAAAACCCAATGCACCACATGCCATAGTACAAATAAAATTATTCGCAACTGTGGGTAAATATAAGACGGGTGTCGTCGCCATTTTAGGATATTCGCCCTTCCATTGATAACCAATTAACCAACTGGAATACCCTAGCTGAGCAATTGCGCCAATACTAAACAATACCAGAGAAAATAAGGGGAAATATGGGCTTAGCCCTATCGATACTAAGACTGTTGTCGCAGGAAATAAACTCGTAAATCCACTGGCAACCGGATGTTTAATTTCATCAAGAATAGCATGTCGATGAAATAACCATTTACCGATTAAAAATAGTGTGAGTGTTAACCATACCAAGCAACCTACACCAATAAATATTTCACCGATATAAGATGGATAGTTGTGCTCTTTTGCTGCATAGCGCCATGCCATTCCTGTACCAATCATCCCTAATACAACACCAAAATAGCCCGATGCAAATTGCGAAGAGAGTTTTTTTAGTTTATTTATCAATATCATATTGTTACATTAACTCATATAAATGACATAATTACATTGATGCTTTTCTTTTCAACATCAAATAATAATATAGATAATAAAATTTATTTTGATTAAATGCATTTAAAATGTATGTTATGAGTATTCACTCATTTTAAGAGTTTTCTCCCCGTCGTTCCCGAATATTCCGATCCTAGTATAAATACGATAGGTTTATTTTTATATTGTCCTTTATATCGGAGTTTATAAAAATGAATATCACGTTAAAAAAGATTGGAACACTGTGTGTCGCTTCTGTTCTGCTTTTTTCACTTGCGGGTTGTTCTAGCATGACAAAACGCGACCGTAATACAGCAATTGGAGCCGGTGCAGGTGCTATCGGTGGCGCTATTTTAACTGATGGTAGTGCATTGGGTACTATTGGTGGCGGTGTCTTAGGTGGCGTTATTGGTCATCAAGTCGGTAAAAAATAACCGTTCGTTTCCTATTCTGCTAGACTGAGTTTATATTTTTTGGCTCAGTCTAGTAACATGCTACATTAAGATAATCTGTATTTATTTTGGTGTGACATAAACAAATCGTTTATCTATCAATCGAAAAAAACCAACGAAATAACCTCCTCTTTTTCTGTCAGTTAAAAACAAAAATACAGGTTACTATTAAAGATAAAAATCTTTCATATAAGAAAAGGATCTTGTTTTTAGTTCGATTTTTCACAAAGCCGTTTTTTAAACTTGACTCTTTCTAGCGATAGCCTTTTACTTTCAATTATTATAACTATCGAGGGTAATTAAATGATTATTTTTATCACGGGTGCTTCTGCTGGCTTTGGTGAAGCCATTGCTCGTCATTTTATCAGCCATGGACACAAGGTTATTGGTACTGCTCGTCGTTTGGATAAACTGAATAACTTGCATAAAGAGCTAGGTGAACAATTTTATCCATTACAGTTAGATGTTACAGATAAAAAAACAGTCAGTGAGATTTACACACAATTACCTGAAAAGTGGCGTGAAATTGATGTGTTAGTCAATAATGCAGGATTAGCCCTAGGTTTAAATACCGCCGATAAAGCCAACCTTGATGACTGGGATACGATGATCGAGACAAATAATAAAGGTCTGGTTCATGTCACCCGCGCTATTCTTCCTTTTATGGTTGAAAGAAACAAAGGTCATATTATTAATATCAGCTCAACAGCGGCTTCTTGGCCTTATATGGGCGGTAACGTTTATGGCGCGACTAAAGCGTTTGTTAAGCAATTTAGTTTAGGATTACGAGCTGATCTCCAAGGTAAAAAAGTCCGTGTGACCGATATTGAACCAGGACTTGTTGGTGGTACAGAGTTTTCATTAGTTCGTTTTAAAGGTGATAGTGATAAAGTTGAGCAAACTTATGCTAATGCAAATGCGTTAACACCTGAAGATGTGGCAGAAGCGGTATATTGGACAGCAACATTACCTGCTCATGTGAATATCAATACCCTAGAAATGATGCCAGTGAGTCAGTCATTTGCAGGGTTAAGTGTTCATCGTCAAAATTAAACGCACTGAAAACGCATTTTTTATTAAGGTATCAGCTATAATTATTAAGATATAATAGTCATTGAGAGCAATAGCTACATAACTTTAGAGGATAGCAACCATGATAAACACACTAACTAAGAAACAAGTCATCAGAACCATGGTGTTCTCCTTATTTCTTGGTTTATCAGTGTCTTCTTTTTCTTCTGTTGCCGCTTCAACTAATGTAACCATTAATGGCGATGGCTATGACAATGTCTTAGATAAAGAACAAGCTCGACAAATGAAAGAAGATTGGGATCAAAAGCGCGAGCTTCGTACCCAAGTCAATCAGCGGGAAAAAATCGAATTTAATAAAGTAGATAAAGCCATTGATGAGCGAGATGCTTGTCTGAAAAGCGCGAATATCTATGCATATTGGGAGCCTGAAACTCGTCGTTGTTTAGACAGTAATACTGGTCGCCCTGTTAACCCGTAAGAAAATAGTGTAAAACAGTGATGTTTTACTCCATAAAACAAGGAGAGAATGATATGAAAAAATATGTATTTGCAGTAATGGCCACACTGGTTGCCTTTGCACCTTTAGCCGCGAATGCGGGTTGTGATGAAGTTGTTGAGTCTATTCAACAAAAAATCGTTAATAATGGTGTACCAGCCGCTAACTTTACTTTAACTGTCGTTGAAAACGATCAAGTTGCACAAACAGAAGGTAAAGTTGTGGGAACCTGCGAAAATGATAGCAAGAAAATCATCTATACTCGTCATTAATCTATAGTTGATAAAATTTTGTGATTAAAAAAAGGGTGCAATATTAGCGCCCTTTTTCTTTGTCACTGTTTATCAATGTCTACTCTTCTGATTTATCTGATTTGTTCTATCTTATTTAGTCTTAATTTTGTGTGCTATTTTTATCATTAGTTATGCTTAAAACTAAATCAGAAAAAACAAAAACACCCAATGAATTTACTCATCAGGCATTTAAAAGTAACAAGTTTGGTATCGTTTAAAAACAGATAGCAATCCACTTCGTTACTTATTTATATTCTCTCTTAAGCAGGTACAGCGATTTCTAACTGACTTAAATCAAGGTAACAAGAGAGATCACGTTCTTCAGGACGTAACAAATACGGGATTTCACCAATCAGCGGTGCAGGAATATGCTGAGACAGCCGTTCCACAATTTTCGCGTAATAAGGTAATCCTGGATTTATTCTGTTCGCAACCCAACCTACTAATTTCAAACCATCATTGATAATAGATTGCGCTGTTAATATTGAGTGATTGACACAGCCTGGTTGAATACCAACAACCAAAACAACTGGGATTTGTTCTTTCACCACCCAATCAGAATAAAAAGTATTATCATCAAGCAGATAACGCCAACCACCATTACCTTCGATAACAACACACTCTGCTTTTTTACTTAAATTGTCGAGCTCATTTGAAATTTTATTAAAATCGATTTCATTTTCGCTAACATAACAATTATCAAGCAAAATAGGATTAATTTCGTCGTAGCGAACTTCAACTGGCGATGAATTATGAATAATCATAGCGTCACGATTACGTTCACCATCAGCCGTTTCATGTAATTCTGTTGCAATAGGCTTATAACCTACTGCCGTTGACCCGCCACGATTTAATGACTGAAGAAGTGCTCGGGTTACAACAGTTTTACCCACGTTGGTATCTGTCCCCGTAACAAAAAAGCGTGTTAACATATAATTTACTTCCGTTATGACAGATAAATCAGGTTCATAAAAAATGACAGAGATTAGAGTTTAGGGTAACACTGTTTCTGGTGGCTTGAGGTAGCTCAATTTTTTAGTTAATTGCCCAAAAATAGAGAATTCGTTAATGATCAATTGATGCATTTACGCATACAAAACAGTTTTGTTACGTTTTATTTGGCTTAATTTAGCCTTGCATCAATTCAATTAACAAAGAACCGTTGTACAGAGCTTCTTTTACTAAAGACGCAGCTGGCAATGTTCCTTTGTTTCTTAACTCTGTTTCTTCAATAATGAGTGACTTTGCATAACGGGGCATAACGTGATCTTGAATATGGTTCAATATCAAAGGAAAAAGCACTGATTTAGCGCGACACAGTGGTGAACCAATTAATATTTTTTGCGGATTAAAGATATTAATCATAACAGCCAAAATAAAACCTAATCGCTGAGCGACTAAATTTACAATTTCAAGTGCGGGTTTATCGCCAACTAATATCGCATCACACAATGTTTCAACGGTTATAGGATATTTGTTTAGCAACGAAGTGGGATCTTCTTGAGCTAATAATTGGGCTTTCTTAATTAATTGAGGAATAGCAATTTCTGTTTCTAAACACCCTTTTGCCCCGCAATAACAGCTATTTTGAGAATCGATAACTTTAGTATGTCCAATTTCGACGGCGCTATGGCTGTTAGAATGTAATGTTTTTCCATTGTTTATCACGCCAGCACCAACAATATCGTCGATAACAATTTGCAGAACATCTGAATTATTTTTTGCCGCACCATATAAAGATTCAGCCATTGTCCATGCAGTTACACTATGTTGTAAAAATACAGAAACACCTGTTTTTTCATGGATTTTATCGGCAAGTGGAATATCTTTAATATCATAATAAGGCGAGCTATAAATAACGCCACTAATGGGATCAACAATGGCGTTCATTGTAATACTAATTGCCGTCAATCTTTCAACATGAGATTGATAACGCTCGAAGAATTTATCAATTGCAACTAAAAAGTGATTAAGAAAATCATCGCTATATTCTTTGGGGAAATCGAATGTATCTTCAGTAACCAGTTTGCTATCTAATTCTCTTAAACTAAAAAGTAAACTGCCTTTATTGACGCGAATACAGAGAAATTGCCAGCCTTGGCTTTCTAATTTTAATCCGACAGCAGGCCTGCCTCGAAATCCCACATCTGGGAATTCCGTTTCATGAATAAGATGCGCTTCAACTAATTCTCGTGTGATCTTAGTAATACTTGCTGGCGCAAGCTCTGCCTTTTTCGACAATGAAATACGAGAAATGGGACCATGTTCATCAATCAAGCGAAAGACTGTGCCAAGATTAAATTGTTTTACGTGATCGATGTGACTAGGTTGGTTCCCCATTGAATGCATCCTTAATTAAAGAGCCATAATTAATTCGAGGCTCCAAATAATTCATTACCGATTATGTCGCCAATTTGTGATAATTGTACAATACTTACATAAAAAGCGTGATCAAAAACACAGATAAATCAAGATTTTTGGTGATCTAAGATGTTTTTCAGCAGTAATTGCGTTAATCGATTCGCCGCCGCAGGAATAGTACGTTTATTATGTGAAACTAACCAAACTTCAGAGAACGCTTGAGAGTTTGCAAAGTGTAGATAGTGCACTCCATCGACTTTCATTCGCGTAAACGATTTTGTCACAATAGAAATGCCAAGCCCTGCTGCAACTAACCCTAAAATAGTCATGGCTTCACCCGCTTCTTGTGCAATAGTTGGCGTAATTCCTGACAAACTAAGCAGTTGAATAATCTCATCATAAAGTGCCGTACCGACATCTCTTTCAAAGAAAACAAAGGGATATTGCCCAATATCTTGAATATTGACTCCCGTTTCTTTGTAAGCAAGCAGCGGATGTCCTTCATAAACCGCTAAAATAAAAGGCTCACGAAACAATAGCTGGTGGTGCAAATTTTCAGGTAATGTCGTGTTTCGCATAATGCCCAGATCTATACGCCCCGTCAGTAACGGCGATATCTGTTGTTTTGTATTCATCTGATGCATATGAATACCGACTTCTGGATAGTTTTCTCTAAACTGTCGCAAGCTCAGGGTGACTAAATGCATAAAAGGTGTTGTTGAGGTAAAACCAATTGAAATTTCACCTAATTCACCTTTTTCCATTCTAGCTGCGCGCGTTGCAGCTGCGTTGACCTGCGCCATAATTTGATACGACTCTTTTAAAAACATTTGTCCTGCGGGTGTTAACGAAACAGAACGGTTCGTTCTTTCTAAAAGCCTAGCGCCTATTTCGCTTTCAAGCGCTTGTATTTGTTGGCTTAAAGGAGGTTGAGAAATATTCAATCTTTCTGCTGCTTTACCAAAATGAAGCTCTTCTGCAACGGCAATAAAGTAACGTAAATGCCTAAGTTCAATATTCATATTTCTCTCACTTCACCATTGATACTTTAAAAGTCTTATTTCTAATGATTAATATATTAGACAAAAAAATCAAATATTTCTAACATTGACATAAATCAAATTTAAGTAATGGAAGTTTAATCAATATGGATACTCACGAAATAGACAGTAAAAGTATGAGCTTAGGCACTGATATTTCAGACAATACATCAAGTATAGAAAAGCCTGCTCAACGCCAATCTAACCCTAAACACTATATTCAACGTGATGATGCACTGTATATAAAAGTGACAGTGTCATTTTTTATGGTCGGTTTAGCGACATTCGCCTTACTCTATTTTGTGCAACCCATATTGCCAGTGTTATCTAACGAGTTTTCCGTCAGTCCTGCAACCAGTAGTTTAGCGCTCTCGCTTTCAACCGCTCTAATGGCATGTGGATTATTAATTACAGGCCCACTTTCAGACGCCTTTGGTCGTAAAAATGTCATGGTTATCGCACTGTTTTGCGCTGCATTTTTTACATTGTTAAGTGCGACCATGAATAGTTGGACAGGTATTTTAATTACGCGAGCTTTAGTTGGACTTTCATTAAGTGGCGTTGCCGCAGTAGCAATGACGTATTTAAGTGAAGAAATTCACCCTGCTTATCTCGCATTATCAATGGGTTTATATATTAGTGGAAACTCTATTGGTGGAATGAGCGGACGCGTTATTACAGGGGTATTAAGTGATTATTACTCTTGGCGTTTATCCGTTGTTATTCTAGGTATTTTTGCCCTTTTTGCGGCAATTACTTTCTGGAAGATATTACCTGCTTCACAACACTTTAGACCAACAGCATTAAAACCTCGTAATCTTCTTATAACGACTAAATTGCATTTTAGAGATAAAGGACTGCCTTTGTTATTTATTGAAGGTGGTTTATTAATGGGAGGTTTTGTTACTTTATTTAACTATATTGGCTATCGTTTATTAGATACACCTTATTCATTAAGTCAAACTACTGTGGGTCTGATTTCTATCGTCTATTTAAGTGGCACTTATAGCGCATCTAAAGCGGGCTTATTAACCACTAAATACGGTTTAGGTAAAGTATTTATTGCTGGAATTTCAATGATGTTAATTGGCATATTGATTACCTTAATTGAATCACTGCCCGTTATTTTTATTGGAATGCTTATCTTAACAACAGGTTTCTTTGCTGCACATGCAGTCGCAAGTAGTTGGGTTGGTCGTCGCGCTAAACGAGGAAGAGCTCAAGCCTCTTCACTTTATCTATTTACTTACTATGCGGGTTCTAGCCTTGCGGGTACAGTGGGTGGATTATTCTGGGTGAGTTTCGGCTGGCTTGGTGTAGGGTTATTTATTGCCCTTTTAATGTTAACAGCCTTATTAATAGCATTACACTTAAACAAAGTTGCCCAATAGATTTATTAATAATAAACAAAGTGCAAAAGCAGATTAACGCAGTTTAATGTTGTCGATTTTGCACTCCCTTCTTAAGGTATAGACTTATTCTTTAAAAAGGAATTGCGATTATGCCTATTATGAAACTATCTATTACCCTGCTATTTCTCTTTTTTACATCTCTTACGAGTGCGTTTACAGAACAGTGCCCTCCGACAAAACCAGATTGTGATGTTATTTATGATTCGTTAATACAGTTGAATGAAAAACAGACTACCTTTGATTTAAAAACCATCAAATAATCCCTTTTTAGGAAAAATATCATCAAAATATGCCCTTTTCACGGTATACTGTATAAATAAACAGTATACCGTGTTTTTGGAATTTCTCACTGCTAAGCGATGTACTTTTCACTGAAGTTAATGTATTGTTTTAAACAAAGCTATTTTGTATGTTGTAACTAAATAAGGATATTAAGATGAATCGATATGATTTAATTGAGCAATTCAATCTCTGTTTTCAGCAATTAGAAACTGAAATTAAAACACTAACTGATGTGTTGAAAAATCTAACCTTATTACCATCAGCAGTATTTGAATTGCCTGATGTGAGCAAAGAAGAGGAACATGATGAGGTTGTTCGCGTTACAGTGTCACCTTGTTATAATGAGGAAGCCAGAGATCTCACTTTAAAGCTAATGACGAATCTTTTTATTTATGACAATGCCCCACACATCAGTAGTAAACGCGCCATTCGTTTACCCGGTGTACTTTGCTTTAGTGCAGATAACCAAACATTTAAGTCTGTAAAAAAACAAGTTGAGCAAATTAATTTACTAAAAAAACAGCTTTCCGATATTGTCACTAAAGAGTCTGGTATATCGAAAGAAGAGCGTTTTGATTTCGTCCATAACCAACTAAAAGGCTTAATTACGCTCAATGCTTATCGTACCCTCACCCTATTGTCTGATCCTGATACGGTGCGTTTTGGTTGGGCGAATAAGAATATTATTAAGAATTTAACGCGTAACGATGTTTTGGCTCAATTAGAGAAAAGTCGTGAAGCCAATCGCGCGGTTCCCCCTTATACCAGTGAACAATGGGCTGAACGCCTCGATAAAGAGATCATCACACTTTCACAATTACCTGAAAATGCAAAACTAAAAATAAAGCGTCCAGTCAAAGTACAACCTATTGCACGTATTTGGTATTCAGAACTTCAAAAACAAGTGCAATATGCATGTCCTTTGCCTTTATTAGCTTTCTATATTGATAAAGAGAGCGACTTTAAACCTGTTATTGGCGAACTTCCCGATTATGATGCCGATAACATTCAAATTCGCCATCGCCCTAAAGCTAAAAAACTGCAATTAATTATTCCAAGAATGCATTTGTATCTTGAAAAATAACGAATAAATAATATCTTATTTTTCAATAAGTTTAATAGAGCTTCCTTGAATGATTTGCTGAAGATAATCATTAAGTTGAACAAAGTGATTATCTTCAATATCTAAATGGATTGTTATCACCACGTTGTTTTTTAGTAGAAGGGTAATATTTTTTCGATCAAGGGTAATTTTTTCGAGCGTGTTAATGGCTTCAATATCAGACAAATGAGTCATTAAACCAATTGAATTATCAATATCTTCATCATCTTCATCAAATCTTGAAAGAATAATAAAATGATCAGGAGAAACCGCATCATCCCCTATTCCGATAATGGTGACATCATCTTCGACATAGCAATTAACTTCTGTCGCAGTAAACGTAATTTCTTGATTCATTATTTTTCCTATAAGATCTAAAAATCCCGCCATTATAGCGGGATTTAATATCGGCTAAATAAGTGTATTTAACACTTATTTTTTCATGCTACCAACCATATCTTCTGGACGTACCCAGCTATCGAATTCTTCCGATGTCAGGTAGTTCAGTTTCAGTGCAGATTCTTTTAGCGTTAAGCCTTCTTTATGCGCTTTCTTCGCAATTTCAGCGGCTTTATCGTAACCGATATGAGTATTTAAAGCAGTAACTAGCATTAATGATTCATGCAGTAGTTTATTGATACGTTCACGGTTTGGCTCAATACCAATTGCACAGTGCTCATTGAAACTACGCATACCATCAGCCAGTAAACGGACTGATTGTAAGAAGTTATCAATGATCATTGGGCGATAAACGTTCAGTTCAAAGTTACCTGATGCGCCACCAATATTAATAGCAACGTCATTACCCATGACTTGAGCACACAACATTGTTAATGCTTCACATTGTGTTGGGTTAACTTTACCTGGCATGATTGAACTACCTGGTTCGTTTTCTGGGATAGCGATTTCGCCAATACCACAACGAGGGCCAGAAGCTAACCAACGCACGTCGTTAGCAATCTTCATTAATGATGAAGCTAAACCTTTCAATGCACCGTGTGAATGAACTAATGCATCACAAGTTGCTAATGCTTCGAATTTATTAGGCGCTGTTACAAAAGGCTGGCCAGATAATTCGGCGATACGCTTAGCAACACGAACAGCATATTCTGGATGGGTATTTAATCCCGTACCCACTGCTGTACCACCTAGCGCTAATTCACAAACATGAGGAACTGAATCATCGATATGTTTGATGCTGTGCTCAAGCATAGCAGCCCAACCGGAGATCTCTTGACCTAATGTCAGTGGCGTCGCATCTTGCAGGTGAGTACGACCAATTTTAACGATGTCATGGAAAGCTTCTGCTTTCTCTTTGAATACTTTCAGCAGTGATTTTAATTCTGGCAGTAAATCCTGACGTAATGCAATAACAGCAGCGACATGCATGGCAGTTGGGAACACATCATTTGAACTTTGACTTTTGTTAACATCATCGTTCGGATGGATTTTGCGTTCCATGCCACGGATACCACCAAGTATCTCACTACCACGGTTAGCTAACACTTCATTCATATTCATGTTTGATTGAGTGCCAGAACCGGTCTGCCAGATTGCTAATGGGAATTCAGTTGGGTGTTTACCTGCAAGCACTTCATCTGCAGCTGCGATAATTGCATCAGCACGCTCTTTTGGTAATAAACCTAAATCCATGTTAACACCAGCGGCTGCTTTCTTCGTGATAGCAAGCGCATGGATAAGTGCAACAGGCATTTTTTCAACTGAAATACGGAAGTGTTCAAGAGAACGCTGCGTTTGAGCTCCCCATAACTGGTCAGCTGGTACTTCGATTTGTCCCATTGAGTCTTTTTCAATGCGAGTGGCTGCCATTTCAATCTCCTTAAGTACACAGAATAATTGATTAATTCCGAATCACTTTCTAGTAAATAACTCGGATACCAGTATCATGCCATAAACAGAATAATAAATATGAGAGCTAAAGCGAGCTTATGAAATTTATAACAGAATGAAATCTGTTGATTTTTTGGAAAAGTACGATTAGCAATCTTATTTTCTTGCCAAGGTTATTATTTAAACTTTCATATTTATATCCACACTTATTATGAGCCTTTGTTATTCATCATAAATAGAATCACATCACAATTAAATATTGTCTTAATCTAAAAGTGAGTAAGAAAAAAAGTTTTAATCCTTATTTAAATTATCTTATAAATCATATTCATTTTGCTTTAAACTCATTATGTTAGCGATTAACTAAGTAAGTTCTGATTGCGATTTTATTCCACTAAATCTATATTTACGGTTAATATAGATGGCGATGTATATATGTGGATTATCTATATTTAGATTTAGTAAAATTTATCACCAATTTATCGGGTTGTTTAAGGGTTACAAAACAGCCTTTATAACGTGCATCGCCAGATGTACACAGAGGATGGACTAGAATTATGAAGAAATCGCTTGTCGCTGTTGGTGTTATCGTCGCACTAGGTGTTGTTTGGACTGGTGCGTCGTGGTACATGGGCAGCAAAATTGAAAGTCGCTTACAGGAAGAAACGAAACTAGCTAATGCTCAATTAGCGCAATTTGCCAAAAATGCACAATTAGGCGCTGATGTTAAACTTGAAATTCGTGACTATAAGAAAGGGGTTTTCACCTCTAATGCAGACTTTGTTGTCGTGATTTCACCAGATGCTAGTGATGCAGACCAAGAGAAAAAAGTAGACGAAGTTATCTTCTCTACTGATATTGACCATGGTCCATTCCCTCTTTCTGATCTGGCTAAATTTAATTTGGCACCAAAATTAGCAGCGATGAATAATACGTTGGTTGATAACAACTCAACAAAAGAGTTATTCAAACTGACTAAAGAAAAATCTATTCTTAATGGCCATACTTCTTTAGCTTTCGATGGTTCAGTATCCGGTACTGCGACACTAAATTCTATCGATTTTACTGAAAACGATGGCACAGTTAAAACAACGCCTATCACTGTTGAGTACTCATCAGACAAAGATGCAACAAACTTTGCAACCAAAATTAAAGGTGATCAAGTTGTTGTGACTAAAGATGGTGAAGAAACCTTCACGATTAAAAATGTCTCTGGTTCTCTTGTTGGAACGAAAGTTAATAACGATCAGTACTTATTTAATGAACAAGTATTAAATTTTGCTGAAATCGCACATACCAGCAAAGATAAAGCATCTGATTTCTCACTGAAAGATTTTTCTCTGACAACAAAAAGTGATATCAAAGATAAGCTCTTTAACATCTCTCAAACTTATTACTTTAAGTCACTGAATGTTGCAGGACTAGAATTTGGTGCAGGTAAATTTGGCTATTCAATTGATAAAGCTGATCCTGATGCTATGTTGTTATTAACCAAAGTTTATAACAACTCATTGTTACCATGGAATAAAAATCATTTCGACAGTTCAGAAATAGTTGAACAAGCCGTTCGTGATGTTCTGGAAAAAGGCTTAGTTTTCCGTATCGATGAAGCCTCTTTAACAAACAAAAGCGGTGCAAGTAAGTTAACCTTTAACTTAGACTTAAACGCTTTTAACGTTAAAGTATTAGAAAGCCAAGAGAAATCACCAGCAGAGTTATTTAACTATCTGTTTAAAAACATTGATTTCAATGTTGATTTATCTCTTCCAATGTTAGCTGAGTTCCGTAACACCACTCAATATCTTGATGCAGCTCGTTACCAAGAAACCGCATTAACAGATGAAGAGAAAAAAGAGATCGAAGCAACAACAGCGGCTGATATTGAACAGTTAAAAACTGAGTTACAGCAAAATATAAACCAAATTTCTCAAGACGAGAAAGATGCATTACCTCTGATGTTACTTGCTCAAGATAGTAACTCATTAAGCATGAAACTGAACTACGCTGCCGATAAATTTACCATGAATGGTAAAACTTATACTTTTGATGAGTTTATGGAAGTGACTCAAGCTCCTCAAATGTTAGGTTTAGCAGCAATGTTATTCGGTATGGGCGCAGCATCTTATGATTACGATGATTCTGATTACTCAGAAGATGGTTATCAAGAAGAAATAACTGAAGACCCAGCTATTATCGAAGAACAAGAAATCTTAATTCCTGAGCAACAACCAAAATAAGCTCAATAATTAACCTTTTGTTAGAACAGTAAGTTGTTAAAACAATCATCTGTTAATAAAATAAACACCCCATTTGTGAATAACACAATGGGGTGTTTTTTTAGCATCGTGTTTTAATTAACAATTGCGATCTTTAGCCGGAATGTGGTGATTGTTCCATTCCTCTTTGCAACAAGAATCAATGGCTTTATTAATTATTCCTGCAAGCGTATTTACAGTTGAAATAATAGAAGTGAATTGTGCACAGATCTGACTACAGCTAGATGTTTTTTCATTCGGCTTAGGAATGAGGGGTAACGTCAAACTATCACAGAGGATTTCTTGTAATACTAATGAAAACTGCGCAATACCTGTAGTATAGATATATGAACGCCCTCCTGTCTGTTTCGCTAAGCGCTCATATTCTTTTGTAATACTATCTCTATCCGCGATACTTGGGAAACGATCTAAATTCGTTATCTTATCGTCAGGCGTTCCTTGATAAGTGTACACTTTGACTTTTTCGTTCTGAGCCACAGAAATAGCTTCACTATTTTTTCTAACTGCATCATTTGTAAGAACACCACCTCCTCCTTCCATTCCTTCATCACCCAACACAAAAATAGCGCGACGAGCGCCGTCACGCCAATCAAAATACTTACTTAAATCAATTACTGCACGACATAAATCCTCTTTATTACCTGCATGATCACGTCCATCACCCTCTTTAAATGGTTTTCTTGCCTGCAAACGACTTTCAGGAACCCCTAATCCTTTTAAATAATCACTGGCTGATTGATCAAACTTGGTGTCATCCCATGTACCTTCTATACCTAAAAAGGTTACTCTCAGTTTTGATGGGCATTTTTCAAGTGCAGTTTGTATTGCGCCATCCACTTCTTTACTTAAATCCGACGATTCATCAGACATAGAACCACTGGTATCAATCACGACAACTAAATCTAACGCAATCACACCATCACCTGTAACAACTTGTGATCCATAAGTAAGATTATTTTCAGATGAAGGCGGGAGTATTTGAGACATTAATTGGTGTTGTACTTTATTATTTTCTTTTTCAAAACTAAAATCAGAATTCTCATTCATATATATATGCCTTAATTTCAAATAATTAGGTTTCTATTAAAAATCATTGTGTAAATAATTAAATTCAGTTGAATATATCTATTTGACAGCAACCTATTATGGCGTTAATTCCTTATTCTTGTTCCCTTATTTAATAAAAGAGATATTCTATTTTTTAGTTCCATTTTATTTTTACAAAAAAATTAAATTAAATTAAAAATAAACTTTGTTAGCTTTATAAAAATAATTTTTTCTTTATCCAACCCTTTCAAACCGCGACAAATAAACCATCTATTAAATAAATTCATAACAAAATGATATTTCAGTCATTTTTTTAATCATTCCCCACCTCTTAACCTATCAAAATAACTGATAAGATATTTCAATTATAATGATAAATCTTTTTAAGCTTAACATTTAATGTATCAATTCACCTGATAATACACGTCAATTACATTGAATATTGTAGTTAATAAATAAACACTTACTTTTTCCATTTTTTATTTTTTATCTTAAAAACGAGAAAAAACTGCATTTTTAGTTTTAAAAATAGCCAATTTAAGTTTATTTATTAGTGAATAAAATAAAAATCAGTCATAATAATCTGCAACTCATTTATATTTACCCGATTATAAGAAAATCACTATAAACGATAGATTTTCATTATTTCTATTAAAAGGAAAATAACACGTGATTGACACACAGTTGCCTTTAACCGATTTACATCGCCATTTAGATGGTAATATCCGCCCTCAAACTATTTTAGAGTTAGCAAAGCAACATAATATTGCGCTACCCGCTTATGAATTAGAAACATTGCGCCCTCATGTACAAATTACAAAAAATGAGCCAAGTCTTGTTAGCTTTTTACAAAAATTAGATTGGGGTGTGGCGGTTTTAGCAGACCTAGACGCGTGTCATCGTGTTGCTTATGAAAATGTGGTGGATGTGGTTAATGCTGGTATCGATTACGCTGAACTGCGATTCTCACCTTATTATATGGCAATGAAACATCAATTACCGGTTGAAGGTGTCGTGGAAGCCATAGTTGATGGTGTACAAAGCGCACTGCAATCACACGATGTAGACATTCGTTTAATCGGTATTTTAAGTCGTACCTTTGGTGAAAACGCCTGCCAACAAGAATTAAATGGCTTACTAAAACATCAAGATAAAATTACAGCACTTGATTTAGCTGGTGATGAATTAGGTTTCCCTGGTCATTTGTTCCAACCTCATTTTAATCGTGCTCGTGATACTGGCTGGAATATTACAGTTCATGCTGGTGAAGCAGCGGGTGCAGAGAGTATTTGGCATGCCATAAAAGAATTAGGTGCAAGTCGTATTGGTCATGGTGTTAAAGCTATTGAAGATCCACGTTTAATGGACTACCTTGCTGAGCATCAAATTGGTATTGAATCTTGCTTAACGTCTAATATTCAAACCAGTACTATCAATTCGTTAGCAGAGCATCCTTTAAAAAGATTTTTAGAGCATGGCATCATTGCCTCACTTAATACCGATGATCCTGCTGTTGAAGGTATTGAGCTAAAACACGAATATACCGTTGCGGCGCCGGCTGCTGGATTAACGCCAGAACAAATCCGCCAAACACAGATTAATGGCTTAAAAATGGCATTTATTAGCCAAGCAGAACGTGATGCGTTAATTAAGAAAGTAAGTTCACGTTAATATTTAATTACTTTTTAATTAAAACCATCTGTTTATCAGGTGGTTTTTTTATCTTTATTGAAAATGAATGGAATTATTAATGACTCTTAGACTAGAATTAATCATCAATGGGTCATTTATTATTAAGGAAAAGCAATGTGGAATATTCATCCGACAAGAGGCCAATATAAGTTATTAGCACAATATCTATCACCACTTGATGCTTCTATTGAAGCGGGTTTTCTTCAATCAGAAGGCATTGATGCGATCCTTTTAGATGAAAATATTGTTTGGAATAACCAAGTGTATGCTCAAGCAACTGGGGGCGTAAAATTACTCGTTAACTATAAAGAATTTGAGCAAGCACAGGCAATGCTTAATGAACTTTACCAAGGTAAATATAATATTAACGACCAGTTAGAACCCATCGATTGTGAACTAAAGGTTGATGTGAAAAATAATAAAACCGACTATTTAAATATGGGATTTGTTTTCTTAATTTATCTTGTATTTGGTTTACCACTTCCTTTTAAATCTCAACAACCTTCACTAGCAGATGAAAAAGAAAATAGTGAAAATCATGACCATAACAATCATCATTGCCATCATCAAAAATAAAAAAAAGCACCGATAAAATGTTAAATCGATGCTTTTTTCTCATTTATTTCATTATCAATATTTAATTAATTTTATTGATTATCCACCAGCTTAAATACGTTATTTCTTTTCAGCTTCTTTAGCTTGATTAGCGTAGCGCTGCGCTAACACAGCACAAACCATTAATTGGATCTGATGGAATATCATTAATGGTAATAACATCACCCCAACAGTCGCAGCCGGGAATAACACATTAGCCATAGGTACACCATTTGCTAAGCTCTTTTTAGATCCACAAAAAACAATGGTGATTTCATCTTCTTTATTAAAACCAAGCAATCTTGCACTGTACACATTCACAAAAATAACAATCGCTAACAGAATACAACTCACTACTGCAATCGTTAATAGCGACCAACCGTCAATTTTATGCCAGATCCCTTCAACAACCGCCTCACTAAATGCCACATAAACCACCAGTAAAATAGAAGAACGATCCGTTCTACTAACTAATTTCTTATGCTTATCAACCCAACGGCCAATTAAAGGGCGAGATAAGTGACCAATAATAAAAGGCACCATCAATTGCAGTAAGATCGATTGAATTGCCCCTGCCGTATCAAAATCATCCGCAGAGCCTTGCGTTTGCATTAAAAAACCAACTAATACAGGAGAAAGAAAAACACCAAGAATACTGGATGCAGATGCACTACAAATAGCAGCAGCGACATTTCCCCCAGCCACAGAAGTAAAGGCAATGGCAGATTGAACCGTCGCTGGTAACGCACAAAGATATAAAAAACCCATATAGACAGTTGGTGACATCCATTCAGGCACAATAAATTGTAATCCGAGTCCCAAAATAGGGAAAAGAATAAAGGTACTGGCAAATACAGTGAGATGTAAACGCCAATGCCCAAGCCCTGCCATTATCGCTTCTCTAGAAAGCTTCGCGCCATGCAAGAAGAACAGCAGTGCTATCGCGCCGGTCGTAAGATATTGGAACAGGACTTTAATATCGCCTTGTGCGGGTAGTAGCGTTGCGAGCGTCACCACACAAATCATAATCATGAGAAAAGGATCGAGTTTTAATTTTTGCCACCAAGACATTAGATTTAGCGCTCCCTCTTGCTTATAGCGTAATAGTTTGTTTTAAACGATTAGAAATTTCGCCAGCTTCAATCAAACGCATAATGGCTGTTGCTTGTATTGGCGTAACGGGGTTTTCTTCACCCAATGTAATTGCACGATAAATTTGTTGATAGTAAGCGGGATAATCACCAGAAAGTGTAGTGAGTGTAGTTGTCTCTAACTCACCAGACTCTGATAGTATTGTTAATTCACCATCATTATTATCCATTCCCCAATTATAAGTTTGGTTAGGAAGATAACCGGCTTTTAAAGCATCTTCTTGGGTATCTAAACCATACTTAACATAGCTTCCTTTTGTCCCATGAATGGCAAAAATAGGTGTTGGAGATGCAACTAACATAGAAGCATGAAGAATAACTCTAAGATTTTCATATTCTAGTAATGCATGAAAGTAATCGGCATTTTTCGCATTAGGGCGTAACTGAGCAATATCGGCAGTAATTGCTTTAGGTTCACCAAATAGACAAATCGCTTGGTCAAGAACATGAGGAGCGAGATCGTACCAAAGCCCACCTCCAATTCCGGCATCTTCTCGCCAGCGTTGACGTACAGTTGGACGAAAACGATCAAAATGCGCTTCATATGCACTGATATCACCCAGTGTTTTATCAGCTAAAAGCTTTTTAACGGTTAAGAAACCAGAATCCCAACGGCGATTATGAAAGACGGAAAGAAGTTTACCGGCATCTGCAGCTTGCTGAGTCAATTTTTCAGCTTCTTCCAGTGTCAGTGTAAACGGTTTATCAACAATTACATGTTTACCTTTTTCCAGAGCCTGTGAAGCCAGTGAATAGTGAGTATTATTCGGTGTTGGAATAATGATTAAGTCTATTGAGGGATCATTAATAAGTGCTTGAGGATCTGCATAAACCGTAATGTGAGGAAAATCTTGTTTAACTTTATTTTCATCAGAGCTTGAAATTGCACTAAGATTTAAGCCTTCGGTTGTTGTTATTAGAGGAGCATGAAAGGTTTTACTTGCATAGCCATACCCGATAATTCCAACATTGAGTTTAATTGCCATCACCCTATCCTATTTTTATATGTTTTTTTATTAACAAAAATCACTTTCACTTTTGTAGCTAAATAAATAATAACAAAGTTTGTGATAATATCTCGTTTAGTTCTGTACACACAGGTAGGAATAATTAATTAATGAAATTTGATCTCAAAGCAAACACGTCGGATAACCATTCAGGCAAAGCGCCGATTACAGGGTGGTTGCTTGCGCCATTGGCGTATATGATTTTGTCGATTATTGGCTCTGGATTGATGTCGGTGCTCTATGTCATTAAATATTTTTCAGATTTTTCGATCCTCCACCAGCTTCCTTTTCATTTAATCTCAAGTTGGTATCTTTCTGCATTAACAACATGGGTGATGTTTGCCTTTACGTTATATCTGTTAAGACAATTTTTTTATCGCGCTCAAAATTTTCCACGCCTATTTATTTTATGGTTGCTGATTAACTTACTCTTAGCCATTAAAAGCTTTGGGTTTGCTCCGGTTGACGACCAAACAGCGTTAAAATCTCTTCTATGGTCGGTCTTCTCAACAGTCTGCTTTGTGCCTTATATCAAGTATGCTAAGCGTGTTCGTGAAACTTTCACACAACTTCGATAACTTCACACCTTTACCCTTGATATTATATACGCTTGTTTAGCCTCTTTATTTCTGGAGGCTTTTTGTTTCTCTGTTTAACAATTTTGGCATAACAATGACTGATTACTTGCTTCTATTCGTCGGCACCGTATTGGTGAATAACTTTGTACTCGTCAAATTCCTAGGTTTATGCCCATTTATGGGTGTATCAAAAAAATTAGAAACCGCGATTGGAATGGGATTTGCGACGACCTTTGTTATGACTCTCGCCTCGATTAGTTCTTGGCTGATGGATAATTTTATTTTAGTCCCATTGGACTTACTTTATTTACGCACACTGAGCTTTATCTTAGTTATTGCAGTAGTTGTACAATTCACTGAAATGGTCGTAAGAAAAACAAGCCCGACACTCTATCGTTTGTTAGGGATCTTCTTACCTTTAATTACCACAAACTGTGCCGTCTTAGGTGTTGCGTTATTAAATATCAATCAAGCCCATACGTTTATGCAATCAGCTGTGTATGGTTTTGGCGCAGCGGTAGGATTCTCTCTTGTGATGGTGTTATTTGCCGCTATTCGAGAAAGATTAGCCGTCGCCAATGTACCTGCACCATTTAAAGGTGCTTCAATTGGTTTAATTACCGCAGGTTTAATGTCTCTCGCCTTTATGGGTTTTAGTGGTTTGGTGAAACTGTAATGAATTCTTTATGGATAGCAATTGGCGTACTGGGTGCGCTAGGTCTTATCTTTGGGCTAATTTTGGGCTATTCCGCACGTCGTTTTAAAGTGGAAGAAGATCCTATTGTCGAAAAAATTGACGCAATATTACCGCAAAGCCAATGCGGACAATGTGGTCATCCTGGGTGTCGTCCTTATGCAGATGCAGTTGCAAACAATGGAGAAATGATTAACCGTTGTGCGCCGGGTGGCGAACAAGTGATGTTAAAAATAGCTGAATTGATGGGCGTTGATCCTCAACCGCTTGATGGTGACGAAGAAGCGTTAAATCCAATTAGAAAAGTCGCCTTAATTGATGAAGATAATTGCATAGGATGTACTAAGTGTATTCAAGCATGTCCTGTTGATGCCATTGTGGGCGCAACCCGTGCTATGCACACCGTTATTGAAGACTTATGTACCGGATGTGACTTATGTGTTCCGCCTTGCCCTACTGATTGTATAACCTTGGTTCCTGTCAAAGTCACAACCTCAAACTGGAAATGGGATTTAAACACAATTCCTGTTAAAAACATTCCAGCAGAGCCTGAAGAAACACCTGAAGATGAACCGTCATTAAAGACGGAGGATAACGCTCATGTTTAATCTCTTTTCGTTATTTAAAAAAGATAAAATCTGGGATTTTAAAGGCGGTATTCATCCTCCTGAAATGAAATTACAGTCAAGCCGTACACCTATGCGTATAGCGCAATTACCTGATGAAGTCATTATTCCTATTCATCAGCACTTAGGTGTACCCGGTCAACTTTGTGTCAGCGTAGGTGAGCATGTATTAAAAGGTCAACCATTAACAAAAGGGATTGGCAGAACATTACCTGTACATGCATCTATCTCTGGTACGGTTACAGCAATAGAACCTTTTCCTAGTGCTCACCCTTCTGGATTACCTGAAATTGCAGTAAGAATTCAATCTGATGGTAAAGATGAATGGCGAGAAAAATCACCTATCATTAATTACCAATTAGAAAGCAGAGATACATTACTTAGCCGTATCCATGAAGCAGGTATTGCAGGATTAGGTGGGGCGGGATTCCCAACCGCATCAAAATTAAAAGGTGGTGGCGATCTCGTTAAAACACTCATTATCAATGCGGCAGAGTGTGAACCTTATATCACAGCAGACGATCGCTTAATGCAAGAGCATGCTGATGAAGTGATTGCTGGGTGTCAGGTCTTAATTCACCTTCTCTCTCCAGATGAAGTGTTAATTGGTATTGAAGATAATAAGCCTGAAGCCATTGAGTCGTTAAAACACGCCTTAAGTACAGTACCTGATGAGAAACGTATTTTCATTCGTGTTATCCCAACAAAATACCCATCAGGCGGTGCTAAACAACTCACCAAGATCTTAACAGGTAAAGAAGTCCCATCAGGAGGTCGTTCATCTGATATTGGTGTTTTGATGCAAAACGTAGGTACAGTCGTTGCTATCAAACGCGCAATTATCGATGATGAACCTTTAATTGAGCGTGTCGTCACCGTTACAGGTAATGGCGCTAAAACACCGGGTAACTTTTGGGTTCGTTTAGGGACACCGATTTACTCGTTATTAAAACAAGCGGGCTTTGTAGCAGGCTCTGAACAAATGGTGATTATGGGTGGACCATTAATGGGCTTTACCTTACCAGACTTAAATGCTCCTGTTGTTAAGATAACGAACTGCCTTCTTATTCCTTCCGTTGAAGAGATGGATACAGATAACCTTGAAGAAGCCTGTATCCGTTGTGGTCATTGTGTTGATGCTTGCCCTAGTGGTTTATTACCTCAACAACTTTACTGGTTTAGTAAAGGTAAAGAGCATGAGAAAGCACAACAACATAACTTATTTGATTGTATTGAGTGTGGCGCATGTGCGTTTGTTTGCCCAAGTAATATTCCACTAGTTCAATACTACCGCCAAGAAAAAGCTGAAATACGTGAAATTGATGCGGAAGCAAAACGCGCGGCTGAAGCCAAAGCACGTTTTGAAGCAAAAAAAATACGTATGGAGCGTGAAAAACTTGAGCGTGAAGCAAGACATCAACGTGCCGCAGTTAAACTTGATGATGATGAACATAGTGAAGTTCAATCCGCACTTTCTCGTGTAAAAACAAAACAAAGTATCGGCAAAATTATTTCTGTTAAAGCAGGTGAAGAGCCAGATAACGCAGCCGCTATTGCCGCACGTAAAAAACGTAAAGAAGAAGTCAGAGCAAAACAGGCTGCTAAATTAGCACAGCAAAAAGCACTAGAAGCCTCAAATGAGAATATAGCGAGTGAGAGCGATGATGCCGATCCACGCAAAGCTGCCGTTGCGGCCGCATTGGCTCGTGTTAAAGCGAAAAAAGCACAGCAAGCTTCCGAAACATCATCAACTGTAGAAGCGCCTGTTCAAAATATTGAAGCGGAAGAAGTCGATCCGCGCAAAGCTGCCGTTGCTGCTGCACTGGCTCGTGTTAAAGCGAAAAAAGCACAGCAAGCTTCCGAAACATCATCAACTGTAAAAGCGCCTGTTCAAAATATTGAAGCGGAAGAAGTCGATCCGCGCAAAGCTGCCGTTGCGGCCGCAATTGCCAGAGTAAAAGCAAAAAAAGAAGCTCAACAAGTACAAACGGAAACAACAACTGATGAAGCGCCTGTTCAAAATATTGAAGCGGAAGAAGTCGATCCGCGCAAAGCTGCCGTTGCGGCCGCAATTGCCAGAGTAAAAGCAAAAAAAGAAGCTCAACAAGTACAAACGGAAACAACAACTGATGAAGCGCCTGTTCAAAATATTGAAGCGGAAGAAGTCGATCCGCGCAAAGCTGCCGTTGCGGCCGCAATTGCCAGAGTAAAAGCAAAAAAAGAAGCTCAACAAGTACAAACGGAAACAACAACTGATGAAGCGCCTGCTCAAAGTGTTGAAGCGGAAGAAGTCGATCCACGTAAAGCTGCCGTTGCTGCCGCAATTGCCAGAGTAAAAGCAAAAAAAGAAGCCGAACAACGTCGAGCTAAAGAAGAAGTTACCTTGGATTAATCACAGATGAAATTCAGACCTATACAAAATAACAATAGTAAATTAAAAATTGCGAGTTCACCTTTTACGCATAATCAACAATCCACCAGCCAAGTTATGCTATGGGTAACATTAGCAGCACTGCCGGGGATCTTAAGCCAGATCTATTTCTTTGGCTTAGGAACCATTTACCAAATTGTGTTAGCTATTATCGTAGCGCTTATCACTGAAACACTCTGCGTAAAGCTCAAAAAAGAAGACCCCTTACTCTATCTGAAAGACAATTCAGCACTGCTAACTGGTGTTTTGCTCGCCATTAGTATTCCGCCTTTGGCACCGTGGTGGATCATCGTTTTAGGTACTTTTGTTGCCATTGTTATCGCAAAACATATTTATGGTGGCTTAGGACAAAATCCATTTAACCCTGCAATGGTAGGTTATGTGGTTTTACTGATCTCATTCCCAGTACAAATGACATCTTGGATGCCCCCTGTTGAATTACAAGCTGTCTCTTACAATGTTATGGATAGTTTGAGCATCTTCTTTACGGGACATACATCATCTGGTTTAACGCTTGAAGATTTAAGACGCTCTGTTGATGGCATTACACAAGCAACACCTCTTGATAGTTTTAAAACAGGCTTACTAACTCATACTATTGATGAAGTTTTAGCGACACCTATTTTACAAGGTGAATTTGCGGGCATTGGCTGGCAATGGGTAAATGTGGCTTATTTAGTTGGTGGATTAATTCTACTGTATAAACGCATTATTAGCTGGCATATCCCTGTTGCGATGATTTCTGTATTAGCACTGTGTTCGGTTATTAGCTGGGGTATTGATCCTACACGTTACTCGCAACCGCTATTACAGATTTTCTCTGGAGCCACGATGTTAGGAGCATTTTTTATTGCGACTGATCCCGTTAGCGCCTCAACAACACCTAAAGGCCGTTTAATTTATGCGGGGATGATTGGCTTATTAGTTTGGATTATACGTGTTTATGGCGGATATCCAGATGCCGTCGCTTTCTCTGTATTACTTGCCAATATCGCTGTACCTCTTATTGATAGCTATACACGCCCTCGTGTTTACGGGCATTAATGCCAAGGAGAAAATGATGATCGAAATCTTAAAACGCCATGGACTCACATTAGCTATCTTTGCAGCTTGTACTACGGGTTTAACCGCCGTGGTCTATCACCTCACTGCCGATACCATTGCAGAGCAAGTTGCATTAGAGAAACAAAAATTATTAGATCAAGTGATCCCCCAAGCGATGTATAACAACTCGCTTTCTAAAGATTGCTATCTTCTTACAGCCCCAGAATTAGGTAATACCAAGCCCCATAAGCTTTATGTTGCTCGTTTAGACGGTAAACCTGTTGCCGCTGCATTAGAATCTACTGCACCAGATGGATACTCAGGAGCAATTGAGCTTCTTGTGGGAGCCGACTTTAAAGGCAATGTCCTTGGTGTGCGTGTTACGGCTCATAATGAAACGCCGGGATTAGGTGATAAAATTGAAACACGTATTTCGGACTGGATCACAACGCTGAGTAATAGATTCATTTCCAGTGAAAACGATCCGCACTGGGCAGTAAAAAAAGATGGCGGAGATTTTGATCAATTTACGGGTGCGACGATCACCCCTCGCGCTGTCGTCAACTCATCAAAGCGTACTGCGTGGTTAATACAATCTTTACCAGAGAAACTCGATACACTCTCTGTCTGTGAGGCAAATTAATATGAACTCAATTAAAGAGCTCTTTTCTCAAGGGTTATGGAAAAATAACTCGGCTTTAGTGCAATTACTTGGGTTGTGCCCTTTACTTGCTGTTTCCTCAACAGCAACAAACGCCTTAGGCCTAGGTATTGCGACAACATTAGTCCTATTTTGTACAAATGTGGCCGTTTCTAGCTTACGTCGTTGGGTTCCCTCTGAAATTCGTATCCCAATTTATGTTATGATAATTGCGTCTGTCGTCAGTGCTGTGCAGTTATTGATCAACGCATACGCCTATGGCTTATATCAATCTTTAGGGATCTTCATTCCATTGATCGTCACTAACTGTATTGTTATTGGTCGTGCCGAAGCTTTTGCAGCTAAGAACGAAGTTTTTCCTTCTGCTATTGATGGCCTAGCGATGGGATTAGGTGCAACTGCCGCACTCTTTGTTTTAGGTGCTATACGTGAAGTGTTAGGTAACGGTACATTATTTGACGGAGCTGATTTACTATTAGGTGAATGGGCACAAGTATTAAGAGTTGAGATAGTACATTTAGACTCACCCTTCTTACTCGCCATTTTGCCACCGGGTGCTTTTATCGGCTTAGGCTTTATGTTAGCAGCAAAATACCTAATTGATGAAAGACAGAAAAAGCGCAGCACTTCGACAACTAAAACTTACGAAAAAGAACAAGGCTGTGGTAGTCATATCGTTAAAAATTAATTTGTGAGCATAATGAATCAAGCAAAACGTATTGAAATTCTAACTCGGTTGCGCGATGACAATCCGCAACCAACGACAGAGCTAAAATTTGACTCTCCGTTTGAACTATTGATCTCTGTATTACTCTCTGCACAAGCCACCGATGTGAGTGTTAATAAGGCAACAGCTAAGCTTTACCCTGTTGCCAATACACCACAGGCGATACTGACTTTAGGCGTCGATGGTCTTAAGAAATACATTAAAACCATTGGTCTATATAATACTAAAGCTGAAAATGTGATTAAGACGTGTCAAATCTTAGTCGATAAACATAACAGTGAAGTTCCTGAAAACAGAGAAGCCCTAGAAGCCTTACCCGGTGTCGGTCGCAAAACAGCGAATGTCGTTTTAAACACGGCATTTGGCTGGCCAACAATCGCTGTCGATACGCATATCTTTAGAGTGAGTAATCGCACAGGTTTCGCCCCAGGTAAAAATGTCAATGAAGTTGAACAAAAACTGTTAAAGGTTGTTCCGGCAGAATTTAAAGTTGATTGTCACCATTGGCTTATTCTTCATGGGCGTTATACCTGTATTGCACGAAAACCACGGTGTGGCTCTTGTATTATTGAAGATCTTTGTGAATTTAAAGAAAAAACAGATCCTGAATAATTTTTTGCCGATTTGTCTGTTTTTCTGATGCAATATTACTTGCGTCACTACACACAATCGAATAAAACTATTGCCCACTTTTTATTATTAAAACTGCCGACTTTCCGGAAAAATATGTTTCAAGACAATCCGCTGCTTGCACAGCTAAAACAGCAACTCCATGCCCAGACACCGCGCGTGGAAGGCCTTGTAAAGGGAACAGATAAAGGCTTTGGCTTCCTTGAAGTTGATGGTCAGAAAAGCTATTTTATTCCCCCTCCGCAAATGAAAAAAGTGATGCACGGCGATCGAGTTATTGCAGCCGTTCATACAAATGGCGACAAAGAATCGGTTGAACCCGAAGAATTAGTCGAACCTTTCTTAACGCGTTTTGTCGGTCGTATTCAGAAAAAAGAAGGTGATAACCGTCTGTGGATAATTCCAGACCACCCTCTGTTAAAAGACGCTATTCCTTGCCGTCCGGCTCAAGGCTTAACTCATAGCTTTGTTGATCAAGATTGGGCTGTTGCCGTAATGCGTCGTCACCCACTTAATAAAGGTGATAAAGGTTTTCAGGCAGAAATAACCGACTATATCACGGATAAAGATGATCACTTTGCGCCTTGGTGGGTAACCTTAATGCGTCATCAACTTGAACGTGATGCGCCTGAAATGGGTAACGAAGCGCTGACATTACATGACGCTTTGCCTCGTGAAGATCTGACTTCTCTCTCCTTTGTCACTATTGATAGTGCATCAACAGAAGATATGGATGACGCGCTATTTATTCGTAAAGAAAATAACGGTCATTTAACGCTATTTATCGCAATCGCCGATCCAACAGCTTATATTCTGCCAAATAGTGAATTAGATAAAATTGCAGCACAACGCGCGCTTACTAATTATCTGCCGGGCTTTAATATCCCAATGTTGCCTCGTGAGCTGTCAGATAATATCTGTTCATTACGTCCTAATGAAAAACGTCCTGCGTTGGTTTGCCAAGTCAACATCACTGAAGATGGTGCTCTGCTTGAAGATATTCACTTCTACTCTGCATGGGTAGAATCAAAAGCTAAACTGGTTTATGACAACATTTCAGATTGGTTAGAAGGTGAAAACTCACAATGGCAACCTGAAAATGAAATGGTTCATGAACAAGTAATGTTATTAAAAGAGATGTGTGAAAAACGCCATGAATGGCGCGAAAAACATGCTCTGGTCTTTAAAGAACGTCCTGATTACCGTTTTATTCTTGATGAAGGCGGCAATGTTTTAGATATCGTTGCAGAAAAACGTCGTATCGCAAATCGCATTGTTGAAGAAGCGATGATCACCGCCAATATCTGTGCGGCAAAAGTACTGGCGAAAAACTTAGGTTTTGGCGTTTACAACGTTCATACAGGCTTTGATCCACTTTATATCGATCAAGTTGTACAGACCTTAAAAGATAACGGTATTGAAACTACGTCTGAAAGTTTATTAACACTTGAAGGTTTCTGCCAATTGCGTCGTGAACTTGATAATCAGCCAAACCAATTCCTTGATAGCCGTATTCGCCGCTTCCAAAACTTTGCTGAAATCAAAGCCGAGCCAGGCCCTCATTTTGGTTTAGGATTAGAAGCTTACGCGACATGGACTTCACCAATTCGTAAGTACAGTGATATTTTAAATCACCGTCTGCTCAAAGCGATTATCAGCAAAGAAAGTGCTGAAAAACCACAAGAAGAAGATGGCATTCGTATTGCAGAGCGTCGTCGTGCTAATCGTATGGCAGAGCGTGATGTAGGTGATTGGTTATATGCGCGTTTCTTAAAACCTTTTGCTGGCACTGAAACACCATTTAATGCAGAGATTATTGATATTACACGTGGTGGTATTCGTGTCCGTTTAGTTGAAAATGGTGCGGTTGCCTTTATTCCTGCGCCATTCTTACATGCGGTACGTGATGAAATCCAATGTAGCCAAGAAACCGGCACCGTCATTGTGAAAGGCGAAACTGCTTATAAACTCAATGATATCATTCCTGTTCGCATTGAAGATGTAAAACTAGAAACACGTAATATCGTCGCTCGTCCTATCTAATAGGACTTAAATCGGTATACAATGAAGCCGATAGTTCTAAGTGAACTATCGGCTTTTTTTATCTCTAATTTAGAATCAAACTAGTAATAAACAAAGAACCTTAAAAAGAAAGGAAATGTTTTTATGATGCATTGGTGTTTTCTCTCGCGTCATAAATTTAATAAGCAATAAATGGATTACATTAATGAAAGACAAAGTACAAATTAGTCGCTTTTTAAGCTATATCTTACGTCACGCCCCTGAAAGTATCGGTTTAACATTGAATGACCAAGGATGGGGTGAAATATCAAAATTAATCTCATTAGCACAGAAAAATGGAACATCGCTAACCCTTGAATTAATTAAAGACGTTGTAGAAACCAATGATAAAAAGCGTTTTGCTATTTCAGAAGATGGCCTTTTTATTCGCGCAGTTCAAGGTCACTCGCTTAAAACCACAATTGATTACCAAGCTATTACTCCCCCTAAAACACTTTTTCACGGTACAGCAACTCGCTTTATCGATAGTATTTTTGATCAAGGTTTAATTCCTAATGGTCGTCAATATGTTCACCTTTCACAAGATTATAAAACAGCCGTAAATGTCGGCAAACGTCATGGAAAAGCCATGGTTTTAACCGTGGATAGTGAAAAAATGTTCAGTGAAGGTTTTGATTTCTTTCAAGCTGACAATGGTGTTTGGCTAACACTTTCAGTGCCAGTAAAATATCTAAAAATCGATGAGAAAGAATAGTATAAAGTACAAAAAAATAGGTGACATTGTCACCTATAATCTTACTTATGGATTTCGCTGTTTTATTAGTAATTAATTAGGATTAGTAATTAATCAGGATGACCCGTGATCGTGATCCTAGTGCCTTTCTTATCTTCTTCTAACACAAACTCTGTAAAACCACCTGAAAACTGTTGCTCTATCATTAATTTATTCGAATTTTCCCATTTATAATCAACAGAAACACCGTCTTTTGCATACTCTTTTTGGATGTTACTGTTCACCTTAATGGTTTTTACCAGATAATATTCATCATGCTCATTGACGTATTTTTTATATGCATCTGCAATCGAAAACCCTGGATAAACACAATGTGTTAGCGCCCCATTCTCAAAGACTTCATCCATAGTTTGCTCTGGTGAAGAGCAATATTTATCATGCACAATCATGTTATCAGTTTTGGTTTCTGCAAAAAGCGCAGAAGAATATAACAGTGCAACAATCATCAAATACGCTTTCATAAAATACCTTTAAAAAAACATCGATTAGTGACCATAAAAAATGCGCTAATCTCAATAGAAAATCAGCGCATTATCATTTATTTCGTCGCTAGCTAAATCAGCCACCAGCAAGTTTAACTTTCATTCCTTTGGCTTCTAATAGCGATTTAATTAAATCACGTTTATCACCTTGGATCTCAATTAAACCGTCTTTGACACTCCCACCACAGCCACATTTCTTCTTCAGTTCAGCCGCAAGTTTGGCTAACTCTGCATCATCCAGATCAATACCTGAAACAACACAAACACCCTTGCCTTTACGTCCACTAGTTTGGCGCTGAATACGTACAATACCATCACCGGCAGGACGTACTGGTTTTTGTTCTTCTTCTTTTATGCGACCCGCATCTGTGGAATAAACCAAACGAGAGTTATTATCCATGTTAATTACATACCTTGTATATATTCGTCTTACTTTAATATAGAACGATTAATTTGTTGCAATGTTTCAAGAGGGTTATCGCTACGAGTAATAGGACGACCAATCACCATATAATCAACACCTGCTGCAATGGCTTGCTCTGGCGTCATTACGCGACGCTGATCGCCAACATCACTTCCTGCTGGACGAATACCCGGAGTGACTAATAAGAAATCATCACCACAAACTTGTTTAAAACGTGTTGCTTCATGTGCAGAGCAGACAACGCCATCAAGACCACAAGATTTTGTCAGTAACGCTAAACGTTCTGCTTGCTCTGCGGGCGTCAATGTTATTCCCAATTCAACTAAATCAGATTGATCCATACTGGTAAGTACAGTCACTGCCGTTAAAAGTGGCGCATCTTTACCAAAGGCAGCAAGACTCTCTTTAGCTGCTCGCATCATGCGACTTCCACCACTCGCGTGTACATTAACCATCCATACACCTAAATCAGCAGCGGCAGCGACGGCTCTTGCAACAGTATTGGGAATATCATGGAATTTTAAATCGAGGAAAATATCAAACCCTTCTTTTTGTAATTGAGTCACAAATTGAGGTCCAAAACGGGTAAACATCTCTTTACCAATTTTTAAACGACAGGATGAGGGATCAATACGCTGTGCAAAATCTAATGCACTTTTTTGGTCTTCATAGTCTAGTGCCACAATAACGGGCGCGCAGGTAAGCTCGGGCGATTTTTTATCACAATGAAATGACATTTTAGGGCCTTTATTTATAGAGAGACTATTAAAAAAGTGACATCGTCACTGACCATCTAAACCGCGAATAGGTTTAACGGTATCCCATGAACGACAGGATGGACAATGCCAATATAATGCATGAGAGGTAAAACCACATTTATGGCAACGATAATCTGGCTTCGTACGAATTTGTTCACCAACCATATAGCGCAATAAGATAAGGCTCTCTTTGGCACGTCCTTCTTCCGCTTCTGCTAAATGGTAACGCATTAAACGATAGAATAAGCGCATGGTTGGATGACGTTCTAATTGACGATTAATGTATAACTGAGCCGCTTCAATACCTTCTTTAGCTTCAATAATGTCAGCAAGGTAAAGCTCTGCAATCGCACCACAATTACTATCCACACATTGACGTAAATAATTTTCCCAACGAGCATTATCATCGCCTTGAGCTTGGAAACATTCAAAAAGCATAGGTAAGGTTTCACTGACCATCTCTTTATCTTGCTCAATGACTTTCATTAAAACATCGATAGCTTTTTGCTTATCATCACGAGCAATATAGATACGACCATACATAATTGAAACACGGGCACAGAGAGGATCCATTTGCCCTGCTTTTTGTAACAGATTAAGCGCGCTATCAAGATTATCACTGCTCATTTCTTGAAGTGCCAATTCACAATAAAAATGTGAAATTTGTTCTCTTAATTCATGCTGACCTAATTTAACCAATTTTTCAGCCGTTTCTATGGCTTTTCCCCAATCACTGGTTAACTGGTAAATAGCAAGCAAAGATTGTAGTGCACTTTGGCGAAATTCTTGTTCATCAATAAGTTGCTGAAACATATTTTCAGCGCGATCGTAAACACCCGCCGCTACGTAGTCACGGCCTAACTGTTGAACAGCAAGTAGACGTTGATCAAAGGAAAGTGCAGCACTTTCCATTAACGATTGGTGGATGCGAATAGCTCGTTCGACTTCGCCTCGAGAGCGAAAAAGATTACCTAAAGTAAGATGGGCTTCAAAAGCAGAGCTATCTTCTTTAAGCATTTCGAGGAAAAGATCAACTGCTTTATCTTGTTGATCAGAAAGTAAAAAGTTAACACCCGCCACATACTCACGTGACAGGCGATCGGCGTTCTGCTGTTTGTCCTGTTGAGCGCCACGACGCCCCATATACCAGCCGTAAGCCGCAGCGACAGGTAATAACAGAAACAGCAATTCTAGCATCAGCTATCGTCCTTATTTCGTAGCAGAAGCAACCGTTGGGCGACTTTCTTGGTTTTCTTGTTTTGTTTGAGCGCTTTCAAGACGTTTAATTTTACGTTTTGCTCGGCCTAGTGATAAGCGTACACGTAGATAAAAAATACCACTTACAATCCAGCCAAGTACAAAGCCCACACCAAATAGGGTAGCTAACAAGGTAGAAATACGATATTCACCTTGAGCAATAAGGTAATTAAATGTGACAACCTGATCGTTATTTGTGCCTAAAGTCATGGCAATTACCACGATGGCAAGAACAAGAATAACCAAAATAAAAAGTAGGACTTTTTTCACATTATTTCCTTTTTTATTCTCTTTTCTTTAGTAGACAGATAAAGGTAGCATTTTCACTGCGCACAAAGAAAGTCATTTCTTAGAATCATCTGATTTTCGTATATTTTTTCACATAAATATCGAAAAAGACATTCTGTATCTCAAAAATAAGGGCTATCGTCAGGATTTGAGCAATAAACGTCGCTCAATCACCTTAAATGCACACCAAACCAGCACAGTGCTGATAAGAATACCGACAATCACATCAGATGCCCAGTGCATTCCTAATACAATACGCCCTACCGTGACATCAATTCCCCATAATAACCCGAGTGACGCTAAAAAATAATGACGACGCAACATAAAAAGGACAAAAACAAATAATGCGAGTGTGGCTGAAAATAAACTATGACCGGACGGAAAAGCATAACCCGTTTCAGCTTTCCAATGTTTAAGTTGCCATTCAGGGATCACAGGTGAGTTAGCTAATCCATTTTGGAGCAATTGTTCTCGCTCAGGCCTTGATACTTGATAAAAAGCCTCAGAGCTAATGTGCAAATTTTCACTAACCCAAACAACATAAGGGCGAGGCTCTTTTACTGTATTTTTAACCGCAACTTTTATTAATTGCCCAATAGATAATGTAGCAATGATTATCACGGCTAATTGAATGAACTTGTTAAGTTTTAATTTCAAAACCCTAAAGAGCAACGCTAACAAAACAATAATAGTCACAATCCCCCAAGGTTTTGCTGCACTATCCGCTATCCATAATGTGCTTATACCGCCTAAAGGGTGATCGGTAGGTTGCCATTTCCAACCCAATATCAACACAGCACTTGGTATGATTAAGAGCAACATACTACCCAATAGGATCAACTTTGTTACTTGCTTATTCAATATATTGCCTCTTCTTAAATACAAATGTTTTCTTCCGTTTACAGCTAAAGATTATCAGTATAAACGATGCAAGTTTAGCAATAAATCATTATGCAAGAAGGCACAAAATCTGATAATTTGTAGTGGTGTGAATTTATAAGTGTGTGTTATCCCAGTTCCTTGCCTATCAGGTATGGAAGCATTTCAGTGTTTTATTTCTCTTTGTTCTCGTTATAAAGTGTATAATCTTGAACGAGAGTTTCACCTGAAATTATGAGTCAAAAATAATGAAATTAAGACGTATCGCAGAAGCAAAACTACCAACTCCTTTTGGTGAGTTTTTAATGGTTGGTTTTGAAGAAATCGCAACAGGAAAAGATCATGTCGCCCTTGTTTATGGCGATATTTCAGGCTCAGAACCCGTATTATCTCGTATTCATTCAGAATGCTTAACGGGTGATGCTTTATTTAGCCTACGTTGTGATTGTGGTTTCCAACTTGAAGCTGCGCTTTCACAAATAAGCAAAACTGGTCGTGGCGTATTACTTTACCATCGCCAAGAAGGCCGAAATATTGGATTGCTAAATAAAATACGAGCTTATGCATTACAGGATAAAGGTTTAGATACCGTTGAAGCGAACCTTGAATTAGGTTTTAAAGCTGACGAACGCGATTTTACCCTTTGTGCTGACATGTATAACCTCTTAGGCGTTCATGAAGTTCGGTTATTAACTAATAATCCGAAGAAAATTGAAATCATGAAAGCCGCAGGAATTAATGTTATCGAGCGAGTTCCTTTGATCGTCGGACGTAATCCAAGTAATGCTCATTATCTTGATACTAAAGCCGATAAAATGGGCCATCTTTTATTTAAGAAAGCGCAATAATACAGTAACAGCACAGCATTAATTCTTTTCAAATCCGAGCCTGAATTGCTCGGATTTTTTTATTTATTCCTTTTATTCTATTACCTTGCAAATTCATTCTTTATCTATTTTTCTTTTCTTACATCTTATTTTTACGTCTTTTTTATCATTAAATTATATCATGTGAAAATTTGTCATATGTGATTTCATTGACTATCTATCTGATCCTAAGTTATTTATTAATAAATAACTTTTGATAGGAATGCATTATGCCATTACATTTTTCTGGTAGGATTTTCGGCGTGCTGTTATTAGCAGGAACATTATTAACAGGCTGTGATAATAGCGATAAAAACAGCTATTCAATCAAGGTTGGCGTGATTAATGGTGCTGAACAAGATGTGGCTGAAATTGCCAAAAAAGTTGCAAAAGAAAAATATGGCTTAGATGTTGAATTGGTGAGCTTTAGCGGTTCTTTATTGCCTAACGATCCTACGGCAAATAAAGAACTTGATGCCAATGTTTTTCAACATCGCCCTTTTCTTGCCCAAGATAACCAATCTCGTGGTTACAATTTAGTGGCTGTGGGTAATACATTTGTTTTTCCTATGGCGGGCTATTCAACTAAGATTAAACATCCTTCGGAGTTAAAATTAGGCGACACCATTGCAGTTCCTAACGATCCCACCAATTTAGGTAGAGCATTACTATTATTAGATAAAGAAAATCTTATTACACTAAAACCAAACAGTGGTTTATTGCCTACGGCTATCGATATTATTGATAATCCACTTAAGCTTAAAATTATGGAGCTAGAAGGTGCGCAATTACCACGAGTTTTAAACGATCCAAAAGTGACTGTCGCTATTATCAGTACAACTTATATCCAACAAATTAATTTATCGCCCACCAAAGACGGTATTTTTATTGAAGATAAAAACTCGCCTTACACCAATATTATTGTGACAAGAGAAGAGAACAAAGACGCTGATAATGTGCGTGATTTTATTAAGGCTTACCAATCCCCCGAAGTTGCCACCGCGGCTGAAACCATTTTTAACGGTGGTGCAATTCAGGGTTGGTGATTGTTATTAAGAAAGATAAAAAAAATGCCCCATTATTTTTATAATAATGAGGCATCTTTTATCTACAAACTATAAAACTAATTACAGCATATTACGAATAACATAATGCAATATGCCACCATGTTGGAAATAGGCTAATTCAGTTTGAGTATCAATACGGCAACGCGCCATAATAGTTTCAGTACGATTATCTGCGAAAGTAATATTAACCGCGACATCTTGGCTCGGTACTAATGCATTAAGCCCTGTGATCTCAATTTTTTCATCACCTTTTAAGCCCAATGTTTGACGAGATACCCCTTTAGGAAACTCTAAAGGTAAAACGCCCATACCGATTAAGTTAGAACGGTGAATACGCTCAAAAGAGCCTGCGATGACGACTCGCACACCTAATAAACGCGTTCCTTTCGCTGCCCAGTCTCGGCTAGAGCCTGAACCATATTCACTACCTGCAATAATTGCCAGTGGCGTATTTTCTTGCTGATAACGCATTGAAGCATCATAAATAGCCAGTGTTTCACCGGTTGGAATATGCTTGGTAAAACCACCTTCTATTCCTGGCACCATTTCATTACGAATACGAATATTAGCAAATGTGCCTCGCATCATTACTTCATGATTACCACGTCTTGAGCCATAAGAGTTAAAATCTTTCGGCTCGACGCCATGCTCACGCAAATAGCGCCCTGCGGGACTATCCGCCTTAATATTACCTGCTGGTGAAATATGATCAGTAGTCACCGAATCACCTAAAATAGCCAAAATACTAGCTTGATGAATATCTTTAACTGGAGCCGGCGTTTTTGACATTCCTTCAAAGAACGGAGGATGTCGAATATAGGTAGAGTCTGGTTGCCAATCATAGACTGGTGTATCTTGTGTTTGCAGTGATTTCCATGTTTCATCACCTTCAAATACGGCGGAGTACTCTTTATGGAACATCTCTGTTTTAACTTTTTCAACAGCATCAGCAATAGCTTTACTGTCAGGCCAAATATCTTTTAAATAAACGGGATCACCCTGTTTATCTTGACCTAATGGCTCTTTAGTAAGATCGATATTCATATTTCCTGATAAGGCGTAGGCAACCACTAAAGGCGGCGATGCTAACCAGTTGGTTTTCACTAAGGGATGAATTCGACCTTCAAAGTTACGGTTGCCAGATAATACAGCCGCAATAGTTAAGTCGTTATCTTTAATCGCACTTTCAATCGGTGCTAATAAAGGGCCTGAGTTGCCAATACATGTTGTGCAACCATATCCCACAAGATTAAATCCTAACTCATCAAGATAAGGCGTTAATCCTGCTAGATTAAGATAATCTGTGACCACTTTAGAACCGGGCGCCAAAGAAGACTTAACCCAAGGTTTACGCTGTAATCCTTTTTCTACCGCATTTTTAGCCAGTAATCCGGCTGCCATTAAGACATTAGGGTTTGATGTATTGGTACATGATGTGATAGCCGCAATAACGACAGCACCATCGGTTAACTCAAATGCAGGATAATCATCAATTTTTACTTGAGGAAACTGCACCAGTGGTTTCTTATTGGTTTCAAGATCTACAGCTGCTTTAAATGCCTTAGGTACACTCGGTAGATTAACTCTGTCTTGAGGGCGTTTAGGCCCTGCAAGGCTCGCTTCAACGGTTCCCATATCTAACGATAATGTTGACGTAAAGATAGGTTCATCGCCTGTATGTCTCCATAGGCCTTGCTCTTTGCTATAAGCTTCAACAAGCGCAATTTCTTGTTCTTCGCGTCCTGTTAAACGCAAATAATCAAGGGTGATATCATCTATTGGGAAGAATCCACAGGTTGCACCATATTCTGGTGACATATTCGCTATTGTTGCACGATCAGCTAAAGGTAATGACGCTAAACCATCACCATAGAACTCCACAAATTTACCCACAACACCATGAGCACGTAACATCTGTGTGACGGTTAATACCAGATCAGTTGCAGTGATCCCTTCACGTAATTTTCCTGTCAATTTAAAACCAACAACATCGGGAATTAGCATGGAGATAGGTTGTCCTAACATTGCAGCTTCTGCTTCAATGCCGCCTACCCCCCAACCTAAAACGCCAAGACCATTTATCATTGTGGTATGAGAATCTGTACCGACTAAGGTATCAGGGTAAGCCACATGACGTCCATTTTGCACCTCAGACCAAATAGCTTTGCCTAGGTACTCTAAGTTTACCTGATGGCAAATTCCTGTACCTGGTGGCACGACACGAAAGCGTTCAAAGGACTGCTGTCCCCAACGTAAGAAAAGGTAACGTTCATAGTTACGCTCCATTTCAATTTCAACGTTTTCAGCAAACGCATTTTTACTGGCATATTCATCAACCATAACAGAGTGGTCGATAACCAAATCAACGGGTGATAATGGATTAACTTTATCCACTTGCCCACCCAAAGACTTCACTGCTTCACGCATAGCTGCTAAATCAACAACCGCAGGCACACCTGTAAAATCTTGCATAAGTACCCTTGCAGGGCGATACGCTATTTCTCGTGATGCATGAGCTGTTTTTTGCCACTCAACTAGTGCCTTAATATCCTCGTCAACAACAGTATCATTGTCGAGATAACGCACTAAGTTTTCTAGTAACACCTTCAGAGACTTAGGAAGACGAGTAATATCGCCTAATTGGCGGGCAACTTCTGAAAGACGGTAGTACTCATATTCTTGAGATCCGACTAAGAGCGTGGAATGGCTCTCTTTTTTCAAACGTAACGACATAGCTCCTCCTTCTTATTTTTATACTGACAGCATATTTAAACTATCAAAATAGGTAAGGTTATTTATTAAACATATCATATAACGTTGAATTTCGCTTAAAGACCACACAATTTGTTAACGCAATGTTATGGCCGTCATGGTGTTAATAAATTTTAGTCTCTAGGTTTTCGCTTAATTAGGCTTAAATGAGAGAGGTATAACTGTGTAAAGGATAATATTTATGAATAACAAACAATCTGATTTACTAAAAAATATTATGAATGCCGATCACTATTTTGCGGAGCCTGTTACCCCTCCTTTTCCGCAAACTTTATCGATGAATGCATTACATTCTCAAAATATAAAAGATTCAGAAGGTTTAGTGCAATTTATCATCGCGTCACCAAAACCTTTTGAGCCTTCCGAAATAGAAAAAATGTCACAACTTAAAAATATTCAAATTGGACTCATTTCTATTATGGCAAATCATCTTACCGCATTAAAAAAAGAGGATAATGACGCCTATTATCGCCCCGAACATTGGTTAGATACTCTCAACCATTTGCCGCTTCTAGGGCACAATAAAATCGAAACAAAAAAGCTTCATAAGCAAACCTTTGATTTTTCTGTTGCTCAAGCGTTTATTCAATTATTACTAGGAGCAGCAATCAATGCTACCTCTCCTGCGCTTGGAGAATTTATTGATTTTTTACGTAATCAAGGGCAAAAAATAGAAGTCGGATTACGAAAATCATTAGATAGCTATCAAACGATAACTATTGCGGGGATCACGGAGATACTCAATCATAATAATCATCTTATTTTTGTTCCAAAGCTGAAAATTTTGAGCCTACGTTTTTCTTATCAATCAGCAAAAATGCTACTCGCCAGTTGTATTGGTCGTAAATTTACCCTCTCTTTAGAGTACACCACCATTACCTCTGTATTTGATGCCAGCGCACTTGATGATCCTCTGATTAATCAGCAGTTTTATGCTTTCTTAACTAAGTACCGTCAGCTAAGCATTGCAAAATCAGATGCTTTTTTTAGTGGGGATTTTTATTTGAAATGAGTAATAGCAGAAATTAGGTTTATGAACACGCTTGAAGGCGGGAATGACCCGCCTTTCAGTATTACACTAATGGTAATTCGATATCTTTAAATAGCTCTTCAATCTCTTCATTCGTTCGCAACGCAACAGCTTGCTCAATCAAATTACGCGTAAGATGAGGGGCAAAACGCCACATAAAATCATACATATAGCCACGTAAGAAACCACTACGACGAAACGCAATTTTAGTTGTGCTATAACTAAACTTATCACGCATATCAATGGCAACTAAATCGCTATCGAGTACAGGATCAAATGCCATGCTGGCAATCACACCAATACCTAAATGCAGTCTCACATAAGTTTTAATGACATCGGCATCAGTTGCAGTGAAAACAATTTTAGGTTTTAACCCTACTTTGCCAAAGGCATCATCAAGATCTGAACGTCCTGTAAAACCTTGGGTATAAGTAACGATATCGTAACCCGCAAGCTCTTTTAGCGTCACTTCTCGTTTTTGTGCAAGTGGGTGATCTTTTGAAACCACCACAATACGGTTCCATCGATAACAAGGTAGCATCACTAAGTCGTTATAAAGATGCAGTGATTCTGTCGCGATTGCAAAATCACTTTTACCTCTGCATACATCTTCAGCAATTTGTGTTGGTGAACCTTGATTCATATGCAATGAAACGTCTGGATAACGCTCAATAAAACCTTTTATTACTGGAGGTAATACATAACGAGCTTGCGTATGCGTTGTTGCAATCGATAGTGAGCCTCTATCTGGATAAGTGTGCTCACCTGCCGCAGATCGAATAGCTTCTGTTTTTGATAAAATCTCTCTAGACAGCCTTACAATTTCTTCACCTGCTGGTGTCACATGCGTTAGATGCTTACCACTACGAGAAAATATTTGTATACCTAACTCATCTTCTAACATGCGAATTTGTTTACTTATTCCCGGTTGAGATGTATACAAACGCTCTGCCGTGGTCGAAACATTTAAATCGTTATTCACCACTTCAACGATATAACGCAACTGTTGTAATTTCATGGAGAGGCTATCCCTTCAACAAAAGACTTATTATTCCGTTATTCTATTTATATTCATATAACTAAAAGGAATAATAAAGATGTAATATATAACCACTATATCACTTATTTCATTTCAGTCTAACGTAATTAATAGTGTTATTTAGATTTTGTTATATCGAATAGTTATAAGCTATAAATAAGCATAAAAAAAGCTGACCTTATCTGTCAGCTTTTATTTTATAACACTAGTGCCACTAAATTATTTAATCACACCACATGCCATTCTTGCACCACCTCCGCCAAGAGCCACGGGATCGTCAGAATAGTTGTCGCCACCCACATGCACCATAATGGCTTTATCTTTCACTTGTTCAAGTTTAGTGAGTTTTGGTGCTAATACTGCGTAATCAGCAATACCTTTATCATTGACAACTAATCCTGGCAAATCACCTAGATGCCCATCTTTATTATAAGGCCCCAAGTGAACACCAACTTTTTCAGGATCTAAATGCCCTCCTGCTTTTAAAGCAGGTACAGGTTTGCCATCTTTCATATCCGGCTCACAAGAACCATTAGCGTGAATATGAAAACCATGAATACCCGGTGTTAATCCAGTAAGTTTTGGCGTAAATAACAGCCCATAATCAGTTTCAGTGATAGTAACAACGCCAATATCGTTGCCTGCACCTGTCGGTAAAGCTTCTTTTAACGTGACATCTAAGGTTGCAGCGCTTGCCACAGAAGTGAAGAGTAAGCCAGATAGTAACAAAGGCATCAGTTTCATAGTATCTCCGTCTTATTATTAGCAAAGTAAAATATCAGACAAATAGAAATTAACCATTAATACTGTTTCAGTGTATTTAATTAGCATACCTTCTTAATACAAAAAAGCGACTAACTCTCATTAGTCGCTTTTTTATTTATCACGTAACGCCAATGCTATTTGGTTTTTTCAACCCATTTGCCATCGACATAAAACGCAGACCAACCTGTTGCCTTGCCATCTTTCTCTGAAGAAACATATTGCTGTTTTGTTTTACGACTAAAACGCACAATAGTTGGGTTTCCTTCAGGATCTGCTACTGGAGCTTCTGCTAAATAGCGCATTTTCTCTGCTAAACGGTCTTTAAAGCGAACCAGCTCTTCTACTTTTGGTGCACGCGTTTCTCTTGATTTAGGGAACGTGTTTGCGGCCAAGAATACACCCGCAGCGCCGTCTCGTAAGACAAAGTAAGCATCTGATTTTTCGCATAGCAATTCAGGAAGTGGAACAGGATCTTCCTTCGGTGGTGCAATTTCACCGCTTTTTAAGATCTTACGGGTATTTTTACAGTCATCATTAGTACAACCCATGTATTTACCAAAACGCCCCATTTTCAGGTGCATTTCAGAGCCACATTTATCGCACTCAATAACTGGACCTTCATAACCTTTTAAGCGGAATTCACCTTCTTCAACGTCATAACCATCACATGCAGGGTTATTACCACAAACATGTAATTTACGATGAGTATCAATCAGGTAACTGTCCATTGCAGTACCACATTTCGGGCAACGGCGACGTGCACGTAATGCGTTAGTTTCTGCATCTTCCCCTTCAAGAATATTTAATAATTCATCTTCAGGGATAAGATTAATGGTTTGCTTACAACGTTCTTTAGGTGGTAAAGCATAGCCCGAACATCCTAAGAATACGCCCGTTGTCGCCGTTCTAATTCCCATATGACGAGAACAAGTTGGACATTCAATCGACGTGATCACCATTGGATTTGGTCGCATTCCACCTTCTTCAGGATCTTTTTCCGCGACATCTAATTGCTGACTAAAATCGGTGAAGAATGCATCTAATACCGCTTTCCAGTTTTCTTCATTATTAGCAACATGGTCGAGGTGATCTTCCATTTGCGCAGTAAAATCGTAATTCATTAAATCGCTAAAATTCTCTTCTAAGCGATCGGTTACAATTTCACCCATTTTTTCTGCATAAAAACGACGGTTTTCAACTTTCACATAACCACGATCTTGAATAGTGGAAATGATGGAAGCATACGTTGAAGGACGGCCAATACCGCGTTTTTCTAACTCTTTAACTAAAGTCGCTTCGCTAAAACGTGCTGGTGGCTTAGTAAAGTGCTGAGTCGGTTCTAATTCAGCTAAAGCCAGTTTTGCCCCCACATCAACTGCAGGTAAAGTTTTATCTTCATCTTTATTACGCATCGCTGGCATAACTTTCGTCCAACCGGCAAAACGTAAAGTACGACCTTTCGCACGTAGTTTATAATCTCCTGATTCCACTGTTAAAGTGGTTGAATCGTATTTTGCTGGTGTCATTTGACAAGCAACAAATTGATTCCAAATCAGCTGATATAAACGTTTAGCATCGTTATCCATATCTTTTAAAGATTCTGCGATAACGTTGATATCAGAAGGACGGATAGCTTCGTGCGCTTCTTGAGAATTTTCTTTGCTCGAATAAACATTTGGCTCTTTTGGCAAATATTTAGCGCCAAAATTCTCATTGATATAATCACGCGCCATTTGAATTGCATCCTGACTTAAGTTGGTTGAGTCAGTACGCATATAGGTTATATAACCTGCTTCATAAAGGCGTTGAGCTAGCATCATCGTCTTTTTCACACCAAAGCTTAAACGTGTACTTGCCGCTTGCTGTAAGGTTGATGTGATAAGTGGTGCGCTTGGTTTGCTTGATGTTGGTCTATCTTCACGATCTTTTACCGTGAAGGTCGCATTTTGTAATGCTTTAACCGCAACCTGTGTCTCATCGGATGAAACAGGGTTGAAGGCTTTATCATTATAATGCGTGACTTCCATACGCAATGGCTGTTCGTCAGGCGTTAACAGTGATGCATGTAATTGCCAATATTCTTCAGGAACAAAAGCTTTAATTTCACGCTCACGTTCAACTAAAAGACGCACAGCTACGGATTGCACTCGCCCCGCAGATAATCCACGAGCCACTTTTTTCCAAAGTAAAGGTGAAACCATATAGCCCACAACACGATCCATAAAGCGACGTGCTTGTTGCGCGTTAACGCGATCTATATTTAACTCACCTGGAGTTTGGAAAGCTTGTGTAATGGCATTTTTAGTGATTTCGTTAAAAACCACTCGACTAAATCGTTCATCATCACCGCCGATAACTTCGCGTAAATGCCACGCGATAGCTTCTCCTTCGCGGTCAAGGTCCGTTGCGAGATAGACATGATCAGCTTTCTCAGCCAATGCTTTTAGTTCAGCCACGACTTTTTCTTTTCCGGGTAGAATTTGATAGTTCGCATTCCATCCATTATAGGGATCAACTCCCATACGGCTGACTAAGGCTGATTTCTCATCCTTTTTAACTTTTTTCACGCCTTTCGTGGCGGATGAGTTTTCGCTCTTCTGGCTGCCAGAACCACTCTTTGGCAAATCACGAATGTGACCCACGCTAGATTTAACTACGTAGTCATTGCCAAGATATTTATTGATCGTTTTGGCTTTAGCCGGGGACTCCACGATAACAAGAGCTTTACCCATAATTACCTTTACCTAATTAAACTTTGTTATGACGGTATCGTTTAATACCCTCAACTAAAAAAATGTTTAAAATCTCTTTTTTATATTGCGTTAGTTTTGCAATATATCAACCTGTTTTTATTCAAAGCTTTTGTTTGAGCTCAAAACTCATAACTTTTTTTGAGGTATTTTAATCACCTCACTGCTTTGATCGGGTACAGGCAAATCATTGTTTGCTACATATAGAGTAGCTAAGCTTTTAAAAATGCCACACTCTACCTGATAAAAAGTGAGGCGCAACAAATTATTTTTCTAAGGAGCACATATTATGTCAACACAAACTACACCGATTACAACAGAGATGCTACTTGAAAAAGCGAATAAAATCATATGTGAACATGAAGATTATTTACAAGGTATGCGTGCTGATTCGGTTGAACAGAAAGGTAATGTCCTCGTATTTAAAGGCGAATTTTTTTTAGATGAACAAGGTTTACCTACTGCAAAAAGTACGGCAGCATTCAATATGTTTAAGCATTTAGCTCATGTGTTATCTGATAAATACCATTTAGAATAAGTCATCTTCGTGATTATTTTTATTTAATCACTGAAGTAAATTAATTTACTCTTTATCGATAACAAAAAAGAGACTTTGCTTGCCAGTTATTGCATTCATTCAGATGCCAATAACTGGCATAATTAAACAAAAATAAAGAATAATAATTCAATTTAAATATGGTGCGGATTTTTAGTCACATCTTAACTCACGATTACACTTGCCTATCAATACAATCAGTAATATCAATTATTTTTATTCTCTATTTACGGCTATATTGAAGCTTCCTAGAAAGAGGAAATATTTACCCTGTTGTTGTTATAAGCAATATCAATTATTTCTTTGATTGCCAGTGAAATTTTCACTGGTTTTTTTTTATCGAAATAAAAGCTTTTAAAATAGAAAATTAGAATATTTATGGAGAAGGCTTAGGAATAGTGATTGGGTAAGGAAGGATGATATCAGCGATAATCCATATCACTGATATCATTTATTACGTACTTATTGGCTTATAATAGCTTGGCTTATAGCAGCGGTTTTTTACTTCTTTGAACCCAACGCATCATCAGTTTATCAATGCTTTCCATTGCGCCACCTGTAACTCGCTCAACCATTTTCTTTTTAGTAACATATTGGACTGAAAGAACTTCAAAATCATTAATATGATTGATCAGCCAATCGTCACTTACACCAACCTCATCAATTAGGCCTCTGTTTAGCGCTTCTGAACCATACCAATACTCACCAGTTGCAACGCTATCAATATCAAGTTGAGGGCGATATTTATGCACAAATGATTTAAACAATAGATGCGTTTCATTTAAATCTTGCTTAAATTTCTCACGGCCTTCTTCAGTATTTTCGCCTAATAAGGTCAATGTACGTTTATATTCACCGGCAGTATGCAACTCAACATCAATATCGTTCTTCTTGAGTAAACGGTGAATGTTAGGGATCTGAGCCACAACACCAATCGAGCCAATAATCGCAAATGGCGCAGCAACAATTTTATCTGCCACACATGCCATCATATATCCCCCGCTAGCCGCCACTTTATCGACAACCGCAGTCAGTTTAATACCCTTTTCTTTTAAGCGTGTTAATTGAGCTGCTGCTAATCCATATCCGTGAACCATACCGCCCGGGCTTTCTAAGCGTAGTAATACTTCATCACCTGCTTGTGCAACAGAAAGAATGGCACTGATTTCTTCACGTAATGCGCCCACTTCATGCGCATCCATACTACCGTTAAAATCAAGCACATATAAACAAGGTTTTACAACGCCTTTTTTACCTTCTTTTGCATTGTTTTTACTCTGTTTATTCTCTTTTTTCTGCTGTTTTTTAAACGCTTTATACCAGACTTTTAATTCAGCATCGTCCATTTTTGCTTGTTGCATAACGCGCTGTTTTTCTTCATAAGCTTCCGCAAGATCTGTGACTCTTAACGTCCCTTTACGATTTTGCTTTTTATTTCCAATCACAACGAAAAACAACACGATAGCGATAATCGCCACAACAACAGTGACAATTTCTGCTAAAAACAGTCCATATTGCAAAATATACTCCACAAAGACCTCTTTTTAAGGTTAATAACACTGACTAAAACCAATATGCCTAGTTTAACGAAATTCTGCTTTAGCGCCAGCAACAAAGGCATGATTATGTTTAATACCATAAAGAAAACAGCCATAAATTGTAAACAAAAAATCAAACGAAACTGGTCGCTAGACAAATAAGACGTTACACTTTATTTACTTTTTACTAGACAGGATATCAATATGTTGCAATATCAACCCGATCATAGCGTGCTAAAAGATAAAATTATTCTAGTAACGGGTGCTGGTGATGGCATAGGAAAAGAAGCCGCACTAACTTATGCGCAATATGGCGCAACACTTATTTTATTAGGTCGTACTCTATCAAAACTTGAAGATGTTCAAGAAGAGATAATCACATCAGGTGGCCAACAGCCCATGTTATATCCACTTGATCTACTTACAGCGACAGAAAACGATTTTCAGCAATTTGCTGATACTCTCGTTAAACGCTTCCCTCATCTTGATGGTGTATTACAAAATGCCGGTTTATTGGGTGTTGTTGAACCCATCATTAATCAACCAAGTAATCTTTGGCATGACGTTATGCAAGTCAACGTTAATGCGACATTTATGCTCACAAAAGCACTATTACCATTGATGCTCAAAGCCCCTCATGCAAGCCTTATTCTCACCACATCGAGTGTAGGTCGCCAAGGTCGTTATGGTTGGGGAGCTTATTCTGTATCTAAATTTGCAACAGAAGGCTTTATGCAGGTGCTTAATGAAGAATATAACGAAAGTACCTTGCGTATTAACTGCATTAATCCTGGTGGTACTCGTACCGCAATGCGAGCAAGTGCATTTCCAGATGAAAATGCACAAAAACTGAAAACACCTAAAGATTTGATGCCGTTATATCTCTACCTGATGAGTGATGACAGTATTGATGTAAAAGGACAATCTTTAGATGCACAACCTGGCCGTAAAGCGGGTCCTGCTGAATAACGTAATTTAAGTTTAAGGTAGCAAAATGAATGATGCACAACACCAAAAACGCCAACAACGTTTAAAAGAAAAAGTAGATACCCGAATTGAGCAAGCTCAGCAAGAACAAGGTATTTTGATGATCTTTACAGGTAACGGTAAAGGAAAAACAACGGCGGCGATGGGAACAGCAACGCGTGCTGTCGGTCATCAAAAAAAAGTCGGTGTTGTGCAATTTATAAAAGGTACATGGGAAAATGGTGAGCGTAATCTATTAGAACAATTCGGTGTACCATTTTATGTAATGGAAACCGGTTTTACTTGGGAAACCCAAGATAAAAGCACAGATACCGCTGCCTGTTTGAATACTTGGCAATATGCACTCAAGTTACTTAATGACTCAGAATACGATCTGGTTATTCTCGATGAAATTACCTATATGATTAGCTTTAACTATTTACCATTAGATGAAGTTATTTCAGCTATTAGCTCTCGCCCACCTCACCAAAATGTCATTATTACAGGAAGAGGCTGTCATAGAAAATTAATTGAGTTAGCCGATACAGTGACAGAAATGCGTCCTATTAAACATGCTTTTGACAGCGGAATAAAAGCGCAAAAAGGCATAGATTGGTAATTCTTTTTTATTAAGAGTGAACACGTCATTATATTAAAACGGGTTCACTTAACACTCCCGCACCAAATATTTTTCCTGTTTCATTTATCAACTTAAAATAAGCTTCTTTATCATCCAATATGTCTTTTTGTATCTGTTGACTATAAACCAATGACATTGCCATTATATGAAAATGATATTCATTATAGAAAGTTTTCTTTTCATTATGATCGCGAGAAGCTAAATAAGAGTGCGTAATTTTATAAATATTTTTTGCTTCTTTTTGTAACTCAGTGTTATTAAAATTAAGATCACTAAGCACAGGAATAAAATCTTCTGTTCGTGTATTTTGATCGTTGATCCAACTGTATTTAGAAGTTTCTTTATGCGCTTCTAATAACTCATACCCCAAATAAAAATGAATGCCATAGGGATCTTGTTCTAAAAAGTTTTGAAATTCTACCTGTGAAAAACACTTAGTTAATACATTTCTAATCTCTGTATTTTTCCAATCAGGTAAATAAGCAGGAATAGATTCATTTAAAGGAACATCGCAACGAAAAACATTATTATCAATGAACATAGCATCAGAACTATTAATTGCACCATGTACAAGACGACCATTTACCCATACAGAGCGTGTGGGTAAATATAACCGTTCACTGTTTTCTGCTGTTGAAAAAAAAGAAGTAAAACTATAGTAAATATCCTTAGCGGGATTAATTATGCCACCATGATTTCCATCATAGACCATAAATGTATTTGTATTACCTTCAGTATTCGTTAATACATGCATTCCATTTTCTAACGTTATTTTTTTTACTTCGCCTGAATTAATGATAAAAGGATGATTATCAATTTTAAACTCTAAGGGTATGTTCTTATTATTACTAATATAAAACACACCAGATTGCGAATTTGCATTAACGACTTCATCACAACCTGTCAAAAGAAAAGCCGAGCATAGCATTGTTGTTAAATAAAAATAACGATACATGTTATTGCGTATACCTTATAGTAAAATATACAAATAGGATATTAATATAATAAAATTAACTTATCATTTTATTAATACGCTTATCATAGTTTTATTTATAAAAAAAAGAAAGCAGCCAAAAAAAGAAGGACACCTATTTTTAGACATCCTTCTTTAAAAAAATGATATTTTAATTTGAAATAATAAATAATTATTCGCTAATTATTTTTTATTTCCTGCCGATTGGCGACGACTTGACGCTCTTTTGGCAGGTGATGTTGAAGTACGTGTTGATATTTTAGTATGACGCTTAACCGCACGACGGATCTGATTTGCTTTGATGCGACGCTGATCTTTTTCTACTGCAACTTTTGTTACTGTTTCGTCGTTTAATTCGACTAACTGACGTAGATAGTTGATTTGATCTAATCCAAGTTCAACCCAACCACCACGCGGTAAACCTTTTGGTAAATCGATATCACCGTAACGAACACGAATAAGACGGCTAACTTGAACACCAACAGCTTCCCACATACGGCGAACTTCACGGTTACGGCCTTCAGTAAGTGAAACGTTGTACCATTGGTTAATTCCTTCACCACCACGGTAAGAAACAGAGCGGAATGAAGCAGGACCATCTTCTAATTGTACGCCACGCGTTAATTGGCGAATTTTTGCATCATCAATTTCACCAAAAACACGGACAGCGTATTCACGCTCAACTTCACGGCTAGGATGCATTAAACGGTTGGCTAATTCACCATCAGTTGTAAATAGCAGTAATCCACTGGTATTCACATCAAGACGACCTACTGCAATCCAGCGAGCACTGTTAAGGCGAGGAAGACGTTGGAAAACAGTTGGACGACCTTGCGGATCACTGCGAGTACACAGTTCACCTTCAGGCTTGTAATAAGCAAGCACACGGCAAACATCTTTTTGTGCTTCACGAATATTTAGAATGCGGCCATCTAAGCGGATTTTTGCTGTAGTGGTGACATCAATACGATCACCTAATTTCGCTTTTGTACCATCAATGCTGATACGCCCTTCTTGAAGATAGCCTTCAATTTCACGGCGAGAACCGTGACCAGAACGAGCAAGGATTTTTTGTAATTTTTCAGTGCGTTGCGATTTATCGCTCATGAAACAACCTCATGTGTCGCCTTCACAGGCGTCATAAAAATAGAATTAATTTTTAAAAATCAATTAAATAAAAATAACCCATGTTTATTAAAATGAGAAATAAACACAGGTTTATTGATTCAATTTTATTGATTCAATAGTGAACAATGTTGATGATTTTTCACATCAACATTGTGATAAATAGTGGCGATAAAACGACGTTGGCAAAACCCTAACGATAGTTAGGCCGTTTGTCTGCAAATCAAGTTATCGTGTTTAGCGCTTAAAATACGCGTTGATATAACTGATTTCAAAAATAGACACCGTGATTTTTATCGCAATGTATAAATTTAACACAAGCGATAAATCCCTTCACCTTTTATCTCTTTATCTCGTGATAAATTTCTTCACTATCGAGTCATTTTCTCCCTATTCAGTTTAATCAGCTAAATGACTTACTGAAATGGCGTAATATCACCCGTACCTTCACGCACGATAACAGGGGTATCTTCTGTCAAATCAATTACCGTTGTCGGTTTTTGTCCTAAATAGCCACCGTGGATAACCAAATCAACTTGTTTGCTTAATAAATCTTCGATTTCTTCCGGATCAGATTCAGCAAAATCGTTGCCCGGTAAAATCAGGCTCGTTGACATTAATGGCTCACCAATATTTTCTAACAATGCCAGTGCAATAGGGTTAGAAGGAACACGCAAGCCTATGGTTTTACGTTTATCATTCATCAAACGCTTTGGTACATCTTTAGTCGCTTTTAAGATAAAGGTATAATTACCTGGAGTGTTATTTTTTATTAAGCGAAACACGACATTATCAACATAAGCGTAATTGGCAATTTCTGATAAATCACGGCACATTAGTGTAAAATTGTGGTTTTTATCTAATTGGCGAATACGACAAATTCGCGTCATTGCATCTTTGTTGTCTAAACAACAGCCAATAGCATAGCCAGAGTCTGTTGGATAAATCACCACACCGCCTTTGCGTAAAATATCAGCACTTTGTTCAATTAAACGAGCCTGCGGATTATCAGGGTGAATATAAAAAAGTTGGCTCATACATCCCTCAACAAATTTCTAATGTTACTCTTGCCATAGCGACCAAACTGGTTCTACACCACTGGGTAACCATAAATTACGCCCCAATTCTATCCACGAACAAGGGCGATGAAAATCAGAACCTAACGAAGCTTTTAACCCATAAAGTTGTGCTAATGCTGCGTGTTGTTCCCGTTCTTGTGGTGGTTGTTGGCATTGTGCCACTTCGATTGCATCACCACCAAGTTGTTTAAAATAAAGCGTTAAGCGTTTTAGCCATTTAGAGGATAGACCATATCGTCCCGGATGCGCTAATACTGCAACGCCACCAGCCTCATGAATTGCTGTGACAGCGTCACCAATTGAGCACCACTGTGGTGGCACATAACCTGTTTTGCCTTTCGCTAAATAACGTTTAAACACTTTATTAACTGAGGCAACATGCCCGTCATTCACAAGAAAACGAGCAAAATGTCCTCTTGTAACTTGTCCGCCATGTGCTAAGGCTTTTGCCCCTTCAAATGCATTTGCAATACCTGCTTTTTCTAATCGCTCACCTATCATTATCGCACGAGTTCCACGACATTGACTTTGTGACGAAAGGAGCGCTTTCATTGCGTTATGGTTGATATCAATATTCAATCCAACGATATGGATTTCTATATTCTCCCACAAAGTCGATATTTCGACACCCGATATCAGGGTAAGAGGCAGATTTTTTTCTGCAATATAATCATTAGCAAGAGTAATCGCCGCCGTTGTATCGTGATCAGTTATTGCTAAGACATTAATTTGACGCTCTATCGCTCTCTCAACCAATTCTTCTGGTGAAAGCTCGCCATCTGACGCGGTAGTGTGGCTGTGCAAATCATAAATCACTCTTAAATCAGATAGCACTTCTGTCATCGCTTCTCCCTTTTCATCTTAGCAAGATAATAATTTTTAAAGAGTATGCCATAAAGTACTTGACGAACCCAACGCAATCCAGTTTACTAGTACACAACACGAGCTAGTCTATTAATCAATTATCTGTCGTTAGCTGTAAGGAGATCTTATGAATATCAATCAACGTCTTATCGCTCTTTGGTGGCGCAATACTCTTTTATGGGCGGTTTGATCTCCGGCTTTACGTCAGTGATATCTAAAACCCGCCTACGCGGGTTTTTTTATGCATTAAAAACAGTTAGTAAAAAATAATATAGAGCGATAATAATGAATACATCACTTGCATTCTCATTTAATACCGAGGCAACGCCACTGCCTTACCACAACGAACCTGCTTTACTTTTCAACACATTATGTGAAAATAAACATCACACATTGTTGTTAGAATCCGCACAAATTGACACTAAAGCAAATTTAAAAAGTTTGTTAATTGTTGATAGCGCATTACGTATCAGTGCAGTAAAAAATCAAGTCACTATTGATGCATTAAGCGTTAATGGACAAGCTTTATTCTCTGCATTAAAAATCGCACTAAAAGAAAAAGCTGTCTTAATGCAAGAGAGCGATAAACAGTGTGTTTTTACTTTTTCAGCACCTGCACAAGACATTGATGAAGAAAGCAAATTAAAATCAGCCAGCGTATTTGATGCTTTACGCTTCTTTCTTGCTAATAAAGACACTAAAGATGCTAATGCTATTTTTGTCGGCGGTTTATTTGCTTATGATTTAGTCAGTGGGTTTGAGCCTATTCCTGAATTAGACACCGTTTTTTCATGTCCAGACTACTGCTTTTACTTAGCAGAACAATTAATCGTGATCGACCATCAGAATAAAGATAGTCAGTTAATGTCCATTGCTTTTACTGATGATAAGACAGAGTGTCAGCGCCTCTCTTTGCGACAAGCTGAGTTAATTTCGCAGGCTAAACAACCTTTAAAACACCCTATTCGCCGCGCTTTAACAGCGGCAGAGTCAACAATACAAGGCAATATGGATGATAAAGGTTATGGCGATATCGTTGAGGCAATGAAAACCTATATTCGTCGTGGTGATATTTTCCAAGTTGTTCCATCTCGTCGCTTTCAAGTTGCTTGCCCTTCACCACTTGCCGCTTATCAAGTGTTGAAAGAGAAAAATCCAAGCCCTTATTTGTTTTATATGCAAGATGCTTTGTTCACAGTATTTGGAGCATCACCAGAAAGTGCATTGAAATATCAAACAAGTGATCGCCAAATTGAAATCTATCCGATTGCAGGTACTCGCCCAAGAGGACGCAACACTGATGGTTCAATCAATGCCGATTTAGACAGCCGAATTGAACTTGAAATGCGCACTGATACGAAAGAGCTTTCAGAGCATTTAATGTTAGTTGATTTGGCTCGTAATGATTTAGCGCGTATTTGCCAAGCCGGTAGTCGTTATGTGGCTGAATTAACAAAAGTTGACCGCTATGCTTTTGTCATGCACTTAGTCTCAAGAGTCGTGGGCAAATTACGTGATGACTTAGATATTTTTCATGCTTATCAAGCTTGTATGAATATGGGAACGTTATCTGGTGCGCCTAAAGTTAGTGCGATGCAATTGATTGCTCGTTATGAAAAAACAAAACGCGGCAGTTACGGTGGTGCGATTGGCTATTTTACTGGCGCAGGAGATTTTGATACTTGCATAGTTATTCGTTCTGCTTATGTTGAAAATAATATTGCAACTATTCAAGTTGGTGCCGGAATTGTGCTTGATTCAGATCCTCAAATGGAAGCTGAAGAGACACGCAATAAATCACAAGCTGTAATCAACGCTATTTTACAAGCTCATACTGATACACAACTGCAGGAGGCTTGCTAATGGCGACTATCTTACTGCTAGATAACATCGACTCATTTACTTATAACCTTGTCGATCAATTACGTAGCCTTGGCAATAACGTTGTGATTTATCGTAATAGCGTCACGGCCGATTTTATTGAACAAAAATTACGTGAACTCGATAACCCAATTTTACTGTTATCTCCGGGGCCAGGAGCACCTTCACAAGCAGGTTGTATGCCTGAGCTGTTAAAACGTGTATTGGGCACATTGCCTGTAATTGGTATTTGCTTAGGTCATCAAGCCATTATTGAGGCTTACGGTGGCAAAGTTTCTTCGTGTGGAGAGATCTTACATGGCAAAGCGACATTAGCTGAACACGATAACAGTGAAATGTTTGTGAATTTACCTAACCCTTTACCCGTAGCTCGTTATCATTCGCTTTCAGGAGAACAAGTTCCAGAACAACTCATTATTAATGCTTGGTGCGATAACACTGTTATGGCGGTGCGTCACCGTCAACATAAAACGTGTGGTTTTCAGTTTCACCCAGAATCAATTTTAACCACAAAAGGCGCACAACTTTTAGAACAAACAATCGCATGGGTATTAACTCCTAAAGGAGACGCATAAAATGGAAATTATCTTCAACAAATTATTTAGCGCACAACAATTGACGTTAGAAGAAAGCCAAACACTGTTTAGCGCCATTATTCGCGGTGAGTTAACGGAATCACAATTAGCAGCTGTTTTGATCAGCATGAAAATGCGTGGTGAACATCCTCAAGAAATTGCAGGTGCAGCGCGTGCATTACTTGAAAATGCGCAACCATTTCCTCGTCCTGATTACACTTTTTGCGATATTGTCGGCACTGGAGGAGATGGAGCCAACAGTATCAATATTTCAACAGCAAGTGCATTTGTTGCAGCAGAAATAGGTATCAAAGTTGCGAAACATGGTAATCGTAGCGTATCCAGTCGTTCAGGATCTTCCGATTTATTAGCGGCATTTGGTATCCCTTTAGATAGAAGTGCTGATGATGCGCGCCAATTGCTGGATGAAGTGGGTTTATGCTTTTTATTTGCACCTCAGTATCACAGTGGCTTTCGTTTTGCTGCACCAGTTCGCCAACAACTGAAAACACGCACGTTATTTAATGTATTAGGCCCACTGATTAACCCAGCTCGCCCGCCATTAGCATTAATTGGGGTATATAGCCCTGAGTTATTGATGCCTATCGCAGATACATTAAAAGTTTTAGGTTATGAGCGTGCCGCCGTTGTTCACAGTGGGGGAATGGATGAAGTTTCACTACATGCCCCTACTCAAGTTGCTGAATTACGTAATGGTGAAATTACACGTTATGAACTGACACCGAGTGATTTTGGTCTTCGTCCTTGTGCTATTACTGATTTAGAAGGTGGTACACCTGAAGTAAACCGTCAATTATTAGCAGATTTACTACAAGGCGAAGGAAAAAGAGCACATACCGAATCTGTTGCAGCTAATGTCGCTTTATTAATGCGTTTACATGGGCAAGAAGATTTAAAAATGAATACTGAAGTTGCTATGCACGCCATTTATAGCGGTAAAGCAATAAATCGTGTCACTGCATTAGCAGCAAGAGGATAAGAGCATGACTGTATTAAACGCCATTGTAAAAGATAAAGCTGAATATCTGATTGAACGTAAAGCAAGCCAACCATTATCAGAATTTGTGCACCAAATAGTGCCATCAACACGCTCGTTTTATCAGGCATTAACTCAGCCTAATACTGTTTTTATTTTAGAGTGTAAAAAAGCATCACCCTCAAAAGGGTTAATTCGTGCTGATTTTGATCCCGCTACGATTGCAAAAATTTATCAGCCTTATGCTGCTGCAATTTCGGTATTAACGGATGAGAAATATTTTCAAGGGAGCTTTGATTATTTACGTCAAGTTAGCCAAGCCGTGCACCAACCCGTTTTGTGCAAAGATTTTATTATTGATGAATACCAAATCTATTTAGCTCGTTTTTATCAAGCAGATGCCATTTTATTAATGCTCTCTGTCTTAGATGATGAACAATATCGTGCATTATCAGCCGTTGCTCATCAATTAAATATGGGTGTATTAACTGAAGTCAGTACCGAAGAAGAGCGTCAACGTGCCATTAATCTCAATGCCAAAGTTATTGGTATTAATAATCGTGATTTGCGTGATCTCTCTATCGATTTAGCGCGTACCCAACAGTTAAGCCAAGGTTTACCTAAAGATGCAATCGTGATCAGTGAGTCAGGTATTCACACCCACCAGCAAGTTCAAGAGTTGCGCCAATATGCTAATGGTTTTCTGGTAGGTAGTGCCTTAATGTCACAAAAAAATATTGACCAAGCGGTGAGAGCACTAATTTTGGGAAAGCATAAGGTGTGCGGGTTAACTCGCACACAAGATGTAAAAGCAGTTTATCAAGCAGGTGCTTATTATGCGGGATTAATTTTCGCAGAGAAATCCCCTCGTAAAGTGACATTGTCACAAGCACAAGAATTGATAACACAAGCTCCCTTAGCGTATGTGGGTATTTTTCAAAATCAACCTATTGAGCTTATTTGTGACTATGCAGAAAAACTTAATTTATCTGCCATCCAATTACATGGACAAGAAGATGTACAATTTATCGAGCAACTTCACCAAAGAATTCAACCTGATTGTGAAATTTGGCAAGCGATAAATATGGCAAACCACACTGATATTCACCCTATTTCACACGTTAATAAATATGTACTTGATAACGGAACGGGTGGCACAGGTACAACCTTTAATTGGCAAAAAATTCCTAATACATTACGTGAAAAAGCGTTACTTGCAGGTGGTCTTAACAGTGAAAACTGTTTAGATGCGGTTAAAACAGGCTGTATCGGGCTTGATTTTAACTCCGGAGTAGAATCGGCTCCTGGCATAAAAGATGCACAACGCTTGAACCAAGTATTTGCACAATTACAGCTCAACTAAATTTCACAAAGATAAAATTTTAAACAGGATGACATCACAATGAGAAAACTTAACCCCTACTTTGGCGAATTTGGTGGCCAATATGTACCTGAAATCTTAATTCCTGCATTGGATCAACTCGAACAAGCGTTTATTGATGCACAAAACGATCCCTCTTTTCAGCAAGAATTCCAAGATTTATTAAAAAATTACGCTGGTAGACCAACGGCATTAACCCTTTGTCGTAATTTAACAGAAGGCACACGAACTCGTTTATATCTAAAGCGTGAAGATTTACTGCATGGCGGCGCTCATAAAACAAACCAAGTATTAGGCCAAGCGCTGCTAGCAAAACGTATGGGAAAAACCGAAATTATTGCAGAAACAGGTGCGGGTCAACATGGTGTTGCAACTGCTTTAGCCTGTGCATTACTTAATATGAAATGTCGTATCTATATGGGTGCTAAAGACGTCGAACGCCAATCACCTAACGTATTTCGTATGCGCTTAATGGGTGCCGAAGTTATTCCTGTTCACAGTGGTTCATCTACCTTAAAAGATGCGTGTAATGAGGCATTACGTGACTGGTCTGGTTGTTACGACCGCGCGCATTACTTATTAGGAACGGCGGCTGGTCCTCATCCTTATCCAACCATTGTCCGTGAGTTTCAACGTATGATTGGTGATGAAGCTAAAGCACAAATTCTAGAACGTGAAGGTCGTCTACCTGATGCTGCTATCGCCTGTATTGGCGGTGGTTCTAATGCTATCGGTTTATTTGCTTCCTTTATCCCAGAAACTTCGGTGCAACTCATTGGTGTTGAACCTGCAGGTAAAGGTATTGAAACGGGTGAACATGGCGCACCACTCAAACACGGTAAATTAGGGATCTATTTTGGTATGAAATCCCCAATTATGCAGACTGATGAAGGACAAATTGAAGAGTCATATTCAATTTCAGCAGGTCTTGATTTCCCATCAGTAGGGCCTCAGCACGCACATTTAAATAGTATTGGTCGTGCTGATTATGTTTCTGTTACCGATGATGAAGCCATAGAAGCATTTAAAGCACTTTCTCGCCGTGAAGGGATTATTCCAGCCTTAGAATCTTCTCATGCATTGGCTTATGCACTGAAATTAATTGCACAAAATCCTGACAAAGAGCAGCTATTAATTGTGAACTTATCAGGTCGTGGTGATAAAGATATTTTTACTGTAAATGATATTTTAGCAGCAAGAGGAGAAATCTAATGAGCCGTTATCAAGTATGCTTTGAAGCATTAGCACAAAAACAGCAAGGCGCATTCGTTCCTTTTGTTACATTAGGTGATCCTTCTCCTGAGCTGTCATTACAAATTATTGATGCGTTAATTGAAGGTGGCGCAGATGCATTAGAGATTGGTATTCCCTTCTCCGATCCTCTTGCAGATGGTCCTACAATCCAAGGGGCTAATTTACGTGCGCTTAATGTCGGTGTAACGCCAACAGATTGCTTTGCGCTCTTAACTAAAATTCGTGCAAAACATCCTAATATTCCTATTGGCCTATTAGTTTATGCCAACCTTGTTTTTAGTAATGGCATTGATAATTTTTATAGTAAATGCGAGCAAGCTGGTGTGGACTCTGTCTTAATTGGCGATGTGCCTTTACGTGAATCAAAAGAGTTTCGTGAAGCAGCACAACGCGCAAATATCAGCCCTATTTTTATTTGCCCGCCTAATGCTGATGATGAACTTTTACAAGAGTTAGCAGCATCAGGTAAGGGTTATACCTATTTACTATCAAGAGCAGGTGTAACCGGTACAGATAAACGAGCAGAACAATCACTAACACATCTTACTGATAAGCTAAAAACCTATAATGCCCCCCCTGCATTACAAGGGTTTGGAATTTCAGAGCCTAAACAAGTGAAGGAAGCGATTGCAAATGGCGCGGCTGGCGCAATTTCAGGCTCGGCGGTTGTTCAAATTATTGAGAAAAACCTGCATCAGCCAGATGTAATGCTAAAAGCACTGACGACATTTGTGAAAGAGATGAAGGCGGCTACCCTCGCCTAATTATTTTAAATACGCTTAGTGAGATCCGCTTTAGAGAAATAATTTGCTATTTTTCTAAGCGGATTACTCTTAATTTAATGTCTATTCAATCCGGCTCATTTATTGCTGAACTCCCTATAAACCACGTTTTCATATCCTTTTTCATATTTTCAATCAAATAATCTTTTTATCTAAAATTGGGCGAAATTTTATTTTTTGGTCATACTTTATAAGGTACTTTATATTTTCTATTTAGAAATGCTCAACCAATAATGTAATTACAAGGAGTTTGATGATGAAACTATGGGCAAAAATCTCTGCTGTTATGGCAGCGTTACTTATGGCATTTACGTTATCTGCATGTTCTCCAACCGCAACATCTGAGGGTACTGGGGGTTATTTTGATGACTCCGTGATCACCACCAAAGTGAAAACAGCACTCATTGGTGAAAAAAACCTTAATTCAACACAAATTAGCGTCGAGACATTTAAAGGTAAAGTTCAGCTAAGTGGTTTTGTCTCTTCTCAAGCGGATGCTAATCGTGCCATTGAAACAACCCGTAAAGTCACTGGCGTAAAAAGTGTTATCAACTCAATGGTTGTTCGCTGATCCCCTCTTTATTCTAGTCTTCCTTTAGCCTTACTTTTTAGACCACCTTTTCGGTGGTCTTTTTTTTGCCAAGCACTTCTTTCTCAGCATTAGTTTTTATCATAAAGCAGATCAATTTTTATAAAAAACGCCAATAGATTAAAAAAAGGTCATATTTACCCAACCTTAAAAACCGTTCATAAAAAGAACAATTAAAAAGAATAATTAATCATTTAATGATTAAAACCCAACCGTCTTATTTTTATAAATATCTCTTATCCTAAACCTTTTTTATTGTTTTTTTATTTCTTTCTATCTCTTGATACACAAAGTACTTTTACTAAAACCAAACAAAAGATGCATTTAAAATACATCTAACTAATCCCCTCTTTTACTTATTAAAAGAAAATGAGTTTTTAATAAATAAAAATACACTTTTTTATCTTATTAAGAAGACAGAGAAATAAAGATATATATAAAATACACCTTTATTGGTGTTTTAATGTTAAATGTTTTATTTAAAATACATCTTTTCTATTTGTTTTTATTTTTAATTACTCATAAATGATGTATTCAATAATAGAATAGAGACTTTATATAATCTAAAAAAGAAAGATTTTGTTCAAACCTAAAAAATAAAAAAAGCGAAGAAAATCTTCGCTTTTTATTATGAGATATTCTGTCAAAGAAAGAATAATTAGAAACGGTAGCCCACACCAAACATAAATACAAATGGGTCTAAACGTGTTTTAACGTCAAAATCTTTATCAGCAACAGTACTATTAAATCTTGCTTTTGTTTCGATGTTCATCCACCAAACAGAAGCATTCAGCATCCAGTTTTTATCGAGGTTATAATCTAAACCTGCTTGTGCTGCAAAGCCCCATGAATCCTTAAGATCAAGTCCGTTTAAACCTAAGCCACCCGCTCCAGTGCCTACTGCAGGGTTGTTATTAAATTTCTCATCAAAGAAAGTGGTGAAGTTAAGACCTGCACCTAAATAAGGACGCAGTTTATCTTCTGCATTACCGAAGTAGTATTGTGCCATTAATGTTGGTGGTAAATGTTTAACTTTTGCAATTTCACCAACACCCGTTAATGATACTTTATGTTCAAAAGGAGTAGCTGCTAATAATTCAACACCAATATTATCAGTAATCATATACCCAAAAGTTAAACCTAATTGGGTATTATTATTCACTTCAAAATGGTTGCCACCTAATATTGCATCAGAACCCGCATTAGGACGAACTGTTGCAGTACCTGCACGGAATAAAAAATCCCCCGCTTGATGAGCAAAAGAAATAGAAGGCGCAAGAGTTGCAGCCGCTAAAATAAGCGCAGAAAGTTTTTTCATTATTTAACCCATTCCTGTAATAAGTAAAATCTCCGCTAAAAATATAACCATTTATTGATAATTATGATCTAATACCGATCACAACTTTGGAATTATTTTTGCGAAAAGTGTTATTTCTCTTTTTATTATTTATCAATACGATTATTTATAATTGATCCACATCAAATTACCAATTAATACAATTTTTTCTTATAATTAAATTTATTCTTAGTAATATTTTTTGAATAAAAAACATCCTAAAAAGATGGATTTTAAAATAAGGTTGTATTTATGTTAATTTAATGTTTTCTTTATTTTAAGTGATGGTGATATTCTGATTATTAACATCAAGAAAAAAACCAAATAAGAGAAGTAAGAGAAAATATCCCTTTTTGTTGTTGTAGAAGGTACAATAGCGCGTATTAACACAGTCTATTTTTATAGGAGCAGTTTCATGCCTACCACGGCACGCACAATCTACCGAGACAGTCTGAATTTTTATAAGAATGAACGACGTAGCATTGTTACCCTTTCCGCTATCCTTGCTGCTATTTTGGCGATAGTTCATGTCTTAATTGGGCCTAACCCTCAAGAATACCAATTGATGATTGAATTTGTGGCTAATTTTAAAAATACACAGCTTTCTTCTGCTTCTCCTGCTGAGTTAGAAGCAATGTCAAACAGTGTCGTGGGTATTGCCAAAAAAGTGTTATCACTGTATGCGTTTGAAACATTACAGCAAAGCATCTTGGTTCTAACCTTATTGATGTTCGCCATGGCGATCTCAACTGGGCACAATGTCACTCTAGGGCAAACATTTAACGCATGTTTACCTCGCTTACCAAAAATGTTTTTATTAATTGTTCTGTGCTCTATTTTAATTAGCGCCGGTTTTATGGTGATGATTATTCCTGGCATCATTTTGCTTATTGGTTTTGCATTAGCACCTGTTGTTTTAGTTCGCCAACAAAATATGGGAAGTGCAATTCGTTTAGGTTGGAAAATTGGATTTAGTGAATCTGGCTCACTTATTCCTGCTTTAGGTATTTGGATCTTATTGCAATTTGGTATTGGTTTTGTGAGTAACCTTACAATTCAACTGCCTGATCTTGTCCATAATTTCTTATTCTATCTTCTGAAAAATATGGCTTCAGCGTGGATGATTATTTACCTATTTCGTTTGTTTATGTTGGTTGAAAACAAATACACAACACAACAAACGCGCTAATTTACTCAAAGCCTAATTTATTCAAAGCATAGCTACCTACAAAATTTACCGATAAAAAATCCCGTGTATAAGCGAACAACGTTGAACTTATCACGGGATTTTACTTTTTATTGATCACCACTCATAAAACTTAGCCTGGATACTTAAGGTGTGATGTATGACCTTCTATTTGCACGTCTGATATCGATGTTTCGTTATTCTCTGCTTCTTGGTTTTCAGCTTCTTGCTTTAATGCCTCTTTTCTTGCTTCTTTCTGTTTTTCTTTGATCTGCTGTCGGCTTTGATAAAGTCGGATCACAAAATAGAGATCAGGGGCAATAATCAAGTCATCTTCATTTAACGAAATTCTATTACGTTCAATCCAGCGATTTAACTCAGTTCTACGCCCCGCTAAAACCAATTTAACGCCTTTTATTCGCAACTCTCGTATTAGTTCATCAATAGCAGCAAATACGCTGACATCATCATAGGTAAAGCTTACAGCCGCATCAACAGCTAACCATGCTGGGCGTTGAGGTGCGCTATCAACAAGTTGAAGTACTCTTTTTTTAAAGTAACCCACATTAAAATAAGTCAGTGGTGAATTAAAACGATACATCATTAAGCCATCGATAGGCTCAATACCATTATCCTTATTCATTGAATGAACCATTCCTTGTTCATCAACGCCCAATAACTGATCGCTTGGTCGAAAAACAATACGTAAAAATTGTAATAAACCTAATAAAACCGCAAAACCAATACCATTAATCAGTCCTGCTAATAACACCGCTAATAAGGTAAATGATGCCAATGTAAATGCTTGTTTATTACGTTTACGATAAGACCAAATATGACGAATACTCAGCAATGACCATGAAGAGACAATCAACACAATTCCTAGTGAAGATAGTGGAATATAGGCGAGAAAATCTGTCATAAATAATAGCACCAGCAGAATAACCAGTGCGGCGATAATAGAAACTAATTGAGTTTTACCACCAACAGAATCATTAACTGCGGTACGGCTACTTGCCGCACTTACAGCAAATCCTTGTGAAAGTGCCGCCGCAATATTGGCAATACCTAATGCTTTTAACTCTTGGTCTGCATCAACATCATAGCCATTTTTGCTGGCAAAACTGCGGGCTGTCATCATAAAACTCACAAAGCTAATAACAGCCAAGTTTATAGATGGAACCAACAAATCCCGTAATACACCGGGATGAAATCCACTCATTGAGACTACTGGCAGAAACAAGTCAACATTTCCCGCCTCTTTATTCACAATAGCAATGCCATAGCTTGCTAAATCAAATTGCCAGCTAAGATAAGTCATCACAACCATGGCGATTAATGGTGCTGGCCATCGGCTACGAAAATAGCGAATGCCCAATAATAAGGCGAGTGTTATCGCTGACATCAATACCGTAGGTAAATGAGCATCCATTAATCGAAATGGAACTTCAATTAATTTTTCAATTAAGTGATCTGGGGAAGTGTCAAAACCAAATACTTTACTAATCTGCCCAACCATAATGGTGATCGCCACACCATTTAATAATCCTTGAAGAATAGGACGAGACAGAAAATCAGTAAAAGCCCCCAACCGAAAATGGCTAGCTAAAATACACCAAAACCCCGTCATTGCAGTCATGATAATTGCAAGTTGCCATCGTGTATTTTCATCACCAGCAGATAGTGGAATAACGACCGCAGCAATAACGGCACACGTTGCTGCATCCGGCCCCGTAATTAATTGGCGAGAAGTACCAAATAATGCATAAATAATCATAGGGAAAATACAGGCATACAATCCAACAATGGCATTAATGCCTAATAATTCGGTATAAGCAATCGCAACAGGTAGCGCAACGGCAGCAACAGAAAGCCCTGCTTTTAAGTCATAGCCAAAATAATCTCGCTTATAATTAAATAATAAGCCCAATCCTGGCATCCATTTTATTATTCTTTTTCCGTTCATTGATTTCCTCTTATCAGAAATACTTTTTTATTTATGCATTCATCAAAAAGTGGCGGGTGATAATGATGAGTTAATGAATCATATACTAGTGCAATATTTAAATCCTCTTTCATAACTCAAGCTTGAGTTTTAATTTTACATAAATGCAATTACATTGATTTTTCATTGAGTTATTTCATATAAAAATAGCGTTTTTTGTACAAATTAACACTCTGTCGTTAAAGATATGCAATTGTTTACCCATTTTCTGTCACTTTGCATTAGAATAGCCAAGTTTATGAATTTAATTACCATAGGTTCCTATCTGTTATGAAAAATGGCTGGCTTAAGCAATTACTTGATTTTGCTCCACTATTAGTGTTTTTTATCTTCTATAAATGGCAAGATATTTTCTATGCTTCAGGTGCATTAATTATCGCGACGTGGATCTCAGTCGGCTTGACATGGCTTATTTTCCATAAAGTTGAGAAAGCACCGCTCATTACCGCCATCGTGGTCACTATTTTTGGCTCATTAACCATCTTCTTCCATTCTGCTGATTTTATTAAATGGAAAGTGACAGCTATTTATGCCATTTTTGCCATCGTTTTAATTGGTATGCAGTTATTTACGCCAAAAACGTTAATGGAAAGAATGTTAGGAAAAGAGCTCGCTATGCCACCTGCAAATTGGAAAAAACTCAATATTGCATGGGTAATTTTCTTTTTTGCTTGTGCTCTTGGTAATATTTATGTGGCATTTTCTTTAGCAGAAGAGACTTGGGTTAATTTTAAAGTCTTTGGCTTAACTATTTTAACCTTTATCTTTACTATCGCCAGCGTAGTTTATATCTGGAATAACCGTTTACCAGAAGAACAAACTGAAGATGAAACTACAGAAAATAGTGAACACGAATTATCAGATGATATGACAAAACAAGCATCTAAACCAACATCACACGATGCTCATTCAAAATCTGAATAATCATTTTTATTTTATTGGAAGATATGTGTTCTAAATAATTTAAGATGTAGCTATTAGCGTATAGCCTGTAGATACTCTAATAGCTCAACTTGAAGTATGATGAGTAAATATCTCCTTGGTTTCAACATTATTACAGATACATAATCCCCATGACTGAACAACAATCTTTGCCTAACGGTGAGCTCGTTTTACGCACCCTTGCCATGCCCGCTGATACTAACGCCAATGGTGATATTTTCGGTGGCTGGTTAATGTCCCAAATGGACATTGGTGGTGCAATTTTAGCAAAAGAAATTGCGTTAGGTCGTGTCGTTACTGTAAGCGTAACAGGCATTACCTTTCTTAAACCTGTTGCTGTTGGCGATGTCGTTTGTTGCTATGCACGTTGCTTAAAAACAGGTAACTCTTCAATTACTGTTAATATTGAAGTTTGGGTTAAAAAAGTCGCCACCGAGCCTGTCGGCCAACGTTATCGTGCGACAGAGGCTGTATTTACTTACGTTGCCGTTGATGAGAATAATTCAGCTCGTCGCTTACCAGAAGGTAAAGCTCACTTCACACTAACAAGTACAATGGAATAAAACGCCATTACGGCAATTCGATTACAACGAATAGCGTGAAAACATTAAATTTGAAATACTAAAAAAGGCACTTATTAAAGTGCCTTTTATTTATTGAGTCTCAAATAGTGATACCGCTTTGTTTAACAGCTAACTTTATAAAAATTAGCTTGTTGATATCCCTGTCATTTTGAACTCAATGAGAACCACTTTCCCTTTATAAGGAATTTTTTCATAACGCCATTGGCGCATTGCTTTTTTAACTTCACGCTCAAATACGTTTTTAGGATCAGCAGAAATAATTTCTACATTATCGACTCTTCCATCAGCATCAACATCAAAACGAACTTTGATTGAACCTTCTATCCCCACAGCCTGTGCGCGTGGTGGGTATATAGGTAAACCTTGGCGTACTGCATTCGGTACTTTGCCTTCACCATTGCTTGCCACTGCAACTGGTTTTTCTTCGCCTTTATCACTTGGCTTTGCCGTCGGGTTAAGATTTTTGAGATCATTACCTTTATTAACAACTAAAGGTTGTGGTCGCTCAACAGGCGGTTTCGGTTTATCCACAGGTTTTGGCTTAGGCTTCGGTTTTGGTTCTGGTTTTTTCTCTATTGGTTTTTCGATAATAGGTTTTACATCAGGAATAGGTTCTGGCTCGGGTTCTGGCTCAACAACCGGCTCAGGTTCTGGAGGAGTGACTTCTTCAACCACAGGCTCTGGTTCGCCTGCAGGCTCATCTGCTGCAAATGCCAACATCTGTATAGAGATAGGCTCAGGTGTGACTGGCTTATCTTCTACAACATATAACATCGCAGCCGCAACAAGTGAGGCATGTAGACAAAGTGATATGAGTACCCAAAGCTTCCAACGCATAACTGATCTTATTTCACCTAAAGAAAAAATATGCCCCTAGTTTAAATGCAAATAGCAATCATATTCAATAACGTTTAACAAAATGATTGATATTAACTGTTAAAAAGTGAAATTATGAGTTCCATTCTATGTGTTGTACAAATAAAAGTGCTCTATGTTTTCTAGAAGTATCAAGTTTACGCAGTTTATAAATTCGGAAATTACGACGAGATTGCCCTTCTAACCATCGACGTCGTTTACGTATAGCTTGTCTCATCATTCGCCAACGAGCTACTTCAGTCCTACTGTGTCTCATGCTATTAGCACCTATTTTTTCGAATAAGTGGACTATTATAAGACGTTCATTTTGTGATCCAAGGGGTGATTTATGATTTGCTTGAATTTCATCCATTATTTGAGCATTTCTCACAAAGAAAAAATGAATAAAGAGTTGTATCTTATTGCTTATTTGATGCTTATCTCTTAAGAAAGAGATTTGACAGAGATAATAATCCTGATTTAATAACAACATTCGGCAAATAACAAAAATAATGAACTATTTTTAGTAAATTGCCTTTAGCTTATCCATGCAATTCATTTTCAACGGAAAATAGCTCTACTATGACAACATTTTATACTGTATTAAGTTGGCTAACCTTTTTCTTCTATTGGCTATTAATTGCGGGGGTCACATTTCGTGTCCTAATGCATCGACGACCAGTTACATCAACAATGACATGGTTATTGATCATTTATATTCTGCCATTAGTCGGGGTTATTGCGTATTTTGCTTTTGGTGAGTTACACCTAGGAAAACGACGTGTTGAACATGCTAAACAGATGTGGCCTTCTGTTGTTGCGTGGCTTGAAGACTTAAGGAAATGTAAGCATATCTTTGCTACAAGTACGAGCGACATCGCTACTCCTCTTTTCCAATTAACCGCTAAGCGCCAAGGTATTAAAGGTGTTAAAGGTAACAAAATTGAACTTTTAACCACCTGTGAAGATTCGCTAAATTCAATTACACGCGATATTAACAACGCTCGCGATAACATTGAAATGGTCTTCTATATTTGGCAATCAGGTGGTTTAGTCGATGAAGTAACCGACGCCTTAATTAGAGCCGCTAAACGTGGTGTAAAATGCCGAGTCATGGTTGATTCCGCTGGAAGCTGGAATTTCTTTCGTACCAAAGGCCCAGACGTAATGAGAGCCGCAGGTATTGAATTTGTTGAATCACTGCATGTTAATTTATTCCGTTTCTTCTTACGTCGCATGGATTTACGTCAGCATCGGAAAATCGTATTGATCGATAATTATATTTCCTATACAGGAAGTATGAATATGGTTGATCCTCGTTATTTCAAGCAAGATTCTGGTGTGGGTCAATGGATTGATATTATGGTAAGAATGGAAGGTCCTGTTTCTACTACATTAGGTATGATTTATGCCTTTGACTGGGAGATGGAAACGGGTGAGCGCCATTTACCACCTCCACCTGATGACAATATTATGCCTTGTGAACAAGAAAGCGGCCATACAACACAAGTCATTGCCTCAGGCCCAGGATTTCCTGATGAGCTAATCCAACAATCACTTATTACAGCCATTTACTCTGCAAGAAAAGAATTGGTACTGACAACACCTTATTTTGTACCTAGCGATGATCTTGCCCATGCAATCTCAACTGCTGCGATGCGAGGTGTTAATGTGAGCATTATTGTTCCTCGCAGTAATGACTCTTTTCTGGTACGTTGGGCAAGTCGTTCATTCTTTACAGAAATGCTCGAATCAGGTGTAAAAATATTCCAATTTGAAGATGGTTTATTACATACCAAAAGCGTGATGGTTGATGGACAACTCAGTATGGTAGGTTCAGTTAACCTTGATATGCGTAGCTTATGGTTAAACTTTGAAATTACAGTTGTCATTGATGATGAAGGTTTTGGTAGTGATTTAAGCATTGTTCAATATGATTATATTGCCCGCTCAACAGAGTTAACCATAGATGAATGGGAAAAACGACCATTTTTAAATCGTGTATTAGAGCGTATCTGCTATTTCTTTAGCCCTCTGTTATAACAGAAATGTTATAATCGATAGACTACTAAGAACTGGCAATAAATAACTGTGCTAAATTAGTAAAAATGCTATACAAATAACGCGATAATTATTGGAACAACAGACAGGCATTACCATGAATGAACCAACTTTAATCAGTGAAGACGACGCTTTAGAACAAGCTTACGATCTATTTTTAGCCCAAGCAGCTGATAATTTAGATGTTGCAGACCAATTATTGTTTAACCTGCAATTTGAAGAAAGAGGCGCAGCAGAAGTGGTTCCATTGGGTAATGATTGGCAATTTATTGTTGGCCAGCCTGTTACATCAGCCCGTTTTAGTGAAGTAATTATTGGCCTTGCTCCTGACGATGATTCCGATATTGATGATATTTTTGGCCGAGTCCTAATTAGTCGCGATCCATTACAGCCTATGTTCCATATTATTTGGAAATCATAATCACTTTTATCTTCACCTGCTTATCTTTAGCAGGTGATTTTTTATTTCAGAGAGAAATAAAATGAGTGAAAGTCATTTTATTATTGATACTATTTTTACCTTAGCTTTCTTTGGTGCATTTTACTGGTATATCTGCGTGGCTATTTTTATCGTTATGCTCTATGCCACAATAAAAACAAAAAAAACGTTATTTCGTATCTTATTTATACTCATCGCTTTATTTTTTGCTTATTTACCCTTCATGCAATATCTCTGGTAAAATTTAAGCAAATGAAATCAAAAGCGCTCTATCAGCGCTTTTCTCTTGAAAATTATTTGGGGCATATGATTTGCATAGATAATACTAATTACTGGCGCAAACTCACAGCGATACGATTAAATGCATTCATTAATCCAACTGCCAGTGTCAGATCACTCATTTCTGTATCTGTAAAATACGCTTTAACCTGCTGATAAATATTATCATCCGTACTTTTTGCTGAAATATTACTAACCGCCTCTGCCCATAGCAACGCAGCTCGCTCTTTATCAGTAAAACGCTCACTTACTTGCCAACCATTTAGTGCATCTAACTTGTTTTGATCAATACCATGGTTACGCAACGAATTATTGTGCATCTCTAAACAAAAAGCACAGCCATTGATTTGAGACACTCTTAAATAGACAAGCTCAATTAACGTTATATCCAGTGAACTATCTTCTAGTGCAGTTTTACATTGAATTAAGCCAGCATAAGCTTTAGGGCTGAGTTTTGGGTAAGATAAGCGAAGCTTTGACATAATTTCCTCTCAATTCACAATAAAGATAAACCCACAACAAACTGTATATAAAAACAGTATTAATATATTCAATTTATAGTGATGGGTTTATCAATTTTGTGGTATTTGCTCTTAGAGGCAATAATTTTCGGTATAGTAACTTAATTTACGACTTATTCTTTATTAGTTATTACGCGTAATATCTGTTACTCAAAGCATTTAGATGAATGAGCAATAGTTAAAAACATTGTACCCTCTCTTGTAAGTGTACTGTCTTGTTTTATTGGTGGTGATTTGACCATTCTATCTATTTCAGTTGAAGAAAATTTATTACTTGCTTCATTATAAAAACACAAACATTGATCTTTGCTCACATTACTATAGACACTTAATGTATCCATACAATATTCAATAACTTTATTTTCTTGTGATTCAGAGCAAGCGGGTAGTAAAAATAAAGATAAAATAACAATTAAGGCTTTTTTCATAACTGTTCCACTGTTGTGTTAGATCTATTTAATTATGAAAAAATTATTTCATTAAAGCAGTGGAATTATTACGATATAAATCAAATTTGAGTGGATAATTATTATTTACATAAGATAAATAGAGGAATTTTTTACTTTCATCCCTATTTTATATCTTTAATATCTCTTTATTTAGTATTTATACTTATTTTTATTTAATCTTAAATGTAACAATGGAAAAGGATTACCTTGTCCATCTAATTCTGAACGCCCTATTTGCTCAAATCCAATATAAAGATAAAAGCCAATTGCTTGAGGATTTTGCTCATTTACATCTAACTCATCAATATGCAGTGTATTTATCGCGAAAGTTATAAGCAATTTACCACAGCCATGTCCTCTAGAATTCGCATCGACAAAAAGCATTTCTAGCTTATTTTCTGCTGTGCCTAAGATCCCATGAATAACATTATTATTGTCTATCGCAATATAGGTATTAAGCATAGGAAAATACTGTTCTACGATATCTTTTTTAAGCGATAAAATGATATCTTCAGATAGAAACGCATGCGTAGCTCTAACTGAAGATCCCCAAACTGCAATCATTTCATCATAGTGTGAAGGTTCTGCTTTTATTACAGTTAACATAATTCCCTTTCCATAAAATATGGCATCTTAAAGATCCTTTATTGACAGTCAAGTAACTCGAATAAAAAAACACACATTTAGTGTATATTTAATGCGTTTTGATAAGTGAATATCACTATATAGTGATATTCACAAAAAGGTCACATACCGTGACCTTTTAAATTATTTTATTAGTTTAAAATTAGAAACGGTAACCAACACCTAATACCCAAGTACCAAATTTTGCATTATCAAATTTTGAATATTCATAAGATGCATCAATTGCTACGTTTGGGATCGGATTAATTTGTAAACCTAATCCATAAGCCATGGACGTTTTACTGTATTCTTCATTAACATAATAATATTTATCATCTTGACTAGCGTGACCAAGACCAATTAAGCCATATGCACTAAAATAGTCATTAAAACGATAGCTAGGTCCCACAGTTAATGAAGTATAATCAATTTCAGTTGAACCAATTTTTCCCCAACGACCATAATAATTATAAGTTAATTTTGTATACGTCAGTGATCCAATAACGCCCCAATCATTATCAAACTCATGGTTATATTTAAAGTTAATTCCTTTAGGATCATCATCGATTTTATCATCACTCAATTTAATTGAGCTTTGAGCATAACCTACTGATAAAGTATTATCTAATGCTGCTTGTGCATTAAAAGAAAGTGTAGAAATAGCTAACAGTGAAGTAGAAAGAAATAAATTACGACTCATCTTTATTCTCTATATAAAAAAGGATAGACAAATGGAACTAAATTATAATTTAGCTCTCTTATTAAATTGAGCGCAACACTCAATAAAAATTATTTATAAATAGTACGTTATTAATAGTATTTAATAAAGAAAATCTTACGATTAAAATTACAATTAAAACACCATTCGCCGCAACAATAAACTTACCTTATTTTTTGCTACTATTAAGGAAATATTAAGACTATAACATCATGAAAACAAGGTTGATTTTAATTTATCTTTAGTTCTAATCACAGTTTTAATATGATTAAAATCACGATTAATCTTCTATTTGTTATTAATCAGTAAAATAAAAGACACTCACTAAGCAAAATTGATTTGCCTCAGTCTGTAAAGTATTGATTAATATTTAAGTAAAAACTTAAAGTGGCATTTGAAATAAATTTTTTATTAATTTTAATAGGTACAAAAAAACCACTTATAAAGTGGCTTTTTCTTTTATGCAACTAATCATATATTATTAGCAAGTTGCATTTTTAACCAAAAGCTTTGCTGGCATAAATTAAAAAATTCTTTTCTACAAGGAGAAATCGATTTGTTGTTCGACTCTACAATTTCCCAAGTGATCCAATGTTCAGGACATTGAGCGTCATTATCATAGTGTTCTGTTTCTATCTCTTCTGTGCATTTCAAGATGACACCATCAGGAAATAACCAAGTATGAGTTGCTCTGGTTATTTCTGTTAAGTTATCCAAAAAATTCTGCGTACTTAAAATTTGATAGCTATCTTCTTGGTTTACAATTTGAGATATATACCTCGCTAACATCGCGTTCTCTCTTGTTTTACTTCTTATTATTCAGTGTATCCACTATAAATAAGTCTAGTTTATTACTTTTGTTTTTCATCAAAAGCATCTGCCATAAGTAAAAATTTTGGTTCTGCTTTTTTATATGCATTAATCATAGGGACTAATCGCTGAAAATGCTCACTAGCACAATGCACATCAAGTGCTGCATGATCAGGCCACTGTTCAACAAAGACAAAGTGGCCAGGATCTTTTTCATCAACATATAAATTATAGCTAATACAAAGAGGCTCTTTCTTAGTCGCTTCAACAAGTTCACGATAAAGAGGTAAAACAGTTTCTATCGCTTCTGTTTTAATAAAATCTTCAGCAATCACTTTTAGCATCACATTTCCCTTACTGTAGTTGTTCAAAACAAAAACACTGTATAAAAAAACAGATAAATATAGTTTAGTTAACTCAAGAGATCTACCTTCTTTACATAAGAAAAGTGTTTCTTTTTTAAATGCTAACATTAGAGTTTAATCTATTGCAGTGGTAACAGAGTGCTGTTTCAAACAGAAAGCAGTAAGCATCAAACATTTATCTTCTATATGAGTGAAAATATGCGTTTAAATAATGCGGATTCTCTTTATATAATAGCAACTCATTAAGTAATACAGAGAAAGTAAGATTGGGGGTTAACGTGTGGCTTGAACAATTTGGTGTACTCAATATCTGGATATACCTTGCGGGCATGTTTTTTATTATTCTTGTTCCTGGCCCAAATACACTCTATGTGCTAAAAACAAGCGCATCAGGTGGTGTCAGTGATGGTTATCGTGCTGCCTTTGGTGTCTTTTTAGGTGATGCCATTTTGATTTTTCTCGCCTTTATTGGTGTCGCATCTGTTATAAAAGCCTCTCCTGTACTCTTTACTATTGTCCGTTTTTTAGGTGCTTTTTATCTCCTTTATTTAGGAATAAAGATTATCCATGCAACTTTTTTCTCCAAAAAAATACATTCAGAACAAACAACCGCTGTACAGAAACACGTTTTCAGAAAAGCGCTTACATTAAGTATGACCAATCCTAAAGCGATTCTATTTTATATTTCATTTTTTGTTCAGTTTATCGATTTTAATTATGCACATACCGGATTATCTTATTTAATTCTCGCGTCTATGCTTGAAGCGTTTAGCTTTATTTATCTTTCTTTTCTAATATTTGGTGGTGTAGCTCTTGCTCGTTTTTTTGGCTCGCGTAAAAATATCGCTAAATTAGGTAATGGTGTTATCGGGCTTTTCTTTATGGGATTCGCAACTAAATTAGCAACATTATCATCATAATTTTTAATAACAGATATCCATTATTGGATGTAGAGCTTGCCTTTTAGCTTGTCCATTTGGCGCCATTGAACTTGAGAAAAAGGCGCATTCAGCACCTACTTTTTGTTTAGATCTTGGTCAGCAATTCAAAATTGATATCGTTAAATGTGATTCATGTAATCATAGAGAACAAGGGCCTGCTTGTGTTGAGTTTTGTCCTCAAGATGCCTTAATTTATGTCTCTGATAATGAATTGTCACAATTAACCGCTGAACGTAGGAAAAATGCTATTTTACGTGAACTACCAACGATGCCTTATTAAGACCTATGTCTATTAGTAATCGCTGCGTGATACAAAAAATTTAATAGTCTTATTCAGTTTATATAAGGCTATTATTTCTTGCTTTTTACTACCCTGAAATCGCTTAACTGTAGTTATCTATATCGAAACCACCCTACCATCTGGTATCATTGGCGACTTATCAATTTTCTTGCCATAAATAACTTTGTTTTCCAAACCACTCATCAATTGAGTTGTAAAACATTTTATTGATTTATATAGCTTTTAAATCATTCAACGTTCATGAAAGAAAACAAAGCCTTGGTTAGCAAGTTACAGAATAATCAGCAACGATATAGAACCGTAAAAAATGAGCATCCCAAAAGAACAGTATAATTTCAACAAACTACAAAAACGCTTACGCCGTGATGTTGGGCAAGCTATCGCTGACTTTAATATGATTGAAGACGGCGACAAAATCATGGTCTGTCTTTCTGGTGGTAAAGATAGCTACACGCTACTTTCTATCTTAATGAATCTGCAAAAAAGTGCGCCAATTAACTTTTCACTTATTGCAGTCAATTTAGACCAAAAACAACCCGGATTCCCTGAGCATATTTTACCTGAGTATTTAAATGAACTTGGTGTGGAATATAAAATTGTTGAAGAGAATACCTATGGGATCGTTAAAGATATTATTCCTGAAGGTAAAACAACCTGCTCTTTATGCTCACGTTTACGTCGTGGTATTTTATATCGCACAGCAACAGAACTTGGTGCAACTAAAATTGCTTTAGGCCACCATCGTGATGATATTTTAGAAACATTATTTTTAAATATGTTCTATGGGGGCAAACTTAAAGGTATGCCTCCTAAATTAATGAGTGACGATGGTAAACAAATCGTTATTCGCCCTCTTGCTTATGCTCGTGAAAAAGATATTGAGCGATTTGCACAAGCAAAACAGTTTCCAATTATCCCGTGTAATCTTTGTGGCTCACAGCCTAATCTCCAGCGTCAAGTTATTAAAGAGATGCTAAGAGATTGGGATAAGCGTTACCCTGGTCGTATTGAAACTATGTTTAGAGCAACACAAAATATTGTTCCATCACACTTATGCGATACTCAATTATTTGATTTTGCTAATATCAAACATGGTGATGAAGTCATTAATGGTGGTGATTTAGCCTTTGATAAAGATGATATTCCAGCCGTACCCGTGATGTTCCAAGAAGAAGATGATGAACGTCCTGATTTTAGCCAAAACAAACTCGATATTATTGAAGTGAAATAAAACGCGATACCCTAAGTCTTGTTTTCAAGGCTTAGGTTTTTTATGACTAAATAATCACCAATAATAAGTTTAAGCAAAAAAAAACCGATGTTAATAAACATCGGTGTAATAATGGTCAATTATTCTGTATTAAGAACTCAATATGAGAAAAACTACAATTATGGAGCACAACGTTCATCGCTCAACGTTGTATTCACCTGCGAGAGTTATAATGCCAGATGTTCTATTTTAAAAAATTGATATATCTCAAACAGGGTTAGAGAATTCTTTTTTAAATCCATTTAGTTACGATTAATTTTCTGAAATTTCACAACCATCTACTACGCTTTAACCACCAAGTAACAATCACAATCAAAACAAATAGAGATAAACAAAAAATGGTAAAACCATAAGGAAATTCATTTCCGGGTATTCCACCCAAATTGACACCAAATAGCCCTGTTAGAAACGTTGTTGGTAAAAATAACATCGCCATTAGAGACATAGTATAAGTACGTCTATTCATCGCATCAGCCATCATTGATGTTATTTCATCAGCAATCACCGCAGTACGAGAAATACTACTATCCAAATCTTCTAAACGTCGAGAAAGTCTTTCTGAGATTTCTAACATCGTCACTCTATCGCTATCACTCATCCATGGTAATTTTTCAATAGAGAGTCTTGAGAATACATCTCGTTGAGGTGCCATATAACGACGTAAAACAATTAACTGCTTTCTTAATAATGCGAGTTCACCTCTTGCTGGTATTTGTTGATCGAGGATCATATCTTCCAATTCAATTAATTGGTCGTGTAGCGTCTCAACAAATTCACCTATTTCATCAGTCACTGCATCAGCCATTGTAATTAGCCAATCGCCGCTATTTTCAGGCCCATTATCAAGTTCTAGAGTATGAATAACAGAATCTACAGAATTAACTCGGCGGTGGCGACTAGAAACTATGGTTTGGCTGTTTATATAAATTCTAAAGGCAACAAGCTCATCAGGTCGATCATTAGGATTATTATTTATTGTTTGCAGATTAATGATGATACCTTCACCAATGCGTTGTGCTTTTGGTCTGACGTTCTCTGCAAGTAATATATCTTTAGCAATAGGTGGAAGTAACTCAGTCTCTTGTATCCATTGAGCACTTTGTGGTTTACGGTAATCTAAGTGCACCCAATATGGATTTTCATTTGTTGCAACAGTCTCTGCTGTGATTTCTGTTGCTCCTCCATGCCCATTAAGTTGTGCTGTATAAATAGCATCAGAATCTTGTATAACAGAGTCATTAATTGTTTTCACTTAGCTTCCTCCATAACTTTTGCTTTAAAGGTAATACTTGAATTAAATACTCAACTGTCAAATATGATTAATCTACCTTCATTTTATAACGCTATGTTTTGAACTGTTATTCTATACTTTTTTTCTAGTTAGCTGTATACCAACACTATTTTTGTTTCATTCATCTAAAACTTCTATTTATCTTCATTACTTTAGGATTATTACACTAAATTAAATACTGATAGTTACGTTAGGATACCAATACTTAGAACAACAGCAGGTAACTTATTTTATTTGTAGGAAAAAAAGTTACCTGCTGTAATTTATAATAACTATCTGACTGGTGTATACTAAATATTCTTTAATACATTTATTGCACCCTAAAAATAAGGTCATCAATATGAAAAAATTTATCGCTATTCCTTTATTTTTGCTTTTGGCTGGATGCAATGACGCAACTTCAACTGAAAGTGCAAATACAGCATCATCTACGGGGACAACAAAAACGCTTTTAGTGGACTCACAACTGTATGATTGTGTTGGTGTAGCGCCAATGAAGTGTATGAAGGTGAAAGAGTTACCTTCTGGCGAATGGTCTCTGTTCTATCAAAATATTGATGGTTTTGAATATAAAGCAGGTACTGAATACACATTAAAAGTTAATGTTACAGATATTCCTAACCCTCCAGCAGATGCATCAAGTGTCAAATATACACTGATTGAAGTTGTAGATAAAAAATAGAACACCGCACTAAAATCTGGCTCACAATAGGTATTAAAGCTTATTGTGAGTATTTCTACCTATTATTCTCAGTTTTCACGCCCGTCTATTTAAATAATATATTATTGTTACGCCATCATTAGAATAATTAATAAATCTTATGTTAATTAATAATTAGCTATTTATAAGAGTTTGATTTTTTATTGAGTTTAAAAATAAGCTCCCGAAGTTTTTTTAAGAGTAATTTCAATCAATTAATATTGAAATAAACATTTATTTTACTAAAAATAGTGTTCTACACATCAACATAGAAACTCTATAATGAATAAATTAGCCCTTGTTTTAATTAGCTTAGCTGTATCTTATTCTTCTACATGCCTATGATAAGACTCATACCCTCTCTGCTGGCTATATTTATGGAAAAATAAAAGGCGACACCGCAAAAGGAGAAATAATCAGTTATCGCTTTGAAACAGAAAATACTTGGGGAATATTAATTTCTCTACTACATTTAAATACTAACCATAAAGAATACTTTATTAATCCTCGGTTTATTACACCTTCAATATTAAATTATCGAACTAAAACCACAGGCCTATTAATCGGCCCAACTTATAGAATAACACCTAAAATTTCTATTTATGCTCAAATGGGTCCTAATAAATTAAAACATCAGGAAGATAAATATCACCCTGAAATAAATACAACAGATTCCCACACTGTTAATACAACAAGTGTAATTGGTCAAATAGGTATCGATTATAACCCTATTAAGGATATTTCATTTAGCTTGGGCTATCTTTACTCTGATACTACGGCAAATAAGCGGCATCTTGAATTAAGTGCTTTACAATTATCTTTAGGATTTCATTTTTAAACGATTTTCTAATAATTATTAATAACCCGTAATTTTATTTAATAATAAAGAAAAACAAATAGATGACTCTAATTAAGAATTACTCAGGCACCACAACAAATACATTAGATTTAATTATAACTAAGTATTTATATCTATAAATAAATTAAGATATAATATTTAACATCAAGCACATTGCACAATTGGTCAAAACAATACCATAAAAATGTATTAACATATCTCCTGCAATGTTTATTCCTTTTGAGTCTCCTTCTGTTTTCATAACAGAGGGATTTTTTTTTATAAATATTTTATTAATCACTGTAACAGTTAGATACAATAAAAATCGTGCAAAGAAGGCATTAACAATATAATTTATATCTAGACAATAAGTCACCCTGCTTTATTTTGCTACGCCCCTTTTTTAAAGGGGTTCTTTTTTATTTATACTCTCTTTTATTTTCTTACTCTTTTTTAACATTTCTACTAACGATATATATCAACTTATAAATCTCGAAAATTTTATTTTTACTATTGGTGATCGAATAAAAAAATACCCCAAAGTAGATTTTAACTTTGAGGTATAATTTACGCTTAATGACTCTGTTGCTAAATTAATATTTTTATATGATCTTAATTTTAAGCTTCTTATTTAGTCTTTACCTTAATGCTTCAGAATATAAAGCGTATGACTATAAGCAACATCTTCTGGGTTCTCAATAGGATATCCTTTTAACCATGGCTTTATCAATCGTCCATTTGTATATTGATAAATAGGCGCGATTGGTGCATCTTCAGCTATTATTTGCTCAGCACGGTTATACAGACTATTTCTTTCATTTGGATCAATAGCCATCCCAGACAATGTTAATATTTCATCATATTGCTTATTCTGATATTTAGGGATATTACCGGCGTGTTTAGAACCTAATAAGCTTAAAAAAGTAGAAGGCTCGTTATAATCACCAATCCATGATGCTCTTATAACATCAAAATCCCCCGAATTTCGGCTATCAATATATGTTTTCCATTCCTGATTACGTAATTCAACCTTCACTCCTAACTTTTTCTTCCACATAGAAGCAACTGCAATAGCAATTTTCTGATGATTCTCTGAATTATTGTATAGCAATGAGAGTGTTAATGGGTTATGAGGACCATATCCAGCGGCCGCTAACAAGATCTTAGCTTGGCTATCTAATTCATCTTGATTGTATTCATCATAAATTGTGGGTTCTGGGATAAAGCCCGCCGTTACATCAGGTGTAAAACGGTTTGCTGATTTTTCCCCTGTTCCTAATACCTTATCAGTGATAATTTTTCTATCTATTGCCATCGCTAACGCTTTACGTACACGAATATCTTTTGTTGGCCCTGATTGGGTATTAAAAGCATAATAATAAGTCCCTAACTGGTCAGGAATATAAACCTCATTAGGAATATCTTTCATTAATTTATGATATAAATTTTTTGGGAATGACTCTGTAATATCAATATCACCCGCTAAATAACGTTTAGTCGCGTGTGATTCATGATTAATAGGCACAAAAGTAACTTTGGTTAATACTGTATTTTTATGATCCCAATAATAAGGATTTGGTGTTAATACAATCTTCTCATTAACGACTCTATCTTTTAAAACAAAAGCCCCATTTCCGACTAAGTTGCCAACCTTAACCCATTCAGTACCATATTTTTCAATACTATGATGAGGTACTGGGTATAATGAAAAGTTAGTCGTCAAGCTTGGGAAGTAAGAAACGGGTCGCTCTAAAGTAACTTTTAATGTTTTTTCATCAATCGCTTCTACACCTAATGATGTTGGTTTTAATTTTCCATCAATAATCTTTTGTGCATTTTCAATAGATGCAAGTGATGCATACCATGCAAAAGGTGAAAGATTTTTAGGATCAACTAATCTTTGCCAGCTATAAACAAAATCTGTTGCTGTTACTTTTTCACCATTAGACCATTTTGCATTATCGCGTAAAGTGAAGATCCATACACGATTATCTTCTGTACGCCAACTCTGAGCAACACCCGGAATGGGACGTCCATGCTCATCTTCTATCGTCAACCCTTCAAATAAATCACGTTGCACTTGAGCTTCTGTTAATCCTACTGCATTAATAGGATCGAGTGATGCAGGTTCATCTTTTAAATGTCGAACCACTTCTTGTTTTTTATCGAGTATCGTTCCTGCAGGGACTACTGCCGCATTTACCTGCGAAGTGAGTAATCCTTGAACGACAAGTGCACATGAGATGACGAATATTTTGCGCATGTCTGTTTCGTCCTGTAATCTGTATGAGAATGAACTGCACAATTATAAGAGCCTGATAAAAAGGCACAATCACTGATTACAAATATTTTATAAATTTTTATGTTTTTAGTGGTGACTACGCCAATAATGGCAAATTTTAATAATGGTTAAGCATTAACGAGAATTATCGTTAATAATGAGTATTAATAACAGTTAGTCTGACAACTAATAAAGGAGAACAACAATGGCACATCAAGTTACTTTACAAGGAAATGCAGTGGCTCTAGCGGGTAATTTCCCAGCAGTAGGTCAAAAAGCTGCAGATTTCTCTCTTGTTGGTAAAGATCTTAATGATGTTTCTTTAGCGAATTTTGCAGGTAAACGTAAAGTTCTAAACATTTTTCCAAGTGTAGATACTGGTGTTTGTGCTGCAAGTGTTCGCCAATTTAATAAAGTTGCAAATGAATTAAATAACACGGTTGTTTTATGTATTTCAGCTGATTTGCCTTTTGCTCAAGCGCGTTTTTGTGGCGCGGAAGGCTTAGATAACGTTGTGACATTATCGACAATGCGTGGCGCTGAATTCAAAGAAAACTACGGTGTTGCAATTGCATCTGGCCCATTAGCTGGCTTAACAAGCCGTGCAGTGATTGTTTTAGATGAAAATAACACTGTTATCTACACCCAGTTGGTTGATGAAATTACAACTGAACCAAATTATGATGATGCATTAAAAGCACTGAAATAATACTGATAAAAAATAGACGAGCCTTATGCTCGTCTATTTTTTTATGCACAAAATCTTACTACTTAATTAATCTTCAGACTTATCACTTTTTTTATTCGTAAGATTATATTCTCTTAACTTATTCGCAATAGCAGTATGAGAAATACCTAAGCGCTTCGCTAATTTACGTGTACTTGGGTAATCACGATATAAACGCGTTAAAATCGAAGCTTCAAAGCGTTTTGTCATTTCATCCAATGAACCTTCTAGTAAATCCTCATCAAATAAAACATCTGCGGTATGCTCAGGTAACGTAATATCTTGTTGGCGTAAAGTATTTCCAATTAATTGAGCCATTGCTTGATAAATTGTATTTCGTAATTGACGTACATTCCCCGGCCAACCATATTGCGTTAAATAAACCGACAATTCAGGAGATATAGCTGGTTTCGTCGTTTTTTGTTCAAGGCAATATTGATTAATAAAATGCATCGCTAACGGCATAATATCCGATTTTCTTTCACGTAATGGCGGGAGTGTGAGTGTTAAGACATTCAGACGGTAATAAAGATCTTCTCTAAATAACCCTTTTTGAACTAGTTCCCATAAATTCTTTTGCGTAGCACAAATAATTCGAACATCAACGTTAACTTCATGCTCTTCACCTACACGGCGAAACGTTCCATCATTTAAAAAACGTAGAAGTTTGATTTGCATTTGAGGTGACATTTCACCAATTTCATCAAGTAAAACAGTTCCTCTATTCGCCTGTTCAAAAAAGCCTTTTTTCCCTTCAATAGCATTAGGATAAGCGCCAGCCGCATAACCAAATAGCTCACTTTCTACCACGTCATCAGGCATTGAAGCACAGTTTAGCCCTAAAAAAGGATACCTTGAACGGGAGCTAAGAAGATGGCATGCTTTAGCAAACAAATCCTTTCCTGTGCCGGTGTCACCCACTAATAATAACGGTGCATCCATTTTTGCCATTTTTTTTGCGCGCTCAACCAATTGTTTCATTTGAGGGCTAATGGCAATAATTTTTTCAAACTCTTGATTATCACTGACAATTAAAACTGAGTGATCATGAACAACGTCGTAATATTTCAATAATATAAGAGCGCCAACACAATGGTTAAACTGATTATCATCAGCCAATTTAATTGGTACGATTTCCATATCGAAATTGTGTTTTTTTATATTGATAGGAATAATTTCGGCGTGGGGATCTTTTTGTTCTAACCAACGATGAATATTAAAATTAGGAATAAGTTGATTAAAGGATTTTTCAGTATTGTCATCAACAGCCAATCCGAAAAGATGGCGAGTAGCTGGATTTAGCAGTTTAACCTGACCTTTAATATTAATGGAGAAGACTGGCGCAGGTACGGATTCTAACAACGTCCACATGGCACGATGCTCTTGCTCTGAAGGCATAAATGCCACAGTGCGAACATCAATAACCCCTTCTATTCGTCTTATTTCAGCCATAAGCGTCTGAAATATATTAAAATCTATCTGTGAAAAATTCAGGTAAATAAGACCAATCGGGAATATTTCAATTCCACGCAAATCAATATTTTTTAATACGAGAAGATCTAATAATTCACGGGTTAACCCGATGCGATCTTCACAAGTGACCTCTAAACGCATTATAAACCTTCTTAATACTGAGTGACCCTGAACTAATTCTAGATATTATACATAAATATCAACGAAATGAAGAGCCTTGTCAGCAAAGGTTGACACCACTAGCATTTATTTTTACACAACTAAATTAATCTCTTAATTTTTAACCAAGATTATTTATGCTTTAAAAAAGCTGAATAACGAAAATGAAGAGGTTTTTATTATTTTTTTTAGTTCAAAATCGATAAGATATTCGACATCTTTTACTAAAGGGCTTAATTCTCGGCGGATCACCTTTTTGATAGTTTTACATCCATTATCAAAACAAAAAAGGAGATATTCTAATGCATTTATTGCTCTTTCTTTCTTATCCGGCTCAGTCAGGTATTCAAAAAATTGGGATATTTCTTTTATTTGAAATGACTTAGGTTGCTTTTGGTATTGTCTCTTTTTGATCTCACGAATTGTCTCACCAAGAATAGGAATTAAAATGCTGAGTTGACCATCAATATTTGAGACATTAAATGCCGAACTCAGATAGAGTTTACGTCTTTGTTTAGAGAGTTTCTTTATTACTGACATTTGCATTTCTTTCATTTTTTTAACCTTGTTAGAAGAATTATTCATTAACTATTTTTTAATCTTTATAAATAAAAATCCGTCTCTACTTATTAAATAACTAATAACTTACAAATTAGATATTTGAAAATATGTTAATAAAATAGGTCTGTGGCACATTGCGTGCGGTGACATTTAACGCTATTTATTACATTAAACTCAAGACTATTTTCTTTCAAAAAAGGAATATTATGATTAAAATTACAGATATTTCACTAGATAAACACATATTAATCTTTATATACAATTAGTTACAACACTTTTATTGCTATGGAAAATTACTCTTTTTAAAAGTATTCTGTCACGATAGTTTCTCATTAAAACAATAACGCTATTGGCAATAAAATTATAAAAACACTTTATATCATTCAGTACATTATTTTAAAATAATATTTTATCATCTTTATCATTAGGGCTATTTTATATAAAAACACCTTACTAATCTTTATACAAAAAAGCCGCAGAATAGACTTCTACGGCCTTTATTTAAAATAATTAAAAGGTGTAAATAATAATTTATTCTTTTTTCTTACTACCGATGGTATTTTTTAATTTCCCAATTAGCTCTTTTCTAAAATCGCCTAGCTTAGGTTTATTATCATCAATCCACGGTAAAGGACGGCATAATTCCATTGCTTTTATTCCTAAGCGTGCCGTTAATAAACCAGCGCCAATACCTTGAGCTGCTCTTGTTGATAATCGTGCTGCAAGATCTTGTGAAAGCCAGTCCATTCCGACTTCTCTAACCAGTTCTGTCGCACCCGCAAATGCGATATTGACTAGTACAAGGCGAAAGAGTTTTAAACGACTATAGTAGCCTAATTCGATACCGTAAATTTCTGCAATACGATTAATCAAACGAATATTGCGCCAACCAATAAAGGCCATATCAACCATTGCCAGCGGGCTGACAGCAATCATTAGAGTTGATTCTGCGGCAGAACGACTAATTTCAGCTCTAGCTTGTTTATCCAAAATAGGTTGAACAAGTTGGCTATAAAGTTCTAATACTTCTTTGTCATTATGGGTGTCGTGCAATGCACTTTGCCAACGAATTAATGCAGGGTGTTGTGAGCTAATACCCGCTTGTTTAGCGAGTTTTTCACAAAATGGGCGACCATTCCCCATCGCATGGCTATAAAGTAACTCTTTTGCTTTATCTCTTTCATCTGCGCGTTGGCGTAAACGATAAATACGGCGCCACTCTGTTATAACAGACCCAATACCTGCAACAACTATTAACCCGCCTGCACTGGCTGCACCCAACGCAATCCAGTCAGAATTTATCCATGAGTCATAAATCCATTGTCCCGTTTGAGCAATAACACTAATCCCTAAAATTGTGCCCGCAACCGTTAATAAACGTTTCCAGACACTTTTTTTCGGTTTTAAAATTGATTGAATATCGCCTTCTAATTGCCCTTCATTCTCTTCATCCAATTGTGGATCAATAGGCAAAAATTGCTCATTTTCATTAAAGCCAACACCTTTTTTCAAGGTGATTTCTTCTTGAAGTATGGGCTCTTTAAAATCAATTCGTGATTTTAATGGCTCATTCATTTTAATTTATCCCCTAACAAGAACTCCATTGCACTATCCATACGAATATGAGGAACCGCACTATCTCTTGATATTTGCTGCGGTCTAAAAGATTCGAAACTAAACCCTTGTTTTTCCCAAAATGATTTTTCAGGTAATCGCTTAGGAACCTCACCGGGAAAATACAGTAATGGTGTGTTATCACTTAAACGAAAACCTTTTAACGCGGGTATTTTTTCGCCATGATGATCAACAATTCCACTTTCAGTTGCCGCGATAGAAGCGAGTCCCATGCAATCAATACTGATCCCTTCAAAAATAGCATTTTGTTTAGCATCTTGAATAAGCTGTTGAAGCAATGACACTAAATTCTCATGTTGATCAACCGTGATATGATCAGCTTTTGTGGCAGCAAATAGAAGTTTATCGATACAAGGTGAAAATAAGCGTCTAAGTAAGGTTCTTTTTCCATAATGAAAACTGCGCATTAATTGTGTTAATGCTTGGCGCATATCATTAAAAACATCTGCACCTTGATTTAAAGGTTGTAGACAATCAACCAAAACAATTTGTCTATCAAATCCTTGGAAATGATCACGATAAAAGCCTTTTACAACATGCTGTCCATAATATTCATAGCGCTGTTTTAGCATACCAATATTAGTACGTTTATCTGCGTTCTTTAATTTAGCAATATCGTATTTTTGTAAATCAGCCCATGGGAAAAACTGCAAAACAGGTGCTCCAGCTAATTCTCCGGGTAATACAAACCGCCCCGGCTGAATAAAATGAAGCCCTTCTTCTTTACAGGCTAATAAATAATCAGTGTAAGCGGAGGAAATATCAGCTAATAACGTTTCATCAGCTGGCGCAAGAGGATCACATTTTTTAAGGAGTAATTGCCAATGTTGTTCTGGTGAGATTCTTTGGCGATTGACCTTATTCATTTGCTCTGACCATTCAAAATAGTCTTGCTCAAGCATAGGTAAATCTAATAGCCATTCTCCGGGATAATCAACAATTTCTAAATAAAGAGAAGATGTTTCTTTTATAAAACGAGTTAAAGATTCATTAGAGCGATAACGTAGTTGCAAACGAATTTCGCTGACCCCTTTTGTAGGAACTGGCCAACTTGGCGGTGTATGATAAAGAGATTCCATTCCCTCATCATAAGTAAAACGAGGAATATTTAAATTGTGTTGAGGAATTCGTTTTACACCTAGTAGTTGTTTATTTCGTGCAGCCGAAAACAGCGGTAAACGCGCGCCTGTATGCACATTAATAAGTTGATTAACTAAAGAGGTAATAAATGCGGTTTTACCGCTTCGACTTAATCCAGTTACGGCCAAACGAAGATGTCTATCAACACCACGATTAATAAAAGCTGTAAGTTCATTTTGTAGGCGTTTCATGTTTCTCCCAAGACACTTGACGCGATAGCTTATTAAAACCTGCTTTGATAATAGGTTCAGCTATCAATAGAACCAGCCAACGTAACGGTTTGCTACTTACTCGTTTTAATATACCGCCGGTGATCGCAGCTGGCCCAAATAAAGTGAATAACATTAACCCAAATGTTAACCCTTTTTTGGCTAATTGGGCGAGTTTATTTGTTTTTAAAGAAACGAATACTTGATTGGAATTCACAATACGCTCCTCAATCAGAAATTTTATTATCTCACAATACAAGCGTTGAAAAAGATAAACGGACTGAAAGAAAGACGCTCCTAAAATGGAGCGTCTTATCAGATTAAATGGCAAAAATATTACAAATCTCGAAAGCGTTTATTTAACTGATAAGTAGAAGAGGTAATATAACGTTCCATTTGTTGTAAACGTTTTTCACCTTGCAGCAATTGATTATCTACCCCACTTAAAATATCTTTTAAGCTCTCTTGCTGATCTTCACCTTGCGGGTAATTAGCAGGAGCTGGCTCCATAAAAAAACTTAAGACAAAATATGCAACAATAGTTAAACCGAAAAAGCCAGCAAACAGCGCAATCACCGCAATAACCCTGATAAGTAAAACAGGAATATTAAAATAATGGGCTAGGCCTGCGCATACGCCACGGATCACGCCCTCTTGTGGCAAGCGATACAATTGTTTGCTCTGCATCGTCATTATGATTGCCTCCAGTTAGGATGTTCTGCATCAAGTATTTGTTCTAATGTCTTAATGCGCTCCTGCATTTGCTGAGCCTTATCCACCAGCGCGCTCAGTCGCTGCATTTCTTGTTGGGTTAGCTGAACATTACCTCCGCCTTTCTGGCTGTTATAATGCAACCACAACCAGATAGGGAGAATAAACAAAATAAAAATGGTCAGTGGTATTCCCAGAAATATATAGCCCATTACATATCCTTTATAAGATGGTTATTACGCTTGCTGTTACTCTTTATTGATATTGATTTTAGCTTTTAATGCCGCTAATTGCGCGCTAATTTCATCATCCGCTTTTAATTCAGCAAACTGTTGGTCTAATGATTTCTCTTTACCTAACCCGTAGCTTTGAGCCTCACCTTCCATATGATCAATACGGCGTTCAAATTGCTCAAAACGTGCCATTGCTGCATCCATTTTACCACTGTCTAATTGACGGCGAACTTGACGAGATGAATTTGCAGCTTGATGACGCACAACTAAAGACTGCTGTTTTGCGCGTGTTTCAGTTAGCTTATTTTCTAATTCGCTAATTTCACCTTTTAAACGAGTTAGCGTTTCATCAATAATAATCAGTTCGTGTTTCAATGTGTCATTAACTGATGCTACACGTTGTTTTTCGATCAATGCTGCACGAGCTAAATCTTCTTTTTCCTTGATAAGAGCCAACTCAGCTTTATCCTGCCAATCTTTCATCTGTTTTTCAGCTTGTTCGATACGGCGCTCTAGTCCTTTCTTTTCAGCTAAAGTACGAGCAGAAGTTGTACGGATCTCAACTAACATATCTTCCATTTCTTGGATCATTAGGCGGATCATTTTTTCAGGATCTTCCGCTTTATCTAATAAAGAAGCGATATTGGCATTAATAATGTCAGCAAAACGTGAAAATATACCCATGATGTTATCCTTAATAGCTATGCTAATTAGTGACGTTAAATTATTTCAATAATGGCGCACTGTCGTAACGCCGACATACTTTAGTTAATACAATTTGCGTGCCAACTTTTAAAATTCACTTAACCTATTAATAATAGGTGATTTATATTATTCGCCTATTTTTCGAACACCTGATAGACTGGTGAAAAATACCTCAATATGGTGAATTTAACCAATGAATGAGAATTTAGAGACAATAATCGGTGTTGATAGTCAATTTATTGATGTATTAGAACAAACCTCAGCGCTTGCTCAATTAAAAAAGCCTGTATTAATTATTGGTGAACGAGGTACAGGTAAAGAGTTGATCGCTCATCGATTACACTATCTTGCTCCTTGGTGGCAAGGGCCTTTTATTTCAATCAACTGTTCTGCGCTCAATGACAATTTACTTGATTCTGAGCTTTTTGGTCATGAAGCTGGCGCTTTTACTGGTGCTAAAAATCGTCATCAAGGGCGTTTTGAACGTGCGGATGGAGGTTCTCTTTTTCTTGATGAACTGGCGACTGCCCCCATGCTGGTGCAAGAAAAGCTTCTGCGCGTCATTGAGTATGGCCATTTAGAACGCGTTGGGGGCAGCCAATCTCTGCATGTTGATGTTAGGCTTATTTGCGCAACTAATGCAGATTTACCAGCAATGGCGGAAGAAGGTAAATTTCGTGCCGATTTGCTCGATAGATTAGCGTTTGATGTTATTAGGCTCCCACCATTAAGAGAGCGACGTGCAGATATTATGTTGCTTGCTGAAAATTTCGCTATCTCAATGTGCCAAGAGTTAGGTTTACCTTTTTTTCCTGGTTTTAGTGATAGTGCGTGCCAAGTACTTTTAGATTACTCATGGCCAGGTAATATTCGTGAGCTCAAGAATGTTGTTGAACGCTCAGTTTATCGTCATGGAACCAGTGATAACGTGCTCACCAATATTATTATTGATCCCTTTGCTGGTCTTCAAACGTCAAAAACATCTGCATTAAAAAAATCGTTTAAAGAAAATTTTTCACTACCTACATTACCGTTGGATTTACGCCAATGGCAAAATGATGTAGAAAAAAAATTGGTGAATGGTGCATTAAAAGAGAGCTTATATAACCAGAAAGAGGCGGCTGAAAAGTTATCACTAAGTTACGATCAATTTAGAGGGCTAATTAAAAAACATCAAATAATAACTTAATTTATTGATAAATATAGTTTTAAAATTAATGGGGAATTTTATAAATAATAGGCAAAAAAAAGCCAGCACCCGAGCTGGCTAGTAAAAAAATACTGGAAGCAATGTGAGCAATGTCGTGCCCTCTGCGGAAAACCTCTTACCGCCGAAGGACAATACGGATGATAATCTTTATCATTAGCATTTGTAAAGCATTTTATTGAGAATTTTTCTCACTTTGTTTTTTTGACTATTTGGGGATAGAAAGTTTTTTAAGTTACAATAGCAAAATCGTTTCTCTAAAAGACATTATTTATGCGCCCTATTTTATTTATTGGTACTTTGCTACTCACCTTTACAAGCGCAGTTTGTATTGCGGATGTAGCACCAAAAACACAAGCACCATCTATAACGCTTGAGCCAACTCCAATTAATCAAAATGGCTTTGTTTATTGTGTTGATGGTAGTGTAAATACCTTTAATCCACAGTTATCAAGTAGTGGATTAATTATTGATCCTCTAGCTGCACAGCTCTATGACCGTCTTTTAGATGTTGACCCTTACACTTATCGTCTGATCCCCGAAATTGCAGCTCGATGGGAAACGTTAGATAACGGCGCGACATACCGCTTTTATTTACGTAAGAATGTCTCCTTTCAACAAACATCTTGGTTTACACCAACACGTAAACTTACCGCTGATGATGTTATTTTTAGTTTTGAAAGGATGATTGATCCACAAAATCCCTTCAATCAAGTTAATGGCGGGAAATATCCCTATTTTGACAGCTTAAGTTTTGCGAATAATATTCAATCGATAAAAAGACTAGGCCAATACACAGTAGAATTTAGCTTAAAAGAACCTGATGCTTCTTTTTTATGGCATTTAGCAACACATTACGCCCCGATTCTTTCTGCTGAATATGCCAAAAATTTAGAAAAATCAGGCGATCAAACACAGCTTGATTGGAAACCAGTAGGAACAGGCCCTTTCTTTTTAGATGAATATCAACCGGGGCAATTTGTTCGTTTATTTAGAAATAAAGATTACTGGAAAGGCCAACCCAAAATGCAACAGATTGTTATTGATATGGGTGCAGGTGGTACAGGCCGTATATCTAAATTACTCACTGGTGAATGTGATGTTTTAGCCTATCCTGCCGCAAGCCAGTTAAAAGTCTTGCGTGATGATCCACGACTAAGATTAACGTTGCGTTCTGGTATGAATATCGCCTATTTAGCCTTTAACACCAGTAAACCACCACTAAATGATCTTAAAGTACGTCAAGCTATTGCTTATGCCATTAACAATGAACGTTTAATGGAATCTATTTATTATGGTACGGCAGAAACAGCAGCATCAGTGCTTCCTCGTGCATCTTGGGCTTATGATAACCGTGCAAAAATTACAGAATACAATCCAGAGAAATCAAAACAAATTCTTAAACAGCTAGGCCTTGATGGGCTGAAATTAAACCTTTGGGTACCTAGTGCCTCACAATCTTATAACCCAAGCCCATTAAAAATGGCAGAGCTTATTCAAGCAGACTTAGCGCAAGTGGGTATTCAAATGAGTATTCGTCCTATCGAAGGACGATATCAAGAAACGAGTATGATGGATCGTACCCATGATATGACCTTATCTGGTTGGTCAACTGATAGTAACGACCCTGATAGTTTTTTCCGTCCTCTTTTTAGCTGTGCAGCAATTGGCTCACAAACTAACTTAAGTCATTGGTGTTTACCTAACTTTGATGATATTTTGAAAAAAGCGCTTTATAGTCAGCAACTTGCTTCAAGAATGGACTATTATCATGAGGCTCAAGATATACTTGCTCAAGAGTTACCAGTGTTGCCTTTAGCAAACTCTTTACGTATGCAAGCATATCGTTATGATATTAAAGGATTGGTATTAAGTACTTTTGGTAATGCGTCTTTTGCTGGTGTTTATCGAGAGGCAGAAGTAGATGAACAAAATCACAAGAAAGAGGCTGTAAAATAATCCATGATTATTTATTCAATACGTCGATTGCTTTTACTACTTGTGACACTGTTCTTTTTGTCGCTAGTGAGCTTTAGCCTAAGTTATTACACACCCAATGCCCCGTTAAGTGGTGCATCACTCACCGATGCTTACTTTTTTTATGCCCATAATATGATCCATTTTGATTTTGGTATTTCCTCTATCAATGGTGAACCTATCAAAACACAATTGGTAGAAGCACTTCCAGCTACCATGGAACTTTGTACATTAGCCTTTCTTTTTGCCCTTATTGTAGGTATTCCTGCTGGAATTATTGCAGGGGTTTGGCGTAATAAATCTGCCGATATTATTATCAGTAACTTCGCACTCTTAGGTTTCTCTGTGCCTGTATTTGGGCTTGCATTACTGTTAACCCTTTTCTTCTCACTAAAATTGGGTTGGCTACCTGTTTCAGGTCGTATTGATTTACTTTATAACTTGCAACCTATTACAGGAATTGCATTAGTAGATGCGTGGTTATCTGATTCACCTTATCGTCAACAAATGATCATTAACGTATTACAGCATCTAATTTTGCCCATAATAACTCTGGCTATTGCACCAACAACCGAAGTTATTCGATTAATGCGAAACAGTACGGAAGAAATTATGTCAGAGAACTACGTGAAAGCAGCCGCAACTCGAGGTCTCTCACGTTTTACAATTATTCGTCGCCATATTCTTCATAATGCTTTACCCCCTATCATCCCTAAATTAGGCTTACAGTTTTCCACTATGCTTACACTAACTATGGTGACAGAAATTGTATTTAACTGGCCGGGGCTTGGTCGTTGGTTAGTTACAGCAATCCGTCAACAAGATTACTCTGCTATTTCAGCTGGCGTAATGTTGGTGGGTTCAATGGTCATTATTGTCAACGTTTTATCAGATATTGTGGGCGCAATGAGCAACCCAATGAAACACAAGGTGGGATATGCCTTTAGATAGCCAATTTTATAAAGAGAAAAAAACACCCACACCCGCCGCGGTGATCTGGCAATGTTTTTCTAAGGACGTTATCTCAATGGTAGGGTTTTATGGCGTTCTTTTTCTCTTAGTGCTCAGTATTATAGGCCCTTATATTGCACCTTATGCACTCGACCAACAATTTTTTGGCCATCAACTAACGCCACCATCTTGGTATCAAAACGGTAATGTCTCTTATTTCTTTGGTACAGATGATTTAGGACGTGATGTATTTAGCCGAATTTTAATTGGTACAAGCATGACCTTTGGTGGTGCATTTATTGTTACTTTTGCAGCAACACTGATGGGATTAATTATCGGTTGTTTTGCAGGCATGACCCATGGCTTAAAATCCGCCGTTCTCAATCATATATTAGACACACTGTTATCAATTCCGTCTCTATTGCTTGCTATTATTGTTGTGGCTTTTGTTGGAACAAGTCTTGGTCACGCGATGATAGCGATTTGGCTGGCGCTGTTACCTCGTTTAGTCAGAATGATTTACTCTGCTGTTAACGATGAATTAAATAAAGAGTATGTTATTGCTTCTCGACTTGATGGTGCATCGAACATTTCCATTTTATGGTATACCGTACTGCCTAATATTACTCCGGTATTAGTTTCTGAATTAACACGCGCCTTCTCAATTGCTATTCTTGATATTACAGCATTAGGTTTTCTCAATTTAGGTGCCCAGCTTCCTTCTCCGGAATGGGGAGCAATGTTAGGTGATTCATTAGAGTTAATATATGTTGCTCCTTGGACAGTCTTAATTCCAGGTGCCACAATTATGATAAGCGTTTTACTGGTGAACCTTTTAGGTGATGGTTTACAGCGTGCAATAAATGAGGGAGTTGAATAATGCCTTTATTAGATATACGCAATTTAACCATTGAATTTATGACACCCGATGGCCCAGTAAAAGCGGTAGATCGTGTTTCTATAACCTTAAATGAAGGTGAAGTGAGAGGCCTTGTTGGTGAGTCAGGATCGGGTAAGAGTTTAATTGCAAAAGCGATTTGTGGCGTTACGAAAGATAATATCAGTGTAACAGCCGATCGTTTTCGTTTTGATGATATCGACTTACTTAAATTATCACCAAGAGCTAGACGCCGTGTCATTGGTCATAATGTTTCAATGATTTTCCAAGAGCCACAATCTTGTCTTGATCCTGCTACAAAAATTGAGCAGCAGCTTATACAGGCAATTCCCGGCTGGACTTTTAAAGGCCATTGGTGGCAGCGCTTTCATTGGCGAAAACGCCGCGCAATTGAACTATTGCACCGTGTAGGTATTAAAGATCACAAAGACATTATGCGCAGTTATCCTTATGAATTAACTGAGGGTGAATGCCAAAAAGTAATGATTGCCATTGCTATTGCGAATCAGCCTCGATTACTGATTGCGGATGAACCGACTAACGCTATGGAGCCAGCAACACAAACTCAAATCTTTCGTTTACTGACTCGACTTAATCAAAATAACAATATGACCATTTTGTTGATTAGCCATGATTTGCAATGGATGAGTAAATTAGCGAATAAAATTACGGTTATGTATTGTGGTCAAACCGTCGAAACAGCATCCCCTGACGAGTTATTAGTGACACCTTATCATCCTTATACTCAAGCATTGATCCGCTCTATTCCCGATTTTACCAACTCATTGGCACATAAGAGCCGTTTAAATACATTACCCGGCGCAATTCCCTCTCTTGAACATTTACCAGTGGGATGTCGTTTAGGACCTCGCTGCCCTTATGCGCAACGGCAATGTATTGAAGCACCTCGGTTACGTTTATTTAAAAACCATGCCGTGGCTTGTCATTTTCCGTTAAATGTGGAGCCAACTGATGTTCGATAAACTGCTTGAGGTGAAAAATTTATCAAAAACATTTCGCTATCGTACCGGATTATTTCGACGTCAGCAGTTAGAAGCCGTAAAACCGGTGAGTTTTACGCTAGAACCCAAACAAACTTTGGCGATTATTGGTGCTAATGGTTCAGGAAAATCTACACTAGCGAGAATGTTATCAGGTGTGACAGAGCCTACGGGGGGCGATATTTTTATTAATGGGCATCAACTAACTTTTGGTGATTACCCTTATCGTAGCCAGCGAATTAGAATGATATTTCAAGATCCCACTAACTCATTAAACCCGCGCCAGCGTATTGGCCAAACATTAGAGATCCCTTTACGCCTGAATACGGACTTAAGTGCAATTGAACGTGAGAAACGAATTTATCAAACATTACGCCAAGTGGGTCTTTTACCTGAACATGCAAACTATTATCCTCATATGTTTGCATCAGGTCAGCGCCAACGAATTGCGCTTGCACGAGCATTGATATTACAACCTCAAGTCATTATTGCCGATGAGGCAATAGCTTCGCTGGATATGTCTTTACGCTCACAAATTATAAACTTGATGTTAGAACTGCAAGAGACTCATGATATTGCCTATATTTATGTGACACAAAATTTAGGCATGACAAAACATATTAGCGATAAAATCATAGTGATGGATAATGGCGAAGTCGTTGAACGTGGTAATACAGCAGAAGTGCTTGCATCACCATTACATGAAGTTACTCGAAGATTGGTAGCTAGTCACTTTGGTGAGGCCTTAACAGCAGAAGCTTGGCGCCAAGATTTAACTTAAGTATAAACAATATAAGCATAATGTTGATTGCACATTATTTCGCCCTTTTCCCTTAACTCCTCGGAGGTGCTAGGGAAATTAAACAAATTTACAAATGTCGTGGTAGAATCAGCCACGTTTATTAACAATAAGCGTGATAACCTAACAGATAAATAAAACTGTGAATGATGTTATTATCGCGATTTACGAAAAAACAAGGATACAGCTATGGGCTTTATGACCGGCAAACGCATTCTTATTACTGGTGTTGCTAGTAAATTATCAATTGCTTATGGTATTGCCAAAGCTATGCGTGACCAAGGTGCAGAACTTGCATTTACTTACCAAAATGAAAAACTGAAACCACGCGTTGAAGAATTTGCAGCATCATTAGACTCAAATATCGTATTAGAGTGTGATGTGTCAAAAGACGAAAGCATCGATACCATGTACGCAGAACTTGCAAAAGTTTGGCCAAAATACGATGGCTTTGTTCACTCTATCGGTTTTGCGCCTGCTGACCAATTAGATGGCGACTACGTTAATGCAGTAACTCGTGAAGGTTTTAAAATTGCTCACGACATCAGTGCATACAGCTTCGTTGCTATGGCGAAAGCAAGCCGTGAAATGCTAAATCCAAATTCAGCTCTATTAACTCTGACTTATTTAGGTGCTGAACGTGCAATCCCTAACTATAACGTTATGGGTCTGGCGAAAGCCTCTTTAGAAGCTAACGTTCGTTATATGGCAAATGCTATGGGTCCTGAAGGTATTCGCGTTAACGGTATCTCTGCTGGCCCAATCCGTACATTAGCGGCATCTGGTATCAAAGATTTCCGTAAAATGTTAAGCCATTGCGAATCAGTAACTCCTCTGCGTCGTACTGTAACAACCGAAGATGTAGGTAATACAGCCGCATTCTTATGCTCTGATTTATCTGGCGGTATCACAGGTGAAATCGTTCACGTAGATGGTGGTTTCAGCATCGCTGCAATGAATGAATTAGAACTAAAATAATTCCTGTTCTATAAATAATAGAAGCCAGTCTTACTGTTAAGGCTGGCTTTTTTATGTCACCTACTGTTTTTACTCTTAACTCTATTAGCTATCGAGTTTTTATCTAACATCTCCTTTTTTCTTCATTTTTAATATTATGTTTCGTTAGATAAATTTCACTTTTGTTTTTTAGCTTATTCCTATAATCTTTTCTTTATATTAGCGATAAAATAATTACATATTAATAAAAGGACTTAATGTATGAAGAAATTTAGATTTCTGTTTTATATTTTTGCTCTTATTGGTGCAATTATTTTTGTTGTGGCTTTATTTGTTATTAAATCTGAATTAAATGTAGTTAGAAATGGAGTAGAAACAACAGGCGTTGTTATCGACCAAAGTGTGAGTAAATCTTCTAATGGTAGCTACTTTTATCATCCTATTATTCAATTCAACACAGAAGATAATCAAGAAATAACGTTTCGCTCACCAGAAGGTGGTAATCAATCCCGTTTTTATCTTGGTGAAAAGATTAACGTTATTTATCTTCCAAATGATCCACAAAGAGCAACAATAAACAATTTTTTAGGCTTATATGGTGCGGGTACTATATTAAGTATTTTGGGGTTAGTATTTGCATCAACAGGGCTTATCCCTTTGTATTTTATCAGAAGAAGAGCTACAAGAGATCAACGATTAAAACGTGATGGAATGCCGATCAATGTAAAGATATCCGAAATTATTATTAATAGTAATATTCGTTTTAATCATCGTTCTCCCTATCAAATTATTGCTGATTATCATGATACATTAAACAATCGATTAATTCGTTATAAAAGTGGTTATATTCTCTTTGATCCTACACCTTATATTAAGAGAGAATTTGTTACAGTCTATGTTGATAAAAAAGATCCCAAAATTTATTACCTTGATATTTCATTTTTACCTTCATTTGAGGAAAATAATTAAACACTCCTTATATGTTATAAATATAAGGAGTGTTTTTTATTTATTTTCATCAATTAACCGCCTTGTTCACAAATTTACAAAAGCCTTTTTATTCCGCACCATTTGAGTTTGCTAATTTCTTAAAACCTCTTATCATCTTATATTAGTGAAGATATTCTGATATCTATAAGTTAATTCACCACCTCATTGATAGGGAGCTATTCAATATGAAATTGTACTACACGCCAGGTAGTTGCTCGCTTTCCCCTCATATCGTTTTACGTGAAACCGGTTTAGACTTCTCAATAGAGCGCATCGACTTACGTGCTAAGAAAACAGAATCGGGGAAAGATTTTCTAACCATCAATCCAAAAGGCCAAGTCCCTGTTCTTCAATTAGATAATGGTGATATTTTGACTGAAGGTGTCGCAATTGTTCAATACCTTGCTGATTTAAAACCTGATAGAAATTTAATTGCACCACCAAAATCGCTAGAACGTTATCATCAAATTGAGTGGTTAAACTTTCTTGCAAGTGAAGTGCATAAAGGCTATGGCCCTCTATTTTCACCAGATACACCTGAAAGCTATGTACCCGTTGTTAAAACTAAATTAAAAAGTAAATTCGTTTATATTAATGATGTATTGAGCAAACAAAAATGTGCATGTGGTGAGCATTTTACGGTTATTGATGCCTACTTATTTACATTAAGCCAATGGGCACCGCATGTCGGTTTAGATTTAACTGATTTAACACACCTACAAAACTACCTAAAACGCATTGCACAACGACCTAATGTGCATAGCGCACTGGTCACTGAAGGGTTAATTAAAGAGTAAGTTAAAACGCAATAAAAAATAAACTTAATACAATAAAAAAAGCGGACATAATATTCATATCCGCTTTTTTTTCTTAAGAATTGTAGGGTTTAATCTATCTGTGTTGCGCAGAATCTGTGTGTTGGATGCACCATTTGATCTTGAGCAGCAACGAGTTGCAGTTCGTACTCATTCATCTCTTTCGTTTTTAGCATCACTTCATAAACTGCCGCGGCAACGTGTTCTAATGCGGTTTGTAATTCAACACCTTTAAGTAAATCCACCAGCATTAAACCACTTGTTAAATCACCAACCCCTACAGGTTGACGCTCACCAAAATCAACTAATGGACGACTAACATGCCAACTATGTTCTGCGGTTACTAACAGCATTTCAAAGCGATCATGACGATATCCAGCGCGTGATAAGTGTTTTACTAATACAACCTTTGGACCTTGTTTACACAATTCACGGGCAGCATTTACACACTCATCAACATTATGAAGGGCTTTGCCACCACTTAATGTTTCAAGCTCTAATAAATTGGGTGCAATGATATCACTAATAGGTAACGCATCTTCACACAGTACGCCTGAAACAGCAGGAGGAACAATACACCCTTTTTCAGGATGTCCCATTACTGGATCACAAAAATACCATGCGTTAGGATTCGCTTGTTTTACTTTTTTAACGATATCAACAATGCGTAAACCTTGTTCAGCCGATCCCAAATAACCACTTAGTACTGCATCACATTGTGAAAGTTTACCGATTGCGGCAATACCATCAACAATCTCAGTAATATGTTCTGCTGACATAACGCAGCCAGTCCACTTTTCTGGATATTGTGTGTGATTTGAAAATTGCACTGTATTTAGAGGCCAAACATTTACCCCCATACGACGCATTGGAAACTCAGAGGCGCTGTTGCCTGCATGACCGAACACAACATGTGACTGAATAGAGAGTATATTTTTCATGACATAAACCGATTATTGTGAATACACACAACACCCAAGCTTTATCATCATAGGCGAGGTATATACGTTTATTTATTGTTATTAAGAAAAAGGGCAACTCACCGGCTGCCCTTTACTGTCAATTATTTCCAGATAACGAGGCAGTAATGTTTTTTACCACGACGCAAAATAGAATAATGACCAAATAAGAAATCTTTTCCTTCAAAGACGTATTCAGGATTGTCTTGTTTTTCGCCATTAATTGAAACTGCGTTAGAGCCAATCATTGTACGAGCCTGACCGCGAGAAGGAACTAATTCTGCGTTAACCAGCGCTTGTTGCAAATCACTGCCTTTTTCTAACTCAATTGTTGGCATACCATCTTGTGCTAATTGTTCAAGGTCAGCTTGTGTTAAGTCTGCAATTGCACCAGAGAATAAGCTTTCTGTAATACGTTTAGCGGCGATTAAACCTTCTTCACCGTGAACTAAACCAGTAACGAGTTCGGCTAATACACGTTGAGCACGAGGCGCTTGACCGCTATTTTTGTCTTCTTCTTCAAGTGCATTAATTTCTTCAATGCTCATAAATGTGAAGAATTTTAAGAAGCGATAAACGTCAGCATCTGCTGTATTGATCCAGAACTGATAGAATTTGTATGGGCTTGTTTTCTTAGGATCTAACCAAACCGCACCACCTTCTGTCTTACCGAATTTAGTTCCATCAGATTTAGTAATTAATGGTACAGTCATACCAAATACTTGTTTCTGATTGAAACGACGGGTTAAATCGATACCTGAAGTGATATTACCCCACTGATCAGAGCCACCGATTTGTAATTCAACACCTAAATGCGTATTTAATGACGCAAAGTCATAAGCTTGCAAGAGGTTATAGGCGAATTCAGTAAAAGAGATACCCACATCGTCACGGTTTAAACGTTGTTTAACCGCTTCTTTGTTGATCATTTGGTTCACAGAGAAGTGTTTACCGATATCACGCAGGAATGTTAGCACATCCATTTGACCGAACCAGTCATAGTTGTTTGCTAATTCCGCACTGTTTTCACCACTGTTGAAATCTAAGAAAGGTGACACTTGTTTACGAATTTTTTCTACCCATTCGTGAACAGTATCTTGGGTATTCAGTTTGCGCTCGGTGGCTTTAAAACTAGGATCACCAATTAGACCCGTTGCACCACCCACCAACGCCACAGGCTTATGCCCGGCTAGTTGGAATCGTTTTAAACACAGCAAAGGAACCAAATGCCCCAAGTGCAGGCTATCAGCGGTAGGATCGAAGCCACAATAGAGAGCGATAGGACCTTGCTCCAAACGCTCTACTAAAGCTGCCTCGTCCGTGACCTGAGCAATTAGCCCACGCTCCTGCAATTGTGTGATTAGGTTCTTGCTAGACATCAATGACTCCATCGGTTTATTGTTTTTTGTCTATTTAAAATATAAGTGAAACACAAGTGGTATAGCATAAAGCGCCACTACATTAAGTACCAGTAGAAAAAGACTTTTTGAAGCAAATTTATTAACACTCTATTAAGGTGCTAATCGCTCAATGTCCCATCCTTGTGGTGATTTTTGGTAGATAAAGCGATCGTGTAGACGATTTTCTCGTCCTTGCCAAAATTCAACAGAATCAAATGTTACACGATATCCACCCCAGAAACTCGGTAATGGCACTTCTCCATTTTGGAATTTCTGTTTTAATTCTAGAAACTTGCTTTCTAACACGCCTCTTGCGGAAATGCGAGAAGACTGTTGGGAAGCCCATGCTGCAATTTGGCTATCTTTAGGGCGACTATGGAAATATTTAATGACTTCAATAGGAGAAAGTTTTTCAGCTTTTCCTAAAAAACAAACTTGCCTTTCTAAGGGATACCACGGGAATAATAAGCTAACTCGTTGATTGTGTTCTAAATGACTCGCCTTGCGACTGCCCAAGTTGGTGTAAAAGACTAAGCCATGTTCATCGAAATGTTTTAATAATACGATGCGTTGGTAAGGCTGCCCATTTTCATCAACAGTTGCAACACACATGGCAGTAGGATCACTCAAACGCGCTTCACAAGCCTGTTTTAGCCACTTTTCAAATAAAACTAATGGCTGTTCAGTTAATTCATGACGTCGTAGTCCACCGTTCATATATTCGCGGCGTAAATCTGCAACATCAATAAAATCAAGTTCTGTCATTTTTCACTCTCTCTTTTGAGAAACTGCGTTCAGCATATCACGCTTAACGAGGATTTGTAGGGTAAATCGCCCCTAAAACGGTTTCTCTTGATGCCCCTGTTACAGAAGGCAAATTCCCTGATTCATTTGCAATAGTACGCGCGGCTAACCAAGCAAATGCCAACGCTTCCATATCATCGCCACTTAAACCATATTTATCCGTTGTTGCGACTTCTGTACCCGGTAATAATGAAGCTAAACGATGCATAATTTGCCCATTTCGCGCCCCACCACCACAAACGAGTAAACGTTCACATCCACCGTTTAATTGGATCTGTTGCACAATACTTATCGCGGTTAATTCAACTAGAGTTGCTTGTACATCTTCAGGAAAAACATTAGGTACTCTTGCTAAATGGTAATTTAACCATTGTGTATTGAAATATTCTCTCCCTGTACTTTTAGGTGCTGAACGCGAAAAGTAAGGATCTGAAAGCATATCTTTCAATAAAATTGGGTTTACAGTACCGGTAGCGGCCCATTTGCCATTATCATCATAGGGTGTTTGATTATGGATCCAATTCCAGCTATCTAATAGCATATTTCCTGGCCCCGTATCGTAGCCTTTAACTGCAATACCGGGTAATAACAATGAGATATTGGCAATACCACCAATATTTAAAATAATCCGTTTTTCAATAGAGTGTCCTAACACGGCAAGATGAAAAGCGGGTACTAAAGGTGCGCCTTGTCCGCCATAAGCAATATCTCTGCGACGAAAATCACCAACCGTCGTAATTCCTGTTAGTGCAGCAACACGGTTATTGTCGCCAATTTGCATAGTAAATGGCATATCACTTTCTGGTTCATGCCAAACGGTTTGCCCATGACACCCTATCGCCGTGATATCGCTCGCGCTAAGTTTTACTTTTGCAAGTAACTCTATAATTGCTTGCGCATAAAGTTCACCCAATTGGGCATCTAATAGGCCGATTTCATGCAAGGTAGTAGATTGCCCTTGGCAAACAGCTAAAATTCGTTGGCGTAGATTTTGTGGATAAGGCAGAAAGTGATTTTCTTGTTGTGCAACGAACTTATTATTGATTGCAGCTAATACAACATCAACACCATCTAAGCTTGTGCCAGACATCACGCCAATGTACCGCCCTGCTATCATGTTCTTTTCCTTATAATCAAGATGATGCAAATTTTTAACATATAATGTTATATTCTCTTTTTTCAGAAATCTCTTCTGTTTTTACTATCGGCCTTTACTATATAGTAAGCTATATATTATTAAAATCAGTGTCGACATACGCAAAAAACGAGCTATAACTGATACTAGATAACATTGGTATAATCTGGGCAATTTACCTCAGGTTTTCTTTAGGAGTGACTATGTTTAAGCATTTACTTATTGGTCTTTTCACAATGACTGTACTTACTGGTTGTGTGAATACAAATTCACTATCTGGTGACACTTACACCGCAAGCCAAGCAAAACAAGCTCAAAATATTACTTATGGTACAGTGGTTTCTGTGCGTGCAGTGAATATTCAAGCAGGTAGCGATGAGAATATTTTAGGCGCTATCGGTGGTGCTGTTCTCGGCGGTATGTTAGGTAACACGGTGGGTGGTGGTACTGGTCGTAACCTTGCAACAGCAGCGGGTGCAATTGCCGGTGGTATGGCAGGACAACAAGCACAAGGTGCTTTAAATACGACTAAAGGTGTTCAAATTGAAGTTCGTTTAGATAGTGGTAAAACTGTCGCTATCGTTCAAAAAGCAGATAATACTGTTTATAGTCAAGGTCAACGTGTTGCAGTTATTGGTAATGGAAATAACTTAACTGTTTCTCCTCGCTAATTAGCAACAAAAAAACAGGCAACATTAAAGTTGCCTGTTTTATTTTATGACTCAATAATAAGTAACCTAAAGAGAAAGCGAATATATAATCTAATTATTAAATTTAGGACTATATAATGATTTTTGTTATATACTCGCCACATTCAAAATTTCAGTGTTGTTGATATCGTTTACTCGCACCAGTTATATATTTTATATATCCCTAGTGACTCATTCACTTGTTATCTAGCTGAACATTGAATTATTTAGAGTATAGTTATCATCATGTCATTAATATTATTTAAATAGAATATATATTAAATTTGAAATTATTAGTCATTTAACCTATTTATATTTTTTTCTAATTTTTGAATTGTACCTATTAACCTTTCGATTTCGTCTAGTTGGATGCCACCTAATATTTCTTTTCTTGTTTTTTCTATAACAGCATAAACCTCATTAATAAAAGGCTCAGATTCTTTTGTTAATTTTATACGTTTTGCTCTACGATCATTTGCACATGTATGCCGACATATCAGTTTTTTTTCTTCCAGTTGATCTAAGGTTCTCACTAAAGATGGTTGCTCGATTCCTATTGCTTTTGCCAATTGGATTTGTGACTGCTCTGGAGGTAATTGGCTGATATTGTACAAAGTAACCCAGTGGGTTTGGGTTAATTTTAATGGTTTGAGACGATGATCAATTAAAGCACGCCATAATCGAACTAAACGCGCTAAATCAGCTCCTAATGTTGATTCCACTTATCTCTCCTTAATTAGCATTTTCAGTCAACTTATTACAAAGTTTAGATATTCATTTTTAATACAATATTTACCTATTCTTTTTAATTAAAACATTACCTTTAATAACTAATATAGTTATAATCCCATTTATTAGATAAGTAATTATTTTCCAGATATAATTAAAGCATTTCTTTCTATCAACGAAAGTTCATAAAGAATAACCTTGTTATAAAAACTAATCTATATTTTTTTACATAATAATTATTATTATTTTAAAATCAACACTAAAGTCAAGAAAAAAATCATTTTTATCAATTGATTACAAATAAAATAGAGTGGTAACACATATAAAGTTATAACTTTATATTAATAAAGAAAAAATAATAAACGACATGACTACAATAAATAACAATAATGAATTAAAAAGATAGTTAATTATTATTTTAATATTAAAAAATAAGTAGCACATTTAAAATAAATTGAGTTGGTCATTCTCTTTTTCAATTGAAGAACCCGATTTTTTTAATGCTCTTAAATAACGTTGCTGACAAAGTCGTAATATATTTCTTTTCTCTTGTTGACTCATTATTGACCAATTAAACCGCTCTTGGCGACTGCGATAGCACCCAACGCAATATCCTTGCGCATTCATTTCACAACGCCCAATACAAGGACTAGGAATATCAAAAAATTCTAATTGTTCTTGCATTTGATTTTCCCTCCCTATTGTTTGTTACAATAGAGTATAGTTAATAGAGATATTATCTGCACAACATGAATTATTGAACTGTTAAAGGCGCAGTAAAATTGAACTTTAGGGCTTTAACGCGTTATAGTACTCTGCCATCAGTTTAACTGTAGGGTTTAATCATTAAAAAACACAAGAGGTTTATATGCGAGTACTTCATACCATGATCCGTGTGGGCGATTTACAACGTTCTATCGACTTTTATACCAAGGTTTTAGGTATGCAACTTCTACGCACTAGCGAGAATGAGGAATATAAATACTCGTTAGCTTTTGTTGGTTATGGTGATGAAAGCACTGGTGCGGTTATCGAATTAACCTATAACTGGGGTGTAAACAGCTACGAAATGGGAACCGCTTTTGGGCATGTGGCATTAGGTGTTGATGATGTTGCTGCAACCTGTGAAGCCATTCGCCAAGCTGGCGGTAACGTTACCCGTGATGCAGGTCCAGTAAAAGGTGGCTCAACAATTATTGCTTTTGTTGAAGATCCTGATGGATATAAAATTGAGCTCATCGAAAACAAAAGTGCAAGTCACGCTCTAGGTAACTAATTTTTATTAAAACCAGAAAGATAACATGTGTATCTTTCTGGCCTTACTGATTATCAATTTCCGATATTCTATTTTTATCGGATAAGTACAACTTAATGCCTGATATAAATAATCCCAATAAGCTTTGTAACCGTTTTCGGGGTTACTACCCTGTTGTCATTGATGTTGAAACAGGTGGATTTAATGCGAAAACAGACGGTTTACTTGAAATCGCCGCCATTACACTCAAAATGGATGAGCAAGGTTGGCTAAAACCTGATAACACATTACATTTTCATGTTGATCCCTTTGAAGGGGCTAATTTAGAGCCGGCAGCCTTAGAATTTACAGGTATTGATCCAACCAATCCTTTACGTGGCGCAGTCAGTGAATATGAAGCCTTTCATGCCATTTTTAAAATGGTACGCAAAGGAATGAAAGATGCAGATTGTAATCGCGCTATTATTGTCGCTCATAATGCAAATTTTGATCACAGCTTTGTAATGGCTGCTGCTGAACGTGCTGGATTAAAACGTAATCCTTTTCACCCTTTCGCCACCTTTGATACAGCGGCTTTAAGTGGATTGGTATTAGGGCAGACAATTTTGGCTAAAGCCTGCATTACTGCTGGCATTCCCTTTGATAGCAAATTAGCGCATGGTGCGTTATACGATACTAATCGCACATCATTACTTTTTTGTGAGTTAGTTAACCGTTGGAAAAAATTGGGTGGATGGCCATTACCTACACCTTGAAGCTATGATTTCGCTGATACATTTATGAATAGCAGAAAAAAGCCAGTTCAATGATGAACTGGCTTTTTTATCGAAGATCTCATTATTTTTATGCGTTTCAATACCGAAACAATAAAAATTAATTATTGTGCTTCTTCACCACGATATTTATCAGCGGTCTCTTTTAATAACTTCTGTAACTCACCGCGCTGATACATTTCTAAAATAATGTCACATCCACCGACTAATTCACCATCTACCCATAATTGTGGGAAGGTTGGCCAGTGTGCATATTTTGGTAATTCTGCACGAATATCTGGGTTTTGCAAGATATCAACATACGCAAAACGCTCACCACAAGCAGAGATAGCTTGAACTGCCTGAGCAGAAAAACCACAACTTGGTAATTTTGGTGAACCTTTCATGTATAAAATAATTGGGTTTTCATTGATCTGGCGTTCAATTTTTTCAATAGTCGTCATTTGTAAGTCCTTACAGCCTTTTATATTCGATATGCTTTATAGGAGAAAACATGGAAGAAGAATACCACTTTATATTAGAAACCTCTATATAAGTTTAGTTCTCAATATAAAACAATACGTTGGCATTAAATTACGAGATCATTGAGAGAAAATACACAATAAAACATAAAAAAATAAATCAATACGTTACAGATGTTTATGAGCACTTTTTATCTTATTATTTCACCTGAACTGCACTCCAAAAGTTAGACACCAGCTTTAGGGTGTTTTTCTATGACTAAAATTAGCTCGATATCCTTTATATTAAAGAAGTTAGAAGAAAAAAATAACTTTCATATCAAAATCAATACATTAAATTTCATAATCTATACATTAAGATAAAACGCTACTTTATTAAAAGGATATAATGTATATAAATGGGTTTGTTATAAACCTTGATGAGTATTAACTATGGACATGATTTTGCTGTTTCTTTTAGTGGGATGCATCACTGGCTTTTTTGCTGGGTTACTTGGTATAGGGGGCGGTGCAATCATTGTTCCGGTAGTTATGTATGTAGTGAGCCAACAAGCCATTCCAACAGATATGGTGATGAAAATAGCCCTATCTACCTCGTTCTCTGTCATTATATTCTCCACGGCATCTTCAGCGTATTCCCATAACAAACATAAAGCCATTTTATGGCAGCAATTCCCTCTATTATCTATTGGCACGATCATTGGTATGCTTGTTGGGACATTTCTGGTACAAAAAATGTCAAACACGATATTACAAATCGTGTTCTGTATTTTCATGGTATATACCATCTATGGATTATTAACTAAAAAGAAAGAAGCAGAACGCATTGAAAACGTGAAAGATCCTGTTGTTTCCAAACCAGCATTAACAAGTGGTGGCTCTTTAATTGGCTTTATATCCAGCTTTATCGGTATTGCTGGTGGAACGATCACCATTCCTCTTTTGAGTCATTGGGGATTTAATACACGTAAATGTATTGCAACCTCTTCAATGATTGGTGTCATTATCGCTTCCATGGGCACCATAATGGGTATTATCTATGGTTGGGATCAAACAAATATTGATGACTATTACTTCGGTTTTATCTATTTACCTGCCTTTATTGGAATAAGCATTACCAGCATTCTCTTCGCTCCTGTCGGGGTAAAAGTTGCTTATCGCCTACCTATTCCGAGAGTTCGCCAAATATTTGCATTATTCCTATTCTTAGTCGTAATAAAAATGATGTATACACTGGTGATGGAGTAAGCAAAAAATGCAACAATCAGAGGATATAGGCTCTAATTAAAGTCAATATTTTACTGCTTTACGAGTTGCTCTGTGGGATATACTCTTATGAGTATAATTAATCTATATGGCTTATAACTATAGATAAAAGATATTTAGCTGTTATTTCAGCAGATTTTTGTTAAAATAATTAGCAAAATAGTAACAACTTAGTGATTCATTTGCCTCATTCTATCAATTCAAATGATTTTGATGGAATGATTTCAGGCACAAAACCCGAAATAGATAGTTTAAAGGAGTACGCAATGTCTTTCGAATTACCAAAATTACCTTATGCGTTAGATGCTCTTGAGCCACACATCTCTAAAGAAACTTTAGAATATCACTACGGCAAACACCACCAAACCTATGTAACCAATTTAAACAATCTGGTTAAAGGTACTGATTTAGAAAGCAAATCCTTAGAAGAAATCATCAAATCTACTGATGGTGGCATCTTTAATAATGCAGCTCAAGTATGGAATCACACTTTCTACTGGAACTGCTTAGCACCAAATGCAGGTGGCGCGCCAACAGGTAAAATTGCTGATGCTATCAACAAAGCATTTGGCTCTTTTGAAGAGTTCAAAAAGCAATTTAATGACGCGGCAGCTAAAAACTTCGGTTCAGGTTGGACTTGGTTAGTTAAAAAAGCTGACGGTTCAGTTGCAATTGTTAACACGTCTAATGCTGCAACTCCAGTTTCAGGTGCAGACAAACCACTGTTAACAGTAGACGTATGGGAACATGCTTACTATATCGACTACCGCAATGCGCGCGTTAAATATTTAGAAGAGTTCTGGGCATTGGTTAACTGGTCATTTGTTGAAGCTAACCTTGCTTAATTGAGCTTTATAATCAAAGGTGAGTGATTGAGATTCATTTTTGGTGACAAAATAACAAAGGGCCTTGAGCCCTTTGTTATATTCAGATATTCGATAATCTATTATTTAAATTGATCGGATATTCTATAAAGCAGTGATTAGAACATCATAGTCGAAAATAGAACAATCATAACAAGCGCTGCTACTGCTGTACTCAAACCAAATTTCAGATCCGTATCCATCTATTTCTCCCTCAAAATGATTATAATACACACTTTTAACCATAACCTTGTCATGGTTAATTATTATCACATATCAAAATTTGCTAAAATAGCGACCAGTGCACAATTTATAACATTGATTAATACTTTCACTTTTGAGCTAGATCATACAAAATTCACAGCTAATCGCTAAATTATTGCCAGTGTTTGCCCTATGTATGACTATACTGGCAGTTAAACCATAAAATTAGATAAAAGAGACCAATGAAGGTCAGGAGTTTTCCACACCATGGCAACAATAAAAGACGTGGCAAAACGCGCAGGCGTATCAACCACGACTGTTTCTCATGTGATCAACAAAACACGTTTTGTTGCTGAGAACACACGGGCAGCAGTTTGGGCCGCTATAAAAGAATTAAATTATTCGCCTAGTGCCGTTGCGCGTAGTTTAAAAGTCAATCACACAAAATCTATTGGCCTGTTAGCCACGTCCAGTGAAGCTCCTTACTTTGCTGAAGTGATTGAAGCTGTTGAAAATAGTTGTTATAGCAAAGGCTACACACTGATTTTATGTAATTCACATAATAACCTCGATAAACAAAAAGCCTATTTAGCGATGCTGGCACAAAAACGTGTTGATGGATTATTAGTCATGTGTTCTGAATATCCCGATCACCTTCTTACTCTTTTAGAGGGCTATCGTAATATTCCAATGGTTGTCATGGATTGGGGCAAAGCGCGTGGTGACTTTACAGATACCATTATCGATAACGCTTTCCATGGTGGTTATATTGCGGGGCGTTACCTTATTGAGCGTGGTCATCGTGATATTGGTATTATCCCAGGCCCATTAGAACGCAATACAGGTGGTGGCCGCTTACAAGGTTTCTTAAAAGCCATGGAAGAAGCAAAAATCACAGTAAAAGATGATTGGATTGTACAAGGCGATTTTGAGCCAGAATCTGGTTATAAAGCCATGTACCAAATGCTAAATCAAAAACATCGCCCTACTGCTGTTTTTTGTGGTGGTGATGTGATGGCGATGGGCGCAATTTGTGCTGCTGATGAACTTGGTCTGCGTGTTCCTTTAGATATTTCTATTGTGGGTTACGACAATATTCGTAATGCACGTTATTTTACACCTGCACTAACGACAGTCCACCAGCCAAAAGAACGTTTAGGTCAGATGGCATTATCAATGTTGCTTGATCGCATCGTCAATAAACGCGAAGACGCCCAAACAATCGAAGTTCATCCACGATTAGTTGAGCGCCGTTCAGTTGCTGACGGTCCTTTTATTGACTACCGTCGTTAATTCAGATTTATTCAGCTATTTGATTTCTAGCGAAGCCATTCCTCATTTAAGGTTTGGCTATCTCCAAGATAATCTAACAACCATGTCAAAGCGGGAGATTCACTTTTATCGACCCACGTCAGGCAGCAAGGGCTGTCTGGCAATGGTTGTGCCAGTTGTAAAGTAACCAGCTTGCCTTGTTCAATTAAAGGTTCAGCACGGTGCCAAGGCACCATTCCTACACATAATCCCGCTAATAAGCATTCAAGCCCCATATCCCATGTCGGAACAACCATTCTACGCTGATTATTTAGCGCCCAAGTGTCACGCTTTGGTAAACTGCGTGAGGTATCTTCTAAGCATAAACTTGGATAAGGCCGCATTTCATCATCCGTTAATGGATGTTGTGCTTTTGCTAAAGGGTGATCAACATGACAAACACAACGCCAAGGCATAAATCCCATATCTCTAAAACTATAACGTTCACCAATTGGTGAGGCCCTTGTTGCACCAATTGCTAAGTCAACACGACCATTAACTAAGGAGTCCCATACGCCATTAAACACTTCAGGGTAGACATACAGTTCAATATCAGGAAAATGGCGGTAGAAATCGAGAATAAGTTGTTGTGTTCTTTCAGGTTTAACAATGCCATCAACTGCTATACTAAATTGACCGCGCCACCCATTAGAAACTTGTTGACAAAGATGTCGAGTGTCATTCATTTTTTTGATAACAGATCGGGCTTCTTTGATGAAAATTTTACCTGCATCGGTTAATTCTACATCACGGTGACGGCGCTCAAACAAAGGAACGGCGAGCCATTCCTCTAATTGCCGAACAGTGTAACTAACGGCGGATGGCACTCTGTGCAATTCTTGAGCAGCGGAGCTAAAACTTCCTGTTCTTGCAACTGCATCAACAACTTCTAAAGAGTATTCTGACCACATAGAGTTTATTCCTTTGAAAATTTTTCACAGCATTAACCAAATATTCCCGTTTCACAAGTAAAATAGGTCTTAGTTACAATACATAAAATGTTCTACATCACATAGCATAGAAAATAAAATGAATTCTAAAACTTCCACACAATCAAAAACACCTATGAGCTTTATGGTGTACCTAGCGGGTTTGAGTATGCTAGGTTACTTAGCTATTGATATGTACTTACCTGCATTTGGTATGATGCAGCGTGAACTCTCTATCAGCGAAGGTGCTATTAGTAATAGCTTAAGTATCTTTTTATTTGGCTTTGCTGTTGCTCAATTACTTTGGGGACCACTTTCTGACAAAGTAGGTCGTAAACCTATTCTTCTTATTGGTTTAAGTCTTTTCTCTTTAGGCTGTCTTGGTATGCTGTGGGTTGAAAGTGCAACTGGTTTACTTGCTATGCGCTTCCTGCAAGCTTTCGGCGTCTGCTCTGCTGCTGTTATTTGGCAAGCTCTTGTCATCGACCGTTTTGATGAATCTCGCGCTCAGCACGTTTTTGCTTTAATTATGCCACTGGTTGCATTATCACCGGCACTTGCACCTTTAATTGGTGCATCGTTATTAGATCACGGTGGCTGGCGTATGATTTTCATGCTGTTAATGGCAGTAACGTTAGTTCTAATGTTACCGACATTAATGCTAAAAAACATTAAACAAAAATCAGTCACAGATACAAACCAATCTACTGCTTCATTTATGACTTTACTAAAATCCCCTCTCTACTCCGGTAACGTATTAGTTTACGCTTCTTGTAGTGCAGGTTTCTTTGCTTGGTTAGCCGGCTCACCAATCATTCTTGAAAAGATGGGCTACTCTCCACAGGATATCGGTTTAAGTTATATTCCACAAACTATTGCATTTATGGTGGGTGGTTATGGTTGTCGTATTTTACTGTCAAAAATGACAGGTAAAACGCTGCTACCACTGTTGTTAATTGGTTATGCGGTCAGTATGACTGCGTTATACCTTGTTGCTAAATTTACTGAGCCAACATTAACAACTATTTTAATTCCGTTCTGTATTATGGCTGCAATGAATGGTGCATCTTATCCAATCGCAGTATCTAATGCTTTATCCGCTTATCCAGAAATCAGTGGTAAAGCAGCAGCGTTACAAAATGCACTTCAGTTGGGTCTTTGTAGCTTAGCAAGTTTTATTGTGTCTGCATTTATCAGCCAACAACCTCTGATTAACACCACTGCAATTATGGCGTTAACAGCAATCCCAATGGCGGTTGGTTACTTTATTCAGCGTAATAAATCTGTTACCAAACACACGGTTCAAACCGCCGAATAACCCCCGCCCCTCTTTTAAGAATTATCTCAAAAAGGTCATTTTATAAAAAATGGCCTTTTTCTTTTCTAGAGAAAAATATTCTGCGTCTCTATACTTACCTATACGCTGTAATAGCGTTTTATTTATTTTTCTTTCGGATTTTGAGACATTAAACAGATTATTTGCTGATTATGTCAGATTAGTTGTCTTATTAATTCTATTCGTTCAATTCAGACTGAACACAATACCATTTTAATACTATCAATCTGCACACATCCTTTTTAGCTTTATGTTTCAAAACCCGCTTAGTTTACGCGGAGAGTATATGAGTACATCTTGTGTAGAAGAAGGCCGAAAGACCTCCAACGATCCTTATAAAAAGATCGCAATAGAACTGTTAGCTCACGCTGATATTCGAGTTAATGGCTCAGAACCTTATGATATTCAGGTTCATAATCAAAATTTTTATAAAAGAGTATTACAGCAAGGCTCATTAGGTCTCGGCGAAAGTTATATGGATGGCTGGTGGGATTGTGAGCGACTGGATATATTCTTTCATAAAGTTTTACGTGCTGGTCTTGAAAATAAACTCCCACAAAATCTACGCGATATTTTCAAAATTGCGATAGCCCGTCTTTTTAATCTACAAACACAAAAACGCGCATGGATGGTAGGTAAAGAGCATTACGATCTAGGGAATGATTTATTTACTGCCATGCTTGATCCTAATATGCAATATTCCTGTGGTTACTGGAAAAATGCAGATAATTTAGCCCAAGCTCAAGAACATAAATTAGATTTAATTTGCCGAAAATTAGATTTAAAGCCAGGTATGACCTTATTAGATATTGGCTGTGGTTGGGGAGGACTTGCAGGCTATGCCGCCAAACACTTTGGCGTTTCTGTCACTGGTGTCACCATTTCTGTTGAACAACAGAAACTGGCACAAGATCGGTGCCAAGGACTTGATGTCAATATTATTTTAGAAGACTATCGTGATTTACATGAAAAATTTGATCGTATCGTTTCAGTGGGTATGTTCGAACATGTAGGACCTAAAAATTATGCAACTTATTTTGATGTGGTTCGCCACAATTTAAAGGACGATGGTCTGTTTTTACTGCACACAATAGGTTCTAACCGCGATAAAGTGAATGTAGATAGCTGGATAAGCAAATATATCTTTCCTAATGGGTGCTTACCTTCTATTCAAAAAATCGCTCATGCAATGGACAGTAAATTTGTGATGGAAGATTGGCATAACTTTGGTGCTGATTACGATAAAACATTAATGGCATGGTATCAGCGTTTTTTAGCTTGTTGGCCAGATATTGAATCGAATTACACACCGCGTTTTAAACGTATGTTTAGCTATTATCTTAATGCCTGTGCGGGTGCATTTCGTGCCAGAGATATTCAGTTATGGCAAATAGTACTCAGCCCTAAAGGCCATATTGGCGGTTTACAGATCCCTCGTTAATTATTCTTTTTATAAAAAGAGAAAAGCCAGTTTGATTGATAAACTGGCTTTTTCTTTGATTCTCTTTTAAGAGCAACAACATTAATCATTAATTATGTGAAGCTTGCTCTTCATTTTCAATTTGTTGTGCTGCTAATAAAGCTTGTTGCTGTGCTTGTTGTGCCATAACGCGCTCTACTGTATCGACAATTGCCTGAGTTTGAGGATCAAGCTCTATATTGACTTTATCACCAAGGCGTTTTCGACCTAATGTCGTTCTATCACGGGTTTCCGGGATTAAATGGACACAAAAACGGTTATTAATCACATCGCCCACAGTTAGGCTTATTCCATCAATACCAATAAAACCTTTGTGTAAAATGTACTTCATTAATGCTTTATCAAAGATACGAAACCAAATTTGTAAATTATTTTCTGATGTAATAATTTTGGCAACTTCAGCGGTTGTTACAATATGACCAGACATTACATGACCACCAATTTCATCACCATACTTAGCCGCACGTTCAATATTTACTTCAGAGCCGACTTTTAATTCACCAAGGTTAGTTAAACGTAATGTCTCTTTCACTAAATCAAAGCTAATATGCGTACCTTCAATTTTAGTGACCGTTAAACAGCAACCATTATTTGCAACAGAAGCGCCTGTTTCTAAATTGCCGACTAACTCGTTGGGTAATTCAATGATATGGGTACGAAAATCGCCTTTATCTTCGATAGCAATAACCCGCCCTTTTCCCTGAACAATACCTGTAAACATCTTACATCTCCTTGGATCGATAAACTGGTAAACTCATTTTAGGCTTATGCTATTAAGGATAACATAGCTCGTATTAATACAAAGGAACAATTATCGCATTTATTCCTTATCGATTATTGCCGTTAAATATAACGTAAAAACACCTAATAAATTATCAAAATCCTGTGTTTGAAAAGCTAAACTTCTTTCGTTGCTAATTAAACTTTTATCATTAGAATAAGCGGTCTTGAGGATCTCTTTACGTCATTTTAACAATACGACGTTCGTTCTCTTCCTTTCTTTTTCTTATAATAAATAAAGGTGTATGCGTGCAGAAGTACATAAGAGAAGCGCGTAGCTTACTTGCTCTCGGTATCCCCGTTATCATCGCGCAATTTTCCCAAACAGCAATGGGTGTGGTTGATACTGTCATGGCGGGGGCTGTAAATGCCACAGAAATGTCGGCGGTGGCAGTAGGTACGTCTATTTGGTTACCAACGATTTTATTAGGTCAAGGCATATTAATGGCATTAACCCCAATCGTTGCACAATTAAATGGTTCAGGACAACGAAAACACATTGCTAATCGTACACAGCAAGGGTTTTGGCTCGCCACTTTCTTATCAATCATGGTCATTGCTATTCTTTATAACAGCCGTTTTATTATTGAAGCGCAACATGATATCGAACCTGAATTAGCCGAAAAGGCCATTGGATTTATTCATGCCATTATGTGGGGTGCTCCGGGTTGCCTTTACTATCAGGTATTAAGAAGCCAATGTGAGGGATTATCTAAAACAAAACCTGGCATGATAATTGGTTTTATTGGCTTATTAATTAATATCCCTGTTAACTATGCTTTTATTTACGGTAAATTTGGCGCACCACAATTAGGGGGGATTGGTTGTGGTGTTGCAACGGCCTCTGTTTTCTGGGCAATGTTCTTAATGATGCGTTATTACGTGCGTCGAGCACCGACACAACGTGACGTTATGCCAAAGAAACGTTTAGTAAGCCCTGATTTCCACACGATAAAACGTATTACATTTTTAGGATTACCCGTTGGTTTAGCCTTATTCTTTGAGGTAACACTCTTTGCCGTTGTTGCATTATTAGTTTCACCTTTAGGCGTTACTGCGGTTGCTAGTCATCAGATAGCTCTTAACTTTAGCTCCCTGATGTTTATGTTCCCTCTTTCATTGGGAATAGCAGCAACAATTCGTGTGGGTCATAATTTAGGACAACGCTCCACAGAACAAGCCCGCATTTCAGCCATTACAGCACTTGCTGTTGGGCTAATGTTGGCAAGTTGTACTGCAATTTTCTCTATCATCTTTAGAGAAAAAATCGCATTAATGTATAACGATAATATTGAAGTGGTGACATTAGCTTCTCATCTTATGTTATTCGCTGCGCTTTATCAGTTATCAGATTCTGTGCAAGTTATTGGCTCCGGTGTATTACGAGGTTATAAAGATACTCGCTCTATCTTCTTTATTACCTTTATTGCCTACTGGGTAATTGGATTACCTTCTGGTTATATATTAGGACGTACTAACTACTTTGTTGAAGCTATGGGACCTGCTGGTTTCTGGATTGGCTTTATTCTAGGTTTAACTGCCTCAGCAATTATGATGGGTTCCCGTATTTGGTGGATCCAACGTCAATCTGATGAAGTGGTGTTATTACGCTCAGAGCGTTAAAGAGAAACGGTTATTTAGGCAAGGGAATGACACAAATATCAACAAATAGCTTTAAATACGAGCAGTTGAATATAAATTTGTGTTTTTCCTCTTGCCAGAATCGAATCATCTCGTTAATATTCGTCCCCGTTGTCACCCAATAGATAATGCGTCCATAGCTCAGTTGGTTAGAGCACCACCTTGACATGGTGGGGGTCGGTGGTTCGAGTCCACTTGGACGCACCATTTATGTTTCGGCAACATCTCAATACAGTGCGTCCATAGCTCAGTTGGTTAGAGCACCACCTTGACATGGTGGGGGTCGGTGGTTCGAGTCCACTTGGACGCACCATTTATGTTTCGGCAACATCTCAATACAGTGCGTCCATAGCTCAGTTGGTTAGAGCACCACCTTGACATGGTGGGGGTCGGTGGTTCGAGTCCACTTGGACGCACCATTTATGTTTCGGCAACATCTCAATACAGTGCGTCCATAGCTCAGTTGGTTAGAGCACCACCTTGACATGGTGGGGGTCGGTGGTTCGAGTCCACTTGGACGCACCATTTCTCTTTCTCTATTTTCTTATTTTTACTCATCTTACCTACCCTACAAAATAATTAATCTAGCTTGCAATATTTTATTGCGCAACAAATTGCTTAAAAAACAAGCAGTCAGTGCTGTATTTTGATCACATCACTTAAATTTACCTTTTTTCGATTTTCTTCATAGAAATTAACCTCTATAATACGAAACATAATTTTGTTGAAAGGTTTCAGCGCATTGATTTACGGGCATCTTTAGAAAACAGAACAAATGAATCGTGATAGACTATAATGTAAGATGTCTACCAACCCGTGATACAAAATAGTGACAAGATTTTTATGATGTTGCTGAATCATTAACATGTTGCGCAACTTATCCCTTAGAGATGAGCTTGTACATCCTGTTTTGCACCGTTGATACAGTTAATAGAAAACGGCGACATTAATCCTTATTCATCCATTACAATACAACCATTAAATAGACTGCCATGAAAAAGACAAAAATTGTTTGCACCATCGGGCCAAAAACCGAATCTGAAGAAAAACTGAATCAATTACTAGACGCTGGCATGAACGTTATGCGTTTAAACTTCTCTCACGGTGACTATGAAGAGCATGGCAACCGTATCAAAAACCTGCGTAACGTTTGCGCTAAAACAGGCAAAAAAGCCGCTATCTTATTAGATACTAAAGGCCCAGAAATTCGTACCATCAAATTAGAAGGTGGTAATGATGTTACTTTAGTTGCTGGTCAAACTTTCACTTTCACCACAGACAAAACTGTTGTGGGTAACAAAGACCGCGTTGCTGTAACTTACGAAGGTTTCGCTAAAGATTTAACTGTTGGTAACACTGTTTTAGTTGATGATGGTCTTATCGGCATGAAAGTAACTGCTGTAACTGATACAGAAGTTGTTTGTGAAGTTTTAAACAACGGTGACCTAGGTGAAAACAAAGGTGTTAACTTACCTGGCGTTTCTATCGGTTTACCTGCATTAGCTGAAAAAGATAAACAAGATCTTATCTTTGGTTGCGAGCAAGGCGTTGATTTCGTTGCTGCATCATTTATTCGTAAACGTTCAGACGTTGAAGAAATGCGTGCTCACTTAAATGCACACGGTGGCGAAAACATTATGATCATCTCAAAAATTGAAAACCAAGAAGGTTTAAACAATTTTGATGAGATCTTAGAAGCCTCTGACGGCATCATGGTTGCTCGTGGTGACTTAGGTGTTGAGATCCCAGTTGAAGAAGTTATCTTCGCACAAAAAATGATGATCGAAAAATGTAACGCTGCGCGTAAAGTGGTTATCACTGCAACGCAAATGTTAGATTCTATGATCAAAAACCCACGCCCTACTCGTGCTGAAGCGGGTGACGTTGCGAATGCTATCTTAGATGGTACTGATGCTGTTATGTTGTCAGGTGAAAGTGCTAAAGGTAAATACCCAGTAGAAGCTGTAACTATCATGGCAACTATCTGTGATCGTACAGACCGTATCATGCAATCTCGCCTTGATTACAAACAAACAGCTGCAAAATTACGTGTAACTGAAGCAGTTTGTCGCGGTGCGGTAGAAATGGCTGAAAACTTAGATGCCCCTCTGATTGTTGTTGCAACTTTCGGTGGTAAATCAGCACGTTCTATCCGTAAATATTTCCCAACTGCACCAATCTTAGCATTAACAAACAACGAAGAAACAGCTCGTCAGTTACTGTTAGTTAAAGGTGTAACAACGCAATTAGTTAATGAAATCTCTTCTACTGACGACTTCTACCGTATTGGTAAAGAAGCCGCATTAGCAAGTGGTCTAGCTCATGCTGGTGAGCGTGTTGTTATGGTTACTGGTGCGCTGGTTGATAGCGGTACAACAAATACTTCATCTGTTCACGTTCTGTAATTTAACAGTACGTCAATAGTTCAAACGCCACGGTCATCGTGGCGTTTTTTCTTTTCTCTATTTTCTCTATTCTGCTGATTTTTCCCTCTTACTGTCCTCATTTCTTCTATGCTTTTAATAAGCTATTTTATTAATTGTAAGTAAAATAAGGATGTAAAATGTCTGATGGCACAATAAATACTCATGCTTTTGCTTGTACTACCCTTGCGATCAAAGATAAGAAAAATCGCATTTATCATGGTAGAACAATGGAATTTTCAGCAGACAAACCTGCCTCAATATTTGCCTATTATCCTAAAGGCCATACATTCCAACAAAACGCCCCCAATGGTACACCAGGATTAAAATATGCCACTAAATATCCTTTTATTGCCATTACAGCACCAATTAATTTAGAAGGAACAAAAGACGTACTCGAAGGAGTCAATACACAAGGGCTTTCTTTTAGCTTGAATATGCTTCCTGATTCAAAGCTAAATGATATTACCCCAGAAAACTACTCAACCTCAGTGCCGATCGCCGCAATTGGCGAATGGGCTTTAGCACAATATTCAACCGTTGAAGAATTAAAACAAGATATCCCTAAAACGGCATTTTGGTCACAAAAGTTATTACTATTGCGCAATTTGCCCAGCCCTTTCCATTATGCTTTTTATGATAAAACGGGAGCCTGTATTGTTGTTGAGGTTTCAGAAGGAAAATTGCATATTTATGATAATCCGACTTATTGCATGACCAATGGGCCATTATTTCCATGGCATCTTACTAACTTAAATAATTACACCCACCTTTCTAATATTAATATTTCCACCAGCACACTGGGAAATATTAAAGTAAAACAACCAGATAGTGGAATTGCTTTAGTAACATTGCCAAGCTCTGATACTTCTGTTGATAGATTTATTCGTGCTGTTTACTACACAACGTATTATCACCAAGTTTCTGATCAAGACACACAACTTGTTGAACTAGCTCATATTATGAATCGTTTTGATCGCCCTAAAAATTCCACAATCGATCCTTTACTGGGTAATAACACGTTAAAAGCCCTTCATACAAGCGAATTTTCAGTATGGACAACACTCACCGATTTAGAACGAGGAATACTTTTTTTTAGGGGATATAACGATCTCAACTTCCAAAAATTTACGCTTGAATCGTTTAAAAATGAAATAGAACCTATTTTCATAAAAGTAAATTTAGGTAGTGCTTTATAGCTATAAATATAAGTAACAATAAAACAATACAGATAAAATGTTTTTCTATCAGACTTTTATGAATAAAAATCTTTTGTGAAATAACACGCATTTTTTGTACTGAATATTTGCGTTTTAGGTGTTATTTTTTCTATTGTTCAACTAATGGTTCAGTAGAATGTGGTAAATAAATCCAGCATTTTCCTATATATGTGCCATACTTATTAATGGTTTCATATAAATGCTACTTGTTCCTTTACACAAACTAATAATAGAGGTTGTAACTATGAAAGCGAAACTTGTACTAGGTGCGGTAATTCTGGCTTCAGGCTTATTAGCAGGTTGTTCTTCTAGTAATAATGCACAATTAGATCAAATCTCTTCTGATGTAAGCCGCCTGAATACTCAAGTTCAGCAATTAAGTGGTGATGTACAATCTGCTCGCGCTGAAGCTAAATCAGCTTACGACGAAGCAGCTCGTGCAAATCAGCGTTTAGATAACCAAGTCACTACTTATAAAAAGTAATTTGACTCACCAATAGGCTGAAAACAGCTTTAGGTAAGTATTAATCGCAAAGCCCTAACAATGTTAGGGCTTTGGTTTTTTATAAGGTTATTAATTATTGTGAAGTTTATCGATACCCAGGGCTTTTATACGCTCATTTAAATTAAAATTAGTAGCTAAGTGCGAATTATATTTGATATTTTTATCAGCTTGAATAGATATCTGACTAAATGTATCCCTAATTTTATCAACACTTTTTTGCTGAGTTATTGTTAGTACAGAATACTCCATATCACTTACTTTTTTAAATTCATTCTCTAGAATATTAAACAGCTCAGTCACTGACTTTGAAGATTTTGTGTAGGAGACTCTAGAGCTCGCCATATCAGGCAAAACCTCTATTTCAATTAACTCATATTTCCTCGATCCCTCTTTGGGAATGACTCGTTGAAGGAGCTCATTGCACATTAATTGAATATTTTCACTTTTTAGCTTTTTATCTCCACATAAAAACGTTTTGCAGCTATTTTCCACCTGAGATAAATTATTAAATAGTCTCTCTAAACCATCCCCCACACTAGAAGTGATATTATTATTTCTCTTTATCGTATGTTCATTACTAACTGAAACTCTCATTAAAATACCTTACTATCAATAGAAAACATTTTGATAGTAAGGCATTTTTAACGCTATTGATTTTATAAAGAAGTCTTTTGTTATTTTTGTGAAACTTAAAACAAAACAGGTGCCTGAAGCACCTATTTTATTTTTAATAATATCATCCAAACTGACTAGTAAGCAGTAACCTCTACAGGAATGCCAGAACGTCGAATAAGCTCTGCATCGACTTTATCTTTATCCACTTTACCACTCTCATACCAAGCATTAAATTGCTTCGTGAATGTAAGAGGCATAGTTTGTGGATCGTCATCTTCATTACGTGATAGTGGTTGGTGGACTTCAATAAACTGTCTACCGTCTGCGGTTTCAGTAAATTTAATCGGCTTATTGATTACCTGAACACGGCTACCTTTAGGTACCACGTTAAATAACGTCTCAATATCATTTGGTCTTAAACGAATACAGCCCGAACTCACTCTTAAGCCAATACCAAAATCAGCATTAGTACCATGAATAAGATATTCACCTCGACTATGTGCCAATCTTAGGGCATATGCTCCCATTGGGTTTTCAGGGCCAGCAGGAACAACAGCAGGTAGCGTGATCCCTTTAGCTGCATAGTTTTTGCGAATATTCGCCGTTGGAGTCCAAGTTGGATCTTTAATTAATTGAGAAATCGATGTCACCATTTCAGGTGTTTCTCGTCCTAATTGACCAATTCCAATAGGGTAAACATCAACCGTTCCACCCTCTTTTGGATAATAATAAAGGCGCAATTCAGCAAGGTTAATAACAATACCTTTATGTAAAGTATCAGGCAAAATCATCTGTAATGGGATCGTTAAGGTTTTACCTGCATCAGGCAAAAGAGGATCAATACCAGGATTCGCTTCCATCATATTGAGCAATCCCACTTGGTATTCAGACGCAATGGTTTCTAGTGAACGCTTATCATCAGGAACTATATATGAAAAATTTTCACCAATAATACGCTGGTTATCAGCAGGTAGTAGATATTCTGTCGCATAAGACAAGTGACTACTCATTCCTAGCAGCGATACACCCAAGAGAGTTAACCATTTTTTCATCGTTTATCCCGTGTGTTAGAAATAAAATAAACTGACTATTATGATGATAACATTATCATTGTTATGCTTTCATATAATAAGTCAGTTTAGAACATTAATGTGGGATCAGGTAACATTTATGCTACAGCGTATTCTGAAAAACGCTTAATCAGTGTCGTGACCATCGCATGTAAGCCTTGAGTTCGAGAAGGTGTTAAGTGGCTTTCTAGCGCTAGTGATGAAAAATACTGTTTTACATCTGTGGCTAATGCTTGTTCGAGCGTCTTCCCCTGAAATAAGATAATTACCAAGGCAACAAGCCCTTTCACAATGCCTGCATCACTGTCACCAGCCAGTACCAGTTGTTTATTATCATTAAGAGAAACCGCTATCCAAACTTGGCTTTGACAACCTTCAATAAAATTAGCTGAAATACGTTGTTCATCTGTTAAAGGAGTGAGGCGCTCACCTAACTCCATCATATAGAGATAACGTTGTTCCCAATCCTGACAACGAGAGAAATTGCGTAATAATTTTGCTTCATCTGGCAAATTGGCCACTGCCATGAATAACCTCTTTTTTAATCTTTAACCTAATAACATTTCAACACGTAATAGCGCATTAACCAACGCATCGATATCATTTTTATTGGTATATAAACCAAGAGATGCACGACACATCGCAGGAACTTGGTAATAATCCATAATTGGCATCGCACAATGATGCCCTGTACGAATCGCAATACCATAATTATCAAGAAATGCCCCAACATCATAAGCATGGTGTTTACCTAAATTAAACGCTATCACACCTTGTCGAGAATCATTGCCATAAAGCGTTAAAGATTTTACTTTTTGCAACTGCTCTTGGGCATACTTCATTATATGATTTTCATACTCAGCAATATTATTCATGCCTAATTGTGAAAGATAATCTAACGCAGCACCTAAGCCAATCATTCCCATTATATTAGGAGTTCCTGCTTCAAAGCGCCAAGGTGCATCTGCATAGGTAATATCACCATTAATGTGAACATGCTTTATCATTGCGCCACCGCCTTCCCAAGACGGTAATTCATCCAGTATCTCTTTTTTACCATACAGCAAGCCAATACCAGTAGGTCCATAAAGTTTATGGCCGCTACACACAAAAAAGTCGCAATCAAGTTGTGAAACATTAATTGTTTGATGCATTGCACTTTGAGCACCATCAACCAATATATGTAACTCCCCTCCTTGATCAATAGCATATTGACGAGCATCACGAATAATTTGAGCGATAGGATTCACTGTGCCCAATACATTTGATTGATGCGTAAGGCTGAGTAATTTAGTTCGTTCATCGATTAAGCGAGGTAATTGAGCTAAATCCAGTGTGCCGTCTTGTAATAACGGTAACACTCGAACATTAAAACCACACTGTTTTGCCAGCATATACCAAGGAACAATATTTGCGTGATGTTCCATTTCTGTGATGATGATATTGTCACCATCATTTAAAAATCGTTGGCTATAAACATTTGCGATTAAGTTGATCCCTTCTGTTGTTCCCTTAACAAAAATAATCTCTTCTTCGCTATTGGCACCTAAAAAATCACTGGCTTTTTTACGAACATTTTCAACTAACGTTGTCGCATTTGCACTTAACGTATGAATGCCGCGGTGAACCGCGGCATATTGTGTTAAGGCAAATTGTTTTTCATGTTCAATGACGCAAGCCGGTTTCTGAGCACTTGCGGCACTGTCGAGATAAACCAGTGTTTTTCCTTTTACTTGTTGTAAAAGGATTGGAAAATCATCTCGCGCTTTTTCAATGGAATGCGTCATAATGCCTTATTTTATACCTCTAATAAGCGCTGATTAATTCTGTCTAATACCTGCGCCTTGATCACACTATTTTCTAGTGATTCAGTTAATTCAGCCGCAAATGCATGGATGATCATTTTACGGGCGTCACTTAAAGAAATACCTCGTGAACGCAAATAAAATAGTTGCTCATTATCAATCCGACCTACTGTGGCACCATGGCTACATTTCACATCATCAGCATAGATTTCAAGCTGTGGTTTAGTATCAATTTGTGCTTTCTCACCCAGCAACAGATTGTTATTAGTCATTTGACCATCTGTTTTTAAGGCTTGAGGTGTCACCGTGATCATACCGTTAAATACGGCTTTCCCTGCATCCATCGCAATACTTTTATGCAGTTGACGACTCTGGCAATTTTTCTCACCATGAACCAGCCATGTACGGGTATCCGCTATTTCGTCTGCTTTAGGTAATACAACGCTATTCATCGAAAGTTCTGTATTTTCACCTTTTAGTGCCGAACTCGTGTGATGACGACTAAGTTTAGCGCCTAATAAGAATGCATAACTATTGACACGAGCATCACGACCTATCGTCAGATCATTATGAGCAAAATGCTGACTTACGCCATTTTCAAAACTTAATTTGATATGATTAAAAGAGGCATTATCACCAATCGCTGCGGTTAATCTTGCTCCCGTAAAGTGACGGTTTTCGTTATCACTGCTGATATAGTGCTCTACCACTTGCATCTGGGTATTCGCACCAACATCAAGGTGAAAACGATAATTTGCACTATTTACCTCTGCGCTTTGATCACCTTGAGTAATATTGAGGATATAAAGTGGTTTATCCGCAATAACACCCGCTTTCAGGGTGATCAACAAAGGATGTGGCGCTAAACTTTCAACTAAATGCAGGAAAATTTCACCATTTACCGCTTTAGGTAATTCACTTTGGTTATCAAGTAAAGTGACTTGATAAGGACCAAAATCTTTACTGCTTTCTATCGGTGAAAATGTGCCATTTACCATAACAATACGGTAGCAATCAAAAGACAAAGCGTGTTTAGCCATTAAACTTTGCACATCAAAAGGTGGTAACTGTTGATAGTGCTGGCTTAGCGTTTCTTCTAATGGCGTATAATGCCAATCTTCATGACGGTAAGCTGGGAAACCTACTTTCTCGACTTGTAGCCAGTGATTACGCGCATTGAGATTATCGTCGCCTTTACGTTGATGGTATAACGCTGAAAACGTTTTTAGTGCTTGTTGATTACGCAGTTCAACTTGGCGCTGTTTTTCACGCTTTTCATTGAGGGTCAATAAGCCAGCCATAACCTTGTTCCTCCAATTTTTGCGCCAATGAAAAATCACCAGATTTAATGATTTTTCCCTGATAAAGCACATGTACAAAATCAGGTTTAATATAATCAAGAATGCGTTGGTAGTGTGTTACAACAATAAAAGCACGTTTGCCATCACGTAAGCTATTAACACCATTAGAAACGATTTTTAATGCGTCGATATCAAGCCCTGAATCTGTTTCATCTAAAATACACAATTCAGGCTCTAATGCAGCCATTTGCAAAATATCGTTACGTTTTTTTTCACCACCAGAAAATCCCACGTTAACTGAGCGTGTTAACAAATCTTGTGGCATATCCAATAATTTGATTTTATCTTCAATAAAGTCTTCAAAATCAAAGCGATCTAACGGCTCTTGACCCCGATACTCTCTCACCGCATTCACCGAAGATTGCAAGAAAAATTGGTTGCTGACACCGGGTATTTCAACAGGATATTGAAATGCCATAAAAATACCTTCACCTGCGCGATCTTCTGGTTCTAATTCCAATAAATCTTTATTTTTAAAGGTAATTGAACCTTCATCAACTTCATATTCATCACGACCAGCAAGTGTTGCTGATAAGGTACTTTTACCCGAGCCATTTGGTCCCATAATCGCGTGGACTTCACCTGCACGAACCTGCAAATCTAATCCTTTAAGGATCTCATTGCCTTCAACACTGACATGTAAATTTTTAATCTCTAACATAATATATGCCTTCGGTATCTTTATACTCAGAATTTGGTTAATAGTTAACCGACGCTATGTTCTAAGCTGATTGCTAATAATTTTTGTGCTTCCACAGCAAATTCCAGCGGTAATTCTGAGAACACATCTTTACAAAATCCGTTTACAATCATTGAGATTGCATCATCTTCGCTTAACCCACGCTGACGACAATAGAACAACTGATCCTCACCAATACGTGACGTTGTCGCTTCATGTTCAAGCTGTGCAGAGTTGTTCATTACTTCAACATAAGGGAAAGTATGCGCACCGCACTGCGTACCAATTAACATGGAATCACATTGGGTAAAATTACGGGCATTTTGCGCACCGGGGAGTACTTTTACGAGTCCGCGGTAACTATTTTGGCTTTTACCCGCAGAAATACCTTTAGAGATAATGGTTGATTTGGTATTTTTGCCGATATGGATCATCTTAGTACCAGTATCTGCTTGTTGGTTGCCATTCGTTAAAGCAACCGAGAAGAATTCAGCGGTCGAATTATCCCCTTTTAAAATCACACTTGGATATTTCCACGTAATTGCAGAACCTGTTTCTGATTGTGTCCATGACATTTTGGCGTTTTCGCCTTCACAGATAGCACGTTTAGTCACAAAATTAAGAATACCGCCTTCACTATCGCCACCAGAGAACCAGTTTTGCACAGTAGAGTATTTTACTTCGGCATCTTTATGGATAATGACTTCAACCACAGCAGCATGAAGCTGATAGCTATCACGAACAGGTGCTGAACAACCTTCGATATAACTGACGTAACTACCTTCATCAGCAACCAAAATAGTTCGTTCGAATTGACCTGTTTGAGCCGCATTAATACGGAAATAAGTCGATAATTCCATTGGGCAACGAACCCCTTTTGGAATATAGACAAAAGTACCATCAGATGCGACAGCAGCGTTTAGTGCAGCAAAGTAGTTATCATGGCTTGATACCACAGTGCCTAAATATTGGCGCACTAAATCAGGATATTCTTGAATAGCTTCGCTAAATGAACAGAAAATAATGCCATGTTCGGCAAGCTCTTCACGATATGTTGTTGAAACGGAAACAGAGTCAAAAATGGCATCAACAGCAACGGCTTGCCCTTCTCTTACAGGCACACCAAGTTGGTTAAAGGCATCTTCAACTTCTTTGGTTAAATAATCTTGCGTAGCTTGCTTATCACTCGTCACCGCTTCATTTGTGCCACCAGCACAGCTACCATTAGCACAACATGAGCTACAAGATGGCGCTGAATAATAGCTATAATCTTGATAATTAAGCGATGGATAATCTGCTTTTAGCCAATGAGGCTCTTCCATTTCTAGCCAATGGCGATAAGCATCTAAACGAAATTTCAGCATCCACTCTGGTTCGTTTCTTTTTGCCGATATTGCACGTACAACCGCTTCGTTTAATCCTTTTTCTAAGGTATCGGTTGAGATATCGGTATAAAAACCTTCTTTATAGTGATGATCGCTTAGCCATCCCTGAACTTCATCACCAATTTCAACATTGCTCTGAGACATAATCTGACTTCACTATGTTATACCCCGAAGCTCTCACCACATCCGCAGACGTTTTGAGCTTTAGGATTATTAAATTTAAACATTTGATTAAGTCCTTCACGAACATAATCAACAACTAACCCATCGATAAATGGCATTGCTTTTAATGAGACAAAGAGTTTTGCTCCATTATGTTCATAAACAAGATCATCATCATTTGGGGCAGTAGCGAGTTCAATAACATAACCATACCCTGTACAACCAGAGGGTTTGATACTTAAGGAAAGCCCTTGTTTTTCTGGGTTTTTCTCAATCAAATGGCAGATATGCTTTGCTGCATTATCCGTTAATACAATGCCTTGCCAAGCTGTGTCATTAAGAGAAAAAGTTTCAACGTTGTTTGTCATTTCTGACCTCATTTCGAAAGGAGATTGATATCTTTCCTGACACTAATGGTAATGATAACCCTTATCACTTCAACCATGTCTTTTGAAAGGATATTCTATAAATGTGTGTTTTTTGTTCTATTTTTGCGATTATTTTGTTAACGGTTAATATTAACACAATGTAATATAACACTTTTTTGCTCTTTCATTACAAAAAATAAAACTTTTAATTTTTCTTATATTTCGCACAATACGCATATAAGTTGCAATGTAAATACATGTTATATGTTATCACTGAAATTTAGAGAAAAAAGCATAAAAATGTGTTTTTACATTACAGCTTATTAGCCCTGTTCACATGCATTTTTATGCTTATCATGAAGGATAAGATAGCACCACTTAAGTGATGACCTCTTATTGGATTGTGTGCTCTTTGAACTTATTTACTGATAGTGATGGTTTGAATATATTTGTTTGTACATTCAAGCATTTGACTATTTTTTTGTTTGTTCGATTGGCTATTGAAGTTGCTAATCAACTGTAGTTGCCATACTCGGTTCGTTTTAAGATCAGCCGCTAAAATACCTTCATAGCTCACATTCTCTTTTGCGTATTTCCCTTCAAAAAAGACATGTCGGCTCTCCACATTTGGGATAGTTAATGGTTTTATCGATGTAGATATTTCATTCATACCATCTATTATCGCAATATTATCAACTATACCTTGCGCTCCTGCGTCCACATCGTAACTCATTGCATCGATCATTTTAAAATAAACCAGACGAACCTCTATCAAATCGCAAATAGGTTCTGATTTATAAACCATCATTTCTGTTGTGACATCCTGAATATTATCTGGTAATGATTTAAAATAATTTTCAGTATCTTCTCTGCTCATTGTAAATGAAGTGGGATAAACCATATTAAAGCCAGAAACAGTTTGTACTGGAATATTACTTATATCATTACTCGTTTCAGAGGTAGAATTATTATCACATCCGCTGATTAATAAACCTGCAATTAATAATACTGTGGTGTTGAATTTAGAAATAGTTAACATTATTGGTCGTCTTATCTTTTATTATGAAGATAATGATTATCATTAAAAATAAAATCCAAATAAAGAAATAATTTTATTTTCTCTCTCTATTTTTATTCTTTTGACATTATCTATAAACATAAAAAAACGCACAAAGCGAGTATTTCACTTTGTGCGTATGTCGTTTTTATTCTTTAAGAAATAACAGATGTCGTTAATCTAGAAATACATACTTGACGACCTTCATCATCAAATATTTCTATTGACCAGACTTGGTGTGAGCGTCCTAAATGAATAGCTTTGCATACACCTCTTACCTTGCCTTCTCTCGCTGAACGAATATGATTCGCATTGATTTCTAGCCCGACAATCTTCTGTTCACCTTCGGTACAAAGATAACCTGCAACAGAGCCCAATGTTTCCGCTAAAACAACAGAAGCACCACCATGCAAAAGCCCTAAAGGCTGCTTAGTACGATGATCAACAGGCATTGTTCCTTCAAGATAGTCATCACCAAGACAGGTTAATTCAATACCCAAATGGCTCATCATATTGTTTTGTCCAATATGATTAAGATACTCAATTGTCGTTTCACGTTTCCATATCATGGCATAATCTCCAAAAGTGCCTGTAGTGGGTGTTTTAACTCAATATTATCAATACGTTTTACTTGACTACGACAAGAGTAACCGGTGCTTAAACAACGCATTGTTGGTAATGTTTTTAATGCATTACCCCATGAGAGTTGATAAATGCCCAACGAGTTTTCATAATTATTTAGCTCATGTCCATAAGTACCTGCCATTCCACAACATCCAGTGCTCACAAATTCGAGTTGCTGCCCATAACGTTGGAAAATAGCCTGCCACTGTTTCATACTTTGTGGTAGTGCCGTCACTTCTGTACAGTGCCCGAAAAGATACCATTTTTCAGCATCATCACGAACGGCTATTGGCTCAGATATCAACTTACTTAGCCATTCATGAACAAGTTGAACATTAAAATCCCCACGTTTATCACCCAGTATTTCACGATATTCATCGCGATAACAAAGCACTAATGCAGGATCAACGCCCACCATAGGGATACCTAATTTTGCAACACGATTAAGCATAGTTGAGGTTTTTTGCGCTGTTTTACTAAATTGCTGTAAAAAACCCTTAATATGTTGCGCTTTACCATTAGGCGAAAACGGCAACAATACAGGTTTAAATCCAATTTTTTCAATCAGTTTAATAAAATCAGCAACCACTTTTGCATCGTAATAGCTGGTGAAGGGATCTTGTACCACCAGCACATGATGACTTCTTTGTTTTTCAGATAAACGTTCTAAGTCTTCTAGCGTCATATCTAACGCTTTATGCCCAGCCAATTGCTGTCTTAATGTCGGTGATGACAGCAAAGGTAAATCAACCATTCCTATCGTATGTTTACTTAATGATTGCACCAATGGTTGCTTCATAAAAAAGTTAAAGAATCCGGGTGCTTTCGCCATAATGGGTGTTGTTAATTCAACATTAGCAACAACATGATCTTTTAACGGACGTAAATAACGCTGGTGATAAAGTTCAGTGAATTTAGAACGAAACGATGGCACATCAATTTTAATCGGACATTGCGTTGAACAAGCCTTACAAGCCAAGCAGCCGTTCATTGCCGCTTTGACTTCATGGGAAAAGTCATATTCGCCACGTTTAGCTTTCCAAGTATTACGTGTTTTCTCAATTAAACCTCTTAAACTAGGTTTATTATTTTCAAGGCTAGACTCAAGCTGTTTTGGACTAACACCTTGCTCTGTTAATAAGCGTAGCCACTCTCTTACGAGTGCAGCTCGTCCTTTAGGTGAATGAATGCGTTGTCCGCTGATTTTCATTGAAGGACACATTGGGCTTTTAGCATCAAAGTTAAAGCAAAGTCCATTACCATTACAATCTAATGCACCTTTGAAATCTTGACGCACAGATAAAGGAATTGTGCGATCAAAAGTACCTCGTTTGATAGTATCAACCTGCTTCATGGGTTCATCGACCTCTAATGGAGGGCATATTTTCCCAGGATTCAGCCTATTTCGAGGATCGAACACCGTTTTGATTTGACGCAATTCATGATAGAGCGTTTCACCGAAAAATTCGGGGCTGTATTGCGCTCTAAAGCCTTTTCCATGTTCACCCCAAAGTAATCCACCATATTTAGCTGTTAACGTGACAATGTCGTCTGAGATGGATTTCATCAATAATTCTTGTTGTGGATCGCACATATCAAGAGCGGGTCTTACATGCAATACGCCTGCATCAACATGTCCAAACATGCCATAATTGAGCTGATGGTTGTCAAGCAATGCTCTAAATTCTGTAATATAATCAGCAAGATGTTCTGGCGGTACACAGGTGTCTTCTACAAAAGGAATTGGCTTTGCTTGCCCTTTTGCGTTACCCAATAAACCAACCGCTTTTTTACGCATAGCATAAATACGGTTAATATCCGCCAAATCTTCACAGACTTGATAACCGATAACACCGCCCTGACCCTCTTTCATTAATGAATCTAAGCGTTGGCATAATGATGCGACTTGTGAAGCGATAAGATTTTCATCATCACCCGCAAATTCAACAATATTCAGGCCTTGCATATCTTTATCAGGTATATCAGTGATCAACTCTTTAACGGAGTGCCACACAATATCTTCACGAGCGAGATTTAATACTTTGGAATCAACAGTTTCAACAGAAAGTGCATTCGCTTTAACTAAAAAAGGCGCATTACGTAATGCTGAGTCAAAGGAATCATATTTTACATTGACTAAACTGCGCTGTTTAGGAATTGGCGTAATATCAAGTGTCGCTTCAGTAATAAAAGCTAGCGTTCCTTCAGAGCCTGTTAAAATTCTTGTTAAATCAAATCGTTTCATGTCATCACTAAAGACATGACGTAAATCATACCCAGTTAAAAAGCGATTTAATTTAGGGAATTTTTCAAGAATAAGCTTTCGTTGCTCTTTGCAACGAGACAAAACGGTACGATAAACTTTACCGATTGCAGAACTCTCTTGGGCAATATTTTCTGCTAGTGCGGTATCCATAGCTCGCGTTTCAAGCAGTTCACCCCCTAACAAAACCGCTCTAACACCAAGAACGTGATCAGAGGTTTTACCATAAACCATTGAACCTTGCCCTGATGCATCGGTATTGATCATTCCTCCTAATGTAGCGCGGTTACTAGTAGATAGCTCAGGTGCAAAAAAGAAGCCGTAAGGTTTTAAAAAGAGATTAAGCTCATCTTTTATCACTCCGGCTTCCACTTTCACCCAACGTTCTTCTGGGTTTATCTCAATGATACGTTTCATATAGCGAGATAAATCGACAACAATACCCTCTGTTAAAGCCTGCCCATTAGTCCCTGTTCCTCCTCCTCTTGGGGTCAGAGACAGAGAATGAAATCGAGGTTCATCAACTAAGCGAGCAATAATAGTGACATCAGCTGTTGAGCGAGGAAAAACTACAGCCTGTGGCAATAACTGGTAAATACTATTATCTGTTGCCATAGTGAGTCTGTCAGCGTAACTGCTGGAGATATCACCGGTGAAACCGTTTTTTCGAAGGGTATCAAGAAATTCTGTTGTGAGTTCACTGACTTGCGGTGCTTGCGATATACGTGGGATCATTTGTTATAGCTCTTTAATCTAATAGTCCACATTGCTTAATTTTAGATGTTGAAATGTATACTAAGAGGTACTTTGCCTCATTTTGTACTTTCAGACCGATACCTGTTCACCTTATCATACAATTCTGGCAAATTGCGTAGTGATATAAACAACGTGATATTTGCAATGTTTATTCATCTGCTTCTAGCATTTTTATTCGTGTAGGGATTTAAAACCATGGAAAAACCGCAGATCCATACAGATATACCCAAAGTTTTATTCACTGTTCTTTTTATTTCTTTTTTTATTATCGCCAGTTTTTGGATCCTAAATCCCTTTATTGTGGGTTTCATTTGGGCTGGAATGATTGTTGTAGCAACATGGCCGTTACTTCTTATTATTGAGAAACGGGTAAAATATCGTTGGCTATCAACCATGATAATGATGATTTTGATATTACTGATCTTCGTTATCCCTATTATCTTATTAATTAGTAGTGTCATTGATAATAGCGCCCCCTTAATTGAATTAGCGAAATCACCCTCGAATATTCAGCCGCCTCAATTATTATGGCTTAACGATATCCCTATGATAGGAAGCAAGCTTTATGATACATGGCACTCTATTCTTGTCTCAGGGGGCAATGCATTAATCTCAAAAATCCAACCATATGTTGGGCAAGCTGCAAACTGGTTTTTCGCTCAAGCCTTAAATATTGGTCGATTTGCCCTACATTTGGGTGTGATGTTGTTATTTTCAGGCTTACTGTTTTTACAAGGTGAAAATGTCGTATCTTGGTTGCGCCATTTTGCTATTCGTTTAGCAGGTCAACGTGGTGATGCTGCAATCTTACTTGCATCTATGTCTATTCGCGCCGTTGCATTAGGTGTCGTTTTAACTGCCTTAATTCAGGCTATTGTTGGCGGTATCGGCCTTGCTGTATCTGGCGTACCTTATGCTACCGTATTAACCGTCATTATGTTTATTTGCTGCCTTGCTCAAATTGGCCCTTTATTAGTATTGATCCCTTCAATTTTATGGCTATTTTGGACGGGTGATACCACTTGGGGCATTGTCATGGTGATTTGGGGTGGTGCTGTTGCAACAATGGATGGTGTATTACGGCCTTATTTAATCAAGATGGGTGCTGATTTGCCTATGGTATTAATTCTCACCGGTGTTATTGGTGGGATTTTAACATTAGGTATGATTGGTTTATTTATTGGTCCTGTTGTTCTTGCTGTTGCACATAGTTTATTAAATGCATGGATTAATGAAGTACCAAAACCGAATCCTGATTTAACTGAAACAGTAGAATTTATGAATAAAAACTTTATCGAAAAAGAATAAATAATAATTGAGCATGTAAGTGTAGCTACTTACATGCTCTAAAAATAACAGAGCAAAGTTTAATAAAGATTATCAATTTAGGAATAAACCATTATATTTTTATATTAAAACTTACATTCTGAAACAAATTACATTTTTTAAACCTGTTTGTTACCAGCAAGTTATATTCAATTTTAAATAAACCAATATTCTTTTTATTGAGATAATTCTTAGAGCATAATTAACACATTTCTCTTAATATAAATATCAACGAAACAAATGTTTCATCAAATTAATAATTTCGCCGTTTATATTAATAGATTAATTGGCGGGATTAAAGAATATAAAATATTGCTGTGTGTAGTCTTTGCCTGTCAGCCCATGATAGGCTTTTTTTTTGCCTATTATTTAATAATTGTATAAAAAAAGCTCACATAATATTGTGAGCTTTTATTTATAATGATGATATTAATTCTATTGTGCTAATTTTACCCAAGTTTTAATTACGGTATCTGGGTTTAACGATAAACTATCAATTCCCTCTTCCATTAGCCATTGTGCAAAATCTTCATGATCAGAAGGTCCTTGACCACAAATACCCACATATTTTCCATTACGTTTTGCGGCTTGGATTGCCATTGATAATAATGCTTTCACTGCATCATTGCGTTCATCAAACAGTGCAGAAACCACACCTGAATCTCGGTCAAGACCTAATGTTAATTGGGTCATGTCGTTAGAGCCGATAGAAAAACCATCAAAGTGTTCTAAAAATTTATCCGCTAATAAAGCATTTGATGGAATTTCACACATCATAATGACTTTTAAGCCGTTCTCACCCCGTTTCAAACCGTTTGCCGCTAATTCGTCAATCACTTCTTCCGCTTGGCGTACAGTACGAACAAATGGGATCATTACTTCAACATTCTCTAACCCCATATCATTACGGACACGTTTTACAGCTTCACATTCAAGCGAGAAACAGCGACGGAAATCGTCAGAAACATAACGCCCTGCACCACGGAATCCTAACATTGGGTTCTCTTCATCTGGCTCATAACGGTCGCCCCCTACTAAGTTGGCATATTCGTTAGATTTAAAGTCAGATAAACGAACAATAACGCGTTTAGGCCAGAATGCCGCTGCTAATGTTGCAATCCCTTCCGTTAGTTTGCTGATGTAATACTCAACTGGAGATTCATAGCCTGCCATCATTTCATTGATTTCGGCTTTCAGCGCTTCAGTTTGGTCGTCATACTCTAATAATGCACGAGGATGCACACCAATCATGCGGTTAATAATAAATTCTAAACGCGCAAGACCAACACCATCATTTGGTAGGCCAGCAAAATCGAATGCACGATCAGGATTGCCGACGTTCATCATGATTTTGAGCCCTAATTCAGGCATATTATCGATTGCGGAGCTCTGAATAGAAAAATCCAGTTTGCCATCATAAACAAATCCTGTATCACCTTCAGCACAAGAAACTGTTACAACTTGTCCTTCAGTAATACATTCTGTTGCATCACCACAACCCACAACAGCTGGAATACCTAATTCACGAGCAATAATTGCGGCGTGACATGTTCTGCCACCACGATTAGTCACAATCGCAGAGGCTTTTTTCATGATAGGTTCCCAATCTGGATCTGTCATGTCAGTAACCAACACATCACCCGCTTCAATTCTATCCATCTCACTTAAGTTATGAATAACTTTGACGGCACCAGTACCAATACGATGACCAATAGCACGGCCTTCAATGATAACAGAGCCAGTTTCATTTAATTGATAGCGCTCCATAACTTGTTGGTTAGAACGAACCGTTTCTGGACGTGCCTGAACAATGTATAAGCGACCATTATGTCCATCTTTAGCCCATTCTATATCCATTGGACGACCATAGTGACGTTCAATCAATACAGCTTGTTTAGCTAGCTCTTGAACTTCACTATCAGTCAAAGAGAAACGATTGCGCAGTGACTCTGGTGTATCTTCGATACGGACTTGTTTACCATGTTCAACACTGTCTGCGTAAACCATTTGGATCTTTTTAGAACCAAGATTACGACGGACAATAGATGGTAGACCTTTTGCTAAAGTTGGCTTGTGTACATAGAACTCATCTGGGTTAACTGCACCCTGTACAACCATTTCACCTAAACCATAAGCTGATGTAATAAAGACAACTTGATCAAAGCCAGATTCAGTATCGATGGTAAACATCACACCTGAAGAAGCAAGATCAGAACGCACCATACGTTGAACACCCGCAGATAATGCAACACCACGGTGATCATAACCTTGGTGAACACGATAAGAGATGGCTCGATCGTTAAATAACGAAGCAAATACATGTTTGATTGCAACGAGTATGGCATCAATACCTTGAACGTTTAAAAACGTCTCTTGTTGACCTGCAAAAGAAGCATCAGGCATATCTTCTGCAGTCGCAGATGAACGAACGGCAAACGAAGCTTCAGATTCACCTTCACTTAATGTGAGATAAGCATCGCGAATATCTTTTTCAAACTGAGGCGTAAAAGGTGTATCAATTACCCACTGGCGAATTTGATTACCTGCTTGAGCTAGTTGATTAACATCATCAACATCAACACTATCAAGTAATTCATAAATACGCTGATTGATACCGCTCTGTTCCAGAAAATCATTAAACGCTTGCGCTGTGGTAGCAAACCCATTAGGAACAGAAACACCCAGTTCCGCTAGGTTTGTGATCATTTCACCGAGGGAAGCATTTTTCCCACCAACACGATCAACGTCATTCATACCTAATTGGTTATACCAAAGCACATTGCACGGGGTGAGGCTATTGCTGGACATTGAGAACAATCCTTTTTTAAACAATTATGAGAGAGAGAAAAAAAGAAAAACCCGCTGTCAAAATGACAACGTAAATAAGCGTATCACAATGTGATGCTGAATATAGAAAGGTGAATCGATCAACCAGAAAACTTTATTTTTTTATCCTTTATAATCACTAAAAATGCTTTAGATAATATTGTTTGATTTGCTAATTCAGCTAAAAAAAGGTGAGCGTTATGATATTAAGCTTGAATTCTATTAATTGTGATAATAATGAACCCATTGATAGAACAGTCTTTTTTATCTCTGATGGTACAGCGATTACGGCTGAAGTATTAGGCCATGCGGTACTTTCTCAATTTCCATTAAAAATGAAAAGTTATACATTACCTTTTGTTTCTACTGTGGAAAGAGCTGAAGAAATAAAACAGAAAATCTCTGAAATTTATAAAAAGAGTGGCGCTAAACCCCTTGTTTTTTATTCTATTATCAGCCCTGAAGTTAAACAGATAATAAATAGCAGTGAAGGTTTTTGTCAGGATATTGTGCAATCTCTCGTAATACCACTTGAAAAAGAAGTGGGGATCGAAGCATCACCAAAATTAAATAAAACTCATGGATTGACTGAAAAAAATCTTAGTAAATACGATGCTCGTATTGCCGCCATCGAATACACCCTTTCTCATGATGATGGCATATCATTACGTAATCTCGACCAAGCACAAGTGATCTTAATCGGTGTTTCTCGTTGCGGAAAAACCCCCACCAGCCTCTATTTAGCAATGCAATTTGGTATTCAAGCTGCCAACTATCCATTTACTGCGGATGATATGGATTTCTTAAAACTACCCGCGGAACTAAAAGAGTATCAGCATAAATTATTTGGCTTAACCATTGCGCCAGAACGTCTTGCTGCTATTCGTGGTGAACGTCGCGAGAATAGCCGTTATGCATCGATTCGCCAATGCAGAATTGAATTGGCTGAAGTAGAAGCACTTTTTAGAAAAAACAATATTCCTTATCTCAACACCACGAATTATTCTGTTGAAGAAATTTCAACCAAGGTAATTGATTCTATGGGATTAGCAAGAAGAATGTTTTAACCCTTTATGGCGACTTTTTTATTCGTTTTTCTCTGTGAACGCTGTTGAAATTAGCTGAATTTCGTTTATTGTGATCTTAATCACTGGGTAGACTTACCCTGTATATTTATTGAGATGAATTATGTTAAAGACAGACGAACTACGGACTAAGGTGCTAGACAGTCTGGTAACACCAGAAACCTTAGCAAAAGAGTTCCCCATTTCTGATGAGATAATCCAAAATATCACATCAGCACGTAAACGAATTGAAGCGATCCTTACCGGCGAAAACAAGCGACTATTAGTGATTGTAGGACCTTGCTCTATTCATGATCCTAAAGCTGCCAAAGAGTACGCCACTAAGCTTAATCAGCTAAAAGAACGTTATCATGACCGCTTAGAAATCGTCATGAGAACTTACTTTGAAAAACCGAGAACAGTTATTGGCTGGAAAGGTTTAATTTCTGATCCTTACCTTGATAACTCTTGCAACGTCAACGAAGGTATTCGCCTTGCAAGAAAGCTATTAATTGAAATAAATGCGTTAGGTTTACCCACTGCAACTGAATTTCTCGATATGGTCACAGGCCAATATATTGCAGATTTAATTAGTTGGGGCGCCATTGGTGCTAGAACGACTGAAAGCCAAGTTCACCGTGAAATGGCTTCTGCACTTTCTTGCCCTGTTGGCTTTAAAAATGGCACTGATGGCAATACCCGTATTGCAATTGATGCTATTCGTGCCGCTCGTGTTGGTCATACCTTCTTATCTCCAGATAAAAATGGTCGTATGACAATTTACCAAACCAGTGGTAATCCTTATGGTCATATTATTCTGCGTGGAGGTAAAAAACCGAATTATCACGCAAGCGATATTGCTGACGCGGTTGATGCACTAAAACAAGTGGATTTACCGGAGCATCTTATTATCGATTTTAGCCATGGTAACTGTGAAAAAATTCATCGTCGTCAATTAGAAGTAGCCAGAAATGTGGGTCAACAAATTAAAGATGGCTCACAAGCGATTGTTGGCGTGATGGCTGAAAGCTTTTTACAAGAAGGCTCACAAAAAGTTGTGCAAAATAAACCACTTAATTATGGACAATCTATCACCGATCCTTGTTTAAGCTGGAATGACACAGAACAACTTCTTGAATTATTAGCACAAGCCGTTGAGAGTCGATTTCAATAGCCTTATTTTTAAGGGGATAATCCTTATCCCCTTTTATCTTTTATATTCATTATCTTCCTCCTGATCCTCCCTCTTTCTGACTTTATATTCAGGTAAAATATCAGCCTATTTTATTCCATTGTTTTAAATTTCATCACCTACCTATTTATTACTCACAATATGACTTAAATTTACTTATTTACGTTAAAAAAAGCTTGTCTAAACACTTTTGTTAACGATAATGATTATCATAATGATAACGCTTATTACTCTTAGTGTATTATGAATAAAAAAGCTAATAATTTGGATAGTTCTTTAATCAGACAGAACCCTCATTCTTCAATAATTCAGTCTATTAATAGCATTGAATTATTAGGCAAAGATGGCGTGGTTTACATTCAACATAACGGAGAGTTGTATCAACTACGCCAAACTAAAGCAGGAAAACTGATCCTGACTAAATAATCTTTTTTGACAATAACGTGCAAGCCACCTATCGACTCAGCTAGGCAGCCAGCTAAATAACTCCATATACAAGGACTTTTTATGGATATTTATGGTATGTGTATGCTGAAAAAACATTTCAAATATTCAAGTATAGCAACGGCACTTTGTCTGCTGTATTCCCCTATTGCCTCTGCACACCTCGAAAATACAGGAACGGACTCCCTTACTGTTATTGGCTATAACGATAATCGATCCTCAGACTTTCACTCTGTTATTGATACTTCTTCGGCTAAAACACAAACCGCATCAACTACTGGTGAAATATTAAAAGATGTTGCTGGTGTGACGTTATCAGGAACCGGTATCACGAATGGCACGAATATTTTGATGCGAGGATACGACCAAAAAGGTATCAAGATCCTCGTTGATGGTATTTATCAACCACTAGAGAACACCATAAATAATTTAGGTGGTATCTTTCTTGATCCCTCTTTAATTCGACGTGTTGATGTAAAACATGGCTCCGCATCCACTTTGCATGGTGCAGGTGCTATGGGAGGAGTTGTCGCATTTAATACTCTTGATCCTCGCTCCATATTAGGTACGGATAAAAAATTAGGCGCAAAACTATTTAGCTCAGTTTCATCAGCAGATCGCCATTTTTCTTATGGTGGCATTATTGCAGCCAGACACGATATTGCAGAAGGTTTATTTGCGTATAGCCAACGTCAACGTGGTCCTATTCGTCTTGCTAATGGTGATAAATTAGAAAACCACGAGCATATTAAAAATTTCTTTGCAAAAGCCTATTTTTATCCAACTGAAAATCAAACACTTATTATTTCAGCTCGTCATTATGATAATTCAGGTGAACAACGAGAAGTACTGCATCGAATGGGCGGATTTGGCAAAAATGAAAGTAACCAGATGCAGCGCGACACTCAGCAAAAAAATTATGCGCTCACTCACCACTATGTTTCTGATACAAACTCATGGTTAGATTTAACCACTTATCTTTACTATTCACAGTTTGATATTAACCAAACATTTTTAACAGATACAAAGCTCACTCACACTGAATTAAAAAATAATATCCAAGGTAAAGTTGGTACATACGAGGCACGTACACAATCGACTTACGGACTTAAATTTGAAGATAGTGCCAATATCCATTGGTTTGATACATTCAATCAATCTGTGATTGTTGGCACCGAAGCTTATCAGCAGAAAATGCGGTCAAATGAACAAGCAAAAAACTTTCCTTTAGCGAAAATGAATTATATCGCAGGTTGGTTGCAAAGCTCTCTCAGTACACCATCACTCCCTCTCACACTCACAACGGGTATACGTTATCACTATTACAAAAATATACCTGGTGAAGGGCTTGATCCTTTCTTCAGTAAATTTTCGGCTAAAACATTACAAGCAGAAAAACACACATCGAGTTATCGAGGAACAACTGAAAATATCACGTTAGCCTTCACACCAACACGTTGGTTACAACTTTATTCTACCTATTCAACTGCGTTTCGTGCGCCAACTTTAAATGAAATGTTTAATGATTCATTCCATTTTAAAGCGGGTTTTTTTAATGCGCATTGGGTGCCTAATCCAAACTTAAAACCTGAAAGAAATAGCACTTGGGAATATGGCGCTGATTTCTCATTTAAACAGCTTTTATCACAACAAGATAAACTCATTTTAAAAGCCGCTTATTTTGATACTAAATCAAAGGATTACATTACTTATGGTCCTTGGCATTCAAGTTCATTTGCGGGTAAATTAAATCTCCAAGCATTTAATATTCCCAACGCAATGATTGAAGGTATTGATCTTAGTCTGCGTTATTCACACCCATTAATTTCTCTAGGCTTAAGTTATAACCGTACTCATACCCTAGAGTTAACCACACATGAAACCATTTCGCCGGTTCGCCCTGAAATACTGACGACCTTTATTCAACTTCCTGTCGCTAAAACCCCATTCTCATTAGGGTGGTCAGGAAAATTCGCTGGTACTACCGCGAATAAAGGCACACATCGCGGACAAGCGCCTCATGTGAAAGGTAAAACCACAAATCGAATGCAAGAGCTTATTACTCAATATCCGGGCTATGGTATTCACGATTTTTCAATCAGTTATCAATCGCAAAACAATAAAGATATTCAAGCCGCATTAGTGCTCGCCAATGCGTTTAATCGGGAATATTTCTCAGCATTAGGTGTGCCACAAGAAGGTAGAAATATCAAAATGTCCATCAGTTATCGCTGGTAGATGAGGAGCAATAATTTACATAACAAAGGGCTGTATTTAACAGCCCATTAAATAACGGAGATCCATCTGCATGTCTCAGTCATCCCTATTGATTAAATTCAGTTTGCTGGCAATTGCAGTTTCTTCTGCTTGTGTATCTGCACAAGAGAAGATGCAAACTAGTGAGAAAAAAAAAACAGAAGTGCTTACAGTTTATGCGACGGGTAATGAGCGAGATAGCTTTACATTACCGATGATGTCAACGGTTATAAAAAATAACAATGCGTTGTCAGAAACTGCAGGAAGTGCTTCTGAATTACTTCGCCATGTGCCTGGCATTTCAATTTCAGGCGCAGGTCGTACTAATGGTGAAACCATCAGTATGCGTGGATACAGTAAGAATGGAATACTGACACTTGTAGATGGCGTTCGCCAAGGAACAGACACCGGTCATATCGACAGTATTTTTGTTGATCCTCTGCTTATAAAACAAGTTGAAGTGATTCGAGGTCCTTCTGCTCTTTTATATGGTAGTGGTGCCCTTGGCGGTGTTATTGCTTACGATACGGTTGATGCAACCGATTTGCTTTCAAAAAACGAACAAGGTGGTGTTCGAGTTACTGGTCTTGGTAATACCGCTCAGCATAGCCAAGGTTTGGGTGTTACGGCTTTTGGTCGACATGATAACCTTGATGGACTCGTCGCATTATCAGCCCGTGATAAAGGAGATACCCGTTATGGTGGTGGTTATCGCGCTCAAAATGACGAAACCATTATTAATCTCCTTTCTAAAGGGCGCTGGCTAATTGATGATAGCAACACATTAAGTGGACAATTCCGCTATTACCATAACAATACAAATCAACCTAAAAACCCTCAGGTTCCCTCAAATCCTACACTTGCTAATGTAGAAACTGATCGCACCACGACACAAAAAGATGTTCAGTTAACCTATCAATTTGATCCTTCAGACTCACAATGGATTAATTTGAAAACACAAGCTTATTACAGTGAAGTTGATATCAATGCCAAAACGGTACAAAAAGGATTTGAAGGTCGAGAGCAAAAAACCTATGGCGTAAAACTAGAAAACCGCTCGCAAGTGGGTACATACAGCTTTGCATCACATGGATTGACTTATGGTGGCGAGGTTTATAAACAAAAACAATCACCAAGCCAAAATACAGAAAGCTTCCCACAAGCCGATATCCGTTTTATGTCCGGTTGGGTGCAAGATGAAGTCACTTTACGTGATTTACCTGTCTCCCTAATTTTAGGAACGCGTTTTGACAAATATAAGAGCCAAAACGATCGTTATGATGACATTACTGCGGATAAATGGTCATCAAAAGGAGCGATTAGTATCACACCAACTGATTGGTCAATGCTTTATACCTCTTACTCACAGGCATTTAGAGCACCAACTTTAGGTGAGATGTATAACGATGCGAAACATTTTGATGCCCCTTTCCCTGGCGCACCAACAAACTATTGGCGTCCAAATCCTAATTTAAAGCCTGAAACCAATTCAACCACTGAATATGGATTTGGTTTTCAATTCGACGACTTATTATCTAATAATGATAATCTGAAAATTAAAGCTGCCCATTTCAATACTCGCGCAAAAGATTATATTGATGCAGATGTTGCTATTTTTCAGGGATATACACAATCAACTAATATTTCAAGAGCAACTATTTGGGGATGGGATGTTTCTATGAGCTACCAATCGAAATTCTTCAATTGGGATTTAGCCTACAACCATACCAAAGGGAAAGATAATGCGACTAACGCCTCAATTACCTCAATTGAGCCAGATACATTAACCAGTCGCTTTGATGTTCCTGTACCAAGTACCGATTTTTCTGTGGGTTGGGTCAGTCAATTTACCAAAAAAACGGACTTTACCAAACATGACCGTTTTAATCGCCCAACCAATCGCCAACAAGCAGGTTATGGCGTTAATGATTTTTACCTTCGTTATGAAGGTAATGCCTCATTAAAGGGGCTAACAACCTCGTTTGTACTGAGTAACGCATTTGATAAAACTTATTACTCTTCTGCTGGTATTCCTCAAGAAGGTCGAAATGCAAAAGTACTTGTGAGTTATCAGTGGTAATTAACAATAAAATCAACGATATAATAGGAGTTTCTGTGAATAAACCTCTTTATGAGAGCTACCTGCAAGCTAAAGCGGACAAAAAAGCATCGTATGCACGAGATCTCGCTACTTACTTAAATGTCAGTGAAGCCGAACTCACTCATGCCCGTGTAGGTCACGATGTAAAGCGTCTACGCAATGATGTACAAGAATTATTAAAAGCATTAAGTAAAGTAGGTGAAGTCAAAGCGATTACTCGTAATGATATTGCAGTTCATGAGCACCTTGGTGAATACACAAATGCCCGCTTTAACGATCACGCAGGTTTAATCTTGAATCCGCGTGCAATGGATTTACGCTTTTTCTTCGCTTATTGGTCAAGTATTTTTGCACTTGCCGAAGAAACATCAAAAGGAACGCGTTATAGCATTCAATTCTTTGATATGCATGGTGATGCATTACATAAAGTCTATACGACAGATAACACGAATATGGATGAATGGGATGCACTTATTCAATCATTCTTATTGGAAGAAAATCCTGCTCTGGATATCACTCCTGTTGAACCATTCTCAAACACACCTGTTAGTAATGAATTAGCGGAACAACTCGAACAACAATGGCGTTCAATGACTGATGTTCACCAATTCTTCAAATTACTAAAAGAAAATAATTTAAGTCGTCAACAAGCATTCAAAGCTGTTCCTGATGACCTTGCTTATCAAGTTGATAACAACGCACTGAAAACCTTATTAGAGCTCGCTAAAGAAGCACAAAACGAGATCATGATATTTGTCGGTAGCCGTGGTTGTGTACAAATTTTCACAGGCCAAATTGATCGTTTAGTACCGCACCAATTTGAAAATAGCGAGCAAGTTTGGATTAACGTTTTCAATCCTGCTTTTACACTTCATTTAATTGAAAGTGAAATTGCAGAAAGTTGGGTAACACGTAAACCAACTCAAGATGGGTTTGTTACCAGCCTTGAAATCTTTGATAACAAAGGACAGCAAATTGCTCAACTCTATGGACAACGCACTGAAGGTACTGCTGAGCAACTACAGTGGCGTGAACAAGTGAATACCCTCACTAAAATCGCCTAATCGGAGAATGATTTAATGAAAAAATGGCTTCTTTTGATCCTGTGTAGTGTCATGTCATCCATCACTTCTGCCAATGAACGTATCGTTACTATTGGTGGCGATATTACAGAAATTGTTTTCGCATTAGGTGCAGGCGAGCAGATTATTGCAAGAGACAGCACCAGTTTAGTTCCTGAACAAGTGAAAACACTTCCTGATGTGGGTTATATGCGAATGTTAAATCCAGAGGGGATCTTATCTGTCAAACCAACGTTGATCATTACTAGTGAACTTGCTCGCCCTTCTTTAGCATTACGTCGTATTAAAGAGGCAGGAGTTGCTGTTAAAACGATTACAGGTACACATTCATTAGAAGCCATTAATGAAAAAATAGACACCATTGCGACTGTTTTAAATAAAGAACAAGAAGGCAATGTTCTAAAAGAGAAACTCGCCTTATCTATCAAGCAAATTTCAACCACTCCTATCGATAAGAAAATCATTTATATCATGAGTCATGGTGGTGTTGTTCCAATGGCAGCGGGTCAAGATACAGCTGCAGACACCATTATTTCACTAGTTGGTGGTAAAAATGCCATGCAAGGTTTTACAAGCTATCGTCCACTTTCTCAAGAAGGTGTTATTGCAAGCCAACCTGATATTTTGCTAGTAACCAAAGAAGGTATTAAAGGTATTGGCGGAATTGAAAAACTGTGGGAATTACCCGGCATAAAATACACACCAGCGGGTAAAAACAAGCATTATGTTGTTGTTGATGACATGGGATTATTAGGCTTTACCCTTTCAACACCAGAAGTCATGCATCAAATTCGTCAAGCGTTGGAGCAATAATGTCTCGTTTTCGTTCACCGTGGATGAGTATTTTAGTTTTACTCTTTTTACTCACCACTGTTACATTAATTTCTGTGAATAGCGGTGCATTAGCCCTTTCGTTTCATACATTATGGAATAGCTCTTTTGATGATATGGAATGGCAAATTTGGCTAGATATCCGCCTACCTCGCGTATTATTAGCCATTCTTGTGGGAGGCGCGTTAGCAATATCAGGGGCAATAATGCAGGGATTATTTAGAAACTCATTAGCTGATCCTGGTTTACTTGGTATTAGTAGCGGTGCAGCATTAATGGTTGCCATTGTGATTATTCTACCGTTCTCTTTTTCGCCAGCCTTTGCATTCTACAGTCATATCGTCGCCGCCTTTATTGGCGGTTTAATTGTGGCAATGATTATCTTCTCATTGCATCAATTGAGTGATGGTAGTTTAGCGCGATTATTGCTTGCTGGCATTGCTATCAATGCGCTATGTATGTCGTTTATTGGTGTATTAAGTTACATCAGTACCGACCAACAATTACGTCAATTCTCACTTTGGATGATGGGTTCATTAAGCCAGATTGACTGGAAAACCTTATCTATTGCTACCCTTGTGATCATTCCTGTCAGTATTTTGGCATGTTGGCAAAGCCATAAACTAAACCTATTACAACTTGGCGATGAAGAAGCGCATTACTTAGGACTAAATGTAAGAAGAACTAAATTCATTTTGTTACTTCTTAGCGCCATTTTAATTGGCTGTGCTGTCGCACTGAGCGGTGTTATTGGATTTATTGGACTTGTCGTCCCGCACCTTATCCGTATGCGTATTGGTAGTAATCATGTATGGCTATTACCTGCCACTATTTTAGGTGGTGCAACACTATTACTCGCTGCTGACACATTATCACGAACACTGGTATCTCCAGCAGAAATTCCTGTGGGGCTCATTACAGGATTAATTGGTGGTCCTTATTTCCTTTGGCTGATCTTACGACAACCCGCAGGAAGAATGTCATGATTGAGAAACAGAATACGCCATTACTCTATGGAAATAATTTAACTTACCAAATTGGCAATAAGGTGATTATTGATGATGTGTCACTTTCATTTAATGCTGGGGAGTTAGTTACCATTATTGGTCCTAATGGTGCAGGAAAATCGTCGTTATTACGCTTATTAACAGGCTATACAACACCAACACAAGGTCAATGTTATTTTAAACAAAAAAACTATTCACAATGGAATAGCCAACAATTAGCGCAAAACCGTGCCGTTATGCGACAAAATAGTCAGCTCTCATTTTCATTCTCAGTCGAAGAAGTGGTTGCCATGGGAAGAACACCTCATGGGCAGCAACACAAAAAAATTGCAATTGAAACCGCACTACTCCAAACAGATTGTTTAAAATTTAAAGATAGAGACTATCGTCAATTATCGGGAGGAGAACAACAACGAGTACAACTTGCTAGAGTGTTAGCGCAATTATGGCACCCCACACCACAAGAAGCCGTATTGTTCCTTGATGAACCGACCTCCGCGCTTGATCTTTACCACCAGCAACACAGCTTACGTTTATTAAAACAATTGGCAAAAACGCAGAATCTTATGGTGTGTTGTGTTTTGCATGATCTTAATTTAGCGTCTCTTTATGCCGATAGAATTTTATTACTACATCAAGGAAAGCTAGTTTGTGAAGGTACACCACACAGTGTACTCACAACAGAAAATATACAAAAATGGTATGGCGCAGATGTGAGTGTTAATACTCATCCAGAACATTTATATCCTCAAGTTTTTTTACGCCCCTAAAAGAACACAATCTAAATTTTTGTTACCAAGCCACCTTTTAGCATTACTTTCTAAAAGGTGGCTTAGTTAATTTATTATCAATAAACTTATCAATTGAAAATAAAATGGTGAAGGTAAGCCACATCAATTGATTAATAAATCTTATTTTTATTTTTCGACACCCAATCAAATAAATTGACTTTTAAATACACCTTAATCAATGATTAGCTTTTATTTCGCACAAAAAAACATAACAAAGCCAAAAATAGAAGGTATAACAGAAGCATTAAGTTGAAAAAATAAATCAATAAATTCAACAAAGTAAAAGTCATACAAAATAACATTTTTAATCAGAAAGATTCAGTAAACTGAACCTTACCTAAACTACATAAGCCTCACCTATCGTTGTGATAATGATTATCAATCACGAAAAGCACTTTTTGCCTACCTGTTATTTTCCCCATGCTTAAAATAGATTATAAATAACATACGTTACTATTCTATTTACTTGGGCACTGTGTCCCCACCATTTTTGTGGGAGGTTTTATGGCTGAAAATGTCGTTAATGATATTCTGAAATGGTTAGAAACCCAGTTACAACGTAACGAAGGTATAAAAATCGATACGATTGCAAATAAAAGCGGCTACTCGAAGTGGCACTTGCAACGCATCTTTAAAGATTTTAAAGGCTGCACATTAGGCGAATATGTTCGCAAACGTCGCTTATTAGAAGCAGCTAAATCATTACAAGAAAAAGATATGTCTATTTTAGATATCGCTTTAATGTATGGCTTTAGCTCTCAAGCAACATTTACTCGTATCTTTAAAAAGCATTTCAATACTACACCCGCTAAATTTAGAGAAAATGGCAAAATGCCAGACACTCATTGCTTTATGTCATGTGAAAATCACTAATCAATTTCGCATCACATTATTCTTCATGAAAAAAACCAGCTTTTTTAGCTGGTTTTTGTTTTTTTATTATTTTCTAACGTTAATAAAAATTACGCTATCGCTGTCACAAGCCATTCTTGAAGCTCATTAAGCTCTATTTTATTATTAGGATAACGCTGAATGAGTTGCTCAATCAGCCCTTTTAGAGACTCTGGTGTATAACGCTGCCCTACCAACATCTCTGATAACGCTTCTAATGGTGCAGGATCTAAACTGTCTGTATATATTTGGCTTCTAATAACATTGCCACGCTCAATATCAAAATGCAGCTCAACTCCCCCCCATTTAAAACGATTATCTAAAAGATGTGAAAATGCAGGCGCTTGCCCAAAATTCCATTCCCAACTACTTTGTTTAGTGAACGTTTCTTCAAAACCGGGTAAATCAGGTAATTTTTGCGGTGAAATAATCTCTGCTTCTACTCGTTCACCATAGTATTCAAAAAAGCTTTCAGTGATAGTTTCACAAAGTTTTTCATGGGTAATATTAGGTTTGAGTTCGACCAAATTAGCCACTCGGGAGCGTACAGAAGTGATACCTTTAGCTTGAAGTTTTTTCGGATCTGGATTGAGGTAATTAGCTAATCTAGATAAGTTAGCATTTATTAATAATGTACCATGATGAAAACCACGATCTTTCGTCTCTTTATAGGCTGATCCAGAAACCTTTCTTTCACCATCATCTTGGGGAACCACTAAATCGTTACGTCCTGATGCCGTAGCATTAATACCCGCTTTTAATAATCCATCAAGAATAATTTGAGTTGAAATCGTTTTATTATATTCTGGCTTTCCTGCCATAAAGGTAAAACAGGTATTGCCAAGATCATGGAAAACCGCACCACCACCACTTGAGCGGCGAGCTAATTTCACACCATCTTCATCCATTTTACGGGTATTACACTCTTTCCACGGATTCTGTGCTCGACCAATAACTACCGTATTATCGTTACGCCAAAGAAAAAGTACGCGTTGATCAGCGGGCATTTGTCTAAAAATACACTCTTCAACAGCAAGGTTAAACCAAGGATCATAAGACTCGGAAATTAACAGACGCAATTTGCCTGACATAAGGAATACCTATATGAAGAAAATAAGGTATAAGATACCATAACTCTCAATATATTCGGCTGTTAAATGGCACGAAACTACAATCGGCGAGCTTGCCAAAATGTCTTTTTCCAATAGACATTATCAAGGGATGAACGAGTTACCCCTTTGCTAGTTGATGCATGGATAAATGTGTTATCAGTATCATAAATACCGACATGAAGCCCATTTTCACCACCACCAGTTTTGAAGAAAACTAAATCACCTGGCATTAAATCACTTTTACTGATTTGTGTACCATATTTGGTTTGATCAATGGTCATTCGAGGAAGCTTTATATCAAAGCGATCACTGTAAGTTTTATACACAAAACCTGAACAATCAATGCCGGAAGGCGTCATTCCACCATAGCTGTATGGCGTACCATACCATTGCTCAAGTTGCGATTTTAATTGCACTATAACCATGATGGGATCGGAAAGTTGGGTTTTTAAGGGAGGCGCTGGTGGAATGCGCTTAGACGGGCTAGATGAACATCCAGCCAGTAGAATAATACAGAGTAAGAAAGGATAAAAAACAGACTTTCTCATTACATCCACCCTTATTGTTACCATAGATTTTAAAATCTATCTGCTTTTTTAAGCAAAAACAAGTTATTGAAGATGAATGAGTGATGATTGATAGTATAAATCGCACAATTAACAACGGGGAGTAGAAGATAAACTCTACAATCATTAAGTTAGTGTGTTTGTGCTTCTTTCGTTTTTTGGCTTATTAACCACACACCAATCATGATAAATGCGACACCCACTGTTTTTGTCCATGATGGTGTTTCTTGAAACCAAGGTAATATTACTGCAAGAATATAAACGAACACATAACTCAAGCTGATCAGCGGATAGGCTTTATTTAACGGAATAGTACGTAAAGTGAATAGCCAGCAAACCATAGAAAGGACATAACCAATAAGGCCAGCAAATACGATAGCGAGTGGCGTTACATTTGCCCATAACCATGAGAAATCAAACCACTGCTTTTCTAGCTGTAAAGCGGGTAATTCGGACATGCCAAACTTTAGCAACAATTGAGCTACCGTTACCAATAGTGCACTTCCTACCGCCCATAGATAGCCCTTCATGTCGGCATACTCATTAACACAATACCCATCATAATTGACGCAATACCAACCCAATGTTTGATATTAACTGGCTCTTTATAAACAAATTGGCCAATAAGGGTCACTACAATAAAGTTAATACTCAACATTGGGTAAGCAACACTTAAAGGAAGGAGCTGTAATAATCGGAGCCAAAACAACATTCCTAAACCAAGCATAGCAATTGCAACAAAAAGCCAGAAAACCGTTTTTCTGGCTTTTGTTAATGAGTCACTTTGCCAGCTAACCACCGCTTGTTTTTGACATACTTGTCCTATACAGGTCAAAAAGCTCACGATTAGCAATAAAACAAATGACATTAATTACGCTTCTCATAAGTTAAAATAGCAACTCGATGATTTGTCACCAGCTCTTCAGGTCTTGGTAATTGTGCTAATTTTTTAGGATCTTTAAAGGTAATAACTACTGAAACATTCCCTTCTTTTCTTGCTTCTTCTAACCACTGAGCAAAATTATCAGGTTTAATTAATTTATGCTGAGAATCTGGATACTCTTCAACACCATAAGTTAATTCGCCTGTTCTTTCATAAAGATAAATATCGCTACGCTGTAATTCCCACGCTAATCCTGCGCCGACACCAACACTATTGCTCACAATGTATTTGCTTGCGTTTAATGTCTCTATATTTTGGCGAATAAATTCTTGAGGTAATTTTCCATCCACGCTGCTATTTGGTATTGCCTGACCGATACATAAGCTTACGCCTAGTGAACAAGACGCCGCCCATAACCAGTGTTTTCCATTAAGTGTAGAGCAAAGATAACCAATAATGCCCCATAATGAAAATGCCACTATAGCTAATACCCATTTAGACCATTCATATGGCATATAAATAGGTTTTGAAGAAACGAGCTGGATAACTAAAATAGCGATAACAACAGCGACACCAATAAAGATGTTGATATAACCGTTAATACGCAGCGCTTTCATTCTAAATTTGCGTGCGCAATCTACGCCATATTTCGCCATTAGCATTGCTAGTGGTGCCATAAATGGCAGCATATACGTCGGTAGCTTACCCTTCGCAATACTAAAAAATAAGAACGGAACAACAAACCAGCATAATAAGAAGAATAATTCAGGACGTTTACGTCTTTTCTTCCAAGCGCCCATTAATGCGCCCGGCAGTAATCCGAGCCAAGGGATCACACCTAATAAGACAACTGGGATATAGTACCAAAATGGAGAACTATGTTGAGCATCTTCACCCGAAAAACGCTGAATATGTTCAACCCAGAAGAAGTAATGCCAATAATCCGGCTCTGCTTTAGCAATAGCCAATGCCCACGGCAAACTAATTAATGCCGCACTAAATACGGCAAGTAAGCCATAGAGCAACATTTGCGTAAATTGTTTTTGATACAGCGTGATAGGTATCATAACAATGACCGGTATAGCTAACGCTAAAAACCCTTTGGTCATAAATGCCATACCACATGCAAGCCCTAATGTTACCCACGCTAATATTCGTGTTTTTACTGTGGTAGCTTTAAGCGCCCAAAAACAGCAAACCATACTCGCAGTAACCCAAAGTGCCAACATAGGATCTAAAACACTGTAAGTACCTACGCTAAACACTAAGAACATGGATAAATAGATTAAACTAGAAACAAAAGCGACTTGACGGTTACGCCACATCATTCTTGCCAATAAATAGACAAGTAATGTGCTTAAGAGAATAGAAATAACAGAGCCAAAACGTACAGCAAAATTGGTGTGACCAAAAATTAATTGGCTAACATTATTGATCCAATAACCTGCAACGGGCTTCTCAAAATAGCGAATATCGAGCATATGAGGAACAATCCAGTTCCCGCTCACCACCATTTCACGGCTAATTTCCGCATAACGGGTTTCATCTGGTTGCCATAATAACCGGCTGTTCAATGGAAATAAGTAGGTAAGAACAAAAAAAAGAGCCAAGAGGATGGCCCCGATTTTACTCGCCCGGTTATTCAACATAGTTTCGTTAGACCTCTTGTTGGCACCCTAACCAGCCTTCTCGACCTGGAAAGTCAGATCGAACAACTTTACCCATCGGAAGCGTTTCTTTATCTAGTGGTAATAAATCGCTTAACGGACAGAATTCGATGCCTTCATTTGCAATCATTGCCAGTAGCTGCTCAAATTGAGCGGCTTTTGACATTCCTTCAACTTCGGTGTGGATAGTATAAACAGGTATTCCACTGTCTTTTTTGATTTCATCAATAATAAATTGATTAAAATCTTCATCCTTTACCTTTGTACCAACGACTTCATCATAAGTTGGTAATGTTACTGGAATTTGCACCGTACCGATAGAACCATTTTCTAAAATAGGTCTAAAAGGATGCGTTCCTCGACAATCGCTATTGTAATCGAATTGAAAAGTTTCTTTAACTGTTAATACGCGTTCATCTGCTCGCCACCCAGCAACTGCCGAACATTTTACAGGGTTTTCAAGTGCGTTTTCCAGTGCTTCAACACCTAAACGAACTTGTTGCATTAATTCTTCTGTTGACCAACGCCCGACTTTTGCTTGCCAACCTTGATGATCCCATGAATGCAATCCAACTTCATGTCCCGCATCTTGGGTTTCTTTCATCAAATAACCTAAATTTTTAGCAATTTTTTTACCCGGCCATGCTGTTCCTGCTAATAAAATATCTAAGCCATACAGCGATGCAGCATTAGATCTCAGCATTTTCCATAAAAATTTGGGCTTTAAAAGGCGCCATAAATGACGCCCCATATTATCTGGACCCACACTAAAGAAGAAGCTGGCATGAATGTTATGTCTGGCGAATACATCCAGCAATTGTGGAATACCTTGTTTCGTTCCTTGATAAGTATCCACATCAACTCTCAAACCAACTTTCTTCATTATTTATTCCTATTTAGTGCCTAATTCTTCAACTGCGCCACGTAAGAAGAAATCTAATGTTTCTTCTACTGTTTGACGAGTTTCAATACTTGGTTTCCAATCCAATAAACGCTCTGCGTTTTTAATGCTTGGCTTACGGTGTTCAACATCTTGGTAGCCTTTGCCGTAGTAACTGCTACTTTCAATTTTCTTGAAGCCTGCAAATGGAGGGAAATGACCACGTAACTCATGTTTTTCAAAGCAATCTAACAGCATTTCTGCTAATTCGCGAATACTTGCTTCGTTAGTTGGATTACCGATATTGATAATTTGACCATCACATTTGTTATCACGGTTTTCAATAATACGGAATAAAGCTTCAATACCGTCATTGATATCAGTGAAACAACGTTTTTGCTCACCACCATCAACCAATTTAATTGGTGAACCTTCAACTAAGTTCAGAATTAATTGTGTGATTGCACGAGAACTACCAATACGCGCTGAATTTAAGTTATCTAAACGAGGTCCCATCCAGTTAAATGGACGGAATAATGTAAATTTCAGATCCTCTTTGGCACCATAAGCCCAAATAACTCTGTCTAATAACTGTTTAGATACAGAGTAAATCCAACGTTGTTTATTGATTGGACCAACAATCAGACGTGAATTATCTTCGTCAAATTCTTTATCATCACACATACCATAAACTTCTGATGTGGATGGGAAAATAATACGTTTATTATACTTAACGCAATAACGTACAATTTTTAAGTTTTCTTCAAAGTCTAATTCAAATACACGTAATGGATTACGGGTATATTCAATTGGCGTTGCAATAGCCACTAATGGCAGAATAACGTCACATTTTTTAATGTGGTATTCAATCCATTCTGTATGAATGCTCACGTCACCTTCAATAAAGTGGAAGCGTGGATTACCAATAAAGCGCTCAATTGCAGAAGAACCGATATCCATACCATAAATATCATAGTTACCATCTTTCAATAGGCGCTCTGTTAAATGGTTACCAATAAAGCCATTCACACCTAAAATCAGAACACGTTTACGACGTTTAACTTGTGCCGTCGCTTTTGGTCCAACACGAACATCGGTCACAATACCCATTTCAGCCGCTAAACGACTTCCTTGAACATAAAGACCATTTTCGCTTTGACCAGTAACAACTTCAATTGCACCTTTCGCACATGCAATCACTAACGGCTCTGTTGAAATAACAGTACCAGGGCGTTTGCCTTGATTATCAGCAACAGCGCGTGAACGCCAGATAATCATTTTGCGTTCACCTAAGAAAGTAAATGCACCAGGGTATGGTTCTGTAACAGCACGTACTAAATTGTGAACTGTTTTTGCATCTGCATTCCAGTCGATTAAACCATCATCAGCGCAACGGCGGCCAAAATAAGTTGCTTGGCTTTCATCTTGTACAGTTGTTGAATAATCACCTGATGCAATATGCGGTAATGTGCTAGAAAGTAACTTATCAGCGGCTTCTCTTACTTTTTCATGTAAAATCAGAGAAGTATCATTATCTGCAATGGTAACTTTTTCTTGAGCAACGATATCACCAGCATCAGCTTTCGCTGTCATTTTATGCAGAGTAACACCTGTTTCTGTTTCACCATTCACAATCGCCCAGTTAATTGGTGCACGACCACGATATTTTGGTAATAAAGAACCGTGTAAATTAAATGCGCCTTTAGGTGCCAAATTCAGGATCTCATCACTTAACATGTGACGATAATAGAAAGAAAAAATGACATCAGGTTTCATTTCACGAATACGTTCAATCCACAATGGATGATTGACATTTTCGGGTGCAAATACTGTCAATCCCATTTCTGCACTCACACGAGCAACAGATGAGAAGAAATGATTTTCATTAGGATCGTCAGTGTGGGTAAATACAGCTTGGATGTCATAGCCTGCTTTTTCAAGTGCTTTTAAACCAACACAGCCAATATCGTGATAGGCAAATACTATTGCTTTCATTAGTCTTTTTCCTGATCTTCGTTGGGTTTATTAACGCCAACCACTTTTTGGATAAAATACCGAGGACGCGCTCTTACATCATTATAAATTCGGCCTATATATTCACCTAATAAGCCCATTGCAACGAACTGCGCTCCGATAAACATAAATAAGATTGCGAAAAGTGTAAATACACCTTCAGCGGCCCACATTGCACCGAAAATAATACGTAAAATAATCAACAGTAAGGCTAAAACAAAGCCAGATACAGCGATCACACTGCCGACGATGCTTAATAAACGTAATGGTGCCGTGGTAAGACAAGTTAATAGGTCGTACATTAAATTAATAAGCTTTAAAAAGCTGTATTTTGAATCGCCATATTCACGTTCTGCGTGTGCGACATCAATTTCAATAGTACGACGAGCGAATGTGTTCGCAAGAATTGGAATAAATGTACTTCTTTCGTGACACTGTAACATCGCTTCAACAATGTGGCGACGATAAGCACGCAACATACAACCGTAGTCTCCCATAGAGCGACCCGTTGCTTTAGTGATCATTGAGTTGATCATTTTTGAAGCGGTTTTACGAAACCATGAATCTTGGCGGTTGCGACGACGAGTTCCGACAACGTCATACCCTTCTTCAGCAGTCGCAACAAGTCTTGGGATCTCTTCAGGTGGATTTTGTAAATCAGCATCCAAGGTGATCACTAAATCACCATCAGCTTGATTAAAACCGGCCATAATTGCGGAGTGTTGACCGTAATTACGGTTTAAAATAATTGCAATAACGTGATTTTCTTCAATTGCAGCCGCTTCTTCTAACATCTTAGCTGAATTGTCACTACTGCCATCATCAACAAGGATCAGTTCATATTCTTGTTTTAATTGTTTACAGCTCTTAATTGTACGTTCTAAAAGCTGAGGAAGGCTCTCTTCCTCGTTATAAACGGGGATTACAACCGATACTTTCTTGATTTCATCAAATGTTGACACTTAAATATGCTCCGAAAGAATTTCATTGATCGCATCTACAACGCGAATAACATCTTCATTATTCATATCAGGAAACAGTGGCAGCGAGCATAACGTTGCAGAGTTCCATTCTGATTGAGGAAGGGATAAAGAAGGATAGCGCTCACGATAATATTTTTGTGTGTGCGCAGCACGGAAATGAAGCCCTGTACCAATATCTTTTTGCTTCAATTTCTCCATAAAGGCATCACGATCGATACCACAGGCATTTTTATCTACTCTCACCATAAATAGGTGATTTGCATGTAAATGTGAATATTCAGGGACACTCAACATTTCTAATGAAGAATCTTTGAGTTTTTCACGATACAGTGCAACTAACTCAGCACGTTTAGCATTCATTTCATCTAAACGTCTTAATTGCACCACAGCAATAGCTGCATGAATATCAGATAAGTTGTATTTGTAACCAGGTTCAACAACTTCTGCTTGAGGTTTACGACCTTGAATTTGTCTATCAAAGGCATCTACCCCTAAACCGTGGAATTTTAAGCAACGTACTCTATTAGCCAATTCGTCATTATCAGTAACAACTAATCCTCCTTCTGCACAAGTTACGTTCTTAATTGCGTGGAAAGAGAAAATGGAGGTTCCTTTTTCACCAATCCATTCATTTTTATAGCGAGTACCAATAGCATGCGCTGCATCTTCAATAAGAGGGATTCCTGCATCTTGTGCAACTTTTCTTAATGCATCAAGATCGCAAGGTGCACCCGCATAATGAACCGGAATAATTGCTTTCGTTCTAGGTGTAATCGCTTTTTTGACATCTTCTGCACTCACCATCAAAGTATCACGGTCAACATCAATCATCACTGGCTCTGCACCAAGTAATGTAATGATGTTCATCGTCGAAACCCAAGTTTGTGATGGTGTGATAACTTCATCACCAGCGCCAATTCCCATCGCCATTAAAACAACATGCATACCCGCAGTGGCAGAGCAAATTGCGATAGCATGTTTGCTACCAAATTTTTCACAAAAATCTTGCTCTAATTGATGATTTTGAGGGCCTGTTGTAATCCAACCTGAACGCAGTACATCCTCAACGGCTTTGATTTCTTCATCGCCAATCGCAGGGCGAGAGAAAGGAAGGAAGTGACTCATAAAAATGTAGCCTAATTAATGAATGAATGAATGAATAAAGAAAAAACAATTATATACAAACTATTGTTCACCGACATCCGTCTTATTAAGAAAACATTAAAGAAACCTTAATAATTACTTGGGGATAAGCTTAACAATAGCCATATTATTGTAAAACCCGCCAATCAATATGATCAACATCATTGATGCACTTGATATTTGTATTAAATGTAGTTGATAATAATTTTTCGTCCAATAAGAGTACAGATGCGCCAGAATTAACCAAATATCCATTTTTTATGAGCCAAACTCTGTTTGCTTTTTGATAGGAATGATTCAAATTATGTGTACTCATAATAACGGCACCACCTTGTTGGCAAAATTTATCAACCCACTTATCCAAAATTGCCAACTGTACGACATCTAAGTTATTCGTTGGTTCATCAAGTAACATTAATTTTCCTTTTAAATCATAACTTGACCATAATTGGATAAATGCACCAACAATTCTAACCCTCTGCCATTCGCCTCCTGATAAATGATGAATGTTTTTTGACAATAATTTGTCAATTTTAAAATCATTTAACAGCATATTTAATTGCTGAACATCCATTTTTGACAATTTATGATATAGCGAGAGATAATGAAAAACAGGCATAAATGATAAAGCTTCCAATTGTTGTATAACAATGCTCTGCATTCTAGAAAGATCATCATATTTATAATGTCTTATTGAAGTTTCGTTTAGAATGATTTCACCATTAAATGGAAGCTCTCCCGCGATCGCCATTAAAAGTGTGCTTTTTCCCGCGCCATTTGCGCCAATTAAGTGGACACGTTCGCCATAATTTATTTGCTCTGTAAATGCGTTAAGTCGATTATTAACACTTAAATTATCAAGTTTAAGTAACGCCATATTACAAACGCCCCATCTCTTTTGTTGCCAATAACCAGATAAATAAAGGCGCACCAAGCGTTGCTGTAATCACACCTATAGGAACTTCTGCACCATTTAAAATCAAGCGAGATAATAGATCAGCAAGCAATAACAATCCGCCACCAGCAAGCGCACATGCTGGTAATAACGTTTTATAATGAGTTAATCCACACAGTCTTAATAAATGCGGTACAACAAGTCCTACAAAGCTTATAGCGCCCGCTAAAGCAACACTCAACCCTATCAATAACCCAACGGCTAAAATAAACCAATTTCGCCATTGGTTAACGGATATACCTAATTGCTTTGCTCTGAATGAACCTAGAGATAAATAATTAAGAACATCGGCTTGTAGAATAAGAACTAAGACAATGGGTATAAGAGCCCAAAATAAGATTTGATGACGCCAATCAATGCCACTAAAACTACCCATTAACCAATACATTAATTGTCTTAGATCCAAAGCTGAACTGAAATAAACCAGCCAAGTCATTATCGCGCTTGCCAGAACACCTAATGCCACACCAATTAATAGTAACTGAGCATTGGACAGCTTTCTTATGCGAGTAAAAAACATTAATATGAGAGTAATTCCTAATGCACCGAATATCGCTGCACCACTTATTAACCAAGGGCTTAAACTAATTTGTAAAACAATGAGTAATACAACACACACTCCCGCACCACTACTTACTCCTAGTAATCCTGGCTCTGCAAGTGGATTTTGGAATAGAGCCTGCATAATGGCACCAGCAATTGCTAGGCTGGCACCAACAGTCACAACTGCAAGTATCCTTGGTAAACGGATCTGCCAAACAAATAGATGGGCTTCATCTGTTAACCATTGATGTGGAAATAGCGTAATCTCACCAACAGAGAGGGAAAAAATAAACAAGAAACATAATACTAATGCCATTAGAAACAGCTTTTTTCTGTCATCAATGCGTTGTCTTTTAGTTAATTTAATCAGTGGATTAACTTCTTTATTCATTTCATTCCCTATCCATGCAACAACGGCTCTTACTGTTTTTATTTATAAAATAATTTTTTAGTAACATAACATGTTCGCATTCAATGATGAAAAACTAAATTTAGAACATGTAAGCCTGTCTCTAATAATGAAGAAAAAATTGAGATTAACTATCACTGTGTTGATACAGGCAAGAGATAAAAAGAAAGAGTCAAAATAAGAAATGAGAATAAAAAGAAAGACAGTGAAAAAATAAAAACCTTCCATCCAAATAGAAATATCTATTCAGACTATATTGATAAATATAAATACCCCAATGCGTTTATCATCAAAATTAAATACAGATAATAATGATAAAAAAACGGCTTTCAAAGAAAGCCGTTTTGGATGTTTTTTAAATCTTACTCTTTTGGTGTCGCGCTCTCAACCCGGCTTTTTAACTTTTGTCCTGGGCGGAAAGTAACAACACGGCGAGCTGTAATAGGAATGTCTTCCCCAGTTTTCGGATTACGACCTGGGCGCTGATTTTTATCACGCAGGTCAAAGTTTCCGAATCCAGACAGTTTCACCTGTTCCCCATTTTCAAGAGAACGACGCACTTCCTCAAAAAAGGATTCTACAAGGTCTTTTGCATCGCGTTTGCTAACACCAAGTTTTTCAAACAGATTTTCTGCCATTTCAGCTTTTGTAAGCGCCATAGGTCTAGTCCCTCAAGGATGCTTGGAATCGCTGTTTCAATGCTGCTACACAGTTATTTACTGTTGCAGCAATCTCATCTTCTTCCAGTGTATGCTCGATATCCTGCAAGATTATGCTAATAGCGAGGCTTTTATAGCCCTCTGCTACTCCCTTACCACAATACACGTCAAATAAGTTTATGCCAACTATTTGATTTCCGCCAACTTTCTTACATTCGGCTAAAATATCCTCTGCAGCAACGTCATTCGGAACAACTACAGCGATATCTCTACGATTCGAAGGGTAACGAGAAATTGCTTTTGCTTGTGGTAAACTGCGATTTGCAATTGCATTCCAACGTATTTCGAATACTACCGTACGACCGTTTAAGTCAAGTTTACGTTCAAGCTCTGGATGAACAACGCCAATACAGCCAATATATTCATTTCTCAGATAAATCCCAGCACTTTGTCCCGGATGAAGTGCTGAATGATTAGCTGGTTTAAATGTAATTTCATCTAGCTGGCCTGTCAATTCCAGAATTGATTCAATATTACCTTTCAAATCAAAGAAATCAACAGTTTGCTTATCTAAACTCCAATGTTCTTCATAACGGTTGCCCGCGATCACACCAGCTAACATAAGTTCCTGACGTATTCCATATTCTGCTTGATTATCAGGAACAAAACGCAGACCTGCTTCAAATAACCTAACTCTAGATTGTTGACGATTCTGATTATATACAGTCGTAGTCAATAATCCGGTTAATAAAGACAGTCTCATTGCTGACATATCCGCTGAAATTGGATTAGGCAGAATTAATGCTTCTTCATTTGGATGTAATAAAGATTGGATTTTAGGATCAACAAAGCTATAAGTAATTGCTTCTTGGAAGCCGTTATCTACTAGCATTGTTTTAACGCGTTTTAATGACAAGTTCGCTTCGCGATGATTAGTCATCACCAAATCAGCGCGTAATGGTACATCAGGAATATTGTTGTAACCATAAATACGAGCAACTTCTTCAATCAGATCTTCTTCGATTTGAACATCAAAACGCCATGAAGGAACTGTTGCTAACCAACCATCATTTTCAACAGAAACGTTGAAACCTAAACGAGTTAATGAATCCAGAACTTGTGCATCATCAATCACGTGACCTAATAAACGGTCTAATTTTTTACGTGTTAATTTGACTGGTGCAATATTCGGTAAATGTGCTTTATTGGTTACATCAATCACTTCACCAACTTCACCACCGCAAATTTCTAACAGTAACTTAGTTGCACGCTCAATTGCGTTGTATTGCAGCTCAGAATCAACACCACGCTCAAAACGATGAGAGGCATCAGTATGCAAGCCGTAACGACGTGCGCGACCTGTGATGGATAATGGAGAGAAAAATGCACATTCTAAGAAAACATTTTTTGTTTCTTCATTAACGCCTGATGATTCACCACCGAAAATACCTGCCATACCTAATGCTTGTTTTTCGTCAGCAATAACTAATACATCTTCTTTTAATGTAATTTCATTGCCATCAAGTAAAGTCAGTTTTTCACCTTCTTTACCCATACGAACAACAACAGCACCTTCAACGCGGTCAAGATCGAACGCATGTAGAGGTTGACCCATTTCAAGTAGAATTAAGTTGGTAATATCAACAATTGGGTCAATAGAGCGAATGCCCCCACGACGTAACTTTTCTTGCATCCATAAAGGTGTTTTTGCTTTCACATTCATATTAGTGAAAACACGACCTAAATAACGTGGACACGCTTCTGGCGCTTCAACACGCACAGGGAATGTTGCTGAAGAAGTTGCCGAAACAGGCGACATATCAGGTACTTGGCATTCCATTTTATTGATAACAGCGATATCACGAGCAACACCTAAAATACCTAAGCAATCAGCACGATTTGGTGTAATGCTAATTTCAATTGCATTATCGTTTAATTTTAAGTATTCACGAATATCCATGCCAATAGGTGCATCAGCAGGTAATTCAATAATACCTTCATGATTTTCTGAAATTGCTAATTCAGAAAATGAGCACAGCATACCTTCAGATGGTTCGCCACGTAGTTTTGCTGCTTTAATTTTGAAATCGCCTGGTAATACAGCCCCAACTGTTGCAACCGCAACTTTTAGACCTTGGCGGCAGTTAGGTGCGCCACAAACGATATCGAGTAATCTGTCACCGCCTACGTTAACTTTTGTTACACGTAATTTATCGGCATTAGGGTGTTGTCCACATTCAACAACTTCACCTACAAACACACCGTGAAAATCACCAGCAACAGCTTCAACGCCATCAACTTCAAGGCCAGCCATTGTCAGTTGTTCAGAAAGCGCTTCGCTACTAATCGCTGGGTTTACCCACTCACGTAACCAAAGTTCACTGAATTTCATGAGATAATCCCACCTTATTTAAACTGTTTGAGGAAACGAAGATCGTTTTCGAAGAATGAACGCAAATCGGTGACACCGTAACGTAACATAGTTAGACGTTCCATACCCATACCGAACGCAAAACCTGAATAAACTTCAGGATCGATACCTACATTACGTAATACATTTGGGTGAACCATACCGCAACCCAACACTTCTAACCATTTACCATTCTTACCCATTACATCGACTTCTGCTGAAGGCTCTGTGAATGGGAAATAAGAAGGACGGAAACGAATTTCCATATCTTCTTCAAAAAAGTTTTTTAGGAAATCATGTAGTGTTCCTTTTAAATTGGTAAAGCTAATGTCTTTATCAACAATTAAGCCTTCAATTTGGTGGAACATTGGTGTGTGAGTCTGATCGTAGTCATTACGATATACGCGACCTGGTGCGATGATGCGAATAGGTGGCTGTTTATCTTGCATGGTACGAATTTGTACACCTGATGTTTGTGTACGCAATAAACGCTTTGCATCAAACCAGAAAGTATCGTGGTCGGCTCTTGCTGGGTGATGTGCAGGAATATTCAACGCATCAAAGTTATGATAATCATCTTCAATTTCAGGGCCCGATTCTACAGAAAACCCTAATTCGCCAAAGAAAGTTTCAATACGTTCAATTGTACGAGTTACTGGGTGTAGACCACCGTTTTCAATACGGCGACCAGGCAAAGATACATCGATCTTCTCAGCAGATAAACGTTCGTTTAATAATGCTGATTCAAGATGATCTTTACGAGTATTCAGCGCTTGCTGAACCTCTTGTTTAGCCTGATTAATGACAGCCCCTGCAGCTGGACGATCTTCCGCGGGTAAGTCGCGCAGCGTGGACATCTGAAGCGTTAAATGACCTTTTTTCCCCAAGTATTCAACACGAACCGAATCCAGCGCAGCAACATCCTGTGCCTCTTCGATAGCTGCTTTAGCTTGAGCAACGAGTTCAGCGAGATGTGGCATCGTTTCCTCTTCCTTTGACCTGATGAGGTCTATTAGTTGTTATCAATGATGACGAATAAAATTGCCCTTTTTGGTTTCTAACCCAGTATTGGGATCTGAAAACAAAAAAGCCTCCATATTGGAGGCTCAGGCGCTACTTTTCGTTTCTTTTCTTACGCGCAAAAGCCCCCTTGAATTAGGCGCTAAAGTAAAAAAAGAAACGGAAAAAAGCGATATTTAACATTGATAGTGTCTCTTAAAATATTAACTTATTGAATTTATATCATTAAGCCACAAATTTAGACAAAATAAAAGAGGGAGAAAACTCCCTCTTCCATTGCTTAATAAATAATTAAGCCAGAGCACCTTTCGCTTTTTCAACTAAAGCAGCAAATGCTACTTTGTCGAATACAGCGATGTCAGCCAGAATCTTACGGTCGATTTCAATGGATGCTTTTTTCAGACCATTGATGAAACGGCTATAAGACATACCGTTCTGACGAGCTGCTGCGTTGATACGCGCGATCCACAGCTGACGGAACTGACGTTTTTTCTGACGACGGTCACGGTACGCATATTGACCAGCTTTGATAACAGCCTGGAAAGCTACACGATATACACGTGAACGTGCACCGTAATAACCTTTAGCTTGCTTTAAAATTTTCTTGTGACGAGCACGGGCGATAACACCACGTTTAGCACGAGCCATATTAAACTCCTAAATGTCTATATTCTGTTAAAAAAGTGATACTTATGCGTATGGTAAGCAAGCTACGACCAGACCTAAATCTCCTTTAGAGACCATGCCTTTTGGACGTAAATGACGTTTACGCTTAGTTGATTTTTTAGTCAGAATGTGACGGAGGTTAGCATGCTTGCGCTTGAAGCCACCACCAGCAGTTTTTTTAAAGCGCTTAGCTGCGCCGCGTACTGTTTTAATCTTTGGCATTTCTATAATCCACTTCGCATTGTTAATAACATAAAATAATAAGGCGAATAGCAATCAGCCTTTAAAGGCTGACGCTATTACTTGAATTGCCCGACTATTTCTTCTTCGGCGCTAACACCATGATCATCTGACGCCCTTCAATCTTATTAGGGAAAGATTCAACAGCAGCCAGTTCATCCAAATCTTCACGGATACGGTTAAGCATTTCCATACCGATTTGTTGGTGTGCCATTTCACGACCACGGAAACGCAGTGTGACTTTGGCTTTATCGCCATCTTCAAGAAAACGAATCAGGTTGCGTAGTTTGACCTGATAGTCGCCTTCATCTGTACCAGGACGGAATTTAACTTCCTTAACCTGAATAACTTTTTGTTTCTTTTTCTGTTCTTTGAGAGTCTTACTTTTCTCATAGAGGAATTTGCCGTAGTCCATAATACGACAAACTGGCGGCTCGGCATTAGGACTAATTTCAACTAAATCAGCACCTGCTTCCTCGGCTTTCTCAAGAGCCTCTTTCAGACTAACAACTCCAATCTGTTCGCCATCTAAACCTGTTAAACGAACTTCATGAGCGCGAATCTCACCATTGATGCGATTCTGACGCGTTGATTGAATTCTTTTTCCGCCTTTAATACCTTATTCCTCCAACTGATGAAGACTTCTGCTTCTAATTTCTTGCAGAAGCTTTTCTTTAAATTCGTTAACGTCGATACTGCCAAGGTCTTTTCCTCGACGAGTACGAACCGCAACTTTGCCTGATTCAACTTCTTTATCGCCACAGACAAGCATGTACGGAACACGACGTAAAGTATGTTCACGAATTTTAAAGCCAATCTTCTCATTTCTCAAGTCTGCTTTTGCACGAATTCCGGCATCTTGCAATTCTTTGACGAGTTTTTGTACATAATCAGCCTGTCCATCCGTGATATTCATCACGACAACCTGCTGTGGTGCTAACCAAGTCGGGAAGAATCCTGCGTATTCTTCTGTCAGAATACCAATAAAACGTTCTAAGGATCCTAGCACTGCTCGGTGTAACATAACAGGTACTTTACGCTCGTTGTTTTCAGCAACATAAGATGCGCCTAAACGACCTGGTAGTGAGAAGTCTAATTGCACTGTACCACACTGCCATGCACGATCTAAACAATCGTAAAGTGTAAATTCAATTTTAGGGCCATAAAACGCCCCTTCGCCTGGCTGATATTCAAATTCAATATTGTTATCAGTTAAGGCTTTTGCTAAGTCAGCTTCAGCAACATCCCATAATGCATCTTCACCGATACGTTTTTCTGGGCGAGTAGACAGCTTAACAACGATTTTTTCAAATCCGAAAGTAGAATATACATCATAAATCAATTTGATGCAGTCATTTACTTCACTTAAAATTTGTTCTTCAGTACAGAAGATATGCGCATCGTCTTGTGTAAAGCCACGAACACGCATTAAACCATGCAATGCACCTGATGGTTCATTACGATGGCAACTACCAAATTCAGCCATACGTAATGGCAAATCACGGTAAGAACGTAAACCTTGTTTGAAGATTTGTACGTGACCTGGACAGTTCATTGGTTTGATACAATATTCACGGTTCTCTGAAGATGTTGTGAACATGTTTTCTTTGTAGTTTTCCCAGTGACCTGTTTTTTCCCAAAGAACACGATCCATCATAAACGGACCTTTTACTTCTTGGTAATCATATTCTTTTAATTTACAACGTACAAATGTTTCTAACTCACGGAAAATAGTCCAGCCATCATTATGCCAGAAAGCCATACCCGGCGCTTCTTCTTGCATATGATATAAATCAAGCTGTTTACCAATTTTGCGGTGGTCACGTTTAGCAGCTTCTTCTAAGCGATCTAAGTAAGCTTTTAACTGTTTCTTATCAGCCCAAGCTGTACCATAAATGCGTTGTAGCATTTTATTATCGCTGTTACCGCGCCAATATGCACCTGCGATTTTCTGCAATTTGAAATTATGACAGAAACGCATGTTTGGAACGTGTGGCCCACGGCACATATCAACATATTCTTGGTGATGATAAAGACCTGGTTGAGAATCTTGGCTAATATTTTCGTCAAGAATAGCAACTTTATAGTCTTCACCACGAGAAACAAATGTTTCTCGAGCTTCAGCCCAGCTTACGCGTTTTTTAATAACGTCATAATCTGTTTTCGCCAACTCTAGCATGCGTTTTTCTAGAGTGTCTAAATCTTCCTGTGTTAGAGAATGGTCTAAATCCACATCGTAGTAGAATCCATTTTCAATAACAGGACCAATCGCCATTTTGGTGTTTGGCCATAATTGTTTAATTGCATGTCCCAATAAGTGGGCACAAGAGTGACGAATAATTTCAAGACCTTCATCATCTTTTGCGGTGATAATCGCCAGATTTGCATCATGTTCGATTAATTCACAAGCATCTACCAGCTCACCATTAACACGGCCTGCAATACATGCTTTCGCAAGTCCAGGGCCGATATCTGCAGCGACATCCATGACAGAAACTGCATTTTCAAATTGACGTTGGCTTCCGTCAGGAAGAGTAATAATTGGCATTTAAAATCCTTATTTACAGTGGTGACCCATACGCAAGATCACTTGTAAGCTTTTTATTTCATATATATTCAGTACGTTACGACAATTTCTCACTTTACCTCGCGAGGTTTGCACACAGTTATGTATACATATTTATTTTATAAATATCCATAGCATCACTGAGCCTTATCGCAACTCAGGGGGGATATTATCACAGACTGTAAAGATTTATACATTTATCTCATAGGTAATTTTAATATCTCTTTTTTAATACAGGGAGATAGATAGAATTTTTTATTTAAATTGACTACTATAATAAACAAGCGGAAACCGTGGCTTTTAAAATAACATTCTCTGGGGCGGGCCAGGACCTTCATTATTAACATAAAGGTGTGTAACGTGTTTTATCTAAAGCCCCGCTCTCGTAAATTAGTCTATGCGATTACCTTTGAAACTCTTGCGATTTTATTAAGCACTGTTTTACTTGCAATATTAAGCCAAAGCCAATCACATAATTCACTGCCCGTTGCAATCACAGTTTCTGTTATTGCTTTGATTTGGAATTATATTTTTAATTCTTTCTTTGAATTAATTGAGTCAAAACTAAAAATAAAAAAACGTACAGTCATGGTACGACTTACCCATGCAATAAGTTTTGAATTAGGTCTGTTCTTCTTTACCATTCCACTTTATATGTGGTGGTATAATGTGGATTTTATCAAAGCAATAAGTATGGAAATCACTATATTAGTGTTCTTCTTTATCTATACCTATTTATTTACACTCGCCTTCGATAAAATATGCCCTCGTGTTTATTCTACAGAAAATAAAGTGGTGTAATGGCTTAATCTTGTCGATACTCAGTAGGACTTTTATGAAAGTATTGGCGAAATGCCTGACTAAATGCAGAATGCGAGTCATACCCTACTGCTAAAGCAATATTTTCAATATTTGCTGATGTGTATTTTAATAATTCAGCGGCTTTGCTAAGTCGCTGTTGCGTAACATATTGCATCACAGATATTCCCACCTCTACTTTCATTTTTCGTTGTAACGTACTCACAGATGTATTAAAAGCGAAAGCAATATCATATGTTGTTAATGGTGTATGTAATTTATTCACTAACCAAGCATCCAAGCTATCGCGCCAACCTTTTTGTATTTTCATTTGAGCGAGTAATAAGCGTGTAATCGTTGAATATTGTTCTGGTGGTTGAGGATACCGATGCAGCCACTCTAATAAACTAATGGCTGCTGGTGATAATGCAAATTGCCCACCTTTATCACTTAATTGCCATTGAGAGGTTGCAGGGAGTTCTAGAATAAGATTTTTATTATCGATATTGCCTGAAAAGGCATGATGAATAGTTGGAGGAATAATCAAACAGTTTTGGTTGGAAATCAGAAAATCTTCTCGATTGAAATTAACTTCCATCGAACCCGAAAGCCCGAAAATAATCTGCCATAAATTATCATGCTGATGAGATACCGTCTCTTGTGTATAACATCGTAAATGCAATTGAGGTAATAACAAAAGACACTCCTTTATATCCATCCTGCTATTGAATAATTACTATATCAAAACTCAGCAGAACATCACTATTTAAGAGTGTCTTATCAAGATACGTATTTATGCTAAACGTGAGCCATTTGGTAACGGCAAATTAAACTCAGCCAATACAATTGCTCCCGCTTCATCAGGTGCTCCTGTAATTAAAACTTCAGATTTTATACCTGCAATGCGTTTAACTGGGAAATTACATACGCACAAAATACGACGCCCCACAAGCTCTTCAGGTGTATAGTTTACCGTAATTTGAGCACTTGAACGCTTTATGCCTAATTCACCCAAATCAACATCCATAACATAAGCAGGCTTATTAGCTTTCTTATTTATTTCTGCACTAATAATTGTTCCCACTCTCATTTCTACACGTAGAAAATCATCCCATTCAATTAAATCTGTCATCTTTTTACCAATCTATTGTGTTTACGGTTATATCACTATTACTGAATTATAGATTAACACGCATGATGCTGGCTCACCTGTGGTGAGGCAGTCATTTTCTGTTGAGAAAGAATCACTCATACTCTTTTTTCTCTATTTTCATCATTCTGAAATTTGTCTATTTTTTAATAACTTTTTAAATAGCCATATCAATTCATAAATTTGTTATGTATAAAAAGTATTCTTAAGAAACCTATTTTTATCAACCCTCTCGGAGAATATTTATGATGAAAAAAATAACAGAGTGGACAACACTGGAAGGAAAACTTGTGCGTTTAGTGCCCCTAAATATGGAACACTACTCAGCACTCCATGAGCTAATTGAAACAGATAGACCTGATGAGCTTTGGTATACCACTGTTCCTTCAGTAACAGAGTTACAACACGATATTGAGCATAAACTTCTGTTGCAACAAAAAGGGTTAATGTTGCCTTTTACCGTTATTTCTAAAGCTAATAATCGTGTGGTTGGTATAACAACCTTTATGAATATTGATAACCAAACGCCAAGATTAGAAATTGGTTCAACGTGGTATGCCAAAGAAGTACAAAGAACAGGAATAAACACAGAGGCTAAATATCTCTTACTTAAATATGCCTTAGAAGAATTACAATGCATTGCTGTTGAATTTCGTACTCATATATTAAATCAAACTAGCCGTAAAGCGATTGAACGACTTGGGGCAAAACTAGATGGTATTTTGCGTAATCATAGATTAACGACGACGGGGCAAAAAAGAGATACTTGCGTTTATAGCATTACTGATTATGACTGGGGATCAGTAAAAGTGCATTTAGAATGGCTTATGAAAAAATACTAATACACATTAAGAATATTACGAAGAAAATAACTTTTATCTCGTTTAATTTGTTATCATAATTACTCCTTAATTACCTGTTATTGGGAGCTTTTATATTCCATGCACTCTGTTTACCAGTTTTTTCAGGCTATCGGTCTTGGTCTTATTTTGCTTTTGCCTTTAACTAATCCATTAACGACTGTTGCTCTTTGGCTTGGCCTTTCAGGCAATATGACAAAGGAACAACGTAATCAACAATCCTTAATGGCGTGTGTGTATATTTTCCTCATTATGACCATCGCGTTCTATGCGGGACGGATCATAATGACAACCTTTGGTATTTCGATCCCCGGTCTTCGTATTGCAGGTGGAATGATAGTTGCCTTTATTGGCTTTAGTATGCTGTTTCCAAATACACCTAATGTCGATGATCCTATTTCAGACGATAACAATCCACATCGTAATCCCAAAGAGCCGAATATTGCCTTTGTTCCTTTAGCAATGCCAAGTACAGCAGGTCCAGGAACGATAGCAATGATAATCAGTACGGCGGCTTCAATTCCTTCACGTACTGATATTGCACAATGGGTATTGTATATCGCCCCAGTGACAAGCTTCTTTTTAATTAGCGTTATTGTTTGGGTATCACTTCGCGGCTCCACCAGCATTATGAAGTATTTAGGCCACAGTGGTATTGACGCTATTTCTCGCGTAATGGGATTTTTATTAATTTGTATGGGCGTTCAGTTTATGATCAACGGCGTTCTTGAAATTATTGCTGATTTGCCTGCTTTATTAAAACAGGCTCAAGCAGCCGCTAATTTGCCAGATTAATTATCACCTGCATGGTAAGCCGCTCTCACTTTTGCTAAATAACGCGGCGCTTGAGAAGCTGGATGATTTTTTTCAACATAACGATAAAAATCATCCGCACTCATTGAATTAATTTTAGCAATAGCATTGTCTCTATCTTTATCAAATGTTCTTAAAAGAGCGCCTGCGCCATTCACATAAGCAAGGATAGTGGCGTAATAAAGTGTTTCAGGATCGGCAATACCAACAAGGTGACGCTCTCTTAATAATTGAATATAAGCTGTACCCAAGTCGATATTAATGGCGGGATCTTTTAGTTGAGCCGTTGTTGGTTGCCCTGCCTTACCTCTATTTTGGTAGACATCTCTTCCCGCAGTTGATGCTTTAATTTGCATTAATCCAACTGCATTTGATTTGCTAATAACTTCAGGTCTAAAGTTTGACTCAACTTGGATAATCGCCTTAATTAATGTTTCATCAACATCGTAACGGCTTGATGCCTGCTGTATATGGTTATCAAAAGGTGTTGATCTCCATTGTGCCGTTGAGATTGAAGCATTATTAACGCGATTCTCTACTGGTTTTTGGCTTAAGAATCGTGATGTTTCTTTTTGAACAGGTTGACGAGCATTATCAGCACAACCAGCAAGAAGCAAAATTGCCAAAGAAAAGATGATTTTTACTTTCACGTTTTATCCTTTTGCATAAAGGGTTGTACAAAGACATGTTTTATATATCAATTAGTTAAAGCTATATTATTCTATTTTCATGCAAAAATGCACGTTAAAATATGGCAAAACGTGAGAAATAAATCAATCTATTACTACTTATAGTGTGTGCGTTTTATCTCAAATTTATCCTATTCACAATATTTCCTCCCAAATAGATCTTTTGGGATAGAATCTGCCATAGCAGATTTATATCGTGTTATTGATTATTTTTGAATAAATGATGCACATTAAGTGTACTGTGAAAGAGACTTTGATAGGTCGCGATAAAAAATATAGAGACATAATCCACGTTAGATTAAGAAGGAAGAATGTATTTTTATACATAATAAAAATAATCTCTTGCACAAATAGTTACGAACTATTGTTAATTTTTGTGACAAAACTCGACAATCTACTTAACATTTATTGGAATACATGTTGTTATCTTATTTCTGGTCATTATCAAATGAAGCTTTTTACACAGAGATAACTTGACTTTTTTGAAATGATATTGATAATCATTATCAATTAAGAAAATAACTCTGCAACTATAAGGCAATAATAATATGGATATATTTCGCTCTGTAAACAAACTTTCACTTACGGCTTTATGCCTTATGGCATCTGTATTTTTAACAGCACCTACACAAGCAAAAGATAAACTAAAGATCGTCACCACGTTTACTATTATTCAAGATATCGCTCAAAATGTAGCTGGAGATGCAGCAATTGTCGAATCAATCACAAAACCCGGCGCTGAAATTCACGATTACCAACCTACTCCCAAAGATATTGTAAAAGCTCAAAAGGCTGATCTCATCTTATGGAATGGCTTAAACCTTGAACGTTGGTTTGAACGCTTTTTTAATGAGTTACGTAACGTACCCGCGGTTGTTGTCACTGAAGGCATCACACCAATGGCAATCAGCGAAGGTGCTTACAAAAACAATCCTAACCCACATGCGTGGATGTCACCGAATAATGCATTAATATATATTGAAAATATTCGTAAGGCGCTCGTTGAGCATGATCCAGATAATGCAGCTATTTATAATCAAAATGCAGCACGCTATGCAGAAAAAATTAAACAGCTTGATGCACCATTAAGAGAAAGATTATCTCGCATTCCACCAGAAGAACGTTGGTTAGTGACCAGTGAAGGTGCATTCAGCTATTTAACTAATGACTATGGCTTTAAAGAAGTTTATTTATGGCCAATCAATGCAGAAGAACAAGGTACACCACAGCAGGTTAAATATGTAATTGATACCGTAAGAGAACACAAGATCCCTGTTGTCTTTAGTGAAAGTACAATTTCAGATAAACCAGCTAAACAAGTCAGTAAAGAAACAGGCGCAAAATACGGTGGTGTTCTTTATGTTGACTCACTTTCCGCTGAAGGTGGTGAAGTTCCTACTTATATTGATTTAATTACTATTACAGTAGATACAATTGCGAAAGGATTTGGGCAATGAGCAATACAAAAGCTAATCCTACGTTGACTGTTGATAATGCCACAGTTACTTACAACAACGGTCATACGGCGATTTTTGATGCAAGTTTCTCTATCACTGGCGGCACTATTTGTGCCCTAGTGGGCATCAATGGCAGTGGCAAATCCACACTATTTAAAACCATTATGGGGCTGGTAAAGCCCTCTAAAGGTAAAGTGACATTAAACGATAGCCCAATCCAGCAGGCGTTAAAACAAAATATGATCGCCTATGTTCCACAAACAGAAGAGGTTGACTGGAACTTTCCCGTCCTTGTTTCTGATGTTGTGATGATGGGACGTTATGGAAAAATGGGATTTTTTCGTATTCCTTCAAAACGTGACCATGAAGTTGTTGAAGCATCATTAGAACGCGTTGGTTTGTCAGGCTTAGGACATCGCCAAATTGGCGAGCTTTCTGGAGGTCAGAAAAAACGTGTTTTCTTAGCGCGAGCAATGGCTCAAGAAGGTACTGTTTTATTACTTGATGAACCCTTTACTGGTGTTGATGTTAAAACAGAAAATGCCATTATCGAACTTTTACGCAATTTACGTGAAGAAGGCCACTTAGTTTTAGTTTCAACGCATAACTTGGGAAGCGTACCTGAATTTTGTGACCACGTTATTTTAATCAATAGAACAGTGTTAGATAGTGGCCCAACTGAAACGACATTTACACAGAAAAACTTGGAGCATGCATTTGGTGGTGTGTTACGCCACATTAGCCTGTCGGGTTCTGATCTTCATGATGATGACGATCCTCGTTCACTCACTGTCATTACCGATGATGAACGCGCTGCTGTCTTTTATGGACATCAAGAAGAACACACTCCAGCGCACCAAAGCCAACGTAAACAAGGAGATTAGCCATGCTAGATTTACTCCTACAGCCTTTTGAATATAACTATATGGTGAAAGCTATTTGGGTGAGTGCCTTAGTCGGTGCTGTCTGCGCTTTTCTTTCATCTTATCTTATTTTGAAAGGTTGGTCGTTAATGGGAGATGCCCTTTCCCACTCAGTTGTTCCCGGTGTTGCTGGCGCTTATATATTAGGTTTACCTTATGCTGTCGGTGCTTTTTTTACGGGTTTGCTTGCTGCATTATCAATGACATTTATTCGTCATATCACACGCCTTCGTGAAGATGCCGTTATTGGTTTTATTTTCTCCACTTTTTTTGCCTTTGGTCTGTTGCTGGTTTCGCTTAAACCGACAGCCGTCAACGTTCAGACCATCATTCTCGGAAATATTTTAGGTATTGCTGATGAAGATGTATGGCAAGTTGTGATTATTACAGGTGTCTCTTTCTTAGTTTTATTTTGTATTTGGAAAGACTTGCTGGTGGTTTTTTTTGATGAAGTTCATGCAAAATCAATCGGCTTATCGCCACTAAAATTAAAAATTATCTTTTTTACTCTTTTGAGCGCATGTACTGTTGCTGCTCTTCAAACTGTTGGTGCCATTCTTGTCATTGCTATGGTAGTGACCCCCGGTGCAACGGCTTATTTACTCACAGATCAATTTAAACGACTTGCAATTATTGCTATCTGTATCGGAACAATCACAAGTGCAGTAGGCGCTTACCTTAGCTACTTTTTTAATGGCGCAACAGGTGGCGTAATTGTCACAATGCAAACATCACTCTTTTTGTTGGCTTTCTTATTTGCCCCTAAACACGGTATGTTAGCCGCTCGCCGTCGTGCTCGTCAGAGTTCACAACAGTTGATCACGCAATCTCATCAGCATAAAGGATCAACAAAACCAGAAGAGGTGAAACTATGAATGAGTTGATGGAGTTTTTCATTGAGCCTTTTCAATACCCCTTTATGCAACGCGCTATTGTTGCAGCCATTATTATAGGTATCGCCTGCGCTATTTTATCTTGTTATATGGTATTAAAAGGCTGGTCTTTGATGGGAGATGCAATCTCTCACGCCGTTTTACCCGGAGTTGTTCTTGCTTATGTCACCGCAATCCCGTTAACAGTAGGTGCTTTTCTTTCTGGGCTATTTTGCTCTTTTGCCACAGGTTATTTAAAAGATCACAGTCGCATTAAAGAAGATACTGTGATGGGAATTGTATTCTCAGGCATGTTTGCAGTGGGTTTGGTCATTTTTGCTAGTGTCGATACAGACCAACATTTAATGCATATTTTATTTGGTAATATTTTAGGCATTACACCTGATGTATTAACTCAAATTAGTATTATCTGTGTAATCACCATCACCATTATGCTTGTTAAGCAAAAAGATTTTATGCTTTATTGCTTCGACCCTAACCAAGCAAGGATTGTTGGTTTACCAGTCACATTATTACACTATGGATTACTGTCTATTTTGGCATTAACCATTGTTGCTTCAATGCAGGCTGTTGGGATTATTTTAGTTGTCGCCATGCTTATTTCACCGGGGATCACCGCGTATTTATTAACACGCAGTTTTTCACGCATGATTATGTTAGCAATTGTATTTTCTGTCGCATCTAGCGTTATAGGAACATTTATTAGTTTCCATATTGATGGAGCAACAGGCCCATGTATTGTGCTAACGCAAGCTGTGTTCTTTATTATTGCGCTACTCTGTAATCAGATTAAATTGGCAAAAATAAAGCGACAAACAAAACCCGCTAGCGCCTGATAATATTCTTTATCTTAGCAAAAACGGGATAATCATCCCGTTTTTTAGCTTTATACTTTATTGATTTAATTAAAGTGTTATTGTCATAGTATAAACATCGCTCGTTATTATTTTATTTGGGTCTACTAAGTAAACAACTTTGCGAGGTGTAAGTATGTGGCAGAATATAGGTCGTTTACTGGAATCAAACTTAGGATTTTCAGCAAAGATAAACGAAAAAATTCACCTTTCTAGTGGCGATATTCATCATACATGGAAAATTTATTATGGTGATACGCCGGTTTTTGTGAAATCTAATTTGCGTGAATTTCTGCCTAATTTTAAAAATGAGGCAGAACAACTCGAAATGTTGGCAAAAAGCCAAACAATTCGAACTCCTCGGGTTCTTGGTATCGGTAATAGTAAAGATGCCAGCTTCCTACTCCTTGAATTTTTGCCTGTTCAACCATTTACACCTCATAGCGCCTACTGTTTTGGACAACAATTAGCAAGACTACATCGGTGGGAAGATCAACCTAGCTATGGCTTTGATTTTGACACCCAAATAGATACAACACCTCAACTCAATAGTTGGGAAAAACGCTGGAATCATTTTTATTCTGAAAAACGTATCGGTTTTCAGCTACAATTGGCTTCTGAGAAAGGCATGATTTTTGGGGATATCGACGAGATAACTCAAATCATCAATCACCGCCTTGCTGATCATAATCCACAACCCTCTCTGCTTCATGGCAACTTATGGCCTAAAAACTGTGCTGCAATTGGTCAATCAGAAGGTACAGTTTTCGATCCTGCTTGTTATTGGGGCGATCGAGAGTGTGATATCGCGATGTTACCGCTTTGCACCGCAGTGCCTGCAAATATTTTCGATGGTTATCAAAGTGTTTGGCCACTATCTGATAAGTTTTTATCACGTCAGCCTATTTACCAACTCTATTTCTTCCTCAACCGTTGTAATTTATTTGGGGGCGAAGAAAATTATTTAGAAGTCAGAAAAATAATTGATGATCTATTAGCAACACCTTAATAGGAAAAGAGTGAAATAGCTCTGAGATAAGATACATAAACTAAAAAATATAACCTCGCCAGATTCAGTTGTGCGAGGTTTATTTTTCCCTTCAGTTAATATAAATGAACCATCCTCGTTCACTTTAAAGCAGTGTTACCATCCTAAAAATTTCATCAAAAAATAGCCTATTGCAATAACAATCAGAGGTGACAGATAAAGCACCATAATTTGAGTAAATATAGTATGTCGCGGTAATTTGATATTTTGTTGCAACTCCTCAGCTGTCACACCACTTTTCATTGCGCGTTCAATAATAAGTTGGTCTTGTATATTTTCTTTCAAATATTTCACTTGGCGATAAATTCGTAATCCTGATGCACTAAAAGCTAAGCCAATAAACATAAAAAGAAAAATGACAAAAAAAGTGATATTTTCTTGGCTAAATCCCATTTGTGTATTGGGGATTGGTGAATTTCGCCAGAAAAAACCTAAAAAAGGTGTGTTAAATTGCACCATTTCCGCTAATACACGAAAAAAGTCATTAATTACAGCATTTACACCATCGCCACTTGGGCGTTGTATTGCAGCCAATCCTGTCAATGATACGGCTGTCGAAATAAAGGCAGGAATAAAAATAAGCCAACCAAGTACACGCTTTAAAATGGCATACAATCCTGCATATTGATAACTCATCACATCCTCACTAGTAGAATTCGTCAATATTTATCTGTTTATCGTAGTCTAATTAACGGCTAATACGACAATAAATTAATAGTAGCTATTCTCTCTATTTATTTTACAAAATAAATAAGAAACTGATTAAAAAGATTTTCCTTGTAACTCTTGCTACAATCGCCACTCGACAACATAGACCTTATTTATGGAGAGTAACATGTCTTTTAAATTCCCTATTGAAGCTGCAATATTTGATATGGATGGTTTATTAATCGACTCTGAACCATTTTGGCAGCAAGCAGAACATGAGGTCTTTGCTGAATTAGGCGTCGATTTATCTCTTGCATCTGCAATGCCAGATATGGTTGGGCTAAGAATAAACGAAGTCATTGATTTATGGTATAGAGCATCACCTTGGCAAGGCGTTTCAAAACAAGAAGCAAAACAAAAAATGGTTTCTCGTGTTGTCAAATTGGTTGAAGAAACAAAGCCGCTATTACCAGGTGTTGAACATGCCTTAGAGCTTTGCAAATCATCAGGGTTAAAAATTGCACTGGCATCAGCATCTCCTGATTTTATGCTTGAGCGCGTACTTGAGTTGTTTAATATTCGTCATTACTTCTCAGCCGTCGTGTCTGCCGATGAATTACCACACAGCAAACCGCACCCTGAAGTTTATCTAAACGCAGCTAAAGCGCTTAATCTTGACCCTATCCACTGTGTTTCATTAGAAGATTCTCGCAATGGTATGATTGCTTGTAAAGGCGCTAGAATGCGCTCTATCGTCGTACCGGCAACAGAACAATTTAATGATAAACAATGGGGCTTAGCGGATGTAAAAATTGCATCACTCAATGAGCTAACACAACTGCATTTATTAGGCTAATTTCTATAAATAAAAAGGATATCTTGCCTTGTAAGATATCCTTTTTGTTCTATTTTCAATGTTGATCGCCTCACGAGCCATTTTTCTACTTTTAAGTCTTCCTTTTATATATTTAGCTTACTGCCATTTGCTGTTGTCTTACTTTTTGGTTTCTTATCCTAAATTCGATCATTTTTAAATCAGTCAAATAAAATTTTCCTGTTATTCCTTAATATTTAAGACAATTTTTATCTTTTTTGTCTGTTAGTTATCGTCAAAACCTTTTATACTTCATTACTGTATAAATGAACAGCAAACGAACAGACATGGAATGACAGCAGAAGGACATCTACTTTTTTCTGTGGCAACACTTGTGTTAGCGCAGAAGCTTGAAATAACGCCAGCTCTTGCTCATGGTGATTGGTTTCACATGATCCCTGCTGTCTTATTAGGCTCACTTCTACCTGACTTAGATCACCCAGGCTCTATTCTCGGGCGATTATTCCGTATTATCTCTCTGCCTCTATCGAAGCTTTGTGGTCATCGAGGTTTTACGCATAGTTTACTTGCGTTTTGTGGTTTAGCTATTTTGTGGGAAATCCAAGTTTCACCACGTTGGGATATTTCTGCCGATATCTTTCATGCCCTTTTATTGGGTTATCTTAGTCATCTCATTGCAGATATGTTAACTCCCGCTGGCGTTCCTTTCTTATGGCCTTTAAAAATGCGTTTTGCATTACCTATTTTAGGCAAAAAAAATAATAAAAAAGGCGAGAGATTTATCTCTGTTTTGATCCTTGTTGGCGCACTTTTTTTACCGCCACACCTTACTGTTACCCTGCCTTCACAAGTCAACAACTGGTTACAGATGTACCACGATAAGCGTACTAATTTTTAACACCCCCTGACAAAACCCTACGTTTCTCTATTTATTTATAAATTCTTACATCTTTTTATGCCTACTTTCCTTGTTTTTATAACCAAACGATTATATAAAATAATAATTAATTATAAAAAGTTATTAACAATCCTGTTACCATATAACGAATTGGTGCTGTTATATCCTTTCTTATTACCTAAGAACTCATATCGCATACAATCGTTGAAATTATATAAATAAAGATCTCGTTGGAGAGTTAAGATGAATTTTCCGTTAATCATTAACGTACTCGTCTTTGTCGTGCTATTACTCATCTTGGCTAAATTAAGTCAACGTCAGTGGAGCCTTTCAAAGAAAGTTCTTGTTGGTTTAGTTTTTGGTGTTGCTTTTGGACTAGCACTACACGCATTCTATGACTCACACGATCCTATTATTAAAGAATCTATTCTTTGGTTTAATATCGTGGGTAATGGCTATGTACAGCTGTTACAAATGATCATTATGCCATTAGTATTTGCCTCTATTCTTAGTGCTGTAGCTCGTTTGCATCAAGCATCATCACTAGGAAAAATTAGTGGCCTCACTATTGGTACACTATTATTTACCACAGCTATTTCTGCCTTAATCGGTATTGTTATTGCTAACCTATTTGGCTTAACCGCAGAAGGCTTAGTACAAGGAGAACAAGAAGCACAGCGTTTAATTGCACTTGAACAAAATTACATGGGCAAAGTTTCTGACTTAACAATGCCACAGCTTATTTTGTCATTTATCCCTAAAAATCCATTTGCTGATTTAACAGGGGCAAGCTCAACATCGATTATTAGCGTTGTTATCTTTGCTACTTTCTTAGGCATGGCTGCATTGAAATTACTCAAAGAAGACCAGCCTCGTGGTGAGAAAGTTTTAGCCGCGATTGATTGCTTACAATCATGGATCATGAAGCTGGTTCGCATTGTTATGATGTTAACACCTTATGGTGTAATGGCTCTGATGACTAAGGTTGTTGCAAGCTCAAATATGCACGACATCATTCAACTAGGAAGCTTCGTTGTTGCCTCTTATGTTGCTATTGGCTTAATGTTTGTTGTTCATGGATTACTGGTCAGCTTTACAGGTTTAAATCCTGTTAAATTCTTCAAAAAAGCGGGACCTTTATTAGCATTTGCATTTACAAGCCGTTCAAGTGCTGCAAGTATTCCGTTAAATATTGAAACTCAAATTAAGCGTGTTGGTGTACCAGAATCTATCGCAAGCTTCTCATCATCTTTTGGTACAACAATTGGTCAAAATGGTTGTGCGGGTATTTACCCTGCGATGTTAGCTGTTATGGTTGCACCTACCGTGGGAATTAACCCATTAGATCCAATGTGGATCGCAACTTTAGTTGCTATCGTAACTGTTAGCTCTGCTGGTGTTGCTGGCGTGGGTGGTGGTGCAACATTTGCAGCCCTTATCGTTTTACCTGCAATGGGCTTACCAGTGACATTAGTTGCTCTGTTAATTTCAGTAGAGCCGTTAATTGATATGGGACGTACAGCATTAAATGTTAGTGGCTCAATGACAGCGGGTACAATCACCAGTCAAATTATGGGACAAACGGACAAAGCTGTCTTCAACCAAGATGAAGAAACTGAACTTACCGTAAAATAAACGTTATCTACCTCTATTGATAAAGCCAGTTCATTTGAACTGGCTTTTTTTTGTATCTATATTAAGTTACGTATTTTTTAGTTATGCAATTCATCAATATCAATAAAAAACCTATAAATATAACAAGGTAAAATCGTGCAAAAAATTATGCGAGTTTTACGTAAACTCTATAAATATGAAAACAGTCAATATGATCCAGAACGCCAAGTTTCACTGTATCCCCTTGATATTCTTTCAGACAAAGAACAAACCTTGTTATCTGAGGCCAATTGGCAACCGAATATCATAGAAAAATTTTCTGATCACACTGATGTTATTTCTAAATTAAATAGCTTAAAGAATAATCCATTACTCACCCAAAAGCGTTGCTTAGATGCTTTTGTTGCAGGTGTCGGAGGCAGTTATCTTAGAGGTCGCTCTGTTTTAGGTGCTTTTCATAAATTACAAAATTTGCCATTACATAATTATGAAGAAAAGCCTCAATATGCCTGCTGTTGGGTTTGTAGTGATAGGGATCAGCAAAAGCATATTAATGACAGCTATTTTCAATATTGTCTCTATTACGGTAATTCTTATACAGGCAATCCTTCTTATGCTTACTTGAATTTAAAACATCTACTGACCGTCACACCAGTCAGTCCAACACGCGCAGATAAAGAGATCTTTAAGCAATTACTCCATTTATTACGTCATGCTCCTGAAGATGAAACTCCGGGTAAGTTTGAAAAGCGGTTAAATGAGGCTAAGTTAATTTCTGGTGATAAATATACCAAACGAGGTATTTTGCACTCACTTGCCTTAGTTGGTGTTATTCCCAATGCCTATATTTCACTATCTTTGAATCATTGGGCTAATTTCGGTGATATTACCATTGCAGAAAATCAACTTAATAACACAAAAGGTCGCTCTGATATGGAAATGCCATGGGCTGGCTGGAAAGGCAATCTTAAAATTGATGAGGAAAAAGTGGTGACATACTTTGGCGAGTATTTAGATTAAATCCCCTATTCTTCATAAATAAGAAGCGCTCAATACTTTCATATTGAGCGCTTTAATTTGAGAGTTCGCGATTAAACCCTCAATCTTATTTCAAATACTCACCGTTACGCAGTGCTTCAATACGCTTATCTAATGGCGGGTGAGATAAAAATAACTCGCTGAATGACTTATTACGGCCATTAATACAGAAAGCCATCATGCTACTTTCTTCTTGAGGCTCATAACTCGTTTTCAAACGTTGTAATGCAGCTATCATTTTCTCACGACCAACAAGCTTTGCAGAACCGGCATCCGCATGGAATTCACGATAACGAGAAAACCACATTGTAATAATGCTGGCAAGAATACCGAATACAATTTCCAGAACCATTGAAACACCCATATAGACCCATGGGTTTCCATTGCTATTTTCACTCTCTTCATCATTAGAGATAAAGTTAGCAACAAATTGAGCAATGATACGAGAAATAAAGATAACGAAGGTATTCACAACACCTTGCAGTAAGGTCATGGTAATCATATCACCATTAGCGACATGGCTAATTTCGTGGGCAATAACCGCTTCTGCTTCATCACGGCTCATACTGGCTAACAACCCCGTACTCACAGCCACCAGCGAAGCATCACGACGAGCACCTGTCGCAAACGCATTAATATCAGGCGCATCATAAATTGCCACTTGTGGCATTTTAATACCGACTTGTTCAGATTGGCGTCTTACCGTATCTAATAACCAACGCTCTACTTCTGAAGTTGGGTTTTCGATAACTTGACCACCCACTGAACGTAATGCCATCCATTTTGACATTAATAGTGAAATGAATGCACCACCAAAGCCAAATAAGCCCGCCATGATCATCAAGCCTTGAACACTACGACCTTGTATACCTGTTAAAGATAAGATGATCCCAAAAACAAACATAACGGCTAAGTTTGTTAACAGGAATAAAGCAATTCTCATCATATTGATACTGTTCCTATTTTATCTAATTATCACATTGCTAAAACTGTCTTATAAATAAGGCTTTTTTAGATTTTATCAAGCCTTTTAACTTATTTAATATTAAAAACGATATAACTTTACATTTTGATAAAAAAAATAGCCAGTGAACACCTAATATTAGGCATCATTTAAAACTTAAGTATAAAGTGAGATTGATAATAGATATAGATGATATGAATTTTCTGTTTTGTCGAACGAAAGGAATTTATTTAAGAAAGGCTGGTATTGTTTAATGTCATAACAATGGGTTTATCATATAAAGCAACATAAATTAGTATACAGACTCCATCATTTACAATAATCGATAGGGCAACTATCTCTGTGCTTTTATGCACGACTCACAACGTATGCAAGTCGTGCATCTGATATAAGCAATAAGCTCAATTAACGCTATAAATTACATTTTGAAGCGATATGTGGTTGTCATAGAGCCTGATAATGAGTGAGCTCTTTGTGAGTGTCCATCATAAAGTTTTGGTGTGGTATAGTCGTTTTCTTGCTGGTGGTGCCAGCCGATACCACCGCTTAAAGAAACAGAAAGATTCGCGGTTGGTTTCCAGTAGCTAAATAAACCAAACTGTCCTTGTTTTAATCTTTCGCCAGAATAGCTGAATTCACTATAGTTGGTACGTGCACCAACAGACAGTTCTTTGCTAATTCTGTATTCAGCTTCCAATGCCCCCATAACTTCACCATCACGTACATAGTCGATATCTGCGTAAGCTGGTGAGTTAAAGCGTCCACGGGTATTACCAATTGGGTTACGAGCAAATTGACCAACACCATTAGCTTTTTCAGCATCGGTATACGTCACACCTGTACGTAATGTCCATGGTGACTCTGGAATACGCCATTCCATAATACCTGCAAAGTGCCATGCGTCCTTATCAAAGTTACGTTTACCCTTATTGGCATCACTTAATGTACGTTTACCATCACTACCATAGTCATGATAATAAACAACACCACCAACAGTAACATCTGAAGTTAATTTATATTTTGCTTCTAAACCTTGTTGACGGAATACATCATCCGCTTGACCATAGAAATAAAATACTTTTAACGGTTTGGAGTTGTAGTTAATGCCACCGGTAAGAACATGATCGATATTATGTCTAACGCCATTACCATCGCTGAAATACATTCTGTCGATATTTGGGCTATCACGACGCATTACTTTTCCGTCAAGGAACAGTAAATCTAAGCTCCAGTCGCCCATTGCCGTATTAGTTGCATAACCATTATAGCTGTTTAATGATAAACGTTGTGAGTTAGAGAAAATACCCGTATTTTTCAGAGTAAACCAACCGGCTTTACCGTTAATTAATACAGGATCTAAATCGAATTTAACTTTTGCAAAACGTTGACCAATTTTGTTATAGCCTTTTGCTTCGCCATCATCATTATATAAGATTGCACGAGAGGCGAAGTCTTTACTTGCGCCTAATTTGATACCACCATAATAAGAGACATCAAATCCTAGAATGCCACCTAAATAACCTGATTTAAAATCAGCTTGGAAGTTTTGACCCCAAGCATTAGCAACTTGCTTTCTGTAGCGTTGCTCTTCTTTATCAAAACGGTTTTCAGTTTTCAAGTATTTCCACATATTAATTGTAGAAAGTTCGAGTTCTGAATCTGAAATAAATGCGCTTTCTTTAATTGAGTCTTCCCAATTCGCAGCATTAGCAGCGCTTACCGCTAAGAAACAAGGAGATAGCATAAACAATACTATTTTTTTTACTTTCATCTTAATGCAACCTGGTTAATAAATATTTGAATTAAGTTATGCTGACTTATATTCAGCAAGTTTAATAAAACACCATTTCTTTATTTAGCTAAAAAATAACCTTTGATTAAATTTATAGTTGCACCATTTTCAAGCAATAGAGTCATTTTCTGGCATAAAAAATCCAATATGGATATCTCACCATATTTATATTTACTTATTTTTTGCAATAAAAACCTATAAGCAAATTATAGGTTATTTGCCTTTAGTCATTATCCCTTACGTAGAGAACCTTACTCTGAAAATATATTATTTTAGTTATAATGTGTTGCTCTAAAAATACATTTTGAACTCATAGAATAAAGATAACTCATCATTTAGGTAAGATTTTAGCTAACGCGTCAATATCCAAAAATGACGCAAATATTTCATAATCTGTATACTATAGTAATCTTATGTCAGCTTTAGAGATCATTGTCACAACATGTTACATTTATTGCAATAGACATGCTATCAAATGAGATCTTAATCACAATAAATAATTCCTTTATCTTTTCATTCCACTTATTAAATAAGAAACTCACTTCTTATCTAAAAATTAACCTAGTATTCTCTCTTATAGCTTACAAAACTTATTCGAGATATATTTCGGATTAAAAATTAAGTTACATAAAGTAAAATTCAAATATCCATCTATTAATAATTATTTATATTACTGGTAACTTAATATAGTGAATAACTAAAAATATGAAGGGTTCCATTCAAGAAGATATTATTGGTTTTCTTAAAAGGATTTTTGATAAAAAGCCTGATAAACATTGATTGGCAATGATAATTTTATATCTCGATTAATATAAATATAAAAACCCCCCAGCAATTGGTTATCCAACTATTGGGGGGTTAATTTAAGTCTCTGTTGTTATAACTGATAACTTAATTTAATAATTTCTTAGGCTTAAGCACTTTTGAGAGATCAACTGCAATTTTAGCAGTTTCATCTAAATAAGGATCTGGCCCCTCATAATCCTTAGGCAAATCATCGAGTGATTTCAACGCAGGCTTACCCTCTAATTTAAAACGCTCATTAATGCGGTTTAATTTAATGGCTTCAAGCTCTTTGTTTTCTTTCTCTCTTTCAGCAAAGTTTAAGATAACAAATTTATCTTCACCTTTTGCTTTAGCATCGTTATAACGCTGAATATCAGCAAAGATGTATGAAAACTCTCTGTCATTTGCAATACGCTTAGTATGCTGTTCAGTTAACGGTGCTAACGCCGCTTTCAGCTTGTCTGAATACTCAGATAACTGATAGCTTGCTGGAGAAATACTATCCCAAGGCAATGCATTATCTTCAAAACTTTCACCCATTTCAGCACTATCAAAGCTTGGTAACAACAAATCAGGTGTTACCCCTTTAAGTTGAGTACTACCACCATTAATTCGATAGAATTTTTGAATAGTGTATTGAACTGAACCTAAACCAGGCCAATCAGGGCTTAGCATTTGATCGTAAACACGGGTTAATGGGCGGTATTGCTGAACTGTTCCTTTACCGAACGTTTGCTCACCTACAATTAACGCGCGTCCGTAGTCTTGCATTGCAGCAGCAAAAATTTCAGAGGCAGAAGCACTAAAGCGATTTACGATAACAACCAGTGGCCCTTTATAATACACAACATCATCTTTATCGAAATCTTGTCGCACACGACCATTGTTATCTCTGACTTGCACAACGGGACCACTTGGAATAAATAATCCTGAAAGTGAAATCGCCTCTGTTAATGCACCACCACCGTTACCGCGCAAATCAATGACTAAAGATGAAACATTATCTTTCGCCACTTTTTGTAACTGTGTTTTTACATCATTGGTTAAACCAACATAGAAGCTTGGAATATCCAAGATTGCAACTTTATCACCGTTAATCACTTTTTCAGTTAGCTTAACAGCTCTGTCTTCTAAACGGATTTGCTCTCTAACTAAAGTGATTGTTCTTGGTTTAGCGCCTTTCTCATCAGAAATAACTTCTAATTTTACTTGGCTACCTTTCGGTCCTTTAATCAAAGCAACAATATCATCAAGTCGCCAGCCGACAACATCAACCATCGCTTTATTTTGTTGCCCTACTGCAATAATTTTATCTCCAACTTTCAACTCTTTACTTTTTGCAGCCGGACCACCGGTTACCATAGAGTTGATCATAGGGTAATCATCATCCATCTGTAATACAGCACCAATGCCTTCTAAAGATAGGCTCATTTCAGAATCAAAGGCTTCAGTATTTCTTGGTGATAGATAACTTGTATGAGGGTCAATTTCGCGGGCGAATGCCGACATAATGATTTGGAAAACATCTTCGCTTTGGCTTTGCGTTTGACGACGTAACGCAGCTTTATAACGTTTAGTGAGTGTCTCTTTAACTTCACTATCTGTTTTTTCAGATAATTTCAGCGTTAACCAATCATATTTTACTTTTTCATCCCAAAGTTTATCTAGCTCAGCTTGAGTTTGCGGCCATGGTGCTTTTGTTCTATCTAACTCAAACTTGTCTTGGCTAGTTAAATCCATGGGTTTATCTAGGCGGTTTAAGGCGTATTGGAAACGTTCAAAACGCCTTTTTTGCGCTAAATTAAAAAGATCATAAAGGGGCTGAAGCTCACCTTTTTTCAGATATTCACCTACTTGGGTTTTTTCTTTATCAAATTGGGCAATATCTGATGCTAGCAACACATTGTGGCTATAATCTAATAAATTAAGATAGCGATTAAAAATCTTTTCAGAAAAGCTCGCATCTAGCGAGAACTGACGGTAATGAGAGCGTTCAAAACGAGAGGTTACTCGCTCGCTCACAGTGGAATGCTGTGGCTCTTGCTTTAATTCGGGTAACTGATCAATAGTTACCATTGCTGGGGTGGCTGGTTTCTCAGCCATCACAACAGAAGTGCCTGTTAACGTTAATCCGATTGCAAAAGCCACATTTAAAAGTTTGTTCATGCTCTGGTTGGCCTCCGTATCAGAACTTTAAATGTTCCGTGCGTACATTCATTGCCAAACCGTTAGGCAATTGTACACGTACACCCTCTTTCGCTATCTCTAGCACTGTCGCGTCCATCACGCTGCTACCAACGTTAACTTTCAGCGATTGACCAACAGTAAGAACTGATGTGTCTTTCACTGGAATTAACTTTTCAGTATTTTGGCGTGGTGGTGCTTTACGAGGTGCTTGAGTCGCTTTTTGAGGACGAGGCTGCCGTTTTTCACCCTCTTTAGGTGGCTGACGACGTGTATTATTTGGCTTTTTCGCTGCCGGACGTTTGCTGGTCTCCTTATCACCTTCAGCTTCGCGCTTCTTAGCACGTTGTTCTGCTCTCTGAGCTTGAACGCGCGCCTTAGCTTCTGCTAATTGTGTACGAGCATGTTCAATATGCTCAGCTTCCAGTTCGCCGCAGTCATTACCATTCAAATCGACACGTTTTGCTCCTTCTTTAACTCCATAAAGGTAGCGCCAACTTGAGGTATATAAGCGTAATGCCGAACGTAACTGTGTTTTACTCAGTTGAGTTTCATCTTTTAGAACTTCAACAAGATCTTGAAAAATGCCAACTTTCAAAGGGCGAGCTTCGCCCTCAGCGATAAAACACTTAGGGAAACGTTCAGCTAAAAAAGCGATGATTTCTTTACTACTATTCAACTTAGGTTGATTTTCCATGAAATTTCCTGATTACAACGGTTTTGCCAACCAGCGCAGGCATGAACAAGCGACATTATAATAGTGTTGCCAACAATTTCTATGGCAAACGCCTGTTAACTTACACAAAATTCACAATATTTTGCTGTATGACAAGTTTTTAAATGCTCGCAGAGCACGTCACACAACGCTTTAAGCCCATTTTCATCTTTTTTATCAAAACGATCAAAAATAGGGCTATCAATATCGAGAACGCCGATAATTTGTCCATTTACTTCTAAAGGTAGAACAATTTCAGACTGGCTTGCACTGTCACAAGCAATATGACCACTAAATTGGTGAACGTCACTTACTCTTAAAATTCTGTTTTCAGAGTATGCAGTTCCGCAAACTCCTTTCCCAAAACCTATTCTGACACAAGCAATTTTGCCTTGAAATGGGCCAAGGACTAATGAATCACCATCATTAAGATAAAACCCAACCCAATTTATCGTATCTAACTTCTCGTAAAGCAGCGCGCTGGTATTAGCAAGTGATGCAATAAGATCATTTTCACCAGACAACAAGGCTGACAAATTATCAGTGAGTTCCTGATAAAAAAGCGATTTTGGCATCATTAAACCCTATTTGCGTAACTAAAATAGATAACATACTCGTAATTTAGCCTATTTTATCTTGAGGTTGAATACTCCATTTTCAAGAATGGGGTAAAAAAAAGATAATATCCCCTTAACACCCACAAAAAAAATCAGACACTTTGTATTGTAAAATGAAAGGCATAAATATAATAAAAATGATAACTTGTGAACCATTGAGTATAGGTACTTTTTTTTAACTTAATCAAACGATAACTCTTGAGAAAACCAACTTAGGCGAATTAACGAGCAACATAGTGAACAATATCGCAACAAAGGAAAAAAAATCAATACGCTGTCAGGAGTGTGATCACCTCGTGACACTACCCCTTGCCTTAAAGCGTGGAGAGGATGCTTATTGCCCACGTTGCCAAGCCAAACTCGCATCTTATCGATATTGGTCATTAACTCGTCTACTTATTCTCTCTATTACAATGCTTATTTTGGCATCAATAGCATTTACTCAACCACTAATTAAAATTCATCTATTAGGCACGATGATAACGGCGAATGTGCTTGATGGTATTCGCATGATGTCAGAGCAAGGCTCTCCTCTTACAGCAACGATGGTAGCCTTTTGTGCTATTGCTGCACCACTTAGCCTCCCCATCGCTATTTTATATCTCCATTTAGGATCCCGCTTACGCCTTAATCTTCGCCCAGTTTTATTAATGTTAGGGAAATTAAAAGAATGGGTAATGCTAGATGTCTATTTGATTGGGCTTGGTGTTGCAACAATAAAATTAGGCGATTATGCAACCGTCTATATTGGCAATGGCCTAATTGCTTTTATTTCTTTAATGATACTCAGTTTATTAATGCTAATTAACATTAATATGGACCAACTTTGGCAACGCTTTTATCCACAAAAAGAAATAGAAAAAAGCCCTGCAACTTGCCACGCTTGTCATTATCATTTTAAAAGAACACCATCAACACACTGCCCACGTTGTAAATCTTGCTATACCCCAAGACAGCCAATGAGTTTACAAAAAACATGGGCGGCATTAATTTCTGCAATAATTTTATTAATACCCGCAAATCTATTACCTATTTCCATTTTCTATTTAAATGGTCGGCGTAGTGAAGACACTATTTTTTCAGGTGTACTTTCCTTAGTGAATTCAGGCAATACTCCGATTGCGGTTATTGTTTTTATTGCCAGTGTTTTTGTGCCTTTTTTCAAAATCATAATTATGCTGGGCTTATTATTAAGCATTCATTTTAATATTCGTATTGATCCCCTACTTCGAATGAAACTATATCGTTTCGTCTCTTGGATAGGACGATGGTCAATGCTTGATCTCTTTGTGATTGGGTTGATGATGTCATTAATTAATCGAGATCAATTGATGACTTTCACAATGGGGCCAGCGGCTTTTTATTTTGGTACTGCGGTTATTCTTACTATCCTTGCCGTTGAATGGTTGGATAGTCGTTTACTATGGGATACTTATGCAACAAGAAGAAAACGACGTTCAGGACACACAAGCCCAAATACGCCGCAAGCGTAAAATTTCGACATTTTGGCTACTCCCTGTTATCGCCATTTTTATTGCTAGTTGGTTGCTTTTCCAACATTGGCAAGATAAAGGCATACAAATCACGATTGATTTTCAATCCGCATCAGGAATTGTCTCTGGCAGAACACCTATTCGCTATCAAGGTGTTGATGTGGGTCTTGTTAAAGATGTCACTTTAAGCGATGACTTACGTCGAGTTATTGTTACAGCTGATATCCGCAAAGATCTCGCGACTACACTGCGCAAGAACACACAGTTTTGGTTAGTTACACCTAAAGCCAGCCTTTCTGGTGTATCTGGGCTAGATGCTTTAGTTGGTGGTAACTATATCAGCATGTTACCGGGTGATGGTGAAAAGCAGTTTAAATTTATTGCTCAGGAAGTTCGACCTCAAGCTAATATTGATAAAAATCAGCAATTAATAACATTAACAACAGAGAAATTGGGATCACTCAATGTTGACTCTCAAGTTTATTATCGTCAAGTTCCCGTTGGTAAAGTGTATAGCTATGCGATTCGCCCCGATAATCAGGGTATTTTTATTGAACTTAGCATTGATAAACAATATACCCACTTAATTCGCCAAGATAGCCATTTCTGGAACGTCTCTGGCTTTCAAGGTAATTTCAATTTAAAAAGTGGCGTATCAGTAAAAATGGAAAGTGTTTCTGCTTTAATCAATGGCGCAATTGCTTTTGATTCTCCAGAAAACAGCCCTCCCGCACAAGAAAACCAGCAATTCGTTTTACAATCAGCAACCTCCGTCGATGCAGGTAAAGCAATATATGGCGAAGATGGATTAATTATTTCGCTAACCAGTGAAGAAAGTTGGGGTGTCGATGCAGGACAACCTATTCTTTTTAGAGGAATTACTATTGGACAAATCATTCAGCGTAATATGAGTGATGATGGGGTTATTTTTGATGCAATTATTGCCCCTGAATATAAACATTATATTTATGAAAATAGTAAATTTGTTGCCAATAGCCGAATTAACGTCAATATGGGTCTAAATGGTATTGAAGTTCAAGGTGCGACACCTCAAGAATGGCTTGAAGGAGGTATTCACCTTATTCAAGGTACTAAAGGAACACCTAAAGAACAGTATCGCCTTTATCGTAACGATTTTTTTGCTAAAGCCAGTGTTAATGGTAATGAGTTACCCGTGACACTCACTTTAAAAGCATCAAGCCTTCCTGGGATTCAAAAAGGGTCAGTGGTTCTCTATCATCAATTTCAAGTTGGTGAAATTACTGATGTTCGACCTTTAATGGATGAATTTGATATTGATGTTTATATTTCAAAACAATACCGCCATCTGCTCACAGAAAAGAGTGTATTTTGGACTGAAGGTGCAGCTAAAGTATCTGTTAATGGCTCAGGGTTAACTGTTGAAGCAACACCGCTAAATCGTGCATTAAAAGGCGCAATTAGTTTTGATAATTTCGAAAATATCAATAGTAACGTTTCACGTTACAAACTCTATCCGTCAGAAACTAGCGCACGAGCTATCGGTGCTCAAATTACTTTAAAAACATATGATGCAAGTAAACTTTCTGAAGGAATGCCTATTCGTTATTTAGGCATTGATATTGGGCAAGTCGAATCATTAATCCTTTCACCAGATAGAAAAGCAGTAACTGTATCTGCTGTTCTCTACCCTGATTATGTCAAAACCTTTGCAAGATCAGGCAGTCGCTTCGCTGTTGTTACTCCTGAATTAACAGCATCAGGATTAGATAACTTAGATTCACTTATACAACCTTATATTAAAGCAGAACCGGGCAATGGTGGCGTATATCGACAATTTGAATTGCAAACATCTAACATTACAGATTCACGCTATCTCGATGGATTAAACCTCGTATTAAATGCCACTGAGGCGGGTTCGGTACAAATTGGTACACCAATTTACTACCGTGGTCTTGAGGTTGGCGCCGTAACAGGTCTTGAACTAGGAAACATGTCTGACAGAGTATTAATTCACATCCGTATTAGTAAAAAATACCAATACCTTGTTCGAAATAATACAGAGTTTTGGCTCTCATCTGGATATAACTTCTCGTTTGGTTTAACTGGCGGCGTTATTCGTAGTGGTACATTCAAGCAATTTATACGTGGTGGGATCACTTTTGCAACACCGCCTTCCACACCATTACAAGCGAAAGCAAAACAGGAACAGAATTTCATTTTAAATGATAAAGAACCCAAAGATTGGGATGAATGGGGAACGGCAATACCTAAACCTTAAAAATTAGATAATTCTGCCCTATTTCAGATAATTTATTTAAAGCGGATCACAAAAAATGATCCGCTTTTTTTATTTTTAAAAAATATTTTGGAAATAGATTCCATTTATACTATGCTTAATTTTGTTTGGTCAAAAAGCATTCTTTAAAATAAATGCCACCAACAGAACACAACACGACATCGCTTAATCTGGAGCTTTATTATGAAAAAGACAACGTTGAAAATTGCTTGCTATGAAATTGAAGATATTACTTTGAAACACTCTTCCGATAATCAATTAACTTATATTCATATTCCATGTGATTATGACAAAGAGTTTTGCATGCAATTAGATGGATGGGATGAAAACACAAGTATTCCAGCTCAATTGAAAGATAAAAATATTCTGCTTTATCGTCATGCTTATGATAAAGACAATCACCACTGGATCTTAAAAGTGGCATAACGAGATGCTAAAGCGAAATAACATAAAAAAAGCCAGATAAATCATTTATCTGGCTTAGGGAAAAGGCTCATTGCGAGCCGTGCGCTAAAAAGTATTTGCTGATTACTGCATAAACAAAAATCGAGGACTAACTCAGACTTTTCTATCTCACAACCTACTGTTAAATATTAGCTAACAATATGTAAAGATCCAGTAAACAACCTAGTAGCACACTATTTTCTATTCAAAAAATCTTTGTTGTTAATTTTTATTATTTAAATCAATGCGATAAAAATAAAAAAATCTTAGCTATATTATCAATCACTTGATTAATTACTCTCACAGAGCAACTTGATTGCATTCTGTATCACTTCTACTGATTTTTTCTTTTCAGGTGCATTAGGATCTGGCAGTAAAATAACATCAATTAACTGTGCTTTTACTTTTCCACTTTCCATTTGTTTCATTGCAATTTCATTAAGTGGATACTGCATCAGTGTTGCTGGATTAATCACAAACCAAGCCCCGTCAGCACGACAATTGAGCATCACTTCCTCTCGAGTAAATGGCCAATCGTCACCAAATTGAAGCTTACTGACCGTTGAAATAGGTGCTGCTGAGAATGCTTGAAAAGAGAACAGCATTAACATTCCCGCTAATAAAAAATGTTTCATGTAGGTATCTCACTTAAGAAATTAGGTTTTTTCGATTATATAACAATCTATACAGGTGAGTTAATCGCAAAGATGGCTACAGTAAAAACAACCATTGTTCCAAGTAATAGTTCAAGCCAACTATTTACTAGCAACCATTGAAAGTTATTTTTCTTACGGATATGAGGAACTAAAACATAGCGATTGATTACAGCTAGACCAAGCATTAACACCACTAAGCTAATTTTAAGCCATAACATGCTTTGATATTCAGATGATAATTGTACTGCTGGCCATCCTGGAATTAACATAACAGCACTGATAATACCGGTAATAATAACCAATAAAACAGCAATATGACCAAAAAGTGAAAACCGCTTCATCGTACCAATAATAGGTTTGATCATCCCATCTGCAAGCTCATCTTTATTCCGTAAAAATTGCAAACAAGCGACAAATGGCCATAAACCACCAAACCAATAGGCGGCACTAATAAGATGAATACTTTGATTAACTTTATAAAATATCGCTTCTGATCCTGTAAACATGGCACCATGACCAATTGATGCATGTAAGGTCAACATAATTGAAGCAACAATTAATAAAGAGAAATTACGAATATAACGCTGGTGTATAAATAAAACGGCTAATGCAACGGTTGCTAATGCCAATTGCCATTGCCAAATTTGACCAAATGAAGTTCCTAATACCGCTTTCCATATTTCAAATGACCAAGCATCTTCCCATCCATCTCCCATAATACCGGATTGCACAACCATCCATAAATAAGTCGTAATAAAGACAGTGACAGTACTAATGGCTAATGCAGGGCGCAAACGAACTTGAATAAGAGGAATGAACTTATCTTTTGCAAGAATGGCAGCCGAGAAGCTCAGTCCGAACATAAACATGACTGCCACGAAATGGAAAAAACGGCATAAAATATAAACGTCTTCAGGTGTCATTATTTTACACTAAATTGATAAGAACCTTTTGTCTTGTGCCCATCAACAGAAACAACATTCCAATTAACTAGATAATTACCTTCTGCTAAATCACTTTCTAAAGGCAATAATAATTTAGTGTTGTTAACAGGGTCTAAACTCAGTTTTCCTACGGTGATTTCTTTACCGTCGCTATTAGTGACTTTAATTTTGCTAAAGGCTAATTCAATACCTTCAGAGAAGTCTAGCGTGATAACTTTAGGCGCTTGCGCTTGTTCAATAGCAGCACCTTCAGCAGGTAACTGTGATTTTAAATGTGCGTGTGCTAATGCTTGTTGGTATGACATACCAAGGAATAAAACAGCAATAGCCGATAATTTACCCCAAGATGTCTTAAGTGTATTTAATGACATAATAACCTCTTAAATTACAGGTGATTTTTTTATTTATGAAAATATTTTATAGCAAATTTACGTCAAGATCTTCGCTTCTTGATATTAGAAATAAAAGGTTGTGAACTAGCACTCAAAATATATGTTATTTAGACCAGATTCTGTTTCAAATATCACCCATTTTTACATTTTGAGAAAATATAATACCCATATTGACAGTCTAAACAGTTCAATACATAACCAAATACAGCTAAAAGTAAAATAACCACTCTATATAAATAGCATGGGATAAGTATTTTTTAGGATAAAAAACAGACAATACAAGTAAAGGAAAAGATAAAAAATAGGAACTGTAAGAATAGCAAGGGAAGTAATATAGAAGAATAAAAAAACGCCCTGCTATTCATTCACAGCAGAGCGCAATAATTTATTTATTAACTTAAGCTATCTAAAACTTTATTAATAATTATACATGTGCAGATGTTGATAATGTGTTCAGATCTTTATCTAACAAGAATAAAGCTTTTCCACTGTCACCAACCATTGCTAATTTATCAAGGATTGATTTGAATAATTTTTCTTCTTCATGCTGCTCTGCAACATACCATTGTAAGAAGTTAAACGTTGAATAATCCTGAGTTGTCATTGCAACATGCGCTAATTTATTAATCTCAGATGTAATATGTTTTTCATGTTCGTAAGTTTTATCGAACAACTCAGATAATGATGAAAACTCAGCAGGTGGTGCTTCAATCGCCCCAAGTAAAGGCATTGCGCCTGTATCACTTAAGTAATCAAATAAACGGTGCATATGCTCCATTTCTTCACGAGAGTGTGCTTTTAAAAATTTAGCAGCACCATCAAATCCTTTATCGTCGCACCAAGCACTCATTTGCAAATACAGATTTGCCGAATAAAACTCTAAATTTAGCTGTTCATTCAATTTATTGATCATATCTTGATGTAACATATTTTACGTCCTTTGCGATGAAAATTAACATTATGGATATTATGCACAGTTAAAAATAAAAATATAGCTATTTAAGTGTGGTTTTATTTATTTTTTTCAATTAATTAGCTGTAATAAAAATAAAAACCAATCTCATTTGTAATATGCTTTTAATACTATTAGAAAACCAAATAAAACTTATTATCATTAATGGTTAATATGTATTTAACCATTACATAAAAACAACCCAACCCATTGAAATGTAATGACATAATATTTTTATTTTGATATTTTATTTTAGTTTTCATATTTATTAATTTTTTCTTTATAATCCAAAAAATTAAGATTAACATTAAATAAAAATCATATTTCATTCATTCAAAAACAAGCTTTACCATATATCAATAAATATATACAAAGTAATATCTACGATAATCATAGTTAGAAAAATAAAATATCTTTCTATTACTTATTATTATTTCCTATTTTTATGATTTCTATTTGATATTGCTACATTTTTATTTGTTAAGACCGTGGTTTTTTCACATTTTTCATATAAAAAAATACATAACTCTCAAAAAATAAAAATAATTTCAATTTTTGTGCAGTTTTTCATTTTGACTGATAAGATTAGTAGGCAACTCATATTTGTATGCACGAAAAATTAATATTAAAGCCCTAATCATAATAAAAGGTTAATTAGGAGCCACTATGACAAAAACAGTGTTAGTACCCGTTGATTTTACAGAGCTTGGTTTATTGGACAAGGTTGTGTCTCATCTAAAAGCATTGTCTGTCGCTGACAAATTGAATATTCATTTTTTATCAGTCATTCCAAGTTATGAGTCTTTTGTCGGATTTGCATTCGCAGGCCAAGATAGACTAGCAAGTGATAAACAACGTATTGAAATTGCATTATCCACACTAAAAGAAAATTTATCGCACATTGATATTCCCAATAGTACGACTCAATTTTACGTGTCTATAGGTAATCCTCGCGATAAAATTTTAGAAACCGCAAAAAAAATTCAAGCAGAGCTGATTGTCATTGGTTCTCGTAATCCTGGTATGAAAACTTATCTTCTAGGCTCTACCGCATCTTCAGTGGTTAGTTACGCAGAATCATCTGTATTAGTCGTGCGTTAATCACCACTCCTGCTTCTATAAGAAATCTGGTATTCGTCATAAGCCAGATTTCTTATTCTTTTCACCATAAAATCCATTCAAAATAATATTTTACTTTATCTTATTTATTTTTAAGAGTGATCATTAAAAATATATTCTGAAGCAATAAGATAATTATTAAAAAATGACTAGAAACACAATCACTTTAATGCTTTTTATATAAATTCTTATATTAATAATCTCTTAATAAATTTATATTGTTCATAATGTCAAAGTATGTAAAGATACTTTTCTATTAAGGCTAAATTTAATCAACAGAGTAAAAGGAATTAAAATGAATAAAGAATTTTCTGAAAAATGGCAAGAACGTTTTTCATTTTTTGATAAATATGGCTCACCTAAAACACCAGAATTTAAAGCTGCTTATAAAGAACTCTCCTTTGGTAAACGTATTCTTATTGGAATGAATATCTGGGCATTTTTCTTTGGTTTTATTTACTTTCTTATTTTAGGTTTATGGCGCAAGGCATTAACATTATTTGCTATTAATATTGCTATTTTTACTATTATTAGTTTTTTACCTGTAAACAATGGTGTTATCAATGCTGTGGGTATCGCAGTTAACATTTTATGGGCTATAACAGCCAACTATGCATATTACTTAAAAGAAACCAAAAATGATCAAAGCTGGAACCCCTTTGAAGGTGTTCTGTAATAATAAAAGGGGCCAACGCCCCTTTTATTTTCTCTTATGTCTTCCTTTTTTAATAAAAAACATTCCCTTCTTCTTGTTTCATAGTAATTTTATCCATTACTCTATTTAAATGTTTTCATCTAACTTACTAAAATAGAAAATAATGAAATAACACTAAAAGTTAGTTTTTATCCCAGAAGCACATCATGTTAATGCTATAATTCATTAACGCTAAATTGGGGAAAACGCATGTCTGAACACTTTCAAGGTAAATTTGAAGCTGAACTAAAATATCACCTTCAAAATTCACAAAATTTTATTAATAAATTAAAAAGTGCAGGAGCCACATTATTTACACCTGAGAATAAAGAAACGGATTGGTACATGGAACATGATAATACTGAATTTTCGGCTCCAACTATCAGTTTATGTGTAAGAAAAATGCTACCCGCAGGAATAAACCTTCTTATCGTTAAAGGCCCTGATTTATCCCAATGTGAAGCTGTTCGTATCGAAGATGCAGAAAAAACAGTCTCTATGTTTATGACGCTTGGCTACCATTGTATTCTCAATTATACAAAATCAAGAGAAATCTATTTTCTAGATAAATTTCATATCACTATAGATAAATTAGATAAATTGGGCTCATTTGCTGAGTTTGCTATCATGACAGACGACCAAAGTAAACTCTCACTCTACACTGATCAACTAAGGCATTTAGCCGAAAAATTTGGGTTTACAGAAAAAGATCTTGAGAAAAATAACTATAAAACACTAATGTTAAACAACCTAAAACCATAAACAACTTTATTCAGTAAACACCTCTATAAAATAATTAAAAACTTTCTCATCTAAGCATCGGTATTCTATCAACAGATATTGGTGCTTTGTCATTTCTAATTCTTTTTATTTTACCCACTAACAATAAAAAATGGAGCTTCAAATAGAAAATTTATTTGAATGTCATATTTATTACATTTATCCAATAATTTTATTTTTCTTATCTTAAATAAACCTCACTCTTAGCCAAAAAATGTCATTTAGATCTAATTTTAAAGATATTTTTGTAATACTACTTATATTAATGCACTGTTTTTACTAGAATTAGTGAAAAAATATATTAATAGGAGGGTTTATGCTTGAAAATTACCTTAATATCTTTATTAAGGCGACTTTTGTTGAGAACATGGCATTAAGTTTCTTTTTAGGAATGTGTACTTTTCTTGCTGTTTCTAAAGAAGTAAAAACCTCATTAAAACTAGGTCTTACTGTTACTGCCTTACTTATTATTGCCACACCTATCAATAACTTAATCTATCACTTCATCCTAAAGAAAGACGCGATAGTTGAAGGTATTGATCTTAGCTTTCTTAGATATATCACTTTTATTGGCGTTTTAGCAGCACTAGTTCAAATTTTAGAAATGTTTTTAGATAAATTTATCCCTTCGCTTTATCATTCATTAGGGATCTTTTTACCTTTATTGACTATTCATTGCGCTATCTTTGGTGCCACTATTTTTATGGTTGAGCGTGATTACACATTTACTGAATCAGTGATATATGGTGCAGGATGTGGCATAGGTTGGTTACTTGCGATTATCGCCCTCTCAGGTTTACGTGAAAAAATGAAATATTCAGACATCCCGAAAGGACTGAGAGGATTAGGGATCACATTTATCACAGTAGGATTAATGTCTCTTGGTTTTATGTCATTCTCAGGCATTTCGCTTTAACCGCATGTTTTTATCTTTAATCTTATGTAAAATTTTCATGCATCATTAGGGTCATTATCGATGTGATCTTTATTTATAAGCGGAAGGGTTATATACCTTCCGTTTATAGTGATTTCGTCTGCTTTCTTATTTTTTCTCTACTACAATCTTTTTATCACTCGCTCACTTATAACGTTAGGTACTCTTATTTATTCTATTAAATAAACAAAAATTAATTTAATTAATTGCTATTTTAATCATTATTGTTTTTTTATTTTATAAATAGAAACTCTTACACTATTTAAATCTAATTGTTTAAAAACACACTAGCAAATTACATAAAATTAATAATAAATCAACAGGTTAACTACTATCTACTAAGGTGACATCTTTTATATCATTTTTATTCTTTATCTTTAACTTTTAATATTCAAGAAAAATTAATTAAAAATCAAAGCGTTATAAAACAAACGAATACATTTAATAAATTTATTAATCAGAACAATAAATAAGCATAAAGAATATTTATAAAATGCCGATACTATTTTTTAGTATTTGAAAAAATCAAAAGGATATATGGCATTAAATCAAAGAGTGACCTAAAAACATATTTTCACTTGTTTTTTTAATTCTTTGTCTATACCAGTTACAGGAAGTAAAAATAAAACTTAAAAATCAATAAATTACACAGTTATATTTTTATGAAAAAGGAAATAACATTACATGTTTAAGAACTTCAAACAACGTTATTTGCCAAACGTCTCTTTTAATATGTCGAGTTTAAAAACAACCACTTTAGTTTGGCTTATTACAGGCTCTTTAATCTTACTTCTTGGGCTAGCCTGTGTTTTGTTCCTCTCTTCAGTTAATGATTACAAGAGAAACTTGAACACGCTAAATAATATCTACCACGAACAATCGCTACTAAATAATACTTGGGAAAATCTATTACAAACACGTAATACCTTAAATAGAGCCAGCTCTCGCCACCTATTAATCATAAATAAAATGGCTACTGCCAATACTGACATTTCTTCATTATTACAACAAACTAAAGAAAAACTTCAACAAGTTGAAAATGGATGGGAAAATTTCAAGAATTTTCCTCATAATGTTGAAGATCAAAGTTATATACAACAATTAGAGCAGAAATATACTGAGCTTAATGCAGCACTCATTGAATTTTTAGCCTTCCTAGAACAAGGCAAAACATACGAGTATTTAAATCAACCAACACAAACCTATCAAGACAATTTTGAGCAAGCCTATACTAACTATCATCAACAGCTAGAAAATTATTACACGGCTTCATTGGGTGAAGGTGAATTACTGTACGATAAAATTATTTATAGCTTAATCGTCATTTCAATATTAATTGTTATTTTTTCTTTCTTAGTTCAAGTTGTGCTACGAAAAAACTTTATTTCACCTTTGAACGCTATAATGAGAAATATCGAAGATATTAGTAATGGAGAATTAGCGACCGATGTAACCACAAAAGGTCTATTTGAAATAAACATTCTCACTGCCAATATTCAAAAAATGCGAGATCAGATAAAACGGATCGTCAATAACATCAATCAAAGCTCCGGCCTTATTAATTCAGAATTAAGTGATATTGCTGTTATGAACAATAATCTTGCTATTCGTGTTGAACAACAATCAGCAGCCGTACTCGAAACCTCAGCAGGAATACGACAATTAAGCGTTACATCAAAACAACATGCAGAAAATACACAAGCATCATGTGAGCTAGTAACAAAAACAGATACGATGATCCATCAAAGCAATGAAATGCTCGCTAACGTTGTTGAGAATATGCATGACGTTGTCACGTTCTCTGAACAAATTAACGACATTACCTCTACGATCGATAATATTGCCTTCCAAACAAATCTATTGGCTTTAAATGCTGCCGTAGAAGCGGCAAGAGTGGGTGAACACGGAAAAGGTTTTGCGGTTGTCGCTAAAGAAGTAAGAGAATTATCCATTAGCTGTAATTTGGCATCAAAAGAGATAAAAGTACTTGTCGCTAATTCAAGTAAAAAAATAAATCAGTGTTTTCAGCTAGCCGCTGACGCAAACGATAATATGATAGATATTTCTAAACATACTGAAAATATTAATGAAATGATCCACGATATTTCTATTTCTACAAATGAACAAAGTAATGGTATTGCCCAAATTGAAGATGCAATAAATCAATTAGATCAAACAACACAAGCTAATTCAACAATGACACGAGAATTAGTCAGTTCATTAGATTCTTTGCAAACACAATCAGATAGACTAAAACAAGAATTAACTGTTTTTCATCAGTAAGTGTTAAGCCTTCCACATCATAAAAGCTATCTTAATCTTAAGATAGCTTTCTTATTACTGATTTAACCCAATATTAAAAATGGCTAAATTCAGGGATCTCTTTTTTACCGTGTGACTTTAGAAAATCTAACACCCTTCTTGGCGTTACATTTAATATACGCTCTTGTGGAAAATCTATTTGTGCTAATACTTCTAATACTCGATCAAAATTTCCTAGTGAAGAAGCAATGTGTGAATCAGAGCCTAGTGCAATTAATCCCCCTGCATCACGTACTGCTTTCGCTATTTCTATGCAATTTTTCTCACTTCCTACCCTAGAATGAATAAATGATGAATTATTCATTTCTAAAGCAACGTTGTAAGTGGCAGCGGCTTTTGCAACTTCAGCAATATCTATTGGATATTTCGGATTACCTGGATGCGTAATCATTTGAACACAGCCGCTTGCTATTGTTGCAATTAACGCTTTTGTATTATCAACAAGGCCTAATGAACACATTACAGGATCATGAAAACCAGCAAGTACAATATCCAATTTTTTGCTCATTTTCTCACTACAATCTGTTTCACCTTTAATATTTTTAATATTCGCTTCTATACCATAAAGAATACCAACACCATCAATAATACGAGGGATCACCGGTAAGTTAGAAAAATGCCATTCATGAGGTGCATCATCCATATCTGGGCCATGATCAGTAATTGCAAACAATTGAATTCCCTGCTTTTTAGCTTGTTGGAAATATTCACTAACTGTACTGTAAGCATGTGTACTAGCAATAGTATGAGCATGTAAATCAACGGGATACATAAACAACTCCTTTCTAAAAACACCTTATGAACATCGATAAGATGGTTTTTCTTAACTATAAGATCTATCTAGAATTAATTATCAATTCCAGTAAAAATACGCAATAACCCACAAGCAATATACTATCTACTTCACTTTTTCTCACATTAGCAAGAAATGAAGATAAATTTTAATAAATATGCTTTAATCTTTAACATACTATTTAATATCAAATAGATAAATAAAGTTTTACTTTAGTACTATACACAAGAATTTTGAAAACACATTATATTGTGTAATTTCATGTTAAACCTAGTTTTCAACTTTATAAAAGGCTATTTATGTTCAACTATCCAGCAGTCGCTCATTTTGATGAAGAAAGTGAAACTTACGAAATTACCTACCGTGATTTTGATAATATACACGCTGTTGCTTATACAGAAGATGATATTGAACTAGAAGCCTCTGATATTTTACATGTGGGTCTTGAAGAATTTATTGCGAGTAAACTGCCTATTCCTGCTCCATCCAAAGCACAAACAGGTGATTTTATTGTCTACTTGCCTCTTATTAGCTGTTTAAAAATTGCATTACATAATGCAATGTTAGAAACAAAGACAAAAAAATCTGATCTTGCAAGAAAGATGAATTTAACGAGTGCACAAATAGAGCGTTTACTTGAAATTAATCAAACATCAAAAGTAGATAGCCTAGAGCAAGCACTTTATTTATTAGGCTATGCTATTTCTGTCAGCGTTAATAAAGATATTAACTAACAATAATTAAAAAATAAAAATGGCTCTAAATTGATTAGAGCCATTTGTACTAGCTTATTTCACAATAAGTATGCAGGATAATTAAAGCTTTTTACTTGCCAAGAAATTCGCATGGTTTGTATAAATAGCAACAATATCTTCACCACGCCCTACTAACCCAGCAACCTGATTTACCATATCCAGATGATCTTCAGCATAATTATCTTTAATCAGTTTACCTAAGCGCATACTTGTACGACCGACCAAGCCATCATTTTCACGCTCAGCAAAGAATGCACTTAATACACGCATTGCGGCATGAGTAGGATCCAGTAAATTGCCTTTTTCACCAGCAATCAAACCTTGGATATAACTACCAAATGAATAGTAGTGAACGCCATTTACGACTTCTTTACCTTCACCACCACGAACATCTGGCAACCCTTGAGGGTACTTTTTATTAAATTCAGTTACATTTTCAGTTGTTAACGCTTCTAATGCAGCGACAGCATCTTGTGGATTACCACGATTACCTGAAAATGTAGAAATAATAGTACCAATAGCTTTCATTACGGCATCAGCAATATATTCTGGCACACTATCCTTGCGCATAATACGTCGTACTAAATCTGCAATTTCTGAACCATGGTTTACACCATTAACAGAAGTAACAGAAGCAATGCTCTTCGCATGTTTTGCAGCAACATAACGGCAAGCTAATGGACCTTGGCTATGACCGATTAAATTTACTTTTTTTGCTTTCGTTTCTTTGAGAATTTTTTGCACAAATTCCCAAAGTTGTTCACCACGAACTTCGTTAGAGTTAAATGCAGAAAGAGATGCGGTGAAAACTTTATGACCATCCTTTTCTAAGGCATCAGCAATACCATAAAAATAAGGATAACCGACGATATCATCAAAACCAGATAAACCATGAACTAAAACAATTGGATATGTAGTTGACATATTTTCCACTCCTTGGGTTTAAATTAATTTATTTAATTTACTAAACATCCTATTAGCAATACTTAAAACAACATTTAAAATACAATCTTTGAAGTACAAAAATTATAGTAAACATCGTATTTTTATACCTTAATTGCTCTAAGTGTTATTAGCTTAATCTTTATTTTACGATCGTAAAGCATTATTTTTATCAATTTTAATTTTTTCTATAATATTAATTAATATCCGAAAAAATCAGCATACCTTCAATCATTCCTTCCGCTTTTTTCAGCTTTTTTCCAATATATGTATCCGAACATTGATCATATTTTGCAAGTTGAATAAACGTTTTACCAAAAACATAATAATTAATAAGCAACTGATAGTCCTCTTTATTGTGCGCCATCAGTCTTTTCATCAAATCATTGATAATATTAGCATTATGATGAGAACATTTTTTTCTTAACTTTATACGCTCAGGAACAAGTTCTTTATTATTCAATAGATTAATCGCGTTTTGATCATTAGCTACCCATGATCCCCACTCTTCTAATGTTTTTGAAATATTTTCCATATTAACATCCTTATTTTTCCGCATAGTAATAATCGCATCCTGCAATCATTTAATAACGATCCATTAAAATTTAATGAATATTGATATTAATATAGTGACCAACGTGTAATTTACAACTCAGATTTATAAAGATATTAATTTTTTAACTTAATTTATTGATAGAAAAGAAAAATAAAAGAGATACAACTAGCCACTTTAATTAAAAATTAAATTATTTTTAAATTATAAAAAATATTTTCTCTTAAAATGGCTATAAATATAAAAGAATAGCAATTATGGCAATACTTCTTCGGGACGTAAAGTGAGTACTTCATATCCTGTTGCTGTTACTAAAATCGTATGCTCTGATTGAGCAGATAACTTTTTATCTCTTGTCACAACAGTCCAACCATCTTTCTTGGTTTTTATTTTAGCGCCACCTTGATTTATCATTGGCTCAATCGTAAAAGTCATGCCTTCTTTTAATTCAACACCCTGCCCTTTAATACCATAATGTAGTACTTGTGGCGCTTCATGCATTTCTCTTCCTATTCCATGCCCACAGTATTCTCTCACGACACTATATCCATGACTTTGTGCAAAGCTTTGAATAGCATGACCAATATCACCTAATGTCGCACCCGGTTTTACTTCCTTAATACCTTCCCACATTGCTTGATACGTTGTTTTTGCTAATTTACGCGCAATAGGTGATGCCTCAGGCATAATATACATTTTACTAGAGTCAGCAATAAATCCATTTTTTTCTAGTGTGATATCAACATTAACAATATCTTTGCTTTTAAGGCGCTCATCTGCTTTTGGCACACCATGGCAAACAACTTCATTTATAGATGTATTTAGCACATACTCATAACCATATTGGCCTTTACTCGCTGGTCTTGATTGAAGTTCATTGACAATAAAATCATCAACTTTATCGTTAATTTCTAGTGTTGAAACACCAGGTACAATAAAATCATCAAGCATTGTAAAAACTTTCGCCAATAAACGCCCCGACTCACGCATTAATTCAATTTCATCAGCCGTTTTAATCGTTATTTTATCCACTCTTCTTTCCTCTTATTCTACTTCTTGCTTGATGGCTTCTTTTTCCAGCATTTCATTGATAATCATTGGAAACGTTTTATCTGGGTTTAATTCTGCTTGAATGCCAATTTTTATCCAAAACTCTGCCTGAGCATTAACAGAGCGTGACATCACATTACTTGCTTTTCGCAAATACTCATGTAATTCATCTGAAATTTTTACAATACCCACGCCAACCCTTATATATAGATCGTTATAAAACATATACGTTCTATAATAGAATCAAACTCTTCTTCTTTCAATTGCTATTCGATACCACCATAGGCATAAAATGCCTAAATAAGAAAATAAGGAGAAATGGGAAGAAATAAAAACTCAAAATAATGAGATCATATTTTTGCTTTTCATACGCTTTATTACCCCCATACATAAATTCATAACACTTAGCTTCAAACTATCCTAAATAGTAGCTATTTATCTTTAAATGCGATTATCCTAAGAATTAGCTGAGAGACAAATTAGAAAGCAAACGCTAATTTAGTATTAATAAATTTAAGAAACAGATTTCGCATAAATACTAAGGAAAGCAAGAATATGAATCTATTCAAAACAATCACATCAATTTCGCTATTGAGTAGTATTTTAATACTAACCTCTGGTTGTACAACAATTGAGAGAAACTATCCTACTAGCTTAAGTGTTGTTAATGAGCAAACTGAAAATAGAGATCTTTCAACAAAATGGGGAGAAAGTTTATCTTCTGTTACTGAAAGTGTTGAAGCATATCGATTATCACAGACACCTTCACAAACAGCATCTATATTTTACCAAAGTGGAGTGCCTTCCAATTCTTATTCAAAAGTTGCTCGTATTAGTGAAAGCCCAGTACAGATTTCAATCTTAACTGAACACAGAAATATAATGCCATTATATCACACACAAAATAATCAATATTTACTGTATGGAAAGCAAGATGAGCGCTATATTATTTTCTTACATAACACTAGCCATAAAATAATCTATGAAGCGGTTATTACTGTTGATGGCTTAGATGTCATTAGTGGAACAGCAGGCGCTTATCAAAATAGAGGTTATTTATTAAGACCTGGAGATACTTTATTTGTTGAAGGTTTTAGAAAAAATCAGCAACAAGTTGCAGCTTTTCGCTTTGGTGCTCCTGAGGAAGGATATGTAAATTATAGTGTTCAAGGTGATAAAAGAAATACGGGTGTAATTGGTGTTGCACTTTTTGAATCAGAAGAAGGCTCACAAAAAACGATGAGAAAATGTAGTTATTTACCAAATCCTTTTCCAAATAGTAACTATGCACCAGAGCCTTGTATTCCTTAATGTTTACCCATTAAGTTTCTTCTTCTAAAAATAGCGTAAATTATTACGCTATTTTTTGATCTTCCATGAAATAAAGCATTTTAAGATTTATATTAGCATTTAATGCTAGCACGCTTTTTCTGATTCTATTTCTTAAGTATACTTAATCTCTAACAGCTCTAAAATTAACGCCCCCTCTACATATCATCCCAATTCTCTTTTTCTTTGTTAATTATATAAAATTATAGGAGCCATCGTGCCTGAAAAATCGCATCGCATTATATTAACTGGAGGTCCCGGTTCTGGGAAAACGACACTAATAAATGAGCTTAAAAATAGAGGTTATCCTTGTTTTTTAGAAGCAGGAAGAGCCATTATTCAAGACCAAAGTGTTATTGAAGGAAATGCATTACCGTGGATAGATCCTAATACTTTTGCACAAGCAATGCTAATTTGGGAGCTACGGTCATGGCATGAAGCAAGCAACAAAAAAATGCTTTATTTCTATGATAGAGGCCTTCCTGATATTGCAGGATATTTACTACTATGTGGTTTAACTATTCCCAAACACCTTGATAAGGCAATTACCTCATTTCGTTATTCCACAAATGTGTTTATAGCACCACCATGGGCTGAAATTTATACTCAAGATCAAGAAAGAAAACAAACCGAAAAAGAAGCAGAAGAAACCTATTTAGCTATGATAGCTGTTTATAAAAAATATAATTATAATTTAATAGAGCTACCTAAAATAGGAATAACTGATCGCAATAATTTTATTATTAATAAAACCTCAAAAATTATTATCAGCCAGTAATAATTACTGGCATAGATAATAGCATTAATTTTTAATAAGAAGCCATGATCTGTAAATCAGGTTTTTCTCCTCGCATAATAGCCCGCTGCTGTTCATGAACAGCCTCATTAATTGCTTTTTGCTCTCCTGGTGTTCGAGTATTCTTACCACAAACTAATGCAGAACACACTGGACTACCTATTCTATGGCTCCCTGAATTACCCGTACTAAAAGTAACGTCATCAGTAGTACAACCCAATAATAGAAAAGATAACAATAAGGTGATTGCTATGCGCATAATTTTTCCATATAAAATTAAATTTTAAATTGATACTAAAGTATTAATAGGCATCAAAAGTATAATGTGGCTTTTGTTTCCATTTGAATTCAACAGTTTGTTTTTTTTCATTCCAAATAGGCTCAGGAACTGGCATGGTAAAACTTATTTTTTGAATGGGCTTTAATGTTGAATTATTATTTAAATATTGATCGTTTATTGATGGTTTTTTCTCATTTAAACCAACTTTAAAAACTTGTCCAAGTCTTTTTTTTTCTTCTTGCACTTCCATTTCAAAACGAGATTGTTTTCCTAACATAAAAACCAAGTTATTATGAACTGCGTGACTATCAGGGGTGGAATTATCGGTGTGTGTTTCAATTAATTTAGTCTGAGTTACTTTATTAGTGGTACATCCAGAGCTTATAAATACAGAAAGTAATAAAAATAAAAAATAATACATAAATTGAATATCAATAAGAAATAGGAGTAAATAATTATTCCATAAAATTGATTCATCGACAAAATAAATTTGTCTATTTATATAAAAATAAAAAAATCCGCTCATAAAATGATTATGGGAAATTATTTAAGCTATAAACTGGTGAAAATTACAGAGCAAACAAACAACTTAACCAAAATAACAAGAATAAACGAAAATACACTCAACCGGAATATATAGTAACTAAGTACATTAAAACCTTGTCATATGGAAATAAAAAAGGACACCAATAAGATGCCCTTTAAATACAATTTGAAGAATTTAATTATATTTTTTTATAGTGTGATTTAACAAAAGAATCTAAATATATTTCTGTTTTATGATGAGCAAACTCTATTTTTTTATCATTTGGAATAAATAATGGTATTCCCTCACCTAATAAACTAGGTATTCTAGTTATTATGAGTTCATCAACAAAACCTTCATTAATAAAGCCTTGTACTGTTTTCCCACCATCAATATACACTCTATTATAACCATCATCTTTAAGTCTTTTTATTATATCACTAACATTTCCTGATAAAATATTTACATTGCTAGGTAATGAGTCTGGTAATTCTTTAATGGTATTACTTAATACAAAAACAGGCTGTACATAAGGCCACTCAATATCAAAATCCATTATTGTTTCAAAAGTTGTTCTTCCCATAACAATTACATCTATTTCACTAAGAAAGTTAGCAAAACCAAAGTCTAAATTTTCAGGGTTTTCAATACTAGTAAGCCAATCAATATTACCTTGCTTATCAGCAATATAACCATCTAAACTTGTTGCAATATAAACTACAATGTTCATTTTAATACTCATTCTTAGAGAAGGCATTTTATATTAACATTAAATAAATAGAATTGAAAACGGATAGAGGGCTAATAAAATAGAGAGGCAGTAAAAATTAATTATTTCTTATCTTTATATCAGATTTAATAAGAAAATATTTCGATATAAAAAGCATTTTTATCTTTTAATCAAAAAAAGCCTTATAAATTTAATTATTATAAGGCTTAACGTAACAGAATAAAACTTATTGACCTGCTGACATTTTTTTCATTTGCTCTAAAGAATCTAATGCTTGCTTACAAGTACTTTCCTGAACATCTTTAGGTAATGCTGCAAATTGTTCTTTAGCTTGAGCATATTGCGCTTTCATCGCTTCTGCTTGAGCTTTAGTTGCATCATTTTTTGCCATTAACTCAACATAAGAGTCAGTTTCTTTAAAATACTCTTCGCATGCTTTAGATAAATCAGCAGAAACAGCGATAGAAGAAATTGATAATAAACCCAATGCTAAAATAAGCTTTTTCATAAATATCCTTTAAGTATTTTTAACAGTTAGAAAGTAACTCTCATTATTTTTTAAGTCAGTATTATCTCAAAGAAGAATAAAATAGGGATAAGCATTATCTTAATTAAAAAAAACAAAACATAATCTAATAATGATTATTATAATAAGTATAATCAAAATATGATAATTGAATTTAGTTTATTATTTCCCATATTAGCTAACACATTGATTTATTCTTTTAAGCTTAATATGTTATTATTATCCAATAATGATTTTACTTTTATAGTAATACTACTATTTGTATGTTGATAATACTTGACACAATAAAATAATCTCCCTAATCAACGCAGGTATAAAAATGGCAATTGATAGAATCGACTGGCACGCTTATGGTGATTTTCCTGACGACCTTCCACCTGAAAATGGAGGTATACATATAGGATTTTATTTAACTTGGATTATTGAAAATAACTTAGAAAGTGATGATTTACAAGAAGATGCAATTGAAGAATTAGAAATGGTACGTAAAAGAAAAATGGATGGTCTTACATTTCTTATCCAAGTTTGTGACGAGAAGTTTATTAGTGATGATTTGAGTGATGAAGGATACGCATTTACACAATATTATTATGGATCAGAAAATAATAGCTATTTCGAAGATTTAGAGCGTGTTTTAGCCCAAGGGCTATCTTCTTCATATTATGTCGAAAATACATGGGATAATTATGAAAAAATTGCACCTGTAATTACAGATGCATATACAAAGTGGAAAAAAGAAATAAATAACTAAATTAATCCATTTCTAAACGTCATTTATACTCTGCATTATTAGCAATAAGTTATTTAAACAATAATTAACTTATTGCTCATTAAATTAACATTCTTAGGATCTAAAAATTATCTTATCTAGTTTATTAATTTTGACGTGATCTATATAAAAGAATCATACGTTATTCTTATATATAGTTGCTCCGTACTTAATAGGTTCTATTAGTCAGGGGGGCTCCCCCCATCAACGGAGGCATTTGATGTCTATAAAATGGGTTTTAATCCTATCTGGATTTATTATTGGTACTATTGCGTTATTTCTTGGTATTAACGGAAATCCACCTAATATGGGGGTTTGTGTAGCTTGCTTTATTCGTGATAGCGCAGGAAGTATGGGCTTACACCACACCGAAACGGTACAATATCTTCGCCCTGAAATATTCGGTTTTATTCTTGGCTCTTTTATTGCCGCACTTATCTTCAAAGAATTTCAATCAAAAGCAGGTTCTGCGCCTATTATTCGTTTTACGCTAGGCTTTCTAATGATGGCAGGTTGCTTAGTTTTTTTAGGTTGTCCATTAAGAATGGTACTTCGTATCGGCGCTGGTGATTTAAATGCTGTAATAGGATTAGTTGGATTAATAATAGGAATTGGTATAGGTAGTTTATTTATCAAAAAAGGATTTTCTCTCCCAAGAAATTATAGCCAATCTCCTATAGAAGGTTTTATTTTACCTATTATATGTATATTCCTATTTGCTTTATTCTTATGGAATAGTGATATATTCAATGCCAGTGTGAAAGGTCCTGGAGCAAGTCATGCGCCAGTGTGGATGTCTATCATCGCAGGGCTTATTATTGGTTTTATTATTCAACGCACAAGATTTTGCTTTATTGGAATGGCCAAACATGTATTTTTGTCGCGCAATTATAATATGGCGTTTGGTGTAATCGCATTAACACTCGTTGTTTTTTTGGGTAATCTCTATTTAGGTAAGTTTAATCTTGGTTTTGAAAATCAGCCAATAGCCCACAGCGATGGTCTATGGAATTTTCTCTCTATGGCGCTGGTAGGCTTATGTGGTGTACTCATTACAGGTTGTCCATTACGACAATTGGCTAATGCTGGTCAAGGTAACTCAGATGCTGCTGTAAGCGTCATGGGTATGTTAGTAGGGGCAGCATTTGCTCATAACTTCACTTATGCCTCAAGTCCTACTGGAGTTACCGATAATGGTAAGCTAGTTGTTATTATTGGTTTATTGTTTGCTGTCATTGTTGCTACTATTTATACCTATGCCGCAAATAAAGCAAAAAATAATGGAATTAGTAAAAATGGCGTATAACTATTTATTTCTTTTTCATGAGCAATACGCTGTAAAAAAACTTCAGCAACAACTCCAACAAGATAATTTTTCCGCAAAAATTATTGATGCTCCACGAAAAATATCATCAGAATGTGAGTTAGCCGTATCCATTTACTTTTCTGATGATGAAATTTATAAACAGTATATTAATGATAACGTTAGGGCTGTTTATAAAATAAATTCAAATCATTTTGATGTACTTTGGAAAGATGAGTTTTGACATAGTACATAACTAAATTACCATTTTAGAACCTAGGCAGTAAAAAGGCTACATCTAGTAGCCTTTTCTTTATAAGTACAACTATGTGGTTTATATAATTTTTTAATCAAAAATAAATTATCTTTCTAAAAACAAAAAACCATCCCTTTTTAGTTGGATGGTTTCTACACCTTTATGTATTTATAGAGTAATTACTTTTTATTACTTACTCTTCTTCCGGTGGGTTTTTGAGGATCTGATGAATTTCCTCTTTCAGTTTTAATTTTTGTTTTTTTAGCTCAACAACTTCTTCACCATACCCTCTTCTATCTTTATGTTCTAATCTCACAATTTTATGGTCAAGTTCGTTATGTTGTTCAAAAAGAGCACGAAAATGAGGATCAGTCTGACGAAGTTTTGAAATTAAATCACGATATTCTGGAAACATAAATAGCTACCTTCCTTATTAATTGTGAATTAAATACTCTTATAATATTTACTCAAACTGATTAATCTGTCATTGTCTTTATGTTAAAAACAAGACCAATATCAATTAATATTTTTAATTTTTAAAACAACTCAATATTTTTATATTATATGCTCTCAACATAGTTATAAAATTCAGTGTGTAAGAGCATATAAAATGTAAATCTACTTAATCTAAAAATTACAAAATAATGATAAATACTTATTCATTTATCTCTTCAAACCAAACATCTTCATATCCGTTTCTATCAATAATAAAATGATACCCTTCTGGTAGATAAAGATAATTTATTACTTCAGGTAGCAGTTCTTCCAAATTTTCTGTATGCAATGGCTGATAAAAGTCGTCCTTTGCACAATATTCCCCACAATAAAAAAACCAGCTTATATTGCCGCCGTCTAAGTGTTTTATGCGTGTACCATAAATAGGATTACCACTTAGGTTATCTAAAGCAATCGCTACCATTTCTTCTGGCTCTTTAGGTAAAACCCCATATCTTTCACATATTATTTTCTGTTGTTCAGAAATCAATAATTTATTGTTTTTATTCATGTTGTATCTTTAGTTTTACAAGAATCACTCAAGAAAAGAGTTTATTAGTCCTTGATTATAATTAACTTATCGTTATCTACCAAGTATTGATAAAAGAACGCAGGGATCTCTCTATTCACATAGCAAAGAGCAAAAAAACAAGTAAATCTACGAAACTCTGCATAACCAAATGGAATGAAAAAACGTCAATTTGCTTTAAAACTAGACGGCATAAAGCGTAACAGCACTTTTTACCAAAAAAAAAAAGCATTTATTGTTAATTTATAAAATGAAAATTCACTACATTTATACCGATCTCTAATAGTTTTTTATACCCATCTATTCGAGTCACTAAGCCCAATGCCGCCACATTGGGCTTTTTTATTAGCAATGGTCATTGATGTCATGTTCTCATTTCAACTAGCTTATGTCTCTTTAACTTTACTCAAATGTTTTTTTTAAAAAAATAAAGCCATTTGATTTTATGTAACTTAATCATTTTCAACTGGTACATTACATAGTCCTTTCATATTTCCTTTCACACTAATTTTTGTTCACTCTTATTAGTATTCATAATTATTGTCTTAAAGTTTAATGTACATAAACTATAATCGATTATTACTACTCAACTTTATAGTATAAATTGATGCCGACTCAATTCCCTTTTGTCGGCATTAATAACTATTTATTAGATGAAATCTCTTGCTCTTTTAATTTAGAAAGTGCTAATTCTTTCATCCAATCTGCAAGTAGTGGTGCTGTTTTTATTGAATCCAATAATGCACGCTCTTTTTTTGTTAAACGAATAACAATAACTTCTGTTTTCATTGTAGACATAATAATTTCCCATTTGTAAAAGAGAAAATATTGGCACAAAACAGTAACAGAACGGTCTGACTTACATGGTTTTACAAAATCATCATTTAAAGATGATTAGCAATACATTATCGATAGGATATTTGCGATATAGTTCGTTGTTTATTTTTAGGAAAAACATTAACATATTCACGATAAATTAGAAAATAGATAGGTATTATTCATGTTTCTAAACCCAAAAAGAGCCGTAAAAGCCAATGTAAGAAAAAGAAACTCAATTTTTCCTGGTTTGGGAACTACATACAGAATTAGTCTTTCTGATGATGGGCCATCACCACAAGAAATTCAAAAAATAGAATTTAATAAATTTGTAGATAAATCCGTTGATGAAGTCTCTACAATGATTGGTTGTTTTGAAAGATCAGAGAAAAAAAGTAAAAGCCCTAACTCTGATAAGCCTTTGCATTATGAAAATTTAGACAATAATTTTCTTAGGCTTACTGTATCATTCTTTCAAATTATTCAAGAAATTAGATATTCTGGTGATACAAGTCAGCACGCAAAGAATAGGATTACCACCTCATTATTTGGGATAACTCGTTGGTTAGATAATAAATATCCATCATGGAATAGTGAAAGAGCTGAAGTAGAAAGAAATGGTAAAGAAATTGAAAAACGAGTTAAAAAAGAATTTCTACAATTTATTGTCCTTGTCATTCTGCACGTACCGATAATGCACAAATTTTTATTTCTTACTGAATACCTATACTTATCTCTTTTATACGAAAAAAGGTCACCGAAGTGACCTTTATAAAAACGATAAATGATTTTCAATAAAACTAGTGGCAATTAGCTAGCTTTGCAGCCACTCAATACTGGTTTATCTTTTCCTTCAACTAAATCGGCATTATCCCCCTTAGTATAAAGCTTATAGGTATAATTTTTATTTATCGCCTCATAGTTTGCACCAGAAGCCATTTTCATAATCTTCATTGGTATCATTTCATCCATTTGATGAATGATTGCATAGCTATCCTTTGCTGTATTTACATAGATAACTTCCATCACTTTATTATTTTCACAAACATAAGAGATTTTGGTTATCTCATCAGCATTATCTGCCATAGCAAAACTAGAAGACAAAATACCTATAGCAAGAAAAATACTTTTAAATAAAAATTTCATATAATCTCCTAAATATCATTAAGTTAGTATTTATAGGTGCTTCTTTTACTCTTCTTTAATTTAAAAAAATCCATCTGAAACTCTAATGGGATTTATCCAATTTATAAAATTTAATATTAATCATTAGTTGTGTTTTGTTGGCCCCATACAACGACTATTATGACAACTAGCGAACCCTGCTATCGCTTTATTTGAATATATTCGAGTAAATTTTGGATCTGTCCAAACATTAGGTTGCACATATAACCTAAATCTTTTACCTGTTGTGTAGTAATAATGAGCTTGCTGAAAAAAGTGCTCATAAGAAGAAGCCCAACCCGACTTGTTAGATACTGCACAGGCGACAAATTCACCACCTTGATTCATGGCTTTAACACAAAAATACCGACCATCTTCAATTTTTCCTGAGCTAAAATCAGTTAACGTAACATTAGAATAATATTCAATATTATGACTTAATGTATCCGTGGCGAATGCCGTTGGTGTTAATAATAAAAAGGTAAAAAACAGATTACGTAATAACATACTGTTCCTTAAGAAAATAAAGATAAAAAGCCTCTAACCCAGAATAATATCTCTTATTATTTTTTATTCTTCGCTGTAAACAAAGCAACAGTACCTTGTACCTGTATAGAGATGTCATGGAATAAAGAAGAAAGCATTTCTTCCAAAGAGTCCACCGAATCGGAATAATTGCAAAAAATGCCTTTTTTGTTATAAATTGACATTAGTTTTTTACCAAAAGAATTATGTTTAACTCCCTTCCCTAAAATCGTTGCACCATACAAAATTCCCTTTTCTGTCAGTAGATAACTTATATTTTTTATTGCTTTCTTCTTATCATCCATCGTTCCAGGTAAACAATGTAATAAATAAAACAAAGAGATAGAATTATAAGATGCATTTAATTTATTAGAAAAAGGATGAAAAACATCATGCTGGAGGTAATTTATTAATTTATCATCAGGTATATATTTTCTAGCATGTTCCAAACTATGCAAGTTAAGATCGATCAGTGAGATTTCATTTATATAATTCAATGATTTTTTTAAATAAAATCCCGTTCCAACACCAATATCCATATGGCGATCACTAAGGTGATTTTTAAAATGTGGAATTAGATATTTATTCGTATCACAGTGCCACGCATAGCTATTAGAAATATTAAGCACCCACCAATCATATAGCTTCAATGACACGGGGGTATATACTTTGACTCCATCTTGTGTACTTAATGTCATACAATTACCCATCATAAAATGACTATTTTATTTTTTATTTATTGTATGAATAGTTGAAAATACCGAATAATAAATCAGGAAATATTTTTAAAACATTATCTACGAAATAAATGACTTACTTTATTTCTATTAATTTTAAAATAGATTTTTTATTGCCAGATATTATCAATAATAACAATAAGATATAATTTATCATTCTGTTTTTTCAAGTAAACTTCAGTAACAAACAGCAACCATCACTTACCTTTATAATCTAAATATGATTAAGTAATAACACTATTAACTAACTTGTGCTGGTGATAGTTATGTCTTGCAAACACAAGATCCCTATTGGAAAAAATGTGTTAGATGCCACTCAAGCACGAATTGAATGGTTGTTTGATACTTTTGAGCAAATCTCTCTCTCCTTTTCTGGAGGTAAAGATTCTACTGTTCTTTTTCATCTTATTGCTGCTGAAGCAAGAAAACGGCATCGAAAATTCAACGTCATGTTTCTTGACTGGGAAGTGCAATACTCCGCTACCATTAGCCATATCGCAAAAATGAAATTCTTGTATGAAGATTGTACGGAGCGATTTTACTGGATAGCATTGCCGATAACGACGGAAAGTGGAATTTCACAATATGAACCCACATGGACAGCGTGGGAACCTGGTAAAAAATGGGTAAGACAACCGCCTAAAGATGCCATTACTGATCCTGATTTTTTCCCTTTTTATCATCCGAATATGATTTTTGAAGACTTCACACCCGCATTCAATCAGTGGATCACAGGAAATCATCATAGTTCGGTCATTTTATTAGGAATTAGAGCCGATGAATCATTAAATCGCTTTATTGCTATCAATAATAACCAAAAACTACGTTATGCCGATGACATTCCATGGACAACGGCATCACCAGAAGGTTTTTATTATATGGCCTATCCTATTTATGACTGGCATGTAAAAGATATTTGGACATACATTTCACGTTTTAATCTACTCTATAATTCTATTTATGATCTAATGCACCAAGCTGGAGTTAGTTTAAGTCAAATGCGCATTTGTGAACCATTTGGCCCTGAACAACGTAAAGGATTGTGGTTATACCATGTTTTAGAACCTGAAACGTGGAGTCTCGCCTGTGAACGAGTAAGTGGCGCTGATGCAGGTATGTTATACACCCACCCTCGTAATAAATCAGGTTTTTTTGGGCAACGTAAAATTAGTAAACCCGTCCATCATACATGGAAATCTTACGCCCACTTTTTGCTAGCGAGCTTACCAGAACAAACCGCTGAGCATTACCGAAATAAAATCGCAGTTTATCTTCATTGGTATACTGAACGAAATTATCCAAATGGAATACCAGATGAACAAGACGGTGATACTAGCAGTAAACAAATCCCGTCTTGGCGACGGATCTGTAAAACTATTTTACGTAATGATTTTTGGTGTAGAACATTAGCATTTAGTCCTACCAAATCACACTGTTATGACCGATATTGCAAACGGATGCAGGAAAAACGTAAAAATTGGCAGTTGATTTAACAAGAGGTAAATATGACTATTGAAACCGTGTTTTCTTCGCTCACAGATTATCTGCTAAAACTAAATGATGAGCAAAAAGTCGAAGCTATCAACAAAATAAAACTATTTCTTCATCAAATTAGCCCGTTCAAAAATGAACCTATAGATTGTGTTCTTTGGATAAAGCAAAATCAAGTCGTAGCAAATGACTACAATCCTAATGTTATGTCTCCAACAGAAAAGAGATTACTCAAAACCTCATTGATAAAAGACGGTTATACTCAACCTGTTGTAGTATTATCTGTACAACAAAATAAAACTAAACAATTGCAATGGCAAATCGTTGATGGCTACCATCGTTATTTATTAAGTAAAGAAAACGCCTTAAAAAAACGAATTAATAATTATTTGCCAATCACTATCCTTGATGTTAAAAACCACACAATATCAGATCAAATAGCAACAACTATTCGTCATAATCGAGCAAGAGGACAACATCAAGTCGCAGCTATGTCAGATATAGTTAGAGATTTATCTCGATTGGGATGGAGCGATAAACGGATTGGTGATGAACTAGGCATGTCACAAGATGAAGTATTACGCTTAAAACAAATCTGTGGGTTAGCCGAATTATTTTCAGAGCGCCAGTTCTCAGAAGCCTGGACAGTAAAATAACAAATAATTGTTTTTTATATACAATAAACGGAAACTAATAAGCCACCATTAACTATTTATTTATTAAGGTATATCCACTCTTATTATACTCAAAATACCATGAATATATCTTTTTATAACTAGTTGATTACCACAATGCTTTTATTGGTTTTGATAACCCCCCCTTTAATTAGGGCTGTAAACATGATTTAGTGAGTATGCAAAACATTAGCGGGAGAGATGAGAATTAGTTCTAAGTTAAGGAATATGGTGTAAGACCATAAAAGACCTAATATTTCTCAGAAGTACTATGATAGATATGATTATTTAAGAGAAAAGCGGGAAACACTTGATATGTGGTTCGACAAACTATCACATCTACTTAATAAGTAATAATAAGCCTATTATAACTAAGTGAAATAGTTAGTTCCATTACCACCAGGTGGAGTGGCTACGCCTGTGAAGAAATGAACCCTCGTTCACATAGAAAATCAGCCCGTCGAAGCTCGCCAGCTATAACTGACTTCCTCGAAGGCTCATATCAAAGTGATTGGATTCGACGTTTGTGAATTGCTCTGTGAATGAGCGATGAAATGTGTATAAAAAAAGCCACCAGCGATTAACTGATGGCTATCCATATACGCCACTAAATAAATGACGTTTGTAGAATTAAATATATTGATGTCTTTCCATCGTCACGCCTTTTCTTCTACCTAACGTTGGCATTGCTAGTAATATCAAACATCACAATAAAAATGGGAATAATCAACGACTCTTACCTATCCTTTCAGGATATTGACACCCATTATTGCCTTGATTAAAAATAGTTAATAGTTGCAAACATAGTAACCACAGACCCGAGTAACAATAAGGAATAGACTATGACCGTTCAATCAAATAAGAACCCACAGATTGATATGGCTGAAGATAATGCATTTTTCCCTTCAGAATATTCGCTAAGTCAATATACCAATCCCGTTTCTGATCTTGATGGAGTGGACTATCCAAAACCGTATACTGGCAAGCAAAAAATTCTAGTGATTGCTGCTGACGAACGTTATTTACCAACAGACAATGGTAAATTATTTTCAACGGGTAACCATCCGATTGAAACCTTATTACCTTTGTACCATCTGCATGCTGCTGGTTTCGAATTCGAAGTCGCGACTATTTCGGGTTTGATGACAAAGTTCGAATACTGGGCTATGCCACGAAAAGATGAAAAAGTGATCTCATTTTTTGAACAACATAAATCTCAATTCCATAATCCAAAAAAATTGGCAGATATTGTCCAAAACCTAAATGCAAATAGTGAATATGCAGCAATATTTGTTCCCGGTGGTCATGGCGCTCTTATTGGCTTACCTGAAAGTAAAGATGTTGCTATCGCACTACAATGGGCAATCGAAAATGATCGCTTCGTTATCTCTCTTTGCCATGGTCCAGCCGCTTTTCTTGCGCTTCGCCATGGTAATAATCCGCTAAATGGATATTCGATTTGTGCATTCCCAGATTCAGTGGACAAACAAACACCAGATATAGGCTATATGCCAGGTCATCTAACTTGGTACTTCGGTGAAGAACTGAAAAAAATGGGAATGAATATCGTCAATGATGATATTACTGGCCGAGTACATAAAGATCGTAAGCTTTTAACCGGCGACAGCCCTTTTGCAGCTAATGCACTAGGTAAGCTTGCTGCACAAGAAATGCTAACAGCTTATGCGAATTAATGCCTAATACGTAACTTTACATATTAATTTAATTAGCCCTAGCACTCACTATGCAGGGCTTTTTTATTTCGCACACTCTTGTCTTACATAATCCTGCAATCCTCTAATTATTTTTTCTGATTCTGCAATTCGCTCTCTGAGTAACCAATAATTTCGGATAGCGGTGTCAGTAGGTCTGGCGGTGGTTGCATAAGCCAAGCTGGTGGAGGGAGTGGTTTCGCTTTTTGGGCACTCGGCTTTGATGTACACCCGCTCAGGATGACGTTCGCTAATATCACGCAAGCGACTAATTTCATTTTTAGCATTCGCTAACTCCTGCGTATATTGAATATCCAACTGATTTAATCGCATTATGCGTGCTTGATAATCAGTATTAATAGACTTCTGTTCTTCGAGAGCCACTGTTAGTTTTTTGTTGGTATCTATCAGTGAATTAATCCTGTTAGCTTGCCTGTTAATCACCCAATAGCCACCCACAATGATGCCTACCATCGCAATGACGGCATAGAGTTTCCCGTATTTCATGATTAGTACCGATGATATGAGAGTGCAATCTGACAGCGTTTTTCTAAACTAACGTGATCTTTAGTACATGTGTTATCAATCAAGAGATAAATACCACCAGCGACAGTGATGAATAATATGATGATAAAGCTGATAATGATGATTAAAGGTTTCCATGACATAGTGCTGACTCCGCCTCTCGACGACTGACAAGCCCTCGCCAAACCTTTCCACCCGCATAAACCCAACGTTTCATTTCTTCACAGGCGCCCGCTCTATCACCAGCGTTTAGTTTCTTGAGTAATGTTGAGTGAGAAAATGCGGTTGTACCTACATTAAAAGCAAAGGAATATAAAGCAGCTTTGGTGTAGTCATCGAGTGGTACTTTGATTAATGCATCGACTTGCTGTTGTGTCTTAATAAAATCGTTTTGTAATAACGCATCACATTCTTGTTGTGTGTATCTCTTACCTTGAATAATGTCTTTGCCTGTATGCCCATAACAAACTGTCAAAACACCTGCCACATCACGATAAGGCTCATAACGCACACCTTCAAAATGGGCTATCACTACTAGCGCAATTGCTGTTGCTCCCGCAGTTGTTAGCGCCGCTATTTTCTGTTTGAGAGACATTAAATATCCTTTGGTGCTTTCACCATTAATTCAGCAAGTCTTTTTAATGTTTCGGTTGGGTTTTGTGGATCAACATGACGAACAAGCTCTTCAAATAATTGAGTGCGTTTTCGTTGTTCTCTACGTGTCATAAAGTAAGTGGCTAACCCCAGAACCATGCTAAACGCCATCCCAATAACAAATCCCCATTCATATAATGAGAGGCTGGCAAAAAATGCCGTTAAGCCTGCGGTTCCGTAAGTAACATTGGTTAATTTTTCCATACGCATAGTCACCCCCAGAGGAGTGTCCGTTAATGATTAGTGTGAGAGAGTTAAAAGTGAAACGATAAAAATTAGGCAGGTATTGATACTTTAAGTGCTTTTAATAAACCTTCAGGCAACTGCTCTTCAAGTGACGCATTAGAAACAATCACAAGGCCGTACATGGATATCCATGTATTCGTTTGTTGTAAGTGTCCCTGAATAAATTGCTTCGCTTTCTCTAACAAATAAACACAGCTCTCTTGTGTATTTTTGCGCCAATAAGATTCAATCGCCACCAGCAATGGATCGCCTGCATCACTAATTTTTTGTGTGCCGATTCGATATTGCTTTTTACCAGCGGGAGATGTCGTGCAAATTAGTTGTGTAAGCTGTTGAGTTTCACCATCAGCCGTATGGATATTCGCCGTTAAAATGATGGAGGTATTCATTTCACTGTCTGTTTCTGAGGCGTAGTGAAGACTAAACTGTAATTCGCTTATCTCTTTTGACATAACATTTACCGATTTATTTTAGTTAATAAGGTGCCGACTCACAGCTCTTGTGTGAAAGGTATAAGTGGGTGTTGATTCTGTGGTCGGCGTAACCGAAAAGGCTACAAAGTAACCTTATTTAATTTAGGGTTGAATATATTAATGAGAATAATTATCATTACATATGTATCAAGTTGACAGGTTTGATACGAATTAGTACGACATGACTTACATTGCTTCTTGCGTTTATTTTATATGCCGATATGACTCCTAGCGTATCGGCATTTTTTTATTTTGTGTTAAGCAATTCTTTCATACTTATAGTTTAGATATTCTGCTCAGTGCCAAGTGCGGACATTGCAAATATCACGCTGTTTTAATCAATGGGGAGTATGTCATCTCGGGGCGCGGACTTTCGCGATAAGCCGCTCAAACCTGAAGCGTACAGCAGAAAGACTACTGCACGCTGGCATCGACCTTCGGGGAGCAACGTTCAAATCTAGCATCCCGAAATTAGGCCCTGCACTTTTAAATCATAAGGTCGCATATCTCTGCTGGTAACATCTTTCTTCCAAGTGAGCTCATTAAGCTAAACATGCCTCAAGAAGTAATACACCCGACTGTCTCAGCGGTCAATCTGACTAAAATTTTTAGTCCAAGTTATAACTGAAGTGACAAGCTGCGAGTAACTCGGTCGAGGCATAGACACCGTATCTTCCTCTCTGTCGTCCTGACTCCGAGATCAAGTGAAGGTTTTTACGAGCACGGGAGCTCAATACATAGAGGAGCTTGCTTGCGGCGACATGTCCATTCGCTTCATTGAAGTGCGGTACCATGCCCTCCAGTAAGCCAAAGGCGATGACGACATCGAACTCGGCGCCCTTGACACCATGGATGGTGGAGACTGTGATGCCGGTTCGCTCGCGAAAAACTTTTTTGAAGAATGATACTTGATTGATGTACGTCGCCCCTTCCTTCTGCAGCCGCTCTATTCGCGCTGCCGAACTGCTGAAAAATGCCTCTCGGTGGGTCAAGAGCGCAGGATGGATTTCCTGGGAGATATCGAGCCTCTTGAGCAGAGCGTTGAAGGCCTGGTCCAGGTAGCGGAGTCCGTTCGTTTCATCGATTGTAAGTGCGTTAATTTCCCGCAGCAAGATGCGCGGAGTCAATGTTTTGGTGTCAACGCCGAAACTATCGAGGTCTTTGATTACGTCGTTTGCCCAACGCATTCGCCTGACGAGCAGTCTGGGTGAGGAGTCCGTTAGTAAAACCTTGGAGACCTTGAACCAGAAATTATCGAAGTTGTTACTGAAAGGAACGAGACCTGGGCCATCAAATTGCTGGTCAGGCAACATCGCCACTAGTTTTCGTGTCGTAGATGCAAGCAAAACCCACTGTGGAGCGAGAACGCAGATGTTTTCGGGAGAGTAGCCGTTGGCGAGACTCGCACGAATCAACCTTACAATCTCATCATGTACATCGCTGCATGTTACGTTTTGATTGTAGGTCACCCTGCTGGGAAACTTAGCATGTTTCCCAGCGCCGTGGATTTTTGTTGCATGAACGCTGTAGTTCGAAAAGTAGCTGATAATTCGCTCACTGGAGCGATAGTTTAGGCTGAGCACAAATTCCTTAATCGAGATCCCGGCGCGGGTACGGAATTCATCCACTGGCATAGCGTAGCCACCCAGTGAGCCATAGATAGCTTGATTCGGATCGCCAACGATGAGTATTTTGGTCTGTCCGCTGCCTGCACGAAGTATGGACGTCACAATAGTGTACTGGATCTGTTTGGTGTCCTGATACTCATCCACAAGGATGTGGGAAAACACACGCGAGAGCATCACTGCGATTTGGGCCCTATCCCGCATCAAGCTGTAGGCATGCCAGAGGATAAGTTCGAAGTCGATCTGTCTGTTCGCTGAAAGCTCGTCGAAGTACGCCTTCAAAACCTCATGTATGATATGGTGTTTTCTCATGTCTACACAGCCAAGCTGATATCCCGTTTCAGTAACGTAGTAATCGCAATCCCAATGAGTGACACCTTTATACGGAGCGCATAGCCTCTCCAATAGGCGTTCACGATCATACGGGTCGATCACGCGGTAACCGTGAGCAAGTTCAGGGGAATAGATACCGTATGGCTTGAGTATCCACTCTAGACAGAACGCATGGATCGTACCAATCCATAGACCCGAAGTGTCGACTCCTAGGTCCTCAATGCGCTCTTGAATCTCATCTGCAGCGCGGTGGGTGTAGGTAATAGCTACAACGATCCGCTTGTCAGTACGACGAGATAGTTCGTAGGCAATTTTGTAGGTCAGGGTGCGGGTTTTACCGCTGCCAGGGCAAGCGATCAGAAAGATGCTTGATGGCTCGATCACTGCCGCCGCCTGCTCAGGATTGAGGTCTCTTGGATCCCAAGCGAACATCACTGCATCTCCGCTAAGAATGCATCAATAGCATCTCCCGGTAGCATGCGTCCGATTGCTATCCTTAGTTCAGCCAAGCCAATATCCCCTTGCGCAAAACGCTCAATTTCCAGAAGAAATGCCTGCTTCGCTGGCGAATTCAACACATCGGAACCGTATCGGTATTCGGCGCGATGTTGGAGAATTCTGGCTATAAGGGGGAGAGTAAATGTGCCATGTGCAAAATGAATGGCCTGCATGATGTATGCTGGGATCTGGACTTGGGGAGTAAGGTACTCAGCGAGCAAGAGAGCGAACCACCCCTTGCCCTCTTGCTTGGCCATCGTCAGCGTACGACGGCCCATTTGTCGCAGGTCTCGGGATTGGAGTTGCTGCTTTGCCTCGGCCCTGGTTCCCTCGTCCTTGTAGACTTTTGGAATGGTTTGGACAACGGCCTCATGGTTACCAGCTGCGATAAAGTCGACCTCAAAGGTGTGTTTGGCATAGAAGGTTACAATCCATGGATTTTCTGCAGTGAATTCAGTCAGATCGGCCTGCCGTTCTAAACCGGCTTTCTGGGATCCAGCGGCTTTGGCCTTTATCTTAGCCACACCTTCCGTATCAGTTGTCTGTACGGTGATATCAAAGAAGGCCTGGTCCAAATCAGTGATGATGGCGCATCGTTTCTTAATACGGAAGTTATGGAAGAGAACCGCAACATTCTTAAAACCTGTGCTGCGAATGTTGATGACACTGATGCCCAACTCGTCAACGCTTACTCCCAGTACTAGCTTAATTAGAATTGGTATCAGAATTTCCTCCACATCACCTTCGACGAGTATCACGCTTTTGGCGAAGAGCAGATTGCTACGCACCGCATCCAGGTAACGCTGGATACTGTTGATCTGAGCGGGCTCAAGACCTCTGGCAGGCTGATAGGCCTCGCAGAACGATCCATGACGGCCCAAGATGTTGGCATTGCTTACATTGCTGACTTCAGAGATGTGAGTGGAGTGAGTAGTGTAGATGATCTGCGCGTCACTGTATGTGATGCGATCGAATAGGGTTTTTTGAATGTGTGTATGGATGTGCGCTTCCGGCTCCTCGATCAGGAGGAAATTGGCTATGGCCAGCTTTTCGCGCTGGTACTTGAATTCCAGTAGTTTGAGCGTCAGATAGATAAGATTGGCTCCACCTAGGCTCAGCTCATGAATTGCACCTTCGTACCCTTCCTCTGATTCACCCACGAAAAGTCGGAGAGACTGGAAAAGCTTATCGGCTTCTTCGGGAAGATCGGATTTGATCGAGAGTGAGGCTGGCGAGTAGGTTTCACCTGCGGCGTCCTTGATAGTCTCTCGAATGTGATTGCGAACTGACTGGACGTCCTCTAGGCCTTCGATCGAGGTATTGAGTTCGCGGACCATCTCGGTGATTGGCTCCATCGTCGCTGGATTGATCTCTCCACTCTTGCTTTTAAGCAGGGTGAGTAAGGGGTTGGTACGGTTGTTGTGGAACTCAGAAACAACATCGCGCAAGGCCTGGATGAAAGTCAGCGATACCTCTTTCGTAACGGAAAGAAAGCCGGGTACTTTTGCCCCGATTTCTGGAAACTCCGTCTCTGGTGAGAAGTCACAAATATCAAAATCTCCAACGATGCTTTTATATACCACAGGATTGCCGAAGTCGGCCCAGCTCCGTCCTGTAAAAATCGTTTCGTAATCATCGATCGTGATTGCGTCACGGATCTCCGAGAGTTGTTCATCCTCAAACGTTCCCAAGGCTGCCAGCTTCAACCTGATTTCTTTTTTAGGCCGGAAGATCAGGTTATAGGTGGCCTTATGAATCGGCCCATCATCCACTGGAGCTGTTCCATGGAGGAAGAGTGCCTGAACGGATTCATCGGTGGTGATTTCCTCAAACTCCATGCTGATGATAATCCAGTGGCCCTGCCATTGGCCGAGTGAGCGGCTGAAATCAGACTCATCTAGGCGATAGGCAGCACGCACCATGGTGTCGTCAAGCAGGAGGCGGATAGCTCGCAGGATGTTAGATTTACCGGAGCCGTTTTCCCCAATAATGGTGTTTACTCCCTTGTGAAACCGCAGAGATGTGTTCTTGAAGTTCCTGTAGTTGACCAGGGTCAGTTTGGAAATATGCATGGTTCTCCAGCCTGCTGCTCCTTGAGCAACCTTAGTTTTTTGCTCACGATTTTAGCGCAACTGCTGTATAATTGCGAATGGCCACTTGGTTAAAGATAGCGTTGCATTGGCACGTTGAACTCACAGCTCATAGCGGACATTGCTGGCACATGGTATGTTAGTTTAATGAGGGCAGGTCATCTCTTTACATAAAACCCATGCCATTGAATTATTTTTTGTCTGTTATTGCGCTGATCCCCCTTATTGTGAACCTCTTATCACCATTGAAATATAGAGGGGATTTGAAATAAGGACCATCTTTAATTCTTGTTGATGTACTTATTAGATCCTCGATTGCTTTTTCGAGCCCTTTATCCGCAAATGCTATCGAGTCATCACCTATTGGATAGCCGGGCGTTGTAACTGTACACGGTATATTAGGGTGATTAACACAATCTAATAAGTATTTGTAAAACACACTTTTGGGGATGACTAATCCAAACTCGCGCCATGCATATTTTCTCCCCCAATAGTAATCATTTTGCACAGCGTAATTTACTCTTGAATCATTCTTGCCTTTGTTTTCATCATGCTTTTCTCTTGAAACTAATTTTGCACATTCGTAGCTAATATATTGATTAACTACAGAGGACTTCGATACACAAGATATATCTACCATTTTAACTCCACCTGCTTCGGTAAATCCTATGTTGTATCTTTCTCCAGGGATTAGCTCGTTCTCAAAGTTAGCTTCGAATTGATAGGTTGTATCTGTTGTTGCTGGCTGGAATGTGTGTAGATAACGACCATTACCTAAATCATGTTTCTGGTAGTTCGTAACAATCAGGTCGTGAATTGTTTTTAAATCTCTCGACTTCATCATTTGATCCATTTTATAAAAGTGTATCGGTAAGCTTACCCCAATATCATACATCTGTACGCAGTGAGACTGAAAATAAACCTATATAAGATGACATATATCAGTAATGTAATTGAGGGGTAGAGCATCTAGCTTTTCAGCAGGAATGAAATGTCCTAAGATTGATGAAATTTTTAACTCGAGCAAACGTTATGGCAAAAAAACTAGAGCAATGGAAAAATAGGCTTACCGTTGAGAAAATTGTAGAGGGCATGAATGCTGCATCATCTAATGCACGAAGGCTTCTGAACGATGCCTCTGCTTTATTTGATTTAGAACGCTATCCCTCTGCTACCGCTCTAGCAATCTTGGCTATAGAAGAAGCAGGAAAGGTATCAATACTTCGAGAGATGTCACTGTTGAAAGATGGCAAAGATATCAAACAGATTTGGCACAGGTATCGCTCACATACTGAAAAAAATATGATGTGGGTGTTTCTTGATGCAGTTAAAAAAGGCGCCAGGAATCTCAACGATTTTTCACCAATTTTCAGCGATGAATCAGAACATCCCTTTGTATTAGATCAATTAAAGCAAATATCATTTTATACGGATTGTCTTGGCAAGGCACATTGGTCGATACCAGACAATGTAATCGATAGAGATACAGCTATAAGCATCATAGAAGCCGCTAAACCTTTAGTATCGTCAAAATTACACACAGTCGAGGAAGTTGAACTCTGGGTGAAATACTTGGGACCTGTGTGGAAAACTGATGATGCTCTTAAGCGTGAGGCATTAAAAAGTTACTTCGATGCCATGTCCGCAAAAGGACTACTTTCAAATAAAACTGCCGTCTCAGCATTCTTAAGTATCTGAATCAATATTTCTTTAGGGATATTGCTGTTGGCGCTGCGAGAGACCTGAAATGGTTGAGCTGCTCCCCGTTGATCAACACGCAGCAATGTCGTTAACGTGACTGTTTGGCTACGAGATCAACTGCGAACTTCCGCTCTTCGCTCATTGCTGCCACTGGCTCTTTCCTAAAGCAGCTTTGTGCCTGAAGTAGCGTTACTAACTTTCTCTGTTGGAGAGTTTCTCAAGTATAGGATATTGTGAAAGAATTTCGATGATCCGTGAGACACATTCATCACTGGATAAACTATATGAGTCTAAAATAAGGTGTTCTCTGTTCCATGGTTCATAAGTCAAGTTTGTGACATCTTTCCAGTCAGGCAAGGTTAATCCCTCGACTTCAGACACTCTGGTTTCAACTCGTTTACGATGCTCAATTATATCGGAACATATGATCTCAATTTCTAAATAACCAGTTCTTGTGGATAAAGCTATTTCTCGATAGGCATCACGGGTTAACGCCAATGGATTCACTGAGTCAGCAATTACTGTCGCCCCTAATTGTAGATTCTCTCTGGCGAGTGTGTAAGCGACAAAATAACCAGCTGGCCCCATTTCGCGATCATCTTCATCGGCTTTGCGTATGGCTTGCTCAATCGTGTCGATTCGCAAGTAAAAAGCGTTTAACCGCTTTGCCAAAGCCTGAGCGATAGTACTTTTCCCGCTTCCCGGCAAACCACTGAAGATGATTAGCATAACTTGTCCTTTAAATAATGAAATCTAATAACATTGAAATATTTCGAACCCTAAATTGTTGGGTTTCGTGAAGCTATTATGACAAGCGGTATGACAAGAGTCGAAGAGTATTACTGCTTGTGTTAATACTTGACGTGTCCGCCTTCTCTCAGATCTAATTGTGTTCGACTCACAATCTTTGCAAACCCAAATTTGAATGAATGCTCTTACAAAAACAATTAAGGCTACACATTATGTGTAGCCTTAATCTTATTCACGTTATCTAACTCAATTAACTTTTATCTTTATTCTCTATCGCTATTGTTTGCCGTTTCTCTTCTTCCGGTAACTCATACTCAATAGCAATGGTCAGAAGTCCACTTGATAAATCGGCTTTTTCTATTTTAACATTTTTACCAAGGTCAAATTGCAATGTAAATTGCCCTTGAGATATGCCTCGGTGGATCCATTTATCATTATCTTCTTCTGATTTTTCTTCTTTTTTCCCTTCAATCAATAAACGACTTCCTTTTAATGAAACCGATAGGTCATTTTCTTGATATCCAGGCACACTTACTGTCAGTTCATAATGGTTATCATCAATCTGTTTCAGGTTATAAGTCTGTACAGGTGATGCAATGGGCTTACTGCCTGTTAACTGACTAAACAGGCGATCTATCTGATCAAAACGATTTGAAAGTAAGTTGTCAGATAATGTTGGGAATAATGAAAAAGGTTTAATGTTAGGCATATAACTCCTCCTTCAGTATTTAGTGAATTATGGGCGGTCTCTTATTTACCCAAAATATAAATATGAACGAACGAGAGTTTTTCAAGCCCTAAAACCTAAATTTTTTATCTTTAACCAATATAAGATTGTAGATAGCAAAAAACCCCGCCGAAGCGAGGTTTTGTATATTCAACTATTTAATGCTCAACTCATTTGAGCTGTCATCACACTTTTGCAAAAGATACATTTTGCACCGTGTGGGTTGTTCACTGTTACATCAAATTGTGATGTTCTATATTGTGAACCACTACAACAAGGGCATTTAAAATAGAGGCGAATAGTAATAGCGCCTTTAGAGAGCCACCACGTTGCCTGCTGCTGGGCCTTTCATACCATTTTCCATGGTGAATGAAACTTGTTGGCCTTCAGCTAATGTTTTGAAGCTATCACTTTGGATTGCAGAGAAATGTACGAATACATCTTTGCTGCCATCAGCTGGAGTAATAAAACCAAAACCTTTACCTTCATCGAACCATTTTACTGTACCAGTCATTGTATTAGACATAGAATTTCCTTTAATTTATTTAATTTGCCATAAGGCATATGCGGTTTGTTTTGTATTTTTACTTATGGGTATTAATTAGAAGGAATTCACAATGAAGAGGTATCGAGGATAACGCTAAACGGGAACAACTTTAAACTTACTAACATAAATAGGTCTGTACTTCCAAACCAGTGACGCTATTAAGCCATAGAAAAATTCAGATAGCAAACTTTATTTTTTAACTATAAATCAGCTTAAGTAGACCTATAAAAAATACAACCCCGTTATACTCACGAGGTTTTCAATAGGTAAGAAGCGTAATATCAAAACCATCATAAACACAATATATTCTGTTTTGTAATTACGCAAGACCATAAATGTGGTATTTCCTAATTATTTTATCCATATCTAATTTTACGTTATCAACCGATAGACACCCTTCAATAAAGCCTTCTGCTGTCTGCAATCGCTTAGCCACTTCGTTATGAGAAATACCAAGTTTTGAAGCCATTGAACGCAAAGGATAATTCTTCACATAATACATAATAACCAACTGAAACAAGTAACTATTATTTACCTTTAAATGTAATACCGCTTTATTGATTTTTAAGCCATCATCATCTGAACATTGCTCTCGGCTTCGTCTTGAACTTGGAATTAATCCTTTAAAACCTGCGGCAATTGATGAGTAATCGATACTATTTCCCTCATTAGCTGACCACGCTCCCCAACGCGATAAAACTTCCTGCATATCTCTCATACTAATACTCCCCATGCCGTACACACGTTAAACCAATGCCCCTATTCCTAATGAACGGTTTAAAAAAGAAAATAACAATTCGATTTGATTGCCGTAAGTGGCTTCCCACAATTTCGGATCACGATGCAATTCATCATGATGTTGACGACATAATGGAATAGTGAATAAGTCATGAGCTTTCGTTCCCATGCCTCCCATACCATGGCCGATGATATGATGTGGATCATCAGCTTGTTGTCCGCAAACACAACATGGCTGTGTTTTTACCCATTGAAGCCATTGGGAATTCTCCCAACGGTGCATTTTAGGTTTAAGAAGAAATGAGGCTGGAGGTTCAGGATCGACAGTCACATTAATAACGGGTTTTATAGCATCTAAACGCGCATTCATTGCTGATAGTGCTGTCACTTCATTTGGAACAATATCAGCTTCAGGAAAACCGCCATGCACCCTGCGCTCTTTAGTTTTATCAGGCCAATTTAAGATACGGCGCAATATAGCATCAGGTAATTTATCAACCAGTTTATGCATCACAGCAAAAGCAAAAAAATCAGGTATCGTCAGCGAATGGCTATCATCTAATCTCAAACGACTGCGAATAGTGTCTATCATCCAAGCAATACGATTTTTATACGCTAATTCAGCAACCCACCTCGCCGGTGAATTGCGAATATGATTATCATGGTACCAACAAGTCCGTATCACACCGTCTTTATGCCATGTGGTTGTTAATTCATGATGATGATAACTGTCATGCTCATCGTTGATCTGGCAGCAATGGATATTTCTGCATACCCACATATTCATCGATGCCAGCTCGCCCATAGCTTGGATCACTTTTTCATTATTCAAAAAGCCAATAATGTCCTTGTTATTTAATAATGGTTGTTCATTCCCTGTTAATGCACCAGAAGGCCATTTATCTAAACTTTTTGGCACATCACTAATAATCACGCGAGAATGTTGTTTAAGTTGCTCAATTAACTCCTTTTCAGGCTTCAATAAAACAACACCAAGATCAGGCTGAATATAGGGTGTTAATAATAATTTCATGCACTCACCTGTTTATTCAGCATCACCATACGGATCAATTCATCCGTTTTACTTTCAAAGAAATGGGGTTGAGTCTCACGAGGATTATTAGGGCTGGTCATGTTCTTCCCAAACTGGCAGCCCCGCGCAGTCACTGACCAGAACTCTTTCATTTTGTTAGCAGTTTTCGTACTTGGGCGTGATAAACGTTCAACAATGCCGAGATCGGCCAACCGTTTATAAGCTTGTTGGGCTGAAATAGGTAATTGATGTTTTCTAATCAGTGTTGATAAAGCTACTGTTGGACGACTTGAACCATCCATTGATCCGCTTGGCGCATCAATCGCATACACAGGGACTAATTCGGGTAAGCCTGCCATGGCTTGTAATTTTTGATATGCCCCTAATTTCGAAGAGTTTGAGAAATTCAGGCTTTTAGCCATCGATTCAAGCAATATGACTCCAGCTTGAACTTTATCGGCTAACTTTTCGCCGTGTTGCTGTGTTATCAATGCATCAAAAGTACGGATCACTTTTAAATGAAATGATGGGCTTATCCACATTGCATAGGCATACACTAATTCTTTGCAAACATATGTTCCTTGGTTAAGCCCACCAACAATGGTCACTATGGGAACCGCTCCTGTGATCTCAGGAGCGGTTGAAATTTCATCAACCAACTCTTTAGTTTGAGTTAAAGCACTCCAATTCGATGGTTGATGCCGTTTTTCACCACCTGAGACTCGATGAAGATCATTTAAACAATAACGCCCTGCGGTATCTCGACGAATTTGAACACCATCAATAACAATTAGTCCATTCATGTTATTTTTCTCCACTCTCGTTTATAGCAAAACTTCCTGAGCAACTTGTTCCGCGACTTGTTGCCAAATACCTCGCCACGCAGCTAAACCTGCAACCTCATTCATTCTGCCTAGACCATTTTTCTTTGCCTGAATAGCCGCTAATTCTTGGATTTTATTTTTAGGTTTCCAACCCGTACCCCAGATGAGCCGGAATGTTTCATCACGCTCTACGGAGTCGATGGTGATTTTTTTCTTACCCGCCAAACGTAAGGTTAAATCATCCCATTGAGCCCTGAGTGTACGAGGACACTGAACATTCTTTTTCCAAAAATCATCTTGTGTAATTCGTTTATAGAACTGGCAAATTTCTTTGTGAGTATGCCCATCAATCGTTGTCATTAAGCGAATATCATTAGCCCAATCAGTGAAATTTGGCTCTTTAGGCGTTTTTAATCCCATCTCTTGAAACACTTCGCATTTACGGCTGAATAGCCATTTAGCGCACTTCAAATCGTCAGAGGAGCCCCATTTTTGAAAATTGGCACTGTAAATCACAGCTTCAGGATAACGAGTTAAAAAATCATTTTTGGGCTGGTCGCTGGATTCGCCAGAATTCTGCGACGAAGAATAATTTATTAATGGATCATATTTTGAAGTTACTGATGGATCGCCCTCAGGAGCTGGCGGTTCAAAATCCCTATTTTTGCTCGATTCTGAAGGAACAGAATTTGATGCAACAAATTTTGATGGGTCAAAACCTGATGCATCAAGTTTTGACACGTCAGATTTTGTTGGTTGAGAAAGCGCTTTCTTTGCTGATTGGTATAGTTTCTCTACATTCAGCTGGTAAATATTGCTTGCGTTACGATTGCCTTTTCTGCGCTTTTCGCTGGTTAACCACCCTTCTTTTTCT
>NZ_NGVR01000028.1 GCF_002777965.1 Proteus columbae | reverse complement strand
ATTGAGTTTAAAATCAAGAGAATATTTAGCCATAGAAAAACACCCCAAAGTTGGTGTCCAACTTTTGGGGTGCAGTTCAAATGATATTCAGGGGTTTTCTTTATCTAAAAAAGGATTAATAAAATCACAAACAGTGAAAATTGATCTCAGCAACTATTTTGAAAAAAAATATAACTTCTTTTTTAAAAAAAATTTAAACCTTATTCGTATTAATTTTATTAACCATTAATTTCTCTAGCAAATAAAAATCACTCTTTCCACGGCATAATAGGTACGGCACTAATCGCATTTTTTGGCGAACCGTCAATGACTTTATCTGAGTAAGTCAGGTAAACTAAAGCGTGGCGCTGTTTATCGTAAAAACGTACAACTTGAAGCTTTTTAAATACGAGTGATGTTCTTTTCTGGAAAACAACATCGCCATTATTTTTCCCTTTAATAACCTTTTCACTTAGTTCAATAGGCCCTACTTGCTGACAAGAGATAGCGGCATCAGCAGTATCTTCAGCAAGACCTAAACTCCCTGAAATGCCCCCCGTTTTTGCTCGACTTAAATAACATGTGACGTTTTTAACTTCAGGATCATCAAATGCTTCAATCACAATTTTGTGGTTAGCGCCAAAAAACTTAAATACGGTATCCACGTAACCAATTTCTTCTGCTTTTGCCATCAAAGAAAAAGGGAGTAAGATAGATACTGCTAGCATCTTTTTGAAATTTAACATATTTACCTTGTTCCATTGAAAAGATGAGAAAATAGTTTTGTCTAGAATAAAACAATCTATTACTAACTGATAGAAGAATTTGTGTACATTAGTCGATGAAAAAGACTATATTTTACGATTGTCTAACAATATAACTTGTTATAGATGTTCAGGCTCTTTACCATCTACGGCAATAAACAAACGAATATGACTAAGGGAGATGTATGGATCAAACCAACATCATACGTGATTTGCTCGCTTGGCTTGATAGTAACCTAGATAAGCCATTATCCCTCGATAATGTCGCAACCAAAGCGGGTTACTCCAAGTGGCATCTACAACGCATGTTTAAAGAAGTTACAGGACAAGCGATTGGTTCTTATATTCGTTCAAGGCGTCTATCCCGTGCTGCCGTTGCATTACGTTTAACGAGCCGCCCTATTTTAGACATTGCTTTGCAATATCGTTTTGATTCTCAACAGACTTTTACCCGCGCTTTTAAAAAGCAATTTAATAGAACACCCGCACTTTATCGTCGTACTGATGAATGGTGTGCGGTAGGAATTTGTCCACCAATTGCCTTAGATCCTCAAAATTTACCTAAATGGGAATTTGTAACACTATCTGAGAAGAAATTAATTGGTATTGAGCAAACTTGTAGTCACACCCTTGAGCAATGGGCTGAAGCCTGCTCTAACATGCGCCAAACCTTCTGGCGCTACTACATGAGCAAAATAAGCACTGTCCCTCATCAAGTTTATGGGCTTCACCACGCACAACATAGCGATGAGCATGAAGACGAACAACGTGTGCTTTACACAACTGCCGTCGAACCAGATTATGCAACATTTATCGATGATGATGCAGCAAATGAAGTCTCTCTTGCTGGCGGTGATTATATTCGCTTTGATTTTGAAGGTGAGGCAAAACGCGGTGCAATGCAGGAATTTTTATTCCTAATTTATGGTGTCTGCTTACCTAATATGGGATTAACGCGCCGTAAAGGCTATGATGTTGAAAAATACTATCTTAAAAATGTGCGTTACAGCAATGAGATGGTAACGGAGCCACAAGATCATATCGAACGTTTTGAATATTACATTCCAATTAAACGTGAAGATATAACAGCATAAGAAATAGCTCTCTTTGTAATATAAAAAGAGAGCTTTTATTTTTTAGCGCTGAACTTCATCAAGTGCAGTATCAGTAAGATGACTTACATCACCCGCTGTTTCAATCACCCAACCATTAGCAAGCCAAGGGCTATTTTGATAATCAACGCGTGAAATTGAGCAATTACGCAATCTTAAACGACGTTCTGCATGTGCAGGTAATCCCAACACTGTGCTCAGTAAGCACCCTAAAGCAATACCATGACTGACTAAGAGTGGACGGCTATTTTCGGGTAAATCAAGACATTGATTTAGCGCAGCCTGCATACGACTTGCTAATTCAGCCATTGATTCTCCTTGGGGAATTCGTCCATCAGGTGTACCATCAATCAAACTCTTGCGCCAAGCCTCTTCTTGTGTCTTTAATGTTGCGATCTCTCGCTGTTCAAGAACGCCCATATTGAGTTCACGTAAACGTGGGTCAGTTATCACTTCACAGCCACAAGCTTGTGCAATGATTTCTGCCGTTTGACGAGTGCGGCCAAGATCGCTTGAGATAATGTGGGTAATGCCTGCTGATTTTACTTTTTCAGCAACTTGTTGTGCTTGACGCACACCATTCGCTGTTAGTGGGCTATCAGATTGCCCTTGAATACGTCTCGCCACGTTCCACTCAGTTTCACCGTGGCGAACAAGATAGACCTGTAACATACATTTTTTCCGTTATACTGCTCTAATTTTTCAAAGGATGATTAATTCATTATGTATCATGTCATTGCAGCCACTACGAATCCAGCAAAAATCAACGCGATAAAACTCGCTTTTGAGCAAGTATTCGGTAAAGATACCTTTGATATTGAAGATATTAATGTCGATAGTCGCGTTCCACAGCAACCTATCGGAAATACAGAAACGAGAACTGGCGCACGTCAACGTGTGATGGCAGCTCGTCAAGTTCGCCCTGAAGCTGATTTTTGGGTTGGCGTCGAAGCCGGTATAGAAGATGATATGACCTTTGCTTGGATCGTTGTCGAACATGGCCAAATTCGTGGAGAATCGCGCTCAGCAAGCCTTATGCTACCAGAGCAGATCTTAAAAGGGATCCGTGAAGGTCGTGAGCTTGGCGATGAAATGGCTTTCTTAACAAAGATTGACAACATTAAACAGCGCGGCGGCGCGATTGGTTATTTTACTGATGGCCTACTCAGTCGTACTTCTGTGTATCAACAAGCATTAGTGCTGGCATTAGTCCCTGTCACGCATGATATCTATAAAGAACTCAATCAAAAAGAAGATTAATAATTAATCTGATGCGTTTTTTAGATAAATTAGCTTTTAGATAAAAAATAAACAAAAAAAGCCATTTAATCAAATAATTAAATGGCTTTTTTATTCTAGTTTAAAGCGTAACAACGTGACTATTTTTTCGTCATTAGCTCTTTTTCAAGCCACAATTTCACATCATGTGGCGCTGTTTTTAAACTATTAGAGCCTCTAGTGATGGTGGCAATACCAACGCCTAACTCTTCTTTTAACTCACGCTGACTTAAATCCCCTCGCATTAACTCTTGCACAATGCGAACTCGAGTAGCCAAAGCACTACGTTCATCAGGTGTCATTAAAAGTTGTAAAATAGGAAATTGCACATCTTGCTCAAAAGCATGTTGTAATAACTCAACAAATCTTAGCCAGTGCTCATTCTCTTCAGGTGATAATGCAGGATCTTGCATCGTGGGAACCTCTTTTTGCCACACTCATTAACTAGTACATAATATAACATACTTTACTAATGTACAAAGAGGCTCCAACGATAAATCCGCGTTATTATCTCTTAATATCGGCTATTCCACTCATTTTCAGTCAGTACTGGCTGCTGTTCTCCCGCAAAATAGCTATAGAAAACAGCAAAAGAGAGTACATTTTTGACATAACCACGCGTTTCAGCAAAAGGAATACTTTCAACAAACGCAATCGCATCTAATTGACCATTTGCATCAGATAACCAACGATCAACACGCGCTGGCCCCGCATTATACGCAGCACTTGCTAAAATACGGTTTTGGTTAAAACGTTGATAGACAGAATCAAGATAAGCCGTACCAATCTCAATATTCTTCACAGGATTTGTCAATTGCGCACTACTTGCATATCCCGTAATGCCCGCTTGTTTTACCGTAAACTCTGCTGTTTTTGGCATGACCTGCATTAAACCTGTTGCGCCAGCTGAAGAGCGAGCTTGAGGGTTCCACGCACTTTCTTGACGAGCAATCGCCATCGCATAATTGCGGTCTATTGATTTATCTTTCGTATATTGCTCAAACTCATTTTTCCAAGCAAGAGGGAAGCGCTCTTCTAGATGATCCCACATTTTCCCCGTGATAGTGGCCTGCACCGCTAAATCAGCCCATTTTTGCTCATACGCATAACGCGCTAATTCAGACTGTATTTGTGCTGGCTGTGAAGCAACATAGTTTGCCCATTCTGATCGCGCTAAGTTATCCATCTGCCAATACATTAACTCACGAACACGCTGTATTTCTGGCTGATTAGGGATGCTTGATGAAACACTAGGGGCTTTATCTATCACCATCACATAAGGTTTACCTAATTTGGCTGCTGCAACCATTGGATAAAAACCACGATTTTGTGTTAGCGCTTCTAAAATAGCTTGTGCTTCACTGTTTTTACCTTGTGATTGCAACACCATTGCTCGCCAATAACGCCACTCTTCCTTATTTTTACTTTCAGGAGAGAGCCTTTCTAACCACAATGCCAATTCAGTCGGTTGGTTTTGGCTTAATGCGAGGCGTACACGACGCTCACGCAATGTATCTGATGCCGTATCTTGAATAACGCTATCACGCCATTTTACCTGCTCTGGTGTCGCATAAGGCATATATTGCCATGCCACAGTATCACGCATTAATTGGCGCTCACTCGCCGTCATTTTTTGTGCATGAGCGATATTGTCCAGCTGTGCTCTTGCTGCATCAGCATCTTTTCTTGCCCAACGTGAAAATGCAGATTGTATGATGGAACGTGTAAAATCTGTCGGTGAAAGAGTGGCTGCATAGCGTCCAACTAAGTTTGGATAGTCTTGTAATTCAACCAATGCATCACTAATGGTTTGATAATTTTCAGGGAGGCGTCGAGCCAAGTAAGCAGCAAGCGCTGTATTACCATTTTTAACGGCTAAATTAATTCGCTCTAATACTAATTCTGGTGTTAATTGATTAGCTTTTTGCCACTCATCAAAAAGCGGATCACAACTTGATGGCATTGATGTGCCATTAAGCCATGCTTCTTTAGCCCCTATCCACGCTGATTGCACATCACCCGTTGCCCACTTAGCATAATAATAATTACATCTTGCCGCTTTTGGATTCGGTGGATTAGGGCTAAAAGTCAGTAAATTCTGCCACTCTTGACGTTTTGCCAACTCATTTACAAATAGCGATGGAAGTGCTTTTGCAGGTGGTAATGTGGGATATTTCGCCACAAATTCAGTTACCACAGCAGGTGCAACAACATCAAGATTATCAGTAATTTGACGATATTCTAGATAAGGATAAAGAGGGTAATCTTGTAATGTTGGGAGTAATTTTTCTACTTCATCTATTTTTTTTAGATCCCACGCTGCTTTAATTTCTTGATAACGATTGCGTTGCTCGCTTAATGAGTCAGCCTGTGCCCATGCAGAAAAAAACAATGCACCTATTGCGAATGTTAACGACCACTTTTGCTTCACCACGTTATTTCTCCCACCTCAAATAGAACCACCAAAGAGTGAATACATTAGCTAATATGATAATCATTAACAATGTAAGTTCCCCTCTTTAAGAGAAATTTTCTTTACTTTCAGAGGAAGTACGAAAGGTAGATAAAAACCTCTCTTTTGACTAAGGTTTTCTTTTATAAATCGGGTATACTGGCGACTTTCATCATTTTCGGGTCTTTGGCAAAATACTGGCATTGACTTTGCTATTGTTCATTTTGGTACCATAAACACGCGGCTTAATCACAAAAAATTTGTTTTTAGCGCAAAAAGTGGTACCTCAGATAAAATCTCTTTTATAATCAAAGGGTAATTATAGTGGCTCAATACGTTTATAGTATGTTGCGTGTCGGGAAAATTGTCCCACCTAAGCGACATATCCTTAAAAACATTTCACTCAGCTTCTTCCCGGGCGCGAAAATTGGTGTGCTTGGTCTTAATGGTGCCGGTAAATCAACATTACTGCGCATCATGGCAGGTATTGATACTGATATCGAAGGTGAAGCACGTCCACAACCAGGTATTAAAATTGGTTACTTACCACAAGAGCCAAAATTAAACCCAGAACATACAGTACGTGAAGCCGTTGAAGAAGCCGTTAGCGAACTGAAAAACGCATTAAACCGCCTTGATGAAGTTTATGCGGCTTATGCCGATCCTGATGCTGATTTTGATAAATTAGCAAAAGAACAAGGTCAGTTAGAAGCGATTATTCAATCTCATGATGGTCATAACCTTGAAAATCAATTAGAGCGTGCAGCAGAAGCACTGCGTTTACCTGAATGGAACGCAAAAATTGAGAAACTTTCAGGGGGTGAACGCCGCCGTGTTGCTATCTGTCGTCTTCTTTTAGAAAAACCAGATATGCTGTTATTAGATGAACCAACTAACCACTTAGACGCAGAATCTGTGGCTTGGCTAGAACGCTTCTTACATGATTATGAAGGCACTGTTGTGGCGATCACGCACGACCGTTACTTCCTTGATAACGTAGCGGGTTGGATCTTAGAACTTGACCGTGGTGAAGGTATTCCATGGGAAGGTAACTACTCTTCATGGTTAGAGCAAAAAGACGCACGTCTGGAGCAAGAAGCGGCAACTGAAGCTGCTCGCCATAAATCTATTCAGAAAGAACTTGAGTGGATCCGCCAAAATCCTAAAGGTCGTCAAGCAAAAGGTAAGGCTCGCCTTGCTCGCTTTGAAGAACTTAATAACGTTGATTACCAAAAACGTAATGAAACCAGTGAACTCTTTATTCCACCTGGACCACGTTTAGGGGATAAAGTATTAGAAATTAATAATCTAACAAAATCTTATGGTGATCGCGTTCTGATTGATGATTTAAGCTTCTCTATTCCTAAAGGGGCGATTGTCGGTATTATCGGCCCTAACGGTGCGGGTAAATCAACACTATTTCGTATGATCGCAGGACAAGAGCAACCTGATTCAGGCACCTTAACACTAGGCGATACTGTTAAACTGGCATCAGTTGATCAGTTCCGCGATAGTATGGATGACAGTAAAACCGTTTGGGAAGAAGTTTCTGGTGGCCAAGACATCATGCGTATTGGTAACTTTGAAATTCCAAGTCGTGCGTATGTTGGCCGCTTTAACTTTAAAGGCGTTGATCAAGGCAAACGTGTCGGTGAGCTGTCTGGTGGTGAACGTGGTCGTTTACACCTTGCTAAGCTGCTGCAAGTGGGTGGTAATATGTTACTGCTCGATGAACCTACCAATGATTTGGACGTTGAAACCTTACGTGCATTAGAAAATGCCTTGTTAGAGTTTCCTGGCTGTGCCATGGTTATTTCCCATGACCGTTGGTTCCTTGACCGTATTGCTACTCATATCATCGATTATCAAGATGAAGGTAAAGTTGAATTCTTTGAAGGTAACTTTACAGAGTATGAAGAATATAAAAAACGGACGTTAGGTAACGATGCTATTCAACCTCGCCGAATGAAATATAAACGTATGACGAAATAACGTTAATTATTGAGTTCATTAAAACTAAAAGCAGAGAATACTCTCTGCTTTTTATTTCATTAATTCGCTATTTAATAAATACATTTAAAGTTTAAAATAGAAAAAACATCATCACATTAATTTAAAATAGACCAAAGCGTTTTACCCCTAAAACCTATTTATTAATGGATCATGTTATGATAATAATTAATTATTTTGAATTCTATAATTATTGTACAGATAACTTATTAGGAAACGTTACGTTAAATGGTATTAATGAAGTCATTACACCTCTTTTTAAAGACAACATTGATAACGAAAAAGCCTACCCTATTTTTATCACTAAACGATTTAAAGGGAAAAAAGAGCACCGGTGGGAATTAAAAAAATCAGAAATAATCTATTTAGATAAAAACAAGTTATTAATAAATATTTGGTTATCACCTAAAGATGTTTCAAATGATATTTATTTATCTCAAACATTAAAAAATAAAAACTATAAAAGTGCTAAATCAATACTATATCTTGGTAAAATTATTATTGTTGAATTTGGGCATATATTTCCTTGTATTAACCTCAATGAAGGAATAAAAACAAACAAATGTTACCCTGATAACACTCAGCGAGGAGAGATGCATAAAAGAAGGCCTGCAATTGTTGTTAAGGTCGATGATAGAGGGGTTAAGGTCATTCCTCTTACTTCAAAAAAACCACATGATTTAGCGGTTAACAGCTCTATTTTTCAATTATCTGATGAGTCGATAAAAAATATTGGCGATCTCGCTAAAAAAGAGACCTATGCCTTATGCGATATGATCCAAACTGTTGGTGTAACCCGTATCCTTCCCCCTTTATTTAAATTAGATAGCCGAAAAAAATATTATCGACATCAAGACTATCGAGCTTGTATTTGTAAAAATGCCAGAAAAAAGTTAGATAAATGCCTATTGTCATTAATATCAAAAAATAAAATATATACTGATTTAGAAGAATTAAGGGTGCAAAATAAAAAACTAACATCAGAATTATATTTTTTAAAGAGTGAATTATTAATATTAAAAGAAATGTATATGTATACTAATGAAAGTAAAGCTTCATATATTGATGAGGTTGATAATGAAATATTATTATACAAAAACTCTATTGAATAATAGCATTGTACTTCTGTTTTTATTGTGATAATCTTAATTTCGTTGGTGGGGATAAAAGAGCCGGCAATCTTCCCCGCGACGCTGAGAAATCGCGATGCCGACGAACACAATGATTAAAACTAAAAAACCACCAAAAGGTGGTTTTTTAGTTTCTATGCTAATACGTATAATAATTTTATAATTACTTTTTTATTATTATACTTTTATCTAATATTTTAATTAACTGCTCTGCCGATAGTCAAAACTAATTGGTGCAGTAAATAATATCGTTCCATTTTTTAAACGATACTGTTCAGGCGCGGGAAAAGGTGATGCACGCTTAATCGTATTTAATGCCTCTTTATCAAGAAGACGATTTCCCGATGAGGTTTGAATATTCACTTCTAACAACTCCCCTTTTCCATTCAACAAAATCGCCAGTTGTGTTACCCCTGTCGCTTTAAAACGTATCGCCGTTCTTGGATAGCGTTTATACATCTCAATATGGCTATGAATCAAACTTTCCCAAGTTAGTTGTCCACTAACGGAAGAGGAAGACATACTATTAAATGATGCGCTACTGGTTGCATTTGAACCTGAAATAGGTGCACTCGTTGCTTCGGAAGGGGATTCGGAAACAGGAAGATCATCTGGTACTTTCACCGCAACTGGTTTTGGTTTTACCACGGGTTTTACTTTCGGTTTTTCTGGAATACGCTCATAAGAGCCTTGTTCAACCACAGGCATTTTAGGTAAATCTAACACTTCTTTCACAGGCTCTGGTTCTGTTTCTGCCGGTTCAGGAACAGACATGACTTTCTCTGGCCCAACAGGAAGATCTTTTGTTTCCGCTTGAGCTAACTGATAAATACCAAGATCCATTGTCATCGCAGGTGGTAAAACGCCATAGCGTTCATCTTTAGATGTTATCCAGCCAATAGCGACAACAGCTAACGTTGCATGAAATAAAATACTGGCGGTTAATCCACCAATAGAAAATGACCCACGGCGTGAAAAAGTCGCCGACATACTACTCATAATTCTTGCCTCTGATTTTCTTTCTTGTGAATTATAGGCATAATATAAACACAAATGATATTGCTTATTATTAATAATACAATAAAAAATTAGCTTGATAATTATCATAACTTGTTCGCATGAGAAGCAGTAAGAGCTTATTATTTCACTCTTTTTTAGACACCAGAGATTATGGCTAGCGATAAATCATTGGCACAAAAAATTAGTTGTGCCTATCAATCAACCTATGGACAACTTGTGCGTTTTTTCCACAAACGTACGGGTAATTACCATGATGCAGATGATTTGTCTCAAGATGTGTTTACATTATGGCTAAACAGAAAAGAACAAACACCTGTGCAAGAGCAGCGTGCTTTTCTGTTTAAAATAGCGAACCACGTTTTGATTGACCATTGGAGAAAAAATCAAAAGCAAAAAAATATCTATCAGGATGATTGTGAACTAGATGACGCCGCTCAAAGTTATACCACGGAGCTTGATCCGGGATATGTCCTTGAGCATCAACAGCGTTTAGATCTACTTAGCGAAGCAATTGAAACATTACCTCCACGCCGTCGAGAAGCATTTATTCTTTATCGTTTTGATGGACTATCACAAAGCGAAATTGCAGAGCAAATGGAAATCTCAATTAGCATGGTGGAAAAACATATTGCGGCTGCCCTATTACATTGCAAAAGATATGTCGATGCAGGACAGGAGAAATGCACGAATGATGAGTAAGCCGGAAAAAAATATACCGGAAACTAAACCTCACACAGATGAGGATCTAGACTCCTTTTTTTTGGAGACTGATGATGAATTACTCAATGGATCGCCAGATGAGCAAGCAGCTCTTTGGTTCACTCAACAACACAGTCAAAGGATGACCCCAAAACAACGCCAAGCGTTTAAAGTGTGGATAGAAAATGATGTAAACCGGCAAGCGTATCAAGATATTGCAGGGATCTGGCGTCAATGCGATGCATTACCACGACCAACAATAGCCACAGTTGAGAAGAAAAAGTACTCGCTTTGGCGCCCGATGATCCACACTACAGCGACTCTTTGCTTACTCACTGTTTTATATCTCCCTTATAGTCATTTACCTGCATTAATGATGGATAATATGACGCTTGCAACCAGCGACTTACCGAAAGAAATGACCTTAGCTGATGGTTCTAAAGTCTATTTAGACAGAAATACACAGGTAAGAGTGGCTTATGTGCAAGAAGAAAGACGATTATGGCTAGATAAAGGACAAGCCTATTTCAAGGTAAAATCAAATCCGTATCGCCCTTTTTATGTTCATGCTGATACCCGATTAATTAAAGTTGTTGGCACTGAATTTGACGTTAGTCGCTATGATAACAATCAAATAAACGTTGCTGTCCATGAAGGGATCGTCGAAGTAAAAGCGACACCAAAATCTTCTCCAGCCTATTTGTACGCAGGCTCTCAGGCTACAAGTAAATTAGCCAGCGATAGTTTTGTTATCTCTTCGGTCAATATTGATTCCGTGGGAAGTTGGCGTTTTGGTCAACTGCATTTCTTTGAGCGCCCATTGAATGAAGTGATAACCAAACTCAAACCTTATCTTGATATCAATATTCAAATTTCCTCCCCCGAAATTGCCAAAATGAAAGTCTCAGGGATCGCTAACATAAATGATGCCAAAGACTTTATTACCGCAATTCCACTTATATTGCCGGTTAATGTTGTTTTCACCGATAAAAATAATGCGTTAATTATCAACAAATAAGAATAAATATGAAAAATATTCTTTTTTACAGGTGAGGATAATTCTCATTTCACCCTCTTCCCTAGTAACAACAATTATTAAGTTAGTGAATGGGATTGGTGAAATGAGAATGAATAACAAAAAAGGGACCCTTAAGAGGTCTTTACTAGCGTTGCTAATAAGTACCACTATTGCTGCACCTTGCGCTTATGCATCCACAGTTTCAGTCGCTTTACCAGAGCAGTCTTTAGCTGATTCATTAAGTGCTATTGCAAAACAAGGACAAGTACAAATTTTATTCGATGCAAATTCGGTTAAAAACCTTCGTGCTCCAGCACTTTCAGGTCAATTTGAAACCCAAACTGCATTACAAAAAGTCTTAATTGGTAGTGGATTAGAAATTATTCCACAAGGTAGTGGATTTGTTATTCGCCCTCTAGCCACTGCTAACGCGATTGTTATTCCTGAAGTTAAAGTAACTGGTGTCGGCAGTACGTATCATCCAGCTACGGATGTGGTTTCAGCACCACAATACATCACCTCAGAAGAGATAAAACAGCGTAATACAGGTGATGGAAACGTTACTGACTTACTAAAAAGTAACCCTGCGGTGCAATTTTCCAATAACGACAGCACATCAATGAATCAGGGTGAAATTAAACCTTCACGTATTTCTATTCACGGCTCTAGTAGTTATCAAAACTCCTATAAACTTGATGGTGTGAGTTTTAACAACGACTTTGACCCTGCCAACTCTGGTTTAGGTGAAACCAATACACGCATTAGTAGTGACGAACAAGGGATGTACCTTGATAGTCGCTTAATTGATAGCGTTGCAGTTTACGATAACAATATTCCTGTCGAATTCGGTGGATTTACGGGGGGAACTGTTGAAGTACAAAGTCGTCGTTGGTCTGGTGAAACCCATGCTAACGCCTATTATCGTACAACACGTTCAAGCTGGAACAATATTTTCACCGATCCAAAACTAAATTTTGATACAGCAAACAATGATTTTAGTAACCCAGCTCGTTTCCAGAAAAAATATGATAAACAAAACTTTGGTGGTTGGTTTGAAACAGGATTAACAGACAACACCGGACTTATTTTCTCTGCATCTCGTCGTGAATCAACGATCCCGATGATGATAAGTGCAGAAGGTGGAATTATCCTGACTCCAGATGGTCAGTTAGAACAAGTTGAGCAATCACCTCATTACAAAGATCAAACTCGAACATCAGATAACTATTTTATTAAATATTCATGGGATATTTCAGAGAAACAATCTCTTGATTTGTCGAGTAATATTGCTCGTTATAATAGTTATTTATTCTCAGGCTCTGTCTATAACTCAGGTTATGACAACGAACATAATGGTTTGAGTTTTACCGCACTTTATAAACACCAACTTGATCTTGGTTCATTAGAATTAACAGCGGGTTATCAAAACCTTGAAGATAAGCGTTCTAATGATCAAGACTACTTTGTCACCATTAAAGATTATACTGATTGGCAAAATCCACAGCAGGTTAGCAGTGGTGGCCAAGGTGATCTAAAAAGTAAACAAGAAACCTATAACGCAAAAAGTATTATGCGATTTAACCCTGTTGAATGGGGTGCTGTGAGTCACCAACCAACGACCGGATTTGAAATTAGCCGAACTAAAGGCTCTTATATTCGCGATAAAACCTATTACAACTACACCTATACAGGTTCCACATGGGATGATCAGTGGATGGGTTCATTGCAGCAAACAACGCGTTTCTTAGCGGGCACATATGATGCTTCATATACTAACTACGCTATTTATCTCGACGATAATATCCAATATAAACGCCTCACATTACGTCCGGGTATCCGTTTAGATCGCGATGATTTTGTTCAAAAAAATAATATCTCTCCACGTTTAAGTGGAACTTATGATCTTTGGGGGACAGGTGATACCTTAATTATTGGTGGTGTAAACCGTTATTACGGTCGTTCAATGCTGACTTACGCACTGTATGGCGCACAGAATGCAGGCTTACAACACTGCTACTTCTCTTGTGATAACAACAATCCAAATGATTGGGAAAACCGCACTGACTTTGAAGGCGTTGATTCGTTAAAAACGCCATATAACGATGAAATAACCTTAGGTTTGCAACAAGAAATTGCTTCCACCACTTGGCGTTTGCAATACGTTCATCGTGAAGGTCGTGACGAAGTCCGTAGTGATACAAAATACCCAAATGACAAAGATAAAATAAGAATTCGTCATTTCAATAATAATGGACGTAGTACTCACGATACTGTAACGCTTTCTGTGAAAAATAGTCAGCCGTGGGAATTAGCTCGAGCAGACCATGTTTTTAATGCTTCTATTAGCTGGCAGCAAAGCAAAACCAATACTCCTAAAGATTCTGGTTATGCCAATTTTGATCCTAGTTCACAAGGAATGAACTATGACAAAGTTTGGTATGACGGAAAAATCATCAATGCCAAAGACTTACCTTCTGGCAATTTTAACTCACCATTAAAAGTCACCGCAGAATTAACCAGCGTTTGGGATGATTGGGATATGACTTGGTATAACCGCCTTCAATGGAATGGTGCTCGTTCACAAGCAGAGAAAGTCAATAATGGTGCACCAAAACCAAGTGAATATGGCCCATTATTTGAATACAAAAAACGTAATTACAGTAGCCGTTTTACTTGGGATACCAAACTGGGTTGGAAACCTGAATTTGCTTATGGTGTCGGTATTTCTGTTGAAGTGAATAATGTTCTTAACACCAAAAATGTTGCTGATTACTTCACTTACCAAAACAACGATTACAAATCTTATGAGCCAGGCCGTCAGTTCTGGTTACAAGTTAGCTACGACTATTAATAAATTGACGAAGTTAATGTGAGCAACCAAGTCGATATACAATAAAAATATGACCAATAAGCAATGAAAACAATAAAACAATTTTTCTATTTAGTTTCACCTTTTTGGGGGCGGCGTGCCGCCCTCTACTGCTGGTTTCTATTGATTGTCTCGTTAACCTTAACCCTGTCATCGGTTTGGTTTAACGTCAAAATGAATGAATGGAATGGCGATTTTTATAACGCATTACAACAACTTGATGGACAAGCGCTCTACAAACTTCTTCAACAATTTGTGATTATTATTGCGGGATTAATTACTGTGGTAGTAATGGGCGATTTCTTACGCCAAAAAATGGTAATTCGCTGGCGAGAAGGCATGACTGAACAAGTGCTTGATCGCTGGTTATCAAAAAACAGTAAACACTACATGTTAAGACTCACTTCTCAAGAACCTGATAACCCAGATCAGCGTATTGCAGAAGATATTCGTTTACTGATCGAATCAACAATGCGTTTAACCGTGACATTTTTGCACTCGTTACTCACGCTTATCTCTTTTGCCACTATTCTTTGGTCTCTGTCTGGCGCTATTTCTTTCACATTAGGTGGTAGCGAGTGGACAATTCCTGGCTACATGTTCTGGGCTTGTATTATCTATACCATTATTGGGATCACCATTACGCAATTAATTGGTTCGCCATTGCGTAAAATTAATATGGATAAACAGCGCAAAGAAGCGGATTACCGTACCGCACTCATCACCCGTAAACAACATGGCGATGCGATTGCAGGTCAGCGTGGTGAAATCAGTGATCGTAACGAATTAATGAGTCGTTTTTTAGGTGTTATTCATAACTGGAATAACCTTATTCGCTACGAAAGAAATCTTTCATTCTTTACAGTGGGCTACCAACAAGCTACTGCAATGGCACCAATTATTTTTGCCCTACCTAAATTCCTTGCTGGTGAATTAATGCTAGGGGGATTAATGCAGTTGAGACAAGCATTCTCTAGTGTTGCAGGCGCATTAAGCTGGTTTATTTTCTCCTATAAAGAGATTGCAGCATGGCAAGCAACGGTGACGCGTCTTTATAATTTCGTGGTACTTTTAGAGCACGATCATGAGCCAGAAGTCGCTGATCTAAATGATAAACAAACTAAACTGAAGGCCAATCTTTCTCTATTTATGCAAGATGACAGCCTGTTAATCCAAGATATTAACTTCTCTGTAAAAGCGGGGGAATTAACCGTTATCGAAGGTTGTTCTGGTTTAGGTAAATCAACACTGCTTAGAGCATTAAGTGGACATTGGCCTTATTTCAAAGGGGAAATTCAACGCTCGCCAAATGTGTGTTGGATCCCACAGCGTATGTATCTGCCTTTTGCGCGTTTAGATAATTTGCTCGCTTATCCTTGTCAGCCTAATCAATTCTCCGCTAAGGAGTACGAAGAAGCGCTTCATTTGGTCGGCTTAGACAAAATAAAAAATCAACTTTCACTGGAAACTGATTGGACAACACGTCTATCCGGTGGTGAGCAACAACGCCTTATTTTCGCCCGTTTATTACTCAATAAACCAGAGCTTATTTTATTAGATGAAACCACATCAGCACTTGATGAACAAAATGCATTAAACATGTTGAAGTTGCTAAAACAACATCTGCCAACCGCAGGTATTGCCTTAGTCAGCCACCAGCGCTTTACACATGTGATTGCAGATAATGTGCTTTCACTCAAAGCCCCTATCGTATCCTCCTCTCAACCTGCTGGAGCTAGCGAATATGTATCGTAATTTATTAATTGTTTCAGTCAGTCTTTCACTTTTAGGCTGTGCTGCAAGCACCCCTAATCAAAATGACAAAAATACGCTACTACTGCGTCCTGATGTTCGCCATTTTACGCTAGATAATGGTTTAGACGTCTACTTACTACAACGCCCACAAACTGGTGTTGAAATGCGCCTTTTAGTAAAAAGTGGCTCCGTTCAAGAAGATGAAAAACAGCTCGGTTTTTCACATTTTACTGAGCATATGGCATTTAAAGGTACAACTCATTTTCCGGGTACAACGGGCTTTAAACAACTTGAAAGCCTAGGCATGAAATTAGGTAGTCATGTAAATGCCGCAACAAGTTTAAATGCGACAACTTATAAGCTGTCATTACCGAATGCAAACCCGATCCAAATTAAAACAGGGCTAAAAATCTTATCAGATTGGGCATTTGAAATGACATTTGACCCTATTGAGTTTGATAAAGAGCGCCCCGTTATTGTTGAAGAATGGCGTTTGCGCCAAGGTATCGGTTTTCGAATTAACCGCCAGTTAGAAGAACTACGTTATTACGGTAGCCGTTATCTGGATCGTGATCCTATTGGCGATTTAGAAATCGTTAAACATGGCGATGTGAAAGATGCAAAGCGCTATTACGATACTTGGTATCAACCAGAAAGAATGGCATTAGTACTGGTTGGTAACTTTAATCAGGGCGATGCTATTGCCGATATTAAGCAACTGTTTAACGCTAAAAACAGCGAGAATAAAGGGATTGATTCACCATCTTGGCACAATTTTATCGATCATAAAGATCTACTCGTTAAAACGATTTTCGACAAAGAGCAAGGTTCGCGTATTTTACAGTTCACTTTGCAGCGAACTTTACCAGCACCTTTAAATAGTCGCCAAGGTCAATATGAAGATTTAATGGATTCATTATGGCTATCAATTTTAAATCAACGTTTCTCCACTATCGTTGATAATGGATTAATAGCTTCTATTAGCGCCAATGCTCAAGGCGCAATGTTAGACTCTCGTCGTTCACAACAATTGATGATTGCGCATCCTAAAGGCAATGATTACCAAGGTGCATTAGATATCTTATTTACAGAGGTTCAACGCCTAGCCTCTGTTCCAGTTACTCAAGAAGAGTTAGATAATGCTCGCAACGCGATGTTAAAACGTCTAAGTCAACAAGCTGCTGGCGAAGAGCGTTACGAGCACGATTATTTAGCTAACCAAATCACTACTGCTATTGAATTGGATATGCCAATTCAAACTAAAAAACAGGCACTAAATTTAAGCTATCAATTAATCAATAAAGTTACCCCTGAAACATTGTCAGCTTATTTCGCCCAATATCTAAAGCAGTCATCACCACGAGTTGCTGTGATTGGCCCAGATAATGATGCCAATTTGTTTAATGCAACTAAAGCCGCACAGCGCTGGCAAGAAATTAGACAATCAAATCCGGGCGCATTTACCCTAAAAACGCAAGCCGTTGTATTAGATATTAAACCTAAGCTCACAGGTTCAGTTGTTTCAACGCAATCACTGCCGATTGAAAAAACACAAGAGTGGACACTAAGCAATAACGTAAAAGTGATTGTGAAAAATGACAGTTATCTCAAAGATAATATTCAAGTTTCACTGCGTATTCCGGGCGGTTCTTCTCTTGAAACAAATCAAAGCTTAGGTATGGTGCAATGGGCATTAAAATTACCTGAAGTAAGTGGATATGGTAATTATAATGCGCGTGAATTGGCGTTATTTACCAAGCAACATCAAATTAGTTTACGCCCTTATAGCGAACTGTTATTCCATGGTTTTCGTGGCGAAGCGCCGATTGATGAATTGGAAACCTTACTAACATTAATGCATCTAAAAGTGACTTCTCCACAGTTTAATGGCGAGAAGTTAGAGCAGCAAAAACAAGCCATGGCATTAGGTATTTCAAAAACACCTGTTGAACGTACTTTCTTAGATAACATCAATAAAGAAAGCTATCAAAATGGCGATCGTTTAGTGGTTTCCCCTCAAGGTGCTTGGAAACAGTTTACTGCCCAACAATTACAGCAAACCAACCAAATGATTTTAGGGCAACCTGCTGATATGACTTTAGTTATCAGTGGTCCAGTTAATCTAAATCAAGTTAAACCTCTTGTTGAACGTTGGATTGCGAGCCTGCCAACGCGTTCAGACCAACGCCTATTTTGGGCAGATCCCGCAATTAATCCTAAACTTACCTCGTTTAGCAAAACATATCCTATTGCAAGTAGTGATAAGAGCATGATTAGCATTCAATATGCGGCACCTGCTCAATGGTCACAACAACAAGTATTAGCGCTAAATTTACTAGATACGGTAATAAGCCAACGTTTAAGACTCAACCTACGTGAAAGAGCAGGTGGTATTTATTCACTTGGTTTCTCTGAAATGTTAACGAAAGTACCTACAAGCTACTATACTGGCCGTTTAAATTTTACGGCATCACCTGAACGTGCAGATGAATTAATTACTCTTGCTCGTAAAGTCGTAAATGAAGTTAAGCAGTCAGGCATTACAGATAAAGAGTTACAAGAGGCTAAAAATATCTGGCTAACTGAAAATTTACAGGTAAATGACAGTGCAAGCTATTGGACAGATGCCCTTGCACAAGTTGCAACTGATGACCAACAGTATCAGCGTTTGCTTACTGATCCTGCCATTATAAAAGCATTAAGTGTTAACGATATAAACCAAGTAGCTCGCCAGTGGTTAGGTGAGAATGAAAAGGTCTTTAAGTTAACGCCAGCAACCCAAAAATAAAAACGACTTTAGTTTATAAACAATAATTAACTACGTCGTCGAAAATAAAACGCCCAGTTCAAGATAAAACTGGGCGTTTATTCATCTATTTTAATCAAGTTATAAAGATAATATTCAAATTTATTGATTATTAAATTTATTAATCTTTTTTAACAGCAAAACGACCACTACCTAAAAACATGACAGCAATCGCGGCAAATAGATAAAAGCCCGCACTCTCTGGTGCCCATCCCCCTGTTTTAGGATTTAATGCAAATAGATCACCAGAGTGAACCATCAAGACAGCAACAAACATTGTACCAGCTAAAACAAGTGCCGATGCTCGAGTAAATAAACCGATAATCAGTAAGATAGGAGCAACCACTTCCCCGATCACTGTACCGTAGGCAATAAAGGCTGGTAAATTAAAATTAGCTAACATGCCCTGAATACCTGCTAATCCACCCGGTTCCATTTTATGAAGTCCATGTAATAACATTAAAACTCCAAGAGAAACACGTAGTACCAATTTACCCAAGTCAGAACAGTCAACAAGTTGATTAAATTTATTAATCATAACGTCTCCAAATTCAAAATAGTGATGTGTATTTTTAATACGTATTAATAGGTACTCTACATTATATGATGAAATATTATGAATGAGTGTGATTTTTATTATCACTATTTGTTCTCATTAACTAATTACTTAGATTATTATTGCTTTATCGCCCCCTACTCACCTTTTCCATGATTAAGATCACAACTTATTAACATAATAAACTCTTAATCACTCACTTCTCGTTATGCTAATAGATATCTCATCTGACCAGTCTAAAAAGGGTATCTGATGGCACATTATTCTCATCTATTTTCGCCTCTTGATTTAGGGTTTACCGTACTTAAAAACCGTATTCTTATGGGCTCTATGCATACTGGACTTGAAGAAAATCCGAATGATGCCCCAAAACTTGCACAGTTTTATGCCCAACGTGCAGCTGCTGGTGTTGCATTAATAGTGACTGGAGGGATCTCTCCCAATAAACAAGGTGTGTTATTACCGCACGCGGCGACATTGATATCTGAGAGCCAGTTGGCGGCTCATCAGCTTGTTACTGACGCTGTTCATCAACAAGACGGTAAAATTGCTTTACAGATCTTGCATACAGGTCGTTATAGTTACCAGCCAAACTTAGTTGCCCCTTCAGCTATTCAATCGCCAATAACTCCTTTTATGCCAACAGAAATGAGTCATGAACAAATAGAACAAACTATCGCTGACTACATTCGCTGTGCTCAATTAGCTCAAAAGGCGGGCTATGATGGTGTTGAGATAATGGGATCAGAAGGCTATTTAATTAATCAGTTTTTAGTCAGACACACTAATCAGCGAGACGATCAGTGGGGTGGAACTATTGAAAATCGTTGTCGTTTCGCTTTACGCATTCTTGAAGGCATAAAAAAAGCAGTCGGTGAGCAGTTTATTATTATTTACCGTCTTTCTATGTTGGATTTAATTAAAGATGGCTCAGATGCATCAGAGGTACTTTATCTTGCCAAAGCTGTTGAAAAAGCCGGTGCTACAATGATCAACACAGGGATCGGTTGGCATGAAGCACGAATTCCAACAATAGCCACCATGGTGCCAAGAGGCCAATTTGCGAATGTAACGCGTGAATTAATGGGAAAGGTGAATATCCCACTTATTACATCAAACCGAATTAACACACCACAAACCGCAGAAGCTATTTTAGCGGAAGGCTGTGCTGATATGGTTTCAATGGCTCGCCCTTTTCTTGCTGATCCTGAGTTTGTGCTTAAAGCACAACAGGGGCGCGAAGATGAAATCAATACTTGCATCGCTTGTAATCAGGCGTGCCTTGATGAAATATTTTCAGGTCAAACTGCCTCTTGTTTAGTTAATCCTTTTGCTTGTCGAGAAACTGAACTTCTGGTTATTCCAACTCAACAACCTAAAAAGCTGGCTGTTGTTGGTGCGGGTCCTGCGGGATTATCTTTTGCGGTAACTGCTGCGAAACGTGGTCATCATGTCACACTGTTTGAGAAAGAAGATGTTATTGGTGGACAACTGAACATTGCGAGCCAAATTCCCGGAAAAGAAGAATTTAAAGAAACCTTACGCTACTTTAAACGGCAGCTACAACTCACCGGTGTGATTGTTAAAAATAATACCGAAGCCACTGCTCATCATCTTGAAAACTTCGATGAAGTTATTTTAGCCAGTGGTGTTACTCCTCACAGCCCTGACATTGAAGGGCAAGATAATAAGATAGTTAAAACTTACCTTGATGTTTTAAAACACCATCAACCTGTGGGTAAAAATGTGGTGATTATTGGTAGCGGAGGTATTGGCTTTGATACCAGTCTCTATCTTACTCAAAAAGGGCAATGCAGCAGCCTAAGCCCTTGTGCTTTTAACAAAGAATGGGGCATAGATCCGACTCTTTCATCTCGTGGTGGCATCAAACCCGCTAATCACCTTAAAAACGATACTAAACACATTGTTATGACACAGCGTAAAGCCGGAAAAATAGGTTTAAGTTTGGGTAAAACAACAGGTTGGATACACAGACTTACATTAGAGAATAAAGGCGTTAAATTCTTAACAGACTGTCATTATCAAAAAATCACACCAGAAGGTCTTATGATTGAACAAGATGGAAAGCAACAACTTCTTATGGCTGATAATATTATATTGTGTACAGGGCAACGCGCTTATCACCCTCTATTTACGCCTTTAGAAAAAGAAAACAAAATAGTTCATCTTATTGGTGGAGCAAAAGATGCCAGTGCATTAGATGCAAAACGCGCTATTAGGCAAGGAACTGAGTTAGCACTTGCCATTTAAACCATTAACATGTTGATAAATAGCAAAAAGAAACCCCACATAAATGTGGGGTTCTATTTTTTATTATTGATTATTATTTTTACAGCTCTTCCTGTCTTACTACTTACCCTTTTTACCCATTATTTTTTTCAGTTAATGGATTATCTGAAATACGATTATCTTCAGCAATACAGACTGTTGCAGTGAAGAGAACATCCGTTGATGAGTTAAGTGCCGTTTCTGCTGAATCTTGTAACACACCAATCATCACACCCACAGCAACCACTTGCATAGCGATATCATTGCTAATGCCAAACATGCTACAAGCCAGTGGAATTAACAGTAAAGATCCTCCTGCCACACCCGATGCACCACAAGCACAAATTGCAGCAACAAGGCTTAATAATAATGCAGTTGGCACATCAACAGGCATACCCAATGTATTTACTGCCGCTAATGTCAAAATAGTGATAGTAATTGCCGCACCACCCATATTGATGGTCGCACCTAATGGAATTGAAACAGAATAAGTATCTTCGTTTAAATTCATACGACGGCACATTGCCATATTCACAGGAATATTTGCTGCAGAGCTACGTGTAAAGAAGGCAGTTACACCACTTTCACGCAGACATGCCCATACTAGTGGATATGGATTACTGCGAATTTTCCAAAATACAATCAGTGGGTTCACAACTAAAGCAACAAACAGCATACAACCAATTAGTACTACAAGAACTTGTAAGTAGCCTGCGAGAACTTCAAAACCTGTTGTTGCTATAGTTGATGACACTAAACCAAAAATACCGATAGGTGCTAATCGAATAACAACACGAACTACATTTGTTACTGCGTCAGCTAAATCTTGCGTTAAGGCTTTAGTGGTATCACTTGCATGGCGTAATGCTAAGCCAAGCCCAATAGACCACGCTAGAATACCCATATAGTTACCATTAATAAGCGCATCAACAGGGTTTGCGACCACATTAATTAATACGCCTTTAAGAACTTCAGCAATATTTTCAGGTGGTGACAGTTGTGATTCGTTAACAACTAGCGTTAAAACTGATGGGAACATAAAGCTGGCAACAACGGCGGTTAACGCAGCAAAGAACGTTGCTAACAGATATAAAATCAATACAGGGCGAATATTTGATTTCTGCCCTTGACGGTGATTAGCAATCGAAGCCATAACCAGTACCCATACTAAGATAGGCGCTACAGCTTTAAGTGCACTAATAAACAGGGTCCCTAATAGACTCATCATCTTGGCAGCTTCTGGCGCTAACCAAGCAAGTAAAATCCCTGCAACTAAACCAACGAGTATTTGTTTGACGAGGCTTCCCTTAAAGAACAGGCTGAAGACTCTGGATTGTTGTTTATCCATAGCTATTCCATTACTTAAAATAATATTTAAAAAAGGCATTTTTGAGTGTTTGCAATGCCAGTATAAGGAATTGAATCGCGCTGAAAAGCTGATTATGCAAAATATACAGCATTAACCGTTTTTGTTAACAATAAAATAACATAACTGTGATCATAATAGGATTTTGTTCTTTTTAATATACCAACCAGAAATGAAAGAAATTATTATTATCAGTAAGTTATACTTAGCCATCTTACTTGTTTTTTATTTTTTTGGGTTTTCGTCATCAACTGACTGTCTTTTTTATTAACATTATCACTAACAATTATTCTCTCTAACCTTCATTTATTTGAATAAATAATAAACAAAAAAAGATGAACAATATAAGCAAGATAACGTTTTATTTTTTCTCAGTTAATATTAAAAATTTATCTTTTATGATCTCTATAAAATAGAAAACACCTCTTAGTATTATCCATTCTCTTAAGGTTTTCTTTTTAAAAACTTCCTATTCTGAACTCAAAAAGAGATTAGATGTCTATTTTTCGAAATCCAATATCCATGTGTATGTGGTGTCGTCATCGAGTTGAAAAATTTTCTGTCTAGTTTTTCCTGATTTTGTTAGAGTGTTGCTGTTTTAAACAATGAAAAATAGACTCTATGAAGTAGAAAACGGGTAAATAGATTACAACACCTATTGATTTTATATTTACCCCCAAATGACTCAGTTTTAGGAAGCCTTTTATATGGAAATCGTAAGAGAGCTATTCTTGGCGCTATGGCATCAAGATTACGAAACCTTAGCTAATCCTTCATTAATATGGATTATCTACATTTTATTATTCACCATACTATTCCTAGAAAACGGAGTATTGCCCGCAGCTTTCTTACCAGGAGATAGCTTATTAATTTTAGTGGGCGTGTTAATTGCTAAAGATACAATGGATTTTCCATTGACCTTACTTATTTTGACCGCAGGAGCAAGCCTAGGTTGTTGGTTGGGCTATCTTCAAGGGCGATGGCTTGGAAATACGAAATTAGTACGCAGTTGGTTATCGCATTTACCAGAACATTACCATCAGCGCGCACATGGACTTTTTCATCGCCATGGCTTAGCTGCATTACTTATTGGCCGCTTTTTAGCGTTCGTTAGAACATTATTGCCAACGATTGCAGGCCTTGCTGGATTGAACAATACTCGCTTTCAAATTTTCAACTGGTTAAGTGGACTTTTATGGGTCGGTATACTGACCACATTGGGTTATATGTTAGGTAATAGCCCACTGTTTCGTCAGTATGAACACTATTTAATGAATATCCTTATGCTATTACCTGTTTGCCTATTAGTTATGGGATTAATTGGTAGCATCTGGGTTGTGATTAAAAAGAAAAAGAAAGTGAGCTAAAGCGCTACCTTTTCTAATAACATCAAGATATTCCGAATACAAAATAAAGTCATAATACTCATGCCAAAAGCCTGTTACAGATAACTGAACAGGCTTTTATTTTATTGGCGATTTATTCTTTTTTCATCGTAGATGATGCAGTAAATAATCTTGTTTCATTAAGATTTTTCTCTTTTCCCCCCTTAGGTCAATATTTAATTTTATTAAGAGATAAAATTGGTCTATGGTTATAAGTATTAACCTGTCATTATTAAAGGAGTTAATTATGTCTCATCAACGTTCAAATGAAGATCTGCGTAGTGAATTGAAATCTCTTGCTGATACTCTAGAAGAAGTGCTGAACTCCTCTGCAGATAAATCCAAAGAAGAAATCCAGAGCTTACGCGCAAAAGCAGAATCAGCAATCAAAGGCTCTCGTGCAAAACTCAGCGATGCAGGTCGAGAAATTGTCGATAACACCAAAGAAATAGCCGGAAAAGCAGATAACTATGTTCGTGAAAATCCATGGACAGGTGTCGGTATTGGTGCAGCTGTTGGTGTTGTTCTTGGTGTTCTACTAGCAAAACGCTAATTTATAATGAGTGATACTCAAAGACCACAGGGCCCCGCATCTGGGGTTCTGAATTCTCTCAGTAAGATTGGCGCTATCATGATAGGCATGGTTGAAACTCGCCTACGGTTAATTGCCATTGAACTGGAAGAAGAAAAAACCACGCTTATCCAGCTTATTTTAATGGCTGGTGTTACTTTGTTGCTCACCGCCTTTGGCTTAATGAGCCTACTTATTTTGATTTTTTGGGTTATTCCACCTGAATATCGAGTCTATGCTTTAGCCATCACAACGGCTACTTTACTCTTTTGTGCACTGATTGGTGCCATCATGACATTAAGAAAAGCGCGAAATTCCACCTTATTAGGCGATACTCGCCAGCAATTGGAATTAGATAAACGTCTTTTGGAGCAATATCATGATGAACAAACAAAATAAGCAGGCGATCCTCGCAAGACGTAAAAAGCTGTTGTTGAATAAAATTCAGCAACAGCGTACTGATTTAGGGCAAAGCACGCAAACTTGGCTTGATGTAACAGAGCCTTATGATAAAGCGTGGCGAATTATCGTTTCGTTAAAACCCGCACTTTTAGTAGGAGCCAGCTTTATTTCTCTTTACAGCATTAAACATCCTAAAAAAATCATACGATTAGGGCAACATGCTATCGGTGCAATTGGTTTAATTCGTACAATCCAAAAGTCCTTCAAAAAAACCTCAGATTGAACATCAATTTTTTTGTCTAAGAATGTTAATTCTTCTTAATATCCTCTTTGCTCAATTCACATTATTGTATATCTCACAACGTAGCCGTGGTTATTAATTCTAAAAATAGAAAATTAACCAACGAAAATACAAACATAAGCAGATATACATTGCAGATAATAGAGTTTGATTAGGAATAAATACCATGAAAAAATTTGAAGACATTGCGTTATTAATTGCCCGTATTTTAATGCCGATTTTATTTATCAGCGCAGGCTACGGAAAAATTGGTGGTTACGAAGGTACACAGCAATATATGCAAGCAATGGGCGTTCCAGGTTTCTTATTACCACTGACTATTTTATTAGAATTAGGCGGTGGATTAGCAATCCTATTTGGTTTCTTAACTCGTACAACAGCAATCTTTACTGCGGTATTTACTCTTCTAACCGCACTACTGTTCCACAGTAATTTTGCTGAAGGCATGAACCAATTAATGTTTATGAAAAATATGACAATCGCAGGTGGATATTTATTACTAGTTATCACAGGTCCAGGTAAATGGAGTTTAGACCGTATTTTCAATAAAAACTGGTAATAACAAGTTTTGAAAAAAAAGATCCTCTAGGGGATCTTTAAATCGATAAGAACCCGATGTTTTAAACATAGGGTTCTTTTTTTAACTGTATTTATATAATTTTTATTAATTTCCTTTCTGTTCCTTTCTATTACTCCCATCCCTTCCCCGAAATCACTCTATGAGTGAAATTTTTGCCTTCATTTAAATGAATCTTCTGTAATGCACGAAATTTTAGATGCGGTTTTTTTAGACGTTGATGATAAAAAATCGTAGTTTGCTTATTTTTTTGAAAAATGTGTTATTTTTTCTTTATAAATCAATACTATTACAATTTGAAATAAAATACACATTTTGTTACAAAGTTTAAATCCATGTACATTAGAACTGACTGGCTTTAGCGAGATTTCGGACATTTACGAAAGTGAATGATATAAGTAAATACACTTATTTTAAGAAACGAAAGCAGTAAATAACGTGTGAACAATTATTTTACGCTAAGTCACTTATCCTACGAGGATACAACGTTCTTCTTTTCCGTCCACTCCCTTTACTTCCCCTTGAAATTACTTAAGCCACTCTAATCAAATCGCAGTGCGCACTGGCTGATTTTTTGAAAAGGACATCAACAATAATAGTTTTGTTGAGAAACAATTACTGATAGTTAATTAAGGACTTGCCATGCCAACTCCATGCTATATCTCCATTGAAGGAAAAACTCAAGGCAACATTACTGCGGGTGCATTTACTGCTGAATCAGTAGGAAATATTTATGTTCAAGGTCATGAAGATGAAATGCTAGTGCAAGCATTCTCTCATGTTGTGACAGTACCAACCGACCCGCAATCAGGTCAGCCTTCCGGTCAACGTGCCCATAAACCTTTCCGTTTTACTGTCGCGTTAAACAAAGCTGTTCCTCTGCTGTATAACGCATTAGCCTCTGGCGAAATGTTGCCGAAAACCACCTTAAAATGGTATCGCACCTCGGTGGAAGGGAAGCAAGAGCATTTCTTCACTACCACTTTAACCGATGCGACCATCGTGAATATCGATTGCCAAATGCCACACTGCCAAGATCCGGCTAAATCTGATTTCACTCAACTGATCGAAGTGTCTCTTTTTTATCGCAAAATTGATTGGGAACACACGGTTGCAGGGACTTCAGGCTCTGACGAGTGGCGTGCGCCACTCGAAGGTTAATCCTTTACGCTTTATTTATGGGCTCTGTATGAGCCCATTGTTATCTGTGTTTTTTGTCTTTTTTATTGCGTATTTGTCACAGTTAAATGGGAGCTTTTATGTCAACGAATGACGCTAACAATAACCCTAAACCCCGTTTGGTATTAGATGATCCGATCTCATCACCCTCCTTTAAAATGGGGATGACATTCTCTGAACAACAAGCGCGCATTAAAAAATACAGCGAATTACTCGAAACGTTAGGTAAAGGATTACTGCACACGGGGTTAGTGTTTACTTGCCAAATTGGTGGCTTACCCGCAAGCACCTTTCAAGTCACCCAATTTGATTTAAACGAAGGGTTATCAGAGCTTTTCACGCTGTCGATACATGCGGTGAGCGAGCAAAACGACATCGATTTCTCTAATCAATTAGGCGTAGCTTCATCGTTAACAGTCAGTCGTGATGGTAAAACACTCCGCACCGTTCAAGGTTTGTTGGCAAGTGCTGAACAAGGTAATACCGACGGCGTTAAAACGTGGTATCAATTTGTTATTCGCCCTGAAATGTGGGTGATGACGCTAAATCAAGATAGCCGAATTTTCCAAAATAAAACGGTACCACAAATTCTTCAGCAATTGCTGGATGAAGCGCATATCAAATATGACAACCAGTTCTATCAACCTGAGCTGCATCAAACTCGTCGCTATATTACTCAAAAGCGGGAATCCGCTTATGCGTTTTGGTACCGTTTAGCGTTTGAAGAGGGGATCAACTTTTGGTTTGAAGAAGGACCAAAGCTGTTTTATAGCGATAACCATTTAGGGATGACCGCGGGGATCACGCTAACCTATAACCCACAAGCTGAAACCGATATCACCGACACCACTGCTACCGCATGGCGCTATACCGAACGTTTATGCAGTGATGTGCGCATTGATAAAGATTATAACCCTCTGCGTCCTTCTTATCCGTTATCACAAGAAACAACGGGTGACGTTCATCAACGACATCCTGTATTTGAAAGCTATGGTCGCTTTCAAGAAGATGCCCATGGTCAACCCTTGAATCAACTGCGTTATGAACAATCGCAAAACCATCGTCAAACCGGCTCGGCAAGCACCAACTGTTTTGGATTAATGCCGGGCAAAGTGTTTACCTTAATTAATCACCCCAGTGCACGAATGAATTCGCGTTGGCAGGTGATTAGTGCCTCGCATCACGGCGTACAACCTTTAGCGGATAATGGTGGTGGCGAAGGTACCCAGTTGAGCAATCATGTTACGTTTATTCCCGGCACACAAGAATGGCGACCGCCTTTTCATTATAAACCGCTGGCGGATGGTGACGAGTTAGCGACCGTCGTTGGCCCAGAGGGTGAAGAGATTTATACCGATGAACAAGGTGCGGTAAAAGTTTATTTTCACTGGGATAGACGCGGAAAGCCTGATCATAGTGGTTCGTGTTGGTTGCGGGTTGCACAGGGTTGGAATGGCGATGGCTACGGCTTTATGGCGATCCCCCGTATCGGTCAAGAAGTGATTGTCTCTTATTTAAATGGTGATATTGATAGACCGATTATCACGGGTTGTACCTATAACGGTCGTAATGCGCCACCATTGGATTTACCCAAAGATAAAACCCGAACCACCTTTCGCACCAAGACGCATAAAGGCACAGGATTTAATGAACTGCGATTTGAGGATGCCGGCGGACGCGAAGAAGTGTATTTGCATGCGCAGAGGAATTTAGCTATCAATGTTCTCAATTCACAGGGAATGCGTATTGACTACGATAGATCAACAAGTATTGGACATGATGATGAGCTAGTTATTGCTAATAATCGTGTTGTTACCGTTGATGGTAATCAATCACAAAAAACAGCAGGAAGTTAATATTGGTTAATATACACTGTTGATTAAAAAGAGAACTAGATAGTTTTTTATTATCCGATGCATCGCCAAACTCCGTTATTAAGTAGGGAATATGAGATGCATTGGATAAACAATATCCCTGTCGCGCTAGAAGGACATAAAGTACAATGCGGTTGTTTAAATGGTTGTGTATTAGTGGCAGTGGAGTGACCCATTCTTAATTAGGCGGAACCTTCCGCCTAATATTAGCATCTCTATTTGCATCGATATCTAAAACATAAAAAAAATTATCTACAAAAACTATTTTTTATCATTTGCAAAGAGTTTAGGTATTTCACGTAAACACCATGATTTTGCTTCGCCCATGCTGTCTCTTCGCCATGCCATAATAATATTATTTTCATGGTGATACTCTGGACCAACAACGCGTAAACGCCCTTCTTTAAGATCGTCTTCAATTAAATCAATTGGCATCGTCGCCACACCTAAACCCGCAATTAAAGCACGGCGTTTATCTTCAATAGAACTGACCGTTAAACGGCGCTGTTTATCCAATAGCAGTACAGTTAAAACTGGGCGCTCTCTTGCAGTATCAGCAATGGCAATGCCTCGATATTTTAAGCGAGTTTCTTCTGCTAATGGCTCAGGTTCGTTATGGATGGGGTGATCTGGGCTGGCAACATAAACGCTAGTGGTATTATATAAAGGACGAAAGTTGATTTCTGATGAAGTGCGAAAATGCATATCGGGTGAAATCACAATATCACATTTACCGCTTTCTAAGCTTTCCCAAGCACCCGCCAAGACTTCAGTCACTAAAGAGAGTTGGGTATTGGATTTTTCAGCTAATTTATCAACCAAAGGAAAGAGTCGAGATGCAGGGGTAAGAGCTTCACAAACGATGGTGATATGAGGCTCCCAACCTCTTGCTAAGGCTTCTGCGTCTGACGTTAATTTGTCGGCAGCCTCAAGTAATATGCGTCCTCTATCAAGCAGCATTCTGCCAACATTGGTAAATTTAGTTCTATGGCCAGAGCGGTCAAAAAGGACAACATCTAAATCTTCTTCTAATTTTTGCATGGTATAACTGAGTGCCGATGGAACTCGATTTAGTTCATCAGCCGCAGCTGCAAAACTCCCTCTACGATCAATGGCATCCATGACTCGTAAAGATTCCAACGTAATTGCTTTGTCTTTACTCATTATACTTATCTCTATCAAATAATTTGATTATAGGCACCAGATTAACTTGCTAACAATAGACAGTCCATACCTCTATGATAAATATATTGATAATCTACTCGAAAAATACCGCTATGATAAAATACAGAACAGCACAACAGTGTGGTAAAGCGGATTATGGTTGGCTACAAGCTCGCTACACATTTTCCTTTGGCCACTACTTTGACCCTCATTTTTTAGACTATGGCACACTAAGAGTTCTCAACCAAGAAGTGCTTGCCCCAAATTCTGAATTTAAAGCAAAGACTTACCCTCATGTTGATGTGGTTAATCTGATCCTTCAAGGGGAAGCGACATACCTTGATAATATGGGACGTACAGTAACGGCAAAAGAAAATGAGTGCTTACTTATTTCACCTCATAATACTGATACGTATATAGAGAAAAACAGCAGTTCTGATACACCGTTAACCCGTATTCAGTTGTGGTTAAATGCGTGTCCACAACAAGAAAGTTTAGCTTCACAAAAATTGGCTTTAGATGAAAACCTAAAATATCAATTGTTAGCTTCACCTACGGGTGATGATGGCTCGTTGATGTTAAGGCAAACAATTTGGCTCTATCATATTCATTTGCAAGCAGGCGATGAAATTACACTGCAAATAAAAGGACAAAAAGGCTTTTTACAATCCATAAAAGGCGGCACCTATTTGCAAACGTCAACACAAGAAAATGGGCAAATTCAGTGTGGTGATGGGGCTTTTATTCAAGACAGCCATAGTATCACGTTAAAAAGCTCGGCTGAGTTTCGTGGCTTGTTTATTGATATTATTTCGTGAAAGTTGATTTAGATGGGCTTAAAAACAGAAAACCCTCGAAACACAGTGTGAATCGAGGGTTTTTTATGAGGTGAGTTGACCGTTAAGCCGGGTTCTGTCGTGGACAACCATTCATCTAGGCCAGAACTTGCGCGCTGGCTCCAGCAACCTACCCGGGTTCAATGCGGGCCGCACCATAAGAACCCCTATTTGGTCTTGCTCCGGGTGGAGTTTACCATGCCACAAACTGTTACCAGTTGCGCGGTGCGCTCTTACCGCACCCTTTCACCCTTACCTGATCCTGTAAACAGGCCATCGGCGGTTTACTCTCTGCTGCACTTGTCGTAGGCTCGCGCCTCCCAGACGTTATCTGGCACCCTGCCCTGTGGAGCCCGGACTTTCCTCCCCTCTATCCGTCTCCCCCGAAGGGACAACGATAAAGCAGCGGTTGTCTAGTCAACTCAGGGTGCGGATTATAGGGATTTTGGTAGAAAATGTATAGCAAAAGAAGCTAAAAAATCACTTTACTCGTCTTGAGCTTCACCATTTTGCTCAATGACATGTTTATAGAGTGCATTTTTCTTCACGCCATAAATCTCAGCAGTGACGGCTGCCGCTTTTTTCAGTGGTAACTCTTTTTGTAAAATCGCAAGTGTCCGTAATACTTCTGGGGAGAAATCGTCATCAACGGGTTTTTCATAACCTTCAACAATTAATACCATTTCACCTTTACGGCGATTTTCATCTTCAAGTACCCATTTAAGTAATTCACCAACAGGCATGCCTTGAATAGTTTCCCACGTTTTTGTGAGCTCTCTCGCTAATACTACGTAGCGATCTTCACCCCAAACTGTCACCATATCAGCTAAACTATCTAACAGCCGATGTGTTGATTCATAAAAAATCAATGTACGAGGCTCTTCTGATAATGCGCGTAAACAATCCTGACGACTTTTTGTTTTTGCTGGCAAAAAGCCTTCATAACAAAAACGATCAGAAGGAAGCCCTGCTGCAGAAAGTGCCGTAATAGCAGCACAAGCGCCGGGTAATGGCACAACATTGATGCCATTCTTACGACATTGATTGACTAAATGATAGCCAGGATCGTTAATTAATGGTGTACCTGCATCAGAGACTAATGCGATACTTAGCCCCTGTTGTAATTTGCTAATTAATTGATCCGCTTTTTGCTGTTCATTATGATCATGTAACGCATACAAACGTGCGTTAATGGCAAAGTGCTGTAATAGAAGCCCTGTATGACGGGTATCTTCTGCAGCAATTAAATCGACATGAGACAGCACATCAAGTGCCCGCTGGGTGATATCGCCCAGATTACCAATAGGTGTGGGTACTATGTACAGTGTGGATGTCGTTACCGCTGCTCGATTAGGTTGATTCATTGTTTATTCCGAATGACCGATTTAAAATTGAGCATAATTATAAAACATCACTGGGTACAGTATGCTTTCCTCAATTTTTGTGCGTTTTAAAACAGGTTTATCCTATACTGCGATACTCTCTGCGTTGATTATGTCAGGTTGTACCCTGACGGGGCAACAAGAACAACCTCTCACTCCAGCTGCAAAAGCAGAAATGGAGATGAAACAATTTCAAAAAGTGATTGATGATGCTCAAGGGCTAGCATCTTTAGATGTTATTAGAGCCTATATTGGGTTAGAAACATTAATTACTGATCCACAACTGCATCAGAAAAATATTGATGATACATGGCTCACGCTAACCAAACTCACACCAGAGCAACGCCGTGGCGTTGTTATCAAAGCAGATGAAAATACACTGCAAGGTTGGTTAGATTTACTGAATACCTATGAATACAACAAAGATGACGCTGATAAGTTATCCACAGCGGTCAGAGAATGGCAGACTCGCTATCCTCGTAATCCAGCTGCGTTAACCCTTCCAGCATCATTATTACGTCTTTCACAACCCTCTGTGAGTACAAGTAGCCAAATCGCATTATTATTGCCTTTAACAGGGCAAGCGAAAGTCTTTGGTGAAGCTATTCGCCAAGGTTTTCTTGATGCACAAAGTGGTTTACCGCAACCTCAAGCTATGCCAGCGCCACAAGCACCTAAAAATGACGACAGCCTTGCATCAATTTTAGAAGAATTAGGCATCAGTAATACAGAGACACCTGCAACAGATACAGCAAAAGAAACAACCGAAAATACGCAAGCGACTCAAGATCAAGAAAAAGAGAGCTCAACATTTTCTGGTGATACAACATTACGCTTAGATCCTGTTGCACAAAACTCTCGTCAAGTGATTGTTTATGATACCAATAGCCAATCTATCGACGTTTTATTGAAGAAAGTACAGCAAGACGGAGCCAACTTAATTGTCGGCCCACTGCTAAAACCTGAAGTCATGAAGACGATAGAGCTTCAAAGTGGTTTACCTGTATTAGCACTCAATGAGTTAGATAATGTGCCTTCTGCAACCACGGTTTGCTTCTTCTCGCTTTCACCAGAAGATGAAACACGTAATGCGGCACAACATTTACGTCAGCAACAAAAATCAAACCCATTAATTATTGTTCCTGATAATAAATTTGGCCAAAGAATGGCACAAACATTTGCTGATGAGTGGCAACGCACGGGTGGTGGCACCGTTTTACAACAAACATTTAGTTCTGTTGATAGCTTAAAAGCCTCTATTAACCGTGGTGTGGGTATTCGTATGACTGGTACACCTGTACTACCAACAGCTAATGCACCTTTGCCATTAGAAACGCAATCTATTCCATCTGCGAGTGGTGCTATTGATTCGGTTTACATCATTGCGACTAGCGATGAATTAACCTTAATTAAACCAATGATTGATATGGCAATCAGTACCCAAAAGCGTCCACCAATTTATGTTAGTTCGCGTAGTAACCAAGGTGGAACAGGCCCTGATTTCCGTATGGAGATGGATGGTATTCAATTTAGTGATATTCCATTGATGACTGGCGCTAATTTGCCGTTAATGCAAAAGGCATCAAGCAAATTTGCGAACGATTACTCATTAATGCGTCTTTATGCCATGGGAATTGATGCATGGTCATTAGCAAACAATTACAATGACCTGACAAAAGGCACATTACGTTTTAATGGTATTTCAGGTTCATTGCGTGTTGAAAACAACTGTACTGTTTATAGAGAACTTCCTTGGATGCAGTTTAAACAAGGTAAAATTGAACCTGTTGTACAGTAATACGCATATTTAGTTATCATTAAAATAAACCGCCATAAAGGCGGTTTATTTTATGTGTGAGATAAAGAAGGAAATCATGGATGATTTTTTCTAAAAGTCCTTATTTTTTAGGGCTATACTATGAGAAAAAAGCGCTAAAATATTTACGCCAACAAGGATTAATATTGATTGAGCGTAATGTCCGATATCCCTGTGGAGAAATTGATCTTATTATGCAGGAAAAGAGGACATGGGTATTTGTTGAGGTTCGTTTTAGACGTAACATCTTATTTGGTGATGCAATAAGCTCTATTACTACCTCAAAACGGCGTCGCTTATGGCGTACAGCAAGATGTTGGTTAGCTCAACGCCAAGAAAGTATCGAGACTTCAGACTGTCGTTTTGATATTTGTGCATTTAATCAACGCCAGCTAATATGGTTAAAAAACATTCTCGATTATACGGAATTTATTCGTTAAATTAGATTATATAGGTCTTAACGTGCTTGATAGAATCAAAGTCTGCTTTACAGAGAGTATTCAAACTCAAATTGCAGCAGCAGAAGCATTACCAGATGCCATTTCCAGAGCCGCCATGATGATGGTTCAATCTTTGTTAAACGGCCATAAAATATTAAGCTGTGGAAACGGCAGCTCAGCAGCAACAGCACAGCGATTTGCCGCAAGCATGATCCATCGTTTTGAAACTGAGCGCCCAAGCTTGCCTGCATTATCGTTAAACACAGATAGCGTTGTGATGACTGCAATTATGGGGAATCAGCAGCACGATGAAATCTATGCAAAACAAGTGCGTGCATTAGGACAAGCAGGAGATGTGCTACTTGCTATCTCAACGCACGGTAACAGCAGAAGTATTATTAAAGCCGTTGAAGCCGCTGTTACACGAGATATGACCATTGTTGCATTAACAGGTTATGATGGCGGAGAGCTTGCTGGGTTATTAGGCCCTCAAGACGTTGAAATTCGTATTCCATCTCAACGTACCGTCAGAATACAGGAAGTTCAGATGCTAACAGTTAATTGTCTCTGTGATTTGATTGATAATACATTATTCCCACATCAGGATGACTAAGGAGTTACTATGAAATTGCTTCCTATCACTGCAGTGCTGTGTTCTGCACTTTTACTGCAAGGTTGTATCGGCGCAGCTGTTGTCGGCACGGCCGCAGTTGCGGGTAAAACTGCAACCGATCCTCGTTCATTAGGGCAACAAGTTGACGATGGTACCTTGGAAGCTCGTGTTTCTGGTGCTCTAAACAAAAACGAACAGATCAAGAAAAGCAATTCACGTATTGTAGCTACCGCTTATCAAGGCAATATTCTGTTAACAGGTCAAAGCCCTGATATGTCTGTTGCGAATACGGCAAAACAAGTCGCAAGTCAGGTTGAAGGGGTGAATAACGTCTACAACGAAGTTCGCCAAGGTGAGCCTGTGACATTAGGCACAGCATCTTCAGATACATGGTTAACAACCAAAGTGCGCTCTCAAATTTTAGGCAGTGATTCAGTAAAATCTTCTTCTGTAAAAGTGATCACTGAAAATGGTGAAGTGTTCTTATTTGGTATTTTAACCCGCCAAGAAGGGGCTGCTGTTGCAAAAATTGCCAGTGAAACCAAAGGGGTAGTAAAAGTAACCACCGCATTTACTTACCTTAACTGATCCCATTAGTAATATCGTTTTTAGATTATCCTGACAGTATCGGTCTTTATAGTAAAATGACCGATACTTTCAGTTTCTTTTTCAACTAAAACTCGCCTTTACTCAACAAGCTGTTAGCGTCTTAACATCCCTTTATCAATAATAAAATCGATAATAGTTTCCAAACCCACTTTTTCTTTTAGATTTGTGAAAACATAAGGCTTCACAGGACGCATTCTTGCTGTGTCTGCTTCCATCACTTCTAATGATGCACCAACATAAGGCGCTAGATCGATCTTGTTGATCACGAGCAGATCAGAGTGGGTAATACCAGGGCCACCTTTACGAGGGATCTTTTCACCTTCGGCAACATCAATTACGTAAATGGTTAAATCAGCAAGCTCTGGGCTAAATGTCGCACTTAAGTTATCACCACCACTTTCCACAAAAACGATATCCAGATTTTTGTGGCGCATAGCTAATTCTTCAACCGCTGCAAGATTCATTGATGCATCTTCACGAATAGCAGTATGAGGACAACCTCCCGTTTCAACACCAATAATACGATCCGCATCTAATGCTTCAGCTCGCGTTAAGATCTTGGCATCTTCTTGAGTATAAATATCGTTAGTCACAACCGCGATTTCATAAGTGTCGCGCATGGCTTTACAAAGAACTTCTAGCAGTGCGGTTTTTCCTGATCCAACAGGACCTCCCACACCAATACGTAGTGGTTGATTATATTCTTGCATATAGATGTCTCATGAACGAAAAAGTCGAGTGTATTGTGTTTCATGGCGACTACTGGCAATAATTTGCGCGGGTGTAAAACTCCCAATATCTTCCGTTGGCCAATGTGCGGATTGCTCAACAATTGCAGGGATCTGCTCTGCTAATGTAAACAATGTTTTCTGCCCTGCACTTTGTCCTAATGGGATCAGTTTTACTCCTGACATCACAGTATTTTCAAGCCAACCCCAAGCGTAAGCACAACATAACTTTTCAGAGGAAATATTCCATTTCACAGCAGCTAACGCAAACGCCATAAGTTGTGTCTGCTTTACACACGCTTGTAAAATTTCATCTAACTCAATATCTAATTGAGGAAGTAAACGAGCAAAAGCGATACCTCGTTGGCGCTCTTCTTGTCTTAACTCTTTAGTTTCACGACTTGCGACAATAAAATCACACCAATATTTCACTTCACTCATTTTAGCTTGTGCCAAATTTTCTTGTAATCGCCGTAAGATAGGGAGCTCTAACGTTGCTAAAGTGCTGGTCATTTGGGTACTTAGCCAATCCGCTAATGTTTGAGGACAACAAACCCACCCCTTTTCAATCGCCCACTCTAACCCTTGAGAATAAGTAAACGATCCCACAGGTAAAGAAGGACTGACTAATTGATATAAGCGTAGATCTGCAAGCATCAATAGGCTCCCTTATTCAAATAATTAGTGATGATGATGATCGTCGTGAGAGTGATGATGGTGATGATGACCACCTGACGATCCACCATAAGCACCCGGTTCAGGTTGGTATTTCTCTAAACCCACAACCACATTAGCGCCTAAGCCTCTCGCCATATCATCTAAAACATGATCATGAAAATAACGACACCACCCCGCTTCAATTTGTAATGGAACATGACGATTACCTAAGTGATAACAAACACGAGCCAATAATAGCGGATCGTCACTATATACAGTCGAAACTTGCTCTTTTGCAGCTTCAATCGTTACCAGCGTATTATCTTCTGACAGTAAGATATCGCCCTCTTTTAGCACCGTACCACGAGGCAAAAATAGCCCAGCTTCTTGTCCATCACTTAATGTCACTTTTAAACGACTTTTGGTTCGTTCATCCATCGTTAAGCACAAAGTAAGCGCCTGTTTTTCTGACATTGCTGTTTCAAGCACTTTTTGTTTATCAATAAGTTGAGTAAATCTCTTCATTCTCTACATTCTCGGTAAAACGCTAATCAAAAGAGGAAATAGCGTTGTGCCATGGGTAATTGCGTTGCAGGTTCACACACTAATGGCACACCATCAGCTTTCACAATATAAGTTTGAGGATCAAGCTCGATATGAGGCACATAACTATTGTGGATCATCGAAGCTTTCGTAATATTACGACAACCTTTAACACGACCAATTAAGCTCTTTAAACCTAGCTTTTCAGGTACACCTGCGTCGATCCCTGCTTTCGACATAAAGATCATCGACGTTTGATATTTCGCTTTACCTAAACATGCATACATTGGACGATAATGCACAGGCTGAGGTGTTGGAATAGCGGCATTAATATCACCCATTGGTGCATAAGCCACCATGCCACCTTTCATGATCAATGCGGGTTTCACACCAAAGAAAGCTGGATCCCATAAAACTAAATCAGCCAATTTCCCTTTTTCAATAGAACCGACTTCATGTGCGATACCATGCGCTAAAGCAGGATTAATAGTGTATTTCGCTACATAGCGTTTAATACGATGGTTATCACTTTCAGCGGTATCACCTTCTAATGTGCCACGTTGTAATTTCATTTTGTGTGCACATTGCCAAGTACGAAGAATAACTTCACCTACACGCCCCATTGCCTGCGAGTCCGACGACATAACAGAAATAGCACCCATATCATGTAAGATATCTTCTGCTGCAATGGTTTCACGGCGAATGCGCGACTCAGCAAAAGCCACATCTTCAGGAATAGAAGGATCAAGGTGATGGCAAACCATCAACATATCAAGATGCTCATCTACCGTGTTAATGGTATAAGGCATTGTAGGATTGGTTGAAGCGGGGAGAATATTCGGCTCTCCGACTGATTTAATTACATCAGGTGCGTGCCCACCACCCGCGCCTTCGGTGTGGAAAACGTGGATCACTCGGCCGGCTATCGCTTTCACGGTTTCTTCGTAGAAACCCCCTTCATTTAAAGTGTCAGAGTGAATAGCAACTTGCACATCCATTTCATCGGCAACATTAAGGCAGTTATGAATTGCCATTGGTGTTGCGCCCCAGTCTTCATGAATTTTTAGACCAATAGCACCCGCTTCAATTTGCTCACGAACTGCTTGCGGTTGACTCACACAGCCCTTACCGAATAAGCCAACGTTAATCGGGAGTTCATCAACCGCTTCTAACATACGGTGCATGTTCCAAATACCGGGGGTTACTGTGGTTGCATTTGTTCCAGCAACTGGCCCTGTACCACCACCAATAAACGTGGTGACACCAGACACTAAACCTTCTTGTGCTTGCTGAGGGCAGATAAAGTGAATGTGCGTATCAACGCCACCTGCGGTAACTATTTTACCTTCGCCTGCAACCACTTCTGTGGCAGGCCCTACAACAATATCCACATTAGGCTGTACATCCGGATTACCCGCTTTACCGATACCCACAATGCGGCCATCTTTAATACCGATATCCGCTTTTACGATACCCCAATGATCTAAAATAATGGCATTTGTAATAAGCACATCGACACATTCAGCATTGACGACTTGGCTCTGCCCCATACCATCACGAATAACTTTACCACCACCAAACTTGACCTCTTCGCCATAAGTGGTGAAGTCTTTTTCAATTTCAAGAAAAAGCTCAGTATCGGCTAATCGCAGACGGTCACCCGTTGTTGGACCAAACATATCCGCATAAGCTTGACGTGAGATAGTTTTCATTTTTTCTCACTCTCTAATTTACCCATCACTTTGCCGTGAAAGCCGTAAATTTCACGCTTTCCTGCAAAAGCCACTAATTCAACAGTACGGCTTTGACCCGGTTCAAAACGAACCGCCATGCCCGCTGGAATATTTAAACGAAAACCTAATGTGTCTTCTCGTTCAAATTTCAACGCTTCATTCACTTCATAAAAATGATAATGAGAGCCGACTTGCACGGGTCTATCGCCATGATTGGCAACCTGTATTTTTTTTGTTTCTCGACCTGCATTAAGTTCGATATCGCCTAATGCTTGGTTAACTCTAATTTCACCAGGTATCATGTTGTCACCTACACAATAGGATCATGAATAGAAACAAGTTTTGTACCATCAGGGAATGTACATTCCACTTGAATGTCTTTTATCATTTCTGGCACACCTTCCATGACTTGGTCCGCAGTCAAAACAGTGCGCCCTTCACTCATCAATTGGGCAACGGTTTTACCCTCTCTCGCCCCTTCCATAATGGCGCAACTGATCAATGCAACCGCTTCAGGATAATTAAGCTTGAGCCCTTTCGCTAAACGTCTTTCAGCAACAAGACCCGCTGTAAAAAGCAGTAATTTATCTTTTTCTCTTGGTGTTAATTCCATTTCTGCTCCTAAAATTAACGATTATGTCGCCCATATACGAGGCGGCTCAGGACAATAACCTAACCAGTGTTCTCTTACGGTTTGCCAAACTTGTGCAAAACACGCCATCATCGGCTCTGTTTGCGAGCCTAATAACCGTAAAACTAAAATGCCATCAACATCCGTTAAACCATATTCAATCACACTGTTTTGGGGTGCTGAAAAAGCCGTTAATCTCTGCTGAATAACACTTTTTAGTTCATCAGATGCAGGATAAATATAAAGTGACCCTAACATCGGAAATTCACGCATGGCAGCCGATCTTTTTTGTAAACCATCGACAAAAAGCGACTCAGTTAATGTCAGCTTTTCATCGATATAGAAATTTAAACGCCCTTTTACATTGCCATTTTCAAACCATTCATTTAAAACGGGGCGACCAAAACATTGGATTTCCCAGCCAATAAATCTGGCTGTAGAGGCAATATGAATATGCGTTTCTAGGCAAACTTGAGCTTCAGGAAAAAAGATATTTTCTTGAGGCAACCATTCTAAAAAGCCATTAGCTGCCACTTTTAGGGTTTGAACTTGCCGAGCAACACCGCCTGCACTACGGTAAAATTTAGTGGCTCCGGGTGTTGTGAGCAACGCGTGCGCTTGAGGCTGCACATCAATATTGATCAATAGTTTATCGCCACCAACCACACCACCTGGGGGATGAAGCAAATAAGTGTGTGCAATACCTTGCTCAGGATAAAAAGGACGCTGAACCATTAATGGGCCGATATGGCGCTTTTCTGTAAGACGTGTTATTTCGCGTTTTACTTCATAACGTAAAACGATTTCAGCAAGCCAACCCTTCCCTGAAAAGTCAGACATACTCACTCCTGCCAACTCGGCAAAATTATCAATAAATCAGGAAAATACGTGAATACATACAGCGCTATCCATAAGATTGAGTCATTCAAAATCAAATAGAAAATAAGCTAATGAATGTTGGATAGGGTGTGGATAAAAGACAAACAGTGATATCCTAAGAACAGGATAATCTCCTTCGTCTGTGACGCGCGATTCTACACCTTATTACGAAAAATGTGTTTTGAATAAATAACAATTTATTTAGAAAAAATGACACTGTTTAAAATAAATGTAAAAAATGAGCAAATATCTATATTGTCATGTTTTATCAACAAGATTATATTCTGCTTCGCCCTCATTCGGCTTTGCATGACAACACTAATTTAAATTAGAATAATCTCTCTATTTATTATTCTAGACGTGGCTTATCAGTTTATACAACAAATGAGCTAATTTTGAGTATTGTTCATTTAAGTAATGATTAATGCTTAACTTGCCTACGGTATATCGGAGATCATGGAATACAAACACATCCTGTCCTCTAACCAAATGTCTTTAAAAACGTTTTACATCGAAAACCCGATGATAGCGATGGTTAGTGGCGCAAAAGGTACGATTTGCATCAATGGGCAAACTATTGATGTATCTAGCCATTTAACGCTTATTATTCCGAAATACAGTCAAGTTTCTTGCGATATTGTCAGCCAATTTACGCATAAATCTATTGAACTACACACTCTTGTGTTGTGTGAAACAGAGCTTCAGTCTGTTTTCTCCTTACTAAAACCTTTAATTAAATCTAGCTCGCCACTAACAAGCCACCTTCCTTCTTACCATTTATTGACCCCTGAAGTGATAAAAAGTAATTTTGGCATTTTAAAACAGTGTTTACCGCTACCACATGGCACTCCATCACAAGAAACCATGTTTATGCAGCAGTGTTTATTCTTTATTTTAATGGCGGTACATCAGGCAGGTGTGGATATTCTAAATATCTTTCGTTTTAACTATGATGAGCCGAAAAATCAGGCCATTACACACTTGATAACACAAGATCCACAGCGAAAATGGCATTTAGAAGATGTCGCAAAAACATTGTTTACGACACCATCGACATTACGTCGGCATTTAAATAAAGAGGGTGTTTCATTCTGCCAATTACTATTAGATGTCAGAATGGGGATCGCCTTAAACTACCTTACATTCTCTAATTATTCTGTATTTCAAATCAGCCATCGTTGTGGCTTTGGAAGCAATGCTTATTTTTGTGATGCTTTTAAACGTAAATACGGCATGACACCGTCACAGTTTCGGATTCAATCTCGTCAAGCTAATGATCCATCGACAATAAATCAAATGTCAGAAAAAATCGCAGAGCCAGAAAATAAAGTGTTTCCAACCTTATAAAGGTGTTACAAATTATTTTTCTTTAAAAAGGATGTTCCACCCATTAGCCGCATCTGATTTAAGATCCACTGTTGCCGTTTTAGGGTATAAGCAGAAGGTTTATTTACGTGATAAATATGCGGATTAGGTAATACTGCGGCTAATAATGCAGCTTCATAGCTTGTAAGTTGTTTCGCTGGCTTTCTAAAATAGTGTTGTGAAGCCTGCTCTACACCGAAGATCCCATCACCAAACTCAACAATATTCAGATACACCGTTAAAATACGTTTTTTTGACCAAATAAGCTCGACAACTGGCGTCATTCCAGTCTCAAGCCCTTTTCTTATCCAACTACGACCATCCCATAAAAAGAGATTTTTGACTGTTTGCTGAGAAATAGTCGATGCACCACGTAATGTTTTACCGTTGTTATGATTTTTTTTAAAAACTTTCTCAATAGCATCAAAATCAAAGCCCCAATGTTTGGGAAAATTTTGATCTTCAGAAGCAATAACGGCTAAATACATCACGGAAGCTATCTCGTTTTCACTTACCCAAGTGGAATGTGATACATAAGAGAAATCAAACTCACTCCAAGCAGAAATTTGTCTTTGAACCATAACAGCAGAAAAAGGTACAGGTAAAAAAGAAAACAGCACAACTGTTAACAGCCATAAAGCAATTAAAATAATTAATAGTTTCTTTAACTTTCTCACCAGTACCATCTGCTGTTTTTACCTACTATTTATGCCATCTCAAGGACTTTCTTAACCAGTTTCTCAATACCTACCTGTGCTTGTGCAATAGATTGTGCAAGCATATACGCAGGAGTTGTGACAACACGATGTTTTTCATCAACAACAATATCATCAACAGGGCAATCTATATGGATGCCGCCCATCTTTTCAATTGCACGAGCGGTTTCCGCGTCATTTCCAATTGTTAATTTTACTGGAGAATTTAACATTTTTGGTAACATTACAGGTGCAATACATATTAGCCCTAATGGCTTATTTTGCTGATGCATCGCTTGTACAAATCTTAAGAGATCTTTGTTAATTTCACAGTCACTCCCTTTTGTTGCGAAATTGCATAAATTCTTCGCTGCACCAAAACCACCAGGAATAATGACCGCATCAAAGTTTTCAGCCTTTGCCTCTGATAAAGGGGAGATTTTCCCACGAGAAATACGAGAAGATTCTTCCATCATATTCCTTTTTTCTGATTTTTCTTCACCTGTAATATGATTAATTACAGTTGGTTGTAAATCATTAGGTGAAAAATAATGAACCTCAGCATTATTTTGGCTTAAAGCAAGCATTGTGAGCACTGATTCATGGATTTCACTCCCATCGAATACACCACAGCCACTTAAAATTACCGCAATTGATTTCATATCTTTCTCCGTTTGTAGTAGATTACTAGTTACCCATTTATAGGTGTAAACACCAATCGGCATCACATATTTAAATGTTTCTTGTAACAAAAAAACTTATCTTTGCTATTTTGTTGCTTGTATGATGTATGGAATAGTTTCATCCTATTCGCCTATGTAATGAGAATCAAAAAAAGCGGATAGAAAAGTTTCCCTGGTGTTGGCGCAGTATTCGCGCACCCCAACCTTCGGTTGGGGTTATTTTTTTCTAGTGTCTGATAACCAATTTCTTAAACTTTCCACATCCTTTCTCCAATCTCTTTCTAGCTCATCTACCCACTCTTGCACATTGTCCCACCAAGCGGGTAATTCCGATGATTGGATCTGTTTAGCGAGTTGCTGTAAATGTTTTAAACCAATAGAACCAGCAGCCCCTTTAATTTTATGTCCTTCCTCTGAAATTCCCTTCTCATCACGAGCTGTTAGGTTAGATTCAAGGACTGACATATAACTTGGCATCATCTTTTCAAAAACATCTAGACCATCAGTGATTAATTGAGGTCCGACAAGTTCGATGTATTGATTCAGCATGTCTATATCTAACAACTCTTCATTTTTATTCAACAATTCCGATGACTCATTACATGGCACAGAAACCGCACCATCACCCCAGAATTTATTGATAATCGCGGTAAGTGCATCCACAGAAAGTGGTTTACTTAGCACATCATTCATTCCCGCATCCAAATACTCTTTTTTATCTTTCAAAACATTTGCTGTTAAAGCGATAAGCGGAGGAAGTTCATTACTGTCAAATTCTTGGCGTAATTTTCTTGAAATATCAAACCCTGTCATATCCGGTAATTGAATGTCTAATAGCACTAAATCATATTCATCAGGCTTAAACATCGATAACGCTTCTTGTCCTGTCATTGCTACATCAACGGTATTACCTAATTTTTCTAAAACAGAGCAGGCAACAATCACGTTAAGTTCAATATCTTCAACAAGCAGAATATTTAAAGCAGGTAATAAGAACTCATCATCACTTTCGATATCATGGTGCTCTTCAATCGCAGGAGCGACGATAGAGAGGGTAAAGGTAGAACCCTCACCTAACTCACTCTCAACACGAATATCGCCGCCCATATGCTGTGCTAAGCGTTTTGAGACAGCAAGTCCGATACCTGTTCCCGTTGCAGAACGACCACCTTGACTATCATTGACCTGATAGTACATGGCAAAGATCTTCTCAAGCTCACTTTTTGGAATACCAATTCCGCTATCTTTTACTTCAAAGAACAACTTATCTGGCGCTTCTTGCCAAATACGGACTTTGATTTCACCTTCTTGGGTAAATTTCACCGCATTACCAATGAGATTCCATAAGATCTGGCGTAATCGAGTCCCATCAGAGGTTATCTTATGCGGTAGCGTTTCTTCTGCTTCAAGTGTGAATTTCAATCCTTTTGGCTGTACTAACAATCCAGACAGGTTTTCTAAATCAGAAATAAATTCAGTGAAGTCAATTGGCTGATTATCTAACTGAATTTTTCTACGCTCAATTTTGTCCATCTCAATCACGTCATTAAAAATATTCCCTAACGTAATCGCACTCACATGGATCGTTTTTAAGTAATTGAGTTGTTCTGGTGAAAGCTCGGTATCCAATAAGATACGGCTTAATCCAACAATGCCATTTAGCGGTGTACGCAATTCATGGCTGATTGTTGAGATAAAGGTGGTTTTATCACGGCTCGCGTTCTCTAACGCGTCTTGATAGCGCTTACGCTCTGTAATGTCACGTCCAAAGCCCATTAAGCCATGACGTTTACCAATTCGATCATAAAACGGTACTTTGCGCAGTTCAAAACAAGCCTTGCGACCATCAGGATAAACTAACCACTGCTCATAAGTGAGTGACACATTATGACGGAAGACTTTTTCATCCGTTTCCATCACTTTTATCGCAATATCTTCGTCATACACATCAAGTGGTGTTAAACCGATAAGTTGCTTCTCACTTTTACCTGTCAGTAATTCCGTCGCACGGTTACATCCTGAAAATTCATTATCTTCATTACGGTAATAAACTAAGTCAGGAGAGGCATCTAGGAATGAGCGTAAAAGTGAGGATTGCTGTTCAAGCTCGATTTGCGTCAATTCACGGCGCTTCATTTCACTTTTTAGTTTTTCTAGTAGTTCAAGGTGTGCTTTTTCAACTTTTTCACGCTCTTGAATTTCCAAGTTTAATTGCTCAATATTCTCTTTTAATTGAGAGTTAAGCTCTAAATCGCGCTGGCGCATTACACCTAGTTTATCCACCATACGAGATAAACGGCGTCGTGACTCTTCAAGTTGTTCAACCACAACAGAGAGAAAATAGACAGCCCAAGGCGTAATAATCAGCCCAAAGAAAATAGAGCGAACAAGGTCAATACTGGTAACATCACCTGCAAGCAAGAATGTCACCGCCATTTGAACAACCATCGCTAAAACAACTAATGCAGAAGCTAACAACAATGAGAAGCGAATTAGCCCCAGCCTCATCATTAAGTCAACGTAGTATTGGGCAAGCCCTTTGAGCAATTTCATTGAAAACTCCAATATATTGAATCTATGGAATGATAACCCAAAAATGAATTGGCGCAGTGGCGAACATTCAGAAATCTTGCTAAGAGTGATTATTTCTCATTACTTTGTTTGATTTAACCCTCTATTTTCTCTCAACGAGTCTATTCGGGATATAGGCATTCATAAAAATAATACAAAACCAAGCAACATAGACGATAGCAATATCAACGATAAATAGACCTTATTAGAAAAAATGCAATTTGTCTTTTTTTATACAAAATGTATAAAAACAATAAAACTCCAAAATCAATATATTCATTAGAATAACTCACTACCCGTTTTTATCATTAAAGGATGAGATAAAGCTAAATCGCCCAAATAAAGTGATATAGCTCACATTAAAAAATCGCTCCCATACTATTTTAAAATAGAATAATTTAGTTATTAATCAATATATTAAAATAAAAATTTCCTTATCTATTTCATCTCAGTCAAATATCCCTACACATTGACCTGATTTTTATTTATCGATAAGTTGAAAAGGCATTGCATAGCAATATAAAAAACACACCAAGCTAGGCAAACACAACATCACCCGACTGAGCACCCATAAATTTACCTACATACTTTGAGCCAAAACGTTCCTTTTGCGCTCTTTTTTGAGGTGCCCAGTAAACTAAGTAGGAAGCAAAAAAATGCTCTATCAAAAGACACAGGAAAAAGACAATTGTGGGTTTGGGTTGATCGCGCATATTGAAGGGCAAGCCAGCCATAAGATTGTCAGAAATGCCATACATGGTCTTGCCAGAATGCAACATCGTGGTGCTATTCTTTCTGATGGTAAAACCGGCGATGGATGCGGATTACTCTTACAAAAACCAGAGCGTTTTTTCCAATTAGTTGCACAAGAAAAAGGCTGGCATCTAGCAAAAAATTACGCCGTAGGGATGCTATTTTTAAGCCAAGATCCCAATATTGCTAAACAGTGCCGTCTCATCGTCGAAGAAGAGCTACAACGTGAAACGCTTTCCATTGTCGGCTGGCGTAAAGTGCCTATTAACACTGATATTTTAGGTAGTATTGCCCTTTCGTCTCTTCCTTTAATCGAACAAGTTTTTGTTAATGCCCCCGCAGGCTGGCGGATAAGTGATATTGAGAGACGACTCTTTGTTGCCCGCAGACGCATTGAAAAGCGCATTACTGACAATGATTTTTATATTTGTAGTCTTTCTAATTTGGTGACGGTTTACAAAGGCCTCTGTATGGCCATCGATCTACCGCGTTTTTTTACCGATCTTGCTGATCTACGCATGGAATCTTCAATATGTTTATTCCACCAGCGTTTTTCAACTAACACCACCCCTAGATGGCCTCTTGCACAACCTTTTCGTTATTTAGCGCATAACGGTGAAATTAATACCATTACAGGTAATCGCCAATGGGCTAGAGCTCGTGCCTATAAATTCCATACTCCACTTATTCCTGATCTACAAAGTGCTGCCCCTTTTGTGAATGAAAGTGGCTCAGATTCAAGTTCACTCGACAATATGCTAGAACTTTTTCTCAATGGCGGTATGGATATTGTTCGTGCAATGCGACTGTTAGTGCCACCTGCATGGCAAAATAATCCACAAATGGATGAAGATCTTCGCGCCTTTTTTGATTTTAATTCAATGCATATGGAGCCTTGGGATGGCCCTGCGGGCATTGTATTATCAGATGGTCGTTATGCCGCGTGTACGCTAGATAGAAACGGCTTACGCCCTGCTCGCTACGTTATCACCACAGATAACATCATCACTTGTGCTTCTGAAATTGGTATTTGGGATTATCAGCCTGATGAAGTGCGAGAAAAAGGACGAGTTGGTCCCGGTGAGTTAATGGTTATTGATACTCATCATGGGCGCATTTTGCACTCTGCCGAAACCGATGAAGATTTAAAAAGACGCCATCCTTATAAACTGTGGCTAGAGCGCAATGTCAGACGTTTAACGCCGTTTGAAGAGTTACCAGAACAACAAGCCACAGGACAACGCGCCTTTGATGACACGTTATTAGCCACTTATCAAAAACAATTTGCATATAGCCAAGAAGAGCTTGAAAGCATTTTGCATGTACTGGCAGAAAACGGGCAAGAAGCCACTGGCTCAATGGGCGATGACACGCCATTTGCTGTACTTTCTCAACGCCCTCGTCTTATTTATGACTATTTCAGACAAAAATTTGCGCAAGTAACAAATCCTCCCATAGATCCATTAAGAGAAGCGCATGTCATGTCTTTAGCGACCTGCATTGGACGCGAGATGAATGTGTTTTGCGAAGCAGAAGGTCAAGCACATCGGCTGAGTTTTAAATCGCCTATTTTGCTTTATAGCGACTTCCAACAGCTTATTAACCAAGAAAATCCTTATTACCAATCTGTTTATCTTGATATCACTTATCAACCAACAGAATGCAACCTAGAAACAGCATTACGCCAATTATGCGCAAAAGCACAACAGGAAGTTCACCGTGGTGCGGTATTATTGGTTTTATCAGATAGAAATATCACTAAAGAACGACTACCTATTCCGGCACCTATGGCCGTTGGCGCTGTACAAAAAGCGTTGGTAGATAATAATTTACGTTGTGATGCCAATATCATTGTCGAAACTGCCAGCGCCCGTGATCCTCACCATTTCGCCGTATTACTCGGATTTGGTGCTACTGCTATTTATCCTTATCTTGCTTATGAATCTTTAGCTCAACGTGTTGATAAAAAAATCCTGCAAGCAAGCTATGCCCAAGTGATGCTGAATTACCGCAACGGCATAAATAAAGGGTTGTATAAAATCATGTCCAAAATGGGTATTTCAACCGTTGCTTCTTACCGTTGCTCTCAACTTTTTGAAGCTGTTGGATTAAATGATAACGTTGTCGAACTCTGTTTTGCGGGCGTTGATAATCGGATTAATGGTGCTGATTTTAGCGATTTTGAACACGACTTATTTAATTTATCTAAGCGGGCTTGGTTAACTCGTCATCCTTTAGAAGCGGGTGGTTTATTAAAATACGCTCATAAAGGGGAATACCACGCCTATAACCCTGATGTCGTTCAAGCACTACAAAAAGCCGTAAATAGCGGGGAATATACTGACTATCAACATTATGCAAACCTTGTGCAACAGCGCCCAATTACAACCTTACGCGATATGCTAGTTCTCAATAACAAGACAACGCCTATCTCGATTGAAGAAGTCGAACCTGAAACAGAGTTATTTAAACGCTTTGATACCGCCGCAATGTCAATTGGGGCACTAAGCCGCGAAGCTCATGAAGCGCTTGCACAAGCGATGAATACATTAGGAGGATATTCAAATTCAGGAGAAGGTGGCGAAGATCCAGCTCGTTACGGTACGAATAAAGTCTCACGCATTAAACAAATTGCCTCGGGTCGTTTTGGCGTGACGCCTTCTTATCTAATGAGTGCCGATGTTTTACAAATCAAAGTAGCACAAGGGGCAAAACCCGGAGAAGGAGGACAACTTCCCGGAGATAAAGTGACACCTTATATTGCGCAACTGCGTTATGCCGTGCCCGGTGTTACCTTAATATCACCGCCACCGCATCACGATATCTACTCTATTGAAGATTTAGCACAGCTTATTTTCGACTTGAAACAGATTAATCCAACTGCACTGATTTCTGTAAAACTCGTGTCAGAACCCGGTGTGGGCACCATTGCTACTGGGGTTGCCAAAGCTTACGCGGATTTGATAACCATTGCAGGTTATGACGGCGGTACAGGTGCAAGCCCTTTAACGTCCGTAAAATATGCAGGTAGTCCGTGGGAACTCGGTTTAGTTGAAACTCAACAAGCGTTAGTGGCAAATAGTCTACGCCATAAAATTCGTTTACAAGTCGATGGTGGATTAAAAACAGGTCTAGATATTATTAAAGCGGCGATTTTAGGCGCAGAGAGTTTTGGTTTTGGTACTGGTCCAATGGTGGCATTAGGCTGCAAATATCTGCGCATTTGCCATTTAAATAACTGTGCAATGGGTGTTGCAACCCAAGATGAAACGCTCCGTCGTCACCACTATCACGGATTACCAGAACGCGTTATTAATTACTTTCGTTTTATTGCGCAAGAAACCCGTGAGTTAATGGCATTACTTGGCGTGAGAAAAATTACGGATTTAATCGGTCGAACGGATCTGCTTTCATGCCTAGAAGGTGTTAGTAGTAAACAGCAAAAACTCTCTTTGGGTGGGTTGTTAGAAACAGCAACTTCACCATCAGGCAATGCGCTTTATTGTCAGGAAAATAATGATACTTATGATAAAGGCGAATTAAATCAGCGTATTATTGCTCAAACCAGTGACGCTATTGAACAGCAAAAAAGCCAAACATACTATTTTGATATTCGTAATACAGACCGCTCTGTGGGAGCAACATTATCAGGCATTATTGCTAAAAAACAGGGTGAAAGTGGCTTATCTGCCACACCAATTAAACTCTATTTTACGGGAACCGCAGGTCAAAGCTTTGGTGTATGGAATGCACAAGGCGTTGAATTAACCTTAGTGGGTGATGCTAATGATTATGTAGGCAAAGGCATGGCAGGAGGTCGTATTGTAATTTCGCCTCCAGTTGGCTCTGCATTTAAAAACCATCACGCAACCATTATGGGCAATACCTGCCTTTATGGCGCAACAGGCGGAAAACTCTATGCCTCTGGCTTGGCAGGTGAACGTTTCGCCGTCAGAAACTCTGGTGCGATTGCTGTCGTTGAAGGCGTTGGTGATAACGGCTGTGAATATATGACTGGCGGTATTGTCTGCATTCTGGGTAAAACAGGGATTAACTTTGGTGCAGGAATGACGGGGGGATTTGCCTATTTATTAGATGAAGATCTCACGTTATCGCAACGGATCAACACTTCGTCGATTGAGTTGCTTCCTGTTGCATCTTTTGCCATTCTCGCTGAACATCTACGTGGCATGATCGCAGAACATGTCAGACTAACAGGCTCACAGCAAGGAGAAAGATTACTTTCACAGTGGGAATATTGGTCACAACACTTTAAGTTAGTTAAGCCAAAATCCAGTGATGTCAATGCGCTACTTGGTCATCCTCGTCGTTCATCTGCTGAATTACGCGTTCAGGCACAATAGGAGAATATTATGAGTCAGAATGTGTATCAGTTTATCGACTTAAATCGTGTTGAGCCGACTAAAAAACCATTAGCAATTCGCAAAATTGAGTTTGTTGAAATCTATGAGGCCTTTTCACCACAGCAAGCCTCCGCACAAGCTGATCGCTGTTTAAGTTGCGGGAACCCTTATTGTGAATGGAAATGCCCTGTTCATAATTACATTCCTAATTGGTTAAAGCTGGCAAACGAAGGACGTATTATTGAGGCAGCAGAGCTTTCACATCAAACAAACAGTTTACCTGAAATTTGTGGTCGCGTTTGCCCTCAAGATAGGCTTTGTGAAGGCGCCTGTACGCTTAATGATGATTTTGGTGCCGTTACAATTGGCAATCTTGAACGTTACATCAATGACACCGCCTTAGCACAAGGATGGCGTCCCGATCTTTCTCACGTCACAATGACCGATAAAAAGGTTGCGATTATCGGCGCAGGTCCTGCGGGTCTTGCCTGTGCAGATGTTCTAATTCGACAAGGTGTGAAACCTGTTGTTTATGATAAACATCCAGAAATTGGGGGGTTACTTACATTTGGGATACCCTCTTTTAAACTCGAAAAATCACTGATGATCCGACGCCGCGAATTATTTAGTGAAATGGGTATCGAGTTTTGCCTTAATACGGAAATAGGCAAAGATATCGCCCTAAATACCCTAATAACACAATATGACGCTGTATTTCTAGGATTGGGCACTTATCACAGTTTAAGCGGTCATTTTCCTAATGAAAATGCTAATGGTGTTTATAGTGCCCTACCTTATTTAATTGGTAATACACGTTATTTAATGGGTTATGGTGAAGATCCTCAAACACCTTATATTGACCTTAAAGATAAAAATGTAGTGATATTAGGAGGTGGCGATACCGCAATGGACTGTGTGCGCACTGCAATTCGACAAGGTGCAAATAAAGTCACTTGTGTTTATCGCCGTGATGAAAGCAATATGCCGGGTTCAAAACGCGAAGTAAAAAATGCCAAAGAAGAAGGTGGCGAATTTTTATTTAATCTTCAACCTATAGATATTGAAGTCGATAACCAAAATAAAGTGGTTGGTATTCGCGTTATTAAAACTCAAGGCGATAAAACATTAACGCCGATTGAAGGAAGTGAGCATTTGTTATCTGCTGATGCAGTTATTCTGGCATTTGGCTTTAAACCTGCACATTATCCCTGGTTAGATGAAAATAATATTGAATATGCATCTTCAGGTAGAATTATTATTTCAGATAATCAAGAAATACCAAATCAAACAACAAATCCTAAAGTGTTTGCTGGGGGCGATATTGTACGAGGATCTGATCTTGTGGTAACAGCAATAGCAGAAGGAAGAGAGGCTGCCGAAGGAATATTGCAATATTTATCATGTTAAATATTTTTATTTTCGTTATTTAAAATAACAATTTCTCTTGTTTATTATCCCATTTAATTTAAGTGGGATAATTTTTCAAAATTATCGGTGAAATTAATAAATAGTATTTAAGGATCATCAAGATATCAGACTAAATAATCATTCTCATTACCATTTAATATAATTTATAGAGTAATATTTTGATAAAAAGCGATATTCTTTTTTGTATCAAAATAACACTCTTTATCTATAGTAAATATAATTTATTTTCGTATTTTTTACTTTATCTCTTTTTATTTAACTTTTTCGTCATCTTTTAATGATCATTGTCTTACTGCATTTGTTAATAACATCACAGTCTAAAAAAATAGATTTTATTTCGGCTATTAAATTTGATAACAATCAAATATTGTCAACCTACCAACTTCATAATGGAGTCACCTAATAACTTTACAGAAAAATATAATTTATTGATGTTAGGTTCGTTTTCACAATTAATAGTATTGTCATAATTAACTAGGGGATCACTATGGTGATGCAACTTATAGCGGTAGCCGTTATTATCGTAACTGTCTATTTGCTAATAAAAAAATATGAAACCCGAATGGTGCTAATCGGTGCGGGTTTATTACTCTGTATTTTAAGTCTGAGCCCATTAGATGCGTTTACCGCATTTAGTGAGCGCATGGTGTCTTCATCATTAATTCAAGCAATCTGTTCGAGTATGGGTTTTGCTTATGTTATGAAATATACCAAATGCGATATGCATCTGGTTCATGTTTTATCAAAAGTAATGACTCGTCTGGGCTTCTTTCTTATTCCAGCTACGGTTGTCGTAACGTATTTTATTAATATCGCAATCCCATCAGCAGCAGGTTGTGCGGCAGCGGTAGGTGCGACACTCATTCCATTATTAATCGCAGCTCGTATTCACCCAGCTATCGCTGGTGGTGCAGTGTTATGTGGTACTATCGGTTCAATGTTAAGCCCAGGTATGTCGCATAACGCCTTCGTTGCTAACATGGCAAATATGGAAGTAGTTGATTTAATCGCTCGCCATAGCCCATATAGCTTAATGGCTGGTGGTATCGCAGCAGTTTCACTGGCAGTTGTCGCTTTAGTGAAAAAAGAGTTCAAAATGGCTTCTGCTGCCAGTGATGCATCATCTTCATCAGCACAAGCAACATCAGAAGCTGTTCGCCCTAACTACTTATATGCAACAGCACCTTTTATTCCATTAATCCTGTTAATTCTGCCATTCTTCGAGTCTTTCAGTACATTTAAACTGTCTGTACCAGCGGCAATGTTAATCGGTTCTATCTATGCTCTGTTCATCACATTAACTAACCCTGCTCAAATTACGAAAGAGTTCTTTAAAGGTATGGGTAATGCTTATGGTGATGTATTAGGTATCATCATTGCAGCAGCGGTATTCGCCGCAGGTCTGAAAGCATCTGGTTTAATCGACGCGTTCATCAACTTCTTAACTCATTCTCCTGAATTCGCTCGCTGGGGTGGTACTTTAGGGCCATTCTTAATGGGTATTATCACAGGTTCTGGTGACGCAGCAGCATTCGCATTCAACGAAACAGTAACACCTCATGCTGCACAATTCGGTTATGAAATCCCAGACATGGGTATGGCAGCGGCATTATCTGGTGCGTTAGGTCGTACTATGTCACCACTGGCAGGTGCAGCAATTGTTTGTGCTGGTCTTGCAAACGTAAACCCTATGGAAATCGCAAAACGTACTGCACCGGGTATGATTATCGGCGTCATCGCTGTTGCGTTATTCATGTTATAAGTGGAGAAATGAATATGTCAGCAATTACACTAGAAAAATTAATTAAATGGCGTCGTGAATTTCACCAATATCCAGAAATTGGTTGGTCAGAATTTTTAACCACAGCAAAAATCGTCAAAGAACTACGTAGCTTAGGTTTAGAAGTTAAAGTTGGGCCAGACGTTATCAATCAAGAATTTGCTTTTGGCCGCCGCCGTCAAGTCGTTGAAAAAGGCCTAGCCGTTGCCAGAGAGCATAAAGTTGATGAAGCTCTGCTTGATGAAATGAAAGAGCTAACTGGCTGTGTGGCTATCTTTGACAGTGGTAAAGCAGGTCCAACAGTCGCACTACGTTTTGATATCGACTGTGTTGGTGTTAACGAAGCAACCGAAACTAAACACCGTCCTCATGCCGAAAACTTTGCATCTTGCCACGCTGGCGAAATGCACGCTTGTGGTCATGATGGACACATTTCTATCGGTTTAGGTGTTGCTCACTGGCTAGTTGAAAATAAAGATAAAGTCATCGGTAAAGTTAAAATCTTATTCCAACCAGCAGAAGAAGGTGTTCGTGGCGCTCGTGCGATGGCTGAAAGTGGTATCGCTGATGATGCAGATTACTTCTTAGGTGCGCACTTAGGCTTTATCGCAAACAGTGGTGAAATTGTTATTAACCCAACACATTTCTTATGTACCACTAAATATGACTTCCGTTTTAAAGGAGCACCATCTCACGCAGGTGCAGAGCCAGAATTAGGCCGTAATGCATTAGCGGGTGCTTGCCACGCAGCAACACAAATGCTGGGTATTTCTCGCCATGGTAAAGGGATGTCACGTATCAATATCGGTGTATTAAAAGCCGGTGAAGGCCGTAACGTCACCCCAGCTAATGCTGAAATGCAAATTGAAGTTCGTGGTGAAAACGAAGAGATCAACAGCTTTATGGCTGCAAATGCAGTACGTATGGCTGAAGGCGCAGCACATAGCTTCCAGTTAGAAATGGAAAGCGAAATCATGGGTGAAGCCGTTGATCTGACGAATGACCAAGAACTGATTGATGTGATGACTAAAGTTGTGGGTAAACATTCTGAGCTAACGGCGGTTGCAACTCGCCCATTCGGTGGTAGTGAAGATGCAACAGTATTAGCAAAACGTGTACAACGTTGTGGTGGTAAATCACTGTACTTCGTTGTGGGTGCCGACAGAACAGCTGGTCACCACCAAGCCGGCTTTGACTTCGACGAAAAACAATTAATGACTGCAGTTAATCTTTACACTGGTTGTTTAGAAGAACTGTTGAAATAATTTTTCAGTAATACAATCCCATAAAGCGCTCAATAGCAATATAGAGCGCTTTTTTTGTGCAGAAAAAACCCAGTTCATTTGAACTGGGTTTTTCATTAATACAAATAAGATAATCTCTTATTTTACAACACGCAGTGCTGGACGACCCGCTGGGCGAGGTGGCTCTGGATCATCATCTGGTGAAGAGGTATCAGCTTCAACAGCTTCATCAGTGACAAGAGATAAACCTTCGCTAGCCGGAGCTATGTTGTTCTCTTCACTATCATCTTCAGCAAACTGTAATGATGCACCAGATTCATAAGCAGGCTCTGGCTCAAACATCATTCCCGCACCGTTTTCTCTCGCATAAATAGCCATAACAGCAGCCATAGGCACTCGTACTTTACGAGGTATGCCACCAAAGCTTGCACTAAATAAAACCTGATACGGCGTTAACTCTAAGTCATCTACTGCACGAGATGAAATATTTAGTACAATTTGACCATCGTGCGCATATTCCATTGGGACTTGAACACCAACGACATTCACATCAACAACTAAATGTGGTGTTAAATCGTTTTCGATGATCCAGTCATAATGCGCACGTAATAAATGCGGACGACGCGGAGACATATCCATAATCTCCATACTTAATTACCCTCTTGAAGGTAAGCGCATCTCACGCTCTGCTTCGGTTAATGACGCGAGGAAAGAATCACGTTCAAAAACACGTTGCATATAAATTTGTACATCTTTAGCACCAGCACCACTTAAATCTACACCAAGTACTGGTAAACGCCATAACAGAGGAGCAAGGTAGCAATCAACTAAGCTGAACTCTTCACTCATAAAGTAAGGATATTCTTTAAATACAGGAGATACAGCCAGTAGCTCTTCTGCTAACTGTTTACGAGCAGCATTTGCTTGCTGTTCAGTTCCTTTTTCGATGGTGTTCATTAAAGAATACCAATCATGCTCGATGCGATGCATCATTAAACGGCTGCTACCACGAGCAACAGGATAAACTGGCATTAAAGGAGGATGAGGGAAGCGTTCATCAAGGTATTCCATGATGATGCGTGAATCATACAGAGTCAGCTCACGATCAACCAAAGTCGGTACACTTTGGTAAGGATTTAGATCGATAAGATCCTGTGGAAGATTACCAGCTTCAACCTGTTCAATTTCAACACTGACACCTTTCTCCGCTAGGACAATTCTGACCTGATGGCTGAAAATATCAGTCGGACCGGAAAACAAAGTCATTACCGAACGTTTGTTGGCAGCGACAGCCATGAAAACCTCCAAGTTAATCAATTAAAGAAATGAATTAGCACAATGCCTTTTTCATTTCCCCATTCCTAAAAGACAAGCACACAAACGCAGTAAACCTAAATAAACATTTAAGTTATTAACTGCATTGGGTAACTACCTGTATAACAGTGTTATCGTGGGATAATCATATTTTACAGGGTTAAAAACTCACCTGTCTTTGCGGCACATATCATTATCAAGTAATACCAAAATAATCATTTAACAATCATTATTGTCATAATAATTTTGGTATGACTTTCAAACTCATCACTGGTATTACGATCAATATACCCATTGGCAACATGATGAAGTCATAGAAAGAAAGACACCAAAGCCCGCTATTCTACCAGAATTCATGCCACTTAGGGGGGCTAATGCAAATAATTCAACATAATATGCCACACTATCTTAAAAGTAAGATTATAATATCAAAAAATGAAATTATTTAGAGATAACATCTAAAAAATAGGCTTTTTAATACTATCGTTATCTTACATAAAGCCAGTTTTATGAGTAACAGCCTCAATGTATTAGCAACATTATGTTTTTATTATTAATAAACACAAATAAGTCAAAAATAAAAAACCCGCCTGTGAAGACGGGTTTTCAACATCAAATTGATATCTAAAAGATAACAAATTAACGTTTAGAGAACTGTGGACGACGACGTGCTTTACGCAGACCCACTTTCTTACGTTCAACAGAACGCGCATCACGGGTTACGAAACCAGCTTTACGCAGATCAGAACGTAGAGTCTCATCATATTCCATCAGTGCACGAGTGATACCGTGACGGATCGCGCCAGCTTGACCAGAAATACCACCACCTTTAACAGTGATGTATAAATCTAATTTACCCAGCATATCAACTAATTCCAGCGGTTGACGAACAACCATACGTGCTGTTTCGCGGCCGAAGTAAACTTCTAGGCTACGTTTGTTGATTACGATATTACCGCTACCTGGCTTAATGAAGACACGTGCGGAAGAACTTTTGCGGCGACCTGTGCCGTAGTATTGATTATCAGCCATTGCCTATTATCCCGATTAAATGTCCAGAACTTGCGGTTGTTGTGCCGCGTGGTTGTGCTCAGATCCTGCGTAAACTTTCAGTTTACGGTACATCGCACGACCCAGAGGCCCTTTTGGCAGCATGCCTTTTACCGCGATTTCGATTACACGCTCAGGACTACGGGCGATCATCTCTTCGAAAGTCGCTTGTTTGATACCACCTACGTGACCAGTATGACGGTAGTAAACTTTGTCAGTACGTTTATGACCAGTTACCGCTACTTTCTCAGCGTTTAAAACGATGATGTAATCACCAGTATCAACGTGCGGAGTATATTCCGCTTTGTGCTTACCGCGTAAACGGCTAGCAATTTCAGTTGCTAAACGGCCTAAAGTTTTGCCGTCTGCATCAACAACGTACCAGTCGCGTTTTACGGTTTCTGGTTTAGCTGTAAAAGTTTTCATTATTGAAAATTACCCAATGTTTAGTTACACGTTGGTGAACGCTCGGTTCAAATACTATTGAGGTTCACACGACTCTTGTGTCCAGCAAACCTACCCCTTCGAGTAGCACTGCTGACTCTAAAATGCGAGTTTTTTGGGAAATAAAAAACTTGCTGCAACGTGGGGTCGCAAGATTATAGAGAAGTCAGAAAAAAAAATCGAGTCATAATTGAAAAACAATTGAATTCTTTTTCAATATTTCAGCGAAAAAAACGAATCTGGCACTTTTTTCTGATTTGACTGATAAATTCTTGCTACCTGAAGAGAAGAATTGTTCCTTTCCAGAGCGCTTGTAAGCTGCCTAATGCTTTCTATTTTCATAGAAAAAAACATCAAGCAACCTAACCTGCGTCATCCTACCATAATGAAAGATGACTTTCTTCAAGAATTAAAAATTAAGCGAGATGGGGTTGTACTAAATATTCTTCACTTTGCATCTCTTGCAAACGGGACAAGCAACGCTGATATTCAAAACGTAAAAAATCACCTTGGTAAATCTCGTTCATTTCTACATTTGCATTAATAATAAGTTTTACCTTACGCTCATAAAACTCATCAACAAGCGCAAGAAACCGACGTGCAGCGTCTTCATTTAATGTCCCCATTTGTTCCATGTCATATAACAAAACAGAGTGGTAATGCTTAGAAAGCTCAATGTAATCAAGCTGGCTACGTGGTTCCATACACAAGGTTGAAAAGTTAATAGCGAGCACTCCACTAGATGCTTTTCTTGCTTTCATGGGGCGATGATTGATGGTTAAGGTACAATCAACTTGTGATTCGCTGGTTGCCAAGTGCATGAAAATTCTATCCATCTCTTGCCGATTTTTATCGTTTAATGGCGATAAAAAGAGATGTGCTTGCGTTAATGTTCTTAACCGATAATCAATCCCTGCATCCACATTCAAAATATCACAGTGTTGTTTAATTTGTTCTATTGCAGGTAAAAAACGAGAACGCTGTAACCCATTACGATAAAGTTCATCAGGAGGAATATTCGACGTTGCTACCAACGTGATACCTCTGACAAATAATGCTTCAAGTAATGTACCTAAAATCATCGCATCAGTAATATCAGAAACAAAAAACTCATCAAAACAGAGCACATCAGTTTGCTCTTTAAAGCCATCAGCAATAATTTCTAACGGATTTTCATGGCCTTGTAAGTTTTTTAGTTCTTCTTGAACACGTAACATAAAGCGATGGAAGTGTAAGCGAAGTTTTCGTTCTGTCGGCAAGCTTTGATAAAACATATCCATCAACCATGTTTTACCTCGCCCAACACCGCCCCACATATATAAACCACGTTCTGGTGCAACAATCTGTTTTTTTGTGCGAAGTCGCCCGAACAATCGTTGTGTTAGCGAATTTTTTTCTGGTGGAGTCTCTTTTAATAATGCATGGTATATCTGTTGAAGATGAAGAACCGTTTTTCGCTGAACATCATCAGGTTGATAATCACCTTGCTTCAATGCGGCTTCATAAAGTGATAATGGCGTACTAACAGTCATGAATGCCCTCTTATCCTTAATTTTCTGACATACTAATTTGTGTCTGTCGAATGGCTCTATTATAAGCATTAAGAATGGTTTTAACATCAACGTAACACACGAATTTTATATTAAGCTTAAGGATATTATTCCACCCATGCCTTTTAGCGGTTATGATGTTATAAAAATCCATCGTCCTCACTATTAGATGAAAAGGAGTTGCCATGGTTTGGGTTTATGCACTGATTGGATTAGTTGTCGGTCTTATTATCGGCGCACTTGCAATGCGTTACGGTAACAGCACCCTTCGCCAACAAGATGCTATCAAAGCAGAGTTAGACACGAAAAAAGAAGAACTTGATACTTATCGCAATGAGCTTGTCAGCCACTTTGCTAGAAGTGCTGAACTATTAGATAACATGGCGAGAGACTACCGTCAGCTTTATCAACATATGGCAAAAAGTTCTAATGAGCTCATGCCTGATATGCCAGCTCAAGAAAATCCATTTAATTACCGATTAAGTGAATCAGAAGCAGCAAATGATCAATCTCCAATAAAAATGCCACCTCGTGATTACTCCGAAGGGGCATCTGGATTGTTCAGACCCACAGAGAAAAAAGACAGTTAATATTAAAAACGCCACATTTCTGTGGCGTTTTTTCTTTCTAATAAACATCATAAAATGACAATTATTTGCTATGGTTTTAAAGATAGCTTTTGTCTTGTAAATCCGTGTAAAAGGAAGCAAAGCACATCATGTCTTAATGAACTTTCCTTTGTCAGTACAGGTCTTAGTGACATCAAGCTCATTTTGAGCAATAACTTTTATTTTGATAACTGTATCAAGAGACTCTAATTCATGTTGACTAAAAAAAGAAAATTATTACTTAGTGCATTAGCAATGAGTGTCGGACTTTCACTCTCTACTATTCCAGCAACCAGTATGGCCGCGCTGCCTGCGGTTATGCCATCAGGTGAACAACTGCCAAGCCTTGCACCAATGTTAGAAAAAGTGTTACCTGCTGTTGTCAGTGTGCATGTTTCAGGAACACGAGTACAAAGTCAGCAAGTGCCTGAAGAGTTCAAATTCTTCTTTGGTCCAAACTTCCCATCACAACAGCAAAGTATTCGCCCTTTTGAAGGCTTAGGCTCAGGTGTCATTATTGATGCACAAAAAGGCTACGTATTAACAAACAACCACGTTGTTGATGGTGCAGATAAAATTCAACTGCAAATTAATGATGGTCGTGAATTTAGTGCAAAATTAATTGGTAGCGATCCACAAACAGATATCGCATTACTGCAAATTGAAAAACCCACTAACTTAACCGCAATTAAAATGGCGGACTCTGATCAATTACGTGTTGGTGACTTTGCAGTTGCAGTAGGTAACCCTTTTGGTTTAGGCCAAACAGCAACATCCGGTATTATTTCCGCATTAGGCCGTAGTGGTTTAAATCTTGAAGGTTTAGAGAACTTTATCCAGACCGATGCTTCAATCAACCGTGGTAACTCTGGTGGCGCACTCGTTAACTTGAATGGTGAGTTAATCGGAATTAACACCGCTATTTTAGCACCGGGTGGTGGCAACATTGGTATCGGCTTCGCCATTCCAAGTAATATGGCGCGTGATCTTAGCCAACAACTCATTTCTCATGGTGAAGTTAAGCGTGGCATCTTAGGTATTCGTGGTACAGAAATGAATTCTGATCTGGCGAAATCCTTTAATATTGATGCACAACGCGGTGCCTTTGTTAGCGAAGTAATGCCAGATTCATCCGCGGCAAAAGCCGGTATTAAACCGGGTGACGTTTTAATTTCAGTTGATGGTAAACGTATCAATAGCTTTGCTGAATTAAGAGCTAAAGTGGGTACGACACCACCGGGTAAAGAGATCCTAATTGGTTTAATTCGTCAAGGTAAACCAATGGATGTTAAAGTGACATTAGAGAAACAATCGGCAGATGCAACGCGCGCAGATAACTTCTCTCCGGCACTACAAGGCGCTACATTAAGTAATTACTTAAACAAACAAGTTAAAGCAGTTGCTGTTGATTCTGTAGAGAAAGATTCCGCAGCTGCGGCATCTGGTTTACAAAAAGGCGACCTTATTATTGGTATCAATAATACGCCAATTACATCACTCGGCGATTTACGCAAAGCAATTGACGCTAAACCGCCTGTTCTTGCATTGAATATTCAACGTGGTAATGAAGAAATTTACCTGTTGTTACGTAATACACCGCGCTAAGAAGTAAGCTTTTCACCTATCTAATTTATTGATTTCTTTAGCCCTATAATTTCCATTATAGGGCTTTTTTTATACCTATTTTTGATAAGATCCATTGGCTTAAAAGGGGATTTTATGCGCTGAGCGATGCTTTCATAAGTTAAACTATGCTATTCTCACCGCTTCTACGCGAATAATTTCACAGTCAGACATAAATACAGGATTTTTATGTTAACTAAGTTACTGCGATCAACTCTAATTGGTCTTCTCACCGCAGCAATTCTTTTGATTGCAGTTCCTTCAATTCGCCCTATTTTTATTGAACGCCTACTGAATGGCGATTTTCTTAATGCGCCTTTTAGCTATAACACAGCAGTACGACGAGCAGCCCCTGCGGTTGTTAATGTTTATAGCAGTACAATGGGGAGCTTTTCTCAAGAAGGCCGTGAGCTAACATCTTTAGGCGCTGGTGTCATTATGGATGGTCGTGGTTATATTCTGACAAATCAACATGTTATCAATAATGCTGATCAGATCCTTATCGCGCTCCAAAATGGTGATCTTTATGAAGGCCTGCTTGTTGGCTCCGATCCTTTAACCGATCTTGCGGTATTAAAAATTGATGCCGATAAACTCCCTACAATCCCCATTAATACTAAACGCATTTCTCATGTTGGTGATGTTGTACTGGCTATTGGTAACCCATTTAATATTGGGCAAACTATTACACAAGGGATCATCAGTGCTACAGGTCGCGTTGGATTAAGTCCAACCCGTTACCAAAATTTCCTACAAACAGATGCCTCAATTAATGAAGGTAATTCTGGCGGAGCATTAATTAATACTGAAGGTGAACTAGTAGGTATTAATACCATGACGTTTGATTCAGGAACCTATAACGGATACCGCCCTACTGCTGAGGGATTAGGCTTCGCTATTCCAACCGAACTTGCAGTTAAAATTATGAATAAGCTAATTCGTGATGGTCGTGTTATCCGTGGCTTTATTGGTATTACAGCAAAAGAATTACCAAGAATTCGCTCATCAAATACAGATATTAAGCAAATCCAAGGGTTGCGTATTTTTAGGATCTCACCAAATGGTCCTGCGGATAAAGCCGGAATAAAAACAGGCGATATCATCCTTAGTATTAATCATGCACCAGCGACTTCCGCGATGGAAATGATGGATTACATCGCAGAAACGCGCCCCGGCACGGTATTACCTGTCACGGTATTACGAGAAGGTAATGAGATAAATGTTGATGTAACTATCTCTGAATACCAACCAGAATCATAACTAGCAAAAAATCTCCCTATTTTTGGCTAGTAGGGAGATTTCATATAAAACGTCGCACTTTGTAAGCAGCTTTCTTTAAAACTTTCGGTATTACGATAGTCCTCTAATGTGCTGTGATTACAACCGCTATATTGACCTTCTTTAGTACCATCATTTTGCCAACCACATACGGGACAGATCTCAAAAAATACCTCATCTTTATCTTTGAAAACAAAATAATGACACGCAACACAGCTCACTTCTAAAGGAAGATGACAACTTCGCTTTTCCATAGGATTGGCTCTCCTACCACATTACTAATCAGTATATTTTTTATTATACTATTCGCTCTTACTCTCTTTATTAGCGATTGAGTTATTCTCAACAGCATGCCAAATTTTTTCAGCTTTTCTTCCAATTAAAATCAGTGAAATCGCCAAAATAAAGAAGAAAATCGCACTGTGTAAGCTATCCCAAAAATATTCAAAGAATCGGGTATAAAGGTTGATACCAAGGAATGTTAGGCCAAACCCCCTTAACATACCGTCATCTGTTTTAAGGCTAATATAAATACAAATAACAGCGACAACACCAAATAATAGTGCCCAAGGCAACAGATTCACACTTGAAGTGCGATACCACGTATCTGGATCGTAATTACCGAAAATAGACATTATCCATAGCGCAATAAACAGATAAGTGAGTCCCATTATTTTTGTCATGGTAAATAAACGACGGTGTGCCAATACATTTTGTAGGAAATAACAGCCTGCTAATAATACTGCGCCAAAGAAGACAAAGCGGATAGGATAGTTCATCCCTAACCAATAAGCGCCCCAACCGGAGACATACCCCGTTTCAGCACCAAACCAGTTTCCTAACATCAATAAAAAGAATAACCACACCAGCGAGGAACGACTGATAAATCCAATTGCACCATAAATGACACAGCCAATTAAAAAGAGAGGGGCAATATGGCCACTTCCTGTATCCAGTAATTCTCCCAATTGCCAAAGGAAAATAGCCGTAAACATCACACCTAAAAAGAGAATAAACTCAGTACTGTAATGCCACTGTGTTTCTTTTCGCTGACGTTTAAATCCCCAGAAGTAGAGAGCTGAAGCAATAAGTGCAGGAGAGATCACCCGCATAATTTCAGAAACACTAAAAATCTCAATTAAATAATAGACTAATGCACTGTCACTAAAAATACTTCCAGCAGCAATAATCAAACAGACCATTGCTATCCAAAATGCGTAGCGGCTTAATCTTTTCCAATCGAAAGGAATACGATGCAACGTACTTCCTAATTGTTGATGTTCTTGTGTCGAGATTGCACCAGATTTTTGCCATTCATCCAATGCCTGACGAACTAGGCGCTCTTGTTTCCTTGTTACCTGCATACATGTTCCTTCCTTTTAGCTCATAGAGGTTTCTCTAAAACAGGTCTATTTTTCTTACTGTATCTTGTCACGAAAGAAATGCCTTATGAATTATCCTATTCTATTGAGAGTTCTATTGAAATAATGCGCAAAAAAAACCACAGCACAACAATGCACTATGGTTTTAAATGGCTAAAAAAGGATAACTAAAATAAATTAGTCATTAGAGCGCAAACGTTCTATTTTTGCCCCTAATCCTTGTAATTTAGCTTCAATATTCTCATAACCACGATCGATATGGTAAATACGATCGACAATAGTTGTGCCTTCAGCAATACAACCTGCAAGTACTAAGCTTGCAGAAGCACGTAAATCTGTTGCCATCACTTGTGCGCCTGACAGTTTTTCAACACCGTGGCATAACACAGTATTACTTTCAATTTCGGCGTGAGCGCCCATACGGATTAACTCAGGAATGTGCATAAAACGATTTTCAAAAATAGTTTCAGTGATCATTCCTGCGCCTTCAGCCACTAAGTTTAAAAGGCTAAATTGTGCTTGCATATCGGTTGGGAAACCCGGATGCGGCGCAGTACGCAATGTTACCGCTTTAGGGCGTTTACCATGCATATCAAGGCTTATCCAATCTTCACCCACTTCGATATCAGCACCTGCTTCACGTAATTTTGCCAACACAGCATCTAATGTGTCTGGTTTAGCATTACGGCAAACAACACGACCACGAGAAATCGCAGCAGCAACTAAGAAAGTACCTGTTTCAATACGATCTGGTAGGATTTGATAAGTACCACCACCAAGGCGCTCTACACCTTCAATAGTAATGCTATCAGTACCTGCACCGCTGATTTTAGCGCCTAATGTATTGAGGAAATTTGCTGTATCTTCAATTTCAGGCTCTCTTGCTGCATTCTCAATGATGGTTTTGCCTTCAGCTAATACCGCAGCAGTCATAATAGTGATAGTGGCACCCACACTCACTTTATCCATGACAATATGTGCGCCTTTTAAACGCCCATCAACGCGTGCTTTCACATAACCTTCATCCAGAGTGATTTCTGCGCCTAATTGCTCTAAACCTGTAATATGAAGATCAACAGGACGAGCACCAATGGCACAGCCACCCGGTAAAGAAACCTGACCTTGACCAAAACGAGCCACCAGCGGACCTAAAGCCCAAATAGAAGCACGCATGGTTTTTACTAACTCGTAAGGAGCGCAAAACTCATTAATATTACGAGCATCAACGAAAACAGAACCATTACGTTCAACATTAGTTCCTAAGCGATTAAGTAACTTAATCGTTGTATCGATATCTTTTAATTTAGGAACATTCGTTAATTCTACTGGCTCTTCGGCAAGGATCGCAGCGAACAGGATTGGTAGTGCGGCATTTTTTGCGCCTGAAATAGTGACCTCACCTGATAAACAGGTTGGCCCTTGTACTCTAAATTTATCCATCTGTAGAACTCTCTTTTTATTTTGCTGTACGCTGTATACCTACTGAATCAAAGCCCGTTAAGTTTACGATCTCTCTTCCACTCTTCAGGTGTGTAGGCTTTAATAGACAAAGCGTGAATACGGTTATCGGCGATATATTCCATCAAAGGGGCATAAATGGTTTGTTGTTGTTTTACTCTGCTCATTCCCTCAAACATTGCGCCAACAACGACAACTTGAAAATGACTGCCATCACCATTGACGATGACTTCATCTAAAGACAGGCTGTCCATTAATACTTGTTTGATTTCATTTGTATCCATAATTGCTCAATCTCAACGTTAAAATAATAATCAGTCGTCTATCCTAATGGAATCCGCTCTACTCTTAAACCATCAAAAACCCCCTTAATGATAAAAGTATCACGAAGGGGGCTTTTTAATACCTTTACTCAATATCTGTATTAGGCAATATTCATAATTTCATCAAGATCATAGAGTGTAATTAAGGTCTGAAAACGCTCACTTACACCTCGAATAATAAATTGACGATTTTGCTCTTCCATTTCTGCTTTTAAGTGAACAAAAAGTGCCAATCCTGTTGAATCAATATGTCCTAAGGCAGAAATATCAATGATATTAATATCAGCTAATAATGCTTTCCGTTGCTGCCAAACAGGCAATAACGTTTCACGATCTAGCGTTCCTTGGAAATAGAGGACACCCTCCTTTTTTTCCCAATTTAACGAAGCTGACATGTTATTTTTTCTCATCCAGTGTGATTGGTGTTTTAGCACTGATTTCTAACTGTTTTGTTAAACCATCAACACCTTTAGAATTTAAAATATCTGACCACTCATTCTGTTTTGTTGTGATCATGCTGACACCTTCAGCAATCATATCATAAGCTTGCCATTCACCTGTTTTACTGTTTTTACGCCATTGGAAATCAAGACGAACTGGCGGGCGACCATTTGTATCGATAATAGTGACACGAATAGTTAGAGCTGATTTATCTGCAAAAGGTTTTTCTGGTTCAATACGGTACTCTTGACCTTCATACATCGCTAATGCTTGACCATAAACTTGAGCAAGATACGCTTCAAATGCAGTGAAATAAGCATCGCGTTGCGCAGGTGTTGCATTACGATAATGCGGCCCTAACACTAATGCACCCGCATATTTAATATGTACATAAGGCAGTAATTCTTGCTGAACAATTTGACGTAAAATCTCTGGGTTCTTACGAATTTGCGGCTGTTCATTTTTCAATTTACTAAAGGTCTTTTGTGCTGCATCTTCCATCAATGCGTAAGGATTGGTTTTATCTACCGCCATGGCAAAAGGCGTTATCACTAATAGTGCGACCATCAATAAGCGTTTAAACATACGTTCGCTTCTCCTCAAATAGGGTTTCAATAATACGATGCATTTATTACGCTAAATTTAGCTAAATGTATAAGTGCATCGTATAGGAATTAATGATTAAGGTAATGCAGAGTGTTCTTCTGTCGGTTTAGATTCAGATTTAGCTGAATCATCACCATCACCGGTTTTATAAAGGAATTGACCAATAAGATCTTCTAGCACCATTGCTGAATTGGTATTTGTGATCCGTCCTCCGTCTTTTAACAGAGTAGAATCTAATGCTTCATCATAAAAACCTAAATTCAATGCAAGGAATTGCTCACCTAATAAACCAGATGTACGAATAGACAGTGAGCTACTTTCTGGAATGTGGTCATAAATGCTCAAAATATCGAGCACGACTTCAGGGCGATAGTTACCTTCATCTTCTTCTTTCAAAGTGATAGAAGAAACTCGACCAATTACCACACCACCAATCTTAACGGGTGAGCGCTCTTTTAACCCACCAATATTACCGAAGCTGGCATAAACACGATAAGTCGGTTGATTACCCATTTCTTTAATATCAGCTACTTTAAGGCATAAGAAAATCACGGCAGCTAACGCAATCAGAACAAATAGACCAACCCAAACTTCAATTTTTTTACTTTGCATGACTTAGTTCCCAAACATCAGTGCTGTTAGCACAAAATCTAAACCCAATACGGCTAACGATGAATGAACAACAGTACGTGTTGTTGCTCTGCTAATCCCTTCTGATGTTGGGATTGCGTCATACCCGTTAAAGAGCGCTATCCAAGTGACAGTAATGGCAAAAACGACACTTTTAATAAAACAGTTCACTAAATCGAGTCGCCATTCAACAGCACCCTGCATAGATGCCCAGAAAAAGCCTTCATCGATCCCTTTCCAATCCACACCCACAATTGCACCGCCCCAAATACCGATGGCAACAAAAATAAGTGAAAGCAATGGCATACTAATAAGACCTGCCCAAAAACGGGGCGCAACGACACGTCTTAAAGGATCGACGGCCATCATTTCTAAACTAGAAATTTGTTCTGTGGCTTTCATTAAGCCAATTTCAGCTGTTAAGGCTGAGCCAGCACGACCTGCAAATAATAATGCCGTAACGACTGGGCCTAATTCTCTTAATAAAGAGAGTGCGACCATCATGCCAAGACTAGCTTCAGCACTAAAGGTGGTTAAAACAAGATAGCCTTGTAATCCCAACACCATGCCAATAAACAGCCCAGACACCATGATAATTAATAAGGATTGGACACCAACGTTATACAGTTGCTTCATTAACAAAGGCCACTGTTTACGAAATTCAGGCTTACCCACTAATGCGCGAAAGAGCATAATACCGGCTCTCCCGAAGGTAGCAAAAATCGCCAATGCTCTAGCACCAATGCGAGATAATAAATTTACCACGTACTAATTTCCTCGTCCTAATAGGTCGTCCTGATAATCTCCCGCAGGAAAACGGAAAGGTACAGGGCCATCAGCAATACCATCTAAAAACTGTCTTACTTGCCTATCTGGATTATCCTGTAATTCTTGTGCACTGCCTTGAGCAATCACTTTCTGCTCCGCAACAATATAGGCGTAATCTGCGATACTTAATACTTCGGGCACATCATGCGAAACAACAACACAAGTCACACCAAGCGCATGATTTAACTCATCAATTAACTTAACAAGCACACCCATTGTGATAGGATCTTGCCCTACAAAAGGCTCATCAAACATAATCAGTTCAGGGTCAAGCGCAATAGCTCTTGCTAATGCTGCCCTTCTCGCCATTCCCCCTGATAATTCAGAAGGCATTAAACTTGCAGCACCACGTAAACCCACGGCTTCAAGTTTCATCATCACCGTTGTACGGATCAATGCTTCAGGTAAATTTGTATGCTCTCTTAATGGAAATGCCACATTTTCAAACACATTCATGTCTGTGAACAGTGCGCCTGATTGAAAAAGCATACTCATTTTCTTTCTTGCCTGATACAACGCAGAGCGTGATAGCGCAGGAATATTGTCGCCATCGAACCAAATTTCACCACTATCTGGAAGGATTTGTCCTCCCATTAGGCGTAACAAGGTTGTTTTACCAATCCCTGAAGGGCCCATAATCGCAGTTACTTTACCTCTCGGCACAACAAGATTGATCTCAGAGAAAATCTTTCTGCTACCGCGAGTGAAGTTCATATTGCGCACTTCAATTAGATTGTCAGATTGTGCGTTCATGAATAAAACATCCTCAAGCCTGTCTGCATAAACAAATTTTTACGCTATTTTGGCAGGTCATTCGCCATGTTACAAAGAAATCACCACTATTTAGCAATTTATTGCACGGTTAATTTTACTTTTCGTGCTTGGCTAGTCAAAATATGGTTAATTAGCAAAACCTTTTGACAATATGTTTTTTTATCAGCCCTGTCTTATTGGTTTTTTCTTTATTCGCTCATTGTTGGAAAACTGATGGCATGTTGATTACTTTGTCTCTTTTAATTTTTGGGTTGATGTTACTCGTTTATGCATCAGACCGATTAGTTTATGGTGCGAGCGTTTTTGCGCAATCGTTAAAAATTCCGCCAGCCGTTATCGGTATCTTAATTGTAGGTACTGGTACTTCACTGCCTGAGCTTTTTGTTTCAACGGATGCCGCTGTTCATAACTTGCCTGATATCGCTATCGGAACAGCCATTGGCTCTACACTCACCAACCTTCTCCTCATCGCGGGTATTGGCGCGATGATTTATCCCATGAATATTCAATCCGCAGTGCTAAAAAAAGAGCTTCCCTTGATGATTATAGTCATCATGCTCGTTGGTATTATTGTTTCTAGCGGAAACTTAGGGCTTAGAGAAGGTACATTGCTCTTTTTTATTGGTTTTGCATCGATTTTTCTAATGATAAAAACGATGCACAAAACACTAACACAAGAGCGTCACGTATTACCTTTAGAAACCTTAACGCGTTTTGAATTACAGACAAATCCTCGTAATTCTGTTGCACTTTTTTGGGTTGTTATTGCTTTACTTATTATCCCAGTTGCGACCCAAATGATATTAGATAATGTCTTTATTTTAATGCAACAGTATCATCTTAGTGGATTTTTTGTTGGTTTAACCTTGCTATCTATTGGAACAAGCCTACCTGAGTTAGCAACAACCATTGTGGCAGCACTAAGACGCGAGAATGAATTAGCATTAGGGAATATTATAGGCGCTAATATTTTCAATCTAACTTTTGTGTTGGGAATGCCTGCATTACTCTCACCAAGCACATTTAATCTCAATACATTTTATTTTAGCTTTGCGGTCCTTGGTGTTGCCAGTTTACTGTTTTCTCTCTTTTCATTAGGTCGTAAACAACGTCTTAATCGAGGAAAAGGGATATTCTTGTTAGTTTGCTTTATTGTTTATATTACGGTGTTGTGCGTTGCACATTCTCTCTTAACCTAAAATAAATGGTACAAAAAAATGACCGAGTTTGATTTTCAGCAAGCGGGTAAAAAAGTCCTTCATATTGAGCGTGATGGGTTAGCTGAACTAGAACAATACATCAACGATGACTTCACTCTTGCCTGTGAAAAAATTTTCCACTGTCAAGGTCGTGTTATTGTCATGGGTATGGGTAAATCAGGGCATATTGGGCATAAAATCGCAGCAACATTTGCCAGCACAGGAACACCTTCTTTCTTTGTTCATCCCGGTGAAGCAAGTCATGGCGACTTAGGTATGGTGACAGAAAAAGATATCGTTCTAGCGATTTCAAACTCAGGTGAAGCCAGCGAGATCCTCGCGCTTATTCCGGTACTTAAACGTAAACAGATAACACTGATTTGTATGACACGCACTCCTCAAAGTACAATGGGGAAAGCGTCTGATATTCATCTTTGTATCAAAGTGCCTAAAGAAGCCTGTCCTTTAGGGCTTGCCCCAACAACCAGTACAACTGCAACTTTAGTTATGGGGGATGCGCTAGCTATCGCACTTTTACGTGCCCGTGGTTTTACCGCTGAAGATTTTGCGCTTTCTCACCCTGGCGGTGCATTAGGCCGTAAATTACTCCTTCATGTCAGTGATTTAATGAATAAAGAGGCAGATATTCCGCGTGTCACCAAAGATGCCACTTTACGTGAAGCACTTGTCGAGATAACCCGTAAAAAATTAGGTATGACCGTCATTTGCGATGACAGTATGCTGATTAACGGTATCTTTACTGACGGTGACTTACGAAGAATATTTGATTTAGGGATAGATCTAAACAATGCAAAAATCTCAGATGTTATGACAAGAGGCGGTATTCGTATTCGCCCAGATTGTTTGGCGGTTGAAGCACTGAATTTAATGCAAGCAAAACACATCACCTCGCTATTAGTAACAGAACAAGATAGTGATATCCTGTTAGGTGTTTTACATATGCATGATTTATTACAGGCTGGTGTTGTATAAGATAGTCATAACGTTCGAAGGATAAAAATGAATACAATGATAGAAACTTGTTATGGTGCAGTAAGTGAACAAATCATCAAAAAAGCAGAAAAAATCCAATTGCTGATTTGTGATGTTGATGGTGTGATGTCAGACGGACTCATTTATATGGGCAACAATGGCGAAGAATTAAAAGCCTTTAATGTCCGTGATGGGTATGGCATCCGTTGCTTGCTTACATCTGGCATTGAGGTTGCTATCATTACAGGTCGTCAGTCTAAACTGTTAGAAGATCGTGCTAAAACCCTTGGCATTACATATCTTTACCAAGGTCAGCATAATAAGCTTTTGGCGTATCAACAACTGTTAGATACACTAAACCTTAAACCTGAACAAACAGCCTATATTGGTGACGACCTGATTGATTTACCTGTAATGGAAAAAGTGGGACTTTCTGTCGCCGTGGCTGATGCTCATCCATTACTTACACCTCGTGCTCATTATGTAACCCGCATTGCGGGTGGTCGTGGTGCAGTACGAGAATTGTGTGATTTAATCCTTTTAGCGCAAGGTCGGCTTGAAGAAGCTAAAGGTCTTTCGATTTAACGTATAACGATACAGAATGAATAAATTAAAATCCTGGTTTACCTTAATTCTTGCCATTATCGCCCTTGGGCTGATTGGCTGGAACTACACTAATAACACTGAATTCGGTGATGGTGAGATTGTTGATGATGGTCAGCCAACCTATCAATCCAAATCATCGATATCTTTTGTTTACGAGCCAACGGGTATACTCGGATATAAACTTGTTGCTGATGATGTCAAAAATTATGCTCAGCAAAAGTTTACATGGTTTACTAACCCTGTCTTAACCACCTATTCACCGACAGGGGATGCAACATGGACAGTACGCGCAAATAAAGCCAAGCTAACAAACAGTAAAATGCTCTATCTTTATGGCGATGTTCAAATTGATAGCTTAACGGATGACTCTCAACTACAGAGAATAAGCACAGACAATGCTATCGCAAATTTGGATACACAGGATGTTTCCTCTGATGATGAAGTGACTATTATCGGCGTCGGACTGAAATCAGTCGGCTTAAAAATGCGAGGCAATCTGCGCGAGAAACGTGCAGAGCTGATTGAAAAGGTAAACACCTATTATGAGATCCCTAATGAATCAAAAAATCCGTAATACACTGATTATTGGTACACTTTTAGCGATAAGTGTACCTGCGATGGCGCTTAAAGATGACACACAACAACCTATTGTTGTGAATTCAGAGAAACAATCGCTTGATCTAGAAAAAAACGTCACAACCTTTACACAAAATGTTGTGATCAAACAAGGATCTATCGATATTCGTGCAGATAAAGTTGTTGTCACACGCCCAGGCGGTGACTCCAAAAGGATCGTAATCGAAGCATTTGGTAACCCAGTGACTTTTTATCAGTTACAAGATGATGGTAAACCTATCAAAGGTCGTGGCGAAAAAATGACCTATGAAATGGATAAAGAGTTAATGACCTTAACGGGTAAAGCCTATCTTGAACAATTAGACAGTAATATCACCGGTGATAAGATCACTTATCTCGTCCCAACTCAGCAAATGGAAGCTTTTAGCGGTAAAGGTAAACAAGTGACTACTGTTTTACTGCCTTCCCAGTTGCAAGAGAAAGGCCCTGGTGTTAACAACAAAGGTAAGTAACACTTTATGGCGCTGTTAAAAGCTGAAAATTTAGCGAAAGCATACAAAGGGCGCACCGTTGTCGGTGATGTAAGCCTGAACGTCAATTCAGGTGAGATTGTCGGCTTACTTGGGCCAAATGGTGCAGGTAAAACAACCACATTCTATATGGTTGTTGGCATTGTCGCTCGTGATGCAGGTAGTATTACAATTGATGATGAAGACATTACGCTGTTACCGTTACATGAACGAGCACGTAAAGGCATTGGCTATCTTCCTCAAGAGGCGTCTATTTTTAGACGCTTAAGCGTTTATGACAACATTATGGGGATCTTAGAAATTCGCCATGATTTAACGCCTGAAGAACGAAAAGATAGAGCAGAAGAGCTGCTAGAAGAGTTTAATGTCAGCCACTTACGTAACAGCTTAGGGCAATCATTATCAGGGGGTGAACGCCGTCGCGTTGAAATTGCGCGAGCATTGGCAGCAAACCCTAAATTCATTTTATTAGATGAACCTTTTGCCGGTGTTGACCCTATTTCGGTATTAGATATTAAAAAAATTATCCAGCATCTACGTGATTATGGATTAGGTGTACTGATTACTGACCATAACGTTCGTGAAACATTAGATGTGTGTGAACGTGCTTATATCGTCAGCCAAGGTCACCTTATCGCTCATGGTTCACCAGAAGAAATTCTTGAAAATGAGCAAGTTAAACGTGTTTACTTAGGTGAAGGCTTCCGCCTGTAATCTTTGATTCACTTTTACTCTGTCATGGATGACAACAGCAAAGGACTCATCGCATTATTATGAAACAAAGTCTGCAACTTCGTCTTAGTCAGCAACTGGCAATGACGCCACAGCTACAACAGGCTATTCGTTTGTTGCAACTTTCGACGCTTGAATTACAACAAGAAATTCAGCAAGCGCTTGAGTCTAATCCACTTCTAGAACAAGACGACGATCAACAAGATCCCGTTTCAGATGATACCTCTCATACAGAAAATCAGTCAGACTCTACAACAGAAACAACAACTGAAAACGAAGTTGAAGAGTTCGACACGCTGGATGCTTTAGAGCAAAAAGAGATGCCTGATGATCTCCCTTTAGATACGCAATGGGAAGAGATCTACACCGCAGGCACACCTTCTGGCACCAGTAATGACTATACTGATGATGAGCTTCCACTGTATCAAGGTGAAACAACTGCCTCATTGCAAGATTACCTAACATGGCAGGCTGATCTCACTCCATTTTCAGATACAGACAGAGCAATTGCGATAAGTATTATCGATGCTATTGATGAAACAGGATATTTAACTGTCACAACAGATGACATCCTTGTTGGAATGGGCGATGATGAATTAGAGCTTGATGAAGTCGAAGCCGTATTAAAACGTATTCAACGCTTTGATCCTATTGGTGTTGCTGCTCGTGATTTAAAAGAGTGTCTTTTGATTCAGCTATCCGCTTTTTCAACGGAAACACCCTATCTTAAAGAAACGCAGTTAGTCATTAGCCAATATTTAGAGTTGTTAGGTAACCGTGATTTTCGTCAATTGATGCGTCAAACGAAATTACGCGAAGAGACACTAAAATCTGTTATTGAGATGATCCAGTCTCTTGATCCTAAGCCCGGATTAAGTATTGATACAGGCGAGTCAGAGTATGTTATTCCAGATATACTGGTAAAAAAATCAGGTGAACGCTGGCAAGTTGAGTTAAATACAGATAGCATTCCTCGCCTACGAATAAATGAGACTTATGCAGCATTGGGTCAATCGACTCAAAATGAAAGCGATGGAAAATTTATTCGAGACAATTTACAAGAAGCCAAATGGCTGATAAAAAGTTTAGAAAGCCGTAATGAGACATTATTAAAAGTCGCTCATTGCATTGTTGACACACAGCAGGCATTTTTCGAATTGGGTGAAGAGCATATGAAACCCCTTGTGTTAGCAGACATTGCTGAACAGGTTGAAATGCACGAATCCACCATTTCTCGAGTGACAACGCAAAAATTTTTGCATTGCCCAAGAGGAATTTTCGAATTGAAGTATTTTTTCTCTAGCCATGTGAATACTGATAGCGGGGGCGAAGCCTCTTCAACAGCAATCAGGGCTTTAGTGAAGAAACTAATCGCAGCAGAAAATCCAGCGAAACCACTTAGTGATAGTAAACTGGCTGATATGCTCGCAGAACTTGGAATACAAGTTGCTCGACGCACTGTTGCGAAGTATAGAGAGTCATTATCCATCCCGCCTTCAAATCAACGCAAAGAGTTGGTTTGAGCATAATTGAGAAGGAAGACACTATGGAACTTCAAATCACTGGTCATAATATTGAATTAACCGATGCTCTGCGTGATACCGTCAAAGCAAAAAGCGCGAAATTACCTCAGTTCTTTGACAAAATTAATAACGTTCAGGTTATCCTGAAAGTCGAGAAAGTTAATAAAATCGCGGAAGCGACCATTCAAGTTAATGGCGGTGAATTGCATGCCTCTGCTGAAGCAGAAGATATGTACGCAGCAATTGATGGATTAATGGATAAACTGGCTCGTCAATTAACCAAACACAAAGATAAACTGAGACAACATTAATTCATTTCCCATTGTGAAATGGGGATACAATCGGCGAAGTTACTGCGTTGTTTATGACTCGGTTTAAGCCAACGCCTAATCAATATCAGTAACGAAAAACCAGATGTCACGTTGTGGCATCTGGTTTGCTGGTCTAAGTGAATAAGACAATGAACAACGATACAAAGATGAATATTAGCGACGTACTTTCTCTGGCATGTACGCATAATGATGTACATTGCACGAGTAAAAAGCGCGCGTTAGAAATTATCAGTGAAAATGCGGCAAAAGCACTTAATTTACCCGAAACACTGATATTTGAAGCCTTATTGACGCGTGAAAAAGTCGGTACAACAGGGATTGGGGGCGGTTTAGCTATCCCTCATGGACGTATTGAAAGTGATGAAACAGAAAAAGTAGTTGGTGTGTTTCTTCACCTAAGCGAACCTATTGCCTTCGACGCTATTGATAATCAACCTGTCGACTTGTTGTTCGCATTACTCGTTCCTGCAACACAATGTAAGGAACATTTACACACACTGTCTTTGATTGCAAAACAGTTGGCAGACAAAAATTTATGTCGCCGACTACGCTCCGCACAAAGTGATGAAGAGCTTTATCAGATTATCACAGAATAACCCCTACGGGTTTAGTAGGACGCGAATAGCATACAGTGGAATGATATTCATCACTGGGAAATTATAGGGGAGCTACCTCATGGTGCTGATGATAGTCAGCGGACGCTCTGGTTCAGGTAAGTCAGTCGCTTTGCGTGCGCTTGAAGACATGGGATTTTATTGTGTTGATAACTTGCCTGTTGATCTTTTACCTGAGCTCGCAAAAACACTGGCTGAACGTGATGCTTCTGCTGCCGCAGTCAGTATTGATGTCCGAAATATGCCAGAGTCGCCGGAGATCTTCGAAAAAGCGCTGGAAAGTTTACCCGCTGAATACTCTCCACAACTCTTATTTTTAGACGCAGATAGAAATACCTTAATTCGTCGTTATAGTGATACTCGACGTCTTCACCCTCTTTCAACCAAGAATCTTTCATTAGAAGTTGCCATTGATACCGAAAGTGATCTGCTTGAGCCATTACGATCACGCGCGGATCTCATCATTGACACATCTGAAATGTCAGTTCATGAGCTTGCAGAGATGCTGCGTACCCGCTTATTAGGCAAACGTGAACGTGAGCTAACGATGGTCTTTGAATCGTTTGGCTTTAAGCATGGTATTCCTATTGATGCAGACTATGTTTTTGATGTGCGATTCTTACCGAATCCACATTGGGATCCGAAACTGCGCCCAATGACAGGTCTAGATCGCCCTGTCGCAGCGTTTTTAGATAGACACACCGAAGTTCATAACTTTATTTATCAAACTAGAAGCTATCTCGAACTTTGGTTGCCGATGTTAGAAACCAATAACCGTAGTTATTTGACGGTTGCGATTGGTTGTACGGGGGGTAAACACCGTTCTGTTTATGTTGCTGAGCAACTCGCAGACTATTTTCGCTCTAGAGGGAAAAACGTACAATCACGCCATAGAACACTAGAAAAACGCAAATGACCCAATATCGGCAAGTTGCGATTAAAAATAGACTCGGTATGCATGCAAGACCTGCAATGAAGTTGTTTGATTTAGTCAAAACATTTCAATCAACCGTCATTTTACGCAACAACGAAGGGGTTGAAGCACAAGCGGATAGTGTGATTGCTATGCTGATGTTAGATTCAGAGCAAGGCAGTCAAATTGATATAGAAGTCACTGGTGGTGATGAAAATGAAGCTATTGATGCTATTATCGCATTATTTGAATCGGGGTTTGATGAAGAATAATCGTAATAGAAAACAATAGATTAGCATTTCTTAACTAAATAACCCGAAAGAGACTGTGATCACTGTCTCTTTCTTTTTTATACAGAACCGCCTATTATCTCTTATATGAGTTTAACAACACCCCCACCTCACCCGTGGGGGTGTTGTTTTGCATTGGAATAAATTGGAGTGTGGTATGACAAAGCCAACAATTATCATCAACGAACTTGATGCAGAACGTTTAGATTCATTACTTGAACAACCGGCATTTGCAGATAGCCCGATTGCTGAAGCATTGAATGAAGAATTAGATCGTGCTGACATTGTTACACCAGCTGATATCCCTGCTAATATTGTCACAATGAACAGCAAAGTCCGTTTTATGGACTTAAAAAATAATGAAGAGCGTACTCGTACTTTAGTGTATCCCGCTTCATTAAAAGACAGCACTACTGAACTTTCCGTTATGGCACCAATGGGTGCTGCGCTACTGGGTTTAGCGATTGATGATGAGATCAGTTGGAAACTGCCAAATGGCCTTGAAACCAAGGTTAAAGTATTAGAAATTCTATACCAACCTGAAGCTGCGGGTGAATTACACCGTTAAACATAGCTGAAGGTTCGCGTCTTATTTTATCTTCTCAAATTGAAAAGCACACAGATAAACGCGATATCTCAGCCCATTGCGGGCTGAGATTAAAGGTTGCGATAAGTGTCTAAAACTCACTCACCTGCAATACTCATTTCTGGTAATAATAACGAGCCACACTGAACATTACTGCGCGTCTCAATATCATCACCCATAGTGGCAATATTTGCCCACATATCTTTTAAGTTACCTGCAATAGTCACTTCGCTTACAGGATATTGAATTTCACCGTTTTCAACCCAAAAACCACTCGCACCACGAGAATAATCACCCGTTACTGTACTGACACCTTGCCCCATCAATTCAGTAACAACAAGGCCTGTTCCCATCTCTTTTAACAGTGCATCAAACGATAAACCTTGTCCTGGGATATACCAGTTATGAATACCACCAGCATGACCATTGCTTTTTAAACCCAATTTTCTTGCTGAATACGTGGTTAATAACCACTCTTGTAATACGCCATCTTTAATAATTTCAGCATTGGTTGTACGCACACCTTCACTATCAAACGGTGTTGACGCCAAACCTCTCATTAAGTGAGGACGTTCTTGAATATTTAGCCACTGAGGGAAAATTTGCTTACCTAAGCTATCAAGTAAACAAGAAGATTCACGGTAAATCATGCTGCCACTGATTGCTGCAACCAAATGACCAAAAATACCCGTCGCAACATCTGCTGCAAAAATAACGGGGGCTTTCATGGTTGGTAGTTTACGAGGTGCAAGGCGAGATAAAGTACGGCGAGCGCACTCTTGACCTACCCATTCAGGTGATTCTAGATCATCAAAACGACGACTAATAGTGTAAGCATAGTCGCGCTCCATATCTTCACCATCACGAGCAATAACACAACTCGACATAGAATAGCGTGAAGATGAATAGCTTTTTAATAAGCCAAGGCTATTACCAAATACACGGGTTCCACTGTGGCTATTAAAGCTACCTCCTTCGGTATTAATAATACGGCTATCGCTATCTAAAGCGGCTTTTTCTGCTCTTGATGCTAATTCTATCGCTTTATCTGCCGTAACTTCGGTAGGATGGTAAAGATCAAGGAAAGGTGCATCAAACGCTAATAGCTCTTGATCAGCAGGCCCTGCATATGGATCAACTGAAGTGTAGCGTGCAATATCCACAGCAGCTTGTACAGCTCGCTTAATCGCATCAGGACTTAAATCTGTTGAAGATGCACTACCTTTACGTTGTTGTTGATAAACCGTAATGCCTAAAGCCCCATCACTGTTAAATTCAACATTTTCAACTTCACCATAACGCGTACTTACACTAATACCTGTCGATTTATTAATAGCGACTTCAGCACCATCACACTGTTTTGCTGCCAGCTCTAATGCGAGTGAGACGGCGTCTTCAAGCTGTTTTACCTGATCTGAATTATTCATTGAGAACCATTTTTCCTAAGGAGAACACCACTTTTTACTTATTTTTAGCAAAGTAAATCAATTGACAGGTGGTCAACAAGCGATTTTCCCAGTTACAATAGAAGATATATGAATGTTATCACCCGTCGGGCTTTTGGTCATTCACCAAATCACACTCCCGGCTTACTCTGCAACAGGAATTTTTATTATGGCAAAGCAGCCTGAAGAGTGGCATTACCTCAATCCTGAATTTGACGATACATCGTCAGAAGAGGAAGAAGAGGACGAAATCATCTGGGTCAGCAAAAGTGAAATTAAACGTGATGCTGAAGCACTCAAAAAACTGGGTACTGAATTAGTTGAATTAAGTGCACAAGAATTAGAGCGTGTACCATTAGATGAGAAATTATTAGCCTCTATTCAATTAGCACAAAAAGTACAGCGTGAAGCACGCCGTCGCCAAATTCAATATATTGGAAAACTACTGCGCAATGTGGACGAAGATCCGATCCGCCAAGCGCTTGATAAACTAAAAAACCGCCACAACCAACAGATCTTAGTGTTACACAAACTAGAAGATCTGCGAATTCGCCTTGTTGAAGGTGGCAATGAAGTGATTGAAGAAGTTGTTGCGCTTTATCCAATGGCTGATCGCCAACAATTACGCACACTTATCCGTAATGCGAAAAAAGAAAAAGAAGCGAATAAGCCTCCAAAATCATTCCGCTTACTATTTCAATATCTAAAAGATTTATCAGAATCAGCATAAAACCTGATCATCCTGAAAACGCAGTGTAAATTCAGTCTCACTGCGATTTTCAGGGCATATTTTCTACTCTGAATTACTTTTGCGTTTTATGTTCACAATGAAAGCTTAAAACGTCTTTACCAAGCTCATTTTGTGCTTCTTGCATCAATTCCACCAAAGGTTGAAAATCACGGGAATGATGAGGTAAATGCTTGAAAACAATACTGACCGGCAATTCTATTTCCCCCACTAACGCATCCCATAGTGCATCTAGGTTATCGCCAAATTTATCATCTAACTGAAATTGCAGTGCAAAATCATGATAAAAGGCATCTCTATCTACCAGTATTTTAAAATCGAAGATAACCTGTTTCATTAAGGGGCAACCTTTGTCATTGTACGGTAATGATCGGTGGTAACATAAATCAGCCCATCATTTGAATAAAGCAATCTATCACTACCACGATGACCACAGTGATAATTCACATCGGCTTCATACCACTGGCGACCTGTCTCTTCTGGTAGCTGTTTTTCACGGTTCATAAAGCGATCGCCTCCGATTGCCCTTCCCGGTAAAACTTCACATAAGTTACCTTCTTTCGCATTCCAACCTTGTTCTCTTGCCTGTTTTTTAGTGAGATAAAAACTCGGTAACTGTTGATGACGTTGTAAATAATTAGCCACTGCATTGGCTTGTGTTTTTTCATCAATAGAGAGTGAAATTTGCGCTGGTTTATTGCTGTTATTGTTCGATGATGTTGGAACAGAAACTGACGATGTAGAGGAGGATACTTTCGTTTCAGGAAGTAAACCTTTATAAAGCACACCAAATAAAACAGCAATAACAATAATAACTGGTAATAAACGTTTACCCATAAATTAGCACCTTTACTGTCGCTGAGATAAAAAACTCCATCAAAAGATGGAGTTTAATTAGTACATATAAATAACTATCACAAAAATTAAGCAGTACCGCCCACAGTGATCTTATCAAGTTTCAACGTTGGTTGACCCACACCAACAGGGAGGCTTTGTCCTTCTTTACCACAAACGCCAACCCCTTTATCTAAAGCGAGATCATTGCCTACCATAGAAACCTGTTGCATGGCTTCAATACCTGAACCAATCAGAGTTGCCCCTTTAATTGGTTTTGTTATTTTTCCATTCTCGATTAAATAAGCTTCTGAGGTTGAGAAAACAAATTTGCCCGATGTGATATCAACCTGACCACCACCAAAGTTTGGCGCGTAAATACCGCGATCAACGCTGGCAATAATCTCTTCTGGTGAAGATTTGCCTGCTAACATATAGGTATTTGTCATACGAGGCATAGGAAGATGTGCATAAGACTCACGACGACCATTTCCTGTTGGTGCAACACCCATTAAACGTGCATTCATCTTATCTTGCATATAGCCTTTTAAGATGCCGTTTTCGATTAAGACATTGTATTGCCCAGGTACACCTTCATCGTCAATAGCAACAGAGCCACGGCGACCTTCGAGAGTACCATCATCAACAATCGTACAAAGCTCAGAAGTGACTTTCTCACCAATGCGACCTGAAAATACAGAGGTTTCACGACGGTTAAAATCACCTTCTAAACCATGACCGACAGCTTCATGCAATAACACACCCGGCCATCCCGCGCCCAATACCACAGGCATTGTTCCAGCGGGTGCTGCAATCGCTGATAAATTCACTAATGCCATACGTACTGCTTCACGGGCATAAGTGATTGCATGGCTTTCACCATCCACTTTAGTTAAGAAATAGTCATAACCAAAACGGCCGCCGCCACCACTTGCGCCACGCTCACGTTTGCCATCTTCTTCCACCAGCACACTCACTGAAAGACGAACTAAAGGACGCACATCGGCGGCTAACGTGCCATCGGTTGCAGCAACAAGCACATGCTCATAAACACCCGTTAATGACGCATTAACTTGTTTAACGCGTTTATCTTCAGCTCGAGCGGCTTTATCTACCTCATGCAATAGCGCAATTTTCTCTTCACGAGAGAGGCTTTGCAGAGGATCGTTTAAGCTGTATAGCGGAGAATGTTGAATAGCATCTAAAGTATGGATACGACCATTACCTTGAGCCTGAACAATACTTCGTGCAGCATGAGCACTTTGGTTAAGTGCATTAAGCGTTAATTGGTCTGCATAAGCAAAGCCGGTTTTTTCACCGTAAATTGCTCTAACGCCAACACCTTGATCAATATTGTAAGAGCCATCTTTAATAATCTGATCGTCGAGGATCCAAGCCTCGTGATAACTTGACTGAAAATAAAGATCACCATAATCAATTTGACGCTGTGCAAGCTGCTCTAGTGTTGATGCTAAATCATCTAAACTAAGTTTGTTTGCTTCCAACAGACTTTCGCTGACAACAGCTAAACTCATAATTCTTCTTTATCCTTAACTTTTTTGATTAAGTGGGTCAGTTTCGGGCGAAAGCGGTTATGTTTTACAACCCGTATCTGTTCACGCATACCGTGTAGACTTTCGACACCAATATTCAGCGTTAGAGCGCTAACAGCATCAGGGTTCTTTTTCAAGACCTTCCCCCAGCCATCAATCGCCATGGTATGACCCCAAGTTCGGCGCGTATCATGTGTACCCACTTGTGCTGGCGCTAAGATAATACACTGATTCTCAATAGCACGAGCACGTAATAAAGGCTCCCAGTGCGCTTTTCCTGTTAAACGGGTAAAAGCCGCTGGTACAGAGATTATCTCTGCCCCTTTTTCTCTTAATGCTTGGAAAATACCAGGGAAGCGTAAGTCATAACAGATTGTTAAACCTAATTTCCCAACTGGAGTATCAACGACTGTTAGGCGCTCGCCTCGTTGATAAATAGAAGATTCATTATATTCGCCTTGCTCATCATCAATACTGACATCAAACATATGGATTTTGTCATAACGCGCACGAATAACACCTTCATCATCAAACACCAAACTACTGCTGGTAATTTGGTCTGGGGAGTCTCGACTAATCAATGGCATAGAACCAACTAAGATCCATACGTTATAACGCTGAGCCATTTTAGCGATAGCATTTTGTAAAGGTCCATCACCCTGAATTTCAGCGTGTTTATGGTAATCTTTTGAGTTTGAAAAAAGTAACGCATTTTCAGGTGTTAATACAAGCTTCACTGAATCGGGTAATTGCTTAATCTGTTGCTCAATTTGCGCCAGATTATTTTTTGTGTTTTTACCGCTACAAAGTTGCAAAAGTGCGACATTAACTTTTTTCATAACGCCTGATTCTCCTTAAGCTGACGCAGTACTTCGTCAATTTTGGGTTGTTCCATTGTTCCGGTCACATGATAACGGATAACTGAAATCTTACTCCAAAGTGGCCCCAGAACCTTTGATGCCGCAAACACTGCGGCGCCTGCAATTGGGTTTATAGCGAATGCAGTAGCAACACCGACTGTTGCTGAAATCTCTGGCGTTACCACAACTTGTAGGTCCATTTTACGTTCAAGTAAATCAACTTTCCCACTTATTGCAATATCGGCAATAACACCATCAACTCTGACACTATCAGCATTCATAATACCTTGATTGATCGTAATTTCACTCTTAATCGAGTCATATTCAAAATGCTCGCTGAAAGTATCTCTAAAATCAAACTGTAATTTACGTAAAAGTGCATCGAAACTCACAAGGCGAAGTAACTTGCCCGCTTGTCCGACATTCACTTTTTCTATCCGCCCTTTACCTAAAACAGATTTAATATCACCATTTAACGTTGCAAGATCAAAATTCCACGGCGTATCTCGCCATTGTAACGAGAAATCGGTAGCAAGTGGGGATTGAATAATCGGGATAATAAAACCGAAATAAGCGGCCATTTCATCAACTTCTTCGGCTTTTAATTTCCCCGTTAACTTTGTCGTATTATTACCTGCATTATCTTCAGACCACACACCATTAACCGACAATTCACCACTACTATTTTCTAATTTACCGCCCGTTAAAAGTAATGCGCCATTATTTTGCTTTAATGATCCTTGAATTTGCCCTAAAAGCAGACCATTTACCCAACATTCTCGACACTCAAAATCAATAGAAGGAATGTTTTTTACGGAAAATTTCAATGCCTTAGGATCAGAAACATTTGCCATTTTTAGTGGTTTGTCTTCTTGGGCAGAAGAGGCACCATTAAAATAGAGATAATGAATATTCACTTGCCAAGGTGTCGATGCTTCAGGAATAAACACATCACCTCGTAATTCACTTCCTGAAAATGCAAATTTTACACCTTCACTAACACGCATAATTTCAGTTTGAGGATTATTCCATTTTTGCCCTGCAAAATTTAAATTAGGCAAACTGATATGCACATTATCAGGAAAAGTAACTTTATTTTCAGATGGCGTTAAAGATGAAAAAGCCATTAATGTCGGCAACCATTTATCACCCTCTAATCCTTTAAGAGCGATAGTTAAACGTTGTTGTGAGCTCAATTCTGGTAATTTAATAGAAGAAGAAACAACATTGCCTTGTAACAAACGTAACTGTTTTCCTAATGCCCACTGGCTATTAAGTTTCCACTGTTTTTCAGCACTGGCATTCACGGTTAAGGTTTCACTGTTACCCTTTGCAGAAATCACAATAGGCGGTGAATTTTTTAAGTCTTGTGTTTCAGGCGCTGTTAACTTACTGATTAATGCATTGATATTCCCGGTTAAATCGACTTGATAATCAACATCACCTTTTTCGGGGATCTTAACATTAACGTTGCCATTCCATGGGAATACGCCACTAAATTTCTGTTGAATATCGCTAGGTAAACCTTGAATTTTTTGAATATCCCATTGGCCTTTTAAGCCGACATCAACTTGATAATTATCCGTATCATTGTGACTTGTAAATGAGAACGCGAGAGGCTGCCCAAACCAATTAGCCGTTAATGTATCACTCTCAAGTTTGTCATTGTGATAACGAAATTGTCCGCTAACGCCCTTTAAGGTGGTATCCATAAAATTCAATGTGACATCATTGTTTTTTAAATTAATATCACCAGAAGCAATCACATCTTCACCACCAAAGGGAATATCTAATTTCAATGTACCGTCAATTTTTCCTGCGACTTTAAGCTCTTCAAGTGTATGACCAATACTCGCCATTTGGGAATCTAAGAAATACTCTTTCAGCTCGTCACCTGTGGCTTGAATATCCGCATTAATTAAGATCTTTTCTTGTCGATAACTTTCAATCACTGCACTTAAATTCGTGGCTGTTGCTTTACCCACTTTCGCTTGTGCAGAAGACATCCATAAACCATCATTTTTAAAATCTAGATTAATATCCAGATTAAATAATGCAGGCCATTCACTATCAAATTTAAAGGTTGCGTGTTTAACAGGGGCATAAACTTGGAACCACCCTTTGTGATTATCAAAAGGAAAATCGGCAGGGTCACCATGGAAAATAAAGGTTCCATTATCGATATTACCCGCAATAATCGCATCTGAGAGATATTGTGTTAACTCTTTACCCACATACTCTTCTGGCAGATAACGCCATGCATCTCCTGCATTTGTGACTCTGACACCTGAGAGTATAGAAAGCCGCTGATCTTCACCTTGTTTCTCATAACGAAAATCACCCGCTACCCATGCTGATGTAGCTTGAATATCTAATCCTTCACTCCAAAGAGATAAGTCATCCCCAGAATGAGTCCAATAAACCGCGCCTTTCCCTTTTTCAATATTCAACGGTGCTTTAAACAATTTTCCAGTATCTATTTCACTGTTTGCTAGGGTGAAATTAAGTTCACCGCGTTGCATACTGCCTTTTAATTGCCCACTGAAATGTTGTACTGAAGGGATCTCTTGCCAACGCTTCCAACCTACATTTTCCCAAGAGAGATTAATTGCACTTTGCTCAAAGTGTTCAGGTGTGAGATCCAATGCAAAATCATTAACCACACCAGAAAATTGGCGATACTGCCATTGACGAACAAAATCGGGTGTTAAAAAAGAGAATAGTGGCAATACAGCATATAACCTATCTAGCTCAATATTTTTGGCACGAATGCGCCATGCTTCATCATGCTGTTTTTCTTTTGGTTGATAAAGCACCGCTAAATAGCCATCGGGCCACTCTTCACCATCCATAGTAATTTTTCGAGTATAAGGAATATCCGCAAGCCAACCATTTTCTTGCCTTCTCATACGTAATATTAAGTCTTCAACATTTAATACGTGCGAGGTTCCATCACTACTCCAGTCCATTTCACCTTGATGAATTTGCAACTGACTTCCAGTAATACGCCCTTGAGTAATTTCAATCCAGTTAGACAAACTCGCTTTGGCTTCACCTACGCCACTATTATTTTTTACCCACTGACTAAGCCAAGGTGAGATATCAATGTCATCTGCGGTAAGAAATACTTTACCGTTATCGATCAAACCATTCTCTGTGGTATAGAGATCAAGGCGTACCTTTAAACCTCCATAATGATTAATTGGTGTATCAAGAGTGACTTCACCTTGAGCACGGTGACGATTTTTCTGATTTAACCACATCAATTCAGGCACATGTAATGTACTGGTATCTCCTGAAGGGGTTAAAAAAACAAAACGGCTTTCAATCAGTTTAAAACGATCAAACTGTTCAAGGAAAATTGAAGAGATATCATCAGGTTCAGTTAACGTTATATCCCCACTTTGCCCAGTAAAAATAGGACTATGGTAATTAACATATAACTGTTCAAAGGTCAGTTCACGAAAATGAAGGCGAAAAGCGAATAATGAACGCCATACGTCAAAAGAAAAAGTGACTTTTTCTGCCGTAACGTTCACATCTTTATTGGCAATATTCAGCCCTTCCACTTGAATATCAGGGCCAAAATTCTGCCACTCTCCCATGATCTTTGTCATTGAGACAGGGCTATTGAGTTGCTTCGTTAGATACGATTCTATTTCAGGGCGATAACTATCTAAGCGTGGCAGAAAGTAGCGAAATCCGCTTAATACCAAGGCAAAAACGATGAGGCAAAAAACTGTTATCACTAACAGGTATTTAGGCAACCGCTTCATTTTTGTCTCCTTTCTGCCATCATATTCATTAGGAAGGCGAATCCATTACATCATCACCACATCAAATTGCTCCTGACTATAGAGTAGCTCAGTTTGCACTTTCACTTGTTTACCGACAAAAATTTCAACCTCTGCTAATGCATGTGATTCATCGCCTTTTAATGCTTCTGCAACTACTGAGGAGGCGTAAACTAAGAAGCGATCTGCATCAATCGTTTTATGCACACGCACTATTTCACGTAAAATCTCATAACAAACTGTTTCAACTGATTTTACCGTACCTCGCCCTTGGCAAGTTGGGCAGTCATCACAAAGCACATGTTCAAGGCTTTCCCGCGTTCTTTTACGTGTCATTTCGACTAAGCCAAGTTGAGAGAAGCCATTAATCGTTGTTTTCACTCTATCTTTACTTAGTGCTTGCTCAAGTGATGCCAATACTCTGCGTTTATGTTCATCATTATTCATATCAATAAAGTCAATGATGATGATACCGCCTAAATTACGTAACCGTAATTGACGGGCAATGGCTTGGCTTGCTTCAATATTAGTATTAAAAATAGTTTCTTCTAAATTTCGATGACCAACAAATGCCCCTGTATTGATATCAATAGTGGTCATTGCTTCTGTTTGATCGATAATCAGATAACCGCCTGATTTCAATTCAACTTTGCGCTCTAAAGCCCGTTGAATTTCACTTTCTACACCATAGAGATCAAAAATAGGCTGATTACCTTGGTGTAATTCAAGTTTAGCGGTTAATTCAGGAATATATTCACCAATAAATTCCTGTAGTTGATTGTAGGTCAATTTAGAATCAACTCGTATGCTATCTAATTCAGAACCTGCAAAATCACGTAAAATACGCTGTGCTAAAGCTAATTCGCCATAAATTTGAATGCGGGTTTTATTTCTTTTCTTACGCTCAATGATTTTATTCCATAGGCGTTTAAGAAAAGCGGCATCTTGCTTAATTTCGTTTTCGCCAACACCTTCGGCAGCGGTACGAATAATAAAACCGCCATTTTCATCGCAATATTCTTCAACGAGTTGCTTTAAGCGCTCACGCTCTTCTTCACTGTCAATTCGCTGAGAAACGCCTACATGAGACGCACCAGGCATAAACACTAAATAGCGAGAAGGCAATGTAATATCGGTGGTAAGGCGAGCACCTTTTGTTCCTAAAGGATCTTTAACCACTTGTACAATTAAGTCTTGTCCTTGATGCACCAGTTGCGCAATATCACGAACATTAAATTTTTTCTGCTCTTCACCCGCAATACATTCAGTGTGAGGCATAATATCAGAAGCATGTAGAAAAGCGGCTTTATCCAGCCCGATGTCAATAAATGCAGCTTGCATCCCGGGTAATACACGACTTACCCGACCTTTGTAGATGTTTCCGACGATACCTCGTTTAGCTTCTCTTTCGACATGAATTTCTTGAAGTATGCCTCCGCGAATATAGGCAACACGAGTTTCAGATGGCGTCACATTCACTAATAACTCAGCTGTCATGAAATCTCCTTCTCATTAGCTAGAGACGAAAATTGAGCTATCAATGCTTCGGTTTCAACAAGAGGCAATCCGACAACAGCATGATAACTCCCCTCAATCCGTTGAACAAAACGGCCTCCCTTTCCTTGAATACCGTAAGCGCCAGCTTTATCCATTGGCTCCCCTGACTCAATATACGCGCTAATCTCACTCTCTGTCATCTCTCTAAAAGTGACGTGTGTGATGACTAATTGACTCAATGTGTGTGTTCTATTAGAGATAGCAATTGCTGTCATCACTTGATGTGTTGCGCCTGAGAGTGAACGTAGGATTTGCGCGGCATGGGTTTTATCATGAGGTTTTTCAAGAATATGACCATCATGAACCACAATAGTATCAGAGCCCAAAACGGGATAATCATGAGGAGCTTGTCTTACACCTTCTTGTGATTTTTCTTTTGCCAAACGAAGAACATACTCTTCTGGCTTTTCACCTTGTTGCCAAATTTCATCAATTGCTGGTGTGATAATACTAAATTCAACATCTAATAACGCGAGAAGTTCACGTCTTCTTGGTGAGCTGGAAGCAAGGTAAAGTGTGGTCACAAATAATGTCCTCATGACGGTAACGCAAAAGTGACCGCCATGATCCAATAACTTAGTGAACTAAAAACTGGTGACGGATTTTGCGAAGTAAAAAATAAAGCCATGGCCAAAGAATACCACTGACTGGGCTATTCCAGAATACTTGTGGGTGAAAAGTCACAGGTGAAAGTAAAAATTCTGCCCAAAATACAGCGAGATCAACAACGACAACACTTAACATCACCACTAAGGCTTGTTGCCATAACGCTAAATTACAAAAAAGCTGATATTTAAAGGCGATAACATAACTCACTAAAGTATAGGCCAATGCATTGACACCTAAGGTAGTTCCTTGGACTAGATCCATAATCATACCTAAGACAAACGCGGTTCCGACACTGACACGATGAGGAATGGCTGTTATCCAATAAATAAGAAATAACATCGGCCAAATAGGTCGATACACCTCTAACTGTTCTGGCCACGGCATAATTTGTAAAACTAATGCGACAAGAAAAGAGAGCCAAACAACCCAACGCCCACGACTTTGATATGGATTCATCGTGTCTACCTACTTCTATTTGTATTAGCAGGTGTATTTGTTGCAGCAGGCGTTGTTGCTGGTGGCGTGGTTCCGTTAGTACCTTCCGTCGAACTGTCTAACGGCTCTTGAGACATAGAACGAGGAAGTGGTGGCCCTGCTTGTTCATAATTAGGTAAAACTTGAGGCATCAGTTGCATTAAACGCTCATTAGCCGCGTGATAAACCTCTGAAGGCAGAGGAGGTTCTCCCATTTTATCTGATGCATTCCATAATAAAAGCAAATAGCGTAAACGTTGTAGCTCAGCTGAAGGTCGAACATTAATTACGGAATAAGCCCGTTGATTATCCACTTTAACTGAAGATACCACACCAACAGGATACCCTTCTGGGAAACGCCCCCCCAATCCTGATGTCACTAAAACATCGCCTACACGAATATCAATATTGGCTGGTAAAGCTTCTAACAGTAAATCATCGGCACAGCCGGCACCAGAAGCTATAACACGAATATCGTTACGTAAAACTTGTACAGGTAATGCATGAGAAGTGTCACATATTAACAGTACACGACTCGTAAGCTCACTTACGGCAATAACTTGTCCTACAACACCTTTATCACTAATAACAGGTTGCCCTTCATAGACGCCATCGTTGGTTCCTTTATCAATAACCACTTGATCTCGATAAGGCGTACTATTACCAGACAGTACTTGCGTTACTGTCATTTGTTCATTTTGGCGCAGTGGTGAACCAAGTAATTCTCGTAAACGGGCATTCTCTTGCTTAAATTGCTCCAGTAATTGGCTTTCTCCGCTACGAACTAACAACTCTTTTCTTAATGCTTGATTCTCAAATTGTAAACGCTCACGCGTGGCAAATGTTTCTGAAATTTGATCAAGGAAACGGCGTGGGCCATTTGCAAGAAAATAGAAGGGACTAACAGCAGTATCAAGATACTGGCGGACTTTAGAAAATGCACCAATACGGTTATCGGCAATCAATAAAGAGATAGCGACAACCACGGCGATTATTAATCTTAGTTGCAGGGAAGGGCCCCGACTAAAAATTGGCTTCATAAACTCTAAGATCACTCACACGGAGAAGTAAAAGAACAGGCGTTAATATTCTCACCAAGGGGGAATCCATTCTCCCTTGTTAGAATTAATCTCAATCTTCGCTAAACAGATCGCCACCGTGCATATCGATCATTTCTAATGCTTTACCACCGCCACGAGCAACACAAGTCAGTGGATCTTCAGCAACAATCACAGGAATACCTGTCTCTTCCATTAATAAACGGTCTAGGTTGCGTAATAACGCACCACCACCGGTTAATACCATGCCGCGCTCTGAAATATCAGAAGCTAATTCTGGTGGGCATTGCTCTAATGCAACCATAACAGCACTGACGATACCTGTTAATGGTTCCTGCAAAGCTTCAAGAATTTCATTAGAGTTTAAAGTAAAGCTACGAGGCACACCTTCTGCAAGGTTACGACCACGAACTTCAATCTCATTGACTTCATCAGAAGGATAAGCCGAACCGATATCGTGTTTGATACGTTCTGCAGTTGCTTCACCAATCAGTGAGCCGTAGTTACGGCGCACATAGTTAATGATAGCTTCATCAAAACGGTCACCACCGATACGAACAGAAGAAGAGTAAACTACACCGTTTAATGAAATCACGGCAACTTCTGTTGTACCACCACCAATATCGACCACCATTGAGCCTGTTGCTTCAGAAACAGGTAAGCCTGCACCGATTGCCGCAGACATAGGTTCTTCAATTAAGAACACTTCGCGAGCGCCCGCACTTAATGCTGATTCACGGATAGCTCTGCGTTCTACTTGAGTGGCGCCAACTGGTACACAAACTAATACACGAGGGCTTGGACGCATAAAGCTATTGTTATGAACCTGTTTTATGAAGTGCTGAAGCATTTTTTCGGTTACATAAAAATCAGCAATCACACCGTCTTTCATTGGACGGATAGCAGCGATATTCCCAGGTGTACGCCCTAACATCTGTTTGGCTTCATGCCCTACAGCAGCAACACTTTTTGATGTGCCAGCGCGATCTTGACGAATAGCGACAACGGAGGGTTCATCGAGAACAATACCCTGTCCTTTGACATAAATAAGGGTATTGGCGGTACCCAAGTCAATAGACAAATCGTTGGAAAACATGCCACGAAATTTTTTAAACATACGAAAGGATAATCCTGCAAGCCGGGACGGAGAAATCCGTCTACTCTATCAACCACAATAAGCAGCGACAAGGCGCGATTCACTACTTAGATTAAAGTGGACACGTAAATAATCTTAAAGGCACAATATTCTACGTTACTTTTCCCAATTGGAGCAGAAAAAAACTGCATAAAAATGGGCTAATTAGAACGATTAACGCATAATTTCGATCCTACGCCATTCATATTTAGCTTATGTAACAATACAAACAACGCTCATATCAATAAAGAAAAATCTCACTTCGTTGCCAAACTGTGACTCAAAAGTCTCATTGCAAGTTCAAATAAAATTTATTCATTTAAATAAGCACAATTATTCTATTGATATTAAATGGTATTTCACCGGCAAAATTTGACTGAGATAACGACCAACGTACCCACCTCGAATACTTCTCAGGCAACGCATTATCTTTATTTCGAGCAATAAAGAGAAATGCTAATTTTTATCCAATCGTAAACCATTAACGGTGTTATCTAATTACCAAGAGATAAAACTCAGAATAATCTCTGCACCAATAAACGTAGAACCCCCGTTTATACACTAAAAAAGGATTATTTGTCTCATTATTACAATAGATATTGTGCACAATCACGACGAGATCTAAAAAATCACCTATCATGACACAAATAGAAATCGATGAGGGGTCAAAATGAAAGCATTATTAGTAGAACAAAATGACAACAAACTCAGTACCAACGTACAAGACATTGATGAAAAAACACTGCCTATTCATGAGGTTATTGTCGACATTCATTACTCAACGCTTAACTATAAAGACGGACTCGCTATCACAGGCAAAGGAAAAATACTGCGTCAATTCCCAATGGTACCGGGTATCGATTTTTCGGGTGTTGTTCATCACACCGAAGATCCTCGTTTCCACATTGGTCAACATGTCTTATTAACTGGCTGGGGGGTAGGTGAAAATCACTGGGGTGGCCTTGCACAAAAGGCAGGTGTAAAAGGTGATTGGTTAACCGTCGTGCCAGAAGGACTCTCTTTAAAAAATGCCATGATAATTGGGACCGCGGGTTTTACTGCTATGCTTTGTGTGATGGCATTAGAACAAGGCGGTATCACACCTGAAAGTGGTGATATTTTAGTTACTGGAGCCAGCGGTGGTGTTGGAAGTACCGCCATTAGTTTGCTAACAGCATTAGGCTATCAAGTTACCGCATTAAGTGGCAGAGCGAGTAACCATGACTATTTACGCAAACTCGGTGCCAAAAATATTATCACTCGTGAAGAGTTTGAACCTGCGGGCAGAGCTTTAGATAAACAACGCTGGGCGGGTGCAATTGATACCGTAGGTGGGCAAATCCTTGCCAATATTCTGTCACAGACAAATTATAACGGCACTGTAGCAGCTTGTGGATTAGCCGGCGGTTTCTCTTTGCCAACAACCGTCATGCCTTTTATTTTACGTAATGTTCGCTTACAAGGTGTCGATTCTGTTTATTACCCAGCAGAAAAACGCGCTCAGGTTTGGCAACGTTTATTAAAATTACTACCAGAAACGTTCTATCAGCAAGCGACAACAGAAATTACACTTGATGAAGTTCCTCGTTATGCTCAGATGATTATGGATAATCAAGTGACAGGCAGAACCTTAGTAAAACTCTAATTCTTCGTTTTTATCCGCTTATTTCTGGCATTAATTCACCTTATTTAGTGCCAGAATAAGCTTCTTTGTGTGTGAAATGGACATTGAATTGTGATTCAGATCACATTTATGATATATATTGATGATTGATCTCAAAGAAGTTCAGATTTCCAGTGACATCAATAAATAACGTGGTGTTATGATTATTTTTTAAGCACCTGTTTATTTTGCTTTATCGCATTTACAATCTTGTAAAAACTTTTCACTTTTCATCAAAATAAACCCTTCATTCCCTGATTAGACCAGTATTTTGCTGTTATCTTCTGTGAAATGTCTATAATGTCGGACTTTGTGATATGTATCGTAGCATTAGATGCAATAAAAGATGACAAAACGAAAAGCACAGGTTATTTTGTCATTTCGTTGACGAATTGACGGAGATAGAAGCATAATGTCGGAAAATTTTCATATTTTGCTCCTGAATGGTCCGAATCTAAACCTGCTTGGAACAAGAGAGCCGGAAACCTACGGACACTTAACTCTGGATGATATCGTTCAAAGTTTGTCAGCAGATGCTCAGGCATTAAATGTGAAACTCAGTCATTTTCAGTCTAACGCTGAATTTGAGCTGATAAATAAAATTCATGCAGCTCGGGGTAATGTCGATTATATATTAATCAATCCTGCGGCTTTCACGCATACCAGTGTTGCACTGCGTGATGCATTATTAGGGGTGAACATTCCATTTATTGAAATTCACCTGTCCAATGTCTACAGTCGGGAGCCTTTCCGTCACCATTCATATCTCTCTGATATCGCAACAGGCGTAATCTGTGGATTAGGTGCAGAAGGTTATCGGTTTGCTTTACAGGCAGCGGTCAGCCGCTTGTCTTAATAAAAAACATCAAAAAGAGTACGGAATCAACTCATGGATATTCGTAAAATTAAAAAACTGATCGAGCTAGTCGAAGAGTCTGGCATTTCTGAACTGGAAATCTCTGAAGGTGAAGAGTCAGTACGTATTAGTCGTAACTCTGGTCTTCAGGGTCAAATGGCTCCTCAGCAATATTTTGCGGCACCAGTGGCACCTCAACCTGCATTGGCAAATGCAGTTGCGCCTGTAGCGCCAGAAACACCAGCGGCTACACCAACGCAAGAAATCAGCGGTCACGTTGTTCGTTCACCAATGGTCGGAACGTTCTACCGCTCACCAAGCCCTGAAGCCAAGAAATTTGTTGAAGTCGGTCAGCAAGTCAATGTAGGCGATACTCTGTGCATCGTTGAAGCAATGAAAATGATGAACCAGATTGAATCTGACAAAGCGGGTGTTGTTAAATCTATCCTTTGCCAAGATGGCGACAACGTTGAGTTTGACGCTCCACTCTTTGTTATCGAATAACGAGGCAGGTCCATGCTAGAAAAAATCCTCATTGCCAACCGTGGTGAGATTGCACTGCGTATCCTAAGAGCATGTAAAGAGCTTGGGATCAAAGCAGTTGCTGTTCACTCCACGGCAGACCGTGATTTAAAACACGTTCTGCTGGCAGACGAGACTATCTGTATTGGTCCCGCTGCTTCAGCAAAAAGTTACCTAAATATCCCTGCAATTATTGCAGCGGCCGAGATCAGTGGCGCACAAGCCATTCATCCAGGATACGGTTTCCTGTCTGAAAATGCTGATTTCGCAGAGCAAGTTGAACGCTCCGGCTTTATTTTTATCGGCCCAAAAGCTGAAACCATCCGCCTAATGGGTGATAAAGTTTCTGCTATTGAAGCGATGAAAAAAGCAGGTGTTCCTTGCGTACCAGGATCAGACGGTCCTTTAGGTAACGACACTGCGAAAAATATTGAAATTGCTAAACGTATTGGCTACCCAGTTATCATCAAAGCCTCTGGTGGCGGTGGTGGACGCGGTATGCGTGTTGTTCGTTCTGAAAAAGATCTAGAGCAATCCATTACAATGACGCGTGCAGAAGCAAAAGCGGCATTTAGCAACGACATGGTATACATGGAAAAATACCTTGAAAACCCACGCCATGTTGAAATTCAAGTAATGGCTGATGGTCAAGGTAATGCAATCTATTTGGCTGAACGTGATTGCTCAATGCAACGCCGTCACCAAAAAGTAGTTGAAGAAGCACCAGCACCGGGTATTACCCCTGAAATCCGTAAAAATATTGGCGAACGCTGTGCGAACGCATGTATTGAAATCGGCTATCGTGGTGCAGGTACATTCGAATTCCTGTATGAAAATGGTGAATTCTACTTTATTGAGATGAACACCCGTATTCAGGTTGAACATCCAGTAACAGAAATGATCACTGGCATCGACTTAATCAAAGAACAGTTACGCATTGCATCTGGCTTACCTTTATCAGTAACGCAAGATCAAGTTAACGTTCATGGTCATGCAATTGAATGTCGTATCAACGCAGAAGATCCAAAAACCTTCATGCCAAGTCCGGGTACAATTACTCGTTTCCACTCACCGGGTGGATTTGGCGTGCGTTGGGAATCGCATATTTACGCAGGTTATACTGTTCCACCTCACTATGATTCAATGATTGGTAAATTGATCACTTACGGTGAAACACGCGAAATCGCGATCTCTCGCATGAAAAATGCGTTGGCGGAACTTATCATTGATGGTATTAAAACCAATATTGAACTGCACCAGTTCATTATGAATGATGAGAATTTCCAAAAAGGTGGTACAAACATTCACTACCTTGAAAAACGTTTAGGTTTAGCTGAGAAATAATCTTTCTCGCTTAACAAGAAAAGGCATAGTTTATTTACTATGCCTTTTTTATTGCTGATTTTCTGATAGATATTTATTTAATGGGAAATCCTTTAAAAGGTTTTATTTCTCGAATACTAAAACTGGTGTTCATCTCTTTGATATTGCCAATTGCACGCACTTTCATCATTGAAACGTTGTGAAAATCTTCCATATCTTTAACGACCAGTTGCAACATATAGTCATATCGCCCTGAGATATTATGACAAGAATTTAAAATCTCAAGCTTTATGGTGTTATCTAAATTATTGGTTGTATTTGCGTTAGGTGTCATGATGATCAGCATGTGGGATCTGTCGAAAAATATCGATACCTTCCCGCCTTTTAGTCTATTAATTAAAAACACTATTATTACCTTACCTTTTACGCTCACTTCTATACTCTTTATTCAATCCCTTAGCCCGATGGTAATTTCTTATCGTGCTAAAAATAAATCGATTGAAGTCGCTCGCTACAAAGCTTTAAGAGCCATGAACATCTCTTTCGGTACACTATTTTGTGTTGTCTTCTTTTATGCCGTTTCTTTTACCTTTGCCATTGGACATGATGAAGCGGTTAAAGCTTATGAGCAAAATATTTCTGCACTGGCGATTGCGGCACAATTTATTGAAGGCGATGCGGCTAAATACGTGACACCCGTTGGCGTTGCGCTCAATATCTTTGCGTTAATGACTGCATTCTTTGGCGTTTATCTAGGCTTTAAAGAAGCAGTACAAGGCTTAGTCATGAATGCCCTTACTCGTATTATTCCTGCAGAAAAAATTAATCAGAAAATTCTCTCACTCTGTATTGTCATTTTCACTGTGGTTATTGCATGGTGCGCGATTGTTCTTAATCTTCCAGTATTAATGTTCACTTCAATATGTAGCCCTATTTTCGGGATTGTGGGGTGTCTTATTCCTGCTTATTTAGTTTACAAAGTACCTTCATTGCACCGTTATAAAGGTGGATCACTGTATTTAATTATCTTTACGGGCATCCTGCTTTGTATTTCCCCTTTCTTAAAATTTATTTAATTAAATTAGATGTATTAAAGGTTTAACTATGAAATATAACTTTGACGAAATTATAGATAGAAAAGATACTGATGCTTTAAATTATGATGGTTGGCGACAGTATATTTTTAAAGCAGATAAAAATGCGCAATTTGCCTTTGCTGATAATGAATTTATTAGAATGTGGGTAGCAGATATGGACTTCTCTACTCCGCCTGAAGTCCTTGATGCCATTAAAGCACGTCTTGATAGAAAAATATTAGGTTATACCAAAGTGTATGATGAAGAGTATTATCAGATATTTAAAGATTGGTGCCAAAGACATTATGATTGGGAAATTGATCCCCGTGAAATCGTATTATCACCGGGCATTATTCCTGCATTAAATCGCCTAGTACCTTTATTAATAAAAGAAGATGAAAGCATCCTTATTCAAACACCTTCTTATACGCCATTTAAGCAAGCGGGAGATTATAATTCTCGCCAAGTGATCTATTCTGATTTATTAGAAAAAGACGGTGAATATGCTGTTGATTTTGCCGATATGGAACGCAAAATCAAAGATAACTCACTTAATATTAAGCTCTTTATTTTATGTAACCCTCAAAATCCAACAGGTAAAGTGTGGACAGATGAAGAGCTAATTAAGATGGGGAAACTCTGTGTTGAAAATGATATTTGGATGATATCAGATGAAATACATTGTGATTTATTACGTAATGGCGTTACACATACACCTATTGATAAACTCTTCCCTGATTATGAGAAAATTGTAACCTGTATGGCGCCTAGTAAGACATTTAATCTTGCAGGTAATCTGATGTCTCATATCTTTATTAAGAATGAAGAAGTAAAAAAAGAGTGGCTCCGCCTTTATGATGACTTTATTTCGCCATTAAGTTTAGTTGCAACAAAAGCTGCTTATTCTCAATGTGATGAATGGTTAAAAGCACTAAGAAACTATCTCGATGATAATTTTAAATTAGTACAAGAATTTACCCAGACTCATTTTCCAAAAGCAAATTTTAAAATACCTGATTCGACCTATTTAGCATGGATTAATTTGGCAGATTACTTACCTAACGATGTCGATAACCAACAACTTTCACTCTATTTTGCTAATAAAACAGGCATTTTATTAGAAGGTGGAAATATGTTTGTGAGTAATGGAGATAACTATATTCGTATTAATCTTGCTTGCCCTCGTGCCATTATCAAAGAAGGCTTAGAAAGAATAAAAAATGCCCTTTAGTTTTTAATTTATGAGATGAGTAAAACAAAGAAGAGCACTACATTTGATCAATTTATTTCAGTGTATGCTCTTCTTTTTTCCTATTTCTATTGTCTTAAACACCCTATTTATGACGATTATTTCGGCATTTCATTTCTTGATTAATATCCAAACCTATCTCTATTTTTATTATTCTATTAAATAGAAATTTAATACTAATCCTTTTAAAACAATAAGATAATCTATTTTTAATATTCCCTCATGACTTTGTGATTAATTTTCACTGAATCAATACTCACTTTCCCGTACAATCCTCCCATTCATTTTTAACCCTATTAAGATTGGGAGAACAGATGGACAAACGTTTTGTTCAGGCCCACAAAGAAGCCCTTTGGGCCCTAATTTTAACTTTTATGTATTTGTTGGGTTGGTTAATTACCGCCTATTTACCTGATAACACACTAGGCATTACTGGTTTACCTCTTTGGTTTGAGCTTTCATGCTTATTCTTACCTGTTTTGTTTTTTCTGTTGTGCTATCTGATGGTGCGCTACTTTTTCAAAGATATGCCGTTAGGAGATGAGCATGACGATGCAAACTGAGGTCATAGTGCCACTGATTGGCTACCTTCTGCTGGTCTTTCTGCTGTCGGCTTATGCTTATCGTAAGCGCGAAAAAGGCGAGTTTCTTAACGAATATTTTCTGGGTAACCGCTCAATGGGTGGCTTCGTACTCGCCATGACTATCACTGCAACTTATGTCAGTGCAAGTTCCTTTATTGGCGGGCCGGGCGCTGCCTATAAATACGGTATTGGTTGGGTATTACTTTCGATGATCCAACTTCCTGCTATTTGGCTCTCTCTGGGTGTTCTAGGGAAAAAATTTGCTATTTTAGCGCGTCGTTATAATGCTGTTACCTTAAACGACATGCTCTATGCTCGTTACAAAAGCCGTTTCTTAGTCTGGTTTGCCAGTTTAAGCCTGTTAGTCGCTTTTGTCGGCGCAATGACAGTGCAATTTATTGGTGGAGCTCGCTTATTAGAAACCGCAGCAGGCATTCCTTATGAATTCGGTTTGCTGATCTTTGGGATCTCCATTGCGCTGTATACTGCCATTGGCGGGTTTAGAGCCAGCGTATTAAACGATGCTTTACAAGGTTTGGTGATGCTGCTTGGTACATTTATTCTCCTGTTTGCCATTATCTATAAAGCAGGCGGATTAGATGTTGCGATACAAAAACTCAATACCATCGATCCTGCATTAACCTCTCCTCAAGGGGCTGATGGGATTTTAAGTGGCCCGTTTATGGCATCATTCTGGGTACTTGTCTGTTTTGGTGTTATTGGTTTGCCACATACTGCGGTACGTTGCATCTCTTACAAAGACAGCAAAGCTATGCATAAAGGGATCATTATTGGCACAATCGTGATGTCATTATTGATGTTTGGTATGCACTTTGCTGGCGCATTAGGTCGGGCGATCATTCCTGATCTGACCGTTCCTGATCAAGTTATTCCAACATTAATGGTTGAAGTATTACCGCCTATTGCAGCAGGTATTTTCCTTGCGGCACCTATGGCTGCCATTATGTCTACAATAAATGCACAACTGTTACAGTCGTCAGCAACTTTGGTCAAAGATCTCTATCTCAATATCGCCCCGCATGCGATAACTAATGAGAAACGTATCTCTCGTTTATCGAGCCTTTCGTCTTTAATTTTAGGTGTGTTACTGCTATTTGCAGCATGGAACCCACCATCAATGATTATTTGGCTTAACTTACTTGCTTTTGGTGGCCTACAAGCTGTTTTCTTATGGCCTTTAGTTCTAGGGCTTTATTGGGAAAAAGCTAACCGTTATGGTGCTATTGCGGGCATGATCACAGGTGCCACACTCTATGCCACCCTTGCGACATTTAATATCCAGATAGCTGGATTTCACCCCATTGTTCCATCACTGTTATTGAGCTTAGTCGCGTTTCTTGTGGCTAATCGATTTGGAGAGCATACTCTGCCTCAATCAGCATCATTACAGTGAATTCGTTTTTAAAGAGACTAATTATGCCTTGGATACAATTAAGACTTAATGCAACCGCCACTAATGCAGAAGCTATTGGTGATGAATTGGTTGAAAGCGGTGCCGTTTCAGTGACTTTCCAAGATAGTCACGATACCCCTATTTTTGAACCTTTACCGGGTGAAACTCGTCTTTGGGGTGATACTGACGTTATCGGTTTATATGATGCAGAAACTGACATGAAAATCGTTGTGGCGATGTTAGAAAATACGCCATTACTCGGTCAAGGCTTCCTGCACAAAGTTGAACAACTTGAAGATAAAGATTGGGAACGTGAATGGATGGATAACTTCCACCCGATGCGTTTCGGAGAGCGTTTATGGATTTGCCCAAGCTGGCGTGAAGTGCCTGATCCTAACGCCGTGAACGTCATGCTAGACCCTGGACTTGCGTTTGGTACAGGTACCCACCCTACTACCTCATTGTGCCTTCAGTGGCTTGATGGTTTAGATTTAGCGGGTAAAACGGTTATCGACTTCGGTTGTGGTTCTGGCATTTTAGCTATTGCGGCATTAAAACTGGGTGCAGCAAAAGCGATTGGCATTGATATCGATCCCCAAGCCATTCAAGCAAGCCGTGATAATGCACAACGTAATGGCGTTTCTGACGCGCTCACACTGTATCTTGCAAAAGACCAGCCTGATAATCTCAGTGCTGATGTTGTCGTCGCTAATATTTTAGCAGGTCCATTGCGTGAACTTGCACCTGTTATCAGTACACTGCCGCGTCAAGGTGGACACCTAGGCCTTTCTGGTGTGTTAGCGACACAAGCAGAAGGTGTAGTAGCTGCCTATGAAGGACTATTTAACTTAGATCCTGTTGCCGAAAAAGAAGAGTGGTGCCGTATTACCGGTGTAAAAAAATAACACCGAACAAATATTAACCAAAATGAGATAATCTCATTACGTTAAAATTTCACTTAATTATTGTTTATCAGGCATTAATCACATTTTTGCCTGATAAACTCTACTTAGTTCCACTTGTTTATCAATTCTATATCATCAATTTTTAATTTTTTAAAAATACGCAACATTATGTTTTTATTAATTAAATAATCAATTCATAAAAAATCAAGTATAAAAAAGTAACTTTTTTTCGCAATTTGGTTAAACTTTGTCCTTTCATATCTGGCAAAAAATGCGTAATATACGCGCCCTTGCAGTCACAGTTTGGCCCTCTTTTCATCTATGCGAATCGGACAGTATCAGTTAAAAAATTGCCTTATCGCGGCTCCCATGGCTGGCGTTACAGACCGACCTTTTCGGTCGCTTTGCTATGATATGGGTGCGGGTATGACAGTTTCTGAAATGCTTTCTTCCAATCCTCAGGTTTGGCAGACAGACAAGTCTCGGTTACGAATGGTACATAGTGATGAATTGGGGATCCGCTCCGTACAAATTGCAGGAAGTGATCCCGTTGATATGGCGGCCGCTGCGAAAATAAACGCAGATAGTGGCGCTCAAATTATCGACATTAACATGGGTTGCCCTGCAAAAAAGGTGAATAAAAAGCTAGCGGGTTCAGCACTACTTCGTCATCCCGACCTTGTCGCAGAGATCCTCTCTGCTGTGGTTAACGCGGTAGATGTTCCTGTTACTCTCAAGATCCGTACTGGCTGGTCACCTGATGAACGTAACTGTGTAGAGATTGCCAAATTGGCTGAACGTTGTGGTATTCAGGCTCTCACTATTCATGGGCGTACACGCGAGTGTTTGTTCAAAGGGGAAGCCGAATACGACAGTATTCGGACAGTTAAGCAGAATGTTTCTATTCCCATTATTGCGAATGGAGACATAACAGACCCGCTAAAAGCCAGAGCAGTATTAGACTACACTGGAGCCGATGCTTTGATGATCGGTCGCGCTGCTCAGGGAAGACCCTGGATCTTTCGGGAAATCCAGCACTATCTGGACACAGGTGAACTGTTGCCCCCTCTGCCGATTGCAGAGGTACAACAAATAATGCAAAAGCATGTGCGTGAGTTGCACGACTTTTACGGTCAAGGCAAAGGAACTCGCATTGCACGCAAGCATGTCTCTTGGTATCTCAAGGAACATGCCCCTGATGACCAGTTTCGGCGCTCCTTCAACGCCATAGAGGATGCCAGCGAACAGCTGGAGGCGTTGGAAGCATATTTCGAAAATTTTTTGCGTAAATAAATAAAAGAGCTGACAGAACTATGTTCGAACAACGCGTAAATTCAGACGTACTAACAGTTGCCACCGTAAATTCACAAGATCAGGTGACCCAAAAACCTTTACGTGACTCAGTTAAACAAGCACTGAAGAACTATTTTGCTCAATTAAATGGTCAAGATGTTAATGACTTATATGAGCTAGTATTGGCTGAAGTTGAACAGCCATTGTTGGACATGGTAATGCAGTACACCCGTGGCAACCAAACGCGTGCAGCGCAAATGATGGGCATTAACCGCGGCACACTGCGTAAGAAACTGAAAAAATACGGCATGAACTGATCCTAGTCAGTTAACAGGCTGTTTTAAAAGGCACTTCTTGTTTTTCAAGGAGTGCTTTTTTGTTTATGTTTATACAATTGTTTATACATAGAAATCCGAACAGCCACACAAACACTTTATAAGATAGATACAAACCGTAAGTATGTAGATCTCCCTTCTCTACCACCCCTTGTTTGAATAGCAAAACAAGCCCTAATAGTTTATTGAGGCATACTTTCCTCAAACCTCTTAATGTAGGATAGAAGATACCCACAATAAGAAATTACACAAATGAGAATAACTAAACGTAAAAAAAAGATAATGAACTTGTTTGCTAGTGATAACTTTGAATGAGTGACTAGCGAAATAGGCTCACCGCCTTTTGACGTTGCTGGAGTTGCTTATATACTCAATGGTATGGATTCTTTTGATAAGAAAAGCATTGTTGAATCAGCATATAGAACGCTAGCTAGTATGGTTTCTGATGGGCTGCTAGAGAAAGTATCAAGTTATGAACGTCGGCAAAATCGAATTCAAGGCTTTGGTGATTCTCCTAGAGTTAACTGCATAGTAAGCAGATATGGATTACCTGAGCATTGCAGACTAGTTAAATATGAAGATGATGGACGTAATTATATTGAGGACGAGTTTAAAAAAATTGACTGAAATTGACTGTATATAATCATTAGAATGAATTAAATCAGCCAAATTCTACTATTTTTATTTTAATTTGGCTGATTTATCTAAATACTATCTTTCATAACCAAAATCTAACTCTTTTCTCCAAAATTCCTCATCTATTCCTGAAATCTCTGCTAAAGCAGAATAATTCACATCGATAACTCTTTTATATATTTTCTGTTCTTTATCAGGACTCACATAACCAAATATTCTAGCCTGTTTATACACAAGCTTATAATCGACGCTTGACTTTACTATTTTTTCATATGACTCTAAAAAGTCTATTGATTCCTTTAATAAATCATCAAGAAAATATATCGCTTTCTCATTAAGTGAAATTAATTTAGGAATTAAATCATTACCACCATATTTCCATATTTCCTCGGATGTAATTTTGCCATTTCCTTTATTGGAATTTATCCTATTTTGAAATTCATTTGAAAGTTCATTTTTTTCATTAAACAACATGACAAAAGCATTATAATTATCAAAAAGCATATTGATTCTGCGAATATTATACCATGACTTAGCTTCATCACTTGGATCGAACCTATTGATCAAAAATGAAATTGTACTGATATCAACCTTAATCATTTCCATGTTAGAAACTATATAGTGATAACCTATAATTCTATTATGAGGGTCATCATTTATTTTATTATAATAATTAAGTTTCACAGCAACCAATGAATCCTGAATATCCGCTACCTTTAAAAAAATTTTATTACCATTCTCTATATTTAGAGCTGTTTGTTTGATTTTTTCACTTCTTCCAAATGAAAATCTAGCAACCAAATAACCTAAAATAGCAGATAAAAAAGGAGTTAAAATAGGGACTAGATAGTCTTTTACATAATTTGATTCTGATTTTAAAGACAAAATAGCATTTGTAACTTGTTTCGCTATTTCTTTGGCTATTTCTTCATCCATGGAACCCCCTAAAATTAGTATATTAAATAATATTTAATTATATTATCTATATTTTGAATCATGGGCTACATATGAAAACGAAACCAACAAAACAAAAAAAAGAATTTAAATTTCAAGAAGTTAAATTCCTTTAAAATTATTTAGCTTTTCCTTTTGCTCCTTGGTTAAGCTAAAAGCAAAATCTTCATGCTCAATCTGCCATGTACCAAAACTCATTAGGAAAGCGATAGCAGGGTCAATCTTGTTAGCCGATTTTTTTTTATTGGGCTTGATATTCGCGTTTGCGTCCGTTTCCATGACGACATTAGCCATTGCCCACGCAAGCACGGGATCACCATTGTGACGAATGATTTTACGATTAACGAATACCTCGGCTGATTTCGCCACAGGGCTAAACTTCATGTAAGTTTGAGGGAATGGCTCAACATCTAACCCCGCACCTTGTAGCTGTGTCCTTAAATGGGTAGCGTTCCATGTATCAAAACCTGTCAATTTGATATTAAATTGTTGGCTGTCTCTAAGCACATCATCACGAATGCGATCATAATCAATACAATCACCAGGAGTGGTACGAAGCCAACCTGACTTAACCCATTGACGGTAAATCGCCCTGTTCTTATTGGCGGGGTTCTGTAACTGTGCTTCGGGGATATAGTGACGAGTCAATAATAACAATTCATTATCAACGGGAAAGGTATAGCAGACACTGGTAATATCCCCCGTAGAGGATAAATCCATTCCTGCATAACACGCTAATCCTTTAAGGTCTATTTCGGTATAGTCCATTTTACACGCTAACCATGCACCCTCACCCATCCAAGGCGTTTCCCCCTGACACCAGATATTAAAGCGTTTGGTTAACATTTCTGTCCATTGTGAGGGAATACCTCGCGCCTTTTGTATCGTGTCATACAAAGCATCACCATCAACCGACACATTAAGATTGGGATTCGCCTTTATCCACAAGCGTTCATCGTCAATTTCTTTTTCGTCATCGAGTTCATAAATCAAAGCAAATAACGATTCATTTTGTTCTTCACCGGCGAGGATTTGACAACAATAATCATAATGTTGCTTACAGGCTGAAATAACATTACTCCCTGACGTTGTGATCGCAAATAAAATACCCTCAGGACGTGCCCCCATCCCTAACTCAAGAGCAGAATAAACCGCATTATCAGGGTGTAAGTGATATTCATCAACAATGGCTAAACTGGGATTCGTTCCCTCAATCGTGGCGGCTTTAGCGGCAAGAGGTTTCAATAAGCTATTACGTTTCGGATTAATAACTTTATGTTGCTGTATGGCCACCCGTTTTTTAAGTGGTTTAGACAGTACACACATTTGACGGGCATCATCAAAGACAATACGCGCCTGATCTCGGCTTACTGCAGCGGTATAAATATCTTGCTGCCCGTTTTCCATCACCAAGAACCAATTAGCCAGTATTGCTGCAACGGTAGATTTTGCATTTTTGCGGGGAACCTGAATATAAGCACTGCGGTATTTTCTTCGCCCCGTTGAGGTCACCTTGAAACCAAGGAGATTCGCAAAGGCAAATTGTTGCCACGGCTCAAGCTCTATCGGCTTACCTCGCAAGTGCCCTTTAACATGCGGACAAACACGGGAGAACCCGATAAAACGCTCTACGACCTCATTATCAAAGGTGTAAAGCGGATTATTTAAGTCATTATAGTAACGTTCAACGGCTTGTTTTAACCGCTGACAGGCGGGGATTTTACCTGTTTTAATATCGCTTGCGTACTGCTCCCATGCGTTCATAGGCGATCTAATTCGTCCTCTTCCTCGGTGTCAATTGGATTTTTACGACGAGAAACGGGATCGAACCCCAGTAAGGAAGACATTTTAATCATGATTTTTTCAGCATCAGCCTTGGCACTCAATGAGGGATTACGGCTCTCACTGCCTTGACTATTGATAATGCTAAACCCTCGATTATCTAAGTCTTCAACCGCTTTACGGTACATCGCATAATTGACGCAATACAATTCTAAATTGTTCCAATCGGCTAACGTCAGATCTTCACGTTCTGCCAATATTTTAGCTTTTGTTTTCCACTCTTTCGTCGCTATCTCATTAAGATAAACGGGGGGTTTAGGTGCTCTTGCCATAACTATTTCTATTTCCTAGTAAATTATTTTCAAAAAAATTACCGTGCGTAAAAATTCGAGGAGGGGGGCGGTTCCTGAGACGAGGGCGTTTGTCATTTTTGATACCCCTACCCTTTCTATATGCTTCTCTAACGATTTCTGAAACATTCCATTAGCTCCCTATCACGTTGAATATTGCGTGCTGCAATGGGCTTTGTAGGCGTTTTTAATTGTCGTTGCCTATACGGCTCACTGTGCTTTAAGAGTCCTTTAACCAACTGATTTATTTCATTTTCACGCATTACGGTTATACTCATCTCGCCAATCATTATGCCGTGTTGCTTTTGCTTCTAACTCTCGATACTCCCCATTTTTACGCTTTTGCTTAGTGAGTGGATCATGCTTAAAGGTTTTGGTGTTATGACAACTGTGACATAACGCTTGATGGTTAAAATCCACCCAAAACAACACATCACTATCACCGTTAATAGGGATAATGTGGTCAACAATGGTTGCAGGGGTGTATATCCCTTCATTGAGGCAATGCACACATAACGGATTTAACTTAAGATACTGTAAGCGGTACTTACCCCACTGATTGCTATAACCTCGTTCGGTTCGTGTTCCTCGCTGGCTATCCTGTTGTCGTCTGGCTTCTTGTTTATGTTCTTCACACCGTCCAGACTTCACCCGCTTATTACAGCCTTGATAACTACAACGCTTTAGGGGTTGCCATGGCATCTAGTACACTCCCACATCTCGATAGGTTGACCACAGAGAATGAATAGTCAGCGGAACTTCTTTTAATCCATCACTGCCTACCATCTCTCGGTTCTCATAAAGCAAACTGATATACATTAAACAGCCCACCTTGATCGCAGGAGTGAACGACAATCCATCATCAAATCGTTTACCGATATGTTGTTGGCAAACTTCTAATGCGGCATCAATATAGATAGCTAATATGGCATCGTCATAATCATCATCAATACGGCAATGCAACTTCACTTCATCTAACGTGATTTCGGGCTTAGTCATTAAATACGCCTCCCTTACAAAGCAACTCTAACAGGCTATTTTTTGTATCAGGAATAACCGCCACAATGCCGAATTTATCGCCAACCGTATTTAGCTTGTGATAAACGACACGATGAGAGGTGGTGATATCCGCACGGTAACGTAACCAAATACGTATAGTTGCTTCACTCATTATCATCCCTGAAGCCATTAATTCACGACCACTAATAGCCTTTACCTCTGCAGCAACAGCAGCAATATTTACCCATTCAGTAACAACTGATCCTGATGGAGTTCGCTTTTTTTCTGCTTTTTGAATTGTAATATGATGTCTTAGGCGTCCTGCTTTCATTCATCCACCTTGTCAGACTCTTTTTTAACTTCAACGGTCTGTTTCCATGCCTGACTAAACTCATCACCGCCTTCACGAGGAGGCAATCCCTCACGCTCACGGGCTTCGTTCGGACACATGACTCCCGACTTAATCGCGGTTTCATAACTGCGGAAACGCTCCGTAGGATTAGCGCGGAGTAAATCTGCCGTATCAAATTCCACTTGATAGCGAATATTCGGTGTAGGTGAGGTCAGTAACAACGCTGATTTAATTTGTTGCTCAAAGTTGGCTAACCACGGACGCATAGTAATTGTGAGTAAGGCGCGACTTGCCTCACTAAAGTTGCTGTAAGTACTGTTGGAATACTCTTGTAAAAAGATGGGGCTAATGTTGAACATACGGGCAATATCTTCAATGGTAAAACGCCTTGAGGCTAACCACTCCGCATCTTGGTTACTCATGCCTAATTGTTCATATTCCATGCCCCCCTCAAGAATGGGGGTTTTCCCTGCATTACGTGCCCCTTTGTAGCGTTCTAGGGCTTCTAATGCCTTAGTTCCTTTGAGGCTATCGAGCCATTCACCCGATTTAATAATGCCAGATGCCATCATGCCGTCTTTCATGATACTCGCGCCGTGTCGTTGTTGAGCTAATCCTAAGCCCAATGTTTCACGGCAAATCGTGACGGGTGAGCGTCCTAAAAAACCGTCATCAGTCGCATAACGTAAATGCAAGATTTCTTCTTGTAGATAGGTTTTCACCTTACCGCTATACGGTTCAGTCACGGTATAACTGTATCGATGATCCCCAAGTCGATTAATCACTACCGCACTAGGGGGATAAGGATGTATTGATTTAGGCTGTCCATCTTTACCCCACGTAATCACCGCATAGGCGTTACCATTGAGCAAACAATGACGCATTAACGTGCGCTTAAATTGAAAAGCGGTCTGGCAGTCATTCGGGTTTTCATTGAGAAGATAATCAACAGGGTGATCACTTAACCACTCTCTTGATTCTCGCCCTTTATCATTGTGTACCCGATACAGAAAACAGGGCATGGAGGCAATAGCTTCACTAATGACCGTCACCGCATTCATCACGGCAGGTAAGCCCTCCGCTGTTGATGAGCTAACGTGTTCCCCTGCGTTTGTGTTCGATATCCCTGCCAGAGAAAGAAACTCATCAATACTTAGACTGCGGGATTCGGAGGCTTTACGTTTGAATGGCCACATTATTCCACCTCAACCAATTGTAACCAGCGGTCAAAATCTTTTACCGCTTGCGGTTTACTGAGTGTTAAGGAGCGTTTGGCAATTTCTACGCCACTATCAGGATAAGCAGGTAAACTGGTGATGGTGATTTCATGGAGTTCAGCTTCTAATACGGTTCTGACATACGGCTCTTGACCAATATCCCACTGATCTTTAATCGCTCGGAAACCAAAACTCATACCGTCAATATCACCTCGTTCAACCAAGGTGAGAACATCACGCCCTAGTTGCGTATCAGGCGGAGTGAGTTCAAAACGTAACCCTGTTTCATCTTCGGTAAGTTGTAATGTGCCAGAAGTCGTGCGCCCCAATAAGTTAGTGTAATCATGTTCGTATAACGCCCTGACATCATTCCCCTTTGATAAGCTGTTACTAAATGCATTTTGGGCAAATTGTTCGACAAATTCATCCCAAAGTACATGAGAGCGCGAGCCCCACTTAATCACATAACCGATAAGTTTTTTATCACTGGCTGATAGTGTTGCGGTACGAATTTCTAACTCGGTCTTTTTCATAGTGTATTCCTGACAAAAAGAGCGCTCCTGAGATCACAGGAACGCCCCTTGAGTTATTTACCCGCGACTTTAACTTCCAACACTTTAATGGCGTTAGAATCCACCAGCCCACCGCCTAAATATTTATCGGTGTGAACTTTGATAAAGCCGGGTTCAGTAATGTTGTCAGGACGAGTACGTGTACCCGTTTCATGATCCACAATGAAGTAACCGCGTTTAAAGTCACCTAATGCAATCACATCATCAGCCATGTTTTCGAGATAATGAACCGGTAAGCCTAATAAGGTATCAGGATCGCCAGACTGTAAACGGTCACGCCAGATATAATCCCCATTGCCATTTTTCAGCTTCTGTACTTTAGCAGCAGTATTGGAGTTCATCACCCAAACGGCATTTTTGCGATATTTCGCACGCAATTTAAATTTCAGGTCAATCAGGCTATCGGCTTCAATGCTGGCAACGTCAAGTTTTTCTAATGTACCAAACGTGCGCACTTTATCGGCTTTGGCTTCACGAGGATAAGCCAAGAAACCTTTTGCTTTTTTCGTACCATCACCCGTGACAAGATCGGTTTCTTCGGTATCAACAAACGTGTCGCCAATTTCAGTGGTTAACCAGCTAAGAATATCCACATCACTAAAATCAATAATTTCTTGCGTGGTTTTGGGATAGGCGTAGATAGGGAATAATTTGATACTGACTTCTTCTAACTTTGGTGTACCAGTCTCGGTGCGGGCTTGCCCCTCTTCACCGTGATTGACCTTTGCTCCACCCACAGAAACCAATTGTTTATATTCGTTGCTGTGAGTCGTTTTGATGGTACAAATTTTACGCATCACCGAATCATTGGTTAATTGCTGCATAATTTGTTTATTCAGTTCAGGAATAACGGTATAGCCACCGTCAGCCGGAACCCCTGTCGATAAAGTACGGGTTTCCCCTGTCAGGATATAATGACGTAATTCATCATTACTGACGGCTTTATCACCTAATACATGCTTACCTGCATGACTGCGTTCTTCCTCTGCAATCGCTTCATAACGGGCAATTTCAGTATTCAGAGATTCCGACTGACTACGCAATTCATCAAAGTTTTTCGCTTCATCTTCGGTGAGTGAGCGTTTTTCTGTTTCTGCTTTAGTGAGCAGTGAGCGCATTTGCTCGGTGAGAGTTGCCTTTTGTTGGCGTAATTCGAGTAGTTTTTTCATGAAGTGGTTTCCGTAAACAATAAAATGTTAAGACGTGAAACCAGCTCGGAAATAGGGGAGACCGTTTAACTGGAGATACCTGTCTGATGAGCAAGGATTAAACGGTCAAGTGGCGGCTCACGTCTGAGTGCCACTTCTTAATATATATCTGAAAAACTTAAAGAAAACACCTAAGTTATTACACAGTAAACATACAAAAACATGAGTAATATTAATTTACATAACTTTACTTTTAAAGATAGCGTTTATCATGCTTTGGCATTTTTTCTCGCTCTTCCTGTAAATAAGCAATGAGTATATCCAATTGCTCCTTACTTGCTGCAAAACGACGACCTGTGAAGTCATCAACTAAAATGCCATGCCCTTCAACAAACAAAAAATGATCCATTGTCACATGATATTTGTATTCCTCAAGGGACATAGTTTCTAAATCATCAATCTGACGATCATCTAAATATTCATTACGTAACGTTGTCATATCATTCATATTATCAATCCTATACTGTCTATCATTTAGTCTAAATAACGCTTTCTAGTAAAATCATGGTTTTTGCTAAACCACCTGTACCACTTAGTTAAAATTCATTTTAAAACAAATAATTATGATGGCTTTTAATATGGCTTGATTATTTTTTAACCTAAACCACCTGTACCGATTTTTGGCATAGGTGGTATAGGTATAATTTTATCTGTACCTTTTGCTATACCACCCTTAAAGCCTTTGTTTATCTGAACATCCTTGATATTGGGTTAGGTGGTACAGCAAATCTCTCGTGCATGTGTTATGAGAAAAGTTTTTCAGTCTTTTCCCCTAATATTGCTGCAAACGAAGATTTTATTTCGTCAATAGCAGGGAGGTCATAATAACGCCCATTACCTCTATCTGAACGCCCTGCTACTTGGATTCCCAATGTCCTCATGATACGACCAACCGTAGAACGTGCGGCAGGAGGTTTAATATTTTCGCCATTGGCTTCACTCCAAAGCATAAAAGAGTCCACTAGCTCCGTAGTGTAAATTCGAGTTTGAGATTTAAACGGTTGTTGGCTCCATAGTTCACTATAAAAAAATTGATAGACAGGTGGCATACTGGCTAACTTCTCTTCAACTAATGCAGCAGTAACTGGCGCACGTCTTGGATCAAAGTGTGTTAGGTCATACGACAATAACCACGCCAATAACTTTTGTGCGCCGTTATCATTTATCCATTGATGTAAACGGTCAAAATAACCTTTGTTTTGTGCATAAATCACATCTGGTTCTAACACAAGGTAACGCCTTTCCCGTAACCCCGCATTAATCACCCTGTCACGGTTACTTGCAAAAATAAAACGGGCATAGTTCGGCATGATTTCGGGATCTTTACCTTTTCGCTCTAAGTTAACCGTGTCCTCGCTAATAATTGCCTTTAACTTTTCTGCTGTACGCCCATCAGTTAAATCAGCTTCATCCACAAATACAAATAGCTTATTTGCTATGGTGCTATTAAAACGTCCGGCTATTTGACCAGAACCATTCACTTGAATAGCATACATGCCTAATATCTCTAACAATGGACGAACCATAGACCCCTTACCTGTACCCTCTATGGATTTCATCACAATGGCAACAGAGGGTTTTTCTTCGGGCTTCTGAAATAAATGAGCTAGCCAACCAACAAGATATTGATAAGTTTCATTGTCGCCCGCGCAAATTACCTTTTCTAAATGCTCAAGGTAGGGAATAACATCACCCGCTACAGGTTCAATACTTAATCCTGTGTACAGGTTATAAACTTCTTTAGGGCAATTTTCAGGATTTGGATAAAAGCCGACACCTCCTAATTGCTTTGAATGACCAGGCCAATTTAACCATGCTTCACCCAATCGACGACCAACAACCCTACCTTGATCAAGAAAATTATTTCTGAATGAGTTCAATGTTTGAAAGCAATGTGTTTCCCCAGTAACTGGATTAGGACGCATACTAACAACATGGTGATCGCCAAAAGCATAAACATGCGTATAGGTTTTGTTGACTTCATCCAACATATCAACATCCTCAGCAGTAATACGTGTTCCATCACCTAACCGGTTAATAGCAATCACATCTGCTGTTTTCTCATAGTCACGAGGCCACAAATAATCAGCCCTAGCAACATCAGATAAAACCTGCCGTAATTCACTTTCGTCTATAAATTCTAAAACTAAAGATTTACGTTTACTTTCGGCTTTATCAGGCTCCTTTGAAGAATGGTATCCTTGTTCAATAAACCAATCAGGAGTAATTTCCCCCTCCATAACCAATGAGCGCATACGAATGGCCAGCGCATTTAAACGATGATCTTGCGGGTAACGTAAAATGGATGCGTCAGTATCTGCCTTTTGAGGTGGTGTTCCTCTTTTTACCCACAAATAAACTGTAGCGAATAAAGAGTCAGACCACTCTGGTAATTTTTTATGTCCTGCTATACTCATTTTTTCACCCCACCAGCCATAATGAATTTACCGATCAACGGGTGAAACCAATATTTGCTACCTACCTTTCTTTTTGCACCTTTAATAATGATTGTCGCAGCTTCTTTAAACTTTGACTCATTAACAATCAATTGACTACCCTGACGAACCACCAGCACACCACAATTTTTAGCTAATAATTCCGCTTTGCTGGTGGATAAACCCATTTCAGACGCTAATGTGGTTAATGGACTCATGCCCTCAGGTATAGAATGTTTACGCTGCATAACAGCAATTACTTGTTCTAACTCAACTAAGCGTGATTCATACTGGCGAACTTGCTCAGCTAATTGGTTAAATTGTAATTTACTGATCATGTTTTACCTCTCTACGCTGAATTTCGTATTGAGCCGTCAATAGATTTTGCTGTATTGCGTTAATTATTCTTGGTAAATAAATCAATAAATCACTCATACCATTGAGATGATCTCTCGCATTCTTGTCTGTGTATTCATCACTATTTAAGGAATGAGCCGCTAATTGACCTACCGTTCTCATACCTAACGCTAAACCGGCACAAGCATCTTCTGAGTCACGAATAACATTCTTTAACTCTTGAGTCGTCATTCGATTTAAATCGTGACGGATAACAACATCATAGATATCAGCCATGCCTAAGCTCCCTCATTGTTAGAATTAATTTCTATCAAATTAAGATCTGTAATTAATTGCCCGCAATGCTCAGAAGCGATAATAGATAGCATGGGAATAAATCGAACTAACTCAGGATCGCCATTACATGCAATTTCTTTAATTAAATTAACTAAATCACCCGTTGAGATGGCATGGGTTAATAACTCATAAACCGTTTTGTTTAATACTTTAGACTCCATAATTAAGCCCTCCCAACATAGGTGTATTCTTTACTAAATTGGCTAAGAGACATAATTACTGGGCTATTAAAACCATCACGAATAAACGTTACTCGATTAAACCTAACTGATAATACTTTGATGGTTTCACCATTTTTATGAGTATAAAACTCATTAACTTGGGGATTACGCACGATTTACCCCCTGACGAATACGAGCAGAGAAAAGGCAAGGGGAATCTGGAAGTAGTGAACGGGCTTCCTGTTCGTTATTCGCTTCAACAGAAAAGTATTTAGATTGCTGGCATGAGAAAAAACGCCATAGGAATTTAGGGTGAGTTTGGGTAGACTTATACATAGCCATAGTGTTACCTCGTATAACATTGTGGTTAAACGCCTCGAAAGTGTTCCAGCACTTCGGGGCGTTGTTATTTTTACAGCCGCATGAATATATGGTGTACACCCACCATAAGATAAAGTGGGTATACATGTCAACGCTATTTATTAAAGATTTTTTATAGTAAGGTGTGTGTACAAATAATCTTGATAAGGACTTGGTATTCATGGCAACCGGCAATATAAATAACAAATCGGAAAAGAAAAACATCCGCTTTCCACATGAATTACTTGAAGAAATTAATTCAAGTGTAGAACGCGAAAAATCTAATTTCTCATCATGGGTTATCGATGCTTGTGAGGCAAAACTAAAATTAGAGAAACGGAAACCTAAACAATCAGGTGAATAATTAACAATCAATAGTTGCTGAACTAGGTTGTTGAATAATTTTGCGTTATTATCACCATTGTCATTTACACAATGATTTATAAAGTTGTTTTTTAAAGAGGTAGCATTCGCAGTGCTACCTTTTTTATTGGTTAGCGCATTGCAGATCTGTTGCTTATTGCTCAGATATGAGCATCGGTATTTCTCGCTATTCCCACCTATTTGATTTTGTTCCTGTATCAGATTTCCGGTGGCGATTATAACTTGCCTGTTATTTAAGCGTCCCCATATTGGTGACCTCAAAAAACTTCCAGTAGAGTGATACTCCTGATCTGGTGTTAGGGTAATCAGGTTTTCAACCCCTCGATTATGGTAGATAATTTTTGTATAGTTTTTAATCCAGCCAATGGCTGAGTTAAATTCTGTGATGCCACTCATTGTGGCTCCTCCTCTGCCATAGCTGGCAACTGAGGCTGATATTCATCCCAGAGTCGATTTTCCTCTTTTTTTAAACTGATTTTCTCTGCTTTGCAAGATTGAAGATCCCGCCCACGCTGTGACGAAATTTTCAGATACTCATTGCTACGCCGGGTAAAGTCATTCAATAATCCAAACGGAACACCATAGGCTCCAGTCTTACGGATTGACGGGATAACATCACGAAATACCCAGTTACTGAAACGGTGTGCAAAAGCCCCTTCCTTAGTGGCTTTACGGCTACGAGTAATTAACTTATAAAAACCAGATTCAGCCACAAGGTTAAACAGGGGAAGTCCTGCACTGGATTTAATACCCTTTATTGAACATAGGGTATTCTCATCACTGTCTAATATTTTAATCGCATTCGTTACGTTTTTAATTTCTAAAGCTTTACAAATATCCGCAGCAATAAACCACGGTTCATTATTAATTTTAACTATCCGCACCTGAATGCCTTCAAAGCGAATAACAGAAATATCATCTGAATTAATATTCAAAATATGCTCTTGACTGATTTTAGGGTGAGCGAATCCATCAGCGATTAAGCTGTTTTTTTCCAATTTCATATATTTCTACTCTTTTTATTTAATTAATAAGAGTTGTCGCGACAACATATTTAGCTTGAATGAAATAAGTTGCAAAAGCTCGCAAATTCGTATTTTGGTTAATTGCTTGCAATTGCGACTTACTTCTATTAGTTCACTTTACGGCTATATGGATTATTAATATTTTCCACGGCTGGAGGGTTACGAACCCATAGCAATAAATCACTTAATAGCCATGCACAAGAATTACGCCCTAATGCTTTACGTGCAGGGAAACGCCCTTCTTTTTCGAGTGTGTAAGCTGTTGTGCGTGAAATAGATGTGATGCGTTGGCGTTCTTTCTCGCGAATGAGGCGATCATACTGTTCGCCATACTCAGCAAGTATAGAACGACGCAATTCTGGTGTTGGTGTTGAAAATTGATTTTGCATATTAAACCTACTGTATAGATGTTGATGTACACATTATGAGCTGTAAAAAAACATTTTCTAGTAAGTTAAGAATCTTTTAATATCATACATATTTCTAGTGAAACATTACAATTTCTAGAAAGAAAATATATTTTAATTAAAAAATCGCATACACATAGGGTGGAATATAATCAATTGATTAATAAGAATTATTTTTTATTTGATATTTGAGGTACTATTTTAACAATAGACGTTAGGAGACAATAGACGACAATAGGAGACAATAGCGAAAAATAAACATTTTTAACAAAATCATCAGTTTATGTAAAATCGGCACTGTTTGAACAAACAGTAGAATTATGAAATAAGGTAAATAATAGAAAGATAATCAAACAGTCACTCATTGTCATGTATAGTCAGTCATTGAAACTCAATGACATTCATTGACACTCATTGGTATGTATTGAAACGCTATACCACCTATAACTGGTTATAGACACAATGAAGTACCTTCATAGTCCAAAGGTGGTTGAGGCATATTTCGAATATAGTAACGAAACCCTTCTAACTCCTTTAAACCTCTATTTTTTATTCATCTTTTTCATATTCTAGTATTGCCAAAGCTTCTTGTATTTTTTTATCAAGAGTAGCTCTAGATAAACCTTTTTTTGATAAGTTTATATCTTCTGATAATTTCATAATTGCATTTCTTATTGATGAGACTGTTATTTTATTTCCATCATAGAATGATCCCCCTACCTTATTAGCTAGTAAGGTAATGGTAAGACCTAACAATTTATATGTATTTACTTCTTCATCTTCTTTTCTATGTAAACCTCTTTTGTTTTTACTTAATTCTACACCTGTAGATACTAAATCAGCCCCTCCTAATCTTTTTAAAATATCCTTCCCTTTTTGCTGTGAAGCAATTTGGGTTACAGCTAACAAACATCTCTCCTTAATTGGCTCTGGAGTTATTTCATCATCAATCAATTCATATGCAAGAGCGAACATATAATCCGCATCCTGTTCAACAGCAACAGAGCCACTAAACAAACCAGATGAATTAAACCATTTTTTTATTTGTCTATAATAAATATCATAATCTTCTTTTCTTTCTTCTGGAATTTCATCGACTCTTAACTCTGGATATAAACCACATAATAATAAAGCAAGCTGCTTTACATTTAATGTTGGTGCCTTGGCCTCTCTTTCAAATACACCTAATCTTCTAAAACTTGTCATACAACTGATTCCTTTTTTATCTCTAAAATAATTATATTTTCATGATTAGACATAAGTAGATCCAACCTTTCGCACCATTTGTTAAGTGTATCTAATTTCTCAGGTAAATATTGGCTTCTATTATAAATAGCCATTACTCCTGGTAGAGCATGACCTAGTAATTGCTCTACAATATGAGGAAATACGCCCATATCATTTAGCTTTGTTGCAAATGTCCGCCTTAAATCATGTAATGTCCAAGGCTCAGAGTGATTGAATTTCACCCATAAATTACGTCCATATTGAGAGACCGCCTCAGTTTTTTTTAATTCACCTAATAAATAACCTCTCTTTTTATTTGATGAATATAATTCTTTAACAAAATCTCGTATATAAATAGGTATTGGACGAATAATTTTCTCATTTGTTTTTGTATGCTCTTTCGGTACAGTCCAAATCCAATTATCAAAGTCCCATTCTTTCCACTCTGATAATCTAGCTTCATGCGAACGACACCCAAAAATAATAAGAATTTTAATTAAATGCTTATAATAAGGAATATGTTTATTCTCATTGAGTGATTGCCATAATTCCCCTAGTTCTTTATCAGTAAGTACCCGATCCTTTTTATTTTGTTTCTTACCAACATCAGGAATAGTTAAATCATCAAGAGCACTACTAACAGCATATCGCCTAACTCTACAAAATTTTAAAGCTTGTTTGCACATCTGAAATACATAGCCAGTTGCAACGGGTGATTCTTGTCGTGCTCTATCAAAGCAATTTAACCAATAGCGGGTTTCACAATCACTTAAAGCCATTTCACCAATATAAGGGTAAATATGCTTTTCTAATTGAGCCACATGCCTAACTATATTAACTCGGTTATCTTTCCCGTAATTTTCAACCCAATACTCTAAAGCATCTCTCACAGTGACAGGCTTTAATGAGGATTGAACCTCTATATTTAGTTGTAGCTTTGGATCTTTGCCTAATGCCAGCCAGTTACGACACTTATCACGGAGTTCTCTGGCTTCTTTTAAACTCATATCAGGATATCGCCCTAGTGTTAGGCGATTTAACTTTTTCCCATCTAGTCTATAAGTAAAAACCCAACTCACACCACCAGCAACAGATACCTTAGCGCTAAGCCCTGCCCCATCAGCTACGAACTCAATTTTAGATACAGGCTTGCCATAAAGGGCTTTAACCTTTTTATCGCTCAATTTATTTAGTTCATTTGCCATTGATAGTCCAGATTGTTTATACAAATGTTTATACAAATGTTTATACATAGTGTGATGTACAAATACGAAAACGTCAATAAACACTGGAACAATATACAGTATATATTTTAATTATCCATTTGATTTTATTAAATATTAAAATAACACCAGATAGCATAAAAGCTAAAAGAATAAAAATACGGCATGAACTGATCCTAGTCAGTTAGGTCTATTTTTATAAAAAGCCTTTTCTGGGTTCCAGAAAAGGCTTTTTTGTTGCTTATTTTTCATGCTTGCTCTATAACATAAATTATTAAGTTACCAAATATGGTAACATCTAGCCATGTTACCAAATATAGTAACATTCTCTTTAGTATTTCAATTAAATAACTGAGCAAAAGATCACTATACTCATTCTATTTCTCTCACAAAATGATAAGAGCAAGCTAATGAATAAAGACATCGTAAGTGTGATTACAGGTGATATCATAGACTCTAGAAGCATCACACCTGAAAACTATGATGTTATGCTCTATACCTTGGAGCAGACGGTTCAATTACTCTCAGAACAACTACCACTTAAATATGACAGATATCGTGGTGACTCCTTCCAACTTGTTTGCTTACATGCTTGTGATGCCATTAAAGTTGCTATTGTCGTTCAATTAGCATTGAAAACGTCAGAGCTAGGCATCAGTGCTCGCCAAAGTATTGGTATCGGTCAAATTAATTCATTACGTAATGATATTAGAACATCAACGGGTGAAGCCTTTATCTTATCAGGCGAAGGATTGGATAAGATGAAAAGTGAAATATTAACAATATCTGCATCAGATAAAGAATTTCAAAAAAACATTACTTTAGTGACTAAATATTTAGATATACAACTTAAAGAAATAACTCGAGCACAAGCGCAAGTTTTACTTAAATATATGGTTAATGAAGATAAATCTCATTATGCTATTGCTAATAAATTAAAAAAATCGAGAAGTAATATCACACGATTATTGAATGCCTGTCATTACCAATTAATAGATGAATATATTCAATACTTTAATTATTTAATTAACAAGGCTTATTGATATGTATAATTTTACGCTTCTTATTTCTCTCTATATTGCTCATATTGCTTTTGATTTTTATTTACAACCTAAAGCATGGATAGAAGCGCGGAATGCTCTACATTACAAATCTAAAGAGCTTTACTTACACTCACTACTGCACGCTGGAATAACCTTTATTATTCTAGTTTTAATGTCTGAGATAAGTTTTAGTTTTATTTTCATTTACAGTGTAATTATATTAATAACACATTATTTTTTTGATCTTGGTAAATCTTATACTGATAACTCTTTAAGATGGTTTATTACTGATCAAGCCCTTCATTTGTTCGTGATTACCTTTTTATGGATAATGCTTGTTGATCAGAATACTCAAATATTCCATGATCTTAGTTTTAAAAATGTTAACTATAAATATCTTATTGTTGTTCTTGCCTACATCATTATTTTAAAGCCTATTTCTAGCCTTATTTATATGTTACTAAAGAAATGGACACCTGTTGCAGTAGAAGGCTCAACTCTCGTTTCTGCGGGTCAATCTATTGGTTATTTAGAAAGAACCCTAATCTTAACTTTTATTCTTTTGAATCAATTTGCAGCAATCGGTTTTTTATTAGCAGCTAAATCAATATTTAGATTTGGTGAATTACAAAATGATCAAGATAAAAAGCTAACAGAATATGTCATGTTAGGTACACTGATTAGCTTTAGCATATCTATCTTTATTGGACTTGCTACTTCCTTTTTTGTAACCCAACTTCCCATAGGAAAATAGCTCATCAAACTTCTGGGCTAAATATTATTTTTTCTGATGGGAATCCCTCAGGGAATGATTGGCAACGTATTCGTTTTGATAAAACACCCTCTAAAAATCCTGTCAGATCCTCTGCAATAAATTCTACCTCTGATCCTCTAGAGGGGATAATTGCCATTGTCCAAAGCTCACTATTTTCTGATAAAACAACCCAAAAAAGAGTGTCACCATTATCAGTAACACCAATGGGTAAAAGTCCATTACATTTTGGATATAGAACAAAACGATAGTAATTAGGATCATCATTGATTAATGAGCCGAAGTCTTCAAGGATCTGCTCTTTTTGCTGGAAAAAATTAATGTACTCATTTTTGCTAAAGGGATTAAATAACGTTATAAAATCAGCTACCCGACCTGATCCATATTGCGTAATAAACGCAATATAATCTTTGGGAAAGGCATATTTGTTATCAATTAATGGCCATATCTCTTCTTTTCCATTTTCATATATTGCAAAAGGAATAGGTAGTTGCTGATTTAATGCTGTTAACATCACTTTCTCACTTATTTGAGTTCTATTACACCGTGTAATGTATGGTATTTTAGAGCGAGTATCACTTTTATCATAACCATGCTGATAGTTATCACTCTATTATCCTAATAAACAAACCTATATTAAAAAGAAAATAAACCATGACCACACCAGTACGTACCATTACTTTTATTGATAGTGCTTATCCAAAATCTCATAAAATTACAGAATTTGTCTGGTCAGGTCGATTAGATAAACATGGTCAACTTTGGTTTGATCTTCATCTTAGAAGTGCCGATTACTATTTAAGTGAGGGTGAGGACTATCTGGATGATATCGACGAAGATGAATCAGATGATGAAGAATATACCAGCCTAGCTCACTGGCAAGCTCCCATTGTTTGGGATAATTATCATTGTTGTACGCTCTCCTCAACTTATTGGTCTGACGACCAAGGTATTTTACTTAGTACAGGAAATACGCCGTTCGATTTTGATAACTTTATTACTCATCAATTTACTGTTGATATTGCCCCTCAAATCAATAGTGATACAGATGAGGATGAAGAAAGTGCAGAAGTTCCAGCTTTCAGTATTTATTTATTAGGTCATGATGAATGTAAAAATCATCAAATTCACTTCCAACGTCAACAAGATAATACTTATCACATTAATTGGTCTGGAAAAATCGCACTCTTTTATGCAGGGTTTGATGAGTTTATTCATCAATTCAGTGCACAACTTGAAAACATTCCTTTTGATGGCTTTTATTTCCCTAAATCGTGGGATTTAGATAAAGCAGCACTGGAGTTTAAGAAGGTACTTTCTCATTTTGAGCATTATGAGTTTGCATTAATTAATCCCCAAAGTCAGATTAAACAGTGGAAGCTAAGTTATATCGGTAAAACTTATCCGTAAAATTATCTATTCTTAGTATCAGTATCAAGATCTATTTAGATAAACATTTCTTTAATAATAGGTAATGTTTATCTTTATCAGTTAACTATAATGAACATTATCGTTTTATAAAATAGAAAAAAAATGCTTATTAACACCAAACAATTCTTACGCCACACTCTCTTATACTTTTTAAGCTATTTATTATCTCTATTTTTCAAATAATAAAAATTATATTTTGTTTATATTAGATATTTACTATTTAAATCATAGATTGTGAAATACGCAATCAAACTATATCTATTAAAAGTCAATATCATGTATTATACATCCTATTACTATCTTCTCCTTAGGTACTATAATGTCCAACAATTCGGAAACTGACTATTTCAATAATGAATCAAAAAATATTTGCTTTTATATCATGTTATTAATAGGAGCTCCTAGTTTTCTCTTACCAGAACTCTCATTCTTTACGCTACCTATTATCATGTTTTCATCTATTGCATATTTCCTCTATTTTCTTATTTCTGAAGGGCATGCATCAGAGATTGTTTGGGGAATACTAAAAGGCTTTTTGATCATTATTGTTGCCAGCATTATTCCCATTATTGGTCCTATTATTCTTATTGGTTGGATAATTTATAATATTGCCAAAGCGGTAGACAGTATAAAAAGTCTTTTCCCTGAAGCCGTTTTTAGCATTATTCTCTATGCATGTTTGGCTTACCCTTTAATAGATCGTTTAGCCAGTCGCTATGAAGACAATTATATTCCTCGCATAATCGCAGGGCTTATTTATGTAGTTGTTGCATTTAACTATAATAACCGCTTGAAAAAACAAGCATCATCAACCAAAGATCAACTGTTTAAACTCTCATTAATGTGGATCTCTGCTCCACTTATCGCCATATTAATTATTACCATTGTTTCAGCAGTACGTTCGGCCTTTAGAACCGTGATCAGTACAACTACATCGCCTATTCGCGTGACTCAAAATGTCTCTGGGTATGTACGCGGTGACACTATTGTCAGTAATTACACGCGTGAAGTATCCCGAACAATCACCACGACAACTACCTCAATATTACCTGGAGCGGGTGCAGTTACAGCCTCTGTTGCAGGAAACCTTACCCCAAAACAACAAACTACCACCTCACAAGAGTTACCTGAAATAACCTATATGTCTCTTGCTAAAGTTACCGAATTTGAGACAAATAAAGATCAACATTTTTATCATCATAGTGATTTAGATAATAAAAAAATAACGCACTTCTACCAAAAAGCAATGCATGTATTAGGTGAACCATTATTCAATAAGCAAGATATTCGCTATTATTTTGATGAAACTGTTTTTGGTAAAGGGGATCATGGTGTTGTCTTAACAGAAGAAGGCATTTATTGCGTTCTAAGTAAATTGTATGACTCTTTTTACCTTTGTTATGATGATATCGAGAATGTAATTTTAAAAGGAAAAATATCTAAAGAGATTGTGATTACAGATAAGAATAATGAAATATATACGATCACTCTGACTCAATCGAATAAAGGCGCAGAGAAAATAGCGCAACTTATTCGTGAATTTAGTTGCCTTTTATAATAAGTATTATTCTTTCATCTTCTATTAAGGTAATGAGCAAATTTTAAATCTGTCCATTACCTTACTTTGTTATTAAATAAAAAAATACCTTATTCTCTGCCCTAATAATGCAGATAACTCGCCATCATTCACTGTACATAAAAACTTAAATATCCAACATAGCCATTTGTTTATACAGACATTGTCTATACAATAGACAATATTTATGTTTGTCAGGGAATTACAATGACTGCCTTACCAAGAAAAAAAACATGGCAGATTGTCCTCACTATTATTTTAGTTGGGATAAATTTACGCCCTTTCTTAACTGGCCCTGGTCCTGTTATTGATAATATTATTACCTCAACAGGAATGAGTTATAGCCAAGTCTCATTACTCACTTTATTGCCTATGCTTTTAATGGGGATTGGTGCGTTAATCGTTCCTTTTTTACAGCCTTATATTCAAGTTCGCAAAGGGCTTTTAGTCGCAATGTTGAAGTGATTGTGACTATAGGATTATTTGCACGATTAAATCCTCGTCATTATGCAAAAGCCTATCCCGCAAATCATCCTACTAAATAGCTCCCTATATTTAAGACTCACACAAAATAAGCGCCTTACTTTTTACAAATAAGGCGCTTATTAATAAATATAATCGAATACTACTTATGGAAATGATTAAGCAACGATATGCGTTCCTGTTTCGCCTTTTAAGGCCGAAGCCAGTTTTTCTGGCGTTGTGATAATCACTCTTTTTCCACCCGCGGCTAAAAATGAGAGGCTGGCTTCAATTTTAGGAAGCATACTGCCCGGTGGAAAATGCCCTTCATGCATATATTGTGTCATTTCTTTAACCGACGTTTCACCCAATGCTTTTTGTTCTGGTTTGCCAAAATGAATACAGACTTTTTCAACACCAGTGGTAATGATAAGAATATCTGCATGTAATTCTTTTGCGAGCAATGTTGATGACAGATCTTTATCAATAACCGCATCAACACTTTGGTAATTACCATGTTCATTTTTGATCACTGGAATACCACCGCCGCCCACTGCAATCACGACATAGCCGCATTCTGATAGTGACTTAATTGCTTTAGATTCAATAACATGTTGTGGAGTTGGAGACGCAACAACACGACGATAACCACGACCAGAGTCTTCAACAAAATGCCATTGAGGATTTTCTTGCTTTAATTGCAGCATCTCTTGTGCAGAGAAAAATGCACCAATAGGTTTTGTTGGAGAAACAAAATTGGGATCGTTTTTATCTACTTCAACCTGTGTGATAAGGGTAATTGCTTGTTTATTTTGTTGAACACGAAGCTTATTCGTTAACGCTTGTTGTATTAAATAACCAATACCGCCTTGTGTATCTGCAACACAGTTGGCTAATGGTGTTAATGGTAAACCTTCTTGCACATGCGCTACTTCAGCGCGACGTAAATCAAGCCCTACTTGTGGCCCGTTACCATGAGTTAAAACAATATTATATCCTTCAGCCACCATATCACTAATATGGGCTGCAACCTCTTGTACTGCTTGTTCTTGATGAGCGATAGACTGGCTAGCATTGTCTTTAATAATACTGTTGCCCCCAATGGCAACAACAACGAGTTCTTTCATATTTCACTCTCAATTATATTATTGGCAATTAAAGTAGAAATCACGCAGCTCTACTCTTAGAGGTTGGGTTGATAAGATCGCCATATTCGCTAATCATTTTCCCCATTTTTATTTTTAATGAGATAAACATTATCGTGTTGAACAATATCTATTCATTAATTGCGCAGGATAATAGCAGAGAATGTAAAGAAAACATCTATTACTCAACGTTTCTCTTATTTAATTTCTGGAAATAGAATACGAAAGGAAAAGGATAAAAGGCGTCATCAAATACATCAATAACACCTTATTCAATACAAGTCAGCGGGATTGTTAGTGCTTTTTCATTTTACTATTTGGTCAACATCAGGTTGATAGACATCAGGCATATCAGTAATCAACATATCAACACCCCATTGCTCAAAATCTTTTACTTCTTCAGGATCATTCGGGGTATAACAATAAATTTCATAGCCTGCTTGTTTTAACAATTGTGCTTGTTCTTGTGTAAGATATTTGTAATTACAATGCACACTAAAACCATCAATCGCTTTTAGTGTTTCTAACGCATTATCAGGGATCTCATCCCATAATTGGCCTCTGCGAATAAAAGGCAGGTATCGTTTCATCACAATAAGTGCATGCGTATCAAAAGAGGAAAATAGAATTTGCTCATTCGGAATATCTGCACTTTTTATCATGTCAGAAACCGCTAAACATAAACGCTCAACATCGTCATCAGGCCATGTCTTCAGCTCAATATTGAGCTTTGTTCCTGAGCGCTTAATTAGCTGCAATCCTTGTCTTAAAGACGGGATTTTCTCACCTTGATAGAGTGAACTAAACCAACTTCCCGCATCAAGGCGATGTAAATCATCTAAGGTATGAAAACGCACAGCACCTTGCCCATTTGTGCAACGATTAACTGTTTTATCATGAATAAGCACAGGAACATGATCCGCGGTTAATTGCACATCCGTTTCAATCCATTCGCACCCGAAATCAATCGCCATTTTAAACGCAGCCAATGTATTCTCAGGGGCTTTTCCAGAAAAACCTCGGTGAGCAGCTATCTTCATTTCTCTCTCCTTTTCATTTGTGCCGACATCATGACAACCATTTATGACAGCAATTTGACAGTCATACCATCAATATATCTTCATTTAATTGTCACCCTTTTGTCATAAACAACATTTAGGGTAATTCGCAGATTAGATTGCACCTTTAACTTTCGATTAAAAAGGAAATTCTGCATGTCGATAAAATCAATAACAGGTCTTGCTGTTGTTATGGCGTTATTTACCTCTCCTACACACGCAAAAACACAAATTGAATGGTGGCATGCAATGGGAGGTGCGCTCGGTCAGAAAGTAAATCAAATCGCCTCTGATTTTAACGCCAGCCAATCTGAATATGAGATAAAGCCTGTTTATAAAGGTACTTACGCTGAAACGATGACTAGTGCAGTGGCTTCATTTCGCGCTAAAAACCAACCGGCTATTGTGCAAGTATTTGAAGTGGGTACAGCCAGTATGATGGGCGCTAAAAAAGCTGTTTTTCCTGTTTACCAATTAATGGAAAAAACCAACGAACCTTTTGATCCTAATAGTTATTTATCAACCGTCACGGGTTATTACACCACCAGCGACGGCAAAATGATGTCATTACCTTTTAATAGTTCAACACCGGTGCTTTACTACAACAAAACGCTATTTAAAAAGGCTGGGGTAGAACAACCACCAAAGACATGGAAAGAGATGGAAGTAGTATCTCAAAAATTGCTCAATTCTGGTGTTAAATGTGGATTTACCACTACATGGCAATCATGGACACAAATCGAAAACTTTGGTGCACGCAATAATTTGCCTATTGCGACAAAAAATAACGGTTTCGATGGGTTTGATACTACCTTCCTATTTAACAAAGCGCCTTTCGTGGCTCATATTCAACAAATGGCAGATTGGTCGAAATCCGGTATTTTCAAATATGGCGGACGCCAATCGGATGCAATGCCTCTATTTTATACCCAAGAATGTGCCATGGTGATGGAATCATCTGCGGGTTTTGCTGGTATTAAAGAGAATATGAAAGGTCTTGATATTGGTGTTAGCCAATTGCCTTACGACGATACTCTTGTACAAAAACCAGCAAATACCATTATTGGGGGAGCATCATTATGGGTTATGTCAGGTCGCCCAGATGCCGAATATAACGGTGTTGCCAAATTCTTCACCTATCTTTCAAGCCCTGAAGTTCAAGCCGATTGGCATCAAGCAACAGGTTATTTGCCAGTAACTAAAGCGGCTTATGCGTTAACACAGCAGCAAGGTTTTTATCAGAAAAACCCAGGGGCTGACACTGCAATATTACAAATGACAACCTCAGAGCCTACCGCAAATTCAAAAGGACTACGCTTTGGTAATTTCCTGCAAACTCGAGAAATCATTGATGAAGAGTTAGAAAAAGTGTGGTCAGGAAAACAGAGTGCTCAAGTTGCGTTAGATAATGCGGTTACGCGTGGAAATGATCAGCTACGCCGTTTTGAACGTACTCAACAATAGTCACTTAGATTAGGCGAGCAAAGTAGCTCGCCTTCTGTTTTTATCGATTTATTGGATATTGTATGGCTTCTCAATCCATTTATTTTAAACAAAAATGGTTACCTCTAGCGCTAATTTTTCCTCAATTAGCTATCACGCTTATCTTTTTCATTGTGCCTGCTGGGCAAGCTTTTTTTCAATCATTCCAGTTAGAAGATGCATTTGGGCTTAGTCGGGAATTTGTTGGTTTTGAAAATTTTCAGCGACTTTTTAGCAACCGTTATTACTTTGATAGTTTGGTTACAACGCTTATTTTCAGTACCAGTGTCGTATTTTTATCTATGTTATCAGCACTTGTTTTGGCAGGCATTGCCGAGCAAATTTTGCGAGGTAAACTTTTTTATCGCACCATTTTAATTTCACCCTATGCCATTGCGCCCGTTATTGCGGGTTTTCTTTGGCTATTTATGCTTGATCCCACAATTGGCGTATTAAGCCAACAATTAAAGAAAATAGGCATTCATTGGGATCCCGTACTTAATACACATCACGCTATGTGGATGGTGATTTTAACGGCGACATGGAAACAAGTGAGTTATAACTTTCTGTTTTTCCTCGCCGCCTTGCAATCTGTACCTAAGTCCTTATTAGAAGCGGCGGCCATCGATGGTAGTGGTCCTATTAAGCGCTTTATTACTATCAGTTTTCCTTTAATTTCTCCCACAACCTTTTTCTTACTTGTGGTTAATTTTGCTTATGCCTTTTTTGATACATTCGCCATTATCCACGCGATGACGCAAGGTGGCCCCGGTAGTAGTACATCAACACTGGTTTATAAGGTCTATAACGATGGGTTTGTGGGATTAGATTTAGGCTCTTCCGCCGCGCAATCCGTTATTTTGATGTTTATTGTCGCGATATTAACCATTATTCAATTTCGTTATGTTGAGAAAAAGGTGGCTTACTGATGGTTGAACGTAGACCTTTATTTCATGCTTTCTGCCACTTTATTCTTATTGTCGGCATACTTTCTGTTGCGTTCCCTGTCTGGATTGCACTTGTGGCAACAACACATCAAAACACCGAATTTGCTACAGGCTCTCCTCTTTGGTTTGGTACTGAAGGCATTAATATTTTCAAATCGATATTTTCACAGGCAGGCACCACGCAAAATAGCGCTATCTCAATTAACAGTATGTTATTGAATTCATTGATTATGGCGTTAGTGATCACCATAGGGAAATTAACAATCTCTATTTTATCAGCCTACGCCGTCGTTTTCTTTCGCTTTCCGGGAAGAATGCTCGCCTTTTGGATTATCTTTTTTACGTTAATGTTACCTGTTGAAGTCCGCATTATGCCTACATTTGAGGTGGTCACTAACCTCAATATGTTGAACTCTTATGCAGGTTTAACCATTCCATTAATTGCCAGCGCCACTGCCACTTTTTTATTTCGCCAATTTTTTCTTACCATTACTCCTGAATTAATTGAAGCCGCTAAAATTGATGGTGCAGATCCTATTAAGTTCTTTTTCACTATCTTACTTCCTCTTTCTCGCACTAATATCGCCGCCCTATTTGTTATCACTTTTATTTATGGCTGGAACCAATACCTTTGGCCAATGCTGATTACAACAGATACTCACTACTACACCATTGTGATGGGTATTAAACAGATGGTTGCAGTTTCTGATGGTGTCGTTGAATGGAATAAGATCATGGCGACCACATTAATTGCAATGTTGCCTCCCGTCCTTATTGTCATTTTGATGCAAAGAGCCTTCGTTAAAGGCTTTATTGATACGGAGAAATAACATGACAACTGTCACTCTCACAAATTTAGAAAAGTGTTACCCAAATGGTCATCAAGCTATTTCGAAATTAAACCTTTCTATTGAGCAAGGTGAAATGGTGGTGCTAGTTGGCCCAAGCGGTTGTGGTAAATCAACTTTACTACGAATGATTGCAGGGTTAGAAACCATTACACAAGGTGATTTGTTTATTGATAATTTACGGGTTAATGAGCATGAACCTAGTGAACGTGATATTGCCATGGTGTTTCAAAACTATGCCCTTTATCCTCATATGTCAGTTTATAATAATATGGCATATGGCTTACGTAATCGAAAAACACCAAAAGCCAAAATTGAAGAACTCGTAACAAACGCCGCCCAACTGCTGGAAATCAGCCATTTACTTGATAGAAAACCCAAAGAACTTTCAGGTGGACAACGTCAACGTGTCGCAATGGGAAGAGCCATTGTTCGTGATCCTAAAGTCTTTTTATTTGATGAGCCACTTTCTAACCTTGATGCTAAATTACGGGTTCAGATGCGCCTGGAGATCAAAAAATTACAACGAAAACTCTCCACAACCTCGATTTATGTGACGCACGATCAGGTAGAAGCAATGACATTAGCCGATAAACTGGTAGTTTTAAATCAAGGAAATATAGAGCAAGTAGGTACACCGTTAGATATTTATGAAAGACCAGCTTCCGTGTTTGTGGCAACTTTTATGGGCTCGCCGGCAATGAATATCTTAGATGTTCCAATTAATCATGGTGTGATTGAAATCGCTGATGGACATATTGCTACTTCATCTCAGCATTTTCCTTATCAAGCCATTAAGTTGGGTTTACGTCCTGAACATTTAATGATTAGCCATCAACATCCTCTTTTTCATGTTGATGTTGAGTTTATTGAAGCACTCGGTGCCGATGTTTTAATTTATGCCACGACTTGCGATAAGCAGAAACAACCTCTCGTTATTCGTGCACCAAACGATCATGGTGTGAAAATTGGTAGTAAAGTCGGCCTTACCATTCACCCAGAAAATCTTCATTTCTTTAATGAACAATCAGGGAAACGTATTAATCGCCCTTTTATGCTCATCAGTGAATTAATGGTTTCATAAGGCTTTGATATCATTTTATTCATTTTCAGTTTAATCTGAATAGCGATGTTTTAAACGTCGCTATTTATTTATCACTAAGCAATAAATATTAAAAATATAAAATTTGTCAGAATTAAACAAATAAAACCCACATCTAAAAACAGCGTTCCTTTGATATTATTCCAAATAAATACAAAGCAGCCTCGCTCACACTTAAAGTAAGTGTAATTAAATGATTCATATAATATTCATACTAATAAAACTTACTTCACCCAAGATTAAATTATCAATTAATTCGCTTAAATTTAAAGAAGTTAAATATATTTCTCCATTTGTATTACGCTCGATTAAGAAAAGAGAAAATAATACACTTATGCTGAAAAAAGAGAAAAATATATATTGAGATAATATTTCTCACATAAAATGCCTATATTGCACCGATAGATAAGCACTGCTATTCTTCTGCTCGAATTTGATCTGCAATTATATAAACTGCCAAGCAGAAAAGGACTTAATTAAAAAATGAAAATTAAATTACTTGCTACAGTGATGGTATCAGCAGCACTACTCTCTGGTTGTCAAAACCTCAATACAGATATGCTGACCAAATCAGGAACCCAACTTTTTCAAGCAGCGACATTAAGCGACGATGATATCAAAGCGCTAACGAATGATGCTTGTAAAGAGATGGATGCTCAAAATAAAGTTGCACCTGCAAATAGCACCTACACTAAACGTTTAAATAATATCGCTAAAGCGTTAGGTAATGAAGTTAATGGCACGCCAGTAAACTACAAAGTTTATATGACCAAAGATGTAAATGCGTGGGCAATGGCTAACGGCTGTGTACGTGTTTATAGCGGCTTAATGGACATGATGACAGATAACGAAGTTGAAGGCGTCTTAGGTCATGAAATGGGCCACGTTGCTCTAGGTCATACTCGTAAAGCCATTCAAGTTGCTCACGCAACAGTTGCAGCACGTACAGCGGCAGCATCTGCTGGTGGTGTAGCTGCGCAATTAAGCAGCTCTCAGTTAGCTGAAATGGGAGAAAAACTGGTTAATGCTCAATTCTCTCAACACCAAGAATCAGAAGCGGATAACTTCTCTTATGATCTGCTGAAAAAACGTGGGGTAAGCACCGCAGGTTTAGTCACAGGTTTTGAGAAATTAGCTAAATTAGGTGGCGGTGATTCAAGTATGTTTGACTCTCATCCACCATCAAAAGAGCGTGCAGATAATATCCGTAATCGCATTGCTGAAGATAAGAAATAATTATCTTGCCCCTATATCCCATGATATGGGGGTTTTATTTTCAGGTTTACCCTTTTTACGACTGGCGAAAACTGTTTGTCACATCAGCCAAAAAACGTTGGATCGCTTGTTTTTCACTCTGATCATATTGTTCAAATAATGCAGACCATTTTGCTTGAGATTGTTGATGCAACACCTCATGCGCATGAAAAAGACGCTCCCCCTCAGTTGTTAAGATAAAAAAGATCTCTTTTTGATTGCCCGCCAATTTTATTTTTTCGATCGCACCTTTCTTTTGTAATCGACTGCATATTTTTGAAACTGCGCCTCGAGTCATAGACATATATTCACTGATGGTTGTGAGATTTCTCATACTCTCTTCACCAATACAATGGATCACATGCAGTTCTGTAAGTGAATAATTATCTAACCCATTCTCTTCTAATACTTTTTTATGATCGCTATCAGCTCGTTCATCTTTAAGATGCAAAAAATCACTTAACCCTTTTAACAAGTCTTGTGTTGTCACATTCTCTTTTGCCATTTTGTTTCCTTGGAAAAAATATTTTTAAAAATAGTATCAAAAGTATTTACAACAATCAAAATATCGCTATTATCTATTTTGTTTCTATGGAAACAAAATAACGAAGGCAATATAATGAAATTATCAATCCGCAGTCTGTTTTATCTCATTTGTTTTAGCGCACTACTAGGCTCTTTGGCACAAAATATCTATACCCCTGTACTTCCCTTGATCCAGCAGCTATTTAATACCACGTTATCATTGGTTAATTTAACGGTATCTGCATTTACTTTTGCTATGGCTGTTATGCAACTATTTTACGGCTCATTGATTGATAAATGGGGAAGAAAACCTATTTTGCTCAGTGGGTTAGCCATTTCAACTGTGGGTGCTTTGGGTTGTGTTTGGTCTGATTCTATTGGCGTATTGATTTTTTGGCGTGTGATCCAAGCTGTCGGTATTGCGGCTATTCCCGTGGTTGCAGCAACTATTATTGGCGATCTTTATCAAGGAAACGAGCGCGCTAAAGCGATGGGATCGTATCAAATGTTATTAGCGTTAGCCCCTGCCTGTGGCCCTTTATTAGGTGGATATTTAGCTCAACATTATCAATATCAAGGCATTTTTATTTTCTTGGCCGTTGTCGGTGTCATATTAGTTATTACTCATCTCTTTTATTTACCTGAAACACGTCCAGAACAGAAAGAAGCCTTTAAAAGCGTGTCCGCAATGCGACAAGTGCTTATGGCTCCTGCGGGTAAATCTGTATTTGTTATGAGTTTTATGGTGTTTTATAACTATTTTTGTCTATTAGTGTTCTTACCCTTAATAGCCTTTCATCTCTATCAGCTTAACAGCACTGAAATAGGTGGATTATATATACCTATGTCGATTGCGCTTATCTTAGGTAGCTATCTTTACCGTAGAATTTGCCACCTATTTAGTGCGGAATATGGTGTGATTATTACCTCTGGCATTAACCTGATTATGCTGACATTATTTGCGCTCTTTTGGCAACTCTCATTACCTATCATGCTTGGCTTAACCGTGTTATATGGGCTTTCTTTAGGATTAACCATGCCAACACATACCACATTATTGGCAGGTTATTTTAGTTCAACAAGAGCCACGGCAATGGGAGTTTATAACTTTATTCGTTATTGTGGCATGGCGGCAGGCCCTATGATTTCGGTCTATTTCGTGACTGACAATCACTATGAGTATGTCTTTTATTCTTGTGTGATCTTCACGAGTTTGGCATTGTGTTTCACCATTAAGACCTTAATGTCATCATTAAAAGAAAAAAGACACACTGCAAACTAACAGGATATTTAATGAAACTGACCATTGAAAAACTGACACAGCCTTCAGCACAAGACCGTATTGATCTAGGTAAAATTTGGCAAGATATTCGTTATCAATCAGCCTTAAAAAACGAGATCAATAACGAGAATGTCCTCTTTGTGGCAAGATTTAATGAACGATTATTAGCCGCTTGCTGGGTTAAATTATCGGATAAGAAAGCTGTTATCACCGATTTTATGGTCAGAGAAGTAACACGCCGTCGCGGTGTTGGGCATTATTTACTGACACAATGTTTATCTGCATATCCTGATATTACCCATTGGCAAGCAATAAGCCTATCCGCCGAAGAAAATGGGTATGATATTGCGCATGCTTTTTTAATACACCATCAATTTAGTCCATCACCACAATCTGATCTCTATATCCTAAATAATCCATAATGTTCTTACTCTAAACAATTCATAATGTGCTTACTCTAAATAATTCATTATGTTCTTACTCTAAATAATTCATAATGTGCTTACTCTAAATAATTCATAATGTTCTTACTCTAAATAATTCAAGGTGTAGCTAGGCGACAAATGAATGAGTCGCTAGGAGCATACATAAGTATGTGACTAGTGCGAATGAACGCAGTCAACAACGCTACGACTTGAAGTATGACGAGTAAAGCCTCGCCACATTATAAGCTGTCTCACTAAGATTCCTTTGCGCATGATGAAGTGCATCAGCCAGTGTAGAAACACCCGGTACAATAGAGAAAACGGCATCAATACCCTGCTGATGCACAACATCGTAATCCGGTAAATAACCACCGACTAACGCAATCACAGGAAGGTGGTATTTTTTTGCCAATTTAGCAACGCCTGTCGGTGTTTTACCTTGTGCCGATTGGCTATCCATTCTCCCTTCACCCGTTATGACTAAATCCGCATCCGCAAGATGTCTTTCTAATTCAACAGCTTTTGCTACCAATTCGACACCTTGCGAAAGTGTTGCTTGCGTAAATGCAAGCAAAGGCAGAGCCAATCCTCCCGCCGCACCACTTCCTGCAATATGGATAAGACTGCGTTGCGTCATTTTCTCAAGATAAGTACCAAAATGGTGTAATGCATTATCAAGTTGCGCAATATCGTCTTTGGTCGCTCCTTTTTGGGGGCCAAAAATAGCGGATGCTCCTTTTTCGCCACACAATGGATTAGTGACATCGCAAGCAATCTCAATTTCAACATGTTTTAGCTTAGGATTAAGCTTCGTGATATCAACAGAGTAAAGTTGAGCTAATGAGAGTCCACCAAAGGGCAAAGATGTACCAAACTTATCTTTAAGGCCAAGACCGAGTGCTTGCATCATTCCTGCACCAGCATCATTAGTGGCACTTCCACCTAATCCTAAAATAATTTTTTTAACACCCATTTCTAGTGCGGCATTAATTAATTCACCCGTACCATAACTGGTCGTTAAATTGGGATCACGTTGAGATGAAGGAATAAGATGAAGACCAGAAGCTTGTGCCATTTCAATCACAGCCGTGGTGTTATCACCTAAAAGTCCCCAAGTTGCGGTCACTTGTTTACCTAAAGGCGAACATACTTGTGTCGAGATAAAACGGCCTTGTGTTGCATCCACCAGCGATGTCACCGTTCCTTCACCACCATCTGCCATGGGAATGCAACAATATTGCGCATTGGGTAAATAACGTGAAAAACCCTGTTTTATTGCCATAGCAACTTCTTTCGCACTTAAACTTTCTTTAAAAGAATCAGGGGCGATAACTATTTTCACGTTCTTTTCTCCAAGTCATAAAAAAAGCGATATTTTCATATCGCTTTTATAACATACTCTACTTTATGGGAGCGTGTGCTTAGTTTGAAATGTGATTAATCTTCAATCGCTAAACGCAATTTCTTCATCGCATTTTTTTCTAATTGACGAACACGCTCGGCAGAAACACCGTATTTTGTCGCCAAGTCTTGCAATGTCGATTTGTTATCATCATCTAACCAACGAGCACGAATAATATCTTGGCTACGTTCATCAAGAGTTTCAATTGCTGACGTCAGTTTATCTGTTGCATGATTATCCCAGTTATCTTCTTCAATGCCGTCGGCAAAGTCAGAAGACTTATCTTCTAAGAAGAGTACAGGAGCAATAGGATGTGAGTCATCACTATCATCAGCGGTCATATCAAATGCCATATCTTGTGCTGACATTCGTGATTCCATTTCTCGGACATCACTTTCTGATACACCTAATTCTCTTGCAACAAGCTCTACTTCGTCTTGATTAAACCACCCTAAACGCTTTTTATTTTTTCGCAGATTAAAAAATAGTTTACGTTGTGATTTTGTGGTTGCGACTTTCACGATACGCCAGTTGCGTAGCACATATTCGTGAATTTCAGCTTTGATCCAATGCACCGCAAAAGAGACAAGTCGAACACCCACTTCTGGGTTAAAACGACGAACCGCTTTCATCAAACCAATATTACCTTCTTGGATAAGATCAGCTTGTGGTAAGCCATAACCTGAATAGCTGCGAGCAACATGAATAACGAAGCGCAGATGTGAAAGGATAAGCGTTCTTGCTGCATCCAAGTCACCATCGTAATGCAGCCGTTCAGCGAGTTCCTTTTCTTCCTCTGCGGTTAACATCGGATAGGAATTGGCTGCACGTATATACGCTTCGATGCTGCCTTGCGGAACCAATGCTAAGGATTGCATTTCTTTTGTCATTCAAATCCTCATGAAAATCAAATAAATAATTAAAATTATCGCTGTAAGGGAAAGTAGATGAGCCTTTTAAATATAGCTTAAATAGGAAGTCAGTTAAGGTTTTTCACGATGTGTTTTTATCATAACGACTATTTGACCAGCATAAAGACTAAAGGTTCATCTCGCATCTATGTTTACATATCTTTGTACTTTTCTATCACAGAAGCAAATATGACTGTTGCCTTATCGTAGAAAAGAGTGAGTGCATTATTATGCCAGAGACGGGGCGTTGATAAAATGGCTGGGTGACGATATTAACGTAACCCAGCTTGATAAAAAAAATATCTTCTCATTATTTAGAGGATAAGTATAAAAACGCTCTAATTCATTATTCCGGTGTGAATTGACGCAAATGCTGCATTGTCGTCAACCATGCAGCAAGCCAGCCAATTGTCATAGCAACTAGAATAAGAATGATGGATTCATCAAAACCCAGTCCTGAAATGGAAAATGAAGTCCCAAACACAGTTGCGGCTTGAGTCACCACATCAGAGAGTTTCCACACCAGTAAAGCTGAAAAGATCAGAGCAAATACAGCACCAATAAAGCCGAGGATCAATCCCCAATTAAGGAAAGGACGCATAATAAAACCGTCGGTTGCACCAATTAGCTTCATCACATTAATAGTGTCACGGCGACTGAAAATATTGAGGCGTACACTGTTACCAATCACCAATAACAGGGCAACAACCATCAGTGTACCAATCACCAAAGCGATTTGCCCGACTAATGAAGTTAACGTTGAAAGCCGAGTAAACCAGCTATCATCCATTCTTACTTCGTCAACACCGGGTATTTTCGCCACGGTATCACGTAAATTCACCATTAATTGTTGATCGCTAGGCTCCATAACGGGTGTCACAATTGCAACCGCAGGTAATGGATTCTCTTCTAACATATCTAACGCACTACTAAAGCCAGCCCAAGAACGAAATTCCACTAGCGAATCTTGTCGTGACAGATAGTTAACATCTTCGACTTTTTCTAAGGCTTCTATTTTTTTGATCGTGGCTTCAGCTAATGAATCATCAAGAGATTTATCAAGATAAACCGTTAATTGTGGTGTTGGATACCATTGTTCTGCCGCAGTTGAGACATTCTTCCAGACAATATAAAAGATACTAGGCAAGGTGAGAGAGATAGCGACAACCATTACCGTTAAAAAAGAGGAGAGCGGTTGGCGTAAAAAATCAGCCATTGTGTTACGCCATGCATAGCGCCACTGTTCTCGTCTTCCCCCTTTTAGCGCCTTGGTTTTTGCACCTGGCGTTGGCATTGATTTACGGGAACTTTTTGCTTTAGCCATTTTGTCCTCCCACCATTCTGCCTTGCCCTAATGTAAGAATGCGATAGTTTCTGCGTTCTATCAGAGACATATCGTGCGTCGCCATTAACACTGTGACACCAACACGGTTGAACTCTTCAAAAAGGCGCATGATACCTTCTGAAAGCTCACCATCAAGGTTACCTGTTGGTTCATCTGCGAGTAAAACCGTCGGTTTATTCACAACAGCGCGCGCAATACCGACACGCTGTTGTTCACCGCCAGAAAGTTGAATAGGGTAATTTTTGGCTTTATCTAATAGCCCTACTTTATCTAAAGCGGCTGAAACTCTTCTCCGAATATCCTCTTCACTCGCGCCAGCAATAATCAGGGGAAGAGAAACATTGTCATAAACCGTTCTGTCCATCAATAAGTGGTGATCTTGGAAGATCATCCCAATTTGACGACGCAAAAAAGGGATCTCACTATTTTTTAGTCTACTGATATCATGACCAGCAAACCAAATAGCGCCATCACTTGGGCGTTCTATTCCACAAATTAACTTAAGCAATGTACTTTTACCGGCGCCAGAGTGACCCGTTAAAAAAGCCATTTCACCAGGGCGAAGATGAAAATCAACCCCCTGTAATGCTTGTCTTCCACCTAAATAAGCCTTGCTGACGTGTTCGAAGCGGATCATTAAAACTACTCCTCGCGGGCAAACAGAGCCTCAATAAAATCGTCGGCCTTAAACGGACGTAGATCTTCAATACCTTCACCTACCCCGATATAACGGATAGGAATACTAAACTGATCAGCAATAGAGAAGATAACGCCCCCTTTTGCTGTACCATCGAGTTTAGTCAATGTTAAGCCAGTTAGCCCAACTGTTTCATTAAAGAGTTTTGCCTGACTAACTGCATTTTGTCCGGTACTTGCATCTAACGTCAGCATCACTTCGTGTGGTGCTTCTTCGTCTAATTTCTTCATAACACGAACGATTTTTTTCAGCTCTTCCATTAAATGGGATTTATTCTGCAACCGTCCTGCGGTATCAGCAATAAGAACATCGACACCTTTTGCTTGAGCTGATTGAATTGCATCAAAAATAACAGATGCAGGATCAGCGCCAGTATGTTGTGCCACAACAGGGATATTATTGCGCTCACCCCAAACTTGTAACTGTTCAACAGCCGCCGCTCGGAATGTATCACCCGCAGCTAACATGACAGATTTACCTTCAGCTTGGTATTGTCGCGCTAATTTTCCGATTGTGGTTGTTTTACCAACACCGTTAACACCAACCATTAAAATAACAAAAGGTTTTTTACCTTCAATATTTAATGGCTTATCAACTTTACTTAAAATATCGCCCATCTCTTCACGTAATTTTCCGTAAAGTGCTTCAGCATCTTTAAGATCTTTATGAGTGGCGTGTTTGGTCAGGCTAGTGATAATTTTAGTGGTGGTTTCCATACCCACATCAGCAATTAAGAGTTGTTCTTCTAACTCTTCAAAAAGCTCATCATCAATTTTCTTACCACGAAATAGACCAAGGAACCCTGAACCTAAGTTCTGGCGAGTTTTCAGTAAACCTTTTTTCAGTCGGCTAAAAAAACCTTCTTTCTTAGGTTTCTCTTGTTCAACAACTTTATCTGCCAATACTTCTTCGCGTAAAGATTCAATATCTTCCGCTTCCGCTTGCGCAATAGCGAGACGTTCGTTTTCCTCTTCTTGCGCTAAACGTTGAGCTTCGGCTTCTTGAGCCAAACGCTCTTGTTCTAAACTCGCCGCTTCTTGGCGTTGCGCTTCTTCTAAACGCGCTTGTTCCGCTTTTAGCTCCGCTTGGCGCTGGGCTTCTTCTTGCGCAAGGCGTTGAGCTTCGGCTTCTTGAGCCAGTCGTTCTTGTTCTAAACGTACTGCTTCTTGACGTTGTGCTTCTAAACGTTCTTGTTCCGCTTTTAGCTCCGCTTGGCGCTGGGCTTCTTCTTGCGCTAAACGTTGTGCTTCGGCTTCTTGAGCCAGTCGTTCTTGTTCTAAACGTACTGCTTCTTGACGTTGTGCTTCTAAACGTTCTTGTTCCGCTTTTAGCTCCGCTTGGCGCTGGGCTTCTTCTTGCGCTAAACGTTGTGCTTCGGCTTCTTGAGCCAGTCGTGCTTGTTCTGCATGCTCTGCCTCTAAACGCGCTTGCTCCGCCTCTATTTCTGCTTGGCGCTGGGCTTTTTCTTGTTCTAAACGTTGTTTTTCAGCTTCTTGTTCCAATCTATCTTGCACAACACGTTGCGCTTCTTGGCGCTCTGCTTCTAAACGTTCTTGTTCTGCTTCTAATTGCGCTTGGCGAGCCGCTTCTTCTTGCGCCTCTTTTGCCAAACGTTCTTGTCCTAAACGCTCTTCTTCTAAGCGTTGTTGTTCTTTCTCTTGCTCAATATTTTCTTCTTTGTTACGCCCAAAACCGAGCCACGAGAAAAAACCTTTTTTTTCTTTTGCCATTAGCTACTAAACTCCTCGCACTAAATCATGGCGCGAATACATTGACGATATTGAAAATAATAATGAAGTCTATCATTTGATCATGGATAAACGCATCTTTTATACGAATTTTATGGTAAATTATTGCGGATTAAATCAAGGGAAGTCATCGAGATAACAATAGACACGAATTCCCTATTCCAAAAGACACTCCAAAACTCACGTTTAAACGATATAAATCAAAATAATATGGCCAAAAAACCACAAAAAGCCCCAATGGGACAAATCAGAATAATTGGGGGAAAATGGCGTGGTCGTAAACTTCCTGTTCTCGATAGCCAAGGATTACGACCAACAACGGATAGAGTGAAAGAAACGCTCTTTAATTGGCTAATGCCTGTTATCCAAGATGCCCGTTGCCTCGATTGTTTTGCAGGAAGCGGTGGTTTAGGTATTGAAGCCCTTTCTCGCTATGCTCGTGAAACCACGTTTATCGAATATGAACGTGCAGTTGCCCAACAAATTACCACAAATTTAACCTTACTAAAGGCAGAGAATGGGCATGTCATTCAAGACAGTGCATTATCATATCTCGCCAAACAAGGTTCACCTTATAATGTCGTTTTTTTAGATCCTCCTTTTCATAAAGGCATGTTGTCAGACACTATCCAATTATTAGAAAATAACGGTTGGTTAGCGCAAGATTGCTATATTTATATTGAGGAAGAAGTTAAAGCACAGACTTATACAATTCCGACTCATTGGACATTGCATAGAGAGAAGATCGCAGGACAAGTCGCGTATCGTCTTTATATTCGCAGTCTATCTGCTTAATTTTTTATGGAGCTGCTATGTTAATCTTTTTTGGCCGATTTTTAATGGTCGGTGTTTGGGGCTTTCTATTTTTAAATATTATTTCCCCGTTTCCTAAGCCTTTAAAATATTTTATGGATATCGCTATGATTTTTATGGTGATTATGCATGGTTTACAAATTGTCATGTATAAAGCAGGACAACCAAAAGATCAAAAACCATCAACGGCACTACAATTTCGTATTTTCTTCTTTGGTATTTTTGAGCTATTAAAAATACAAAAAGAGCTACGAAAAGAGTACGAAGACAAACAGAAAAATAAGACCAAACAATAGCCGTAAATATTGTTATATCCTCGCAATTATCTGGGGTCGATATCAACCCCAGAGGTTGCCAACTTTATGAATATATTATTTTATTTATTATTTTGCTCATTACTTGGCATATCTGTTTCAAACTTTATAAAACGACTGCCCTGCATAAATAAGCGCCCTTTCATTTCGGATTCAATATTTTGATAAGCTGATTTATCAATCTTTAACACTAAATCTTTACGAGAGTCAGTAGTTAAACGAAATGTCACTTGATAATAATGTGTTATTTCTGGGCCAGTGATATCATTTTCTCTTGAGCGCCGTTCATTTGCCGCAACTTCTTTTTTATCAACCACTTCCACCATATAGAGTTTAACGGGTGCATTATCATCACTTATCCGCTGTTTTCTTTGTTCAAAGAAACGATAAGTTGCTGACGCTATAATAATGATCAGTACCGCAATTCCTATAATAGCCGCTTTATTCATTACATTAATTCCTATCGTTATATGGATTAAAAAACAGTGTGCTTTATATTATTTTAATAAGTCCATCAGTTTCGTCATTAACCGCTATTCTTAAATTAATCTTTCTGTTATGAATAATAAAACCGTTTTGAATATAAGGAAGATATTATGAGTTGGCCTTTTCTCGCCGTATTATTCTCCGGATGGCTTTATATCGATGCCGCATATCGAGGCCCTAATTGGCAACGATGGTTGTTCCGTCCTATCACGCTACTTCTTTTATTACTTTGGGCATGGCAAATTCCCGAACACAGTATTAATAGCTACCTTATTGTAGGTGCATTATTAGCAACTCTACTTTCTGATATCTTAAGAATGTTTGATGGTAAGTATTTACTACCATCCCTTGCCTTGGTTTTTCTAAGCTACATACTTTATCTGGTCAGCTTTTTATTACCACTGCAACTCTCTTTCTATCTTCCTTTACTTGGATTCGTTATTCTTGCTTTCATTATCATTTTAGCCATTGTTTGGACTAAGCTCGATAAATTAGCCATTCCAGCCTCTCTCACTTTATTAGCCGCATTTGCTATGTTTTGGATTGCTGGTGAAAAATTTTTCTACTTAAGCAATGATTACAACTTATCAGTGATGATAGGTTCATTATTGTTAGTGATCGCTTACTCTATATGGCTAATCAACCGCTTCCGCTTCTCATTTTCGGCTTCTAAAGGGCTTGTCAGTGCCTGTTATTTTATTGGGCATTTCTTCATCGTTAGAGCTTTATTCCTTTAGCATCCATTAACCCCTTGTTTTTACAAAATAGAATAAGGGGTTAATTTTTTGACCTAATTCGCACTTTTTGCCAATGAATATGCCTTCAGTATCTTGACTCTGGACTCTACTCCAAGCTGTAAAGTACTTATCAGATAAATGAATTTAAACTTTACTTTGTTGAACAAGGAGAGCCAGTTATGACTAAACATGCTCATCAACACGATAATCATAAACATACCGATGCTTGCTGCTCAAGCTCTCAATGCTGTTCAGGTCACTCAGAGAATAGTACGCACTCACATACTGAAAGCGGACATTCTCATACTAAGATAGATAAAAGTGATCCTGAATGCGAGGATGAGCATCACCACGGGCACTCCCACGAGCATTCCCACCAACATGATCATGATGGTCACGATCATAGCCATGATGGGCACAATCATGATCATGGAAGCTGTGATATCAACGCCCCTGTTTCTAACATTGAGCCAGAAAAGATTGCACAGCAACGCTTTAGTTGGAAAGTACAAGGTATGGATTGCCCGAGTTGTGCTCAAAAAATTGAAACAGCCGCGCTCAAAGTTGCGGGAGTGAAACAAGCGAAAGTCCTTTTTGCTACCGAAAAATTAGTCGTTGATGCTGATAGCGATCTACGGGCTGATGTGATTGCGGCAATTAATAGTGCTGGTTTTGAGCTTTTTGCTCTCTCATCACCTCAATCTAAAAAAATCGCTAAGCAGAGCCTCTTAAAAGAGAGCTCATTTGTTATTGTCTTGGCACTTTTAATGGTAATTAGCTGGGGTGCCGAGTTTATTGATCCTCAAGCCGGTCGTGCCGCCTTTATTGCAACTACCTTGATTGGTTTATTCCCCATTGTGAAAAAGTCCTTACAACTTATTCGCAGTGGTACACCATTCGCCATAGAAACGTTGATGAGTGTTGCCGCAATTGGGGCTCTATTTATTAATGCAACCGAAGAAGCAGCAATGGTTATTTTGCTGTTTATGATTGGTGAAATGCTGGAATCTTACGCCGCAGGACGTGCTCGTCGTGGTGTGAGCGCATTAATGGCATTAGTACCAGAAGAAGCAACATTAGTTAAAGATGGTAAAAAACAAACGATCCCTGTTGCGCAATTACGTCCAGGTGACATCATCGAAATTGCACCGGGTTCACGCTTACCCACAGATGCGGAATTAGTCAGCGCATTTGCAAGCTTTGATGAAAGTGCATTAACAGGTGAGTCTGTGCCAGTAGAACGTCTACAAGGCGAAAAAGTGGCAGCTGGTTGTTTATCTGTGGATAGATCTGTACAGATGAAAGTGGTATCTGAACAAGGGCAAAATGCTATCGACCGTATTTTGCAATTGATTGAAGAAGCTGAAGAGCGTAGAGCACCAATTGAGCGTTTTGTTGACCGCTTTAGTCGCTACTATACCCCTGCCATTATGCTGTTCTCCGCATTAGTGATTATTATACCGCCACTGTTCTTTGCTCAGCCTTGGGAAACATGGTTCTATCGCGGCTTAACGCTGTTATTGATTGGTTGTCCTTGTGCGTTGGTTATCTCAACACCTGCCGCAATTACCTCAGCATTAGCCGCTGCTACAAAACGTGGTGCGTTAATTAAAGGAGGCGCAGCGTTAGAGCAATTAGGCACTGTTAATACCATCGCATTAGATAAAACAGGTACATTGACTGAAGGGAAACCTCAAGTTACTGATGTTGTGGCTGAAACGGATTTTAATGAAAAAGAAGTCCTGACTTTTGCTTCATCCGTAGAAATTGGCTCTCATCACCCATTAGCAAAAGCCATTATCAATAAGGCACAAGAACAAGGCGTACTTGTTGTTGAAGCAGAAGATCGCAAAGCGCTGGCGGGTAAAGGAATTGAAGGTTATTTAAATAGCCAACATATTCTAGTAAGTGCTCCTTCTCAATTATCAGAAACAACAACATTATCATCTCAATGGCAACAAGAAGTTGCACGCCTCGAAGATGAAGGTAAAACCGTTGTTGTCGTATTAAAAGAGAGTCAGCTTATCGGTGTTATTGCTATGCAAGATACCTTACGCAGTGATGCCCTCGAATCAATGAAATTATTGAAAGAGATGAACATCAATGCCGTGATGCTAACAGGAGATAACCCAAGAGCCGCAGCAGCGATTGCGAAAAAACTTGGCATGGATTTCCGTGCGGGATTACTCCCTGAAGATAAAGTCACGTCAGTAATGGAAATCAGTAAAACGCATAACACCATGATGGTGGGCGATGGTATCAATGATGCGCCAGCAATGAAGGCGGCCACCATTGGTGTTGCAATGGGGAGTGGTACTGATGTTGCGCTTGAAACCGCAGATGCAGCATTAACGCATAACCGTTTAACCGGTTTACCTGAAATTATTCAGCTATCTCGTGCAACACGCAAAATTATTCGTGAAAACATCACTATCGCGCTAGGCTTAAAAGCCGTGTTCTTAGTAACCAGCTTATTAGGAATAACTGGGCTTTGGGTTGCAGTGCTTGCAGATTCAGGGGCAACCGCACTTGTCACAGCCAATGCCGTCAGACTGTTACGAGTAAAACTGAAATCATCTAGCGAAGAATAAAGTATCTAAAGAAACCCAAACCTCAGTCACACGAGGTTTGGGTTATTTTTTAGCACAATGATAAATTAAAGATTGCTCTCTTTTTTACGGATAAGATAACGATAAGGTGCAGATTCAGTCTCTTGATTTAATAAATCATGTTCCATAAAACGGCAAAATCCGGGAATATCACGCACTGTGGCAGGATCATCTGCAATCACTAAAAGTGTCTCACCTAATGCCATATTTCTTATGGTTTTACGCACTAACATCACAGGCTCAGGGCAACGTAGGCCTAGCGTATCTAATGTCTTAGTTGCATCATCAAATTGAGCATTCATTCTATTAACCATTTTTCTTACACTGACAGATTGCGTCATTATATCTCGCTTTTGTGTTCACATCACGGCACATTAAGCACAAAGGTAATTCCCCCTAACCTTTGCTTTTGTTGCGCAACAGGCGTATTATGCGCATCCTCTCGTTTAAGAGAGAAATCACTGTTTTATTGGGTTCCCTCACCCCAATCACTAAAAAGGTACAATTTATGTATACGTTTACTCCCCGCCAAAAAGCGGTGGCGCTGTTATGGCTTTCTCTATTCCACATTCTGATAATTACTTCTAGTAACTATCTTGTGCAATTGCCTATTTCCATTTTTGGTTTCCACACCACTTGGGGTGCCTTTACCTTTCCGTTTATTTTTCTGGCAACAGATTTAACGGTTCGTATTTATGGCGCACCACTTGCCAGACGCATTATTACCGCTGTTATGCTCCCTGCATTAGCAATTTCTTACCTGATCTCAACGCTCTTTTTCCAAGGAAGTTGGCAAGGTTTTGCCTCATTAGCTGATTTTAATATCATGGTGGCAAGAATTGCGACGGCAAGCTTTATGGCTTATGTGTTGGGCCAAATAATGGATGTGTCTGTCTTTAATCGTTTAAGACAACAACAAAAATGGTGGGTAGCACCAAGTGCAGCGATGTTCTTTGGTAATTTACTCGACACACTGGCCTTCTTCTTTATTGCATTCTACCGTAGTACAGACGCATTTATGGCAGCAAATTGGGTAGAAATTGCATTAGTTGACTATGTGTTTAAATTGACCATTTGTATGCTGTTCTTCTTGCCTGCATATGGTGTTTTGTTGAATTTTATTTTGCGTCACTTTTTCGCACAAGAAAATCAAAAACAAGATTATGCTGAAATTCGTTCATAATCCGTCTCACCTCGCAAAAAAATAATGGCATTAATGTCATAATTAAAATAATAAAGCTTCATAAGTCAATTTTATGAAGCTTTGTTCTGAATGAAATAATTTATTATTTTACGTAAATATTTCTTATAGTAATTAATTAGCATGATTAGTCAAACAACGTACAAAATATTACTTAAATATCATTATTATGATGTTTTTTGCATGCTAATATAAAAATGATTAATTATTTACAATGAAATATTTTATTCATCTATTAAACTGTTAATGTATTTAAGTTCATCTCCATAGAATTCTGTGTCAATTGGGATGACAAGCCCCACCATAAGGATTTTTTACTCTCTTTTGCGAATAGTAGGAGTCTATTATGTTAAAAGTTATTCAATCCCCCGCTAAATATATTCAAGGACCAGATGCGCTATACCATATTGGTAAATACGCAAAACCTTTTGGCGATAGAGCACTGATTATTGCTGATAAATTTGTTATGGAGCTCGTCGGAAGTACCGTCAAAGACAGCATGTCTCAATATGAAGTGAATGGGCACTTTGAACTGTTTAATGGTGAATGCACACACAACGAAATCAATCGGTTATCTGAACTTGCAAAAACACAAGCCTCTCTTGTGATCATCGGCGTTGGTGGTGGTAAAACACTTGATACTGCCAAAGCTGTTGCTTATAAATGCCAGCTTCCTGTCGTCATCTCCCCAACCATAGCTTCTACTGATGCACCAACAAGCGCACTTTCTGTGGTTTATACAGAATTAGGCGCGTTTGATAGTTACCTTTTCTACCCAACAAACCCTGATGTTGTCGTGATGGACACAAATATCATCGCTTCTGCGCCAGCACGTTTATTAGTAGCAGGAATGGGGGATGCTTTAGCAACCTACTTCGAAGCAAGAGCCTGTAGTCATGCCCAAAAACAGACCATGGCAGGAGGTAAATCAACGCTAGCAGCCCTAGCTCTGGCTGAACTTTGCTATAACACCCTCTTAGAAGATGGCTATAAAGCAAAACTTGCAGTAAGCCGAGGTGTTTGTACAGCCGCGGTAGAAAATATTATCGAAGCTAATACCTTCTTAAGTGGTATCGGTTTTGAAAGTGCGGGTCTTGCGGCCGCCCATGCCATTCATAATGGATTTACCGCATTAGAAGAGTGTCACAATATGTACCATGGTGAAAAAGTCGCCTTTGGTACATTAGTCCAATTAGTGTTAGAAAACAGTCCATTAGAAGAATTAGAAGAGTTCCTTGATTTCTGTATTTTAGTCGGGCTGCCAGTCACTTTAGAAGAGTTGGGAATCAACGCAACAGGCGATGAATTAAATGAAAAAATCATGGCGGTTGCTGAGTTAAGTTGTGCTGAAGGTGAGACAATTTACAACATGCCATTTGATGTCGATTCCGATAAGGTTTATGCCGCAATTTTAACTGCCGACCAATTAGGACGGGAATGGCTTTATTAAAGCCTGAGTAAACAGGGAGTGTTTATCTCCCTGTTTGCATTTACAAAAAAGGTGATTTATGGTCAGTATCGTATTAGTTTCAAAGAGCCTTACGCTCGCCAATGGTATTAAAGAGCTCGTTAATCAGACTGTAGATCGCCAAGTAAAAATTGCCATTGCGACCAACTATCAAACACCTTCTGATCTTGCTAATGAAGTGTCACCAGAAACTATACTCACAGCAATTAAAAAGTGTTATAGCAAACAAGGTGTACTCGTTTTACTCGATACTTATCATTCCGCACAAAATGCAGCACTCGCTATCGCTAATCTTGAGCATAACGTTGCCACTAACGTCGCGTTAAGTTCAGCACCGATTGTTGAAGGCACCTTGGCTGCCGCCAATAGTATTGCGTTAGGTGCTTCGCTTGAAGAAGCAGAAAAAGCGGCGCATAAAACCATTACAATTAAAAAACTACAATTAGGTGAAAATCTGCCTAATTTTAATATTCACCCTAAAAATACAAATTACGAACCTGTCAGAACTATAACCGCACCTGTTTGGCTATACCCTTACCATCGTTTCGTGATCCCTCGTAAAGAAATATCCTCTCACTTATTACTTGAAGAGCAAAAACGTCTCATAAAAGCCATTGAGCGCTCCAAAAAGGATATAGACTGGTTAACTGAAGAAGCGTACCGCAAGATCGGAGAACAATATGCCCATATTTTTTCTAGTCACCGCTTCTTATTAGAAAATACCGAATTACAACTGACTGTATGTAGCATGATAAGCAAACATCACTGTAATGCTGAATTTGCCTTACAGCAGACATTCATTGATTTAATAGATACTTATGTGCAAATGGATGATGATAATATGCGTGCTCGTGAAAGTGATTTAGATGATATTTTATCTCGATTACTACGCTATTTAACTTCTGCGCCTCCTCCAATCACGCATCCTCCTTATACAAACGCAATTCTGGTGACAAAACAGCTTTATCCCTCCACATTAATGGCTCTTGATACCAATAAGATCAAAGGAATTTTATTAAGTCACGGCAATCCTCTGTCTAATACAACCGTATTAGCCAATGCACTAGATATTCCAATTATTAATGAAGCCGGAAAACAAGCGCTCTCGCTGACTGACGGGCAAAATATAACGCTCAAAAAAGTCCAAAATATTTGGCTTTATCAAAACACCTATATCTCACATTAAAAATAAAAAAAGGGAATAAAAGATCCTCCTTTATTCCCTAGCTGCTTGTTATCTTAGTAATCAATTACTTTTTTATTATCTAATAGGCAATACTTATAATGCTCTTGCCAATAAACTAATGGGGTGTTCACATTTTTTCGTTGTTGACATCTCAATTTGCCATTTACAGGTTTCACAGTCTGTAATTACCAAATCACAGCCACTCTCTTCAATTTGGCGGAATAAGCCCGCACCAATGCCTTGAGCGACATCGTAGTTTTCAGATTTAAAACCGTAAGTTCCGGCAATACCACAGCATTGAGAATCTAAAACAATGACCTCAACACCAGGGATACGTTTAATTAAATCAATGGAATACGCAGTCCATCCCATTTTTTCCATATGACAAGGTGTGTGATACGCCACTTTTAACGGGGTGTGTTTCAGTGGTAATTCACGACCTTCTTCTAATAAGCGATAAATATAACGTGTCGCTAATTCAATGTTTTCACGTACTTTTGACGTATCAACATCAAGGATATGTTCATACTCATCACGAATAGTGAAAGTACAGGTTGATGATGTTGCAACGACAGGAATATTGTTTTCAACAATTTTTTCTGTCAGAGATTCAAGGTTTACCGCGGCTTGTTTTTTAGCTTGTTTAACAAAACCATTCGCAATTAATGCAACACCACAGCATTTTTCGCGTTTTAATAACTGAACACCAATCTCCATTTTGTTGAATACTTTAACTAAATCCTTCCCTAATTGTGGGTGGTTATAGTTAGCGTAACAACCATGGAAAAAGGCAACTTGATCTTTAAAACGCGCCTGCTCTTCAACTTGTTTTTTCATCCATGTTCTAAATGTACCAAAAGAGTATTTTGGTAATTCGCGACGATGGTCGATTTTAAGCGCTTTATCCAAGATTTTACGTACAGGTTTTAATCCTGTAATGGTATTGACTATCGGCGCCATTGGCGTTGATAGTGTACCCATTAGATCAGTATGACTTAAAATAGCATCACGAAGTTTTGGTGTTTTTGTATTGTAGTTCAGTTTCGCACGCGAAATGATGTCACCAATCTTCACATCTGACGGACAAGCAACTTCACAACGCTTACAGTTAGTGCAATATTTCAATGCTTCATCATAAAGCATTGGATCTTTTAGACGTAAACGCTCACCATCAGGACCAGCTTGTTTAGGACCAGGATAAAGTGGATTTACTTTTGCAACTGGGCAGTAAGTTGTACAAACAGTACACTTAATGCACGCTTCAAAACTGTTATCATGTAAACTCATTGTGCTGCCTCCACAACCGCAGATGTGGTCTGTTCTGATTTATTGTGCTGTAAAATTTGTTGCGCTGCATAAAGGGCGCTGATCATTGAAACACCTGCGCCACAACCTTCGTTAAGAGGGTCAAACCCACCTAATACAGCACCTACAGCGTAAACATTCTCTAAGACTTCGCCATATTTCATCGGTCTTAATTGGCTATCGGTATCAACACCAAATCGCATATAAGGCTGTTTTGCAAAGACATTCACTTGTGTCCACTCATTGCGAGGTAATGTCTCTAGCAAATCAAGTTCCATCAACGGTTCATAGACACGATCAAACTCTGCAATTAACCCATTATTGAAGAAACTGCCCGTTGCCAACACAACATGTTCACTACGAATAGGAATGTCAGTATGGTTTCGAGTATGAATACCTGTAACTTTATTTCCCACTAAATCAACTTGTTCTGCACGGTCGCCCGGCATTATTAAACCGCCAGCTTTTTGGAAACGCAGTTTTAATGCTTGATGTAAACGAATACCTAATAGTGATGGGGGCAATGTTGGTAATAAACAGATAGGTTTACCTACAAGTTGTTGAAGTAGTGTCACTGGCTCTTCAGCATCCAGTCCGATACATGCAGGTAAAATAATTGCTTCAACACTATCATCAATATGCTTTTTCAGCTCTTCTGCTAACGCTTTAGTGTTTTCAGGTTTATCTAAATAGCGCGCAATATTAACTGCTCTAAATTCACTTGGATTATCACGCAATCTGTCTAATAGCGGTAAGTGAATATGATAAGGAATAGACTCAACACCTTGCTCATTCAGCGTATTGCTTGCGAATTGTGGCTGAAAATCTAAGAAGCCTTCGATTCCAACAACTGCCAGCTTTTTCCATGGCAATGCTTGATCAACACCATGAGTTGGCACACGTTTTGGACTCATCCAACTCATACGTGAACGCCCAACAGGTGTAATACGATAATGGTTTTCATCACCATTACCTTGATATTCAAGACCTTTTGTACTTGATAATAGTGCTTGAGCCTGTTCAATTAAGGTTGAAACCTGAGCCTCACCCATACGGCTATAAGGGTGTTTCGGGGCAAGCTCAACCAATGCTGCTAACGCTTTTTTAGGTTGAGTAACTAACGAACCATCAGGAAGATGAGTTAATAGATCTAGCGAACCTGATGAAAAATGTAGTGCGCTTTGACCATTACTAATAATTGCGCAAGACTTACCGGCTTCAGCAAGACGAATACCTGCGGTTAAACCTGCAAGCCCGCTACCTATAATGATGACGTCAAATTTCATTATCTGCCTCCGCTGAAGCTGCTTTTTCAATCATATCAGCATCTAAACCACATAAACCTTGGTAAACCCAACTGGTGAATTCACTCTCACGTAACGCATTACCCCAAGCAATTGGTCGAATACCTTTCCAACGCTCATTTAAGAAATGGGCAAGCTGTTGTTCTGATTCGTGAGGAGTAGTAACTTGTAAACGGTTTAATAAACCCGCAGCACGACAAGCACAAAGCTCACCTTGGCATGTTCCCATACCCACACGAGTACGGCGACGTAAATCAAGTAAGTTATTGACAGTTAAAGAGTTAACTGCATAACGAACTTCCCCTGCCGTAACGGCTTCACATTCACAAACTAAACTCTTATCGCTACGTTCATTACTCAATAATTTATTAGCTAAATCACCGTGGCGATAAACCGCAGAGCCACGAATTGGCGCAGGTAATGAAACAACACTACGTAATGCTTGCTCTGCAGATTGGCGAGAACCCGGTAAGGCTTCTTCTGCGGTTGTACATTTAGCAGAAACATTTAATTTTTCGCAGATTTTATCTGTTGCCCATTCAGCCATTAAACGGTAAGTCATTAATTTACCGCCAGTAATAGTGATAAAACCTTCTAATCCATCACGTTGCGCATGGTCGAGTAAAACAATACCACGGCTAACATTACGACCAGATGGATCATCATCACTTGCAACTAAAGGACGCACACCAGCATAAGCACGTAAAATTCGAGTTTGAGCCAGTTTTGGCGCTAACATTGAACCTTCACGAATAAGAATATCGACTTCTTCAGGGGTGACATACATATTGTCGATTTCATCGTAAGGAACCCGTGTTGACGTTGTACCAATCAATGAAATGGTATCGCCAGGAACTAAAATATCGGCATCCGCAGGTTTACGACAGCGGTTGATCACCATATTGTTAATACGATGACCCAGAATCAACAACGCACCTTTGGCTGGGAACATACGAACTTTTAGCTCGCCATATTCAGCGATTTTTTGTCCCCAAATTCCCCCTGCATTTGCCACTATTTGCGCGCGAATTTCATACAGTTTTTTCGCTTGGTGATCGTAAACCTTCACACCTTTAACACGGTCGCCTTCACGAATAAGCCCCACGACTTCATGATAAGTCAGTACTTGAGCGCCATGTTCGCGGGCATCTAACATATTTGCGGCAGTTAAACGGAAAGGATCGACAGTACCATCTGGCACTTTAACCGCACCGATTAAATTCGGGTTAACTGAAGGCTCTAAGCGAATAGCTTCTTCGGGTGAAATAGCTTGAGCATCAATACCTGCGGCTTGGCAAGACTGAATAAAGGTCTGTTGAAACTCTAAAGAATCTTCAGGAAGGGTAATAAAAAGGCCATCCGTTTTTTCAACACAATGACGAGCGACCCGTTTTAAAATCATGTTTTCTTCAATACACTCACGCGCTGACTCTGGGTCTGTTACTGCATAACGCGCACCACTGTGTAACAATCCATGATTTCGACCGGTTGCACCGGTTGCAATATCATGTCTTTCTAGCAGGACGCAACGTAATCCACGGCGCGCACAGTCTCTTGCCATGCCTGCACCGGTTGCTCCCCCGCCAATAATAATGACATCAGTTTCTGTCACTGGTGAACCGCTCATCATAGAGATGCCCTCTCACATTACATTCAGCAAACGCTTATTTATTCTTTAGCGTTAATTATAGTGTATAAGATACACAAAAAATGTGGTTAATGTTTGATAATGAGCAAAAACGAAAGAGAAACGCTCACGAGTGAAAAATTAAAACCACATATGTGATACTAATCACAAATTATTTAACAAAAAGTATTTGATAAAGTTAACATATCACTCAAAATTGCACATCTTGAAAAATTATTCGACAACTGAGTAATACCTCACAGTAAATTTGATTGTATAAGTTTACTATTAAGTTCGTTAAAGAAAATTTTTTGATAACTTCACTGTTCGTTTTGTCATTATTTAATATCAACATATTAAAATAAAAGCCATCGGAGGCTAATATGTTAAGTCTGTTTAGACCTGCGCCACATAAAGCGCGTTTGCCAAAAGAGCAGATAGATCCTGTCTATCGTCGTCTGCGTTGGCAGATCTTTATGGGGATTTTCTTCGGTTACGCTGCTTATTATTTAGTAAGAAAAAACTTTGCGTTAGCAATGCCTTATCTTGTAGAAGAAGGGTTTTCTAAAGGTGACCTAGGTTTTGCTTTATCAGGGATCTCGATTGCTTACGGTTTCTCTAAGTTTATCATGGGCTCATTCTCTGACCGTGCTAACCCTCGTTATTTCTTACCTGCAGGTCTTATTTTAGCATCCGCAGTGATGCTATTTATGGGCTTTGTGCCATGGGCAACTTCGAGCATTATGGTAATGTTCGTTCTGTTGTTCCTTTGTGGTTGGTTCCAAGGTATGGGTTGGCCTCCTTGTGGACGTACCATGGTGCACTGGTGGTCACAGAAAGAACGTGGCGGTATCGTTTCTATCTGGAACTGTGCGCATAACGTCGGCGGTGGCTTACCTCCATTACTGTTCTTATTAGGTATGGCGTGGTTTAACGACTGGAAAGCAGCGTTATATATGCCAGCATTTGCCGCAATCTTAGTTGCTATGATTGCATTCGCATTAATGCGCGATACCCCTCAATCATGTGGTTTACCTTCAATCGAAGAGTACAAAAACGACTATCCACCTGATTATAAAGAAACTGACGAACAAGAACTGACTGCAAAAGAAATCTTCATGAAGTATGTGTTCCCTAACAAACTTTTGTGGATGATTGCAATTGCGAACGTGTTCGTTTACTTACTGCGTTACGGCGTACTGGACTGGTCACCAACTTACCTGCGTGAAGTTAAACACTTTGCAATGGATAAATCATCATGGGCTTACTTCTTATATGAATACGCAGGTATTCCGGGCACACTGCTGTGTGGTTGGATGTCGGATAAAGTGTTCAAAGGTAACCGTGGTGCAACTGGTGTGTTCTTCATGACCTTAGTAACTATCGCAACTATCGTATTCTGGATGAACCCAGCGGGTAACCCGAATGTTGATATGGCGTGTATGTTAATCATCGGTTTCTTAATCTACGGTCCTGTTATGTTGATTGGTCTGCATGCGCTTGAGCTTGCACCGAAAAAAGCAGCAGGTACGGCAGCAGGCTTTACCGGTCTATTCGGCTACTTAGGTGGTTCTGTTGCGGCAAGTGCTATCGTAGGTTACACCGTTGACTACTTCGGCTGGAATGGTGGCTTTATGGTCATGATCGGCGGTAGTGCACTGTCTGTTATATTATTACTTATCGTGATGGTAACAGAAACCAAACACAAACGTGAAATGCTTCAGAAGTACGAATAATCGCTAACTGATTATTTATGAAATTAGTTAAATCTCATCTCTAAAAACCAAGCCACATCAACTGTTTTGATGTGGCTTTTTTATTGCCAACTGTACATAACTTTGTTGTACGTAGAATTAAAATGGAGCAGCTTTATGAGTACATCTTTTAGAATAAAACCGTTAGTTGCAGGCGTTCTTTTAACTCTATCTTTAAGTGCAATCGCACAAGCGGCAAGTGATAAGGTCGTTATCGCTCACCGTGGTGCAAGTGGTTATTTGCCTGAACATACGCTTCCTGCCAAAGCATTAGCTTATGCCCAAGGCGCAGATTATCTCGAACAAGACTTAGTGATGACCAAAGACAACGAATTAGTTGTTTTACATGACCACTATCTTGATCGTGTAACCGATGTGGCTGATCGTTATCCTAATAGAGCAAGAAAAGATGGTCGTTATTACGCTATCGACTTTACGCTTGAAGAAATTAAAGGACTGAAATTTACTGAAGGCTTCGACATTGTTGACGGTAAAAAAGTCCAAAGTTACCCAAATCGTTTCCCTATGGGGAAATCGGATTTCCGTGTACATACATTCCAAGAAGAAATTGAATTTATCCAAGGTCTAAACAAATCAACAGGCCAAGATATTGGTATTTACCCTGAAATTAAAGCACCTTGGTTCCATGAGCAAGAAGGTAAAGACATTACCACTAAAGTATTGGAAGTCCTTAAACAGTACGGTTATACGAAAAAAACCGACAATGTTTATCTGCAATCATTCGATGCTAACGACCTAAAACGCATCAAAACAGAATTGATGCCAAAAATGGGCATGGATCTAAAACTTGTTCAGTTAATTGCTTATACCGACTGGAATGAGACCTATGAAAAACAACCAGATGGTACATGGACAAACTACAGCTATGAGTGGATGTTTAAGCCTGGCGCAATGAAAGAAATTGCCACTTATGCGGATGCTATCGGCCCTGACTACCATATGCTAGTTGAGACAGATTCAACGCCAGAAAAAATCACCTTAACGGGTATGGCTGCAGATGCTCATGCGAATAAATTGACTATCCATCCGTTTACTGTTCGTATTGATAAACTGCCTAAATACGCAAAAGATGGTGATCAACTTTACGACATCATTTATAACCAAGCGGGTGCTGAGGGTGTCTTTACTGACTTCCCTGATTTAGGGGTTAAATTTTTACAAAAACAAGCTAAATAATTCAAGGTATCGCTAGGGACATACAGAAGTGTATGACTCGTGCGAGTAAATGCCGTCAATAACGCGGTAACCTGAAGTATGACAAGTATCCTACTCTTTTTTAAAAGGGTAGGATCTTTACGCCCATTCTGATTGTATATTTCTTCATCTTTGTCTAATTTAGTCCCTGTTGTTATTCAAAATAAAAATAATTTTGATTTATGGGTAAATTTCACCATTGCTATCGTTACTATTTTATTTATTTTCTATAAAGGAAAGGGAACACTATGACAATGACCATAATTGTTTTAGCTATTCTGATAATCATCATTATTGGTTGGGGTATTTCAATTTATAATCGTCTTATTGCGACACGCAATCAGGTCAGTAATCAATTTGCGAATATTGACGTTATTTTAAAACAAAGAGCTGACCAAATTCCTCAATTAATGGCGGTAGTTGAAAAAGCAATGGAGCATGAAAAAAGTGTATTTATTGCATTAAGTGATGCAAGACAACGTTATTTTAAAGCACAAAATATTAATGAAAAAATCAGCGCAACAAATGAGATGAATACAGCACTACGAGGCATGATTGCCCTCGCTGAAAATTATCCGACGTTAATTTCAGGTGAACAATTAGCACTACTTCAAACAAGTGTTAGTGATGTAGAAAATAAAATTGCCCAACGTCGTGAAGGCTTTAATGATGCAACGACTCACTACAACACTGCCATAGAGATGTTTCCTGATAGCTTAATTGCTGGCCTCTTCCGCTTTGAACGTATGCAATTGCTAGAAATACCAAAAGAAGAAATGAAATATGAAGGGATTCATTTTAAATAACAGCAAGTTAAATAACCGCATTAAGGATAAATTGCAGTGTTAATTTATTTTTTTATCGGCTGTGCTGTAGGCGCATTAATCTATTTTTTACGCAGCAAACGCTCTCAAAAAAAGAAGAACAGCTTGAGTATTGTTCCTTTTTTAGGGTTCGCTTTTGCCGCTGGAAACTATCTGTTTTTTTCGCGAGAAACTGACGTTTATCCTAGTGGTGAAGACTCAATTGTTAATCTTATCTCCTGTATTGCATTTGCTGTCATTTTGCTATTTGCATATGGTATTTCAAATCATATTGCGAATATTGGTGAAAAAGCGATAAAGAATTATCATCAATTACAAAATGAAGGTGAGTCCAAGTTTGCTGCACTTATTAATACGGTATTTATTAGTCTTTTATTATTAAGTTTAAGCTTTAGCTTGTTTATTGATCAAAGATTGTTCTTTTTAAGTTTCGTTTTAATGTTCGTTTACCAAATCGTCAAAAGAACACCTGAAAAACGTTTTTTACGTTTTCAAAAAATTCTAGCCACATCTAAAATTCGCTCTTTAGCTATTGGGCTTGTTGAGATTGAAGGTAAGATAACTGAGGGTAAAAAATTAACGAGTCGTCTAGGTAAAAAAGAGTGCTATGGCTACATCTATTATGAATATGACGTATCCACAGACAAAGAAGGCAAGAAAAGCTATCACCAAACACTCTGTGAAAAAAAGATCAATAATTTCACGATGACAGACGATACCGGATCAATTCAAATTCTTGCAGCAGATAAACCTTTAGTTCATCTTGGCATCAATCCTCATCAAGATCTGGAATATAACAATAAACGTTTTAAGGAGTATATCTTAGAAGCTGATACGACTTATTTATTGATAGGTAGTGCAGAGCCTATCAATGATGAAGTTATTATCACACATAGTGCTCCTCACTATCTATTAGGTTTATCACCGCGAGATTATGTTGTTCGCTGGAACAAAGCACGTCCTTTTCGTCGTAATGCAACTTTCATCGTTATCATTGCTCTTTTTGTTATCTTTTCCATTCTAGTGATACCAATGGATTATCAAAATGGCATCCTAACGCTTTATTTTAATAATACTTCTCTTCCTTGGTAATTGATAAATATGGAATGGCTTATTTTTATCATTTTTATTCTCACTTTGGTTTATTTTTTAATACGCCAATTAGTGATGATTTATAACAACATGGTAATGCTGAAAAATAATTGCTATAAAGCCTTTGCAAACATTGATGTTTTATTAAAAAAACAAGCCGACTTGATCCCCATGCTGATCGTGATTACACAAAAAGCAATGGATCATGAGAAAGCTTTATTTCAAAAACTAGCTGAAAATAGAGATCACTATTTACATACAGATGTATTAGATCAAAAAGTTAATTTAGCTAATCAGCTATTACCACAAATAAAAAAATCACTCATTATTGCTGAAAATTACCCTGAACTTATCAGTGGGAAAAATTTGCACCTATTACAAATGCAAGCAAAAGAATTAGAAGAATGCATAGCTGACAGGCGAGAATTCTTCAATCAATCCGTGACTCTCTATAATACTGAAATACGTATTTTTCCTAATATATTGTTTACGTTTATTTTTAAATTTAAAGATATCCCTCTTTTTTACCCCAGTAGGGAGGCAATATCATGATAGAAATTCCTTTTTCTTTTTTTGGTATAACGGATTGGTTTCTAAGCTTTGATGAACCTATTTCGATTATTATGTTTGCTACCTTTGGCGTGTTGTTCTCTATGGCAATTATCTTGCCATTAATAAGTATCACACCTTTAAAAAAATATATGTCACAAATTGCAGGAGGATTATTTAGCTCGATATTTGTCAGCTTAATGATCTTAATTAGCTTTCATTTAATGCTGGGTGTTAACTCTGCATTAAAACTACTCTTAATTTGGTGGGTTATTTTATTTTCGTGTATTACGTTTTGGTTTATTAATTATCGCTATATGAAAGACGTAACAGGAAATAAGTTAGCGAAGTTTCAAGAAAAAGCCCTTGAAGCAGAAGAAAAACAAAGACAAAGCCGAAAACAAAAAAAATAAAAGAGAGCCTAGGCTCTCTTTTTTAGCACTATTTTAGTACTATCGATATCGCACTTATGCCCTATAAACAGGAAATGCAATAACATCACTAAGGCGTTCAACACCCAGTGCCAGCATAATAAGGCGATCAACCCCTAAAGCCACGCCAGAACACTCAGGTAGTCCCGCTTCAAGAGCCGCTAAAAAGCGCTCATCAATAGGTTGCTCTGGTAATCCCATCGCCACACGTTGACGATTATCACGTTCAAAGCGATGGCGTTGTTCTTGCGCATCCGTTAGCTCGCGAAATCCGTTCGCTAACTCAACACCTTTAAAATAGACTTCAAAACGCTCTGCTACACGATGATCTTCAGAGCTGATTTCAGCTAATGAGGCTTGTGACGCAGGGAAATGATAGATAAAGGTTGGCTTTTCTAAACCGATATGAGGTTCAACTCCAGAAACAAATAGCAACTGAAGTAACGTATCTTTATCTTCTTCCGTATCTGCAATATTTGATAAATCCAGTTTTGCCGCTACTTCACGCAATTTCTCTTTATCTACAGATAAAGGATCGATATCAAGATAACGCAAGAATGCTTGTTGATAAGAGAGTGATTCTGATGCCTCACAATCTAACACTTCTTGCAATAAATCATCGACTTCATTCATCAACCGGTACATATCAAAACAAGGGCGATACCATTCTAGCATCGTAAATTCCGGATTATGATATCTACCGGCTTCCTCATTACGGAAGCAACGTCCCATTTGATAAATCGGTCCACTATTTGCGGCTAATAAACGCTTCATGTGGTATTCAGGGCTTGTCATCAAATAAAGTTTTAGCCCTTGAGAAGCACCAGGCCCCACAAATTGGGTTTCAAATGGGTAAAGATGAACATCGGTAACGGTAGCCTGACTCATCATCGGTGTTTCAACTTCTAACACACCACGATCAGTGAAAAAACGCCTAATATTACTGACTATTTTCGCCTTTTTTAGTAAGTTGGCGATTGAGGCGCTTGGCTGCCAATCCGCGATTTCACTCATGAACGAAAAACTCCAACAGAAAACAAAGCGTGCAGTTTACTCGCATCCTCTTCAACAGACAAATTTCTCCCTAATAAAGAGGGATATCATTTTATGTTTTTCCACTGATCTTTTCGTCTTTTAAGTAAAAACACATAAGACAAATAAATATAATTCTACAAAACATCTACTTTTGGGCACTTTTTATTGTTTAAATAAACATCAATTTAGAGTAAGAAACTCAGTGTTTTTTCGCCATTTTTATAAAAAAAGTTAATTGGAATAATTCTTTTTCTCAATTGCAAATAACAATAAACTAACACTGTTCTTATATTTAAATAGCCAAACTCATCTAAACTTCAAAGTTAACTTTCTATTTAAATCTACGTATTTTGATTAGTATTAAAAACCTTTAGAAATATTATTAATATTTTATTAACAATTAACAAGACAAACCGATTTGTTTTAGATAAATAGTAAAAAATTTATTTTAGTTTTTAGAATGGGCTTTTATTAATTTAAATTAGACTTAAGAAAGATAAAAACATTTACCCTTTAAAATCAATATGTAACAAAAAATCATTGTCATTTTCAATTAAACTTATCTATACTTTCAAAATAGGTTATTTATTACTATTTATAATTTTCAATTTAGAAAAATATATTCTATTTGATCTTCAAGTTTCTCTGGTGGCTTATTATCAAAACCCAGAATTCTTGGTGTGGATCACACTTTTTTTGCGAAATACGGGAAAACCATCATTCATATCAAATTTCGGTGCCCCACATTTCGTTATACTAAAATTACAGTCAATGATAATAAAGATGTTATCAAGCGCAGTCACAAGGCAGTGAAACAATTTCGTTACGGATAGCTTAAAAAAATAGCATTACAAATTAATAATGTCAGTGAATTGATTTCTAGACAATTATTCCAATTTTCACTTGAACAATGGAGAAGCGCAGTGCAAACCTTTAATGCCGATATAGCGATAATCGGAGCCGGGGGCGCAGGCTTACGAGCAGCAATAGCTGCAGCGGAAGCGAATCCTCAACTGAAAATTGCTCTGATCTCAAAAGTTTACCCAATGCGTAGCCACACCGTGGCAGCAGAAGGCGGATCAGCAGCAGTGACTCAGGCTCACGACTCCTATGATTTCCACTTCAATGATACCGTTTCAGGCGGTGACTGGTTGTGTGAACAGGATGTCGTCGATTACTTCGTTGAGCATTGTCCAACAGAGATGACTCAACTAGAACTCTGGGGCTGTCCTTGGAGCCGTAAAGAAGACGGGTCAGTCAACGTCCGACGTTTTGGTGGGATGAAGATCGAACGGACCTGGTTCGCAGCCGATAAAACCGGCTTCCATATGCTACATACCCTGTTCCAAACATCCTTAAAATATCCACAAATTCAACGTTTCGACGAACACTTTGTTCTCGATATCTTGGTTGATGAAGGTCACGCTCGTGGTCTTGTTGCTATCAATATGATGGAAGGGACGAAAGTTCAAATTCGTGCTAATGCTGTCATTATGGCAACAGGTGGTGCAGGACGTGTTTATCGTTACAATACCAATGGCGGTATTGTAACTGGTGACGGTATGGGTATTGCTTTACGTCATGGCGTTCCACTGCGTGATATGGAATTTGTTCAATATCACCCAACTGGCCTACCAGGTTCAGGTATCCTGATGACCGAAGGTTGTCGTGGTGAAGGTGGTATTCTGGTCAATAAAGATGGCTATCGTTATCTACAAGATTACGGCCTAGGACCAGAAACACCATTAGGTAAACCAGAAAATAAATACATGGAATTAGGTCCTCGCGATAAAGTTTCTCAAGCTTTCTGGCATGAGTGGCGCGCAGGTCGTACCATCAAAACTCACCGTGGTGATGTTGTTCATCTTGACTTACGTCATCTGGGTGCGAAAAAACTTCATGAACGCCTGCCATTTATTTGTGAACTGGCAAAAGCGTATGTGGGTGTTGACCCAGTTAATGAACCAATCCCTGTTCGTCCTACTGCTCACTACACTATGGGTGGTATCGAAACTAACCAACAAACTGAGACTCGTATTAAAGGTCTGTTTGCGGTGGGTGAATGTTCATCTGTTGGCTTACACGGCGCTAACCGTTTAGGTTCTAACTCATTGGCAGAGCTGGTTGTATTCGGTCGTCTTGCGGGTGAAGAAGCGGTTCGTTGTGCACAAGAAGCCGCACCAGCTAACGCATCTGCATTAGATGCTCGCACTCGTGATATCGAAGATGGCCTGAAAAAGCTGATGAACCAAAAAGGTTCTGAAAACTGGTCACAAATTCGCGATGAAATGGGTGAATCAATGGAAGAAGGTTGCGGTATCTACCGTACACCTGAATTAATGCAAAAAACCGTTGATAAACTGGCTGAATTAAAAGAACGTTTCAAACGCGTTGAAATTAAAGACACCAGTAGCGTCTTTAATACTGATTTACTGTACAAAATTGAGCTTGGCTTTGGTTTAGATGTCGCTGAATGTATGGCTCATTCCGCAATCAATCGTAAAGAGTCTCGTGGTGCACACCAACGTCTTGACGAAGGTTGTACTGAGCGTGATGACGTGAACTTCCTGAAACATACTCTGGCGTTCTATAACCCAGAAGGTGCCCCTCGTTTAGAATATAGCGATGTGAAGATCACGAAATCTGCTCCTGCTAAACGTGTCTATGGTGGTGAAGCGACTGCACAAGACAAGCAGAATAAGGAGAAAGCGAATGGCTGATGACATGAAGCACATTAAAATGGAAGTCATGCGCTATAACCCAGAAACGGACGAAGCGCCTCATTTCGTCACTTATGATGTGCCTTATGATGAGCAAACCTCATTATTAGACGCATTGGGTTATATTAAAGACAATTTAGCGCCTGATCTTTCTTATCGTTGGTCTTGCCGTATGGCGATTTGTGGCTCTTGCGGCATGATGGTCAACAAAGTGCCTAAATTGGCTTGTAAAACCTTTATTCGTGAATATCCAGACGGTGTAAGAGTTGAAGCACTGGGTAACTTCCCAGTTGAGCGTGACCTTGTTGTCGATATGACTCACTTTATTGAAAGCTTAGAAGCGATTAAACCTTATATCATCGGTAATGATCGTAAGCCTTCAGAAGGGACGAATAAACAGACTCCTGCTCAAATGGCGAAATACCACCAATTCTCTGGTTGTATTAACTGTGGTCTTTGCTATGCAGCATGTCCTCAGTTTGGTCTAAATCCAGAGTTTATTGGCCCAGCAGCGATTACATTAGCTCAACGTTACAACACAGATAGTCGCGACCATGGGGCAAAAGAGCGTATGCCTCAGTTAAATGGTGAGAACGGTGTCTGGTCTTGTACCTTTGTTGGCTACTGTTCTGAAGTCTGTCCAAAACATGTGGATCCTGCTGCCGCTATTCAGCAAGGTAAAGCAGCCAGTGCGCAAGACTTTGTCATTGCGATGCTGAAACCACGTTAAGGAGGAAACAAGACATGACAACAAAACGTAAGCCTTATGTTCGTGGCATGCAACCAAACTGGTGGACGAAACTTGGATTCTATCGTTTCTATATCACCCGTGAAGGGACTTGTCTTCCACAACTTTGGTTCAGTCTGGTTGTACTGTTTGGTGTATTCGCACTGAAAAATGGACCAGAAAGTTGGGCAGGTTTCGTTGGATTCCTGAGCAACCCAATTGTAATGCTGATTAACATTGTGACCCTTATTGCAACCGTCTTCCACTCTGCGACTTGGTTCAAACTTGCACCAAAAGCAGTGGTTATCGTTGTTAAAGATGAAAAAATGCCACAAGAACCCATCGTTCGTGGTTTCTGGGGTGTCACTATCGTTGTTACTGCTGCTATTCTGGCAGTGGCGTTAATTTAACCCAGGAGGAAATAATGAATCAGAATCAACTTCCTAAGCGCTCTGATGAACCTATTTTCTGGGGATTATTTGGTGCAGGTGGTATGTGGAGTGCGATTGTTTCTCCAGCAATCATCATCCTGCTCGGTATCCTAATCCCTATGGGTATTGCGCCAGAAGCATTTACTTATGAACGTATTATGGCATTTAGCCAAAGCATCATTGGCCGTCTTTTCTTACTGCTAATGATTGTTCTGCCAGTTTGGTGTGCATTACACCGTATTCACCATACTCTGCACGATTTTAAAGTGCATGTGCCTGCAAGCAAATGGGTATTCTATGGTGGTGCAGCAATTATCAGCGTTATCGCTATCATTGGTGTATTTACACTGTAATTAATTAATACGTAAGATAAAAAGCCACTCAATGAGTGGCTTTTTTTATGAAAAAAATTTTCTATAATTAACTTTTTTATATTTGAACTATATCGTCCACAGTAAACAAAAAGCACTTAACGGCTCATTGTCTCTCACTTAAATTATTAGAACTTCAGGTCCCCGACGCTCTAAAATACGCAACATTCTTAGTGCTGGTCCACTTGGCTTCTTTTCACCTCTTTCCCATTTAGATACGCTCTCTTTTGACATACCTAAAGCTCGGGCAAGAACAGCCTGTGACATTCCAAATTTAGTGCGCAAAGTTTTAATCTCAGCACCACTCATTGCCGATACGCATTGTATTTTGTCATTAATTTCACGAGTGTGAATAATACTTTCAATTTCTTGAACCAAGCTATCGGGTGATGTACCTGCGGCATTTAGCTCTTTAGCCAATTCAAGCATGTTATTTAGCTTGTTACTCATCAGTTATTTCCTCTAAAATTCTGCAAGAAATTAAATGATTAATAGTACTTTCATCATAATTTAAAAACTCATTTGCTAAATGTTTATAGACCTGCAATTCGTCATCTTCTATTTCTTTTTTTCCCTTTGCATTAACGGTATTTTTCGCCCAGCCATCAGCGAAAAAAAGATGATTGTTGATCTTAAAAAATATGATGACTCTAACACTTCCGCTTTTACCTTGTCCTTGTATTGCTAGACGTTTTTTTATTACTCCACCGCCCAAGTCAGCTTCATATTTTCCTTGCTGAACTTCTTTTGCAGCTACAGATAACTGCTTATCCGTTATAGGTGTTTTCTTCACACTTCTCTTAAAAGAAGATATTTTATATATTCCCATGCCACTCCCTCTGCAGTAATGAGTACTATAGTAACCAGTACCACTTTGTCAATCAATGTTTCTTTAAGCACTTAGGTTAAAAATCAAGAAACAAAAAAAGTTAGGTGATTGCATTTTTTTATTCTGCAAAAAGGATATGGGAGAAGCTAGAAAATATCATACCGAATTGATTAGAGAAAAATCAAAGTCTCTAAATTCTCCCCCAAAATAGGACGCCTATTTTGGGGGGTTCTATGGTTAAATATCACCACTTATTGACTATCAAAATTTTAACAAAGATCTTTTAATTACCATTATCTAATTGATTTTTTATGATTTTCATTAGAACAATAGCATAAGTAAAAAGATTTTAATTACGCTAATCTTATTAGAAAATTTTTTAATAAATCAAACCTATCACAATTAACTCGCCAATTTCAGCCCGATAATGCCGAAAATAATCATTGCTAAACTGAGTAAACGATAAATATTGGCAGACTCACCAAAAACTAAAATACCAAAAGTTGCCGTACCGACTGCACCAATACCTGTCCAAATCGCATAAGCTGTACCTGCTGGCAAGCCTTTCATGGCATAAGATAACATGCCCATGCTCACAACCATGGCGCTAATGGTGATTATACTGGGAGTTAAACGCGTAAAACCGTGTGTGTATTTAAGACCGACAGCCCAAACGATTTCTAATAAACCCGCGATAAAAAGAATAATCCAAGACATAACTTCCCCTACTCGATAAGTTGGGGTCGTCCCCTGAATACAAAGACAAAAAGCTGGGTCGTCCCAGCTTTCGAAAGATGAAGCTCTAGTATAAGAAAAAGAAATAAATCGTGCAATAGTACAAAACTGACTCAGTTTTTCTTAGGCGCGCCCTCTTCACCATACAGAAAAGCAGAGACATCATCTTCCACTTCTCCCATTGCCATCAAAGCATCCAATGTCTCTTTTGCTTCATCTTCGTTAACAATACTCATGGCAAAACCAACATGTACCAGTACCCACTTACCAATCATCGTATGAGGCTCACCCTCACAGACTAACGCAATATTCACTTCTCGCTTAACGCCACAAACATCGACCATCGCATTTTCAGTGATTGTTTTTCCAACCTCGACAACTTGACCAGGAATACCAAGACACATAACAACCTCTATTCGATCTCTATTTGCTTTATTCGCATTGCATCGTCATTTTCAACACGCAGATTTTGGCTACCACAAGATGGGCAACCTGCATTGAAGGTTGAAACAGTAACAACTTGATGACAATCCCAACACCATGCTTTCGCGGGGATAATCTCAATATGTAATTCACAGCCTTGAGCAAGGGTGTCTCTGCAAACAATATCAAAGCAAAATTCAAGTGCACTAACTTCAACACAAGATAGTGCGCCAATTTCCATCCATACGCTTTTTACTCTTTTTGCATTATTTAATTTAGCTTGTGAATCTATTATCTCAAATGCGCTCTGGCAAAGCGTGATTTCGTGCATGTCGATACCTTATTGAAGCAAGATAAATAATAGCAACTATAGTATCAGCACATAGTTGCTTTATTATTGATCTTAGAACAACAATTCAGCACCGGTTTCAAAAGCGGCTTTACGACGACGCTCTTTAACCATCTCTTCAAGTGCATCTCTATCAATACACACTAAAGCATGAGTTGGGCAGACTTCAATACATGCAGGGCCTGCTTCACGGTGGTGGCATAAGTCACATTTGTTTGCTTCCGCTTTAAATGCTTCAATCGCATTAAGCGCGGTTGATTTGCGCATAACTGGACGAGAAACCACTTCCATCGTGCCATAAGGACAAGCCAATACGCAGGTTTTACAACCGATACACTTTTCCTGATCGACATAGTAATAATCTTTGTTATGAATGATAGCGCCATTTGGGCACACATTGGCACAAGGGGCATCTTCACATTGATGGCATACAACTGCCGTACTGATTGAAAATCCTTTGATCACATGAATGCGGGGTTGGAAATTCTGCTCACTAATTTGCTCAATGGCTAAATTATCTTGGTCTGCTTGCTGATGTGATACAACACAAGCCACTTCACAAGTATGGCAACCAATACATTTTTTAGGGTCTGCAATGATGAAACGGTTCATCATATTCTCCTGCTTTTTGTTATATATAGCTGTTATATATAGCCGTTATATATGGCGATAAATGCAACGAGTTATTCTAATTAAGAGTAATAACTAGAGTATCAATAGAATGAATCTAGCACGGTTCATGCCAATATATTTTTGATATAACTATTCCTTATTTTTCAATTAAATAATTTTCAAATAAAAATGATTATTAATTAATAAATAAGTCACTTCGTCAAATTATTCGACAAATTTGACGATAAAATAAATCGATATATATTTGATTATATAGTGCTTTGATACATTTATATTCTTAAGTTTCATTACATATACAAAAATAGCGGGTTGGATCAAAAATGATTCAGTCATTGATATAAATTTATTATAAACCTACTACAATATAGCTAATTTTTTAGGGCAATCGGTGGTGTCATGAAATTAAGCAGTAACAATGCTGAAACTATGGAAAGCCTTCGTAATGAGCGTAACCAATATCGAATATTGGTTGATATCACAAATTCTGTATTAGCTCATCTAGACATGGATGGCCTTATTTCTGAAGTCTCTAAAGAAATACATCGTTTTTTTGGACTAAATCATATTAGTCTAATGTTATGCCGTACTTCATCACAAAATAGTCATGAAGGTATTCTTTATTCTAGCCGTTATCAGACTGGAAAATCAGTCATTCGCCAACAACGTAAGTTTAGTAGCGCGAATAACAAAGCAGAAGAAATTATTAATCAGAATAAACCTGTCTTAATTGATATTAGTAAAGAAGATCAGGAAGATGTTTTGATTAAGCGTCTAGTTAAGCAAAATATGCAGACGGCTTTGTTATTGCCACTGGCTTTCAATCATAAACCTCTCGGTTTATTAATTTTAGCGCATGAAATAGGAAGCGTTTTTACTAACGATACTTGCCAGTTACTTCAACAAATTGCGGCGCGTATTGGTATTGCCATTGAAAATGCGGCAGCTTATGAAGAGATAACGCATCTAAAAGACAGTTTAAAGAATGAGAATATTTGGCTTAATGAACAGATAGATAATAATGCCTGTTTTAGTGAGATTATTTATCAAAGCGATGCTATGCATAATGTGCTCGAACAGATTGAATTAGTGGCACAAAGTGATAGTACCGTACTTATTTTAGGTGAAACAGGCACCGGTAAAGAATTAATTGCACGCGCTATTCATCGCCTTAGTCAGCGAAAAAGTAAGTCGATGATAAAAATGAACTGTGCCGCTGTACCTTCTGGCTTATTAGAAAGTGATCTTTTTGGTCATGATAAGGGTGCATTTACAGGAGCAACCAATACGCATATTGGCCGATTTGAAATGGCAGATAAAAGTACGCTATTTCTTGATGAAATTGGTGATATGCCAATTGACTTACAACCCAAATTGCTTCGCGTTCTTCAAGAGCGAGAAATAGAAAGGTTGGGCGGCAATAAAGTGATCCCGGTTGATGTTAGGTTAATTGCGGCAACCAATAAAGATCTCCATGAATTAACAGATGAGGGCGAATTTAGAGAAGACCTTTATTATCGTCTTAATGTTTTTCCTATTATTATTCCACCACTAAGAGAACGACCTGAAGATATTCCACTTTTGGTTAAACATTTTACGCAAAAAATTGCGCGTAGAATGGATAGAAAAATAGATTGTATTCCTGCTAACGCATTGGAGCAATTAACACTTTATCCATGGCCGGGTAATGTTCGTGAACTTGAAAATATTATTGAACGAGCTGTTATTTTAACACGAGGCTCAACATTAAACCTTCAGTTAAAAGAGCTTCACATTAATAAGCCCTCTCGTTTAAAGCAGGTACTGACTCAACCTTCATCTATTGAAAAGCGCATGCAGACGAATGCGCCAGAAAGCGATGATGAAGAGCGAGAAAGAATAATTCAAGCATTAAGAGAAACCAATGGTGTGGTTGCCGGCGCTAGAGGTGCTGCTTTAAAACTAGGGTTAAAACGAACAACGTTATTATCACGAATGCAACGTCTCGGTATTTCAATTCCAGAAATACTTTAATCCTAAAATAGTTTCTTACTTATCTAAAAGAGTGTAATTATTTTATTACACTCTTTTTTTGTACATTTGAAACTTATTAATCTCTATCTATAATCTAAATGATTATAATTTATTAACTACTTCCCATTATTAACTATTAATAATATAAACCGTCAATGGAGCATATTATATATGAATAGCCTGCTTATAAATAAAATTAGTGAAATAAGAAAAGAATACAAAAATAATAAATATGTCTTTATTCCCCAAAACATTGTAATTAATTTAATAAAACAATTAGGTGCTGAAGAAAAAGATATTAATGCACTAATGAAATATGGTGACTATTTAGCACAAGATCCGACGCTTTCATTTCGTCACTCTCGAACAGGACGCTACCTTTTTGATAATGATATAGAAACGATCTCCAGACTAGAGTATCAACCTTTTGTTCTCACTGAAGAAGATGGATTTATTCGTGAAGACAGCGGCGCACAAAGGCATTTTAGAGCACTTGATGATCGCTGGCAGAGCAATACAGCATATCAAGCGTTATTAAAATTAAAGATGTTATTAATTCAAGGTAATACGTTTACTCCCCGTCACTTAACGGATCAACAATCACCAAAATCAATATCGACGGTTTTTCATTTAAGATTAATTGCCCAACCTGACTCTTTAAGTGAACTATCAATTGAAGGCGTTCATCAAGATGGCGTTGATCACACCATGATTGTGATGATGAATAAGAATAACGTTAAAGATAATACAGGTGCTCTACGTGTTCACTCACCGAAAGAAGCCATAGGAACACCTTGGCAAAAAATTGATCCTGAAAATGTGCTTTATGAACACAATAATGCACAATATCTTGATGTTTTATTAATTGCAGATAATGAATTAAATCATAGCGGTACACCTATTTTTACGCATGATAATAAAAAGCAGGCTTACCAAGATTTTATTGTTTTACTCTCTCGCTATCCAACGGTTAATTCTCACCCATCACATAAATTTGATTCGATGGAACCGCATCCAGATTTGCCTTTAACGCTTTATTTAAATCAGTCAGTCGCTTAGTCATAACGCCTTATCACATAAATTAAAATCGTTGAGCTCGGCTGAGTAATAAATCAATAATCAAGACAAGGTTTGATTCAAAAGATGAGCTTTCGATAGTGTCACAATGATAATTCACTGCATCGTCATAAATGGGGAAATGAATATCAGCAAGTTCAGCCAACGGATTGGCACTTGCTCGAGTAAATGCAACAATCTTCATTCCAATACTTTTTGCTATTTTCGCTTTTTCAACGACTTGTTCTGTCTCTCCACTACGAGATATCGCAATAAAAACCGTATAGCGTGAGGCATTATTAATAAAGATATTCTTACTGTCACTAAGCCCAGACAGAAAAGCATCTTTACCAATCAGCTGTAATCGCTTACTGATATATTCTGAAAATATATGAGAAAAACCTGCACCATAAATAAAAAATGAGTTCTTACTGTTAATTAAATCAGCAAAAGCTTGTCTTCGTTCGTCTGAAATTAACGTGAAAGTTTTTAAATAATTTGCCAAAAACTGATCAAAAAGAGGCTCTGTTGCCTCGTTTTCATCATATTTCAATTGATGAGATTTTTCAGCTGAGGATAACAACTGTTTGCAGTAATAAACCAACTCACTATAACCAGAAAAACCTAATTTTTGGCAAAGTCGCATGATGGTTGTTGTTGAAACAAAATTGGCTTGTGCAAGTTCTCTAATAGTGAGTTTGCCAACTTGTGTTGGGTTATCAATTAAATAGGAAAGAATGCGATATTCTGCACGGGTTAATTCTGTTGCTCTTGATAGTAAAGATGATAATCGTGCCGACATACCTGTTACCTTATTGATACATCGTCCTTACCAACATAAAAGGAAAATGCTGTTCTGGTGATAGAACAGCATTCTTATTCAATTACTCGTTAACAGCAAGTCTTGAGATCAAACTCGCTTACCATTGACATAAGCTTTACGTAATTCAGGCCAATACTCACGATTTGCTTCAATCATATCATCAAGGATCTTCTTAGCGTGGATCACACTTGGCACCGTTTTATTCAGTGTAAATGCCTCAAGTGCTTTTTCGTAGCTACCTTCAAGCGTTGCTTCTACCAGCAATTGCTCTGATGCCAATTGTTGTTCTAACAAAGTACGATGGAAGCGCGGAATATCACCAACACGAATAGGCTCTGGCCCGTGAGAGGTAATATATGCAGGCACTTCAACCATTGCATCATAAGGTAAATCAGCAATTGCACCTTTGTTCTCAACAATCACTAAATGACGCTGGCGTAAATCAAAGGCTAAAGAGCATGCCACATCAACAATAAAAGCACCGTGTACACCGACATGGAAAGCATCAGGTAAAATACCCGTCTCTTTATATTCACGCGCCGCTTCAAACAGACGTTTTTCACGACCATCCATCACTTCGTTTGCGCGAGTGTAATTCGGATCTTGATGTTCAACGATATAATTTGGCATCAAGTAATACTGCAAATATGGGTTTGGAATGTATTCAGGAAATGCTTCCATTAATGGTTGAATATGACGCCACGTTTTTACCCATGATGGGTCAGAGTGTTGTGGATCAGTTTGAGCGGCATCTTCTGTTAAAAGACCAAATTTAGCGATATGTTCACGTAATTCAGGTAGTTTTTCCTCACCTTTTACGCGCACTGAAGTAAACCAACCAAAGTGATTTAAGCCAAAATAATCCACATCTAAATCATGACGATCCACTTTTAATACAGCAGCCATATTACGCATCGCTGCAACTGGCATATCACAGATATTCAATACGCGAGCGTTAGGGCGCAAACGACGCACACCTTCAGCAACAATCGCAGCTGGATTGGAATAGTTTACAATCCATGCTTTAGGAGAGGCATATTGTTCAACTAAATCAATTAACTCAACCATAGGTAAAATAGTACGTAAACCATAAGCAAGCCCACCTGGGCCACAAGTTTCTTGCCCTACAACACCATGACGCAATGGGATTTTTTCATCCTGCTCGCGCATTTTATATTGACCCACACGCATTTGAGCAAACACAAAATGAGCGCCATCAAACGCGGTTTCTGCATCCGTTGTCACCGTAAATTTAATGGTATCACTATGATCACGGATCACTTTTTCAACCACGGGTGCAATCGTATCTTGGCGCTCTTGATCGATGTCGTATAAACGAATTTCACTCAGAGGGAAATCCTCTAAACGTACCATTAAGCTTTTGACAATTCCGGGTGTATAGGTGCTTCCGCCGCCTGCAATACTTAAGATAAAGGGTGATTTAGTCATCTTTCTTTCTCCTATTAAAGTGCGGCTTCGACCGCTTCACGCATTTTTTTTACATGCAAACCATAAACAACTTGAACGTTATTACCGTGGCGCACAACGCCTTTAGCACCGGTTTTTTTCAAGATATCTTCATGAATTGCATCGACATTTTTAACAATGACTCTTAAGCGGGTATAACAATTATCAACCACTTCAATATTGTCACGTCCACCGAGTCCTTCAATAATTTCTTCACCTAACTCATTGATAGTTTGAGTCGTTTCTTCAGCATTAGTGACTGCTTCTGATTTTTTCTTGTAATCTTCTTTGCTGTATAAACGCGTCTCTTCATCATCATCTTCACGACCGGGTGTTTTAAGATTGAGTTTTAAAATCAAAGTTCTAAAGATAACGAAATAGAGAACTGACATAATCAAACCCACCACGATATACATCGGCCAATTTGATTTTTCAGTACCTAACGGCAAGTTATATAAAATGAAATCAATGACACCGTTCGCACCAATCGCATGAACACCTAATAGGTAGAACAGCATCATGCCAATACCAGTTAATACGGCGTGAACCAAAAACAGAACAGGGGCGACAAATAGAAAGGAAAATTCAAGAGGCTCTGTTACACCTAGTAAAAAAGAGGTAGCGGCTGCCGGAATTAAAATCGCCTTCGCTATCTGTTTTTTCTCTTTTTTAGCCACAGAGATCATGGCTGCTGCTGCCGCAGTTAAACCAAACATTTTAGCAATGCCACGAGCATCCCAAATCACTGTGCTACTGAGTTGTTTAACTTCAGGGCATGCCATTTCAGCAAAGTAGATATTTCTTGCACCTTGGTAAGTTGTGCCACAAACATCTGCAACACCGCCTAATTCGGTATACAAGAATGGAGTGTAAACTAAATGATGTAATCCAGTTGGGATCAGAATACGTTCTAAAAATCCATAAATCAGCGCACCAAAAGCACCAGAATCATGAATAACGAGCGCCATCTTAGTAATACCCGCCTGCGCAAAAGGCCAGACTTCACACATTAAAACAGCCAATGCAATGGTGAATGGAATAGCAATAATGGCGACAAAACAGTGACCTGAATAGATAGCCATAATGCCGTTAAACTGACGACCCGAATAACGGTTATAAAGCCACCCTGAGATTGCCCCAGTTAAAATACCAGCAAATACGCCCATCTCTAGAACTTGGACACCCAACACCATGCCTTGACCAGCAGCTCGCATCTCTTCTGTACTAACCAGCTTACCTTGTAGTGTTAGCGTAATGTTCATCGCATTTGTGAAAATGACAAACACCACTAAACCAATTAAGCCTGCATAGCCTTTATCTTTTTTCGCTAAACCAACGGGAATACCCACAGCAAAAATCAGTGCTAAATTGACTAAAATAGCCACTGATGATTTTGCGAGTAATTGCCCAATACTTTGAATAACCGGGTGATTTAAAAACGGAATATATTCCGCAAGATTGCCATTGCCAAAAACATTACCTAAAGCGATATATAAACCGACAATAGGCAATATCAAGACTGGCCCATATAAGGATTTACCAAACGCTTGTAGGGCATTAATGAGTTTTTTCATACGGTATCTCGTTGTTGTTTTCTTACACTCATTTCCATGACAGCATCCTGCGCTGGCATTAAATAAAAAGCAATTTATCCACTTGATTTAGAAACGGATTACGTTAAAAGTCACATGTTACTTTTTTTATTGTGAGCTAACGCATGGTGAATATTCAGACAAATAAAAAGACATTTTTAACGATGGGCGAAGGGGGAGAAAATCACAATTAAGTAAGAACTATATAGAAAAAACCGAGCTTACTGACGCAAAGGTCAATAAACTCGGTTCTAAGGCAGAAATACAATATTAATCAGACGAAGATCAACCCTCGGCGGCTTCTCTTAAACGACGTTTAATATTGCTATATTCCGTTTTCACATAGTGTTCTGCCTGAGCCTGCTCCTTGATTGGCTCAACACATACTGCACAGTACTTATACTCAGGTGTTTTGGTAATTGGACTTAAGTTCTCTGCAACCAGTTCGTTACAAGCACCAATCCACCATTGGTAAGTCATATATACCGCGCCTTTATTCGGTCTATCACTGACCGCAGCACGCGTAATGACTTTACCTTGACGAGAGCGTATCCAAACTAACTCTTGATCTTTAATACCCAACTGTTTGGCATCTTCGGTGTTTAATTGAACATAACCCGGTTCATCAGCCAACGCCGCCAATGCTTTACAGTTACCTGTCATTGAACGGCAAGAGTAGTGTCCAACTTCACGGACAGTTGCCAGTACCATTGGGAATTCATCAGACAGTTTGTCAATTGGTGGTGCCCAATCACAAGTAAAGAATTGACCTTTACCGTTAGGAGTATCGAATTTACCACCTTCGTACAGATATTGTGTACCTGGGCTATCTTCTGTTGGACAAGGCCATTGAATATAAGCCAAGTCCGCCATTTTTTCGTAAGTCGCACCATAATAAATTGGGCATAACTCACGCAACTCATCCCAAATTTCTTTGGTATTATTGTAATGCATTGGATAACCCATTGCTGTTGCCATCAAACTGATAATTTGCCAGTCTGTTTTTACATCGCCAACAGGTTCAACAGCTTTATAGAAGCGTTGGAAGCCACGGTCTGCCGCAGTATAAACACCTTCATGCTCACCCCATGATGTTGCAGGGAAAATAACGTCAGCAATAGCTGCTGTTTTGGTCATAAAGATATCTTGCACTATCAGTAGATCTAGTTTTTCAAACGTTCTACGGATTGTTGCTAAATCAGGCTCAGTTTGCAGCGGATCTTCACCCATTACATAGTGAGCTTTTAATAAGCCGTGATCGATATTATGTGGGACTTCACTTAACGCATAGCCCACTTCATCAGGCATGGATTCAATGCCCCAGAATTTAGCAAATTTCTCACGCGCTTTTTCGTCAGTAACGTATTGATAACCCGGCAGTGTGTTAGGTAATGCTCCCATATCACACGCACCTTGTACGTTATTTTGACCACGAACAGGGCCAACCCCAACGTATTTTTTACCTAAATTACCCGTTAATAATGCCAAACTAGTCAGTGAACGTACCGTTTCAACACCTTGGTAGAATTGAGTTACACCCATTCCCCAAAGAATTGTTGCTGTTTCTGCTTTCGCGTACATACGTGCAGCTTCACGAATAATTTGAGCACTTAAACCTGTGGTTTCTTCAACTGATTCAGGTGTATAGCTTTCAACTAATTTACAGTATTCTTCAAATTGCTCGGTGTGATTTTCGATAAAGGATTTATCATGCAATCCTTCTTCAATAATCACATGCGCAATTGCATTTAATAGCGCAATGTTAGAGCCATTTTTTAAGCCTAAGTGTAAATCGGCTAAACGTGCTGTTTCGATGTAACGAGGGTCACATACAATAATTTTGGCACCCTTTTCTTTCGCCTTAACAATACGGCGAGCAACAATAGGATGCGAGTCTGCGGCGTTATAGCCGAAGACAAATAGACATTTGGTATCCTCAATCTCAACGATTGAGTTGCTCATAGCACCATTACCGACCGAACGCTGCAGACCTGCAACCGAAGGGCCGTGTCAGACACGAGCACAGCAGTCTATATTATTATTTCCGATAACTGCACGAGCAAATTTCTGCATAACGAAGTTAGCTTCGTTACCCGGGCCTCGTGAAGAGCCGGTTGTCATAATAGATTTAGCACCGTATTTCTCTTTGATAGCAAGAAGCTTGCTACTCGCAAACTCAATCGCTTCTTCCCAAGAAACCGATTCTAATTTTCCGCCTCTTTCACGACGGATCATTGGTGTTTTAAGACGTGGAGTCAGTATCTTAGTATCATGGATAAAATCCCATCCATAATACCCTTTCAGACACAGCTCACCTTGGTTTGTTAAACCATTGGCTCCTTCAGCGCCAATGATTTTACCGTTTTCCACCTTCAGGTAGATTTTGCATCCTGAGGCGCAATACGGACAGACCGTGATGACTTTTTTCATCAACATTGCTCCTGTGTTCATCAACTTTCAGGTTATTACCTGATCTTCTCCTCTATCTATGCAGAGAGTGTGCCAAATAAGCACGTTTTTTCATTTTTCTACAACACAATGAAAAATAAAGAGAAATAAAATCCGTTGAATGAGTAAGAAAACAATGGCAACTAAAGTAGTAGGAAGTGCTCGACACTAATGACGATATTTATGTCGATTTGTATTTCTATCAAAATTCGTTATACATTAACGCTTATAACGTAATAATACTTATTCATTTTATCTGCAAAATCAAAATAATAAATACACATTCTTATCTGCCTTTATCGGGATCTTGCCGTATATAATGATGACAACCTTCTAATATTTCTATCAATATTCCTATCTAGTAGAACTATTTAAAATTAATAATTTTGATATTAATATAATTCAAATAAAAAATTTTTAAACTTCAATAAAAAAAGAACATAATATTGAACCTGAAAACAACTTCGCGGTCTTAAAGACCTCTACACCATATAAACTGATAATAACTGAACATGCAAAAATTAAAGTTTTTAAGGTTTTCGAAAGAAAATATTGCCCTTTTTTTAGCTGTCTATCTTGGTTTTTTCCTTAATCTTTCCGTTTACATTGGCCGATACGGCACACAGAATACAAACAATTCCCTCATTGATGCATTATATATTCTAGGCGAAGTTGCCGTTAACATTGCCTTTACCTTCTTTCTATTACGACTACTCTCTTTCTTTGGCTCTCTATTCTTTAAAATAGTGGCTTCTTTTATTCTCGTCGTGAGTGTTTGTGCAAGTTATTATATTTCTTTTTATGATGTCGTCATTGGATACGGCATTATCATTTCAACATTAACCACGGATACAGATTTATCTAAAGAGCTAGTTAGCCCAAATGTGATTATTTGGATTATTGGCTTATCTATTTTGCCATTGGCTCTTATTTGGCGATGTAAAAAACCAGAGAAAAATCTAACTACGCAACAAAAGAAAAAAATCTGGATAAAAAATACCGCCAAAATGCTTGTGATTGCACTGGCCGTTTTTGCCTATTTAAAAACTCTTGATTCAAAACAAAAAGCCTATGAAATAAAAAATAACTTGGATCTGCCAAGCTATAGTGGTGGATTAAGTTATGCGTATTTACCTACAAACTGGATTATCCCATTATTTCAATATGCAATAACGCAGTATGACGATACGTTTAATAACCAAAATATTTTTAATCCTGCCGATCACTTCACTTATCAGCCCTCAAAGGCTAATGAAGATGTATATGTTGTCTTTATTATTGGTGAAACAGCAAGATGGGATCATATGGGCTTGTTAGGATATGAACGTCAAACAAATCCTCTATTAAGCCAAGAGAAAAATCTTGTTGCCTTTAAAGGTATATCTTGTGATACCGCAACCAAGCTCTCTTTAAAATGTATGTTTGTACGAGAAAACGGAACAGAAAGTAATGATCAACGGACATTAAAAGAGAACAATATTTTCTCAGTATTAAGCCAACTAGGTATGTCATCAGAGCTGTTCTCAATGCAAAGCGAGTTGTGGTTTTACAATAAACTTGATTTAAATAACTACGCAATGAAAGAGATGATGACTGCAAAAAATAGCAATTTTGGTAAAGAGCTTGATGATACCTTATTAATTGCTGAAACGGCTAATACGGTTTCTCAGCATCCAAATGGAAATCATTTGGTTATTTTGCATACTAAAGGCTCTCACTTTATGTATTCACAACGTTACCCTGAATCATTCAAAAAATACCAACCTGAATGTTTAAATGTGGATGATGAGTGTACTAAAGAGCAGTTAGTAAATGCTTATGATAACTCTATTCTTTATACCGACTACTTTATTGATGGTATTCTTGACACATTACGCGATAAAAAAGCGATAGTGTTTTATACCTCCGATCACGGTGAATCTATTTCAGAAAAAGGTGGCTTACACGGCACACCAAAAGAAATTGCTCCACCAGAGCAATTTAAAGTGCCTTTTTTAGTGTGGATGTCAGATAGCTATTTAGCAGAGCCTGAAAATAAGCAATTATTTGATAATCTAAAACGCAATCAAGAACAAGAGCGCACGTTCTATCATCACAATATTTTTGATTCGATGTTAGGTTGCTTGGGTTATTCATCACATGATGGTGGCATTAATAATCAAAATAACCTCTGTTTTGGTGATATACCATCAACCCAAAATTAAATTTTCGTAATAACCAATAGACAAAACCCCATGCTCAATTCAATCTCAAGCATGGGGTTTTTATTATCATAAGTATATATGTTGTTTTATTTTTCTATTTTTAAATCTTTCATTTTTAACTTTACAACTCCATCCCAGTTGTCAATATAATATTGACATTCATAACATCCTAATTCAGCAGCCTTCTTATAATAAAATTTCGCTTTTTCAAAATCCAACGGTATATCACGTCCTAAAAAATATTCAGTACCTACTGCTTGATAACCATAAGTCACCGTTATTAGGTAGGGTATTATTTTGTTGGGAAGAAATATGAGTATTAAATACAATATCTGAAATTTCAGTATGACGGCTATCCTTCCATTTTGGTATCACCAAGACCCCAGCCTATTGACTCACCCCTAAATTCTACCCAGACATGCCCAAATGAAGACTTACTCGTTTGATTTTTAATATCTGTATATAGAGTACCTGAAGGAGCAATATTTACTTTTATAGTATCCACGATTGGGTAATGTTTATTTTTTATTTCATCACGCTCTATAAGGCCAAAGTCTTGTCCTACATTATCCATTAATAATTTTCCTTGATTATAAAATATCCCTGTAAAATTAATTCTCTTTTATATAAAAGTCAAAAAAATAAAAATTTATTAATTTTATTAAAAACATCATTATATTATTTTAAGTTATAGTTTAAATGGGAATTAAAAACCGCACTTAACATTTAATTTAAGTGCGGTTTATTTTATTTTTTAATACGTATTTAATTATTTATTAAAACTTGCATCAGTATAAAGAGGTGTTGCTTGAATATCTTTTACAGTTTTTGCGCCACCTAACATCATATTAATTTTTAATTCTTTATTTAAATGTTGGATAACTGAATTAACACCTTCAGCGCCCCCTAAATTTAATCCATAAAGAATTGGGCGACCAACAGCCACAACATCTGCACCACTGGCTAATGCTTTAAATACGTGTGAACCACGACGCACGCCACTGTCAAAGACGATAGGTACACGTTTGTTCACCACTTTTGCAATGGCTGGTAATACATCAATCGTTGCTGGTGCGCTATCTAATTGACGACCACCGTGATTAGACACCCAAATTGCATCTGCGCCCGCTTTAATAGCAGTATCTGCATCTTCAGGTGATTCGATACCTTTTACAATCACAGGTAAGCCAGACATTTTTTTCACATACTGAATATCTGCGGGTGTGAAGGCTTGTTTAGCTTGAGCATAAATTTCGCTAATACCTGCACCTTTACCTGTCTTCGATTTATCATCACTGATTTTTGCAAATGCTTCTAAATTGGCAAAACCTAATGGGAATTGGAAATTATTTTTCACGTCATCTTCACGATAACCACCCACTGAAGAGTCGATAGTCATAATGATACCTTTAGCGCCATACTGTTTTGCTTGAGATAAAATATACTCGTTAAAGGCATCATTTTTACTCATGTATAACTGAAAGAAGAAAGGATAACCCGGTTGAGCATTAGCCACTTCTTTAATGGTTTTATTACCATAAGTACTTAATGAAAAAATAGAACCCGCTTTCGCCATACCTTTTGCTGTGGCAACTTCGCCTTGTTGATGTGCAAGCCCTTGAGCTGCCATCGGTGCCTGAATAATAGGCGTATCTAATTTAATACCTAGAAATTCTGTTTTTAGATTTATGTCAGAAAATTCGATGCCTTGTAATGAACGAGGCATAATATATTTTTTATCAAATGCAGTCGTGTTTGAACGTAAATTATTTTCGTCTTCAGCGCCACCACGAATATAGCCGAATGCGCCTTTCTCCATATTCGCTTGAACTTGTGCTTCCATGGCTTTTAAGTTAACGATTTTAATTGGGCCTTCAGCAGTACTTGCTTTATATTCAGCTGCCTGTACAACACCCACGCTCAATGCCATCGCAATAGCGGTTGTTTTTAATATTTTGCTTTTCATTTTTGATCCATTTATTAATTAAGGGATTATATCTATAATTTAATAAATTTAAATTAAACTATACTTGTCGAAAATAATATAAGCCCTATTTTTAGATAAAACTTAAATTAACCGCTTACTTTTTTGTTAAAGTATTATAGCTAGTCATTAAATTACGATAGTCTGGAATATGGTTAGCAAACAATGTTCCTAGCCCTTCGATATCATTACGCCAATCACGGTGTAACTCACAAGCTAAACCAAACCAATTAATTAATTGTGCCCCTGCTTTTGACATTCTATCCCACGCAGAGTCACGAGCAATAGCATTGAATGTTCCTGAAGCATCGGTTACAACAAAGACTTCAAAACCTTCTTCAAGTGCTGATAATGCAGGGAATGCAACACAAACCTCAGTCACAACACCCGCAATAATCAGTTGTTTTTTACCTGTGGCTTTAACTGCTTTTACGAAATCTTCGTTATCCCATGCATTGATTTGACCTGGGCGGGCAATATAAGGAGCATCTGGGAACATTTCGACGAGCTGAGGCATTAGAGGGCCATTAGGACCATCTTCAAAAGAAGTGGTTAAAATGGTAGGTAAATTAAAATATTTTGCCGCATTCGCTAATGCAAGAACATTATTATTAAACTTATCTGGCTCGATATCTCTTACCAAAGAGAGTAATCCAGCTTGATGGTCTACCAAAAGAACGGCGGCATTATCTTTGTCAACACGATGGTATTTAAAGCTCATAATAATCTCCAATAGTTTAATATTGTAAGGCTCAATTAAATCATAGCACTAAATTCAAATTACAATATTTATATTTGCCTGATTTACATTTCGATATATTTATTAATAATAAGAAATATATTTTCAATGTTTAAGTTTAATTAAATATCACGATATTTAATTAATTCTTCACGGGTTTATATAAATTCATTTATTTCGCTAAAAAGAATTATAAGTACGATCGTTCTTAAATGAATCTAAAGATTATTGTTTTAACCATTCAAAAAATTTGTTGAAGTTTTGGGGAGAAAAAGAGGTAAAAAAACCCCCGCGGGCGGGGGTGAGATAAGCGCAACTAAAAGGTCTCTAACTTACTATCAGGAGATGGGTATCAATTAATGGCGGTTACGCACAATTTGATAGCGGCGTGTTAAGTACTCAACTGGCACGCTCCAAATATGAACTAATCGACAGAATGGGAACAATAAGAAAATCGTCATTCCTAAGAAAATATGCAATTTAAATACCCATGCAACGCCTTCAAGGTTTGCTGAAGCACCGCCGTGGAAGGTCACTATAGATTGTGCCCAAGCCACCAGCTTCATCATTTCGCTACCATCCATATGTTGTGCAGAGAATGGAATAGTCAGTAAACCTAACGCAACTTGAATAACCAAAAGCGTTAAGATCATGATGTCACCAAATGATGATGTAGCCCTTACCCGTGGATTGGTTAAACGGCGTTTTAATAACATCACGCCCCCAACCAGCATTAACACCCCACAAGTACCACCACCTACCATCGCCATAATTTGCTTATATTCAATTGGTAAGAAAGATTCATACATCCAATGTGGTGTTAACATTCCCAGAAAGTGACCAGCAAAAATGCCGAGGATCCCTACATGAAATAAGTTAGAAGCAAGCCGCATGTTTTTCTTGTCTAACATCTGGCTAGAGCCGGCACGCCATGTATATTGACCATAGTCGTAGCGTAACCAGCTACCGATAATAAAAACGGCACCAGCAATATAGGGATAGATATCAAAAAATAACATATTGATGTAATTCATTTTTGTGCTCCCGTATCCAACGAATTCCCCACGTTGAGATATTGAACTGCTGTCTCTTGTGCAAAACGACGCTGATGTTGGCTGATTTTGCCACTACCACATTGCGTTCCTTCACCAAGAAACGTCACTTGTTCTTCTTCCCACACAGCATCTAATGCAGCAGGTGTATCATCTAAAGGCTCTTTTTCGACTTGAGCAGTTAGTTGTGATGCTTCCAATCCACTTTGTGAAAGGCAGAGCAACACATCAAAGAGCGCGTGATAATCACTGCCTCGTTGTTTTAAACGCTCACCTAACAGCGCCAAAATAGGCGCAATGTTATTTAACCCTTCAATACATTCGGTTGTAGGTAAAAGCGTTAAGTACTCAAGGTAAGTCGGCAAATAGTCAGGGAGTTCACGACTACTTAATGTGATCCCCGCTTGTTGATATTGATTGAGCAGATCAACCATTGCCTGACCACGATCGCGAGACTCACCATGAACGTGTTCAAATAACAGTAATGATCTTGCTCTACCTCTATCAAAAAGCTCACTGTAATTGGCTTGTGCATCTAACAACTTTTGTTGCGTTAACGCATGAATAAACGCCATTAATTTTGCAACTTGAGTCACCGGAAGCTCATCAGCTTCCTGTAATGCATCGATAAGTTCGCCTCGGTTATCCCACAACTCCTGTGTGGGATAATCTAAGAGGTGAGAAATGACTTTCAGAGAGATCATTATATTTTCTCCTCTGAACGGCGTTCATCCTGAGGTGTTCTTGATGTGATATCAATCGCATCAATACGATGGCTATTAAACAAATTAAATTTGCTATCACTGCCATGACAACCGTCACCAAAGCTAAAACCACAACCATTACGTTCTGGGAAAGCTTCTCTTGCCAGTTCACGATGACTTGATGGAATAACAAAGCGATCTTCATAATTTGCAATAGCCAGATAACGATACATCTCTTGTGCTTGCGCTTCAGTCAAACCCACTTGCTCTAATGCGCTTAAGTCTGTTTTGCCTTCTACGGTTTCAGCACGTTTGTAATGACGCATCGCTAACATGCGTTTTAGTGCTAATAACACAGGCGCTGTATCCCCAGCTGTCAGTAAATTTGCTAAATACTGAACAGGAATACGTAAGCTTTCTACATCAGGCAGGACGCCTGTATGTGGTAACACGCCCGCATCAGCAGCAGATTGAATAGGTGACAAAGGTGGCACATACCAAACCATTGGCAAGGTGCGATATTCAGGGTGCAGTGGTAATGCTAATTTCCAATCCACCGCCATTTTGTAAACAGGTGAACGCTGCGCTGCATCAATCACACTTAGTGGGATACCTTGCTCTTCTGCGGCTACAATCACTTCAGGATCAAACGGATCTAAGAAGATATCTAATTGGCTTTGGTATAAATCTTTTTCATTATCCGCACTGGCGGCTTGTGAGATTTTATCTGCGTCATACAGCATCACACCCAGATAACGAATACGTCCTACACACGTTTCTGAGCACAGTGTTGGCTGACCAGCTTCAATACGTGGATAACAGAAAATACATTTTTCTGACTTACCACTTTTCCAGTTGAAGTAGATTTTTTTGTATGGGCATCCGGTTAAACACATGCGCCATCCACGGCATTTATCTTGGTCGATAAGTACAATGCCATCTTCAGCACGTTTATAAATTGCACCACTTGGGCATGTCGCCACACAAGCAGGATTTAAGCAGTGTTCACATAAACGTGGTAAATACATCATGAATGTATTTTCAAACTGCCCATACATCTCTTTTTGCATATTGGCGAAGTTTTTATCCGCAGCACGTTTGCTAAATTCGCCACCTAAATCGTCTTCCCAGTTTGGGCCTTTTTCGATCTTGGTCATGCGCTGACCAGTGATCAGCGAACGAGGGCGCGCTGTTGGTAAAGAGCCTTCTGGTGCATTTTTTAAATGCTCATAGTCATAATCAAATGGCTCATAGTAATCATCTAATGCAGGGACATCTGGGTTGGCAAAAATTTTAGATAATAGACCAACACGGTTGCCCATTCTTGGTACTAACTTACCTTTGATATTTTTGATCCAGCCACCTTTCCACTTCTCTTGGTCTTCCCAATTTTGTGGATACCCTGTTCCTGGTTTTGTTTCAACGTTATTGAACCATGCGTATTCAACACCTTCACGACTGGTCCAAACATTTTTACAGGTTACTGAACAGGTATGGCAACCGATACATTTGTCGAGGTTCAGTACCATACCGACTTGTGAACGAATTTTCATTATGCCTTCTCCTGTCCATTCAGGGTCTGTTGATAAGCATCACCTTCACCATCAAGCCAATCAATCTGTTTCATTTTACGCACCACAACAAACTCATCACGGTTAGAGCCAACAGTGCCGTAATAGTTAAAGCTATAAGCCAACTGAGCGTATCCACCAATCATATGGGTTGGTTTAGGGCAAACACGTGTCACAGAGTTATGAATACCACCACGCATTCCTGTTATTTCAGATCCCGGCAGATTTATTTGGCGTTCTTGTGCGTGATACATGTAAATCATGCCATCAGGAATACGTTGGCTGACAATCGCTCTCGCCGTTAGCGCGCCATTACTGTTGTATGCTTCAACCCAATCGTTATCACTAATTCCCATCTCTTTAGCATCATCTTCACTCAACCAAACCACAGGGCCACCACGACCGAGCGTTAACATCAGTAAGTTATCGCTATATGTTGAGTGAATACCCCATTTTTGGTGAGGCGTCAGGAAGTTCAGCGCTTTCTCAGGGAAACCATTTGGTTTTTTACCTTTAACCGCATCAATGGCTTTAGTATCAATAGGTGGACGATAGACCACTAAACTTTCACCATAAGCACGCATCCACTCGTGATCTTGATACAACTGCTGACGACCACTTAAAGTACGCCAAGGGATCATCTCATGAACGTTGGTATAACAAGCGTTATAAGAGACATGCTCATCTTCAAGACCAGACCATGTAGGACTTGAAATGATCTTACGAGGTTGAGCAACGATATCGCGGAAACGGATTTTTTCGTCTTCTTTTACTTTAGCTAAATGAGTGTGATCGCGTCCTGTCACTTTGCTTAGTGCATCCCACGCTTTTACAGCCACTTGACCGTTAGTTTCAGGTGCTAAAGAAAGAATAACTTCGGCTGCATCAATTGCCGTTTCAATTGCTGGGCGCCCTTTTGCCGCACCGTCATGACGAACACGATTAAGTTTTTTCAGGAAATCGACTTCAGTTTGTGTATTCCAACTGATCCCTTTACCGCCATTTCCCAATTTATCCATTAGAGGGCCAAGTGAGGTAAAGCGTGCATAAGTATTAGGATAATCACGCTCAACAGGAATAAGGTGTGGTGCTGTTTTACCCGGAATAAGGTCACATTCGCCTTTTTTCCAATCTTTTACATCGAAAGGTTGTGCCATTTCAGCGGCGGAGTCGTGCTGAATAGGCAATGTCACTAAATCAGTTTCAACGCCTAAATGACCCACACACAATTTAGAGAAGGTTTTAGCGATACCTTTATAGATTTCCCAGTCGGTTTTGGACTCCCAAGCAGGATCGACCGCAGCGGTTAATGGATGAATAAATGGATGCATATCCGAAGTATTCATATCGTCTTTTTCATACCATGTAGCTGTTGGTAAAACGATATCTGAGAATAGGCAGGTACTTGACATACGGAAGTCTAAAGTTACGACTAAATCAACTTTACCCTCACCGCCTTTATCTTGCCATTCCACTTCTTGTGGCTTAACTTGGCCTTGCTCGCCTAAATCTTTACCTTGCAGACCGTTTTCAGTACCCAGCAGATATTTCAGTAAATATTCATGTCCTTTACCCGCCGAACCTAACAAATTAGAACGCCAGATAAATAAATTACGAGGGAAATTTTGTGGGTTATCAGGTTGCTCTGAAGCAAAGCGGATTTCACCTGATTTCAATGCATTAACGGTGTAATCAGCGGCACTAATACCCGCTTCTTGCGCTTTTTTCGCAATAGACAATGGGTTTAAGTTTAATTGCGGTGCGGAAGGTAACCACCCCATACGCTCTGAACGCACGTTCATATCGACCAAACTACCGCTAAAGCGAGATTTATCCGCTAGTGGCGATAACAACTCTGTTGGTGATACGGTTTCATAACGCCACTGACTTGAGTGGTTATAGAAAAATGACGTACTGTTCATATGGCGAGGCGGGCGCTGCCAGTCAAGACCAAAGGCTAATGGCAACCAACCAGTTTGTGGACGCAGTTTTTCTTGTCCAACATAGTGTGCCCAACCACCACCACTTTGACCAACGCAACCACAGAAAATCAGCATATTGATAATGCCACGATAAGTCATATCCATGTGATACCAGTGGTTAATACCTGCTCCCACAATCACCATAGAACGACCATGTGTTTTTTCTGCGTTATCCGCAAATTCACGAGCTATACGAGCGATATCTTGACGACTTACACCAGTGACTTTTTCAGCCCATGCTGGTGAATATGCTTTGATTTCATCGTAGTTTGACGCACAGTTTTCATCATTTAAGCCACGATCAACACCATAGTTGGCTAACAATAAATCATAGACAGTTGTAATGTATTTCTCTTCACCACTCGCAAGTGTAATACGCTTAGCAGGCAGTTTATGAACAATCACATCATCAAGAGCAACACCTTCAAAGTATTCACTTTTGATCCCACCAAAGTAAGGGAATGCCACATCAACAATATCATCGTGATTATCTAAAAGGCCTAATTGTAAAGTGACATCTTCGCCACTTTTGCCGTCTTTAGGCTCAAGATTCCATTTAGCTGCGCCTTCCCAACGAAAACCCATCGAACCTTGAGGAGCAACCAATTGCTGTGTTTTCTCATCAATGGCAATGGTTTTCCACTCTGGATTTTTCTCCTGATCGAGATTGTTCACTAAATCGGAAGCACGCAACATACGACCTGCAACAAGCTTGCCTGAGTCGTGTTTATCTAACATCACCAACATTGGCATATCAGTGTAAGTGCGCACATAGTTGCTAAAATATTCAGTTTGGCGTTTAACATGGAATTCGTTAAGAATAACGTGTCCCATCGCCATTGCCATCGCGCTATCAGTACCTTGTTTTGGGTTTAACCATTGGTCACAGAGTTTCGCGATTTCAGCGTAATCAGGTGTTACCGCAACAGTTTTCGTGCCTTTGTAGCGAACTTCTGTGAAGAAGTGAGCATCTGGAGTACGCGTTTGTGGTACGTTAGAGCCCCATGCAATCAGGTAAGAAGAGTTATACCAGTCTGCTGATTCTGGTACGTCTGTTTGCTCGCCCCAAGTCATTGGAGAAGCTGGTGGTAAGTCACAATACCAATCGTAGAAACTTAAACACGCACCACCGATAAGCGATAAATAACGTGCACCCGCCGCATATGACACCATCGACATGGCAGGAATTGGCGAGAAACCGATAATACGATCAGGACCAAACTCTTTTGCTGTAAACACGTTAGAAGCTGCAATGATTTCATTCACTTCTGACCATGAAGAGCGAACAAAACCACCACGCCCACGCGCTTGCTTATAGCTTTTGGTTTTTTCTGGCGAGCTAACAATAGAAGCCCATGCATCAACGGGATCGCTATGTTGTGCTTTTGCTTCACGCCATAATTTAATCAGGCGTTTGCGTACCATTGGGTATTTAACGCGGTTCGCGCTATATAAATACCATGAATAGCTTGCACCACGAGGACAACCACGAGGCTCATGATCCGGTAAATCAGGACGTGTACGCGGGTAGTCTGTTTGTTGGGTTTCCCATGTGACTAACCCATTTTTGACGTAAATTTTCCAGCTACAAGAGCCGGTACAGTTTACACCGTGAGTAGAACGAACAATTTTATCGTGTTGCCAGCGACTGCGATAACCATCTTCCCAATCGCGGTTAACATTTAGCTCTTGGCCATGATCCTTTGAAAAGGTATCACCAAGTTGTTTGAAATAGCGGAATCTATCGAGAAACTTACTCATCAGATATTCTCCCAATGCGCGTGAGCGCTCTCACATTGCGTATAATTCGTCATTATTGTTTATTGTGTTTACGTCCATAGACCAACCAAGTGATCAAGACGCAGGCGATATAAAATAGAACAAAGATTTTCATGGCACCGGCAGGAGAGCCCGTCATAGCCAGCGATGTACCAAAGGCTTTAGGAATAAAGAAGCCACCAATTGCACCAATGGCAGAGATAAAACCAAGCGCTGCGGCACTTTCTGTTACCGCTTCTTTTTGAGCAGCTTCATCTGTAGCGCCTTGGGCTTTCATGCGCTCAACAGTGATTTTTCTAAACACCACTGCAATCATTTGGAATGTAGAACCACTACCTAAACCGGCGGTTAAAAACAGCACCATAAAGACACCGTAGAACGCGATAAACGAACCACCAGCCCCGTTTTCAGGTAGCGTTAAAAAGAGTAATGCAGAGAATATTGCCATGATGATAAAGTTAATCAGCGTAACTCGAATGCCACCAAATTTATCAGAAAGCGCCCCACCAACAGGACGAGCTAAAGCCCCTAATAAAGGTCCAAAGAAGGCATAATGCAGAATGACAATATCCGGGAATTGGGTTTTAGAAAGCATGGCAAAACCCGCAGAGAAACCAATAAATGAACCAAAAGAGCACAGGTATAAAATGCTTAATAGCCAGAGATGACCTCGTTTTAATACCGGTAATTGCTGGCTTAAAGAGGCTTTATTAGCGGCAAGGTCGTTCATACCAAACCAAGCAGCAAAGGTAAAAAACAATAAGAAAGGCACCCAAACCCATGCTGCATTTTCTAGCCATAAATGCGAACCATCAGGTTGAACAACACCGGGGCCACTAAACATTGCAAAAACACCCACACCAATCACTAATGGCGCAATTAATTGCATAACGCTCACGCCAAGATTACCTAATCCACCATTTAATCCTAATGCACCGCCTTGGCGTGCTTTAGGGAAGAAAAAGCTGATGTTTGCCATACTTGAAGCAAAGTTTGCACCTGCGAAACCACATAGCAGTGAAATTACAATAAAAGTGGAGTAAGACGTTGTCGTGTCTTGCACGGCAAAACCAAGCCAAATACAAGGAATGATTAGAAATACGGTACTGATTGCTGTCCAACGACGGCCGCCAAAAATAGGAATAACGAAGGAATAAGGAACGCGTAAAATGGCCCCCGATACTGAAGGTAGTGCAGTCAGCATAAACAGCTGATCTGTGGTAAAGTTAAAACCTACTTTGTTCAAATTGACTGCAACTGCACTAAAGAGCATCCATACGCAGAATGATAAAAGTAAACAAGGAACAGAAATCCATAAATTGCGTGAAGCGATCTTTTGACCAGTCTTTTCCCAAAAAACTTTATCTTCAGGATGCCAATCTTCGATCACCCCTTTTCTCATTTTTTCTGGGTGTTGAGTGAGTGCCATAACAACCTCGATTAACGGTTAGATTGGCACCTTTTTACGATTAGAATTGTTAATTAGTCATGATCTGCATCAAGCAAAGATTTGTTTGATTTTTAAGCTAAAGTCGTAATTTACACCTAAGTATTAATAGGATTATCCTTATTTTTTCATTTTAAATTAATAAGTTAAATTAAAATCGCTATAATTTACAAGTGAAATTACCTCCATTAGATATTTAGGGGTAATACTTTAGTAGTATATGACATTTGATGCCTTTTTAAGGCAAGATAGCGCCTGAATAAATTTGGAAAAATAACGATGAGCACTCATAAAATCCAATGGCATTACCGTTTTTCAATTATTAATCAAATCGCAATATTAATGTTACTTTTCACCTTATTGGGTGTTGTGGGTATGGCAATTTCTAACCACATTATTTTAAGTGTGCAAGGCAATGCCCATGCGATTAATAAATCAGGCTCTTTGCGTATGCAAAGCTATCGTTTATTATCTGCTTTGCCGCTTGATGAGCCACATCGTGCTTATATTCAAGAATTAGAGAAAGACTTAGGCAGTCAAGAGTTGCTACAAGTGCTCACTAATACCTCGTTACAATCACAATATACCCAGCTCAATACTTATTGGAAAAACACGTTAAAACCCGCATTATTAGCCGCAAAACAGCGTAATGAAGCCAAACAAGAAGTTATCTTTTTTGTTTCTCAACTCGATAAACTCGTATTAAGTATCGACCAACTGACAGAGCAAAAAATCAGGCTGGTGGCTTATACCCAGCTTATTTTCACTGCACTTACACTGTTATTGCTGTTTGGATCTGTTTGGCATTTTCGTCGCCGTTTATTACACCCTTGGCAACAACTTATGGCGATGGCGAATTCCATTGGTCATGGTAATTTTTCAGCACGTTTCCACCAACGTACACACCATGATGAAATTGCCACATTGGGAATTGCTCTCAATACCATGTCAGAAGAGCTTTCTACGCTATATAGTGAATTAGAAAAAAGAGTGGTTGAAAAAACACATGATTTACAACAAAAAAATAAAGTGCTCTCTTATCTCTATCATTCAAGCCAACAGTTACACTCCCCTGCACCTCTTTGCGCTCGATTAAGGCAGATATTATTTGAGCTTCAACAAATTATTCCTGATAGCTATTTGCAAATACGTTTATATGAAGATAATCATCACACACTGTTTAATGAAGTTAGCCTAGCACCACAATCGCGCCCCCATCATTGCCCTGATCAGCAATGTGAGCGTTGTGAGGATAATCCCCCCATTGATACACCACTAAATAATGAATTATTACATTGGGAATTAGCGGATCAAATTCATCGTTATGGCTTATTTGTTATGCAATTACCTGAAAAGACAACGCTAACAGATGAGCAAAATAATTTAATGTTGCTACTGACAAAACAAATTTCAGCCATGCTGGCAATGGAACAGCAAAATGAGCAACAACAACAACTACTGTTAATGGATGAGCGTTCGGCAATTGCCCGTGAGTTACATGACTCCATTGCACAATCACTTTCTTGTTTAAAAATGCAAGTTAGCTATTTGCAAATGCAATCGGAAACCTTGCCCGAAAATTGCCAAAAATTACTCAAAGAGATGCGAGAGGAGCTTAATGTCGCTTATCGCCAACTAAGAGAATTATTAACCACATTTCGCTTAAAACTCACTGAACCAGGCTTATTAGCCGCATTAGAAAGTACGCTGAATGAATTTAATCAGCGCCTTGGTTTTACGATTAATTTTGACTACCAACTACCTGCAAAATGCGTAAATTCGCATCAAAGTATTCATGTCGTTCAAATTGTACGTGAAGCGTTAAACAATATTTTGCAACATGCCAATGCGAATTGGGCTGAAGTCTCTTTATCTCTTGATAATGGCATTATTGAACTAAAAATTAATGACAATGGTGAAGGAATTAGCCCGAACCCTGAAAAACTAAATCATTATGGCCTTATTATTATGCGTGAACGCGCAAATAGCTTAAATGGTTCTTATACTATAAAAGTACGCGAACAGGGCGGTACTCAAGTGTTTGTTAAATTTCCATTAATAACTACTCATAAAGACACTGTCTAAATTGGAGCAAGTCGTAATGAATAATATGGGATCCCCCACAGAAAAAGCGACAATTTTACTCATTGATGATCACCCGATGCTACGCAATGGTGTAAAACAACTTTTAAGTCTTGATACAACACTCACTGTTGTTGGGGAAGCGGGAGATGGTATTCAAGGTGTGAAACTAGCTGAAGAGTTAGATCCTGACTTAATCTTACTCGATCTAAATATGCCAGGCATGAATGGTTTTGAAACACTTGATCAACTGCGATTAAAGTCGTTATCAGGTCGGATCGTTGTTTTCAGCGTATCAAATTATAGTGATGATTTAGTCACAGCGTTAAAACGTGGTGCAGATGGCTATCTTTTAAAAGATATGGAGCCTGAAGAATTACTTGCGGCTCTAAAACAAGCGGCTGCCGGAAAAATGGTCGTCAGCCCTGCGTTAACCCCTATTTTAGCCGAATCATTACGTGAAGATCGTTCTGAAGGTGAGCGTGATATTGAACAACTCACCCCGCGTGAACGCGATATTTTAAAACTGATAGCGCAAGGGTTATCAAACAAAATGATCGCGCGTAAGCTTGATATCACGGAAAGTACGGTTAAAGTGCATGTAAAACATCTACTGAAAAAGATGAAGCTAAAATCTCGTGTTGAAGTCGCTGTTTGGGTTCATCAACAACGCGTCGATTAATTAAAGTTAGGTACAATGGGCTGGTGAGTACTCATCAGCTCAACTAACTCTTTTGCCCCTTTTTGTAACGACTCTCCTTTTAGCCACATGGCATGAATAGGCAATCGCAACTCATTTTTCGTATTTTTAAACTGAAGCTGTTTTAATTTACCTTTTTGCAATTGAGTATAAATCAACGAATACGGTAAATTGCCCCATCCCATTCCCGCTTCAACCATACCCAGAGCCATTTGAAAACTGTCAGTTTGCCAATAATTCGTTGCCACTAATGAGCGCTCATCTCTTAACTCTTTGGTATGACTTGCAATCATAATTTGGCGCACATTGACAAGATCCTCAATAAACACACTTGCAGGGTGTGCTAATGCAATATGACTTGCAGATATTGTTGCCACCAATGACTCAGAGCCAAGATATTGAAATTGCTCATCACCATTCACATACAAGCCCCCATAAACTAGGCTCAATTGAATTTTATGCGAATGCAACATCTCAATAATGTCATCTTGTGCCGCGGTTATCACATTCACATTAAGTAACGGATAACGTTGCGTTAATTCAGATAACGCAGGTAATAAATAATCAGGATTAATATCAGCCGCAACACCAATATTTAAGACACTTTCGAGATCCATAGAAAGCTCTTGAGCATGCACTTGTAATAATTTTAATTGCTCTGCGATCATTCTGGCATGAGGCTCAAGTGCTTTTGCTTTTTCAGTTGGCTGAGGCTCGCGTGATGAACGCTCAAAAAGCGCATAACCTAATTCAGCTTCCATATTAGCAATCGCCATACTGACTGCTGATGGAACGCGTTTTAATGAACGTGCAGCCGCAGAGAAAGATCCCTTATCCATCACTGCTAAAAATATCGCAATATGTTCACTTGAGAACTGCATGTTCACTCCTGATATTTCAGTCAAATTGATACTAGCTAACTTTTTCTATCATTCTTACTGATTTATCTTACGATGCTTAACGACACAGATCCACAGAAAAAGAGAGCACAATGCAAGGTATCAAACGAAAAATTGTCTACGTGACCGCTTATGAAATTTTTGGCTGGGTTATTTCATCAGTCGGGCTTGCCTTTTTAGCTGATAGTTCAACAGCAGTAACCGGCCCATTGGCACTTGTGATCACAACAATCGCGGTGAGTTGGAATTTTATTTATAACTGCATATTTGAATTTTGGGAGAGTCGGCAAGTCTCAAGAATTCGAACTTTTAGACGCCGTCTAGTACATGCGATTGGATTTCAGCTAACGCTAGTGCTCTATTTAATTCCGTTAATAGCATGGTGGCTTAATGTTTCGTTATGGCAAGCATTAGTTATGGATTTTGCGCTGATCATCATCATCCCTTGTTATACCTTCGTTTATAACTGGATATTTGATAAAGTGTTTGGCTTGCCAAAATCGGCATTACCGGAGAATGCGCCCGCTGCCTAAGCGACAAATTAAGTAAGAAGAGTGATCTCAATAGCGGATCACTCTTTAACAGGATAGATATCTTCTAACGCAAATTGTTCAATACCGCCTTCTAACTCACAACGACCTAAACCAATATTTTTGTCATCAGCCGTTGTTCTTCTTAGTAATTTACCTGTCACTTGAGAAAGCGTTGGATCAATCTCAATTACACGGTAATATTCTTTCATATAACTCTCTTCACCCAGCGCCATATAAACTAAAAACTCATCACCTGTTTTAATATTCATCTCGTTTTTACTTACTCTTAATAGTTAATCTAATGATGATAGAATAAGTTTAGTCTAACTAAAGGTAATAAGAGAAAGATTGACTCACTCGATATTACATTAAGTTAATTTATTAATTTCCAACTCATCATAATGATGCTGATCAGAATAAATGACAGTGTTAAATATTGGAAAAAACGCTCTGATAAATACACAAGTAAATAGCGGGCTAATGGAATGGAGAGTAATGAGCCTAAGCACAGAATAAGTGCCGTGTGAACATCGGTATAACCACCAGCACTATAAGCGATAGCTGATCCACCAGAAAGGATCGTAGTAATAAAAATAGAAGTACCGATTGCCTCTTTAATACCCATTTGTGCAAAACGCATTAACACAGGCAACACGACTAATCCCCCTCCTACTCCAGTTGCACCAAGCACAAATCCAGCACTTACTCCCGGAACAAATAAGGAAGAAAAAGTCACTGAAGAAGGAGGTGGTAAAGCAATTAAAGGATCTGAAATTGCTGTTCTTCTTACCATTCGCTGTAAAAACAAGATCAATGAAAACACGATAGCCACGATCATTAAAATATTAATACCAGATTCAACACAATCGTAATATTGAGGTTGTGATCCCAACCATGTCACACCATAACTTGCTAAGAATGTTGCCGGAAACATTATCCCTAAGATCAATAGTGCGGGTTTTAATGGAATATTGCCTAACCGAAAATGAATATAAGAAGATGAGAGCTTCATTAGCATCGAGAGTAAATTTGCTGTTGCAACCGCAGCTAATGCATTCATACCAAAAAGATAAATAAGAACAGGCAATAAAATAACACCACCACCTACACCCGTCGTTGTAATAACTAACCCTATTGCAGCACCAATAAGCAGTTGTGTTACAAGCAACATCCTATTTCCTTTTTGCTTAAAATTTCACAAGCTTCGATTATAGGCAAAATAACTTATAACCAAAAGGAATTAGATATAACAAATAGGAATATAAATGGCGTTATTATAAAAATGTGCCCTAATATGACGTTTATTCATATTAAGGCACAAAGATTAAAAATAAAGATCCTGATGAGTAATCAATTAGTTGATTTCAGCTAAGACCGTTTCTGCTGAGAAATAATCCCCTGTTTTGGCTTTTTGCTGTAACACACCATCACGAGAAGCAACTACCTGAACTTCCATTTTCATTGCTTCCATAATGGCAATAACATCACCTTCTTTGACTTTGTCACCATCAGATAAGATCCAGCTATGTAATACACCAGAAATTGGCGCGGTGACTGCTTTTTCATTCTCTTCTTTCTCATGACCGGCATTAATTGCTGCTGGTATTACCGCAGAGAGTGACAATAATTGAGCGGGTAAAGCGAGTTCATGGCGACGACCATCAATTTCAATAAAAGTACGAACGAGTTCTTCATTTTTTGCAGGTGTACTACGAGGGAAATGGGTATTTTTTGCCTGAAAATCTGTTTCAATCCAACGGGTATGCACTTTAAAGTTTTCAGTAAAATCAGTATGCTCCATCATTTCACAATGGAAAGGCAATACGCTTGCCACACCTTCAATTTTAAATTCAGCTAATGCTCGACGAGCACGAGAAATTGCTTGTTCACGGGTTGCCCCAGTGACGATTAATTTCGCCATCATAGAATCAAATTGACGGGAAACCTGATTATTTTCAGCAACACCACTATCTACACGAACACCTGGACCTGAAGGCTGAGAAAAGTGCGTAATTAAACCCGGTGTCGGTAAAAAGCCTTTGGCGGGATCTTCTGCATTGATCCTAAATTCAAAAGAGTGACCGCGCGGAACAGGGGTTTTATCAATACTTAGTGGTAAACCTTCCGCAATACGTAACTGCTCAATCACTAAATCAATACCCGCGGTTTCTTCGGTAACTGGGTGCTCTACTTGTAAACGCGTATTCACTTCAAGAAAAGAGATAGTGCCATTTTCACTTAATAAAAACTCAACTGTACCTGCGCCCACATAGCCCGCTTTAGCACAAATATCTTTAGCTGATTGGTGAATACGTTCACGTTGTTCCTCAGTTAAATAAGGTGCTGGCGCTTCTTCAATAAGCTTTTGATTACGACGTTGTAATGAACAGTCTCGCGTTCCTACAACCACAACGTTACCCAGTTTATCTGCAATAATTTGCGCTTCGATATGGCGAGGTTTATCTAAGAATTGTTCGACATAACATTCACCACGTCCAAATGCAGTGACGGCTTCTCGTACAGCAGAATGATAGAGCTCTTCAATCTCTTCCATTTTATGAGCAATCTTTAAACCCCGTCCACCACCACCAAAAGCAGCTTTAATAGCAACAGGTAGACCATACTGTTTAGCAAAATCTAGAACCTCTTTAGCATCATTAACGGGATCAGCCGTACCATTTACAAGAGGAGCACCAACAGATTGTGCAATTTTACGAGCTTTCACTTTGTCGCCAAGCACTTCAATCGTTTCTGGGTTAGGGCCAATCCAAATAAACCCTGCCTCTTGTACCGCTTTTGCAAAATCAGCTCGCTCAGAAAGAAAACCGTAGCCGGGATGGATCATCGTAGCATTGGCTTTATGGGCGATATCAATAATTTTATTAATATTTAGATAGCTCTCTTTCGGCAAATTACCATTGAGTCCATAAGCTTCATCAGCAAGACGGACGTGCAGTGCATCAATATCATCATTAGCATAAATGGCAATTGATGTGGCTCCATGATCCTGACAAGCACGAATGATACGAACTGCAATTTCGCCTCGGTTTGCAATCAGTACTCTATGCTTCACTCGTTGTTTTTGGTTAATTGTTGTCATGAGTGGCATTCTCCTATCAATATTCTTGAAATTCGGTAATTGGATTAAAGCGAATTTTAGCGTTAACAGGGATCTGCCCTGCGAGTGGTAAATGATATTCAGCAACAGCGCCGATAACAGGGTATCCTCCTGTTAAAGGGTGATCGTTAAGAAACAAAACAGGTTGCCCATTAATCGGCACTTGTATTGCACCAATGCAAGTTCCTTCACTCGATAACTCTTGTTGTTGTTCCCGTGTAAGAGGTGTTTCGCCCAATAAACGTAATCCAATACGATTAGACTGTGGTGTCACTTGCCATAATTGAGAGGTTAATGTCTTTATAGCTTCAGTTGTAAACCAGTCAGTACGAGGACCTAAAACGACATCAAGTGTGACGATATCACCTTGTTTTGGCAGTACTGATGTTGGCTGTTCATCGGCAAGAATACCGTTTGAGATGCTTTCATTATTTAGATGAAGGACATCGCCTTCTTGTAAAGCATTAGGACCAATTTGTGCCAAAGTATCAAACGCATAGCTACCTAACACTTTTGGTAATTTAAATCCGCCTCTCACGGCAAGATAGCTACGTACACCCATTTGGGGTATACCTAAGATAATTTCATCGCCACAGCGAACATCTATAGGCTGATAACCCGATAGAGATTCATTCTCACCCAACTCATGTTTTAACGTAATAGAACAATCCGCCCCTGTTAAAGCAATCACACAATCTTGTCTTGCTTTAAGAGTCAGTCCGCCTTGAGTTATTTCAAGTGCAACAAAAGTCGTGGGATTACCCACTAAACGATTAGCCGCATGTAAAGCCGGTTTATCAAGTGCACCAGAAGCAGATACGCCCATTGATGCAGCACCAATACGCCCTTCATCTTGAAATAAAGTTTGTAGCCCTGCTGAAATCACATATAACCCTTTATCATTTAACGAGAGCGGGGAAGCTACTGCTGATTTTTTCTCAGGTAGTGAAACTGTAATTGGGGATTTTTGGGCATCGACAAAATGCACTTCATTACCCGGTAAGAGAAAGGCGGGTTGTTCACGAGAGAGATCCCACATTTTTATTTCTGTGGTACCAATAAGTTGCCAACCACCGGGGCTTTGTTGCGGATAAATCCCACTAAACTCACCAGCTAATCCGACCGAGCCTGCTGGGATACGTGTACGAGGTGTTTTACGGCGAGGTACATAAAGCTGGGTTTCATCGGTAATCAAATAGGCAAAACCTGGAGCAAAACCAGTGAATGCAACTTGATAGGTTTGTTCTGTGTGTCTGCGGATCACTTCACTGATCGCGATCCCTAATAATTCAGCAACCTCATTGAGATCTTCACCTTGATAATGGACAGGGATCGTTAATGATTGTGTTTGACGTGCCGATACCGCTTTGACTTCTAATTGTCGAAGCTGAAACACAAGTTCTTCAGCCGTGATTAACCACGGCGTGTAGTGAATTAAGAGTGTTTTCGCTGCGGGCACAATATCTTGAATAGCAGCAATATCTGCTTGTTTAACGGATTCATATAAGGCGAGTGTCTCTTTTAAAGAGGAAAGCTCGACAAGTACATGAGATAAGTTAACGGGTAAAAAGCGCAAAGTATCTTCCTCCCTTATACGTGATAAGCTGCATCAGGCACATCGGTAATAAACATATGCCCCGGAGCATGGCTGAGTGCAAAAGGAACACCTGAACGCATCACTGCCGCTTGTGGAGTCACACCACAAGCCCAAAATACGGGGATCTCACCTTCTTCAATTCTCACTGGAGAGCCAAAATCTGGCGACATAATATCTTTAATCCCCAGCGCTTCAGGCGAGCCAATATGAACCGGAGCACCATGTACAGAAGGGAAACGACCACTGATCATCACAGCATCAGCAACTCTATCAGCAGGAATAGGACGCATTGAAACCACTAACTCGCCTTCTAATCGTTCCGCAGGACGACACAAGCGATTCGTTTTATACATCGGTACATTGCAGTTATCTGTGATATGGCGAATTTCAATGCCAGCTTCTAGCATGGGTGCTTCAAAAGTGAAACTACATCCAATAAGAAACGTAACGAGATCAGGATGTTGCGCCCAAATATCAGTGGCATCCGTAATTTCATCCACTAATGTGCCATTTTCCCAAACACGATAAAGAGGAATGTCAGTACGCAGATCAGCATCTTTTGCTAGAACAGTACGATAACTTCCTGATCCGCAAACATCTAATATTGGGCAACTTTTCGGATTACGTTGAGCATAGAGTAGAAAATCGAATGCCCAATCACGAGGCAAACTAATCATGTTAGCTTGTGTCATTCCCTTAGCCATACCTGCTGTTGGTATTGCTAAACCATTGCGAATAGCTAATCGAGCTTCTTGTGCTTTGGCAATTGCATCTGCGGTTGCTTTCATTAAATTAGTCATTTTTGTACCTCACTGTTAAGAGATAGAGGTGCAAAAGGTTTAATGCTAACACCATGATTAATTAAAATTTCTTTTACACTTTTAGCAAGAGCCACAGCATCTGGGCTATCACCATGAACACAAATAGAATCAGCCTGTATCGTGGTAAAAATACCTTCTATAGACTCAACGCCTCCATCTTGCACAAGCCGTAACATACGTTGTGCAACAAGCTTAGGATCATGTAAGACAGCCCCCGCTTTTTGTCGAGAAACCAGCGTGCCATCAGAATGATAAGCCCTATCAGCAAAGGCTTCCGCTATCACACGAAGTCCTTTTTCTTTTGCAAGCGCGATAAGCGGTGATCCGGCTAAAGCTACTAAGATCAGTTGAGGATCAATCGCCAGCATTGCCTCAATAACAGCAAGTGCTTGGCGTTTATCATGGGCAATTGTGTTATAAAGCGCGCCGTGAGGCTTAACATAAGTCACTTTCATACCAATTGCTTTCGCTAATCCTTGCAAAGCTCCTATTTGATAAATGATATCTGCAGTTAATTCATCACTGGAGATATCCATATTGCGACGACCAAAACCCACTAAATCAGGATAAGCAACGTGTGCTCCTATCGCGACATTGTGTTGTTTTGCTGCTTTTAATGTTTTTAAAATTCCATCAGGTGAACCCGCATGAAAGCCACAAGCAATATTGGCACTGCTGACAATTTCAAGCACTGCATCATCATTGCCCATTGTCCATTGACCGAAGCTCTCACCTAAATCACTGTTTAAATCGACTGTTTTTATCATCGTTATTATTCTCTTAAGCAATGTTGAGGTAGTTAAAAATAGCACCTACGGACATAATGCCCATGTACCAAGTCAGCGCACAGACTAAAATACCTGACCACAGTAACCATGCAGGATATTTATAACCATTCATGAGATCTTGGCGACGCCATGCAACAAAAATGAAGAGTGTCATACCAATAGGTAAAATTAGTCCATTAAAACCACCGGCAAAGACTAACAATGCAGCGGGTGCAGTTCCCATAACCATATAAATGACGAGTGAAATAGCGATGAAAATAATGGTTGCGATATTACGTTGACGCTCAGTAACGCCTTTTTTAAATACAGTAATAAATGACATTGAGGTATAAGCAGCACCAATCACACTCGTTAATGCAGCTGCCCATAAAATAAGACCGAAGATGCGTAATCCAGTTAAACCCGCTGCATGTTGAAATGCTTGAGAAGCTGGATTAGCCGCATGGCTAGAAATATCTAATGTTACGCCACTGGCAACCACACCTAAAATGGCAAGGAACAGAATATAGCGCATTAATCCAACCACTAAAATTCCCTTGGTTGCAGCGCTTGATACAGCATCAATATTCTCAATACCCGTTGTTCCTTTATCAAGAAGACGGTGAGCGCCCGCATAACAAATATAGCCACCCACAGTGCCACCGACAATTGTAGTGATCGTAGCGAAGTTAATCGCATCAGGTAAAACAGTCTGTCTTAATGCTTCGCCTACTGGAGGATTAGAGGCAAACATAACAAAAACAGTTAGTAAGATCATGACGATACCAAGAACGATAATCATACGATCAATAAAGTTACTGGCTTTGCGTGAAGAGAAAATATAGATCGCAAGTAAAGCACTTAAGATCCCACCCCATTTAGGATCAAGGCCAACCATCGCATTAAGCCCTAAACCAGCACCTGCAATGTTACCCACGTTAAACACTAAACCGCCAAAAATAACTAATACAGCAAGTAAGTAGCCACTGCCGGGTATTGCTTTGTTAGCAATATCTGAAGCTCGCATATTGGTAACCGTAATCACTCGCCAAATACTTTGCTGAACAACATAGTCGATGATTATTGATGCCAAAATACCAAATGCAAATGCAGCTCCCATAGTGGCAGTAAAAGTTGCAGTTTGCGTAATAAAACCTGGCCCAATTGCTGACGTTGCCATTAAAAAAATGGCAGCTATCAGTGAAGAGCGTCTATTTTTTATAAACGAGCTTGATGTTGTATTTGCAGAATCTTGTGTAGCCATGAGCTACCCCCTTTATCATCATTATTTTAATTATTATTACTAAGGCAATTAGCGTGCCATTGTTGAGCATGAATACGTAATTGTTAATCACCTGATATTAGATTGTTGAACAATTAATAATAATAGATGAATAAATAAGCAAATAGATTTAAATACGGGATGATAAAAGTGCAAAGAAGATCGCATTTTTAACATTTTATTGACAATTATCACCTATTAATTAGCCATGAATATGCACTTAAATGAGGCATAAAAAGATCAGATGCACAAAAATAGTGCGCTAAATGGAAGGAAAAATAAGTTTAATCACTAAAATATGGCGAGAAAAAATTAAGTTTTTTGGATGGAAATAAATAGAAAGTCATACTCGATACAGTGAGAAGTACGACAGAGTGACATAATAGAGGTTATATATTACAAAACACACTGATAGAATAGACGCTTCTATTAAGCTAATAGCAGAAGATAATGCAGAAAAAAACATCTCCACAAATTCTTTCTCAAAAAGTCGCAAATGTTATTCGGCAAAAAATCACTATTGGAGAATTACCTCCTGGTGAAAGATTGTCAGAAACTGCATTAAGTGAAACGCTAGAGATATCGCGTAATACTTTAAGAGAGGTTTTCCGCGTTCTTACCCAAGAAGGGCTTTTGACTTATAAACCTAATCGTGGTGTTTTTGTTTCTGTACCAGATATGGCAAGTATCATGGATATTTATCGTGTAAGACGATTAATTGAATGTGATGCTCTACGACATTCTTATCCTATGCATCCCGCTATTGTTAGAATGCAAGATAGTGTTAATCAAGCAAAAATCTTTCAAGAACAACAAGATTGGAGCGGTGTAGGAACCTGTAATATGCACTTTCATACCGCGATTGTTGAGCTTTCAGATAGCCCTAGATTGTTTAAACAATACCAACTTATTCTGGCAGAATTACGTTTAGCATTTGGCTTACTAAATGATCCCCAATTACTACACGCACCTTATATTGAAAAAAATGAACAGATTTTAATGCTGTTGATGGATGGAAAAGCGCAAGAAGCCGCAGCAGCAATGGAAGACTATTTAGAAATTTCAGAAAGGACGGTGTTAGCCGCGTTTTCCCGTCATAACTTTTGTTAAAAGATCATAAAAAATGCCCTAAATTAGGGCATTTTTATATTCAGAATTTAGGGTAATATTTAAAATTTACTAACTTTTGATCTTTTAAAAACCCCAAACACAAAAAAGCCAACCCATTGGGTTGGCTTTCTCGTCTTATTTAATGCCTGGCAGTTCCCTACTCTCACATGGGGAGACCCCACACTACCATCGGCGCTA
>NZ_NGVR01000026.1:34574-116057 GCF_002777965.1 Proteus columbae | reverse complement strand
TTGAGTTTAAAATCAAGAGAATATTTAGCCATAGAAAAACACCCCAAAGTTGGTGTCCAACTTTTGGGGTGCAGTTCAAAGCCTGGGGTTTGTATTTATAGCTTACTCAATATGCGTAACCCGATAAGGATTAGTGAGTATTGTTATCAGAAGGTGTATCACTTTCTGACTCAGGCTTGTCTTTTGGCTCACTCGCTACATGCGTTTGTGCTGGCTGGGCAGTAGTCGTTGTACCACTATTGCCATTATTGCCTTCCCAACCCGCAGGTGGACGAACATCACGACGATTCATTAAATCATCAATTTGAGGCGCATCGATAGTTTCATAAGTCATCAGTGCATCTTTCATTGAGTGCAGAATATCAAGGTTGTCCATTAAGATCTGACGAGCACGAACATAGTTACGATCAACGATAGCTTTAATTTCTTCGTCAATTGTACGAGCGGTTTCATCAGACATATGCTGTGCTTTAGCAACAGAACGACCTAAGAACACTTCACCTTCTTCTTCTGCGTACAGCAATGGCCCTAATTTTTCGGAGAAGCCCCACTGTGTCACCATGTTACGTGCAATATTAGTTGCAACTTTGATGTCATTAGAAGCACCCGTAGAAACATGCTCTACACCATAGATAATTTCTTCAGCTAAACGGCCACCGTAAAGTGTTGAAATTTGGCTCTCTAACTTCTGACGGCTCGCACTAATTTGGTCGCCTTCAGGTAAGAAGAAAGTCACACCTAATGCACGTCCGCGAGGAATAATCGTCACTTTATGCACTGGATCATGTTCAGGGACTAAACGGCCAATAATTGCGTGACCAGCTTCATGATAAGCGGTTGATGCTTTTTGTTCTTCAGTCATCACCATTGAACGGCGCTCTGCGCCCATCATTATCTTATCTTTCGCTTTCTCAAACTCGACCATTGAGACAACACGTTTATTACCACGAGCAGCAAATAAAGCAGCTTCGTTAACTAAGTTAGCTAAGTCAGCACCAGAGAAACCTGGAGTACCACGCGCTAAAATTGCTGGATCAACATCTGGTGATAACGGCACACGACGCATATGGACTTTAAGAATTTGCTCACGTCCACGCACATCAGGTAAACCAACAACCACTTGGCGGTCAAAACGGCCTGGACGAAGTAATGCTGGGTCTAACACGTCTGGACGGTTAGTTGCCGCGATAACAATAATTCCTTCATTACCTTCGAAACCATCCATTTCAACTAGCATTTGGTTCAGTGTTTGTTCACGTTCGTCATGACCACCACCTAAACCTGCACCACGTTGACGACCAACCGCATCGATTTCATCGATAAAGATGATACAAGGTGCTGCTTTTTTCGCTTGTTCAAACATATCACGAACACGAGAAGCACCCACACCCACGAACATTTCAACGAAATCGGAACCTGAAATGGTAAAGAATGGGACTTTAGCTTCACCTGCGATGGCTTTTGCTAATAACGTTTTACCTGTACCTGGAGGCCCTACCATCAGAATACCTTTAGGGATTTTACCCCCTAATTTCTGGAAACGACCCGGATCACGTAAATACTCAACTAATTCGCTTACTTCTTCTTTCGCTTCATCACAACCCGCTACATCAGCAAAGGTTGTTTTGATTTGGTCTTCTGTCAACATGCGCGCCTTACTTTTACCAAAAGACATCGCACCTTTACCGCCACCACCTTGCATTTGGCGCATAAAGAAAATCCAAAGACCAATCAGTAATAGCATTGGGAACCAAGACACAAAAATTTGAGTCAGAAGACTTTGGCCTTCAAGTGGTTCACCCGTTACTTTTACATTACGGTTCATTAAAGTGGTCAGCAGGTTGTCATCACGCATAGGCATATACGTGCTGTACTTTGAGTTATCTGTTTTAGTTACATTAATATCATAACCACTTATGCTGACCTCGCGTAATTGGTTATTAGTTAACTCATTGATAAAGGTAGAGTAATCCACCTTACGACTATTCGAATCGCTGGGTCCGAAGCTCTGGAATAATGACATCAAAACGACTGCAATAACTAGCCAGAGGATCAGGTTTTTCGCCATGTCACTCAAGGGATTAACCTCATATTACAACTGTGTTAACAAATAGCTTTAGGGTACTAAAGTTTACGCCCTGTGGCTACAATATATACCTCACGAGAACGAGACCGCGAAGCGTCTGGTTTACGAACTTTCACTTTCGTAAACAGGGAGCGTATTTGCCCCAGGTATTCATCAAAGCCCTCTCCCTGAAACACTTTGACAATAAAACTTCCCCCGGGAGCCAGTACATCACGACACATATCAAGCGCTAACTCTACTAAATACATGGATCGAGGGATATCGACCGCGGGTGTACCGCTCATGTTTGGAGCCATGTCAGACATGACAACCTGGACTTTGTTTTCACCTACTCTATCAAGCAATGCCTTCAACACAAGTTCATCACGAAAATCGCCTTGAAGGAAATCGACTCCGACTATAGGATCCATAGGTAAAAGGTCACATGCGATAATTCGACCTTTGCTTCCTAACTGCTGTACAACATATTGAGACCACCCTCCTGGGGCTGCCCCTAAATCGACAACGGTCATACCTGGTTTAAAAATATTGTCACTTTGCTGAATTTCTTCCAGCTTAAACCAAGCACGAGAGCGAAACCCTTTTTTTTGTGCTTGCTGAACATATTTATCACTAAAATGTTCTTGTAACCAGCGGCTAGAGCTTGCCGAACGTTTCTTATTGGCCATTGCGTTTTCCAACTATCATACACTTAGCTATCAATATTTTTACTCTTTCACTCATTTAACCCCGTATTAACGACATTTTATGGTGATAAATGAGAGATGGCGTTAGAATAGCGAGTTTTCAATCCCAACAAAGCAAAAATTAATGATGACTCTTAACAAAAAACAAATTCAACACCTGAAAGGGCTCGCTCATCACCTGAATCCAGTCGTTATGATTGGTAACAACGGGTTGACTGAAGGCGTTCTTGCAGAAATTGAACTCGCTCTGGCACACCATGAGCTTATCAAAGTCAAAATCGCAGGCGAAGATCGAGATGTTAAAAACTTGATCGTGGCAGCGATTGTACGCGAAAGCGGTGCACAGAATGTACAAGTTATCGGAAAAATTCTTGTTCTTTATCGTCCTTCAGAAGCACGCAAGATTATTTTACCGAAATAAAACTTGTATCTTTATATAAAAATGCCATAACTAACTCTATGGCAAAAAAGGCCTTTTAAGGCCTTTTTTATATTACCACAGGATGGCAGTCTAGTTTTCTATAGAAACGTAAAATTATAAATTAAATGTATTCTACGTTTAAAACTTCATACTCGACTTGTCCGCCCGGTGTAGTGATAACAACGACATCATCTAACTCTTTACCAATTAATCCACGCGCAATCGGTGAGTTAACAGAAATTAAGTTTTCTTTAATGTTCGCTTCATCATCACCAACAATGCGGTAGGTTTGCTCTTCTTCTGTTTCAACATTTAACAGTGTCACTGTTGAACCAAAAATAATACGGCCATTGTTATTCATCTTTGTAATATCAATGACTTGAGCATTTGATAATTTTGCTTCAATTTCTTGTATACGGCCTTCACAGAAACCTTGTTGCTCTCTTGCAGCATGATATTCCGCGTTTTCTTTTAAGTCTCCATGTTCACGAGCTTCAGCAATAGCTGCAATGATCTCGGGACGACGAATACCTTTTAAATATTCCAGCTCTTCGCGTAATTTTTCTGCACCTAGAACTGTCATAGGGATCTGATTCATGTGTTAATACCTCAATACTATTCCTAATAAAAAATAGGTATCATCCTGATTTTTTATACTAACAACACAGAGAAAAGGATCTATTTACTCTTCTCAAGACAAAAAAAGACACAGGCAACCTTAAATTGGGCCTGTCTCTACGTATATTCGGTGAATGAGGGGACGCGATTATATTCCCAACTCATGCTATTGGGATGTAAACTAAACCTCCCATACTTAAAACTAAATCTAACACAACAGACGCATTGCTTCACGCCTTATCTCTCTTTATAAAGAGATAAACAGACTTTTTCCGATAATGAGCTAATCCTGCTTGTTACCGTTTACTTTTGCCCTCATTGCCCTTTAGTATTAGCCTCTGGCAATCAATACTATAACGTTACACGCTATAGTCACAGATAGAGAAATTATGCGCTTACTATCAACATTTCGAAGGATACTATACACATTAAGTATCATCAGTTTTTCAACCCAAGCAATACCTGTTGAAAACTATACATCCCTTCTTCCTGAAGGAACACAAGTGGGTTTAATCACTCAACCCGTTGGCGCTACTTCCCCTAATCTTAACTATCATGCCGATCAACTAGCACTTCCTGCAAGTACTCAGAAAGTAGTGACTGCACTTGCCGCATTACTTCAACTAGGTGGAAATTATCAATTCACCACAACAATGGAAACAGAAGGTAAGATAAAAGACAATCAACTTAATGGTGATTTGATCTTCCGTTTTACAGGCGATCCTACATTAACCCGCCAGCAATTAAGAGCAATGGTTGCCATATTAAAGCAATCGGGTGTTACAAAAGTACATGGTGATTTGCTGATTGATACTTCTGCTTTTTCAAGCCACGACAAAGCACCCGGTTGGGTTTGGAATGATCTGACTCAATGCTTTAGTGCCCCACCTAGTGCCGCAATTGTTGATAAAAACTGCTTTTCCGTTTTACTGCAAAGTGGCAACAAAGAAGGCGATATTGCCACAATCCGTAAAGCTGCTTTTTATCCTGTAACTGTTTTAAGTGAAGTTGAAACTTATGAGAAAGGATCAACTCGTACCCGTTTTTGTGAATTAGATGTCACTGTTCGTGACTTAAATACCTATGTAATCACAGGTTGTATTCCTAAACGTGACGATGCAGTACCTTTAATGTTTTCTATTCAAGATGGTGCTCATTGGGCTGGTACAATTTTAAAAGAAGAGTTACAACGCGCTAATATTGAACTTGATGGATATATCAAACGTCGTTCTCAACTAAAAGCGCCTGTTACTGTACTGGCGCAGACACAATCAAAACCGTTACATAGCTTACTGACTACCATGCTAAAAGAGTCTGATAATATGATTGCAGACACAGTATTTAGAACCATTGGTCGTGAGTATTATGGCGTTGCAGGTACTTGGCGCTCTGGCGCAGAAGCCACTCGCGCAATTTTAAAACAAAAAGCCGGAATTGATTTAGGAAATACCGTAATGGTTGATGGTTCAGGTCTTTCTCGCCATAACCTCATTTCACCTGCAACCATGATGCAAGTCCTTCAATATATTGGGCAACATGAAAGTGAATTAAACTTTATCACTATGCTTCCTCTTGCAGGGCATGACGGTACATTACAATATCGCGGCGGTTTTCATGAAGCGGGTGTTGATGGCAAAGTTTCTGCCAAAACGGGGTCATTAAAAGGGGTTTACAATCTTGCAGGCTTTATGACCACGGCAAATGGGCAGAAAGTTGCGTTTGTACAATACGTTTCAGCGTATTCACCGCCTACACAGAATCGCAACGCTGGGCGCGCTTATTTAGTGCGTTTTGAAACTAATCTGTATAAAGATATGTATAACAACCGCTAGATTTATACTAGATAAAGATAAGCAATAGATATGAAAAACGCCTGATTAATCAGGCGTTTTTTATTTTAATCACAATCAGAATAATGATTAGCGTTGGTAGATAAATTCAATACCTTCGTCGTCGTCTTCATCCCAATCATCGTCATCATCTTCTTCGAAATCAGGGTTTTCAAGCTGTTCTTTGTGGTAATCATCCCACATAAAGTCAACTTTTCCTGGCTCTGCTTTTGTTGCAACAATATCTTGCTCACGCGGAGTAACATTCAGGAATTCCATGATATTCCAGCAAAGTTTTTTCACACCTTCTTGGTTGATGGCCGCTATCATGTAATAGTTTTCATCCCAACCTAGCGCTTCAACAATTGCTTTAGCCTTCTCTTTTGCTTCTTCAGCATCAAGAAGATCAACTTTATTGAACACTAACCAACGTGGTTTTTGTGCTAATTTTTCGCTGTATTTCTCTAGTTCAGAGATAATAATTTGTGCATTTTCCACAGGATCTGATCCATCAATAGGATCAATATCGATCAAGTGTAATAACACGCGGCAGCGCTCTAAGTGTTTTAAGAATTGGATCCCAAGACCTGCACCATCAGCAGCGCCTTCGATTAATCCAGGAATATCTGCAACCACAAAGCTTTGGTGATTATCCATACGCACCACACCAAGGCTTGGTACTAATGTTGTAAATGGATAATCAGCAACTTTAGGTTTTGCTGCTGATACTGCACGAATAAATGTAGATTTACCCGCATTTGGCATACCAAGCATACCCACATCAGCTAATAACATTAGCTCTAATAGAACTTCGCGAGATTCACCCGGTGTTCCCATTGTACGTTGACGTGGAGCACGGTTAACCGATGATTTAAAACGAGTATTACCTAAACCGTGGAAGCCGCCTTTAGCAACCATTTGCTTTTGACCGTGAGCAGTCAAGTCAGCAATCACTTCATTTGTTGCTAAATCACGGACACGCGTTCCGACAGGAACACTGATAGTAATATCTTGACCACGCTTACCGGTGCAATCACGACTGTGACCATTTTCACCACGTTCTGCACGATAAGATTTTGTAAAACGGTAATCAATTAAGGTGTTAAGGTTTTCGTCTGCAATCATGTAGACATCACCACCATCACCACCATCACCACCGTCTGGTCCCCCGTTAGGGATATATTTTTCGCGACGAAAGCTTACACAGCCGTTACCACCATCGCCCGCGACGATTAGGATCTTGGCCTCATCAACAAATTTCATGATTTTACTCCGTATAGTAGCCATTAACGTGCTGGATGGCCGAAATTACCCAGAGATGGCCTTTTTTAAATATAAAAAGCCCCGCAACAGATTTGCAGGGCTTTTGACTCGGTGCTTAAAGGACCAGTAATTATTCAGCTTCGATGCTGATAAATTTACGGTTGTTTGGACCTTTAACTTCGAACTTAATTTTTCCGTCAGCTAATGCAAACAGGGTGTGGTCACGACCACAACCAACGTTAGTACCTGCATGGAACTTAGTACCACGTTGACGAACGATGATGCTACCTGCTAATACAGCTTCACCACCGAAACGTTTAACACCCAGACGTTTTGCTTCGGAATCACGACCGTTACGAGTCGAGCCGCCAGCCTTTTTATGTGCCATTGAACTACTCTCCTAAACCTTAAGCGATACCAGTGATTTTAACATCAGTAAACCACTGACGGTGGCCCTGTTGTTTACGGCTATGTTTACGACGACGGAACTTAACAATCTTAACTTTATCGCCGCGACCGTGAGCAACCACTTCCGCTTTAACTTTAACGCCCGCAAGGATTGGAGCGCCAATTTGAATGTCATCGCCATTAGCGACCATCATTACAGTATCAAACTCGATTGTTTCGCCAGTAGCTACTTCCAGCTTCTCTAAACGAATAGTTTGACCTTCGCTGACTCGGTGTTGTTTACCACCACTTTGGAAAACCGCGTACATATAAACTCCGCTTTCCGCACACTCCCAATATGTATAATTTGAGTGCACAATTAAAATATTCACATAGGGCGCGAATTCTACGCAAATTTAGTGCCGATGACAAGTACAGATCGCAAACTAGCGTTAAAAAAAAGAGTTTTTTACACGATATTTATTTCAGCCATTTTTAAAGTACAATCTAAATTATAAGAGAGTAAAATCTATGGCATGATCATTTTTTATTAATAATAACGCGCTCATTGGCGAGCCAAAGTCGAAAAAACATGAATTTAGAATCTATTATAAAACTAACATCCGCTGATATGACTGCGGTAAATGAGGCAATCCTTTACCAGCTTAATTCAGATGTTTCTTTGATAAACCAACTTGGTTACTACATCATTAGTGGTGGTGGTAAAAGGATCCGACCAATGATCGCAGTGCTCACTGGACGAGCATTGGACTATCAAGGTGACAAACATATCTCGGTCGCAGCGCTTATCGAATTTATTCATACTGCAACGTTGTTACATGATGATGTTGTTGATGAATCTGATATGCGCAGAGGAAAACAAACGGCAAATGCTGTCTTTGGAAATGCTGCCAGTGTACTTGTTGGCGACTTTATTTATACACGATCCTTTCAAATGATGACGGATCTTGATTCGATGCGTGTATTAAAATTAATGTCTAGCGCCACCAATGTGATCGCTGAAGGTGAAGTTTTACAGTTAATGAATTGTAACGATCCTGATATTTCTGAAGATGACTATATGCAAGTTATCTACAGCAAAACAGCTCGTCTCTTTGAAGCAGCTTCTCATGCATCAGCGATCCTTTCAGGTGCAACGCCTGAGCAAGAAAAAGCATTCCAAGATTATGGTCGTTATCTTGGGACTGCTTTCCAGCTCATTGACGATTTGCTTGATTATGATGCAGATAACAGCCAGTTGGGTAAAAACACGGGTGATGATCTTGATGAAGGTAAACCAACGTTGCCATTACTTCATGCTATGCATAACGGCAATGAAGAAGAATCCCAATTAATTCGCCAAGCCATTGAACAAGGTAATGGCCGCCATTTATTGGATACTGTTTTAAATACTATGAAACAGTGTGGCTCTTTGGAATATACCCGTCAAAAAGCAGAAGAAGAAGCGGACAAAGCGATTGAAGCTTTATCAATTATACCTGACTCACCGTATAAAGATGCGCTTATTGGGCTTGCTCACGTCGCTGTACAACGTCAATCATAACTTTGGTAAACCCCTATTAGTTATGCAAAGAAGCCCTCTAGAGCGACTATGTCGATTCTGGTGGGCTTTTTAGTTTATTGAGCACTTCTTCATTTTCTCGTTCGATAGCATCTTGATTATCCGCATCAATATAGCTAATGAGCTTTGCCAGCCCTTCACGTAGTACGAATTTCACAATCTTTTCTCGTTCTGATTTAGTCAGTTGATAATAGGCCTCAACCCAAATCAAAAAGGCATCCTGACGTTTTGATAAATACTCAGCCGGAGGTTCATGTGCAGCGAGTACACTGATTACCTCATCAGGCAGACTTTTTACGGAATACTCAACAGCTTTTCCCTGTACGCCACGTTTACGACGATTTTCCCATCCTTCACGACGTGCCATCAAGTTCACTCCCTGCGGTGAGTTAGGTAACCCCGCAAGCCCCATTAATTCTTTCGCTGTATACCATTCTTTTTTCATGATCTCATCTCACATTCAACTAAGAGGTTAGTCAGATAGATATCTGTTGCGGATAACGCAATAATAGATTCTTTAAAATCGCTTAATCATTGACGACTTTTTCTAAAAAACTTCTAATACCATCCCGCAATATCAGCTCTGTTAATGTTTTTTGTTCACCATCATTTAGTTGTTGGAATGCTTTCACCCAGATAACGAGTGGCTCCTCTTTTTTATTTAGTTTGTAATGTGCTAATGGCTCATAAAGTTCTAGAGCAATTAAAGTTTCTTCTGGTAAACAAGAATAATGATATTCAACACCACTACCTTGCTTATTTTTTACATTCTGTTTTTGCCAAGACTCGCGTCTCGCTTTTGAATTTACACCTTGTGGTGATTTAGGTAATCCACCTATACCCGTCAATTCCTTTGCCGTATACCACTCTTTTTTCATTATGTTTCTCTAAAATTGTTATCAACTTCAAAAAAGAAATTATTAAGAAAAAAATCAGAAATCTTTTTAGAAAAATAATGTTATTTTATTTTCTAAATAATCAGTTTAAATGCTTTAGGACATTTCTAATAAACTGTTATTTATACCACTAACACAGCAATCAATTTTATAGAAAAAGGATTAAAAATGATTTCAAGGAAATCTGATTGGCATCCTGCCGATATTATTGCCGCACTTAGAAAACGAGGAACAACACTTGCTGCCATCTCTCGCCAAGCAGGGTTAAGCTCTTCAACTCTCGCTAATGCACTGTCACGCCCGTGGCCTAAAGGAGAGAAAATCATTGCTGATTATCTTGGTGTCGCTCCTAGTGAAATTTGGCCTAGCCGTTATTTCCATCCTGAAACAGGAGAATTACTTGAACGAAAGATTCGTACCAAAACTAATAATTAACTAATAATTACATACATTATAATTAATAAAAAAAACCGCTGATATAGTACCAGCGGTTTTTATTTAAATTTGCATTATTTTTATAGCAAAAAAAGTATTTCTTTATTTATTAATAAATTCTTCACCAAGAATTATATCTTTTTTCAATACATCTAACATACCATTTAGAGATTGCTTTTCAAAATCACTTAATTTACCAACAGATAAATATTCCTCTACACCGTTTTTACCTAAAAGAATAGGTTGTGCAAAGAAACGGGCATATTCTCCGTCGCCTTCAGTATAGGTACATTCAATAACATTTTTCTCGCCATTTAGGGCGCGAATTAATGAAAGACCAAAACGAGCGGCTGCTTGACCCATAGATAATGTTGCTGATCCGCCACCCGCTTTTGCTTCAACAACCTCTGTACCCGCGTTTTGAATACGTTTAGTCAATGCTACAACTTCATCATCGGTAAATGAAACGCCGTCAACTTGGGATAATAGAGGAAGAATAGTCACACCTGAGTGCCCACCAATCACAGGAACGTTAGTTTTTTGTGGATCTTTACCTTTTAGTTCTGCAACAAAGGTATTGGCGCGAATGATGTCCAGAGTGGTGATACCGAAAAGACGTTTTTTATCGTAAACGCCTGCTTTCTTAAGCACTTCTGCTGCGATAGCAACGGTTGTATTCACTGGGTTAGTAATGATACCGATAAGTGCTTTAGGGCAATTTTGTGCAACCTTTTCAATTAAGTTACGCACGATACCTGCGTTAACATTGAAAAGATCTGAACGATCCATGCCTGGTTTACGAGCTACACCCGCAGAAATCAGGACAACATCCGCGCCTTTTAGCGCAGGAGAAGGATCTTCACCCGCAAAACCTTTTACAGTAACTTGAGTCGGGATATGGCTTAAGTCAGCTGCGACACCCGGTGTAACGGGAGCGATATCATATAAAGAGAGTTCACTACCAGCTGGAAGCTGATTTTTAAGAAGAAGTGCCAGTGCCTGACCAATACCACCTGCTGCACCGAGAACTGCTACTTTCATTCTGATACTCCTTAGTTTACGAGATAGTGGAACGCCTTCGAGATACTCACTATTACGCAATTCGCCTTTTAAAAAACAATTATTTAACAGCAATATTGCATAATAAGGCATTTTCAGTGAAAAAAAATACTTTGGTTATTCTAAACAAATTGCTTATCTGTTAATGAGATAGTGGACACTCTTTTGATAAATAATTTCAATAAATATGGCAAAGTGTTAAGTACACCATTATCCTTATGATAATCCTTTAAGCTTATCATTTATTTAACAAATATTTTACTTTCCTTAAGTTATCACATTCACACGCCGTAAATAAAATATTTTTGCAGTACATTCTGCTTTACAATTTTGAGCAGGCTATCACTCGTCTTTCTTCGTCTTATGTTGCATAAAAATTCACTTCTCTGCATAATACACAGGTTATTGATAACTCACTAAAGGTGAACTATGCGCGTTCCTTCTAAGCAAGAAGACTTGGTTAAAGCGTTTAAAGCCCTGCTGAAAGAAGAAAAATTCAGTTCACAAGGCGAGATTGTGACTGCATTACAAGAGGCTGGATTTGATAACATTAATCAGTCCAAAATCTCTCGTATGCTAACAAAATTTGGTGCAGTAAGAACCCGTAACGCCAAAATGGAAATGGTGTATTGCCTTCCTACTGAGCTTGGCGTACCAACAGCAAGCAGCCCATTAAAAAATCTGGTACTCGATATCGATCATAACCATTCTGTTGTGGTGATAAGAACGAGCCCAGGTGCGGCACAACTTATTGCACGTTTATTAGATTCATTAGGCAAAGCAGAAGGGATCCTTGGCAGTATCGCGGGTGATGACACTATTTTTTCAACACCGGCTCCAGGATTTTCTACAGAAGAATTACGAGACGCTATTCTAAATCTTTTTGATCAGGAATTATAATTGGCTTTTCTACAGCTTCAAAAAAATAAGCCACTGAATTTTCAGTGGCTTATTTATTTTTAATACTGACTATCAAGATCTTTAGGCTGTGCTAATTTTGCGAGCAGCTTTTCATGAATACCACCAAAACCACCATTACTCATAATCAAAATATGATCACCCGCTTGAGCTTCTTTCGCAATCATATCGACTAGTGTATCCAGATCTGTACTCCAGCGAGCTGGTTGTACACAATGCTCTGCAATATCACTCACTAGCCATTGAATATTAGCTGGCTGGAATAAGAAGACTTCATCAGCACGACCTAATGCAGGTGCGATATCATCCTTGCTAATTCCCATTTTCATGGTATTTGAACGAGGCTCTAACACGGCAATAATACGAGCAGTTCCACCGACTTTACTACGTAACGCTTCAAGCGTTGCCAAAATCGCTGTGGGATGATGTGCAAAGTCATCATAAACACTGACTTGATTAACCTCACCACGTAGCTCTAAGCGACGACGCGCGTTAATAAACTTATCTAATGCTTCACAAGCATCCGCAGGTAAAACACCAACATGGTGCGCTGCAACAATCGCCATTAAGCCATTTTGCATGTTGTGTTCACCAGAAAGTCCCCAACACACCTCTCCGACGCGTTCGCCTTTGTGGAATACCTCAAAATGACTACTGTCATTACTGAGTTTTTTCGTCTGCCAATCTCCAGTTTCACCCGTGAATTCTTGTTCACTCCAACATCCCATTCCAATGGTCTGTTTTAAATTCATATCGTTATCAGGCATGATGATTTTTCCTGTGCCTGGGACGATACGAACTAAATGATGAAATTGTTTTTGAATTGCCGCTAAATCATCAAAAATATCTGCGTGATCGAATTCAAGGTTATTTAAAATCAGTGTGCGTGGAGAATAATGAACAAATTTAGAACGCTTATCGAAGAAAGCACTGTCATATTCATCGGCTTCAATCACAAAGAAGGGGCTTTCACCTAACTGTGCAGATACTTGGAAATTACCCGGTACACCGCCAATTAAAAAACCGGGTTTATAGCCACAATCTTCTAAAACCCAAGCCAGCATACCTGCTGTTGTTGTTTTACCATGGGTTCCCGCAACGGCTAACACCCAACGTTCAGGTAAAATATAATCATGTAGCCACTGAGGGCCTGAGGTATAAGGCAAACCTTTTTCAAGTACAGCTTCAACACAAGGATTTCCTCGTGTCATCGCATTACCAATAATCACCATGTCAGGGGCAGGTTCTAATTGTTTTGGGTCATATCCCTCAATCAGTTCGATTCCCTGATTTTCTAATAAAGTACTCATGGGTGGATAGACATTAGCGTCTGAGCCTGTGACTTTATGTCCCTTCGCTCTAGCGAGAATGGCAAGACTTCCCATAAAGGTGCCACAAATACCAAGAATATGAATGTGCATGAATTTCTGTCCAATAGCATGAAGTTGGTCACTATTCTAACGATCAAAAAGCAGATAAGAAACGGATTAACCTTTGAATCATCCGATTCTTTGGCTAAACTTGCCACCACCAAGGAGTTTTTCCTCCTTTTTTACTTTACCCACTCACATTCAGGACCTGCGTCATGAAAACATTAGGCGAATTTATCGTCGAGAAACAACAAGATTTTCCCCATGCAACTGGTGAACTTACTGCATTACTTTCAGCAATTAAGCTTGGGGCTAAAATTATCCACCGCGATATTAACAAAGCAGGGTTAGTCGATATTCTTGGTACTAACGGTGTTTCTAATGTTCAAGGTGAAGCCCAGATGAAACTGGATCTTTACGCGAATGAGAAACTAAAAGCTGCATTAAAAGCGCGTGGTGAAGTTGCGGGTATCGGATCAGAAGAAGAAGATGATATTGTTATCTTTGAAGGTGATCGTGCTGAAAATGCTAAGTATGTTGTACTAATGGATCCTTTAGACGGTTCGTCGAATATTGATGTAAACGTTTCCGTCGGAACAATTTTCTCTATTTACCACCGTATTACGCCTATTGGTCAATCTGTCACTTTAGATGACTTCTTACAACCAGGTCATCGTCAAGTAGCCGCAGGCTATGTCGTTTATGGCTCATCAACCATGTTAGTTTATACAACAGGTTGTGGTGTTCATGCCTTTACTTACGATCCATCTTTAGGTGTATTCTGTTTATCTCATGAAAGCGTACATTTCCCACCAACAGGAAATATGTACTCAATCAACGAAGGTAACTACATCAAATTCCCATTAGGTGTAAAAAAATACATTAAGTATTGCCAAGAACAAGATGCAGCAACAAATCGCCCTTATACCACACGTTATATTGGTTCTTTAGTTGCTGATTTTCACCGCAACTTACTGAAGGGCGGTATCTATATTTACCCAAGTACTGCAAGCCACCCTACTGGTAAATTACGTTTACTCTATGAATGCAATCCAATGGCGTTCTTAGCCGAACAAGCTGGCGGTAAAGCAAGTAACGGTAAAGAGCGTATTCTTGATATCGAACCAAAAGAGCTTCACCAACGTATGCCTTTCTTTGTAGGGACTAAATCGATGGTTGAACAAGCTGAAAGCTTTATGGCGCAATATCCAGACGAAGAATAATCCATTCGTTTAGCCTAACATAGATAAACCGGACTTCTTATTCGTCCGGTTTTTTCATCTTTGAAAATAGCTCTTTCTTTTATTTGCTGCTTATTTTTACGGCAGAACGCAACATGTTCGGCAAAAAACGGGTATTGTTAAAAACTTTTCGCTATACTAAAGGCCACGTAAAATTAATTTTTTTATAGGAAATTTTTTATGAGCCTGAATCATGTTCCTGCTGGTAAAGAACTACCAGAAGATATCTATGTTGTTATTGAAATCCCTGCAAACGCTGATCCTATCAAATACGAAGTTGATAAAGAAAGTGGCGCACTGTTCGTTGACCGTTTTATGTCAACTGCAATGTTCTACCCATGCAACTACGGTTACATCAACAACACGTTATCTTTAGATGGTGACCCAGTAGACGTTCTGGTTCCAACTCCATATCCATTACAACCAGGTTCAGTTATTCGTTGCCGTCCTGTTGGCGTACTGAAAATGACTGACGAATCAGGTGAAGATGCGAAACTGGTTGCAGTTCCACATACTAAACTGAGCAAAGAATACGATCACATTAAAGATGTGAACGATCTGCCTGAACTGTTAAAAGCACAGATCAAACACTTCTTTGAACATTACAAAGATTTAGAAGCGGGCAAATGGGTTAAAGTTGACGGTTGGGAAGGCGTAGAAGTGGCTAAAGCCGAAATTCTATCTTCTTTCGAACGCGCTAAAAAATAATTCTTGAGTTAATCAAGCTATTACAAGGTAAATAACACCCTACATTGGGTTTATTTGCCTTTTATTTCTCTGCCTTTTAACCACTCATTTTATATCAAAAGGGTATCTTTAAATCCTATAGATTGAGATCTTCCTTCCCTACTTGTTTTCACTTTTATGTTCTCTTTTATTCATCATAAATAAACTATTCTCTCTACATCACAAATATAAACTTTCGAATACTTTTAAAGTATCTTTCTATTACTTTCGTGTGATCGAGACAAAAGAAATTGAAGATTTTTTAATCTATGTTATTGCCATATCTAATGAATAAGAGAGGTTAAAATGTCTATAACACGTCGAGATTTGTTAAAAGGTGCTGCCGTGGGTGCTACGGGGCTATCATTGGTTTCACCATTGTCAGCGTTATCCCCATCAACAAAAGAGTGTATAACCACATTAAATACACCTAAAAATCCGAAGAACATCTTAATTATTACAGCGGACCAATTAGCAAAACGGGGTATCTCTGCTTATGGCAATAAAGAGGTAAAAACGCCCGTTATCGACTCGATTTTAAATACAGGCACAAGTTTCCATAATGCTTATTGTGCTTATCCCTTATGTGCTCCCTCAAGAGCTTGTTTTTGGACTGGAAAATTACCACACCAAACCGGCATTATTTCCAATGACAGCCCAAACATACCAGAAACAATGTCCACATTAGGAACGTTATTTTCACAAGCAGGATATGAGTGTAAACATTTTGGAAAACAGCATGATTATGGCTCATTAGAAGGATTTGATTGTGCACCTCAAATAGAAAAAGAATTTAATGCTCACCCTGCTTTTCCAGTCGATTATGATACAAAAGAAGATGTGTATTGTTTAGAAGAGAGTCTGAAATATATCAATGCACTCCCCAAAAGAGAGGAGAAAAAACCGTTTTTATTAGCCGTTGAATTTAACAATCCTCACAATATAAATGGATGGACAGGAAACTTTGCAGGTGAACATGGTGACATCGAAAACATCGGGCAGTTGCCACCGTTACTTGATAACTTTGACACCGCTGATGACCTTAAAAATAGACCTAAAGCAATTCAATATGCTTGCTGTACACATAATAGGGTTATGCAATCCGGAAAATGGAATGAGAAAAACTTCCAGCAATATCTCAAAGCCTATTACTACTTTACTGAATTGGTAGACAGTTATATTGGGCAAGTTATCAACGCATTAAAAAAGAGTGGGTATTGGGAAGATACGCTCGTTGTCTTCTTCTCTGACCATGGTGATGCAATGGGAGCACACCGACTAGTTGCAAAAATGAACTGGTTTTATGAAGAATCGACAAACGTGCCTTTTGCATTTTCAGGGCCGGGTATTCAATCTGGTGCTTTAAAGAATGAATTAACATCCCTTTGTGATTTATTACCGACTCTCTGTGATTATATTGGAATTGACTACCCTAAAAATATTTATGGTCGCTCTTTATACCCATTATTAACAGGAGAGAAAGTAAACGAATGGAGAGAGAGTGTTATTTGCCACTGGAATACTGACCGAAATGTCGATGTTCAACCAGCAAGAATGTTAAGAACAGAGAACTTTAAATATATTATTTACAAAGAAGATGAAGAAGAAGAACTCTACGATATGGTCAATGACCGTGGCGAAACCCAAAACCTCAGTCACCATCCTGATTATCAACAAATAAAAAAAGAGTTACGGCTCAAATTAGACAATGAGATCCGAAACAATTCGGATCCTTTTTATGTTCAAGAAGTGATTATTAATAAAAAATGGCGTAGCCATGCAGTAGGATATCAACACCATACTGGTGAAACCAGTATCCAAATTTATCAGAAAAAAATTAGACCATTATTGGCTGAAAGTGAAATAGAAAAAGCAAGACGAATGCGACTGGATCTCTATAAAGAAGCGCGTCTCTCTTATGTTTGTGAAAAATAAACATTAGTTATTTCTCATATAAAAACGGCTCGATATTACTATCGAGCCGTTTTCAAACTTCTGTCTGTAAAAGGTCAATTATTTAACCTATTACTCTTCTTCGTGACGTTTTAGCCAGTCACCACATTTTATTTCACGTAAACCATCAACAGGCTTTTGATAAAGATAGATCCAAGCACTACCATAAGGTGTTGAAATCAGTTGACGCTTGTAATCTTGATCGTTCTTTTTCAACTCATCAAGCTCTGTCAAGATAGAAGGCGTTATCCGATAGACTTCGCACTCTATTTCACCTTCACCTTCAATAACCGCGGGGTAAAACCCTAGATCATAGAGTTTATATCCCACTAATTTATGCTCACCCAAAAGCTGTGCATAGGTCATCCAGTGATGGTTACCTTGGTTTTGCCGTAAACTACCATAAACAATAATTCGCATATAATTTAAAACTCAAATTGATAAAGCAGATCTATTGCCTGATTCATACCAGACACTGCTTGTAAATACAACCTGGGCATCAAGCGATAACGTAAGGTTAACGTCGCTAGCGAATCAAATATACCCACTCCATACTTCACTTGTAGATCGTTTGTGATCTTACCGCTGACCACAACTTGTGAGTTATCCCCCACACCTTGCGTATCAAGCGCTAAATCCGAAACACCAAAGGTTTCACCAATGCGCCCTACAAGCTGACCACTTTGACCAACACCCAATCCTATCAGCATTGCCGTCATTTGTGATGAATCCGCATCACCACTTTTATCTAACCCTTCACCTCTTAGCAAGTAGGATAACGCTTCTTGCTGTGTAAACGCAGGTTCAGAGAAAATTTCAACTTTAGGTTTATCTGCAAGCCCTGTCACCCTGACACCCGCAATTACATTATTTGCCGTATTTTCAGGATTACGAATAGCTTCAATATTTAAGTAAGGTTGATCGACTGGCCCTGAGAACAAGATTTGCCCCTTACGGACTTGCAGATCTTGCCCATAAGCTTTGAATTCACCTTTTGGAATATCTATTTGGCCATTTAAACCTAGTCCTTGTTTATTCTGATTGACTTTGAGTGCTCCCGTCAATCTAGCTTTAAGCCCAAATGCGTCCAGTGTCACATCATTGCCAATATTAATCGCTAAATTACTTTGAATTGGAATCGATGTCTCTTTTGGTGCAATTGGCTGTAAGTTTTTATCCAACATCACTTCATCAGAAGAAGCCGATACCGCAGATTCTGGTAAGTCTTGAACAACGATACGTGCCCAAGGAATATCAATGCGTCCATCTAGTTTCAGCAAATGTGGGCGAGCCTCAAACACTAAATCAGGATTAACATCGATACGTACCATCGGAGGTAATGCAACACGTAACTTGTTGCCATTTGCTGCTACTACTGCGTGCCATGAATCTAACTTACGCCAATCGGCATTACCGGTGAGATTTAAGTAACCTTCAGGGGTTTCGATTCTACCGCTTAAATCAGACGTCGCACCATTGAATTGAACATCAACGTTCCCTTTCGTAATATCAAACGGGATCCAATGTCCAACCACTTTTAATTGGTTAATACCAAATTGACCAAATAACAGTGGAGATTGAGCATTTCCACCTAAACGTAATTGCGCACCGACACGACCTTGAGCAATTTCACCTTTACCTAAGAACGGTTTGATTAAATCTAATGTCAGATTATCGATATCCACCGTACCTGATAGTTGACGTTTTTTCTCAAGATCCGCAACCTGTACATTACCTTTAAAATCACCGTTACCTGCAATGCTAATCAGCCATTGTAATGTTGCTTTACCCTTATTCACACCCGCATTTAAGGTAATGGCATCGAAATCAACAGGTAATATTGTTCCTTCAATATTCTGTTTTACCGCAACACCTTGCCCTTTAAGATTAACAGATGCTTTCGGTAATCCCCCTTTTGAATTCCAAGTTGCCGTCGCATCGCCAGTAAATACACCACGAACAGAAGTCTCTGGTGGTAAGAAAGGTTTGATCATGGCCAGATCAAAACGTGTCAATGTAATTGCCGCAGATCCACTTTCACCCACCGTTATCGCTTTAGGAACACAAACTTGTGCATTTGGGTTTATCCAACAATGAGAACCAATGGTGACTTCTTGCTTTTCCGCCAACAAATTCAACGCCATGGCTTTATTTAAACGCCATTCACCCACAGGAGTATCAAATGCCGTATTATTTAGCGTTCCTTTCCATTGCTGTTTTTCTTTATCGAATGAACCCGCTAATGTCAGTCCACCAGAAACAGGCTCACCTTCCATTTTTAACGTTAGTTTATGCTGTTTTTCTGTACCTGCAACATCCAGCGTTAAATTACGAATAACTAAATCAGCTTGTTTTAGCTGACGAGCAGTAATCGCTAACTTGCCACCAATTTCTTTGTCCGATTGAACATCACCTTTAATAGTGATGGATTCAACACTGACTTGATCTTGCCATTTAATACCATGAGCATTGATATCAGCGATAATCTTAGGCGTATTAATATCACCACGAATATTAACCTTACCTTTAATGACTCCAGCTAATCCAGGCACTAAACCATTTAATCCTGGTGCATTAATATTGGCATCTAATGCCCATTTATCACCTAAATGCCCTTCAATATCGAGGTTATTCTTACCCAGAATAAGTTTTAACTGAGGGATATTCCATTGGCCAGAATCATTACCATAAGCATTACCTCTCGCTTTGATAAGATTGTTTTTGATATTGCCGTCTAAGGTAATTTCAGGAACACGTAATTGCCAACTTCCGCCATATAGACTACCTGTTGTTGCAATGCGTCCATCTAATTTCGCCGGCATATCAGGGTACTGTTTTGCCGTATTAATTCCCGAAATAGTAAGCAATGCATTCCAGCTAATTGCCTTACTCCAATCAGCAACACCCGTAATATCGGCATGACCTTGCAAAGCAGCTAAACGTAAACGCGTCAGTTCTATTTTCTCTTCATTCCCTTTTGCATCCAGCATTAATTTTGCCGGCGGGATCTCTTGACCTTCAATATCGGAGCGTAATGAGAGATCATAGTTATCTGTCTGACCATTCAAGCGTAATCGAGTATCACTAAGTTGATACTGCACATCACCCGTTAATGGCCAACGAACTTTCTGACTTTCAAGTGTCAATTTTAATGGAAGGTGTGGTTTTGCCAGTTCAGCTTGAGCATCTAAAGTTGCTGTAACCGTTCCTGTTAAAGAGAGTGCTAATTTAAGCTCTTCAAGTAATGCGCCTTGTAAAGAAAGTGTCGCTTTTTGATCTTTAAAATCTTCAAACCCTGCAACATCACGAATAGTCGCATTCACATCTAAATTAACAGGCCACTGCTTATCTAGGGTAATTCCCCCATTTAAATTAATTTCACCTTCTGGTGTATCAACATTTAATTTAGTGAGATTAACCTGCTTACCTTGAGTTTTTGCTTCAAACGATAATTGGTTAATCGTAACAGGTGCGTCGCCGCTAATCTGTAATTGCTTACCTTCAATTCCTTCAATATTGATATCAACAGGAATAATAATTTCGGGTAAATCAGCTAACAGAGGTTTAGCAAAAATCGCTTTAATTGTCTCAGCTAAAGCTTGTTCTTTTTCTTCTTGTGTTGTCGGCTCAGTTTGAGGTTTTGCAGTTGCGACTTCTTTTATATCTTGAGCCGTTGCTTCAACACTTCCTTCTTCTGGTGTCTTTGGTAATGCCACCAGCAAATCATTAATGAGTGTTGGATTTAATGTAACTTGACGACCTTCCCACTGTGCACCTGTTTTAAATTCACCAAGTGAGATCGCCATATCGTCAATCTTCACATGCGTATTTTCTAATGAAAGTGAATTTAAATAGATAGGTAATGGTGCATTAAGCTCTGTTAAAGGCTCTGAAGGAGGTGTTTCTTCAGAAGGGGGGAAAGCACTAGTATCAACATTAACAACAACATCTCGTGTACCTAATGTATCGACACAAACTTGTTTATCAGTCAGGCACGCTAAACGTAATCCTAATGATAATTCACCCACGTTCACGTCAACTCCGGGCATTTGATATTCAACACCCGTTAAACGTAGATCTTGCCAGCCACCATTAACATCTTTGATAACTAAGCCAGGAACCCAACGAGCTGCGCTATTAATAGCGAAATGCAAACCTGATTGTGTTCCCAAAATCCAAGCAACAGTACCGAATGTAAGCAAAATAATGATAAGGAGTGTTAGCGCAATCCATTTCAACCACTTTTTTATCATAACTCTGCTCCTAACCCGATATAAAACTGGAGTCTACGTTTATCAACGTCGCTCACAGGTAATGCTAAATCAAATTTAATAGGACCAACTGGTGATGCCCAACGAACACCTGCACCTGCACCTGTTTTAAAATCACTGCGCGTAAAATCATTAACGGCTTCACCACTATCAATAAAGACAGCACTCCACCAATTACCCGTAATGTTATATTGATATTCTAACGATCCTACTAGCATTCTTGATGCCCCCGTTAAATTACCTTTTCCATCTTCTGGTGAGATACTTTGGTATTTAAAACCACGAACACTTCTATCACCACCAGCAAAGAAACGTAATTCAGGCGGCACTTGCTCAAACGCGTTAGTTTCAATCCAACCAAAATTGCCTCTTACCACAAAGCGATGTCCATCCCATGGTGTGCGTATCCAAACATGTTGTGCTTGGAATGCGGCAAACTCGACATCAGATCCCCATATTTTATTGGAGTAATCTAAAGTGTAACGTTGGCTATCACCCCAAGAAGGCATCATACCGCCCCGTTGGCGTACACGGCTGGCCGTTACCCCGGGATAAAGCAACATGGTTGTATTGGTAACTTCACCTTGGGTAAAGTGGCTGAGACTCCAACGTGTATTCACACTGTATTGCCAGCCTGTCGACATATCCCAGTTACGAGACACATTTAGCGTTGTGGTATCAGAGCGGGTGTCATTTAAATCGGTACGTTTAAAACCACCCTGAACACCATAGTACTGCTCTAATGGATTGACCTTCAGTGGAATTTTATAATTGGCACCAATAGATTGTTCAGGCTGAGAAACACTGATATTAGAGGTTAAGCTATGGCCTCGCGAGTTCATCCAAGGCTTATCCCACTGCATATTAAGACGAGGACCAACATCAGTCGCATAGCCGCCACCAAGCTCAACATAGTTACGAGAGCGAGGTGTTACAACTGCACTCATAGGTAACAAGTGACTGTCATCAGCACGCGCTTTAGCAATATCAGGAGTCACAACCGCAGAGTTAAACCACCCTGTTGCAGCTAAACGACGATTAAATTCAGCCAGATCTTCTGAGGCGTAATATTGTCCCTCTTTAAAAGGAACGATATTTTGTAGGTAGTCTTCACGGATTTGAGATCCCGTATAATTCACTTTCCCAAAACGATAGCGTTCTCCACTATCGAAAACAAAATCCCAATATGAGGCATGATTATCTAAAGAAACGCCCAACTGGCTTTTTTGCATTTCCGCATCAAAATAGCCACGACGAATTGCAAGCCCAGTTAATGAACCTTTGAGTTTCTCATAGTCTGCATGGTTTAAAACACTATCAAGAGGAGGCGTATTCTCTTTAATGACTTTCGCATATTGGCTATCTGTTTTAGCGCCACCTTCGAGAACCACATCGACTCCTTTCAGTAAAATAGGAATACCCGGTTCAACTTTAGCGGTTAATACAGATCGTGCAGGCGGTGTATTTTCTTCATAAGAAAATGTCACTGTGGGTTGATAATAACCTAAAGGGCGAAGTCCTTCTTGAATTGCCTTTTCAACACGCGCACGAAAACGCCCGTCAGGTGCAACTTCTTCTGTTGTAATGTTTGATAGCTGGACTCGTGCATTCTTTTCGAGCTGCCCTTCTAAACCTTCTACTTTTAAACGCAAATTTGCCCCATAGGCAACAGGCGCGATAAAAGACAGACAGAGAACGTAGATAACGGAGTATCTCGGCACGTTTTCTCCTCAATATGATTTAATCCATGTGATAAATTGACGACAAACTGTTTTAAGCTTTATTGTAGATTTAGTTTATAACAATATTAAGCCTTTACCATAGTAAAGCGTTTACAAATATAAAAATTGGAGTCTACCTTGCAACATAAAGCGTACCAACCAGAGAATGCCTTAAGGGGTACTTCGATACCATTAGAAATATCTGCTAATCATGCAGTAAATGGGCATTCTATTAATGATATTCCTGAAAAGATGAGTATCGCTTACTTTGCGATGGGCTGTTTTTGGGGAGTTGAACGTCTGTTTTGGCAACAACAGGGCGTTTACTCAACAAGTGCAGGCTATAGCGGTGGTGTAACAGAAAATCCAACCTACCAACAAGTTTGCCAAGGTTTAACGGGTCATAGTGAAGTGGTGAGAATTGTTTTTGATCCCTCAGTGATTAGCTATTCACAACTTTTGGCTCTTTTTTGGGAAAACCACAATCCATCACAAGGTATGCGTCAAGGTAACGATATTGGTAGCCAATATCGTTCTGCTATTTACACTGTTAATGCAGAGCAATATACACAAGCTATTGAGTCCAAAAAACGTTATCAACAAGCGATGAATACTCAAGGTGCTACTGAAGCAATCACCACTGAAATTCAGCCAGCCGGTCCTTTTTATTTTGCTGAAGATTACCACCAGCAATATTTATACAAAAATCCACAAGGTTATTGTGGATTAGGCGGGATAGGTATCTGCTATCCTCCTGAAAAGTAAAACTAGCAGAAAATAGCAGGGCGATGATATAATTACGCCCTCTTATCTCTCTTTGTGAATAATTTCATCACAATATATTGATTTATCTTCTATTTTTAACACTCCAGTATTACCCTTTGGATTAAATACTTGGGGTGGTGTGAGCCTTATATGCTTAATAGTTTACTCATTGTGCTTTTGCTTTGTGCTATCAGCGCCTTTTTTTCGCTGTCTGAAATCTCTCTTGCTGCTTCTCGTCGAATTAAGCTCAAACAACTTGTTGATGAGGGCAATATCAACGCCGCCCGTGTATTAAAAATGCAAGAAATGCCGGGCATGTTTTTTACCGTCGTACAAATTGGATTAAATGCTGTCGCTATCTTAGCGGGTATTGTTGGTGAATCAGCATTCTCTCCTTCGTTAAAAAACTTTTACCTCCAATTTTTTGAAGAGCCCTTAGCGCAACAGTTAGGATCTATTTGTTCCTTTATTATTGTCACATCCATGTTTATTTTACTGGCTGACCTCACACCAAAACGCATTGGTATGATAAAACCAGAAGCTATCGCATTAAGAATTGTGAACCCAATGCGTTTTTGCCTTGCCTTCTTTCGCCCTCTGGTATGGTTATTTAATGGTATGGCAGATCTCATCTTTAAATTATTTAAAATCCCAATGGTCAGAAATGAAGATATTACTTCTGATGATATTTTTGCCATTGTAGAAGCGGGTGCTGTTGCTGGGGTTTTACGTAAACAAGAGCATGAGTTGATTGAGAATGTCTTTGAATTAGAATCTCGTACTGTACCATCCGCAATGACACCACGAGAAGATGTGGTCTATTTTGATCGTGAAGAAACTGAAAGCGATATCAAAGAAAAAATTGCTACCCAGCCTCACTCTAAATTTTTAGTTTGTGAAGGGGATATTGACCATATTATTGGTTATGTTGATTCTAAAGAGCTTCTTAATCGCGTTATTAACGGACAAAGCCTAAATCTCAATGAAGGTGTTCATATCCGTAAAGCGCTGATTATTCCTGATACATTAACGCTTTCAGATATGTTGGAAAGCTTTAAAACATCTGGTGAAGATTTTGCCATCATCCTTAATGAATACGCCATGGTAATGGGTGTGATTACGTTAAATGACGTAATGACAACATTAATGGGAGATTTAATTGGACCGGGGCAAGAAGAGCAAATTGTCAGCCGTGATGAGCATTCATGGTTAGTTGAAGGCGGTACGCCAATTGATGATGTGATGCGTGTCCTTGATATCGACGATTTCCCAGATTCAAGTAACTACGAAACCATTGCTGGCTTTATGATGTATCGCTTACGTAAAATTCCAAAGCGTACTGACTATGTGAAGTTCTCAGGTTATAAATTTGAAGTTGTCGATATTGATAATTATAAAATTGATCAATTACTTGTGACAAAGGTTGATGATATTCCACCTGTTAAGCCTGTTTTACAAGAGCATGTTCCTGTGACACAGACGACCACAACAGAAGTCGAAATCAAAAAAGATGAGAATAAAGTTACTGATTAATTAGTAACAAATCGAAATTAATAACTGAGTCTTATCTAATGCTTCAGAGAGAAAGACTCAGTTATCTATCAGATAAAAGTTAGCCCAGTTCTGCTTTCAGTAAAACCACCTGCTGGTTTACTTCACTCATCACATTAAAATGAAGCTTATCTTTTATTTTAGGCAGTAGTATTTTGCCATAATCGAATTCAAATGCACCCATTCCTTTGATGTAAAACCGTCCACGAAATAATGTCTTAACGTAGAGAGCAATTTTTTCAGGGTTATAGCGATTGAAGATTTTCATCTTTCAGTTAGTCTCCCATGCTCGTTGTTGAGTTTAATAAGTCATAAAGACTTATCTTTATATATCAAATTTAAAGACCTAATTATAAGTACTAGGTTCAACTTATTTGATTTTCTTATCTGTTTTTACATTTATTGACAGTAAAGAATATAAATAAAGATAGCGTGTGCGTTATTTTACCCACTCAATGTTAAATAAATGTATCAGTGATGAGGTATTATTCTTCACCAGCTTCTATGCTTAGATAGAATCTAACGTCGATTTCAATAATAGGACAATGGCTATGCACAAAATAACCTTAGCTGCTCTTTTACTCAGCACATCCTCATGGGCATTTGCACATAACATCACTGAAAATACAGTACTTCCCGCTATCACAATCAATGACAAAGGTGAGCTACTTTATGACACAACCAAAGATAAGTTTAGCTACCAAAATTGGAATAGTGGTCTGCTCAGTGGAAAAGTACGTACTGTTCAGCATATAGCAGGACGTAGCAAGGCTAAGGAGATGAATGCGCCGTTTATTGAAGCCGTAAAACTGGCGAAATTTCCACATACAAGTTATCAAACTACAACGATTATTAATACTGATGATGCAGTATTTGGTACAGGCCCATTTGTTCGTGGCAGTGTTGAAGACAGTAAAAAAGAATTTCCTTGGTCACAGTTTATTGTTGATGCCGATGGTGCAGCATTAAAAGGCTGGGGATTAGAAAAAGAGAGTTCCGCTATTGTTGTTTTAGATAAACAAGGCAAAGTCCGTTTCGTCAAAGAAGGTGTATTAAGTGGTGCGGAGATTACGACTGCAATCAATCTTATCAACGATTTAATTAAAGAATAATTTCTGTGTCAGAGCCCTTGTTAAACAAAGGGCTCCGATTTTATAAAATGGCTCTAAAAGATAGACACTCTAAATCCTGGATTTATCAACGACTCTTTTGGGGAATAATCTAACGTTACCCCTTTCCAATCCGTAACATGTGCGCCTGCTGCAATCGCAATAGCATGGCCTGCTGCGGTATCCCATGTATGCGTAGGTCCAAAGCGAGGATAAAGCTGTGCTTTACCTTCAGCAACTAAACAAAACTTCAAAGATGAACCAACAGCGACGGTTTGATGAGCACCAAGTTGTGAGAGATATTCTTTTAATTCTTCATCTTGATGAGAACGGCTAATTACTATCACTGGCGGCTCTGCACGACTTGCATGGATAGGCAATCGTTGTCCGCACACTTCTTTCCACGCCTGCTTATTTGCCGCTGCATATAACACATTTTGAACCGGTGCATAGACAACCCCTAAAACGGGAATACCTTTTTCAATTAAGGCAATATTTACCGTAAATTCACCATTTTTACTGATAAATTCTTTAGTTCCATCTAAAGGATCAATCAACCAATAGCGATCCCAATGGCGACGAACTTCCCATTCAGGTGGATCTTCTTCAGATAATTGAGGTATATCTGGGGCAATAGAAGCAAGTCCTTGTTTGATAATTTGGTGAGCGGCCAAATCAGCCTCTGTAACAGGTGAATGATCACTTTTTTCCTGTACTTGGATAGGTTCTGATTGCTGGTAGATTTGCATTATCGCCATACCTGCTTGGCGGGCTAATTTGCTGACTTGTTCTAACATCATGCACCTCTCTTATTTCTATAAGCAGATAACTTCTCTTATAAAAATTAATTACCCTACTGTCTCTTTATTTTAGTCCAGAGACAAAAATAGCCGGCAAAAACCGGCTATTTTTTACTCTGATTTACCGCAGAATTAGAAATTATAAAATTTCTAATAATTCTACTTCAAATACTAATGTTGCGAATGGAGGAATAGCCGCACCTGCTCCACGTTCGCCATAAGCTAATTGGTAAGGAATATATAATTCCCATTTTGAACCTACTGGCATTAATGTTAATGCTTCAATCCAGCCTGCGATAACGCCATTTACTGGGAATTCAGCAGGTTGACCGCGCTGAACTGAGCTATCAAACACAGTACCATCAATTAAACGACCCGTGTAGTGAACACGAACATGATCAGTACGTGCAGGAATTGTACCTTCGCCCGCAGTCAGGACTTTGTACTGTAAACCTGATTCTGTAACTTGAACGCCTTCATTTTTCACATTTTCTTCTAAGAAAACTTTACCCGCATCAGCCAGCTCTGCTTGGCGTTCTTGACGCACAGCTTCAGCACGCTCGTGCATAGTACGTAAGGCATTGTGTAATGTTTCAACAGGTACAGAAGGCGCATTACCTTCTAATGCATCGGTCAAGCCAGCTAACAGTGCTGCGGGCTCTAATCCTTGAAGACCTGACTCAGTCAGTTGTTGACCGACTTGCAGACCAATACCGTAACTTGCCTGTGATTCAATAGAATCAAATGATGGTTTTGACATGAAAAATACCTGTTTTTTTATGAAAGTTAGCTCCAAGAATAACAGTGGTAAGGTACAGCGTAAACCTTCAGTCTTGAGTAATGAGGATTATTCATTAAAAACGTATGCAATTAACCTTTTTTATCGTGTTTTCAACACGTATCTATTGGGATTTGTCATACTTATTTTCACAACATCACAACACAAGCATATACTTATACGTAGGCATATAACTGCCTAGCCCTGTTAATCCAGAGCTAAATATCAATATACAGAGATGTTCAGAGAGGTATTAAGTGAAGATAACGACAAATCCCTATTTCCGCGAACAAGGCTATATTGATGGTCTTTGGTGTAATGCTAAAAACAACGAAACTGTTGATGTTATCGATCCTGCCACAGGTGCTCTACTTGGCACTGTGCCCAATATGGCAACACAAGAAGCAATAATGGCTGTTGATGCTGCACAAAAAGCCTTACCAAAATGGCGCGCACTTACAGCACATCAGCGCGGAACATTATTGCAAAATTGGTTTAGATTAATCACGGAAAATAAAAGAAAACTCGCCGAGTTAATGACCTTTGAGCAAGGCAAGCCTGTTGCTGAGGCAGAAGGTGAAATTGCGTATGCCGCTTCTTTTATTGAATGGTTTGCGGAGCAGGGCAAAAGAACCAACGGTGAAATTATTCCCTCACCTTCTGCTGATAAACGCTTAATGGTGATTAAACAAGGTATTGGTGTTTGTGCTGCTATTACACCGTGGAACTTTCCCGCAGCGATGATCACCCGCAAAGCTGCTCCTGCATTAGCCGCAGGTTGTACTATGGTGATTAAACCTGCCAATGAAACACCTTACACCGCATTAGCTTTAGCAGAATTAGCAGCTCAAGCCGGTATTCCTGCGGGTGTCATTAATATTGTGACTGGTGATGCCATTAAAATTGGCGAAGTCTTTACCTCTGATAACCGTGTTCGCAAATTAAGTTTTACGGGCTCAACAGGCGTTGGACGTTTATTAATGCGCCAATGTTCTGATAGCGTAAAAAAAGTCTCTTTAGAATTGGGTGGTAATGCGCCGTTTATCGTGTTTAACGATGCCGATATTGATAAAGCTGTTGAAGGGGCTATGGGGGCAAAATTTCGCAATGCAGGGCAAACCTGTGTTTGTGCTAACCGATTCTATGTTCATAAAGATGTTTATCAACAATTTAGTGAACGTTTTGTTGCCGCTGTTAAAAAACTCAAAGTGGGTAACGGTTTTGAAGAAGGTGTCACTATTGGGCCTCTTATTAATCGCAAAGCCGTTGAAAAATCACAATCTTTACTCGCTGACACACTAAAACGTGGCGCTACACTGCTTTGTGGTGGAAAAAGTGATAAAGCGGGTGAGAACTTCTTCCAGCCTACTGTTGTGGGCAATGTTCCCGCAGATAGTCATATTCTTGAAGAAGAGATCTTTGGCCCTGTGGCACCTTTAGTGATGTTTGAAAATGAAGATGAAGTGGTGCATTTAGCCAATAATACCATTTATGGTTTAGCGGCTTATTTTTATAGTGAAAACCCACAGCGTATTTGGCGTGTCGCTGAAAATTTAGAATACGGCATGGTGGGCATTAATACGGGTTTAATTTCTAATGAAGTTGCGCCATTTGGTGGCATTAAACAATCAGGTTTAGGGCGAGAAGGCTCTGAACACGGTATTGAAGACTATATGGAAATGAAATACCTCTGCCAAGGGCTATAAATAATCACTGTTTAAGTAATATGAGATAAAAAGTCAGTAAGCAAGGATGCGACTGAATTTTATCTTTGATTCTCTTTTCTCTATATAAAAATACCCTCGATATTTATCAAGGGTATAAAATGTCAGCTCATTATTCTTGTCATATCGCCTTAGTGATAAAGCATTTCATGAACAATATCATCGGCCTTCATAGAATAAGGATAGTAAGTTGGCCAATTACTTAACTCTTTAAGTAATTCATCTTGCGATGTATTGCCCATATATAAATGGAAGTGCCCTGCTTTCTCTGGTGCAATAATATGGTCGCTAAATTGAATAAATTTAGGTGCTTGGCTTTTAGCATCATCACAGCGGAAAAGATAACGTACTCCTTTTTTACCAGACTCATAATGTAAAATACGATAACCATCATAGTGATATTCACAGCTATCTACGTTCTCGCCTCTATGGAATTCAATAATATTGTTTTCAATACCAATCATATCCACATCAGTTTTATAGCCCTGTGCATAGTAAGCGCGGTACTCTTCAACCGTTTTATCTTTTTTCGTTTCTGCTTTCTTTTGTAAGACCTCATCTAGCTCGCCACTAAGAAGATAAGGCTCTACAGATTGCCATACGCCATCCCAATCACTAAGCTGGCGATTGAGAACATCCTTGTCCTCAAAAATTCCGTTAGCAGCATCGCGTTGTGCTTGTGTTTGCACTTTTTCATGATGGTGGCTATGCGCTAAAACAGACATTGCACTCCCCAATAACCCCATGATTAAAACACAAGAAAGAACTGGCTTTTGCATAATCTTACCCCTGAACTGCTTTAAAACGCGGATTTGACTTACAAATTACATAAAGACGACCACGGCGACGCACCACTTTGCAATCAGGGTGGCGTTGTTTAGCGCTTTTCAATGAACTTAATACCTGCATTGTTTCTTCCTTACTTAATAAATTGACCAAAACGTTTATTAAAGCGTGCCACATTACCTTCTTGAGAATGTGTCTTTTGCTTACCGGTATAAAATGGGTGTGATTGAGAAGAGACATCTAATGTCACATAAGGGTATGTTTGCCCTTCATACTCTATTGTCTTTTCTGTTTGGATGGTTGAACCCACTTTAAAATAAGCATCTGCACTAGTGTCATGGAAAATCACTGTTCGATATTGAGGGTGGATACCTAGTTTCATAATAAATCCCGATTTATTTGTAATGTTATAATATAACAAATTTAGAATTGCGCTAATGTACCGCTTTTTAATTTTATTGACCAGTTTTTTTTGATTTGTTTTTTATCTCAAGAAGAGAAGTATGTTTTAGGTAGGGGGTTTTTAAGTGATATAAGTGGATTTTCTGGCTTTTTTTTGTCCAGCTTTCCTATTTTCCGCTAAAGTTATACTAAGACGGCAAAACAAATAGGATTTATTATGACTAATTGGCGCGATAAGCTTTTCAGTAAGTCACCTCTGTCTATCGACCTCACAATAGACTTTCCTAACGTTTGTCCTTCTTCTGTTCCTTCAATTCTTTCACAATTAGCACCTTATGAAATAGGTGACACGCCTTTACCTGATGAATTAAATCTATTATCAGACTCCCACCTAAAAATAAAATCTGATGATGATTCAATACCTTTTAGTTGGTCAGCAGGCGCTCGTGAAGGTATTATTTTGCACCAACGAATAGGTCGAGCGATTGAACAACAGCCTTCTCAAAAAGCATGTGAAGAATTTGCATTGTCACTCTATCATGCAATAAAGCATGTTGTTCTTTTGCCTGATAAAGAGCATGTCGATTCTTTTTATTCAATGACTCGCCAAGATAAACTCGCACCTATTACCTATCTTTCACATCTGATAGATAAAATAGAACAAGATGAAACACTGATTAATCATGAGATCTATTTTCAACTCATCTTATGGATCTTGAAGTTAAGCCCTGATAAAAATCCTATCAAAATCGCCTTAGGACTATTAGGATCGTTTAACGATAGTACTTCTCAACGTTTACTTTTATTGTTTGCCCTTCATCCTGAATTTACACTTTATGCTATTGGTTCGCTAAAACAGCGTCTTTCTTGTGAAGAATTTGAGCCTTTTTTATCTTCCCTTGGTCAACGAACTAAAGGCTGGGGACGTATCCAATTTATCGAACATCTACCTTCAACACTGTCTATTAATAATCGCTATTGGCTGCTGACTGAAGGATATAAAAATAATGTGATGACAGAATATGTGGCCTATGATTGTGTCACAAAAGGGGCATTATTAGAGATGTTGAATACGCATCCTTTAGATAATGAGTTACTGCTTGGTTGTAGTGATCTTTTGCGCGCTCTGCTTAATGGAGGCCCTGCAAAAGATATCTATGATTATGTAGAGGGCACCCAAGCGTGCAATGCTTTTATTTCACAAGTCGATACTTTGCCACCAAAAGAATTAAAGCTCCTTTATTGCGTCTGTGAAATCGCCGACTTTGTACAAAATAGTGGTGAAGATTGGTTATTACTCGAGTCTCTTGGTTGGAACGATCATTGCCAACAACAAATTATCTCTGCTTCGCAAAATATTATTCAAAAACCAGAATGGTCGACACTCATTATCGAAGCATTACAAAATCCTTCTCGCTCAAAAAATTACCAAGCAAGCCTTGTCGCTAAATCTCTTCGCCTTGATATTTGGGAATTACTCTTTTCACTACAAAAAGATAATCCTAATGCGGATTGGTGGCACCAGTTAATGCAAACGGATGCTTCTCACAAAATAGAAAGAGTAGTTAAACTTGCAGAACAACAAATTGAATTAACAGCATTAGATAGCACAGATGATCCATTAATAACTACCTACTCTGAATATCAGCCTCATCATGCCGTTGAATATATTATGCAAGATCTTGGTGGTTTTCCTGGTATCGGCTGGTCACTTATCAAAAGGCAATTACGCAGTCCGACATTGCGTGATAGAAATATGGCGCTGAATGTTCTTTCAACATGGTCTGACACATTATTGCCTTATGATCTTTATGGTGAGTTAACGCAGGCTTTAACCATAGAAACTGATAAAAATGTGTATCAACGTATGAAACTATTTTTAGTTAACCATCAAGGAAATAAAGAACATTAACGGTTAGAGCGAATAGATAATTCTGAAAAGAATTCAGGGAGCAGGTTAGGATCATGGTTCGTGCTAGTATGGCTACAAGGAATAAAAAAGATGTTACAGCAATTCATAATACTGATTCACAGATCAATAATGAGGTGAATATGGGCAAATTCCCTGGCTTACATCGTCGAGCAATACTGGTTATTGCGATTGCTTTATTGGTCGTATTTTTTTGGCCGACAAGTGAAAACACTAGTGAGCCACCTCAACCATCATCATCAACGCATGATCTTCCTGTGCCAATAGCATCTACCAATGATCCGGCGTATCAAACATCGATCCCTCAAGCACAAAATAGCTTAAATGCTGGATCTGAGGTATCTCCATCAATAGATAACTCAACGACAAGTGATCCTGAGGGAAATATTGCTCAAACGACACCGCTACAAAATACTCCATCAACACCAGCGCAAACATGGCAAACTTATACCATTAAAGAGGGACAAACCTTAGCGCAACTTTTTAGAGACAATCAACTTCCTGTCAATGATGCATTTTCTATGGCGAAATCGGAAGACCAACAAAAATCATTAAGCCAATTACGCTCAGGGCAAACTATTCGTTTACAGCGTAATCCACAAGGTGATGTCAGTATGCTAGAAGTGACAAATAGCGCCGGTACTGTTATCACTTACACTCGTTTGAGTGATGGAAGTTATTACCGTACACCATAGTAAGAACAGTATTTATTTATCCAAAAAAAACGCCAGCTAAGCTGGCGTTTTTCTTTATCAACATTAACTGTTTAATCAGAGATTATTCAGCAACGATGATAACATTCAGTTCAGCGAATACATCACTGTGAACTTGGAAGTGAACTTCGTGGTCACCAGTAGTACGCAGAACGCCATTTGGCAGGCGAACTTCGCTCTTACACATTTCAACGCCAGCTGCAGTTACTGCATCAGCGATGTCACGAGTACCGATTGAACCAAACAGTTTACCTTCGTCACCCGCTTTAGAGCTGATAGTGACAGAACCCAGTGCATTGATCTTCGCTGCACGAGCTTCAGCTGCTGCTAAAGTTTCAGCTAATTTAGCTTCTAACTCAGCGCGACGCGCTTCGAAAAACTCGATGTTTTTCTTAGTCGCAGAAACAGCTTTACCCTGTGGGATTAAATAGTTACGAGCATAGCCCGATTTTACGTTAACCTGATCACCCAGGCTACCCAGATTCGCTACTTTATCAAGCAGAATAATTTGCATTACCTTATCCTCTACAAGTCATTAATGGACTATATACCTATTACTGATGACGATCAGTATAAGGTAATAAAGACAGGTAGCGTGCGCGCTTGATAGCACGAGCCAGCTGACGCTGGTATTTTGCACGAGTACCGGTGATACGACTTGGTACAATTTTACCACTTTCAGTGATATAGTTTTTCAGCGTAGCGATATCTTTATAATCGATCTCTTGTACGCCTTCTGCTGTGAAACGGCAGAACTTACGACGACGGAAATAACGTGCCATATGGCTAGTCTCCAGAATCTATCAATTCAATCTGCTCGGCATGAAGCACCAATTTAAATAATCCATTTCGCGCCTGATGGCTGCTAATGAATCCAGAAACGGTGATTTGGCTGCCGACCGTTATACTGTGAGTAACTGCTTGTAACGCTTTCCCGCTAGCAATAATGGGCATTCGGCACCATGATTGTCTTTTTAATCCCGCCTCTTCTTGCATTGAACGATGTTCAATAACAAATTGACAGTGCGGGATCCCAGCGGGGCTAACTTTTCGAATTAATGCTTTGCACACTGTGCCTGTTAGCACCAAATGATTATTAGCCGTCACAGCACTAATTACTCTTCAGAATCCTCTGCTACATCATCAACTTCATCTTCATCATCGAGGTCATCAGCGATATCACGACGGCGTTCGTCTTTTGCTTTAACCATTGGAGAAGCTTCAGTTACTGCGTGTTTAGTACGCATGATCATGTTGCGGAGAACGGCATCGTTGAAACGGAAAGTAGTTTCCAGTTCATCAATCACTTCCTGCGGAGCTTCAACGTTCATCAGAACGTAGTGTGCTTTGTGCAGTTTGTTGATTGGATAAGCTAATTGACGACGACCCCAGTCTTCTAGACGGTGGATCTGACCATTTGCATTAGTGATAGCGGTTTTATAACGCTCGATCATGCCCGGAACTTGTTCGCTCTGGTCAGGATGAACCATAAAAACGATTTCGTAATGACGCATTTGATATTGCTCCTTACGGATTTATCAGCCTCCTGTCAGGGTCAGTCACCACCCATGGAGGCAAGGAACTTGTTTAAGTTGTGACTGAAAAAATTGACGCGTAACTATACCCCCGCGGTCAATAAAACTCAAGGGAGTATAGAGAATAAAATAAATTCAGCGATTATTTCACGCAATTATTTCACAATAATGCGCTGACGCATCGCTTCAAATAAGCAAACACCGGTTGCCACAGAAACGTTGAGTGAAGACACCGTACCCGCCATTGGGATACTAATTAGCTCATCACAATGCTCGCGAGTTAAACGACGCATACCTTCACCTTCTGCACCCATCACTAATGCCATTGGGCCTGTGAGTTTGCTTTGATATAACGTGTGGTCTGCTTCACCTGCTGTGCCGACAATCCAGACGTTCTCTTCTTGCAGAAAACGTAATGTACGAGCAAGGTTAGTCACTTTAATTAAAGGGACACTTTCTGCTGCACCACAAGCCACTTTTTTGGCCGTTGCATTTAATTGTGCAGAACGATCTTTCGGAACAATAACAGCATGCACACCCGCTGCATCTGCACTACGTAAACAAGCCCCTAAATTATGGGGATCAGTAACACCATCTAGCACTAATAAGAAAGGTGTACCAACTTTAGCTAACAAGTCCGGTAAATCTTGCTCTTGATACTGACGACCTGGTTTTACTTTAGCAATAATACCTTGGTGAACAGCACCATCTGTTTGGCTATCTAACCATTGGCGATTAGCCACTTGAACCAGAATGCCTTGAGCTTCTAATTCATGAATAACAGGTGTTAAACGGCGATCTTCTCGCCCTTTTAATACATAAACTTCTTTAAAACGTGCAGGATCACGCTCAAGTAATGCGGTTACTGCGTGAATACCATAAATAATTTCTTCGCTCATAGCGGTGCTTACTCATTAAAAAATAAAAGGCACAAAACAGATAAAAGGCGGAGTCTCCGCCTTTTAAAAAAAGAACCAGAAGAACGAAACTTTATGCGTTATCGCGTTTGGCTGCGCGTTTAGCTTTCAGTTTTGCCTCTATCTTTTTAGTTTGTGATGATGCTTTCTTACGTTTGCTACTTGCTTTATCTTTCGCAACTTGGTCTTTTACGGCTTTGTCTTTGCTCGCATTACCTCGACCTGATGATTTGCCTTTTTTGAAGGCGCTATCTGGCTCAAAGTTTTTATCTTTGCTTGCATCACGACGACGAGATTTGCTAGAACTTGCATTTTTCTTGTCTTTTTCACCTTTTAGACCACGAACACGGGCAGTTTTACCCGGATTACGCGCGGTACGTGTTGTTGATATTAAAGAGAAGTCGATAGTACGTTCATCCATACTCACTGCTTCAACTTTCACTTCAACTTCATCACCAAGGCGATAAACTTGCCCTGAAGACTCACCAATTAAGCGCTGACCAACATTATCATACTGATAATAATCATTATTTAATGTGGAAACATGCACCAAACCATCGATAAACAGATCGTTTAAGCGAACAAAGAAACCAAAGCCCGTTACGCTGGTGATAATACCGGTAAATTGTTGACCAATTTGATCCAGCATAAAGTCACATTTCAGCCAATCAGCGACATCTCGCGTTGCTTCATCGGCACGGCGCTCGGTTAAAGAGCAGTGCTCACCTAATTGCAACATGGTATCCATATCACTATGGTAGCCACCAGTTGGTGTCCAGCGCTGTGAACCGTGACCTTCTGCCTTCGCAATCTGATATTTTATTGCACGATGCAGAGCTAAATCAGGATAACGACGAATTGGTGAGGTAAAATGCGCATAAGATTTTAATGCTAAACCAAAGTGCCCGCGATTTTCAGGATCGTAAATTGCCTGTTTCATTGAGCGCAAAATCATGGTTTGTAGCATTTCACGATCAGGTCTGTCTTCAACCTCTTTCATGACACGCGCATAATCTGCTGGCTCTGGCGTTAAGCCGCCTGGCAACGTTAAACCTAATTCATTAAAGACAGAGCGTAGATTCAGAACGCTATCTTCTTTGGGTTTATCATGAATACGATAAAGTGCAGGTTCTTCGTTTTTCTCAACAAAGCGAGCGGCTGCGATATTAGCAAGGATCATGCACTCTTCAATCAATTTGTGTGCATCATTACGAATAACTGGCTCAATACGCTCAATACGACGTTCTGCATTAAAGATAAACTTCGCTTCTTCTGATTCAAAGCCAATTGCACCACGTTGCTCACGCGCTTTATCTAGCACTTGATACAGTTCGTATAGATGTTCAATATCTTGCACGATAGGCTTATAGTGCTCGCGCAACTCTTCATCACCTTGAATAATTTTCCACACTTTGGTGTAAGTCATTCGAGCATGAGAACTCATCACGGCTTCATAGAATTTATAAGAAGAGAGGCGTCCTTGTTCAGAAACCGTCATCTCGCAAACCATACATAAACGGTCAACTTGCGGGTTTAATGAACACAATCCATTAGACAAGACTTCAGGCAACATCGGCACGACTTGAGAAGGGAAATAAACAGAGTTTCCTCGGCTACGTGCTTCTGTATCTAATGCTGTTTGTGGGCGTACATAATAACTCACATCCGCAATTGCAACCCATAAACGCCAGCCACCGCCTTTTTTACGTTGACAATAAACCGCGTCATCAAAGTCTCGCGCATCTTCACCGTCAATAGTAATTAAAGGTAAGCCACGTAAATCAACACGCCCTTCTTTAGCAGATTCAGGCACTTCTTCTTTTAAATCAGCCACTTCTTTTGTGACTTTTGCAGGCCATGTATAAGGAATTTCATGAGTACGTAATGCGATTTCCACCGCAATACCCGTTCCCATGGTTTCACCTAAAATCTCGACAATACGGCCTACGGCTTGAGTGCGGCGAGTGGGTCTTGTTGTAATTTCAACAACAACCACATTTCCCATTCGTGCGCCCATGATATCTTCTTTAGGGATCAGAATATCAAAGCTTAAACGGCTATCATCAGGTACTACAAATCCCATACCTGATTCAATAAAATAGCGACCTACAATTTGGTTATTTCGTGGTTCAATAACTCGAACCACACGGCCTTCACGACGACCTTTTCTATCCATTCCCAATGGTTGAGCAAGAATGACATCGCCGTGCATGGTTTTTTTCATTTCATCTTGAGACAGGTAAAGATCATCTTTTTGACCTTCTGCTCGTAAAAAACCATAACCGTCACGGTGACCGATTACCTTGCCTTTCCATAAATCAAGACGTTCAGGTAATGCATAGCACTGGCGACGGGTAAAAACTAATTGACCATCACGCTCCATCGCTCTTAAACGGCGACGTAACGCTTCTAAGTCTTCTTCACCTGAAATTTTTAACGCCTGCGCTAAATCTTCACGGCTCATGGGTGCCGTGCGTTTTTTCATTTCTTCTAAAATATATTCGCGACTAGCAATTGGAGAGGCGTATTTTTCTGCTTCTCTATCCTGAAAAGGATCTTTTGACATTATGACCTCCAAGCTATCAGATTTGATGAAATAGTAGACTCAAACATCTTCTAATAACAATTTATATAAAGAGCTATTATTCTCAACTAGCTCTGTGAGTGTGTGACGGTCTAACTCTTTCAAAAACTGCTCAATTGCCTGATTTAACACCAGTTTCAGTCGACAAGCTGGGGTAATGTGGCAAAACTCAGCACTACAGTTTACTAATGAAAGTGGCTCTAAAGCACGAACAACCTCACCCACAATGATATCTGTTGCAGGCTTGCCTAAACGGATCCCTCCATTTTTACCGCGAATAGCCTCAACAAAACCTAAATGGCTAAGTTGATTAATAATTTTCACCATATGGTTACGCGAAACACCATAGACTTGTGTCACTTCAGTGATACTCGTCATTTTACCTTCTGGCAGTGAAGCCATATATATCAATGCTCGCAATCCATAATCTGTAAAACTGGTTAATTGCACAATGACCTCTGAAAAGTGTTTTCCCCTATGAAATTCGTTAAGGGATAAGTAATTATTAATGAGAATATCATTTTATTAAGCAATATTATGTTTAATTTTTGGACATTTAGCAAAGATATGCTCAAAAGTGAGTTATTTCCGTCTCTCACTTGACTATCAACAAAATAATAGCGATATCACAGGCAAAGAAAAAGCGATACTGTCGATTTTCAACAGATCGCTTTTCTCTTTCTAGTATTACAACAATAACATTGTCTTACTGTTTTTTTACGCATTACAGATAAAACAGAAGCAAAACCGAGTGTAAAGCTGTCTTATCTTAAGTGTGTAACGCGTTTTTTATCTCAATTTAACCAACAAACAGATACGAAAAAATCGCCCCTGTCATTTTCAGGGACGATTTTCACATCAAACCAATTTAATGCGGATTATGCATCAAATGGATGACGGAGAATGATGGTTTCTGAACGGTCTGGGCCAGTAGAAACGATATCAACAGGAACGCCTGTTAACTCTTCTACACGCTTGATGTAGTTCAGTGCTGCTTGTGGCAGTTGAGCATGATCTTTCACGCCGAAAGTGCTTTCGTTCCAACCTGGCATTGATTCATAGATAGGCTCAATACCTTCCCAATCATCAGCAGCTAAAGGTGTTGTATCAATCACTTCACCGTTTGGTAAGCGATAACCTACACACAGTTTCACTTCTTTCAGACCATCTAACACATCAAGTTTAGTCATGCAGAAGCCAGACAGTGAGTTGATTTGAACGGCACGACGAATAGCAATGATATCTAACCAGCCAGTACGACGGCTACGGCCCGTGGTTGCACCAAATTCTTGGCCTTTCTCACGTAAGAAGTCACCCACTTCATCAAACAATTCAGTTGGGAATGGACCTGCACCTACACGAGTAGAGTAAGCTTTGATGATCCCTAATACGTAACCAACATAGCGAGGACCTAAACCTGAACCTGTTGCCACACCACCTGCGGTTGTGTTTGAAGAGGTGACATACGGATAAGTACCGTGGTCGATGTCTAATAAAGTACCTTGTGCACCTTCAAACATCACTAACTCACCGTTTTGTGTTGCTTTGTACAGTAAGTCAGAAACATCAACAACCATACCGGTCAGAATATCAGCGATTGCCATGATATCGTCTAAGGTTTTTTGGTAATCAACAGGTTCAACTTTATAGTAATTCACCAGTTGGAAGTTATGGTATTCGATGATTTCTCTGAGTTTTTGTGCAAACGCTTTTTTATCAAACAGATCGCCAACACGTAAACCGCGACGAGCGACTTTATCTTCGTAAGCCGGTCCGATACCACGGCCTGTTGTACCGATAGCTTTTTCACCACGTGCTTTTTCACGCGCATTGTCTAATGCGATGTGATAAGGAAGGATTAATGGGCAAGCTTCAGACAGAAGTAAACGAGAGCGAACAGGAATGCCACGATCTTCAAGTTGGGTCATTTCCTTCATCAGTGCTTCCGGTGATAAAACGACACCGTTTGCTATGATGCTAACAACATTTTCACGGAGAATGCCTGATGGGATCAAATGAAGAACGGTTTTTTCACCGTCGATGACTAGAGTGTGACCTGCGTTATGGCCACCTTGGTAGCGAACAACATATTTAGCGCGTTCTGTCAGCAAATCGACTATCTTGCCTTTGCCTTCGTCACCCCACTGGGTGCCCAATACGACAACGTTATTACTCATTTCAAAATACACTCGGTTGCTTAAAAAAGGATTCTACCATCTCAATTCAAGAGTTACAGTAGATTTTATCTAATTATGTCATCCCCGCTTTTAAGCAATAGATTATCTTGCCATTGTCAATATTTTTGCCCGAAAAATCCGCATCACAAACGTATTGTGAATTTTATCAACAGTTTTGATCGCAAAAACAGGAAGCAGAGTGACATAAAAGTGAAAATGGCGAAGAAGACGCTTCGGGATTGCCGAAGGTTTATCTTGAAATGCAATTTTCACTTTATACTATCCCAGCTAAAACCATTTTGGAAACCATTAAGCGTAAATTTTCATCTTTTTATGCACAATTATTTATTTCTTAGCCTGATTGCTCGCTTTATCTTATTGATATCAAAAAAAATCCCCCACTTTTTTAAGTGAGGGATTTTATTATTTACTCAAACGGTTTAATGCGTTTAGAAATTACTCTTCAATCGCTCGCGCTTTTGTTGGTGCTTTCATATAACGTAAGAAATCGCTATCTGGGCTTAACACCATGACGTCATTACCATCTTGGTTAAAGCTCTTCTCATAAGCACGTAAGCTACGAATGAAGGCATAGAAGTCTGGATCTTGGTTGAATGCATCAGCAAACAGTTTAGTCGCTTGGGCATCACCTTCACCGCGAAGACGTAATGATTCACGCTCAGATTCAGCTAATGTTTCTGTTACTGTCTTATCCGCCGCTGCGCGAATTTTCACAGCTTGCTCTTGACCTTGTGAACGGTGACGACGAGCAACCGCTTCACGCTCTGCACGCATACGCTGATAAATCGCTTCAGAAACTTCCATCGGTAGGTTGATTTGCTTAATTCGAACATCAATCACTTCAATACCTAATGCCGCCATGCTGTTCATATTGATAGCAGGCGCTTGACCTTTGGTTTCTTCAGCTACTTTCTTCGCAGCAATGGCAATAGCATCATCAGCAGCACTTGAATCGCGTGAAGGTGTACCTTCATTCAGTGCATTACGAACATCAATGGTTAAACGACCACGAGAATCCGTAATAATTTGGTTTACGCTCATACGACCAATCTCAGAACGTAAGCGGTCACTGAATTTACGACGCAGTAATGTTTCCGCTTGCGTTGTATTACCACCACCAGTTGCCAGATAGTAGGTGCTGAAATCACTGATACGCCATTTCAGATAAGAATCGACTAATAAGTCTTTATTCTCGCCTGATAAGAAACGGTCTTGCTGGATATTCATAGTTTGAATACGCGCATCCAGTTTTTTCACATTCTCAATAAATGGAATTTTAAAGTGAAGACCTGGTTCATAAACAACAGGTTTATTTTCAGCATCACGTACAACTTTCGCAAAGCGTAAAATAATACCACGCTCATACTGTTGAACGACAAATACAGAAGAGTACAACAACGCTAAAATAATAACTGCAACAACAGCGATAACTTTACGCATGATTATTGTCCTCCTTGATTATTGCCGTAAGGCTGACCATAACCGCCATTATTACTACCATATCCACCATTACCATAAGTCGTTGTTGCTGGTTTTTGTGCCGGTGCTGGATTTGCAGTTGGAGCAGGTGCCGTTACACGAGCTGGCGCCTCAAACGTATTTGATGGTGCAGATTGAGATTGCTGACGTAACATTTGCTCTAAAGGCAGCACTAACATGCTGTTACCTTTATCATTAGCGATAACTTTACGTGTTTTTGATAGCACTTTTTCCATCGTTTCAATGTAAAGACGCTCGCGAGTAATTTCAGGAGCAGCACGATATTCAGGTAAGATTTTAGCAAAGCTTGCCACCTCACCTTCTGCTTTCATCACCACACTGGTTTTATAAGCAGTCGCTTCTTCAATCATACGTTGTGCGTTACCTTTTGCTAACGGTAACACCTCATTTTTATAAGCTTCAGCTTGACGAATTGTTTTTTGCTCTTCTTCACGCGCAGCGATTACATCATCGAATGCCGCTTTTACCGCTTCTGGTGGGCGCGCAACTTGGAAGTTGACGTCCACAATCGAGATCCCCATGTTATAAGGACGGATAGTCTCTTCTAATTCTTGACGTGTTTGGTCACGAATTTCTGAACGGTTAGAAGTCAGAATTTTTTCCATTTCTGAACGACCAATAACGCCACGTACTGCGCTGTCAGTTGCCTGACCTAAGCTGTTAATTGGTGTTGTCAGGTTAAACAGGAATGTTTCTGGATCGGAGACAACATACTGCACGTTTATCTCAACTTGAACCATGTTTTCATCTGACGTTAACATCATGCCACCCGTGGTTAAATCACGAATAGTTTTTACGTTAACAGGCTGAACTTCATCAATGAAAGTCGGTTTCCAGTTCAGACCAGGTTCAACGATTTGGTAAAATTTACCAAAACGAGTCACTACGCCTTGTTCTGCCTCTTTGATGGTATAAAAACCACTTGCAGCCCAAACCACGACTACCGCACCTAATGCCAGAGAAATCAAAAGATTTCCAGCATTGCTACGAGGACCGCCATTTTGCCCAGAAGAGGAGTTTCCACCTTTTTTACCGCCGAAACCACCAAGCTTTTCACTTAGTTTACGGAACATATCATCGAGATCTGATGCTCCGCGATTCCGACCTCCTTGATTGCCGTTAGAGTTACCGTTGCCATCGCCATTATTATTGCCGCTGTTTCGGTTACCCCACGGGTCGCGGTCTTGTCCGTTGTTACCGGGCTGATTCCACGCCATGTTCTAGCTCCATTATTATGATTAGATTTATCAGGCTTAAGAGCCGATTTCGTCGCCAGCTCTCAGTTAATGTTCATTATTATGGCCGAATATCAGACCACGTAATCCAATAAATTTGGTTCCTGCTTGCAAAGGCGGCGCCAGTCTACCATAGGCATACGTATGATTAGCCCAACTTTACCGTCTTTTTCAATCCATTCACGTTCTATTGACTGTAATTGATAAAAACGACTACGTAAGCGCCCTGTATTTTCTGGCGGTAAACGTAATTCAAAGTGTGCGATCTCACCTGAAAGACGTTCTGTCAACGCCTGATATAACAGAGGAATACCTTCGCCTGTTTGTGCAGAAACCCAAACCCTAACGGGTAAGTTTTCTTCATTTCGATCAATTCTTGGAGTGAAGTCTTCAAGAAGATCAATTTTGTTCATAACATGCAGTGTTGGTATTTCTTGAGCATCAATCTCTTCTAATACACTTTCAACTGCATGAATATTTTCCTCAAAACGACTATCTGCTGCATCAATAACATGAAGAAGTAAGGTCGCTTCTCGTGTTTCTTGTAAAGTAGCTTTAAAAGCAGCAACAAGATCGTGAGGTAAATGTCGAATAAATCCAACAGTATCGGCTAATACAACGGTTCCCACATCATCAACTTGAATACGTCTTAGTGTCGGATCTAATGTTGCAAAGAGCTGATCTGCTGCATACACATCAGAACAGGTAATATGATTAAATAAACTCGATTTCCCTGCATTCGTGTAACCAACAAGGGATAATGTTGGAATATCAGCTTTACTCCGCGCTTGCCGTCCTTGTTCACGCTGACGCTCAACCCTACCCAATCGCATTAGAATTTGACTAATTTTACCTCGGAGTAAGCGGCGGTCCGTTTCTAGCTGAGTTTCGCCTGGTCCTCGTAACCCGATCCCCCCTTTTTGTCTTTCAAGGTGAGTCCACCCTCTGACTAAACGGGTTGATAAGTGACGTAACTGGGCGAGCTCTACCTGTAGCTTTCCTTCATGGGTTCTTGCTCTTTGAGCAAAGATATCAAGGATAACTCCCGTGCGATCAACCACTCGGCATTCACAAAGTCTTTCCAGATTTCGTTCTTGTGCAGGTGTCAGTGCATGATTAAATAAAACAACATCCGCACCACTTGCTTTTACAGCCTCGGCAATTTCTTCTGCCTTACCTTCACCCACATAATATTTAGGATGAGGTGCTTTACGATTTCCTGTAATAATCTGAACTGGTTTAACACCCGCAGATGTCACCAAAGATTCAAATTCTTGCAAATCATCAACGTTCTTTTCTTGAGAAAAGAAGACGTGCACTAAAACGGCTAATTCGCCACCTTCATAACGATCAAACAAAGGCGAAACCTCTTGGACTTTATAAAAACAGGAAAAAAACATAGGTAAAGTCTCCCTACCTATGTTTTTCTTATATCAAGAATAATATTGAATTATTACTCTGCAACATCATCCTGCTGAGCAGCGCCACCATTGTAGCCTGTACCAGTTTGGTTCGTGCCTGTGTTGCTATGATGAGAAACAGGACGCGAAGGTACCACGGTAGAGATAGCATGTTTGTATACCATCTGACTTACTGTGTTTTTCAGCAAAATAACAAATTGGTCAAAAGATTCGATCTGACCCTGCAATTTAATGCCGTTTACCAAATAGATAGAAACGGGAACCCTTTCACGACGTAATGCGTTCAGGAAAGGATCTTGCAAAGATTGCCCCTTAGCCATTCTATGTTTTCCTTATTTTGTTGTTTTATATTAGAACCCAATTGGTTCGAAAAATGAACTACTCAAAAATTGCGCTTTGGCAACTATCAATTTTACACAAACCTACCATCTATGCACTAACTACCTGCAAAACAGTGTCAAGAGATTGTTTTGGATCTTCACTATCAAGCCAGTGAATGTCATTCCAACCCCTTAACCAGGTGATTTGTCGCTTCGCTAATTGCCGGGTAGCACAGATCCCTCGATAAACCATCTCATCATAATCTATTTCGCCTGATAAATATGACCACATCTGGCGATAACCGACACAACGTACAGAAGGTAGATCTTCATGCAGATCACCCCGTTTATATAATGATTTTACTTCATCTTCAAATCCACACGTTAACATCTGTTTAAAACGGGCTTCAATGCGTTGATGAAGAACATTTCTATCTTTCGGAGCAATCGCAAATTGATAAACATCATAGGGCAAAGACTCGCCTGATATTTTTGTCAATTCTGTCATTGTTTTACCTGAAATCAGGTAAACTTCTAGTGCACGAGAAAGCCGTTGAGGATCATTAGGATGGATCCGTTGTGCTGCAACGGGATCAACTAATGCTAACTCTTTATGTATTGCCTCCCACCCTTGCTCTGCTGCTTTTTTCTCTATTTCAGCACGAACATCAGGATTTGCACTGGGTAAAGGCGATAGACCTTCAAGTAACGCTTTAAAATATAGCATAGTCCCGCCCACTAATAGTGGAATTCGCCCAGCTGCGGTAATTTCTTCCATGGCATTTAATGCATCACGTCGAAAATCGGCTGCGGAATAGGGTAATGCGGGGTCTAGAATATCAATTAATCGATGTGGCGCAAGCGATTGCTCTGTCGCATCTGGCTTTGCAGTACCAATATCCATACCACGATAGATAAGCGCAGAATCCACACTAATAATATCTACAGGCAGCTTTTGTCTTAGTGAAATTGCTAATGCCGTTTTACCTGACGCTGTAGGTCCCATTAGGAAAATTGCTTTAGGTTTTATTTGCGTGTTTACTTCGCTCATTATTTAATGCCGCTACCACCGGTTGTAATTCTATTAATTGTAATAAGTTTTTTGCTGGCTGTCTGACATATTGCGGACAAAGTCTTTCAATATCAGCCAATAATCCTACTGCTTGAGCTTGCGACCACTGTGCTTGCTCTGCACCTAATTGTTTTGCAAACCACTGTCCAAGTTGTTGCTCGGTACAAGATTGCTCTGCTGACAAATAGGCTAATAATGCTGTCAGTAACGCGGGTAAATTTTGCTGGCGCAAAGGTAACGACACAGCATGTATTGTTGCTTTACCGTGAGAAATTTCGATAACGATCCCGAAATGACTGATCAGCGATTGAAACTGATTGAATACGCTAATCTCCTCTTTACTCAATGCCACCTTTAAAGGCACTAGCAAAGGTTGCGGCTTCAATGTTTCATCTTTAGGCAGTAATTGCGCACATTTTAACAGAAAATCGGCTTCTTCCAATGATAACAGCCCAAGACCTTGTGGAGATTCTATTAACGCATATTTGTGCTGATAAATTGCCAATACTCGCCCAAAAGTATAATCAGTTTGTCCCTCTTTCGCATTGACGGAACGAGGCATCACCGAAATAGTATCTTCTTCAATATTATTAGTTGTATGAACGATTTCCCTTAAATTCAATGGGGCACGGTCAGGAAATAGTGGTATTTTCTCTTTATCTTTTGATGTAGATACACTTTCTTGCATCATTTTTTGATAAAGCGCACCTTGTGTCCGTTGATAGCTCTCACCAAACTGACGACGATCTCCAAATTGAGAGGCGTACTTTTGAGGTGAGTTATTGCTGTGCTCTCGTTCACTGTATTGGTGTGATGATGATGTATTTTTCGGAGTTTGAGCTACTGGTGCTTGATAAGGCTGAGAAAATACGTTTTCACCTGCAACTTGACGATTTTCAGGAAAGTTTAACGCTATTTCGTGTTCTTCTTCGTTATCAGAAGTCGGTGATAAAGGCTCTTGCGTTGCTTGTCGTAAAACACTCAGCACACCTTGATAGATAAAATCATGAACCAAACGAGATTCATGGAAGCGAACTTCATGTTTAGCAGGATGGACGTTAACATCAACTTGGTGAGGATCAACGCTTAAATACAAGATGTAAGAAGGTTGTTGCTCTCCTTGCAAATATCCTTCGTAAGCTTGGCGAATAGCATGATTTATCAGCCTATCACGCATCATTCGTCCATTCACATAACAATACTGAATTTCACTACTTTGCACAGGTGATAAAGGATGCTCTACCCAACCTTTTATTGCTAAATCACCATGTTCCCACGATAGCTGCATTGATTGATTGACAAAATTATTACCACAAATCGCACTCAAACGGCGATTTTGCTGACTTTCATCTTTCACTGCACGGTATTGCCGAACACGTTTACCGTTATGAGTAAGATTAATGGAGACATCAAATCGCGATAAAGCAATACGGCGTACCACTTCATCAATATGTGCAAACTCTGTTTTTTCAGTACGTAAAAATTTCCGTCTTGCTGGCGTGTTATAAAACAGATCAAGAACTTCAACCGTACTGCCCACAGGATGAGCCGCAGGCTTAACCGTCACAGCCATATCTCTGCCTTCAGCGTAGGCTTGCCATGCTTCTTCTTGATCCTGAGTACGCGATGTCAGCGTTAAACGGGAAACTGAGCTAATACTCGCTAATGCTTCTCCACGAAAGCCCATACTCATTATGGCTTCGAGATCGTCAAGACTTGATATTTTGCTAGTTGCATGGCGAGCAAGTGCTAACTTCAAATCATCACGATTGATACCGCATCCATTATCACGAATGCGAATTAGCTTGGCACCACCTTTATCGATATCAATATCAATTGAGGTCGCGCCTGCGTCTAAACTATTTTCCAGCAACTCTTTAACAACAGAGGCCGGTCTTTCAACAACTTCCCCTGCGGCAATTTGGTTTGCAAGCTGAGGAGGTAATAAATTTATCGCCATTACCTTTATTCCATTCTACTCAATCAATTAGGCGCGTTTTGTAAAGGGTGAGCCAGAAAATAATTTCTTAAACCCGCATGAATAGATGCCGCAAGTTTCTCTTGATAAGCATCAGAAATCAGTAACTGCTCTTCTGATGCATGGCTGATAAAGCCTGTTTCAACTAGAATTGAAGGGATATCAGGTGAACGTAAAACACCTAAGCTCGCATGCTCTGGTGTTTTCTTATGTAATGAACCCACTTTTCTTAGTTCAGACAATACAGCAACAGCAACGTCATAACCCACTCGCTGTGAATTACCAAACTGCAAATCGAGTACTGTTTGACTTAAATAAGGATCAGCACCATCTAATGCGTCACCAGCCCCACCGAGTAATTCAGATTGTTTCTCGCTTTGTTCAAGCCACTTACCTAATTCACTGTTTGCACGACGATTAGAAAGCACCCATACAGAAGCGCCTCTTGCACTACGATTTGGTGCTGAGTCTGCATGAATAGACACTAACATATTTGCACTTTGCTTACGGGCAACTTCAGAACGCCCTGCAACTGAAATAAAATAATCACCACTACGTGTTAGAACAGGTTTAAACATAGGATCATTACGTAAACGGGCTTCTAGCTTTCTTGCCACACTTAACGTCACGTCTTTTTCACGATTACCTTTCTGACCAATCGCTCCCGGATCTTGCCCACCATGACCCGCATCTATCGCAATAATAATTTGGCGAGAGCCTGCTTGTGGTTTTGAAGGTGTAGTCCGTGGTTTTACAATAGGAACAACAGGCGTAACCTCGGTTGTCGGCTTCGTTATTAAAGGCGCCATTTCCCTAGTTGTATTTGAATTAGTATTTGCACTTGAATTTGATGTAGTTGCTGTTGCAATCGGTGATAACGCAACAACACTTACTGTGGACTGAGCATTGCTATTTTGTCGACCACTCATAGCCTTGATAGTAAGCACTAACTTATAACCACCACTTACATTCATCAAACTTTCAGTCACCACAACAGGCTGAGCAAGCTCAACGACCATACTTTGATATTGGCTATCTTTTGATTGCGTTGAGCGAATTTTATGGACTAACTGCCCATTGCCTAATGTTGCCGGTAATCCCGTAATTTTTGTGCTTTGTTTAAAATCCATCACCAAACGGTCAGGATTTTTTAATGAGTAATATCGATAACTAGGCTTCCCATCACTAAAAGTGAATGTGAGGGTTGTTGCTGAAATACCGTTTTCTGCTTTTACTTCTGTCACAGTAGCGGCTTGTGCTATTTGCACAAAAAATAACGACAAAACAACCAACAGAAAGGCAACAACATAGCGCTGACTTTGACTCACAATGGTGATGAGACTCGACATAATCAATATTCCTTTATGCAGACTGAATACGGGATAAAACAGTATTCCCTCTTTGTGAAAGGGCAACAAAACGCGCTTTTCGACCTTCATCTTCGTAGCTTAAATGAAGTTCTAAATCAGCGTTAGGTAAAAAGCCTTCGCCTTGCGATGGCCACTCAATAAGGCATAACGCGTCTTGCTCAAAATAGTCGCGTATTCCCATAAATTCCAGCTCTTCAGCAGAAGCTAAACGATAAAGATCAAAATGATAAACAGGATTTGGCGAAAGCATATAAGGCTCAACTAATGTGTATGTTGGGCTTTTAACATGCCCTTGATGACCAAGCGCTTGTAAAAAGCCTCGGCTAAAGGTTGTTTTTCCAGCACCAAGATCGCCATATAAATAAATGATCAATCCGCTATGATCCGCCGCCGTTGCAACAGTACGCCCCAGTTCAACTGTTGCTGCTTCATCTTCTAATGTAACAACCCATTCTTTCATATTTATATAATCTATTGTTAAGTTATAACGGCTTAATAAAGAGAGATCGTTGGAGAACATCAAATACTAAGCTTTATATGTTTTCTTAAGGCAAATAGTTATCGAAATCACTATCAAATAACCATACCATAAATCTATTTATTGCGAGGATTTTTCCTACTGCCTCACTATGATACACTGCGCGCTCTTAGGACTCACCTCTTACCTACTGATTCGGTTTATTCATGTCATCACTCGATCTTAATCTTCTCGCTCAAAACATTAAATTATGGGGTTCTGAGCTAGGTTTTCAACAAACAGGGATATGTGATACTGACTTATCACTTGAAGAACCTCGCCTACAAGCATGGTTAGATAAGCAATATCATGGTGAAATGGCATGGATGGAAAAGTATGGAATGACACGAGCCAGACCTCATGAACTGGTTCCGGGTACATTACGCGTTATCAGTGTCAGAATGAATTATCTCCCTACGGATGCAGCTTTTGCACGAACCTTAAATAATCCAGAACAAGGCTATATCAGCCGTTATGCGCTTGGTCGGGATTATCACAAAGTCTTAAGACAGCGTCTTAAAAAACTCGGCGAAAAAATTTCACAATATTGCCAACAATTTGAATATCAAGGGATAGTCAACTTTCGTCCTTTCGTTGATTCAGCACCGATCATGGAGCGTCCATTAGCCGTTAAAGCAGGACTTGGCTGGGTTGGTAAACACTCACTTGTTATTAACAATCAAGCAGGTTCTTGGTTTTTCCTTGGTGAACTACTGATTGATTTGCCATTACCTACGGATAGCCCAGTTGAAGAACAATGCGGTAAATGTGTCGCCTGTATGACAACCTGTCCGACAGGTGCCATTGTTGAACCTTATACTATTGATGCTCGTCGCTGTATTTCTTATCTTACTATTGAACTTGATGGTGCTATTCCTGAAGAATTTCGCCCTCTGATGGGTAATCGTATTTATGGTTGTGATGATTGCCAGCTTATCTGTCCTTGGAATCGTTTTTCATCACTGACTGACGAAGAAGATTTCTCACCAAGAAGAGCGCTTCATACCCCAGAATTACTCGATCTCTTTCAATGGAATGAAGATAAATTTCTGCGTATCACTGAAGGTTCACCGATCCGTCGTATTGGTTATTTACGTTGGCTTAGAAATATTAGCGTGGCGTTAGGAAATGCACCTTATCAAGATAAAATTATACTTGCCTTGCAAGAACGCTTTGGATTGAGTGATGTTTTAGATGAACATTTAAACTGGGCGATTGCACAGCAGACAGCGAAGAGAAATGAAAAAGAAGTAAAAATACAGACTTCACAACAAAAACGCTTAGTAAGGGCGATAACTAAAGGCTTACCTCGTGACGCTTAATTTTTAACAGGATAAACGCATTACGAGTAACCATTAATTTCCTCTGTGAATAAAATAAAAATCCCTTGCCTATCAACATGAAAAAAAAATTCAAGCGAACTAAGACTCAAAATTTAAAAAATTAAAATAAACTTAGTTATCAATTAGATATAAAATCCAATCAATTTATTGAAGAGAATAATATCCTTATCACTTAATGATACGTGCTTGTGGATAACTCTGTGCAGTAAAAAAATAAATAGTGCTTAGATGCGGTGGTTATTAGCATCTCACTGTGGATAAATAGATTTGGGAAGATTTTAAGAATAGTAGAATATATATCACGTTTTTTTAAAGAAAAGCCTGAGAAACCCTTTTCTTTTTCTAAAATACTATTCAATGCATGTTTAACAGAATAAAGGCCTAAAACCTAAAAAATGATCTTGCCTCTAGTTTCCCCTCTAAATGAGGAAAGGCGCACATTCTAGTGCTGTCAAAATAGAAATGCAAGTAAAGATCAAAGATAGATCACAAAAAAATAGCTTGATCTTACATGTAGTAATGACATTTTCTTTTTTGAACAATAATCCTACACACTCTCTTTGCGAGTATTAAGTAAAATTCCCTAACCTGCACCTTAAAACAGTGTAGTCGATATTAAAAAAAGCGAGAGAAAAAATTTAAATTTTCTTTATGGGGATTAATAAATGAGATTGGATAAAACAAGAAGAGAAAAACTTGGAGCGGGAAACGAGACTCGAACTCGCGACCCCAACCTTGGCAAGGTTGTGCTCTACCAACTGAGCTATTCCCGCATTTGGTAAGTTTTGACAATGACTAGTAAAAGATTTGGAGCGGGAAACGAGACTCGAACTCGCGACCCCAACCTTGGCAAGGTTGTGCTCTACCAACTGAGCTATTCCCGCGTCGCATAACATTACTAATAGCTGTCTAAGAAAGATTGGAGCGGGAAACGAGACTCGAACTCGCGACCCCAACCTTGGCAAGGTTGTGCTCTACCAACTGAGCTATTCCCGCGTCTTTCTTACACCCGTACAAACAAAATTCTTCATCGGTACGGGAAGCGCATTATACGAGAAAAATGCTTAACCGCAAGCCCTTATCAACAAAAAAATACGTTTTTTTGATTACATGCCGATAAAATCATCACAATGATGCAATATCAATCATGAGTGCACGCTTTTTACTCTTTAATAAAGGTTTTACGATAATAAGCAAGCTCCGCAATGGATTCACGAATATCATCCAATGCCTGATGAGTATTCTTTTTCTCAAAACCCTCTAAAATTTCAGGTTTCCAGCGACGTGCTAACTCTTTTAATGTGCTCACATCAAGATAACGGTAGTGAAAATATTGCTCTAGCTCTGGCATATAACGGTATAGAAAACGTCTATCTTGCCCCACACTATTACCACAGATAGGTGATACGCCTTTTGGTACCCATTTTTCTAGGAATTCAATTGTCGCTTTTTGTGCTGAATTATCATCATATAAACTGGCTTTTACACGTTCAACTAAACCACTACCTGTATGGGTACGTGTATTCCATTCATCCATTAAACTTAATTGTTCATCAGATTGATGTACTGCAATTACAGGGCCTTCGGCTAAAATATTAAGTTGAGGATCTGTCACGATAGTGGCAATTTCGATGATACGGTCACATTCAGGATCAAGACCTGTCATTTCCAGATCTATCCAGATCAGATTGTTCTCGCTTTTTGACATAATATATCCTAGCTGTTTCTAAGTGTGAGACATGATATTTTAGCGTTTATCATAGCGCGTTTACTCAATAAGCACGACAGAAGAACATCTAACCGAATAATACAAGTGAGGATCGGTGACAAAACGTAAATTATCTAAAGGCCAGCAACGCCGAGTACAAGAAAATCATAAAAAGCGTTTGCAGAGCAAAGAGAAAAAAAACCACGTTGAATTAGACGATACGCAATTGGGCGAAACGACCGAAGGCCTAGTGATCAGCCGTTTTGGTCAACATGCAGATATCGAAGCGGCTGACGGCACTATTACACGATGCAATATTCGACGCACAATTTCATCACTGGTAACGGGTGATAAAGTTGTTTGGCGTCCTGCGCTACAAACACAAGAAAATGTTCGCGTAAATGGTATTGTAGAAGCTGTACACGAACGAACTTCAGTACTTACTCGTCCTGACTATTATGATGGTATTAAGCCCATTGCTGCTAATATTGATCAAATTATTATCGTTTCGGCTATTTTGCCTGAACTCTCTTTAAATATTATCGACCGTTACCTTGTAGCATGTGAAACTTTAAACGTTGAGCCTCTAATTGTGCTCAATAAAATCGATATGTTAGACGAAGAAAGCCGTAAGACTGTCAGTGAATGGATGCAAACTTATAAAGATATTGGCTATCGTGTTCTTGAAGTCTCTAGCTATACCAAAGAAGGTCTTGATGCGTTAACACAAGAATTGATTGGCCGTATCTCCATTTTTGCAGGGCAATCTGGTGTCGGAAAATCAAGCTTACTCAATACGTTATTGCCTCCAATGGAAGAGAGTATTCTGGTTAATCAGGTTTCTGATAACTCAGGTTTAGGTCAGCATACCACTACCGCATCACGCCTTTACCATTTCCCACAAGGAGGAGATGTCATTGACTCGCCGGGTGTGCGTGAATTTGGCTTATGGCATTTAACGCCAGAACAAGTGACAAAAGGGTTTATTGAATTTAGACCTTATCTGGGTGGCTGTAAGTTCCGTGATTGCAAACACTTAGATGATCCTGGTTGCTTAATTAGTGAAGCCGTAAATAACGGTGAGATAGCAGAAACACGCTTTGAAAATTACCATCGTATTTTAGAAAGTATGAGTCAGGTGAAGGTTCGTAAGAATATTAATTTAGACACTTAACAATTGATTCACTGACAACCCTATTAAGGGTGGGTACAATAGACTCCTTTTGTCTATTTTTTATCGTTCAATCCCAGAGGTTGCCATTTTGGACAAGCTAAAAATTAAACTACAGTATTTATTGCCTAAATTATGGCTCACACAGCTAGCAGGTTGGTTTGCAAATAAAAAAGCAGGTGTAATTACCCAATTTGCGATCAAAGCCTTTGCTAAAGCATATAAAGTCGATATGAATGAAGCAAAAGACAGCCAGTTCCAAGCTTATTCTTCATTCAACGATTTCTTTATTCGTGCATTAAAAGACGGTGCTCGCCCTATTGTCGAAGGTGATGACAAACTTGCATTACCTGCTGATGGCGCAGTCAGCCAACTAGGTCTTATTCAAGACGATCAAATTCTGCAAGCCAAAGGGCATCATTACACCCTTGAGGCATTACTTGCGGGTAATTTTATGTTGGCTGATAAATTCCGTCATGGTCAATTTATTACCACTTATCTTTCACCTCGCGATTACCATCGTGTTCACATGCCTTGTGATGGTTTATTAAAAGAGATGATTTATGTTCCAGGCGATCTCTTCTCTGTTAATCCATTAACAGCGGCTAATGTCCCTAACTTATTTGCACGTAATGAACGTATTATTTGCCTCTTTGAAACTCAATTTGGCCCAATGATACAAATTCTAGTTGGTGCAACAATCGTTGGTAGTATTGAAACGGTTTGGTGTGGCATGGTAACGCCACCTCGTGAAGGCATTATTAAACGTTGGACATATCCTCAAGCGGATAAAGCAGGAGCGATATTCTTGAAGAAAGGTGAAGAAATGGGCCGATTTAAGTTAGGCTCAACAGTCATCAACCTTTTCCCAGAAAATACCGTTCAACTGAATAAAGATCTTATGAATGGCTCCGTTACATTAATGGGGGAACAACTAGGTTCCATCATCAATGTCGCTGGTAATGACAATAATGCCATCAGTGAATAACACGTAATTCGGAGTAACCTTTGTGCGCCTGATAATTAGTCTTTTCTTCTCGCTATTTTTGACGCTTTCGTTAAGCACATCTGCAATATCAGCGGATGTGGAGAAATTACGTCAAGATATTAAACAACTTGAAGGAAGCACCAATCCTCAAGATATTGAGGCAGTTCAGGCGCTACAAGGTACTATCAACTGGATTAATGATGGCGAAAAAGCGCAAACAAACGCAGATAGCTATCAAAAAACCATTGATGATTACCCTCAAATTACTCAAGAGCTAAGAAGCAAACTTCTTGAAGAAAGCCATGCTGTTCCGACTATCCCTGAAAAAATTAGCATCCCTGATTTAGAACAAAAAATTATTCAAATCAGTAGCCAATTGATGGAACAAGCAAGGCTTCAGCAACAAGAGCAAGATAAAAGCCGAGAAATTAGCGAATCTTTAAACTTATTACCCCAACAGCTTTCTGAAGCGCGCCGTTTACTCAGCGAGGCAACAACAAGACTCGCGGCTACCAGCACATCAACAACACCGTTGACAGAAGCACAAAATAAGCTAACACAAGCTGAAGTCACCGCTCGTAAAGCGATGGTCAATGAGCTTGAAATGGCACAACTTTCAGCTAATAACCGCCAAGAAATTGCTCGCCTTCGCTTAGAATTATTTAAAAAACGCTATCAACGTCTTGATGTGCAACTACAACAATTGCGCAGCTTATTAAATATAAAGCGCCAAGAAGTGGCTAATCTGGCATTAGAAAAAACAGAGATGTTAGCGGAGAAAGGTGGTGAGCTTCCTGAGTTTCTGACAAAGCAGATCCAAACTAACCGTGAACTCTCTCAGATCCTGAATAAACAAACACAGGAAATGAGTGAGTTATCAGAAAAACAACGCATTACCACACAACAGACACAGCAAGTTCGTCAAACGCTCACCACTATTCGAGAACAAGCACAGTGGTTAAGTGGCTCGACAGCATTAGGTGAGGCATTAAGAACACAGCTTTCCCGCTTACCAGAAATGCCTCGTTCACAGGAACTTGATAGAGATATTATTCAGTTACGTGTTGAGCGTTTAGGCTACGAGGATATGCTGGAAAACTTAAGTAAGATCCAGCCACCAGACACTGCCGATGGCTCTAAATTGCCTGAAGCTCAGCAATATATTTTTGATTCTCTTATCCAAGCACGCCATGAATTATTGAATTCATTGCTATCCGGCTATGACTCTCAAATTCTTGAATTAACAAAACTAAAAGTTGCGACAACCCAATTAGCGGATGCGTTAAAAGAGACAAAAGACGCAACAAACCGTTATATGTTCTGGGTTGCTGATATCAGCCCTATCAAATTTAATTATCCAGTTTTATTAGTCAAAGATATTACTCGATTACTTTCGCTAGATACCTTTTCACAATTAGGTCATGCCGCTGTCAGCATGCTTAAAAATCAGGATACGTTCCTATTTCTATTTGTCACTTTATCAATTGTGGGCTTTAGCCTGCGCACTCGAAAACATTACAACGCATTTCTTGAAAGAGTCAGCAACCGTATTGGTAAAGTCACACAAGATCACTTTTCACTGACAATACGCACTGTCTTTTGGTCTATTTTAATTGCGCTGCCATTACCTCTGTTATGGTCTGCCGTAGGTTATGGCTTACAAAGTGTTGAATGGCGTTATCCAATGGCGGGAGCTATTGGATATGGAGTCACAGCCGCAGCACCTGTGCTGTGGTTATTTATGATAAGTGCAACGTTTGCACGTCATAACGGCCTGTTTATTGCTCAATTTAAGTGGAAAGAGAGCCGTGTTAAAAAAGCGATGCGCTTTTACCAGCTTTCTATTTTTGTCATCGTTCCACTGATGATGTCATTAATTACCTTTGAATATTATAGCGATAGAGAATTTGCACCCACAGTCGGTCGTTTCTGTTTCTTACTGCTCTGTATCGCCCTAAGCTTTATTACATCTAGCCTTAAAAAAGCTCACGTCCCGCTTTATCTTGATAAACATGGATCTGGCGATAACCTGATCAACACCATTTTATGGTGGTTCTTACTGCTTGCTCCGGTTATTGCAGGTTTAGCCGCCGTCTTAGGTTACCTTTCTACATCGATTGTCTTACTCGGTCGTTTAGAAATGTCTGTCGCCATTTGGTTTGCCCTGCTGATTATCTACCACATTATTCAGCGATGGATGCTTATTCAGCGCCGGAAATTAGCTTTTGAACGTGCTAAACAAAAGCGTGCAGAAATTCTGGCTCAGCGCGCAAAAGGTGAAGATGAAAATACGATTGTCGGGAGCAGTGGTGAGAGCACAGTAGGACTTGAAATCGAAGCTCAAGAAATAGACCTTGATACTATCAGTGCGCAATCCATTGGTTTAGTTCGCTCTATTCTGACTATGATTGCATTAGTGTCGATGATCTTATTGTGGTCTGAATTAAACACTGCATTCTCTTTTGTCGATAATATTCGACTTTGGGATGTCACCTCATCGGTGAATGGCGTTAATACGGTGCAACCTATCACAATGGGCTCTATTTTAGTGGCGATCCTCGTCATTATTATTACAACTCAATTAGTTCGAAACCTCCCTGCTTTACTTGAGTTGGCCATTTTACAGCATCTAGATTTAACACCGGGTACAGGTTACGCCATTACCACAATGACCAAATACAGCATTACACTGATTGGTAGTATCGTGGGCTTCTCGTTGTTAGGTATTGAATGGTCAAAATTACAATGGTTAGTGGCAGCAATGGGGGTCGGACTTGGTTTTGGTTTACAAGAAATCTTTGCCAATATCATTTCAGGGTTGATGATCTTGTTTGAGAAACCTATTCGTATTGGCGATACCGTGACAATTCGTAATTTGACGGGGAATATCTCTAAGATCAACACACGGGCAACTACGTTAACCGACTGGGATAGAAAAGAAATTATTGTACCGAACAAAGCCTTTATTACAGAGCAATTTATTAACTGGTCACTATCAGATTCTGTCACCCGTATCGTAATGACAATCCCTGCTCCTGCAGACTGCAACAGTGAGCAAGTGACAAATGTGTTATTAGAAGCCTCAAAACGCTCTACGATGATTTTAGAAAACCCAGCGCCTGAGGTTTATCTGGTCGATTTACAGCAAGGCATTCAGATTTTCGAATTACGGGTTTATGCCGCAGAGATGGGACATAGAATGCCTGCAAGACACGAGATCCACCAAAATATTCTCTTAGCCTTTGCAGAACACGGTATCCCATTACCGTTCCCACCATTCCAAGCAAGAGTGGATATGATGGGTAATACAATTCGTAGCTCAATGCGAGCAACACCAAGAGAAGTGGGCGGATTATAATCTATCTATTCAATTAATAGACAAAAAGGCGAACAATATTACGTTGTTCGCCTTTTCTTTTCGAAGAGATCACACTTGGTATAATTTACGTAAATAATGAGGTACAGCTTCATCAGCATTAGTCCCAATCACTTCCATATTGGGTAGCAAATCTTTCAATGTTTGGTGCGCATTTTCCATAATGCAACCTTTACCGGCTGTCTGTAGCATCTCTTTGTCATTCATACCGTCGCCAAACGCAACCGCATCTTTGGCGGTGTGTTGCATTAACTTAGCCACTTTTTCTAGCGCTTCACCTTTAGATACGCCACCAGCCATCACTTCTAAGCAATTACGCAGTGAGAAACTCACATTGACCTTATCACCCCAGTGCTGATTAATTTCATTCTCTAGCTTCAGTAATAGCTCATGATCATCAGAGGTGAAGAAGACTTTGCAGACATTGGTGGTCGGAAATCCTGTTTTACAATACAATTCATAGCTAAAGTCTGATTCTCGAAAAAACTCACAAGCCCCTGGCATCTCCTTATTAACATACCAGTAGTCACCTGCATAAATATTAGTTTCAATTTCAGGGTGATCAAAAACCATAAGAGCCAAGTCATAAGCAATTTCAGGCTCAAGATCTTGGCTAAAAATAAGGTCGCCACGAGTGTTATGCACGCGTGCACCATTAGAAGTTATCATATAAGCGTTAATGCCTAATCCATCACGAATTTGAGCAACATCAACATGATGACGACCTGTTGCGAATACAAAGTGCACGCCTTTATTAATAAGTAGGTGCAGGGTTTCTTGCGTATAGGGAGTTAATACATGATTAGGTGATAACAGTGTGCCATCAAGATCTGAAGCGACTATCGAATACATACACATTCCTGATTAAAATAAATGCTTATCATAAAACTCACAGATTTCATTTAATGCTTGTGAGCGTAGCTTATCTATTTCGAACAAGATTTCATGATGCGCACCTTCAATCACCAGTGGCAATTTTTGCTTTTCTTCTCTTGTTCTGGACTGACTATAACGTTCACAGAAAGCCCTTAGCTCTTGATTATCTACCACCTTATCATGCTCTGCTTCGAGCACTAATAGAGGGGTATTAATCTCTCCCGCATGTTCAATTAACCAATCTCCCATTTTTAGACTTTCCCCCATCCAATGATAAGTCGGTCCGCCTAATCGTAGTTCTGGAAAATCAGCATAATAACGTAAATACCGGCGATATCGCTCATGGCTATGTGTTAATACATTAAGGATAAATGGCAGTGGAAACCATTTACCTGTTGATACCGCGTAGTTATTTCTTTCAGATTGACTTTGTTCTGCTCGGTTAACTAAAAAATTAGCCACCCAGCGAGGTATGGGTAATTTAATACCAAACATCGGCGCACTTAATGCCGCTGCTTTAAAAACATGAGTTTGCTTTAGAAGATATCCGGCTAAGATAGCACCGCCCATTGAGTGAGCTAATGCAAAGTAATGCTGATATTGAAAAGGCAACACTATTGTATCGACGAACGTCGAGAAATCATCGATATAATCACTAAATTTCTCTACATGCCCTTTTTGTGTATCTTCTAATAGCCTGTCAGAAAGCCCTTGCCCTCGATGATCGAGAAGAAAAATATCATAGCCTGAGTGAAAGAAATCGAATGCAACTTCAGGGTACTTTACATAGCTTTCACTACGACCTGAAGCAATAACCAGTGCTTTATTGTGCAATGGTGAGCGCCAGTGAACATAGCGAATTTTGGCGCCATCAACACCAACAAACTCACCCTCTTCGCGTTGCCCCCAAAAATCCAATAAGACGCCATTCGTAAATGCAGAAAACTGCTTTTCACGCGATAACCACGAATATTTAAACAGAGTGGTTGTCATTGGCTCTCCTTATTGGCGTTATTCGAAGCCCTCAATATGGTCACGAATGAGTGTCATAAAAGCGGGTCCAAATCGTTCTAATTTTCGTTGTCCAACACCGTTTATTAATAACAATTCATCAGGGTAAACGGGGCACTGCTCTGCCATTTCAATCAATGTGACATCATTAAAGACGACAAATGGCGGAATGTTTTCTTCATCAGCAATAGACTTACGTAATTTACGTAGTTTCGCAAATAATTTTCTATCGTACTGTCTATGGGTATTTTTTGTTTGTTGATTACGGCTTTTTGTTGGGCTTAATAATCTAGGTACGGCTAATTGTAATGGCACTTCACCACGTAAGATCGGTCTAGCCATCTCTGTCAGTTGTAATGCAGAGCGATGGACAATATTTTGTGTCACCATACCTAAATGAATAAGCTGGCGGATCACACTCACCCAATGTTCATGGCTTTGCGCTTTACCAATACCATAAACAGGTAATGTATCGTGTCCGGAATCTCGAATACGCTGATTATTCGCGCCTCTTAAAATTTCAACAATATAGCCGATACCAAAGTGCTGACCAGTACGATAAATACAGGACAATGCCTTTTGTGCATCCACTAAACCATCATATTGCTTAGGAGGATCAAGGCAAATATCGCAGTTACCACAGGCATTTTGTCGATGTTCATCGAAGTAATTGAGTAACACTAAACGTCGGCATGTTTGAGCTTCAGCAAATGCCCCCATCGCATTAAGCTTATGCATTTCAATTGCTTTTTGGTCGCTTTCGGGCTTTTCATCTAAACAACGACGCAACCACGCCATATCGGCAGGATCGTAAAACAATACCGCTTCTGCGGGCAACCCATCTCGCCCTGCACGCCCTGTTTCTTGGTAATAAGATTCAATATTTCGCGGAATATCAAAATGAACCACAAATCGGACATTGGGTTTATTAATGCCCATACCAAATGCAACAGTGGCAACCACAATTTGCAAATCATCCCGCTGGAAAGCTTCTTGTACTTTAGCTCGTTGTGCAATTTCCATTCCTGCATGATAACCCGCAATGCTTAATCCCCGTTTACTCAGGCGTTCTGCGGTTTCTTCGACTTTACTGCGACTGTTACAGTAAATAATGCCAGACTTTCCTTTCTGACCTCGAATAAATAACCAAAGCTGATCAAGCGGTTTGTATTTCTCTACTAAAGTGTAGCGGATATTCGGTCTATCGAAACTGCTGATATGAATCAAAGGGTCACGCAACACTAGCTGATTAATAATATCGTAACGTGTTGTATTATCCGCCGTTGCCGTCAGTGCAATAATCGGCACATCAGGAAGATGTTGTCTTAATAACCCTATACCGCGATATTCAGGACGGAAATCATGTCCCCATTGTGAAATACAGTGTGCTTCATCAACTGCGAGTAAAGCAGGTTTCCATTGCACTAATTGATGAAGAAAACTCTCCATCATTAAACGTTCAGGGGCAATATACAGCAGTTTTATTTCACCCTTTTGACAACGTATTTGAACATCAAACTGCTCTTCACGCGTTTGGGTTGAATTCAAATAAGCAGCTTCAATACCATGAAGGCAAAGTTGATCAACCTGATCTTTCATCAATGAGATAAGTGGCGAAACAACCACGGTCAGCCCGTCGAGCAATAATGCGGGAATTTGATAACAAAGGGATTTACCACCCCCTGTCGGCATCACGACTAGGCAATCTCTCCCAGTTGTAATGGTATGGATGATTTCTTGCTGACCAGGGCGAAATTGCTGATAACCAAAGGTTTCTCGCAAAATAACCTGTGCTGATGGCATTGAATTAAGAACTTCTGCTGTGGACACACCGTTCCTCTGAAAAGCTGCTGATAAAAACTATGATGAGGAGTAAAAGAAAAGGCACCAATGTGAAGGTGCCATCATCATTTATAGCGCTATGCTACCCCAGAACGGAGAAAATTACAGCATATCATTAAGCATCACACCAACACCGACCCGTGTCTGACGAAAGTTATAATCAATCATTGATTCACCATAACCACTAAATACTTGGGTATAAAAGCGTACATGCTTAGTAATTGGGTAGCTCCAGCCTAATTCAGCCGCTCCATAGCCACTGTTCCAGTTATAACGCCCAGTCGCAGTGATCACACTTTCACCTAACCGATAGCCTGCTTTTAAGCGGTAATAACCCATATAGCGATTAATCTCTGGATTATCATCACGTTGAGCACTTTCACTAAAGCGATACCAAGGTTTTAGATCAAGCTGTAAATTACCTTTTTGTGCCATAAAACGTGCATAAGCGCGGTTCCAGCTACGAGAGGTGGGATCAGAACGGCCATTCGATTCGTGGTTAAAACCTGTTTCTATTTCACGAAGTGTCCAACCCGCAAATTTATAGTCTGTTGCCCAACCGAGAAAAAGTTGCGGTTCATAGTTTGTTTCACGGAAAGGAGCAGATTCTTTTTTATTGCTTAATTGCCACCAAGAGCGTTGAGTATAAGATGCCGCTAAAACAGAATTTTCACCCGCAATACCGCGCCATAAAGGAAAGGCCAAGCTGAGCTGAAATTTCACCTCATCTTTTTTAGCCTTATTACCCCAATCATAACTTTGAATAGCCTCTTTATTCATATCAGAGGTATCAGTGTAAATAATATAATTGGATTCATAAGGATAAAGAACAAAAGGTGAATCGTATTCTTGTAATAAACCAGAAATGATACTGCCCTGAACAAGCGGTGCAGGAGATGATGATGCTTGTATTTCGGATGCAAATCCCCAGGCTGGATAGAATAAAACCACCGCAAGTAAAGAACGGATGTAACGCATAGTTAATTATCCTGTTTCATTATTGAATAATATAGAAGTTAGTACTTACTTTAGTAATTAGTTCTTATATATGTACTTTATTACACTTTAGCGCCCATATTTTACACGTAATTGCCATTAAATCTCGTATATTTTTACACCATTATATTTATAGCACGAATGTGCAATTACGATTTTGTTATGTATTATTAGCATAATATTAACTTAATGACGTGATATCAGGGGTTCTAAAAATGGAAAAACAGTTAACATTAGAAGAGGCTCAAACACTAATTGGTCATATTTTTGTTTATAAAATGCCCTTTAATCAATTAATCGGCTTAGAACTAGTTCGTTTTGAACAAGACTATGCTGAAATTCAGTTTCGGTATCAGGATAAACTTGTTGGTAATATTGCTCAACGTATCTTACATGGTGGGCTAATTGCTTCTGTACTTGATGTTAGTGCGGGGTTAGTTTGTGTTGGTAATGCATTAACACGTTTAGCACCAATATCCCAAGAGCAGTTAGAACAGAAACTCGCTAACATGGGCACTATCGACTTACGCGTTGATTATTTAAGACCGGGACGGGGAGAATATTTTACTGCAAGTAGCCATATTTTACGCAGTGGCAATAAAGTGTCTGTTGCTCGTGTTGAATTACATAATGAAAAACAAGTTCATATTGCGAGTGGGACTGCAACCTATATCGTAGGTTAAGCCTTTGTTAGAATTCATTGTGCGCGATAATGCTTAGATTAGTATTAATTACTTGTAAAAATACATGCCTAATGACACATTAGATAACGTCATTGGGTATGATAACCCCGTCACACTTTTCCTTTCCATCAATTCCAGAGATAGCATGAGCCAGAAAAACACGATGAAAGGCGTTTTATGTGCCTTAGGCGCCTATTTGATCTGGGGTATTGCCCCTGTCTATTTTAAAAGCATTCAAGAAGTGCCCGCAGAAGAGATCTTAACGCACCGTATTTTATGGTCGTTCTTTTTTATGTTGATTTTAATGACTATCAGTCGTCATTGGTCTTATTTGCGCCAATTAATACGTCAACCTAAAAAAATTCTTCTTTTAGCACTGACTGCCGTCATTATCGCAACTAACTGGCTTACCTATATATGGGCGGTTAACCACGGCTATATGCTAGAAGCCAGCCTTGGTTACTTTATTAACCCTCTAGTTAATGTACTGTTTGGCATGCTTTTCTTGAGTGAACGCTTTCGCCGTATGCAATGGGTAGCAGTAGGTTTAGCATTTACTGGTGTGTTTATTCAACTTTGGCACTTTGGTTCCGTACCCGTGATTGGATTAAGCCTCGCCGTGACTTTTGGCCTTTATGGCTTACTGCGTAAAAAATTGGGTGTCGATGCACAAACAGGCATGCTGGTAGAAACATTATGGCTATTCCCTATCGCATTAGTTTATATCTTATTTTTTACCCATTCACCGACTAGCAATATGCTTGAAAATAGTTGGTCATTAAATACCTTGTTAATTGCAGCCGGTATTATTACAACAGTACCACTACTGCTCTTTACAGAGGCTGCACATCATCTGCGTTTATCAACCTTGGGCTTTTTCCAATATATTGGCCCAACTTTGATGTTTATTCTTGCCACAATGGTATATGGCGAAAAAATTGATGCAGAACGACTAGTCACCTTCGGCTTTATTTGGGTTGCACTGATCCTCTTTACGCTTGATGCTCTTTATACACAACGCCGTTTAAGACGTAGCTAGATCTCTAAGACTCACTCTTCCGCTAAATTACTGATTTGTGTAAAAGCGGAAGAGAGTTTTTTCTTTTTATTCTTCTTTAATGAATGCGCACTCTTTGATATCTCCTTTACATAGCGATGTGAGCGCCTAAATAGCGTTGATATTGCATTATTAATCAATTGAATATGGTTAGTCACGACACTGTAATAGAGATTGATACGAGGAACAAAATCACGCTGGTGTCTCAATAACTTACAATACAAATCTTCTTCAAATGTATTGATAGGTTCGCTAGGATGATAAGTATCACACAGGATTTCCTCAGTATTTTCGACCGATAATTCATTATCAGAAAAAGAGACAGAAGAAGTTCGCGTGCAAGGTGTGACAAAAGAGTAGGTATGAAAAAATACGCTAGAGAGTTTCATCAATTAATCCCGTTAAGTAAAAATAGATAACGAGATTATTAAGTAACCAATTTGAACTTTCCTTAAAAAAACACCCCAGCTTATCTATCAAGTAAGTAAGGGTGTTTTTTATATTGCGGTAATGCTAATTCACTCTAATCGAAGATTATTCTAGTCGAGCAAATGCTGCCACCAGCCATTTAATACCTTCACCATTAAAAGCGATTTGTAATCGGCAATGTTCGCCGCTACCTTCAATATTGATAATGGTGCCATCGCCAAATTTGGGATGCTTCACACGTTGTCCAAGCGAATAACCCGTATCATTGCTGATTATCGGCGTTCCTAAACGGCTGTGATTAACAGGGCGTGAAACTGTTGCGCGTAAACGGACTTCTTCAACACACTCTTTAGGTAACTCACCAATAAAACGAGAAGGACGATGGCTTACTTCTTTTCCATATAAACGACGATTTTCAGCGTAAGTGAGTGTTAACTTTTTCATTGCTCGCGTGACTCCAACATAAGCCAAACGACGCTCTTCTTCCAAACGTCCACCTTCATCTAGTGACATTTGACTTGGAAACATGCCTTCTTCAACACCCACAATAAAGACTTGTGAAAATTCGAGCCCTTTAGCCGAGTGAAGTGTCATTAACTGCACGGCATCTTGATATGCATCAGCTTGGCTTTCGCCTGACTCTAATGCAGCGTGTGAAAGAAACGCTTGCAGTGGCATTAAATCTTCGTCTTCATCTTGATAACTAAATTGACGAGTTGCTGTGACCAGCTCTTCTAAGTTTTCAATACGAGCTTGTGCTTTTTCACCTTTTTCTTGCTCATACATCGCTTTTAAACCTGAATCACGAATAATTCGGTCTGTTTGCACATGTAATGGCATATCTGCCGTTTCAGAAGCGAGGGTTTCAATCAGTTCTAGGAATCGTTGAATTGCAGCAGTTGCACGTCCTGCTAGCATTTTATGTTCGATAACCTGCAATGCACTTTCCCATAAGGTAATTTGGTTATCTCTTGCGACTTGGCGAACAATATCTAATGTTCTATCACCAATACCCCGTGTTGGTGTATTCACAACTCGTTCAAAAGAAGCATCATCATGGCGATTAGCCGTTAATCTCATATAAGAGAGTGCATCTTTGATCTCTTGGCGCTCGAAGAAACGCTGACCGCCATAGATACGATATGGCATCGCAGCTTGTAATAATGCCTCTTCCATTATACGAGATTGAGCATTGCTACGATAAAGAATGGCACACTCTGTTAACGCACCACCTTCTTCTTGCCAGCGCTTAATTCGACCTACGACATAACGCGCTTCATCCAGATCATTAAAAGCACAATACAGCGAAATAGGCTCACCTTCTGCACCTTCAGTCCACAGGTTTTTGCCTAATCTGTCACTATTATTTGCTATTAACGCATTCGCTGCTTTTAGAATATTACTAGTAGAACGATAATTTTGCTCTAAACGAATAGTTTCTGCGCCAGGAAATTCATTTAAGAAATTTTGAATATTCTCAACTTGTGCACCACGCCAGCCATAAATAGATTGATCGTCATCACCTACAATCATCACTTTACCCGTTTGACCCGCCAACATTCTTATCCATGCATATTGAATACGGTTAGTATCTTGGAATTCATCAACCAAGATATTGGTAAAGCGATTTTGGTAATGCTCTAAAATTTGAGGTTTATTAAGCCAGAGTTCGTGAGCACGTAATAAAAGCTCAGCAAAGTCCACCAGCCCCGCGCGATCACAAGCTTCTTGATATGCCTGATACACTTTCAACCAGGTTGTTTCAACAGGATTACCATAAGTTTGAATATGTTGTGGTCGTAAACCTTCATCTTTTTTACCGTTGATATACCACATACCTTGGCGTGCAGGCCATTGTTTATCATCAAGATCCATTGACTTAACAATACGGCGAATAAGGCGATATTGATCATCACTGTCAATAATTTGGAAGTCTTGTGGCAAATTTGCATCAAGATAATGTGCGCGTAATAAACGATGAGCAAGGCTATGGAAAGTACCAATCCACATACCGCCTTGGCTTGTACCAATTAAGTCTTCAATACGATGGCGCATCTCGGCAGCAGCTTTATTGGTAAACGTCACAGCCATAATCGAAAAAGGTGAAGCTTGTTCAACAGATAATAACCAAGCGATACGATGTACCAGTACCCGTGTTTTACCACTGCCTGCGCCAGCTAACACCAGCATATTAATACGAGGTGCGGCTACAGCTTCGCGCTGTTTATCGTTAAGGCCTTCTAGCAGATATGAGACGTCCATAATTACCAATCATTTAGTGAAGAAAATACTGTGGATATATACAGAAATAGAGAGTAAGTAACAAACTAACAGGAATTTACACGCTATGCAAAATAAAGCCTTTTTTAGCCTCGTTAATCTGTGTCATTCTTACCGAATATCACATTAAACCAATTCTATCAGTTTGCTTAAGTCTGTAATTTCAATATGTGGCATGACTCTGGTTTCACCTTCTTCAAACAAACTACGGTTATCAAGGTTAATCCAGCACGCCTGTAATCCACTATTAACGGCACCTTCAACATCTGTTACAAGGTGATCACCCACATGTAGGATTTTCTCATGTGGAAGATTTAACAGTGAGGAGGCTTTATCAAACATATCAGGATAAGGCTTAGAGCGACCATCGGGGCCCGCTTTTAAAATATGTGAAAAATACTGCCCTAAACCACAACTTAATGGGTTTGCATTACCATTTGTGATCGCAATTAATGGGATTTTTTGTGCCAATTCGGTGAGAACTTGATGGGTATTTTTAGGCACATTAATGTGGCTACGCCAATAAGCGAAGTGCGCCATAATTTCATCAGCACCTTGCTGTGCTTTAGCTTCACTATAACCGTAATCTAACAACATATTTCTAGCCGCAAGCCAACGCCATTGCGTAATATCATGAAAAATATCAGGATTATTTTCTAGAAGTGGTTTTTTATAGGCATTCACATCTTTTTCTGTGAAATGATTAAAACGTAGATCATATTGACGAATAAAATCCAGCGTCTCTTTTTCTGTTTTATCCATCACTGGCACATTGTCATACAGCGTGTCATCTAAATCAAAAGTCATCGCTGCAATTGGCGTCAGAGTTCTATAAAAGCGCATTATGATTTTTCTCTCTTAGCTCTCGGATGAGCAGCATCATAGACTTTCGCTAAATGCTGAAAATCTAAGTGGGTATAAACTTGTGTGGTCGATAAATTAGCGTGCCCTAATAACTCTTGTACAGCACGTAAATCACCACTAGATTCTAATAAATGTGTGGCAAACGAGTGGCGTAATTTATGAGGATTCACATGGCTACTTAGTCCTTGTTTAATACCCCAAAGTTCAAATCGTTTTTGTACACTGCGCACAGATAAACGCTTGCCGCTTTGGGTTGAGATAAAGACAGCTTTATCCTCAGGTGCATAGAGCTCTCGCATCGGAAACCAATTTTGTAACCACTCTAGCGCTTTTCTTCCCAACGGGACTTTTCGTTCTTTACTTCCTTTACCTAAAACACGAACTTCACCTTCATTCATGTCGATATCGCTAATGTTTAAGTTAGCCAGTTCTGACAGACGTAATCCTGCACCATACATCACTTCCAGCATGGTTCTATCTCTAACAGAAAGAGGATCTTTTAAGTCGATATTCATTAATTGGCTAACTTCATCGACATCCATATTTTTAGGAAGGTGACGACCAGATTTAGGTGTGCGAATGCCTTTTGCTGGATTAACGTCTAACATTCCTTGTGCCACTTGCCAATCAAGAAAGCTACGTAACGCCGAAAAGCGCAAAGCAAGGCTAGTCGGTTGTAACCCACTACGATGACTTTTCGCTAATAACATGCGTACATGTTGGCTTTCAAGTGATATCCATTGTGTGATGTTCATCGCCACCATCATTTGCGCTAATGCAGTCAGTTGGCGATAATAATTTTCTACTGTGACAGGGCTTAATCGGCGTTCAACTTGGATATAACGCAGGAATTGTTCAATAGTGGTAGAGAGTGTTTCTGGAATATCTATTGGTTGATTCATTGCCTTGCAATCCAACGAAGTAATAATTCTGGTAAAATATGGGCGAGCTTATCCAGCATTACTGTTCCCATCCCTTCCTGAAAATGTTGGTTATCTCGGCTATTAAAAATAATCACACCCAAATCGCCATAATGCCCTAACAATGAAAGCGCAACGGAACCAGAGCGTCGCACATTAGGCATCAATAGCATTATCTCTTGCCCATTTAATGTACCTAAATAGTGATTATCATCGCCCATACGTTGAATGCGAAAATGTTCAAATGCTTGACGAGATAATGGAAGATCTTGTGCATCTAAAGGTGGCTGTAATTGCCAGCGATCGGTAAATAGGCGTAATTGAACTGAATAAAGCCCTAATCCTTTAGCCCAAAGGTTTAAACGTTCTAGCATTTCGTGAAGAGAAGCACTGTTGGATAGTTCAGAAATTAATAATAAGAGTTGGCTAAACAGTGCTTCATTTTCAGAGGCTTGTTCTATCAACAAACGCATATCTTCTTCAAGATAATGGATGCGGTTACGTTGACGTGACATTATCCATTCGACTAAAGAAACGGTTCCTCTGACGGGATGAGGAACTTGCATTTGCCCAATATAGCTTGCATTACGGATAAAAAAACCAGGATGTTCCCTGAGGTAACGGATCACTTGTTGATCATTAAGTTCGTTGGTTTCAGGGCAACAGAACTGCTCATTTTTATCCGTCATACAGTTAGCCTCTCAAAAAATAATATTATAGCTGAATGATCCCATCATAAATATGTGTCGCAGGCCCAGTCATATAAAGAGAGTTACCCTCTCCTTTCCATTCAATTAGCAACGATCCACCCGGTAAGGTGACTTTCACTCGTTTATCTAATAAACCTTGTGAAATACCAATTGCCACAGCTGCACAAGCCCCGCTTCCACAGGCATTTGTTTCACCTGCACCACGTTCAAATACCCGCAAATGAAGGTTACTTCTGTCTACGATTTGCATAAAACCAATATTAGCACGTTCAGGAAAACGTTCATGTTGCTCTAACACAGGCCCTAACAACTCAACTTCTGCTGTTTTAATGTCTTCAACCTGAATCACGCAATGAGGATTTCCCATTGAAACTACACCACATAATACAGTGCGTTCCATTGCCCTGATAATATAGGTCTTTTCTGCCTTTTGTGCACGGAAAGGGACTTTTTGAGGTTCAAATTCAGGTTCGCCCATATTGACGCACACGTCGTCATTGTCCATAACATGTAAGGTCATTCTGCCAGACTGCGTACTGACTTTTATCTCTCTTTTGTTTGTAAGACCTTTTAATCTCACAAATCGGGCAAAGCAACGGGCACCATTACCACACTGTGCAACCTCACTTCCATCAGCATTAAAAATGCGATAATGGAAATCGAGCTCAGGATCATAAGGTGCTTCAACCACTAATAATTGATCAAATCCAACACCAGTATGGCGATTCGCTAATCGACATATTAATTCTGGTGAAAAATAAACATTTTGAGTCACAGCATCGACCACCATAAAGTCGTTGCCAAGACCATGCATTTTTGAAAATTGCATCTTGCCCCTGCCTGAAACGAAATTACCGTTTCTAAGATTGACTAATTGGTCTGAGTTGAGGCGCTCTCAACTTGCTGGGTTGGCTGGGATGACTGTGTCATTTTTGCCTGAGTATCTTCAGGAGGGAAATAAAGAGGGCCTTTCAAGCCACAACCAGAAAGAGAAATCAGTGTTATTATAGCAAGAGTGCAACGTAAATACGTTTTCATTCGAAATCTGCCTGTCATTTATTTGGTTAATATCCTCTATAATCGCAGTTAGATCTCGAAAAGCAAATAGGAAATGAAGATGAACGACAGTGAATTTCACCAATTAGCTGACGAACTCTTGTCAGAAATAGAACAAACTATTGATAATTATGAAGGTGACGCAGATATTGATTGTGAAATCAATGGCGGTGTAATGACATTAACCTTTGAAAATAATAGCAAAATTATTATTAATCGCCAGGAAGCATTTCATCAAGTTTGGTTAGCGACACGCTCTGGTGGCTATCACTTTGATTGGAAAGATGAACAATGGATTTGTGATAGAAGTGGCGGTGAATTTTTAACCATGCTAGCACAAGCAATAACAGAACAAAGTGGGGAAGCATTTTCTTTCTAAGAAGCGCGCTTAACTACAATAATGGGAGCCATCAAAGCTCCCATTTGTATTTATTGGCTTGTACTTAATTAAGAGTGTTGCACCGCTTTATAATCTGTAAATCCGTGAGCAACAATATTCATTTCAGGTTGAGTTTCTTTACTACCCAGATCGGATAATTTACCAAAGGATCCGCCTGCAAAAGGTAACACTTGAGTTGATCCATCCACTTTCACAATCTGATAAAACTGTGGCAGATTAAAATTAATAAAGCTTGAGCCGTATGTGAATCGATCATGAGATGAAGAGTAGAAACGGCTAACATCTTTCACTAACTCTTCTTTACTACCTTCACAATGGGAATAAATTTCAACGCGATTTGCTTCATCTAATATATAGATATTAAAGACATTATTATCTTCTGTGGTTTCAAAGAAGAATTGAATAATCCCTTCACAAGCAAAACCATCAATCACCGCAGGTAAATAGCGGGCATCCTTATCTAATTTAACCGGCAATCCATGAAGCTTGTTATATGAAATCGCACCATAAAACTCGATAGCATTTTCTAATTTTTGTACCGACACATTGAGGCGTTCAAAGAACAATCCCCACGTTTGCCCAGCAATGCGTAAAGCTTTAAAACGGCCCGGCTCTAAACGATTCGTTGATAATCGCAATTCAATACATTCTGAGACTAACTGCTGAACACGAGTACGGATTAAACCACGTAAATGTTGGCTATAACAAAATACTTCAACAGAGGCAGGAGGAGCCGCATCTTGGTGCATTTTACCTAATATCGTTTTTAACGATTCCAACATAGATTGTGTACCACTGAAATGAAGGGTTCTAACTTCATTCCAAGAGTTACGGTACAACAAATCAATGCTACCAATAAGACACTGCTCTTTTTCACCGAAACTAAAGACATCTAGTTTTCTAAAATCAAAGTGAACCACTTGATCAGAAAAACTCTCTGTTGGATCGGTTTCTAAATTGACAATAATCGCGAGATGTCTAATTTCACAAGGGCTATACAGTGCCTTCGGCGTTGGTGCAGGTAAACGAATTGGGAAATGGCTCGACATATCCCTAACTAATTCATGCAGTTTAATTTCATCACAAGAGGATTCTCCTTGATGAATATAAACTCGAGACTCTTTTGTTAACAGCCCATTAAAGTAAGACCATGCCACTAATTTATTTAAATAGCGGTTATATTCTAATGGTTGATGTCCAACAATATTTTCAAAATCAGGGGCACGATTATATAAATACCATCCGCTACGATTTGCTCGACCTTGTGGTACATAAATAAAGGTTAAATGTGACTCTGATAAATCTGGTGAGATTTGTGGATTAACTAGTGTAACTTTACCGGGTAATGCTTCAAACGCTGCGTAAAGTTTACGTGTTAGGACACCAATATCTTGCGGGCTTGCACTGACACTTAAATTATTACGACGCGCAAAACGGATAAGATTACGATAGCTTTGCATCATCGTATCTAATAATTCATTGTGTGCATCACGCACACGCTCGATTTTCCAACTATCACGCGTATCGAGTACTGTTAAACGCTCATTATCCCATTGCCATTGAGTGACCAATTGCGATAAGACTTGTCGTCTCCAACCTTCCGGTTCGTTTTGTGTTTTTTCGTTAGATAATTTTTCACACACTTTCAGGTAGAAACAGCGACGGATAAGATCAAGACGAGTTAAATCATTGATAGAAACCAAATAGCGAGTGACACGCTCAAGCATCATACAATAAGCATCTAAACCATAATTAACGATTTCGCCACGGTGTAGATGTTGTTTCATTTCTAATGCCAGCAATTTCCCATTAGGGTAGTCCGCTGAATAAGCTTCTAATAAAATACTTTTTAGTACGGCTTTATAAGGTGAATCAACACTTTTATAGAGTTGCCATAAACTGGCGCCAAAATACTCTTCAGCAGAAAGTTCACCGAGTCCCCCTAGATCTAGCCACTCATTTGGCGTTAATACACCTTGAGCATAAAGGGAGTTAACATATTCGTCATAATGATGTTCTTCTTCAATAGGTACCATCGCCCATAGCAAGCGCTTACCTGCTAGGCGTACTGCTGTACGATAAAATTCATCAAGTAAAAGAATATGTTGGGTAGAGCCACAATCTTCTCCACCTAAGCTACCACTTGCATGGTGACGAAATCTATTTTCATCAATCAAGAAAAACGTAACATCAATGCCTAGTTCGCCAGCCCATTGTTCAATCAATTGGCATTTGCGTTGTAAAAGTGCGCGTTCATCTTGATCTAGCCATGATTGATGGCAGACCCAAATATCAATATCGGAGCAGTGACTTTGACCAATAGAAGAGGTACTCCCCATTGAATAGATGCCAGTAATTGGCAACTCTCCATTGGCGTATCCATCCATCGGATCATCACATAATGCGTTAACCAGCTTATTCGCCCATTGACGTTGCATGTCATCAGGTTCAAAGAAACATGTGCCGTGAGGAACATTTCCTTGTATGTAGCCGGGCAACTCAGGATGGTGGTAATGCAATAAAACAGGAATTAAACCATAGACCTGTTTAAAAACATCACACATCGATGCAAATGCTCGTTCCAGTCTGAGTTGATTAATCGCATCCAGCCGTTGCTTCAGTGTTTCAATATAAAGATACAAGAGTTTCGCCTGAACAATACTAAGAAGATAGTAGAATCTGAGTTTATAAGTGACCAAGGTTGAGTTAGGTAATATTAATAGATAAAACTTTACTAACAAAATCTCGGAAACGTGATCAATTTAACACCTTGAGCGCAAGGCGTAAAGAGGAACTCAAAATATAGCACCAAGATCTAAAAGTGATATTCAAGCGCTTAATCGTGTAAAGCCATCAAATAAATATCTTTATAATCATGAAGATAAATTGTTTTATTTATAAAAAAAATGATAAAAAAAATCTCTCAATCCTCCCTTTACCCCACAAAAACCCCTGTTTACTTAATGATGGAACTGAAAATAAATTTTGACAAAACATAAAAAATAGATAAAAAAGCAAAAATAAAAACAACTGATTGATAATAATGAATTATTTCTATTTTTTGATTGTTTTTTATTTTTATACTTAAAATAAGAATTCTATTTTTAATGTTGCGATAATAATATTTAAAATAATATTTAATTTTTATTAATTATTTATTTAATTTAAGACTAAATTCTTTTCTCTATTTTCATTATTTTTCTTTCTTTTATTTAATAATAGTTTTGTTAAAATTTATCGTGTTTTTATATATTGAAGAATAATAAGAAAGATAAGTAAATTTAAAATAATGGTTGTTTTATCAATATGTTCAGATTAAACATAATATTTATCTCACTTCCCACTTGCAAAATGTTAATGAAATTAACTTAATGTTTTAATTTTGTAAATAACCACACTTTTTATATAGATATAAAAAGAATAAAATTCTGAAAATAACTAAACTCGATAGTATCCACCAATAATTTACTTATTTTTTATTTTCTCTTTCTTTTTTTCTTTTTCGATGATGGCCTCATTTCTTTCATTGTTATTACGACACAAAGCGCCTTAACTGGAAAATTGAGCCTTAAAGTGTTAAAACAATGCCTTATTTCTAAACAAAAATATCGCTAATCGCTCGGAAGAGATAATACTATTATGTCAAAAAGTACCATCCGTATTGCTACCCGCCAAAGCCCTCTTGCTATGTGGCAGGCACTTTATGTGAAAGAACAACTACAACTTACTCATCCAGGTTTAGTCGTCGAATTAGTACCGATGGTCACTAAAGGTGACATCATTTTAGATACACCTTTAGCTAAAGTAGGTGGCAAAGGGCTATTCGTAAAAGAGTTAGAACTTGCTCTACTTGAATCGCGTGCAGATATTGCCGTTCACTCTATGAAAGATGTTCCTATTGATTTCCCAGAAGGCTTAGGGTTAGTTACTATTTGTGAACGCGAAGATCCTCGTGATGCCTTTGTCTCTAATCATTATGATTCTTTAGCAGAACTTCCTGCGGGTAGTATTGTTGGCACATCCAGTTTACGCCGCCAATGCCAATTAAAAGCACAGCGCCCAGACCTAATTATTCGTGATTTACGGGGTAATGTAGGTACTCGTTTAGGGAAATTAGATAATGGTGATTACGATGCTATTATTCTTGCTGTTGCTGGTTTAAAGCGCTTAGGTCTTAACGAACGTATTCGCACACCATTATCTGCTGAGCAATCTTTACCCGCAGTTGGGCAAGGTGCGGTAGGAATTGAGTGTCGCTTAGATGACAATGAAACTCGCCAGCTATTAGACGCTCTCAATCATTCACGTACCGCCATTTGCGTTAAAGCAGAGCGTGCAATGAATACTCGTCTTGAAGGTGGTTGCCAAGTTCCTATTGGAAGCTATGCCATTTGGCAAGGTGACAAAATTTGGTTACGTGCTTTAGTCGGCTCTCCTGATGGCGAAACTATTTTACGTGGTGAACGCTTAGTTGCCCCAGAAAATGCTGAAACCGCCGGTATCTCATTGGCTGAAGAGCTTTTAGATAAAGGTGCTCGAGCTATTTTAACGGCAGTGTATCAAGGCAGCACCCCTGCATGAGTATTTTAGTTACTCGCCCCAACCCAGCAGGAAAGGCATTAACCCAGCGTTTAATTGATGCGGGCAAAACAGCCTTTCAAGCACCTTTAATAGAGATCACCGCAGGTCGTGAACTCTCTTTATTAGATGCTAAACTAAAAGGATTAAGGGCGGGTGATTGTGTATTTTTACTTTCTAAAAATGCGGTGTCATACGCAAACTGGCAGCTAAATCAATTACAACAATCATGGCCAGATACGTTATCCTATTATGGGATAGGTCAAAGCACAGCGAAAGATTTCCAACATTTAAGTAGTCTTCCAATTTGCTACCCTGAGCAAGGAGAAACCAGTGAAGATCTTCTTGACCTTCCTGAGCTTAATCAGGTGAAAAACAAGCAAATATTACTGCTTAGAGGTAACGGTGGTCGTGACTTACTCGCAACAACATTGAGTCAACGAGGCGCAATCGTTGATGAATGCGAATGTTACCAACGCCTATTTATTCATTATTCCCCTGAAGATTTTGCGCTTCAATGGGAAAAAGCACAGGTTGATACGCTTGTTGTCACTAGCGGTGAAATGTTACAACAACTCTTTGATCTGGTCGCTGAATCTAAAAAAGCATGGCTGTTAAACTGCCATTTACTTGTGGTCAGTGAACGATTAGCAACAATAGCAAGAACATTAGGGTGGGAAACCGTCACCGTTGCTGAAAGTGCCAATAATGATGCTTTATTTCATGCATTAATATAGAACCTAAATGAGACGCCGATATGACGGAACAGAAAAATACAAATGATAATGACTTGCCAAAAAATGCAGCTAAAGCTGATGAGAATGTCCGCTATCAGGAAGTCAAACCTGTTAATAACAAGCGCTCAGGTCTAATTGGAAGTGCTGTTGCTATCCTTGTTATTTTGGCAATCGGTGGTGGCCTTTACTATTACACCAATCAACAAGCATCAAAGCTGAGTGTAGAAAATCAATCACTCAAATCTGAGCTTACCCAATTACAACAACTCCAAAATACGTATCAACAACGCTTTGATAATATTGATAGCATGTTTAATTCACAAAAACAGACTATCGATAAATTACAAAACGAACGCCAAACAACAGAGCGTCAAATTCAAGATCTACAAACACGCTTTGCCGCTATTTCCAGTGCAGATGTCAAAAGTTGGCTATTAGCACAAGCCGATTTTATGGTAAAAATGGCAGGCCGTAAGTTATGGAATGATCAAGATGTTGTGACCGCGGTGAGCCTACTAAAAGGTGCTGATAGTAGCTTAGCGGAAATGAACGATCCGAGTTTACTTGAGATCCGTCGTGCTATTAATGAAGATATCAGTAATTTAGCTGCTCTCACCAAAATTGATAATGATGGTATCATCTTACAATTAAATCAGTTAGCAAATCAGATAGATAATCTCCGTTTAGCTGGCTTTGAGCGTAATGGCTCACCAATGGATAAAAACGACGAAACTATTTCAGGTTCACTTTCTGATTGGAAACAGAATCTAAGCAAAAGCTGGAAAAGCTTTATGGATGATTTTATTACCATTCGTCGCCGTGATACTGCAGCTGTTCCTTTATTAGCACCGAATCAAGATATCTATTTACGTGAGAATATCCGTTCACGTTTATTAATTGCTTCTCAAGCCATACCTCGTCATCAAACTGAAACTTATCAGCAATCTCTGGAAGCGGTATCCACTTGGGTACGAGCTTATTTTGATACCTCTGATCCAAGTACAACCGCATTTTTAGATACTGTTTCTGAATTAGAGAAACAACCTATTACGCTTGCAATGCCATCAGAATTGAAGAGCCAGACACTGCTAGAAAAACGTGTAGAAAAGCAAATCCGCAATTTACTGGCACAAAATGAGTATGCAGAGCCACAAGTTGCTGAAGCACAAGCTGTTGAAGCACAAGGTGCCCAAGCTGTAGAATCTGAACATAATGCATCAGAAAGCGTACAAGATGCGGCAGCTGATAGCGTAACTGGTGACACACCAGTAACACAACAAGGAGAATAAGCTTATGTTAAAAATACTGCTCCTTTTTGTGGTGCTTATTGCGGGCATCATTTTTGGCCCACTATTGGCAGGCCATCAAGGTTATGTACTTATACAAACTGATGATTGGGATATAGAAACCAGCGTGACCAGCCTTGTCATTATGTTTGTTTTACTACAATTAGCATTGTTGCTGATTGGCTGGAGTTATCGCCGTTTTATTGGTACTGGCTCAAAAGCATATAGTTGGTTTTCTTTCCGTAAACGTAATCGGGCACGCAAACAAACCAGCATGGCATTAATGAAATTAGCGGAAGGTGATTTTAAAGAAGTTGAAAAACTCATGAGCCGTAATGCAGATTATGCAGAGCAGCCTGTTGTAAACTACCTGTTAGCCGCTGAAGCCGCACAACAACGTGGTGATGAATTCCGCGTTCAGCAACACCTTGAACGTGCAGCTGAACTTGCCGATACCAATCAGCTTCCTGTTGATATCACACGAGTGCGTATTTTATTAGCACAAAACGAAAATCATGCGGCGCGTACTGGGGTTGATGAGTTATTAAACCAAGCGCCACGCCATCCAGAAGTGTTACGTCTTGCAGAAGTCGCTTATACACGAACAGCAGCTTGGCAAGCACTGCTTGATATCATTCCTTCCATGCAAAAAATTGCATTACACACAGATGATGAACTAGAGCAATTACGCCAAAAAGCCTATATCGGTATTATGGGACAAAAGATGTCCGAAAATGGCTGTGATGGACTGAAAAACTGGTGGAAAGCACAGCCGCGTAAAGTACATCACGATAATGCATTGCGTGCTGTTTTGGCTGAACATCTTATTGAGTGTAACGATCCGGATACAGCTCAAACGATCATCTTAGACGGTATTAAACGCCAATATGATGAGCGCTTGATCTTATTATTGCCTCGTTTAAAAAATACAGATGCCAATGTTATTATGAAGGTGCTTAATACATTAATTAAACAACATGGACCAACGCCATTACTCAATAGCACATTAGGTCAGATAGCAATGCAACAAGGACAATGGGCTCAAGCTGAAGAGGCTTTTCGTAATGCGTTAAAACAACGCCCCGATGTTCATGACTTTGCGTGGCTTGCAGATGTATTAGATAAACAGAGGAAATCTGAAGAGTCGGCGAAAGTGCGTAAAGATGCTTTATTAATGACACTGAAAAAGGATCCTGTCATTTTTGAAGAGCCTAAAAAAAGTAAATAAACTCATTCGATAAAAACGTGATCATAAATCGTTTAATCAACGGTTCTAAAAACCCTCTTTATTGAGGGTTTTTTTATGTGATTTAAAAGCCACGTTGAAATAACAACATCACTTCTACACATAAAGTCAAAAACACATACACCCAAGCAATACGATAAAAGCGAGTGGGTATTCCCTTTTGATTTTCTTGCTTAAATGACAGGTAATGTTTTCTCGCGTGATAAAACACTACGATATAAATCAGAGCGATCCCCTGACAAAGAAAAGCCACATATTTAGCCCATGATTTGCCACCAATAATAAGCATGATAAGAGGGATCAAAAAGAACAATAATGGGCCAAACTTCTCTATAAGAAAGAGCTTTTCTTGTGCAAGATATGCTTTTTGTTTATTTATCATATTGATGCTATCTCCAATCTACCCTTGCGCTGGATAATAGCGTGATAATGCAGTGAATACAAAATGGATGTGTGATTGATATATAAAAAAACGCCTGTATAAAACTATACAGGCGCATAAATATACAATCAGGTCTACAGACGGATGGTGCCTCACTCAACGTTTCGTCCTGTTGATGATGAATGATGTTCATCGTTAACGTGGACGTAGGCACCGAATAATCGGCTCTGCATCATTCCTAGGTTTATGAAGCCATATGCTGTCATAAGGAGTGGAATGAGCATCTACAATATACATATAGCATTTAGCGTGCCAATTTTTCATTTTTTGTTAAAAATATCCCCTATCGCTAAAAAGTATAAGATAACTTATTGAATTTTGGTTTTCCTTTCTGGCTTTACTCATTTTCAATGATAAAGAAGCCGTGGTTTATGCTTTCACCATGCTATTGCTAAATAGAAAAGAAAATATAGGGTCTGATATACGTCTCTTTTTCACGACAAGAAAAACACATCAACTATTTAGCCATTTAAAATCAATAGATTACATGTCTCCTATTGGAGACATTAAAAATAGCGAGTGTTGGCATTTACCGACAAATAAAATAAAAGACTTATATTTCATATAGTTAAAATCAATTATTTTACGTATTTAACTCATCTTTTTATGAAGATTAAAATTCGGCAATAAATTAAATTATTAATAACCCTTAAGTGACAAAGATAGCATTTGCGTTAAAAACATCATTTTGGTTTTCTTATCTGGAACATATAACAAGAAATAAAAAATCTGGATAAGAGTGGCGGCTTGTAGAAGTAGAAGTAGAAGTAGAAGTAGAAGTAGAAGTAGAAGTAGAAGTAGAAGTAGAAGTAGAAGT
>NZ_NGVR01000026.1:0-34454 GCF_002777965.1 Proteus columbae | reverse complement strand
GTAGAAGTAGAAGTAGAAGTAGAAGTAGAAGTAGAAGTAGAAGTAGAAGTAGAAGTAGAAGTAGAAGTAGAAGTAGAAGTAGAAGTAGAAAGAGTATAGCGGTTTTTAAAAAGGTAAATCGTAGATACGAAAAAGCCTCGATATAATCGAGGCTTTCTCTTATTGGTCGGCGAGAGAGGATTCGAACCTCCGACCCACTGGTCCCAAACCAGTTGCGCTACCAGGCTGCGCTACTCGCCGTCTGCATCACTGCTCTTATCTTGTTTATTGGTGCGAAGGGGGGGACTTGAACCCCCACGTCCGTTAGAACACTAACACCTGAAGCTAGCGCGTCTACCAATTCCGCCACCCTCGCATAAACAATAACTAAGATAAGATGGGGTGGCTAATGGGACTCGAACCCACGACAACTGGAATCACAATCCAGGGCTCTACCAACTGAGCTATAGCCACCATAACAGCTATCTTATTACTTCTTACAACAACGTTCTTCACCGTAACTCTTAGCACGCTTTAATGGCGCGCCCGACAGGATTCGAACCTGAGACCTCTGCCTCCGGAGGGCAGCGCTCTATCCAGCTGAGCTACGGGCGCTTCACGCCGTTGCGGGAGAGGATAGTACGGATTTACGCTCTGTCTGTCTAGTGCTTTTTGAAAAAAAAAGTTTGTTTGACGATAGTTTGTGCATTTCGTCGATAAATGGAGCGTTTTTACACGCTAAACGCCCCGTTAGTATAATAATTAAACAAGTAAGATGCTAGATAAAAGCATGAATAAATCATTTAATCAGCTCCATCTAACAAAAAAAGACGCTATTACAATTTATTGGAATAGTAATACCCAACGAATTTTAATAGCTTAAATTGACGCTTAATTCGACTTGGTTGTGATAACAAACGATATAACCACTCTAATCCAAGATTTTGCCATGCTTTCGGTGCTCTTTTAACATGGCCTGTAAATACGTCATAAGTTCCGCCAACGCCCATATATAAAGCATCAGGATGAATTTCACGACATGCACGAATAAATAACTCTTGCTTAGGTGATCCCATGGCAATAGTCACTATCTTCGCACCAGAGGCCTTTATACGCTCAAATAACGCCTCTCTATCTTGTGGTGTGAAGTAACCGTTCTGGCTACCTACAATATTTACGTTCCACTGTGCTTTGAGCTTATTTTCGGTTTGAGAAAGAATTTCAGGTTTACCACCAACAAGAAAGACAGGTGTTCCCTCTTTACCTGCCCTTTCCATTAATGCTTCCCATAGATCCGCACCTGCAATACGAGAAACATTTGCATCAGGATATTTACGACGAATACCTCGCACAACACTGATACCGTCTGCATAAAGATAATCAGCTTCATTGAGTAGTTCATTGAGTGCTGAGTCTGTTTCTGCTGTGAGAATTTTTTCTGCGTTAATGGCAATCAGAGAGCCACTTTTTATTTGTGCTCCTTCATAGAGATAATCCAGAAAATGAGCCATATCGCGAAATCCCCAGATATTATGTCCGCGGATTGAATACTTCGGAATTAAATTGGATCCCATTACTTTTCCTTTTTCTCTAAACGAGGTTCACTTTGTCGTTGACGAGTCACGTAATGACGCACTAATCCTGCACTTTCAAATAACCAATAAAGCAGTTTTGCAACGACTAAACATAAACCAAAAATCAAACAGAAGAACACAACACGAGAGACAAAAGAGTCCACACCTTCTCGTGCAAGCACTATCATGTTAAAAATGGCACCAAAACAGAATGCTTGTAAAATTGCAGACTTATAGCGATTCGTTTCGTTCAAACCTTGTTGATACAACCAATCAAACCACTTAATAATCAATCCAACAACAATTGCACCTAGTGGAATAAAGACAACGCCCCCCATTACCACTAATGAGCCAATTAAGGTCGGTGAAATGGCAAGACCCGCATGGTAATTAAGCACTTCCCATGTAAAGTAATTTGCCGAATTCAGCACAACGTCAGGACGTTCAGGCCATACCCAAGAAGGAATAAAGACGTAAAAATCACGAATTATCGGTGCAAGTCCTTGGAACTCAATCTTGTCATAATTATTAAGTAACAAAGCGAGGTTTTCCCAAGGAGAGAACGTATCGCGAGTGAGGTACAAGAAAGTATAGAATGCCTCGGCACCACTCACATCAAGGCCATAGCGTTTTAATGCCAACCAGAACATTCCAACAATACTCATAACCCCGGCTGCAACCAGCATCCACAAGGTTATCCAGCCGCGAACAATACCAATAAACAAAAACAGTGCGAATGCGATGATAATATTAGCGCGGGTTCCACCCACGATAATGTAAGTTAAGATCCCGAAACCCACCGTTGCACAAAGGAAGAAAATCCAGCGCTGTTGAGTAGGTTTTAAGAAATAAACCACCAGCATTGCGGGAATAAAGAAATAGAAAAAGCGTTTAAGCGCGACACCTGACACTTGGCTCGAAAAAATTTGGCTATACGTTTTGAGCTTAAAGAGTAAAAAGCCATTTTGTAAAAAGAAAATTCCGACAGTTACAAAGGCAATTAATGCCAATAAAATCCAAGTGAGGTTGGTTTCTACTCTATTCATCGTAAATAACGACCTAGAAGGGCCGTCAACCGATTTTCTCAGCCTTACCTTATAAGTTACATAATAAATTGCATAGAAGCTGGTAGAGGCTAATAGCGCGTATAATAAGGAATCAACCGGTACAACTGCGACATCAAATTGGAATACCAACATACAAGTCAGTGGAAAACCAAAATAAAAGGTCAGCAGATAGAGCATTGAGAAAAAAACATTAAAATTAAAGCGAACTCGACGAAATTCTTGATAAGTCAGCAATAAAATAAAACTTAAAGAGATAAAATAAACAAGTGCTAAGCCACCCAGTTCCGCCAATGTCATTGCGGCTCTCCTGTACTCATCTCAATTAGTTCTTTCCAGCCATCCGTAAAATTAGGTGCAAAGAAGGCAATATTTTGGCGATCAAGCATCAGCAATTGACGTTTAGCCTCTTCAATTAGCGCAACATCTAATTTATCACCCGAGAAAAAAACAGGAACATTTTGCTCAGTTAAGTCCTGCCAAAATGGGTTTTGACGACTAATAACAAAAGGGATAGCAAATTGAATAAGCAGACAAAGCGTGCCAATACCTTGTTGACGATGAAAAATAAAATAACCCAGATCGCATGTTTTCAATAACGCAAGATAATCATCAAACGCTAATTTATCACGTAATATTTCAACCTGATTATATGGAAGTAACTGGCTAGCTGCTTGGGCGACTTCATCAATATAAACATGATTATTTTCAGGATATCCCATTGGAATAATCACTTTTGCGCGTGTTCCATATTGCTCTGCAATCGCCTGTAAAGCTTCAATATGACGATTCGATCTATCCCCTGAATTACCCACAATAATAGTGAGTTGTTTTTCATCAATAGGCGCTTTTTCTGTCACCGTCAGCGCAGGATCCATTCTTGTTGGGAAATAGAGCAAACTGGCTGGAATATTAACGTTAAATTGCGCGAAGTAATTCAGATCACCTCGTGTACCAAATACTCGCCCCACACGCTTTTGAGCAAGTTTACGAAGAAGATAAAAGAGTCTAAATTTTAGCTGTTTAGAATCCTGATATAAATCAGCACCCCAAATATGCCACCAAAATTGATGACGTTTAATCTTGCCAGTCAATAATGCCAACCAAATAGGCGCATTAAACTGACCTAAAAAAAGGAATCGTTGGTGAGTATCGGCTTTTGCCAATGTAACCACTCTCTGTGCAACCTGCTTTTTATCAGCTAAACACTCAATATCTAAAGCTGGGTAGCTTTCTTGCAGTGAAGTATTTTTACTGGCAACGATAAAACGAGGTTTATACGTTAACCCCGCCTCAGTCACGAGGTGGTCGTTAAAAAACCGTAACATTGTACTGTTATGATGCACAATGTCTGAACCTAGTACGTAAATCAAAGTTGTCATTTGCGCCTGCAATAAATCACGAAAACAGAACTACAGAGAAGGAAGTAAATAATATATGTTGCCATATAGGCTTGAGCTGCACCTAGTGCACCATGCTCAGGAATAAGCCAACGCGAAAATAGCGTTAATAAGGCAAACTGGCTTACTTCTGTAAGGATATAAAAACGTAGCGCTGCTTTTGCAATGACGAGATAGCCAAAGACATAAGCGCCTACTTTTAAAACATCACCGACAAGTTGCCATGCAAATAAATCACGCATAGCGACAAATTTATCTGAAAATAGTAACCAAATCGCAAAATCACGTAATAACCACACCATAAAACTCGCAGCCGCTACCGCAGGTAATACAAACTTCAGTGACTTAACAATCTCTTTGGTAATTTCGCTCTTTTGCGTTAGTCGGGAGAGTGTTGGCAGTAAATAAACAGAGAAAGATGCGGTAATAAATTGCAAATAAGCATCTGAAATACTGGTCACCCCTTGCCAAATTCCTACGTCCTCCCAGCTATAATGTTCAGCAAGTAAGTTACGCATCATGATATAAGCGACGGGTAATGTAATCGATGTCAGTATTGCCATAATGGTAAACTTACCAAGATGACTTGCTATCGCCTTATCCCAATGAGGTTTAAGCTCGCTTAACGCGAAGCGTTTACGCTTTACTACTAAAAATGTAGCAGGAAATAATATAAGTGCAGGCACTAATGCTAGTCCAATTAATGCACCGTGATAACCCGCAAATAAATAACATAAATAATAAGCAATAACACCAATAATACTACCCGCAATCACTGATAGGGCATTACCTGCCGCATCACGATAACCTTTTAATATGGCAAGAAAATAGTTGCTATATGCTATTCCCATTTGAATAAAAGCAACGGCTCTTACAATATCCTGATATTGATGATAATCATCACCAAATAACACTTGGCTAATGGGGGCAGAAAAAAGAAGAAATAAAATAGCTAATAGTGTAGAGAACAGCAAAATCATGGATGATGACGTACCCAACACTTTTTTGCGTTGAATATCATCATCTTGATATTGTGCGATTAATTTCGTCACGCCATTAAAAATACCCGCACCAGATAAGACACCTAGTACGGTGATTAATTGACGAAAGTTTCCCGCTAATCCGACCCCTGTGGGACCAAAAGAGACAGCAAGTAACTTAACGACAAGCAGACCAGCCCCGATTTTTATCAGGGTTGATCCAGCTGTCCAAATTGATGCTTTAGCTAATGACATAATTAAGCAAAAAAGTCGCGAATATGACCAATAACAGTCTGTTGCTCTTCTTCTGTCATGTTGTAGAACATAGGCAAACGCACTAAACGCTCACTTTCTTGCGTTGTGAAAATATCTTCACCGTCAAAGCGACCAAACTTCATACCCGCAGGACTGGTATGCAATGACACATAGTGGAATACCGTTAAGACACCATGCTCTTTCATGTAGTCATTAAACGCGGTACGTTGCTCGATATCTTTCAGTTTGATATAGAACATATGTGCATTGTGCTCTAACCCTTCAGGAACGACTGGAAGCGCCAATAAGCCTTTTTCCGCTAATGGAGTCAATGCATCATAGTAAATCTGCCAAAATGCTAAACGACGCTCATTAATTTTTTCAGCTTCTTCAAGTTGAGCCCACAGGTAAGCGGCTTGTAAATCCGACATTAAGTAGCTGGAACCAATATCACGCCAAGTATATTTATCTACCTGACCACGGAAAAATTGGCTGCGGTTAGTTCCCTTTTCACGGATAACTTCTGCGCGATTGATTAAATCAGGATCGTTAATTAACGTTGCACCACCCTCACCACCTGATGAGTAGTTTTTTGTTTCATGGAAGCTATAGCAACCAATATGACCAATTGTGCCAAGAGCCTTGCCCTTGTAAGTTGACATAACGCCTTGTGCAGCATCTTCGATAACAAATAGATTATGTTTTTTCGCAATCGCCATAATCGTATCCATTTCACAGGCAACACCTGCGTAATGAACGGGAACAATAGCGCGAGTTTTATCTGTAATAGCCGCTTCGATTTTTGTTTCATCAATATTCATAGTATCTGGACGAATATCAACGAAGACAATCGTTGCACCACGTAATACAAACGCATTAGAGGTCGAAACAAAGGTAAAACTTGGCATGATAACTTCATCGCCAGGCTTGATATCTAATAAGATGGCAGCCATTTCAAGCGATGCTGTACAAGAAGGCGTTAACAGCGTTTTATGACAATGAAATTGTTCTTCTAACCACTTTTCACATTTCTTTGTGAAATGGCCATCACCACAGAGCTTGCCACTTTCCATAGCTTGTTTCATATATTCTAATTCTGTGCCGACAACTGGTGGTTTATTAAACGGAATCATATTATCCCCTGTATAACCAATAAGTGGTGCTCTCTATTAAGCCCCCACTGTGTGTGTATAAACGCGAAGCTGCAATATTGCTGATCTGTGTTGCAACATATAAGGTTGAAATACCTTGTTGTTGACACCAAAACTTCGCGGCCGACATCAGTTGTTTACCAATGCCTTGTCCTATTCTGTTGGGCATTACTGCAAGTAATCCCACTCTTGCTTCACTTTCAGATAGATGGCGTAAAGTGACAAAACCACTTACATTATTTTCAGCATCATAAGTCAGTAAGCAGATATCATCGAACGTACCTAACACCGCTTTTTTAGCCCATAATGCATAAAAACGACTACTATCACCTTCTTTGTACCAAGGTGTTCTAAAACGACTTTGTACAAAAGCTTCTGAGGCAGTTGCCATCAATAAATCGATATCATCTTCATTGGCTTTTCTAAAACCGTATTCCGTCGCTTTCTTACAAGCATTTTCTGTGCCAATTGAAAGTTTAAAATCAATTTCACCTTCCGCAAATTGAAAACCTAATTGACTGAGTTTATCGATGAGAGAAAGCTCATGAGATGCGACTTTAGCTTGAACCACAGCAAAAGCATCAAGCTGTTCGTCTGTTAACGCGGGCGCTTGTGTATCAAACTCAAGGCGCCCTGTTTTGAGGGAGAAAAACTCGCTTTCCCACTCAAGATAATTAATATTGGCGAGGACGGACATGTAATAAATCCAAGAGATAACGGCCATAACCCGTTTTAGACAGTGATTTTGCGCTTTCTCTTACTTGGTCATCACTGAGCCAACCATTGCGCCAAGCAATCTCTTCAAGACACGCCACTTTAAATCCTTGGCGTTTTTCAACAGTTTGAACAAAGGTGCTGGCTTCAATTAAACTATCGTGAGTTCCGGTATCTAACCATGCAAAACCACGTCCCAGTAATTCAACGTTAAGCTCACCACATTCAAGATACATCTGATTAATCGACGTAATTTCTAATTCACCACGAATCGACGGTTTGACTCGTTTGGCAAAATCAACCACTCGGTTATCGTAGAAATAAAGCCCCGTCACAGCCCAATTAGATTTAGGGTGTTCAGGTTTCTCTTCTATCGATAACACTTTAAAATCATCGTCAAACTCAACAACACCAAATCGCTCAGGATCCATCACTTGATAACCAAAGACTGTTGCACCACGCTCACGCTGTGTAACTTGTTTCAGTTTTGGACTAAACCCTTGACCAAAATAGATATTATCGCCTAAAACTAAACAGCAATGATCATCACCAATAAATTCCTCACCCAAAATAAAGGCTTGAGCTAAGCCATCAGGAGATGGCTGAATTTTATATTGAAGACGAACACCAAATGCAGAACCATCACCCAATAAGCGCTGAAATGAAGTCATATCATCTGGTGTTGTGATGATCAAAATATCTTGAATACCAGCAAGCATCAGAACTGAAAGCGGATAATAGATCATGGGCTTATCATAGATAGGCAATAACTGCTTCGATACCCCTTTGGTTATCGGATGCAGTCGTGTACCAGAGCCACCCGCTAAAATAATACCTTTCATCATTTATCCTTCTTTACTTAATCAGTTCCCAAGCCCTAGACGTTCACCTGCATAAGAGCCATCTAACACACGTTTCCACCAAGTTTCGTTATTTAAATACCACAAAACAGTTTTACGAATGCCCGATTCAAATGTCTCTTCTGGTTTCCAGCCCAATTCAGCTTCAATTTTTGCCGCATCAATCGCATAGCGTAGGTCATGACCAGGTCTGTCTTTCACATAAGTAATGAGATCGACATATTGAGCAACACCTTCCGGTTTTGCTGGATATAACTCTTCTAATAGCGCACAAATTGTTTTAACAACATCAATATTACGACGCTCATTATGGCCGCCAATATTGTAGGTTTTACCCGGTGTTGCCGTTGTTGCGACTAAATAAAGCGCACGAGCATGATCTTCCACATAGAGCCAATCACGGATCTGTTCCCCTTTACCATAAACAGGTAATGGCTTTCCTGAAATCGCATTTAAAATAATTAATGGGATTAATTTTTCAGGAAAATGGTAAGGACCATAGTTATTCGAACAGTTGGTAATTACGGTTGGTAAGCCATAAGTTCGTAACCATGCTCTCACTAAATGGTCACTTGAGGCTTTAGAAGCAGAATATGGGCTACTTGGCGCATAAGGAGTTGTTTCAGTGAAGAAGTCGTCTGTGCCTTCTAAATCGCCATACACTTCATCGGTTGAGATATGGTGGAAACGAAATGCCGTTTTTTTCTCTTGTGGTAAAACTTGCCAAAAGTGGCGAGCTGCTTCCAATAAGGTGTAAGTACCAACAATATTGGTTTCAATAAAGGCAGCAGGACCATCGATAGAGCGGTCAACATGGCTTTCAGCGGCTAAGTGCATAACAACATCTGGCTGATATTGAGCAAATAAGCGATCAAGCTCAGCTCTATCACAGATATCGACTTGCTCAAAGGCATAGCGTTCACTATTTGCCACAGTGGCTAATGACTCTAAATTACCAGCATAAGTCAGTTTATCCACCACAACAACGCTGTCATTGGTGTTTTCAATAATATGTCGAACAACAGCAGAGCCGATAAAACCGGCTCCTCCTGTAACTAGAATGCGTTTCAACGCCATACTCCTTTAGTATCTACAATCCATTTTTGAGTGACTTTACTGCCAGGGATCGCTTTAAATTGTTGGTGATCAACTAACATTAAGACAATATCAGCGTCTTTCAATGCTTGTTCTGTTGATACTAACTCTGTGATCCCTTTCAGTTTTGTTGGTAGCTCATGAATATTCGGCTCAACTGCTAATGTCGTACCACTATGCCAATCCGCTACTTGTTTAGTGATATTCATCGCTGGGCTTTCACGTAAGTCATCGATATTAGGTTTAAAGGCTAAACCAAAGCAGGCAATCTTAATCTCGTTTGCACGTTTACCTGTTTCAGTAAGGCAATCTGCAACGGCGGCTTTAACTTGATCGATAACCCACACAGGTTTGCCATCATTGACTAAACGCGCAGTGTGAATTAAACGGGATTGTTTTGGATTTTGTGACACGATAAACCAAGGATCAACAGCGATACAGTGTCCACCAACACCTGGACCTGGTTGTAAAATATTGACGCGAGGATGGCGGTTCGCCAAGCTAATTAGCTCCCACACATTAATATCTTGGTCAGCGCAGATTAGTGATAACTCGTTAGCAAACGCAATATTAACATCACGGAAGCTATTTTCAGTCAGCTTACACATTTCTGCGGTACGTGCATTAGTGATAACACATTCACCTTCAAGGAAAATCTTGTATAACTCGCTTGCACGCTCTGACGATTTACGGTTCATGCCACCCACAACACGGTCATTGCGGATAAGTTCAATCATCACTTGACCCGGTAATACACGCTCAGGGCAGTAAGCAATATCGATATCAGCATCTTCACCTTGTTGATGAGGGAATGTTAAGTCTGGGCGAGCTTCTGCTAACCATTCTGCCATTTTTTCGGTAGAGCCAACTGGTGAGGTTGATTCTAAAATAATAAGATCACCTTTCTTCAGTACAGGTGCGATAGAGCGTGCAGCTGCTTCAACATAAGCCAAATCAGGTTCATGTTCACCTTTAAATGGTGTAGGTACAGCAATAAGGTAAGCATCTGCTGGCTGTGGCGTGGTATAAGCTTTTAAATGACCTTCTTCAACCGCTTGTTTAACGACTTTATCAAGATCAGGCTCAACAATGTGAATTTGACCTTTATTAATCGTATCAACTGCATGCTGATTAACATCAACACCGATGACGCTTTTTTTACGAGAGGCAAAAGCTGCCGCTGTAGGTAAACCAATGTAGCCGAGGCCGATAACAGAAATAGTTTCAAAACTCATAATGTCACCTGATTTTTTTTCAATGCTTCAAGAATACGTTGGCAGGCATGACCATCACCATAAGGGTTTGTCGCCTTACTCATTTGGTGATACGCGTTTTCGTCTGTCAATAAAGAGGTTACTTCGCTAACAATACGTTTAGTATCTGTTCCAACTAAACGAACAGAGCCCGCTTCAACAGCTTCTGGGCGTTCTGTTGTGTCTCGCATTACAAGAACCGGCTTACCTAATGAAGGCGCTTCTTCTTGAATGCCACCAGAGTCGGTCAAAATAAGGTAAGCATGGTTCATTAAATACACAAATGGGAGATAATCTTGTGGCTGTATTAGCTTAATATTATCAATACCATGAAGGATCCGTTGAACAGGTTCACTCACATTAGGGTTTAAGTGAACAGGATAGACAACTTCTACATCTGGGTGTGCTAATGCAATTTCAGCTAAAGCTTGGCAGATACGTTCAAAACCGCCACCAAAGCTTTCTCGGCGATGTCCTGTTACCAAGATCATTTTCTTATCCGGCTGAATAAATGGATAGTTTACAGCAAGCTCATTTAAGAGTGTTTGATTGCCCATCACTCTGTCACTTACCCAAAACAACGCATCAATTACCGTATTTCCCGTGACAAAAATATTTTTATCCGCAACCGCTTCTCGTACCAAATTTAATTTTGCAGTTTCTGTTGGCGCGAAATGATACATTGCAAGGTGCCCTGCAATAGTACGGTTTGCCTCTTCAGGCCAAGGGGAGTAAAGATTGCCAGTACGTAGCCCTGCTTCCACATGACCAACAGGAATTCGTTGATAAAATGCGGCTAAACTTGCTGCCATGGTCGTTGTTGTATCACCATGTACCAAAACAACATCAGGTTGAAATGACGCTAATACCGGTTTTAACCCTTCTAAAATACGACAGGTAATATCCGTTAAATCTTGTCCTGGTTTCATAATATTGAGATCGTAATCTGGTTTGATCTCAAAAAGATTTAATACCTGATCAAGCATTTCTCGATGTTGGGCCGTAACACATACCTTCGCTTCAAACGAATCATCATTTGCTAAAGCGTGCACTAACGGTGCCATTTTTATCGCTTCAGGGCGTGTGCCAAAAACAGTCAACACTTTCACAGTGGCTCTCTTTTCTTCATTGTTATATCGCTTATTTTTGGGAAAGCAATATGCCCTTATTCTCAATACATCAGGTGCCGAAACACCTGATATCTCGTTATTGTCATTAGTGACAAAATTTAATTATTATTATTTTTTAATGAACTGCGTCTTACTAATGCAACACCTGCGCCCGCTAAAATACCAATAGCGCCCCAAAGTACCATCATAAAGGCACGACGAGGACTATCACGTTTCACAGGATCTTCAGGGGTACGTAGAAAACGGTAAGTTTGGAAGTTATCTTGTAATTTGGCGCCCACAGTAAGGGTCGCTAACATTGCCGTATTTTGATCGTAATCACTATCAAAATCGGCACCTGTTGCAACTAAAGTTTCTAGCTGTGATTGCAACAGAGGAACGCCTAACAGAAACAGTTTAGAGTCCGGTAACTCATCAATCGCAATCGAGGTTTGTTTTTGAGAAATACCTTGTTTCTCAGCCACTTTAATTGATTGCTCTAATAAGTTAATTTGACGTTGATACGCAGATTGAGCCGCCATTTCTTGACGTTTAACTAGCGCTTTCATTGATTGAGTTCTAGTTGCCCAAGCTGTTATCACTTCATCATTAAGATGGGTAGATGCTCTCTTATTAGCAAAAGCAATATACTCATTTAATAATTGGCTCGCCTCTTTTGATGTTTCCGCAATAAGTTTCAGCTGATCATTAACTAATTTTTTCTCATCGGCAGGCGTAAATTGAATATTGTTAATTAACTCATCCAATAACGCAGCATTAGCCTGTTCATCACTCTCTTTGCGCTGTTTGAAATAATCCGTTTGCAACCAAAATTCACGACGAGTATCAAACGCTGCGATTTGAGTAATAAACTCTTGATAAGCTTCATCTGAAATAGTTAAAGCTGAGGTTTGTGCTGCTGGATTAATCTGCGTATCAAGATTGCGCAAAAACTGAGATTGCGAATAATAACTGCCTAAGTTATTAATCGTTGGTTTCTCTGTCATTGCGATTGCACTCCATTTAGGTTGCATCAAATAAGATGCACCGAGTGCAATCACTGCAAAAAGCAGAGCGAACCCTATAATCCAACTTTTTCCTGACCAAAGTGCACAAAAAAGACCTCGAATATCGAGTTCATTATCTGGCTGATCACCCTGTCGGGAGGCGTTATTTTCCGAGTTCATCACGTTAAAAAACCTCTGCTTATATTAATGCTGTTGTGTTGCTCTACGTAAGCGACGCTTATGTCGTTTAATAAAACGAGCGACTCGCCACGCGCGTTTAATACAATAACCATACATAACAAATGCAAGCAAGAATAATGCCAACATAAACCATTCAGGTACAAATGATAGGTTTTGACCGATAATACCAATCGCTGCTAATAACGCGGCTGACAATGTAATCAGAATGAAAGCTTGGCGAGAGGTAAAACCTGCACGCATGATCAAATGGTGGATATGTTGACGGTCTGGAGAGAAAGGGCTCATTCCTTTGCGTAAACGACGGTACATAATTGCCACCATATCCATAAGAGGAATAGCAATTATCCATAATGCGGTTACCGCTTTAACAGGGCGAGGCTGAGTTTGTGTTGATGCAACCAATAACCAAATAATGGTAAATCCAATCAGTGTACTTCCCGCATCTCCCATAAAGACTTTGAATTTTTTACCGCAGAACCCTAAGTTTAAAAGGATATAAGGTAAAATTGCCGCAATAAATGAGAAACACCAGAATGCGAGAGCTGAATTACCACTTTGATATAATAAAATACCAAGCGCACCAAAAGAGACACAAGAAAGGCCACCTAATAACCCATCAATACCATCAACCATATTAAAGGCATTGATTGCTGCCCAAACGGCGAAAAGTGTAACAATATAGCCGAAAGGCCCTAAATGCATTTCCCAAGGACCAAAAGCATGACCCAGTGTGTCGAGTTTTAATCCCGCACCCACCATCATTACGATCCCAACAAAAGCTTGGATTGTTGCTCTAATTTTGACACTAATATCGAAGCGATCATCTAAAGCGCCAATAAAAACAAGAAGTCCCGCACATGCCAGATACAATTCCTTGTGAGGAATATAGATATCTGAAATATAAAATGCGAAAACAATACCAAAATAGACTGATATTCCGCCAACTAAGGGGATCAATCCATGATGTTTTTTACGATAATTCGGTTTATCCACGAGTCCAATTTTCTTTGCAATTTTACGAGCCAAAAATAAAAATGCGAAAGAAAATAAGAACACATAAAAAACGCTTGTGCTCATTTTTAGTATATCCACAGTACTTTTCTCTATAATAAATATAGCTGGTTATTTTACGCTTCCATGTGTTTTTATTATTTTTCCAGCTTCACCACGACGAGTTTATTCAAAACCCACCACCCTTCATCAATTATAAGTTTTCCTTAACTATTTTTATTGATGCCATCGCTATTTTTATCAATTACCAAAACATGCAATATATATACCAACATCTCATTAAAATATTGCAATCCAAAATTAAATTACATCCATAAAAAACAAAAAAACGCCACAATAGTTGTGGCGTTTTCATCATATCGTCATTCTTACAAAGTAAATGAGCTTAACAGCATATAAATTGAGGTGATATTACTTATTCTGTAACAGAGCACACTATTTTAATATTTTAATCCTATTCTCAGCTCAATCACTTTGTTAATACACTCTATGAACGTTTCATAAAGTCGAAGAATTCTTCATTTGTCTTAGTCATTGCTAACTTGTTAATGAGGAATTCCATTGCGTCAATTTCACCCATTGGGTGAATAATTTTACGCAGGATCCACATTTTTTGTAGCTCATCTTGAGACGTCAGTAACTCTTCTTTACGTGTACCAGAACGATTGTAATCAATTGCAGGGAAAACACGTTTTTCAGCAATTTTACGAGACAGGTGTAATTCCATATTACCTGTACCCTTAAATTCTTCGTAGATAACTTCGTCCATCTTAGAACCAGTATCGACTAATGCTGTTGCAATGATAGTCAAGCTACCACCTTCTTCAACATTACGAGCCGCACCGAAGAAGCGTTTAGGACGATGTAATGCGTTTGCATCCACACCACCTGTTAACACTTTACCTGATGAAGGAACAACTGTGTTATAAGCGCGCGCTAAACGAGTGATGGAGTCTAACAGGATGATAACGTCTTTTTTATGCTCAACTAAACGCTTCGCTTTTTCAATCACCATTTCTGCAACTTGTACGTGGCGAGAAGCTGGCTCGTCAAAGGTTGAAGCAATAACTTCCCCTTTTACTAAGCGTTGCATTTCTGTCACTTCTTCTGGACGTTCATCAATCAGAAGTACCATTAATACGCAATCTGGGTAGTTATGAGCAATATTTGCTGCGATGTTTTGCAGCAACATGGTTTTACCTGCTTTTGGTGGAGCAACGATAAGACCACGTTGACCGCGGCCAATTGGTGCCGCTAAGTCAAGAACACGCGCGGTTAAGTCTTCTGTTGAACCATTACCACGTTCCATGCGTAAACGATTATTAGCATGTAAAGGTGTTAAGTTTTCAAAGAGGATTTTACTGCGGGCATTTTCTGGTTTATCAAAGTTAACTTCATTAACTTTTAGAAGGGCAAAATAACGTTCACCTTCTTTAGGAGGACGAATTTTCCCTGCGATGGTGTCACCAGTGCGAAGGTTAAAACGGCGAATTTGACTTGGAGAAACGTAGATATCATCGGGACCAGCAAGGTAGGAACTGTCTGCGGAACGTAGGAAGCCGAAGCCATCCTGCAATATTTCCAGCACACCGTCACCGAAAATATCTTCCCCACTTTTCGCGTGTTGCTTCAAGATAGAGAAAATAATGTCTTGCTTTCTCATTCGAGCCAGATTCTCTAGCCCCATATTTTCGCCAAGTGCTATCAATTCTGATACCGGCGTATTTTTTAATTCGGTAAGATTCATAATGGTGGGTTCTTAATAACTCGGGGTAACTCTCGAACTATGAACGTGAATAGTATAACAGCGAATCGCTGTCAGTTTCGTCATGTGTAAAATTACAGATTATAACTTTCTAACATAAGGGTATAACTAAAATGATAATGTTAGAGAGTGTTAATACTATTAGACCAGTCTGCTTTATCCCAGAGAAGTGACATTCATTTTCGCGATGCATGAGTGTACTTTCAACTTATGGGTTAGGAACATACTTTGGAAAAATTTATATTCCTTGAATACTATAGATTATTCTAAGGCAACTTGACTGGTTAGATGAATTCAGATTACTTATATTAAATATCATATTAGATTAAATATCATATCATGTTATTCAATTCTATTACTTTGCACGCTTGATATTCAATATCTCAGACTTATTTAATCGTGTCTAATCATATTGACAAGTAGATCCGATATATTATGTAAGTAAGTGGCGCTAACTTATCATGCTTCGAAGCGGACGTCTAGCGGTCAATAACAGAAATACTGACAAGATCTAAACGTCCTACTTTTATTTTTGATATCTAAATCAAATTAGATATTTTCGTCTAAAAACTCTTTTAGTTGAGTTTTTGACAATGCGCCTACTTTAGTTGCAGCAACTGCACCGTTTTTGAATAAAATCAGTGTAGGAATGCCGCGAATACCGTATTTTGGTGCTGTCAGCGGGTTTTGATCGATGTTTAGCTTCGCAACTGTTAATTTACCAGCGTATTCTGTTGCAACTTCATCTAGAATAGGAGCAATCATTTTACATGGGCCACACCATTCAGCCCAGAAATCAACGAGCACAGGGCCGGTTGCATTTAATACATCAGCATCGAATTTGCTGTCAGATAAGTGAAGGATTTTATCGCTCATTGTTCTACTCCAAAGAATAATATTGACCGTACCAGTGTAACATTAAATAACAAAAGTCTGTCTGCATTTCAGCGGATAAACTTTTGTAATGCAACCCATAACTGATATTCTATTACATTATGAGCAAAACATATTTGACAGAAAAGAAGTTTTCCGACTTCGCCTTGCATCCAAAAGTGATAGAAGCCCTTGAGAAAAAAGGGTTCTCTAATTGTACACAAATTCAGGCATTGACGTTACCTATCACTGTGAAAGGTCAAGACATTGCCGGGCAAGCCCAAACAGGAACAGGCAAAACGTTGGCGTTTTTAACCTCAACGTTTCATTATCTTTTAACACACCCTGCTAAAGAAGGGCATGAAACCAATCAACCTCGTGCACTTATTATGGCACCAACACGCGAATTAGCCGTGCAGATTTATTCTGATGCTAAAGAGCTTGCGCAAAATACAGGGATTAAAATGGGTCTCGCCTACGGTGGCGATGGCTATGACGAACAACTCAAAGTATTAAGTAATGGTGTCGATATTGTTATTGGCACAACAGGTCGTTTAATTGACTACGTTAAACAAGGCCATATTAACCTTAACACAATCCAAGTTGTGGTACTTGATGAAGCTGACAGAATGTACGATCTCGGCTTTATTAAAGATATTCGTTGGATTTTCCGTCGTATGCCAGTTGCCGCTGAGCGTATGAATATGCTGTTCTCTGCAACGCTTTCTTACCGCGTAAGAGAATTGGCTTTTGAACAGATGAATAATCCTGAATATGTTGAAGTTGAACCTGAACAAAAAACAGGTTTTAGCATAAAAGAAGAACTCTTTTATCCTTCAAATGAAGAGAAAATGCGTCTTCTTCAAACATTAATTGAAGAAGAATGGCCAGATCGCTGTATTATTTTTGCTAACACAAAACATCGTTGTGATGATATTTGGGCACACCTTGCCGCAGATGGACACCGCGTTGGTTTATTAACAGGTGATGTTCCTCAGAAAAAACGTCTACGCATTTTAGAAGATTTTACCCAAGGTAATCTTGATATTCTGGTTGCCACTGACGTTGCCGCTAGAGGTCTTCATATTCCATCAGTAACGCATGTTTTTAACTATGATTTACCTGATGATTGTGAAGACTATGTTCACCGTATTGGTAGAACAGGGCGCGCTGGTAATAGTGGTAACTCAATCAGCCTTGCATGTGAAGAATATGCACTGAATTTACCTGCAATTGAGACTTATATTCAACATGCTATTCCTGTGAGTAAATATAATAGTGATGCGTTATTAGCTGATCTTCCTGAGCCTAAACGCCGTCACCGTCCTCGCCAAGGTCAGCCTCGTCGCAATAATGCGCCAGTGCGAAATAATAGAGGAAATAATACTCAACGTAACAACCGAAATAAACGCCCGAGTCATCCATAAATTATGCTGAAATCCTCATCACTTTATGCTGCTATTGATTTAGGTTCTAACAGTTTTCATATGTTAGTCGTTCGAGAAATCGCGGGCTCTATACAAGTCCTTTCCCGCGTGAAACGTAAAGTTCGACTCGCTGCTGGCCTAAACAGTGAAAATGAATTGTCAGAGCAGGCAATGGAACGCGGTTGGCAATGTTTACGACTTTTTTCTGAATATCTACGTGATATTCCGACTGAACAAATCAGAGTCGTAGCAACAGCCACATTACGTATTGCTAAAAATGCAGATATTTTTGTCGCAAAAGCGTCTGAAATATTGGGCAATACTGTTCATGTTATTAGTGGTGAGGAAGAAGCACGCCTTATCTATCGTGGCGTTGCACATACCACTGGTGGTGCAGAGCAACGTTTAGTTGTCGATATTGGTGGTGGCAGCACAGAGCTGGTTACAGGTACTGGTGCTAAAACGACACAATTAATGAGCTTAAGTATGGGCTGTGTAACTTGGTTAGAGCGCTATTTTACTGATCGCTCTTTAACTCAAGAAAATTTTGCTAAAGCACAAGACGCAGCCAAAATGATACTCGCTCCAGTAGCGGATAAATTAATTGAGCAAGGCTGGCAAGTGTGTGTGGGCGCTTCTGGTACTGTACAAGCATTGCAAGAGATCATGATTGCTCAAGGTATGGATGAATTAATCACCTTACCTAAGCTTGAGCGGCTCAAACACAAAGCTATTGAATGTGGAAAACTGGAAGAATTGGAAATTGAGGGGCTTACTTTTGAACGAGCCTTAGTGTTTCCGAGTGGGCTTGCTATCTTAATCGCCATATTTGAAACACTGCATATCGACAATATGATCTTAGCAGGTGGTGCATTACGAGAAGGCTTAGTCTATGGAATGTTGCATCTTCCTATTGAGCAAGACATCCGTCAACGTACTCTTCGTAATGTCCAGCGCCGGTTTCAGATTGATATTGAGCAAGCACACCGAGTTCAACAACTTGCAGAACACTTTTTTATCCAAGTCAGCAAGAGTTGGCAGTTAGATAATCGTTGCCGCGAGTTGCTTTATAGTGCTAGTGCATTACATGAGATTGGCCTAAGTGTCGATTTCCGCCAAGCACCTTCACATGCAAGCTATCTGATTTCTCATCTTGATTTACCAGGATACACACCCGCGCAACGACGTTTATTAGCTTCTTTGCTAAAAAACCAAACAGGGATCATCGATCTTGCGCCCCTTAATCATCAAAACGCCCTACCGATAACTCAAGCCAATCGACTGGTGCGTTTACTGCGATTAGCCATTATTTTTGCTAGCCGCCGCCGTGATGATACGCTTCCTGCATTACGATTACGCACTGAAGATGAGAAACTCATTATTACACTGCCATATCAATGGCTTAATGAGCATCCATTACGTGCTGAAAATCTCCAAGAAGAGATCCAACTTCAGAGTTATGTTCATTGGTCTTTAATGATTGAAGAACAAAATAGCTCTCGTATAAGTTAACCTTTTTACTTATACAAAAATAAAAACCCCTTGGACATCAATATGCCAAGGGGTTAATTTTATCGACCACACTCTATGCTATTCAGGTTTGTGCCTTGCCAACATAGCTCTTAATCCTGCAACACCTTTTTGCCCTTTTTCTTGTTTTTCCTCAGCACTTAATACTTTCTTTTTATTGGTATCCCAATTCAAATCATCTTGAGGTAATTCATAAAGAAAACGGCTTGGATCAGGTTTGATTAATTCACCATATTGACGTCTTTCCTTACATAACGTAAATGTGAGTGTTTTTTGTGCTCGGGTAATACCCACATAAGCAAGACGTCTTTCTTCTTCTACATTATCTTCATCAATACTGCTTTGGTGTGGCAATATACCCTCTTCCATTCCCACTAAAAATACATGAGGAAACTCAAGACCTTTAGAGGCATGCAATGTCATTAGCTGAACTTGATCTAACTCTTCTTCTGTTTCTCCTCGCTCCATCATATCGCGCAAAGTAAAACGGTTAACCACTTGAGAAAGCGTCATAGGCTCATGTAATTCATCACCTTCAAGCATTTCACTCATCCATAAAAATAGCTGATTAATATTTTTCATCCTCATTTCCGCAGCTTTCGCGCTACTTGAGGTTTCATATAACCAACTTTCATAATCCATTTCATGCAATAAATCACGTACAGCTAACAGCGGCTCTCGTTCTGATTTTTGTACTATACGCGACATCCATTGTGAGAATGCTTGTAATGAATTCAAACCTCGACCTGTTAATGTTTGGCTTAATCCCAAATCAAAACAGGCATTGTATAAACTTTTATCTCGAACTTTAGCCCACTCACCTAACTTTTGAATTGTCATAGGCCCGATTTCACGACGAGGCTTGTTCACAACACGTAAAAATGCCGCATCATCATCAGGATTAGTAATGACTCGTAAATAGGCAAGAATATCTTTTATCTCTTCTCGTGAGAAAAAAGAGGTTTCACCTGAAATACGATAAGGAATACGATTTTGCATCAAGTATTTTTCAAAAATACGAGATTGATGGTTACCGCGATAAAGGATTGCATAATCCTTATAATTAGTTTTATTAATAAAGTGATGAGCTATTAATTCGCCAGCTACACGCTCAGCTTCATGCTCTTCATTATTAGCCGTTAAAACCCGCAGTTGATCACCATAACCTAATTCTGAAAATAACCGTTTTTCAAAAACATGGGGATTATTTTCAATCAAGATATTCGCTGATTTTAGAATACGTCCAGAAGAGCGATAGTTTTGCTCAAGCTTAATCACATTAAGTTGTGGAAAGTCTTTTTGTAATAGCACTAAATTTTGGGGGCGAGCACCTCGCCATGAATAAATTGATTGGTCGTCATCACCTACAACCGTAAAGCGAGCTCTTTCACCAACCAACCATTTGACCAATTCATATTGGCTTGTATTAGTATCTTGATATTCATCCACCAGCAAATAGCGAATACGTCTTTGCCAGCGCTCTCTCACTTCTTCATTTGTGCGCAATAACATGGTGGGTCGGCTAATTAAATCATCAAAGTCGAGCACATTACAACTACGCAGATGTTGCTCATAACGCCGAAAGCATTCAGCAAACGTATGATCTTGCTGCGATCTCGCCATTCCTATTGCTTGCTCTGGCGTGAGCATGTCATTTTTCCAGTTAGAGATTTGGCTCTTTAACTGAGAAAGTAAATCTTTATCTTCTTCTAATAAATCAGCCGTTAATTCTTTGAGTAATGCAGATTGGTCTTGATCATCAAACAATGAAAATTTAGCTTTAATACCTAGCGCTTTATATTCGCGTTTAATAATTTCTAATCCCAATGTATGGAATGTTGAGATCATTAATCCTTTCGCTTCTTGGCGACCTAAGGTTTGAGCGACACGCTCTTTCATTTCACGCGCAGCTTTATTGGTAAACGTAACCGCCGCAATTTGCTTTGCTGGGTATTGGCATTGACGAATAAGATATGCAATTTTATTGGTGATCACCCGTGTTTTACCCGAGCCGGCACCTGCTAAGACCAAACAAGGACCTGATACATATTCCACTGCTTTTTGTTGACCGGGATTTAATCGCATACTTTTTCCAAACTTCATTAACCAAGAACATAACGGGGGATAATTGTAGCAGAAACCAATCAAACTCTTGAGTCATTCCCTCTTTCAATTTTCCTTAAAGGGATAAAAACAAAAAACCGTATTTCATTAAGAAATACGGTTTTTAATAAGATTGAATTTTACGCTTATTTTTCTAAGCTATTTGCGGGAGAAGAAGGCGGCAAAGGAGGTTATCCCAAGGAGCATACATGAGTATGTGACTTGGGTAACCGAGTGTAGCCAACGCACTTATCGCGTAAAGAGCGACTAAAAATTAGTTACCGACGGCAATCTTCTTCATATCCGTCATGTACCCACGCAACGTTTTACCTACGGCTTCAATTGGGTGCTGACGAATTGCTTCATTGATATCACGTAATTGTGCATTGTCTGTTCCATTATCTTGAACTTTCTTTGCTAAATCGCCAGATTGTAATGTTGTCATAAACTCTTTCAGCATAGGAACAACCGCGAATGAGAACAAATAGTTACCATATTCCGCGGTATCAGAGATAACCACATTCATTTCATATAAACGCTTACGAGCGATAGTATTCGCGATTAATGGCAACTCATGCAGTGATTCATAATAAGCTGACTCTGCAAAGATCCCTGCTTCAATCATGGTATCAAAGGCTAATTCAACACCCGCTTTAACCATTGCAACCATTAATACACCGTGATCAAAGTACTCTTGCTCACTGATTTTACCCTCATATTCAGGATAATTTTCAAATGCGCTTGCTCCAGTCTCTTCACGCCATGTCAGCAAGTTTTTATCATCATTTGCCCAATCTGCCATCATAGTTTCAGAGAATTTACCTGAAATGATATCATCCATATGTTTCGCAAACAGTGGAGCCATGATCTCTTTCAATTGCTCTGATAATGCATAGGCTCGCATTTTTGCAGGATTAGATAATCGGTCCATCATCAAGGTGATACCACCTTGCTTCAGTGCTTCGGTAATTGTTTCCCAACCAAATTGAAGCAACTTACCTGCATAGCCCGGCTCAACACCATCAGCAACCATTTTGTCGTAACATAACAGAGAGCCTGCTTGTAACATACCGCACAGAATAGTTTGCTCACCCATTAAGTCAGATTTTACTTCAGCAACAAAAGAGGACTCTAAAACACCGGCACGATGACCACCGGTTGCTGCAGCCCATGCTTTCGCAATGGCCATACCTTCACCTTTCGCATCATTTTCAGGGTGAACAGCAATCAGAGTTGGAACACCAAAACCACGCTTATATTCTTCACGAACTTCTGTACCCGGACATTTTGGTGCAACCATAACAACAGTGATGTCATCACGAATTTTTTCGCCAACTTCAACGATATTAAAACCATGAGAATAGCCTAATGCTGCACCTGATTTCATCAGCGGTTGAACGGCTTGAACAACAGCGGAATGCTGTTTGTCTGGCGTTAAGTTAACAACTAAATCTGCTTGAGGGATCAACGCTTCATAGGTTCCAACCTCAAAACCGTTTTCGGTTGCACGACGCCATGATGCACGCTTCTCATTAATCGCTTCTTGGCGTAAGGCATACGCGATATTTAAACCTGAATCACGCATATTTAAACCTTGGTTAAGGCCTTGAGCGCCACAACCAACGATAACGACTTTTTTGCCTTTCAGGTAATTTGCTTCATCAGCAAATTCTTCGCGTGACATAAAGCGACATTTACCTAATTGCGACAACTGCTGACGCAGATTCAATGTATTAAAATAATTTGCCATAGAAGACTCCAAAATCGTTGTGTATGTGTTTGCTGTTATTATCCTCACTCTCCGTGAGGTGTTGCATGACTTTACTATATGGGATGAAAGCCATTGCTTAAATTGATATATTTACAAGATAGTGTTGCAAAAAATGCAACGTACTTTTTTATAACAATGGGTGGCTGATAATGGATATTCGTGATCTCAAACTCTTCCTGCATTTAGCTGAAAGTTGCCACTTCACCAAGACAGCACAGGCAATGCACGTCAGCCCTTCTACGCTCTCTCGCCAAATTCAGCGCCTTGAAGAAAGCTTAGGTCATCCTCTGTTTTTACGTGATAACAGACAAGTGACCCTCACTGATGCTGGCGAGCAGTTAAAAGGCTATGCTCAACAAACCTTATTGCAATATAAGCAACTTAAGCACACGTTAAATCAAAATAGCCCAAGCCTTTCTGGTGAACTGCGCCTATTTTGTTCTGTAACAGCGGCTTACAGCCATTTGCCGCCTATTCTTGACCGTTTTCGTGCAGAAAACCCACTAGTTGAAATAAAACTCACTACTGGAGATGCAGCCGATGCAGTCGATAAAGTGCAATCTGATGAGGCCGATTTAGGTATTGCAGGAAAACCTGAAAAGCTTCCTGAAAATATCTGTTTTGAAAAAATAGGCGAAATTCCATTAGTACTGATTGCACCCGCTCTGCCTTGTAATGTTCGTCATCTTGCAACACAAGAGAAACCCGATTGGCTCAATATTCCTTTTATCATTCCTGAACATGGCCCATCGCGACAACGAATTGCATTATGGTTTAAACGCCACCGTATCCATAATCCCTTAATTTATGCGACTGTTTCAGGGCATGAAGCGATTGTCTCAATGGTTGCGTTAGGCTGTGGTATTGCACTTATTCCGCAAGTTGTCGTTGATAACTGCCCTGAGCCTGTGCGTAATCGCATCTCTTCATTGGATAATATTTCAATGGTAGAACCTTTCGAATTAGGCGTTTGCGTATCACACAAACGCCTTCAAGAGCCTGTGATCAGTGCTTTTTGGCGATTACTCCACGACTAAGCTTGTCGTTTGTGGTGACAGAAATAGCTGAAAAGAAGGATTTCCTGTCTCATCATGATATTCATAGCCTAATGCATCTAAATGTCGCTCGAAACGCCCTTGCGTTTCGGGCAATTCAAATGCCACCAGCACACGTCCATAATCAGTACCATGACTGCGATAATGGAATAGTGTGATATTCCAATAAGTGCCTAATGTTTTTAAAAACTTCATTAAAGCGCCCGGCGACTCAGGGAACTCAAAACTAAATAGACGCTCTTTAAGTGGTTTATGAGGACGACCGCCAACCATATAGCGTACATGAAGCTTTGCCATTTCATCGTCAGAAAGATCAGCAACTTGATAACCCGCTGTCGTAAGCTCACGCAAAATTTCTTTACGCTCTGTGAGTCCTTGACTTAAACGTACACCGACAAAAATACGTGCATTTTCAGGATCAGCATCGCTATAACGATAATTAAATTCAGTAACAACACGTTGACCTAAGATTTGGCAGAAACGTAAAAAACTGCCCTTTTGTTCTGGGATAGTCACCGCTAATAATGCTTCGCGTTTTTCACCTAGTTCACAGCGTTCAGAAACATAACGTAGCCCATGAAAATTCACATTTGCACCAGAAAGTACATGCGCTAGACGCTCACCTTTGATTTGGTGCTCTTCTACATATTTTTTAAGCCCTGCTAATGCCAATGCGCCTGAAGGCTCTGCTATCGCACGCACATCTTCAAATAAATCTTTTACCGCAGCGCAAATTTCATCACTATCAACAGTAATCACATCATCGACATACTTCTGGCATAAACGAAAAGTTTCATCACCAATACGCTTAACGGCGACACCTTCTGCAAATAAACCGACTCGAGCTAGTTCAACAGGGTGTCCTGCCTCTAATGCTGCTTTTAAACATGCGGCATCTTCTGCTTCAACGCCGATAACCTTAATTTCTGGCATAAGCTGTTTGATTAATACAGCCACACCAGCAATTAAACCTCCGCCACCTACGGGTACGAAGATACGATCAAGATGAACATCTTGTTGTAAGAGTTCCATTGCCAGTGTTGCTTGTCCTGCAATTACGGCTGGGTGATCAAAAGGCGGAACAAAGGTGTATCCCATCTCTTCAGATAGTGCGATAGCTTTCGCTTTTGCTTCATCAAAGTTGGCACCATAAAGCAATGCTTCTCCACCAAATTGGCGAACAGCATCGACTTTGATATCCGCCGTTGCCACTGGCATCACAATTAATGCCTTCACACCCATTCGATTCGCTGACAACGCAACGCCTTGAGCATGGTTGCCCGCAGATGCCGTCACAACACCTTTCTCTTTTTGCTCAGGAGTCAATCCGGCAATCATGGTGTAAGCACCACGTAATTTAAAGCTATGAACAGGTTGTCGGTCTTCACGCTTAACTAAAATAGTATTCTCTAAACGTTCAGAGATTTTTGTCATCTCTTGGAGTGGAGTGACTATTGCGGCTTCATAAACAGGTGCGCTCAGCGCCGCTTTTAAATATTCAGCGCTACTTGGTGCTGAACTTAAAGGTCTAAAGGCCGCCATTCTTAGCCCCCTAATTTAGATTTATCACGCACCGCACCTTTATCAGCACTAGTGGCTAAAGAGGCGTAAGCACGTAAGGCAAACGAAACTTGGCGCTGTCTATTTTGTGGTGTCCACGCTTTATCACCACGAGCATTTTGTGCATCACGACGTGCAGATAATGTTTTATCATCAACTTTCAGTGTGATTTCACGGGTTGGGATATTGATATCAACAATATCGCCTTCTTCCACTAAACCAATTACCCCACCATTTGCGGCTTCAGGTGAAACATGCCCGATAGATAGGCCAGATGTTCCTCCTGAGAATCGTCCATCAGTGATAAGTGCGCAAGCTTTACCTAATCCCATTGATTTTAAATAAGAGGTTGGATACAGCATCTCTTGCATACCCGGCCCACCTTTAGGCCCTTCGTAACGAATAATCACCACATCGCCAGCCACTACTTTTCCACCTAAGATAGCCTCTACTGCATCATCTTGGCTTTCATACACTTTGGCAGGGCCGCTAAAGATGAGGTTATCTTCATCAACACCCGCGGTTTTAACAATACAGCCATCTTGTGCTAAGTTACCGGATAGCACTGCTAATCCACCATCTTGGCTATAAGCATGTTCTTTACTACGGATACATCCATTTTCACGATCGATATCTAAGGTTGGCCAACGACAATTTTGAGAGAATGCCTTCGTTGTACGAATACCCGCGGGGCCTGCTTGGAACATCGATTTTACTTGTTCATCTTGCGTTAACATCACGTCATATTGCGCTAATGTTTCTGGCAAGCTTAGCCCTAAGATATTATCCACATTACGGTTAAGTAATCCGGCTCGATCTAATTCACCTAAAATACCCATGACCCCACCTGCACGGTGAACATCTTCCATATGATATTTTTGTGTACTTGGTGCCACTTTACATAAATGAGGTACTTGGCGAGAAAGTCTGTCGATATCTTCCATGGTGAAGTCAACCTCACCTTCTTGCGCAGCAGCTAATAAATGCAGAACCGTATTTGTTGAGCCACCCATTGCAATATCTAAGATCATCGCATTTTCAAAGGCTTCTTTTTTTGCGATATTGCGGGGTAATGCAGTTTCATCATTTTGCTCATAATAACGCTTAGTAAGTTCAACAATGCGCTTGCCCGCGTTGATAAACAGCGTTTTACGATCAGCATGAGTCGCCAATAATGAGCCATTTCCTGGTTGAGATAATCCCAATGCTTCTGTTAAGCAGTTCATGGAGTTTGCGGTAAACATACCCGAACACGATCCGCAAGTCGGACAAGCAGATCGTTCAATTTGCTCACTATCAGCATCGCTGACATTTGGATTCGCCCCTTGGATCATGGCATCAACCAGATCTAGTTTGATCAGTTGATTTGAAAGCTTCGTTTTACCCGCTTCCATAGGGCCACCCGAAACAAAAATAACAGGGATATTTAAGCGTAAAGACGCCATTAACATTCCTGGGGTGATCTTGTCGCAGTTTGAGATACACACCATCGCATCAGCACAGTGCGCATTAACCATATATTCAACAGAGTCTGCGATAAGTTCACGCGATGGCAAAGAATAAAGCATGCCACCGTGCCCCATTGCGATACCGTCATCAACTGCAATGGTATTAAATTCTTTAGCGACACCACCAGCGGCTTCAATTTGCTCAGCAACTAGTTTTCCTAAATCCCGCAGATGCACATGACCCGGTACAAATTGCGTAAATGAGTTCACAACAGCGATAATGGGTTTACCAAAATCAGCATCAGTCATTCCCGTTGCGCGCCATAAGGCACGGGCTCCAGCCATATTACGACCATGTGTCGTTGTCGCTGAACGGTATTTAGGCATTTTTCACACTCCTGCGATAAAGAAAGCGAGTAGGGAACGAGCTACCCGCTAAACAAATTTATTTGATTATGTTTATGAATTGATTGGATCTAACCAGCCGTATTTATCTTCTGTCTCACCTGTAAACAGACCAAAGAATGCTTTTTGAATGGCTTTGGTCACAGGGCCACAACGTCCGATACCTACTTGAATGCCATCAACACTACGTACTGGTGTTATCTCTGCGGCTGTACCTGACATAAAGACTTCATCTGCAAGGTAAAGTGATTCACGAGAAAGTACTTGTTCACGCACTTCATAACCGAGATCTTTTGCTAATTTGATGATGGCATCACGCGTGATCCCAGGCAGTGCTGATGAAGTAAATGGAGGCGTAAAAATAACACCGTCTTTTACTTCAAACAGGTTTTCACCTGCACCTTCGGATAAGTAACCATGAACATCTAATGCAATTCCTTCTTGATAACCATGACGGCGAGCTTCGCTTCCCACTAATAGTGAAGATAAATAGTTACCGCCAGCTTTTGCTGCGGTTGGAATTGTATTTGGTGCAGCACGATGCCAAGAAGAAACCATTGCATCAATACCTTTATCTAAAGCTTCTTCACCGAGATAGGCTCCCCATGGGAATGCAGCAATGATCACATCTGTTTTATAACCTGCTGGCGGATTAACACCCATACCAACATCACCAATAAAAACTAATGGACGAATATAAGCACTGACTAATTTGTTTTTACGTAAGGTTTCACGACAAGCTTCCATTAACTCATCAACGCTTTGCTCAACAGGCATACGATAAATTTTTGCTGAATCATGTAAACGTTGCATGTGTTCACGATGGCGAAAGACCACAGGGCCTTTATGAGAATCATAACAACGCACACCTTCAAACACAGAGGTTCCATAATGCAATGCATGAGACATAACATGAACCTTTGCCTCAGCCCAAGGAACCATTTCACCGTTAAACCAAATATAATCAGCTTGCTTTGTCATTCTTTTATCCTTACATGGCACTTAGTGCATTCATGAATCGTAATTTTTCTTTCTGTTGATGTGATACTTGAATACCTGCAACATCAGCTAATTTTGTTAACTGGCTGCACAGAAGTTCTAATGGTCGCTGACTACTCACTGTCAGGCTTAAATTAATATTGTTGCTCTCTGTGATATTCATATTCATTGAGCATATATGAAAACCACGATGACGAATAACTCTCAGGATACGTTCTAAGATCTCTGGACAAAAACGGGCTTCAATTGTGATATTGTGTTGGTTCATTTTGATTTCTCCATCATCTCATCATTACTTGCGCCCGGCGGAACTAAAGGCCAGACATTTTCAGCGTCATCGATAGATACCTGTAATAAGTAAGGGCCATCGCTCTCTAATAAACATTTTATTGCATCAGCAACCTGTGCTTTTTCTGTGATACGTTGCCCTGGGATATCAAAAGCTTTTGCTAAAGCAACAAAATCTGGGTTATCTGTTAAAATTGTTTCGCTGTAACGTTGTTCAAAAAACAACTCTTGCCATTGACGAACCATACCAAGACGTTGGTTATCTAATAGCACCAATTTGATAGGTAATTGCTTACGCTTAATCGTGCCCAATTCCTGCACATTCATCATAAAAGAGCCATCACCAGACACGCAGATAACACAAGCATCAGGTCTAGCAATTTGCGCACCCACAGCGGCAGGGATACCAAATCCCATGGTGCCTAAACCACTTGAGGTGATAAAGTTTTCAGGTGCATCAAATGTCATATGTTGTGCCGACCACATTTGATGTTGACCTACATCTGTTGTCACAACCGTGTTTTCAGGTTTCGCATCTGATAATTGTTTTAATAATAATGGTGCATAAATTGCAGAGCCTGGATGATCATAACGCCACGCGTGTTCTGCTTTTAACTCTTGTACTTCTTGTTGCCAAGCAGCGATAGATAATGGTTGAGCTAAAGCAGGTAATAACACTTTCGCATCACCTAATAACGCGACATGCGCCTGTTTCAATTTATTTAATTCTGCATGGTCGATATCGATATGGATAACCTTGGCATTCGGTGCAAAAGTATTTAATCGCCCCGTTACGCGATCATCAAAACGAGCACCAACAGCGATTAATAAATCACTACGCTGAACGGCATAATTTGCCGCTTTAGTGCCATGCATACCTAACATGCCTAAATAGTTGGCATCTAATGCATCTGCACAACCTAATCCCTTTAAAGTGGAAACAACGGGCATTTCTGTTTGCTTCACAAATTTTCTTAACGTTTCCACTGCATTACTCATGGCAACACCACCACCTACATACAAAATTGGTTTTTGCGCCTTCGCTAACATCTGCTTAGCTTGAATTAGCTCCTGTGTTGGATAAGGAAATTCTTGCTCTTCTGGTAATTCATAACTAGACAAATGAGAAGCATCAGCCAATTGAACATCTTTAGGAATATCAATTAAAACAGGCCCAGGGCGACCTTGAGATGCAATAGAGAATGCCTCGGATAGTACTCTTGGTAATTCATCAACGGTCGAAACTAAAAAACTGTGTTTCGTACACGCTAATGAAAGACCTAAAACGTCAATCTCTTGGAATGCATCAGTACCAATTAAATTGGAAGCAACTTGCCCAGTGATAGCAACAACAGGCACAGAATCTAACAATGCATCAGCAAGTCCAGTGATAACATTAGTAGCGCCTGGGCCTGATGTCGCGATACAAACACCTGTCGTACCAGTAGAGCGAGCAAAACCAATAGCAGCAATTGCAGCACCTTGTTCATGGCGACATAAAACATGTTCAACACCGCCATCATAAAGGGCATCGTAAACAGGCATTATCGCACCGCCAGGATAGCCAAAGACTGTTTCGACTTGATGTTTTCGTAATGCCTGTACTAACCACTGTGCTCCATTCATTCTTTCACCCTGCCACATTAACTTATTGTTTAATTTGAATTTATTTTCTATTCAATCTCTTTTTCAAACTCAGGCTCAAAAAAAACCCCCGCGCCTTTCGGTGCGGGGGTTTTTAAGAGATCCGGCTAGTTTAGTTAGCCTTTCTTCGTCCTAGTGCAGCCCCGCACGGTGGGTTAATAATCACCACCACGCTGATAATAATTAGGCTAATCACTAGGACAATAGTATTCATAGTTTTATAACTTCTTTTCTTATTTAAAATGTATGTTTGTAATGTTGTGTTGTGTTTTCTTTCACTCTGTCCTTTTAGAGTTATCATGATATTTTAGAATTGACAATGTTTATTTTAAAAATAATTCTAACATGATGAATTTAATATGTTTTTTTATATCACAAACACGTAGCAGTGCATTCATCTATAAAATATTTATTTTTTAGTTATTAATACCAATAAAGAACGCGTTATTTTGTTTTTTCTACTATTGTATTTTATTATTTCTAGTTAAAAACTAATGATATTTTTCATTATAATTATATTAATTTATTAAATTAATCATTAAAAAAAATAATCATTATATTTCAATTACTTGATTTATTTTCGAGATATCTCACATTTATTTAACTCTTCATTTAACACAAAAGAAAAAATAATTTAAAAAGAAAAAAATAATGGAGAATAAAAAATGGCATTAGCAATAATATATACGCGTGCCTCTTTAGGAATATCAGCTCCGCTTATTACTATCGAGGCTCATATTAGTCAGGGATTACCCGGATTAACATTAGTTGGATTACCTGAAACTGTCGTAAAAGAAGCAAAAGATAGAGTAAGAAGTGCATTAATTAATAGCGGATATACTTATCCTGCAAAAAGAATAACGATTAATCTTTCACCCGCTGATTTACCCAAAGAAGGTGCGCGTTATGATTTACCTATTGCACTGGCAATACTCATTGCCTCAGAACAATTAACATCAAATAAATTAGAGTGTTATGAATTTATTGGAGAGCTTGCACTTTCTGGAAAATTACAACGAGTTAATGCGATTATTCCATCAATTCTTAGTGCTTCAAAAGATCATCGAATATGTATTGTATCAACAGAACATCAAACTGAAGTTTCATTATTACCCAATAAATCGGCTTTATTAGCCTCTCATCTTTTAGAGATTTGCCATCATCTAGAAAATAATACGCCATTAATTGAAACAGAAAATTTTATTATTAATGATGAAATTGAAAATCAAGATAATAAAGATATGAGCGATATAATTGGTCAAAATAATGCAAAAAGGGCAGTGGAAATCACAGCAGCAGGAAATCACAACATTTTATTCCTTGGACCACCAGGAACAGGGAAAACAATGTTAGCACAAAGGATAAGTACGCTTCTTCCACCTTTAACGGCTAAAGAAGCACTTGATGTATTAATCATTAGTAACTTAAGAGGAGTGACATTTGATGAAAGAAAGTGGCCTACAAGACCGTTTAGAGCTCCACATCATACCTCCTCTGCTGTTGCTTTAACGGGAGGTGGTTCTCTTCCTAAACCTGGAGAAATTACATTAGCACATCATGGTATTTTATTTCTGGATGAACTGCCAGAATTTGAGCGTCGTGTACTCGATGCATTGCGTGAACCTCTAGATGCTAGAGAAATTACTATTTCACGCGCAAAAGCCAAAATAAGCTACCCAGCCAATGTATTACTGGTCGGTGCATTAAATCCAAGCCCAACAGGGCATTATCAAGGTAATCACAATAGAGTACCAATAAAGCAAATCCTGCGCTATTTAAGCAAGGTTTCTGGACCTTTTTTAGATAGGTTTGATTTATCTGTCGAAATGCCACTTCTTCCTCAAGGCGCGCTTATTCACCCTACATTTACTACAGAAAATAGTACGACAATTAGAGAACGAGTTCTAAAGGCAAGAGAAAGACAATTTGCACGATGTGGAAAAGTGAATACTTATTTAACCGGAAAAGAGATTGAATGCTATTGCTCATTGAATACCAGCGATGCAACGTTTCTTGAAGATACGCTTAATAAATTAGGATTATCAATACGCGCTTGGCATAAAATTTTAAGAGTATCGAGGACTATTGCAGATCTTGCAGATGAAGAGAAAATACAGAGAAATCATTTAATTGAAGCATTAAGCTTTCGTGCAATGGATAGATTAATGATCTATTTACAAAAGCAATTAGATGGATAAATAAAAAGGAGCGAAAAAACGCTCCTTTTAACTAAAACTAATGATATTAATCATCAGAGTCGGTATAGTCATCAGATGGATCGAGCTGCGGCTTTCCACCCGATAATGTATGAAAACGTTTTGGACGACTAATACGACTAGTGTATTTCTTCCAAATTTTTTCTTCGACCGTTGCTGCTTCTCGTTCGCCACGACACATGGCAACAAATAATTTTTCCGCTTCAGTTGTAGGTTCTCGTTTACCTAAATCAAGCTCATTGAAAGCTTGACCATGACGTTCCAATATCTGGGATTCCTTGATAGTGAAATCGCCATGACGAGAAAAACCACGCGGATAATGTTTATTGTCAAAAAAACGATTAGTCGTGATAAAACTTTCTGCCATCTGACACACTCCTAATTCTCTATCGTCATACTTATGGCGCGGAGTATTAGATAGTCATGCGGTTCTGTAAAACAAAATATTTAAATCGTAACGACAAATTTTTTTGGAGATAGATGTGGATACCGAATTACTGAAAACCTTTTTGGAGGTCAGTAAGACTAGACACTTTGGACGAGCCGCTGAATCTCTTTATTTAACGCAGTCTGCGGTTAGTTTTAGAATACGACAATTGGAAACACAATTAGGCACAAATCTGTTTACCCGCCACCGTAACAATATTCGTCTAACTGTCGCAGGTGAAAGACTGATCCCCTATGCTGAATCGTTAATGAACACATGGCTTCTCGCTAAAAAAGAGATTAGTCATGCTTCTCAACATTCAGAACTATCAATTGGCGCTACAGCATCACTCTGGGAAGCATATCTAACATCTTGGTTACAGGAATCTTATCTAGAAAGAAAAGAGCTTAGAATCGAATCTAGAGTCTCTACAAGGCAATCTCTTGTAAAACAACTTCATGCAAGAGAGCTCGATCTTCTTTTTACGACTGAAGCACCAAAGATGGATGAATTAGAAAGTAAAATTATTGGTGATATTACTTTTCAGTTGATGAAAATAGCATCAAATAAAACAGAAGAAATAGCACAATTTATCAAAATTGAATGGAGCGCTGATTTTCAGCCTTTTCTTCCTAATGGTACGGTGCAAAAAATTGATCCTATTTTAACCACTAACTCTGCAATGATTGCTTATCAGTTAATGAAAACAACGCATGCAGCCGCATTTCTACCTACACATTGGCTCGATCTCTATTCAGATCTAGCTCCTGCCTCAACAGAAATTATTCAAAAACCTTTATTTGCAGTTTGGTTAAATACGAGTGATCAACAAGTATTGATACAACAGCTATTACAACAGCCGATAAATCATCAATAAAGCTTAAATCCACACTATAGTTATTCATAATATTAACGATTCACTCTTGGGTTTAAGCTTTATCTCTAGAATTTTCATTACATATAGCAGAGGATATTACTGATAGGTATTAGTAAAAGAAGCACATTGGTAGGTTAGTTGATGGGAACTTAGTGCAATAAATATTAAGAATATACAGATAACAACAAAAAGCCCAGTTAATTAACTGGGCTACAAAGAAGTATAAATTTTGTTATTACTTAATTGGTAACTGGCAGGGGCGGAGAGGCTCGAACTCCCAACACCCGGTTTTGGAGACCGGTGCTCTACCAATTGAACTACGCCCCTAAATAGTTGGCGGAACGGACGGGACTCGAACCCGCGACCCCCTGCGTGACAGGCAGGTATTCTAACCAACTGAACTACCGCTCCGC